>NZ_PDNU01000049.1 GCF_002631185.1 Teichococcus rhizosphaerae | reverse complement strand
CCCCCCGCCGGCCGCGGCGCGCGGCGCGTCACCGTGCCGTCCGGCGCGGTCACCGTGATCTCGGGCGGTGCCCCGGCCTCGACGCTGCGGCGGGTGACGGACAGGGTGCCGCCCTCGATGCGGGCGGTCAGGTCCTCCTCCTCCAGCTCCGGCTCCTTCATCAGCCAGTGGGCGGCGCGGCGCAGCAGCTCGGCCTGCGGGCCGCCGCCGTCATGCCCGCGCGACCAGAGCCAGATCTGGTCCGAGAGCAGCAGGGCGACGCGCCCCTCCCCCACCCGGTCGAGCTGCAGCAGGGGGTCGCCGCCGGGGCCGTCCATCACCGTCACGCCGCTCTGCGGCTGGGCGCGGAGGTGGCGGTACCAGCGGCCCCAGCCCGGCTCGGCATTGCCCGCATTGGCGCCGGCGAGCCCCTGGGTGACGGGGTGGCGCGCCCCCGCCTCGGTGACGCGCGGGCGGAAGGCGCCCTCGGCCACGCTGCCATTGGCCACACCGTTGCCCATGCCGTTGCCGGCCGGCCGGGCCGGCAGCACCTGCCCCAGCGGCGTGGCGGCCAGGCTTGCGGGCCCGGAGAACTCCGGCCCCACGGACAGCAGCAACGCGCCGCCGCCGCGCACATAATCGGCGATGTTGCGCAGATACATGGGCGGCAGGATGCCGCGGTTGCTGAAGCGGTCGAAGACGATCAGGTCGAACTCGCGCAGCTTCACCTGGAACAGCTCGCGCACCGGAAAGGCGATCAGCGCCAGCTCGTTCAGCGGCGTCAGGTCGTCCTTCTCGGGAGGCCGCAGGATGGTGAAGTGGACCAGATCGACATTCGGGTCCGCCTTCAGCAGCCGGCGCCAGGTGCGCTCGCCCGAATGCGGCTCGCCCGAGACCAGCAGCACGCGCAGCCGGTCCCGCACCCCGTTCACCGTCACCACGGCGCGGTTGTTGAGGGGCGAGACCTCGCCCGGCCGCGCCTCGGCGGTCAGCTCCACCACGCTCGGCCCGCCGCGCTCGACGGGCAGGGCGATGCGGTGCTCGCGGCCGAGCGGCACGCTTTCCACGCGCGGCGGCGCGCCGTCCCGCCGCAGGGTCAGGCGCACGGCGCCGCCCGTCTCGCGCGTGCCGAGGTCCTCCACCACCACGCGCAGCTCGACGCTGCGGCCGACGATGCCGTAGCCCGGCGCCTCGATGACGCGGATGCGCCGGTCCGTCTCGCCCGGCTGGCCGGGCAGCACCAGGTGCAGCGGCGCGGCGAAGGAGGGCTGGGCCGGGATGTCGTGCGCCTGCCCGTCGGTCAGCGCGACGACGCCGGCCAGCCGCGCGCGCGGGATGTCGGCCAGCGCCCGGTCGATGGCGGAAAACAGCCTTGTGCCCTGGCGGCCGCCTTCCGGCAGGTCGATGGCGCGCAGCTCCAGGTCGGGGAAGCGGGCGGCGGCCTGCTCGATGGCGGCGCGCGCCGCGTCGAGCTGCGCGGCGCGGGGGCCGATGCGGGCGGAATCGCTGCGGTCCTGCACCAGGAGCGCGATGTCCGGCCGGGTTTCCCGCGTTTCCTCGACGAGGCGCGGATTGGCCAGCGCCAGCAGCAGCACGGCGAAGGAGAGCGCCCGCCACCCCGCCCCCCGCGCCCGCCGCCACAGCGCGGGCAGCAGCGCCAGCAGCGCGACGAGCCCCAGCGCGCCGAGCAGCCAGGGCGGCAGGATGGGCGCGAAATCCAGTCCCGCGATGACCTGGCGCATGGTGCGTTACTCCGCCTTCCGCCTCAATTGCCCAGCCTTTCCAGGATGGCGGGCACATGGACCTGGTCGCCCTTGTAGTTGCCGGTGAGCGCGTACATCACGAGGTTCACCCCGAAGCGGTAGGCCAGCGTCCGCTGCCGGCTGCCGCCGGGGATCACGGCGAAGGGGTTGGCCCCCCGCTCGTCCACGGCCCAGGCCCCCACCCAGTCATGCCCGCCGATGATGACGGGGCTGACGCTGTCATTCGCCCGGTCCTCCTGCCGCGAGACCCAGACCTGCCCGCCGGCGAAGCGCCCCGGCAGTTCGGGCGGCAGCAGGTAGAAGGCGCGGGTCAGCACATGCTCGGGCGAGACGGGGGCGAGCGGCGGGATGGCGAGCGGCCGCGTCACCCGGCCGAGCGCGGCGGCGGCACCGGGAGAGAAGCCTTCGCCCGAGCCCTCGCCGCGCGTGTCGATGAGGATGATGCCGCCCTGGCGCATGAAGTCGTTCAGCGCGCCGGCTGCCGCGCCGTCGGGCGTCGGCGTCCCGGCGGTGACCACCCAGTAGAGCAGCGGCAGGGTGGAAAGGTCGTCCTGCCCGGGGCGGATGGCCACCGGCTCGGCCAGGGCGGCGGCGGTGCGGCGGTTGACGTAGTCGGACAGGCCGGCGAGCCCCTGCCGCACCGTCTCGTCGAGCCCGGCATCGCCGCTGGCGACGAAGCCGATGCGGGTGGCCAGCGGCATCTGCTGCCAGCCCGGCTGCGCCTGGCCCTGGGCCTGGGCCCGGACGGGCCCGGCGGCCAGTGCCAGCAGCAGCGGCAGCGCCGCCAGCCGTGCCGCGCGCCCGACCAGCCCGCGCTGCGCCAGCGAGAGCAGCAGGTCCGCCGCCAGCAGCAGCAGCGCCGCCGCCAGCAGCCAGGGCCCGAGGTCCCGCTCGGCCGGCACGCCGCCGATGGCCTGCAGCGCCGTGCCGGCGGGCGGCGCCGCCGCCGGGCGCGGCGCGGGCAGGCTGGCGGAGAGGTTCAGCGCGCGGCGCTCGCCCCCCTCCCCCGGCACGCCATACCAGCCCGGCGGGTGGCGCGGCCCCGGCGCGGTATCGGCGAAGCGGTTGGCGGCAATCGCCCCCGCGCCGCCCGGCGCCGGGCCGAGCCGGCCGAAGCCGTCCATCGTCTCGAGCGGCGCCAGTGGCTGGCTGCCCTCCGCGCCCGCCACGCCGGAGGAAAGCGCCACCACGCGTCGCAGCATGTCGATGAACAGGCCGGAAAGCGGCAAGTTGGACCATTCCGCGTTGGCGGTGACATGGAACAGCACGATGCGCCCGGCGCCCCGCGCCTCGGCGGTGACCAGCGGCGTGCCGTCGGCCAGCCGCGCCCAGCTCCGGTCGGCGAGCTGCGGCCCGGGCTCGGCCAGCACCTGGGTGGAGACGGTGACCTCGGCGGGGGGGGCGAGGCCGGCGAAGGGCGAGCCGTCGGCGAAGGGGGCGAGGCCCTGCGGCTGCTCCCAGGAGAGCGCCCCGCCGAGCTGCCGCTCGCCCGCGCGCAGCCGCACCGGCAGCAGCGGGTCGGGGCTCTCGGCCAGGCGCGGCCCGGCGAAGCGGATCAGCGTGCCGCCCTCCTCGACCCAGCGGGCGAGCGCGGCGCGCTCGGTGTCCTCGGGCAGGGGCCGGTCGGCCAGCACCATCACCGCGAGTTGGCGCGACAGCAGAGAGGCGATGGCGCCGCTGCCCGTGCCGTTGCCCGTGCCGTTGCCCTGGCGCAGCTCGGCATGGGGCTCCAGCGCCCGCTCCAGGTAGTAGAGCGGGCCGATCAGCGGCGTGGAGGCGCCCTGCTCCACCGGGCCGACCAGCCCCACGGGGCGGCGGCGGAAGCGCTCGTCCAGCAGCACGGCGGCGCCCGCCGTTTCCTCCCCCTCGATCTCCAGCCGGGTGATCTGGTTGCGGATCTCGATGGGCAGGGCGAGCGCCGCCTCGCCCTGGCCCGCGCCGGCGGGGATGGGGATGACGGCGCGGGCCAGGGCGCGGCCATCGCCGGTGCGGGCCAGCACCGCCACCTCGGCCGGCGCCGCGGCGGGCGTCTGGCGCAGGGCAAGGTGCAGCCGGTCCGGCTCGGCGCGGGGCGGCAGCAGCAGGTGGGCGGGGCGGCCCTCGGCGCGGGCGAGCGTCAGCGGGCCGGCGGCCGCGAGCGCCTCGGCCAGGGGGGTGAAGCCATCCCCCTCCGCCTGGTGCTCCACGCCATCGGCCAGGTAGAGGCTGGCGAAGCCGCCGGGCTGCTGCGCCGACCAGTCGCGCAGCGCGGCCAGGGCGGCGGCGCGGTCCGGCGCCCAGGGCTTCGGGCGCAGCGCGGCCAGCCGGGCACGCAGCGCCTCGGCCGGCATCAGCGCGGTGGGGCGCGGCGCCTCGCCGCTTTCGGGCGGCGCGGTGGCGAGGAGCGCGGCGCGGCGGCCTTCCCGGGCGGCGGCCTCCAGCGCGGCCTGGGCGGCGGCGGCGCGGGCCGGCCAGCCGGCGGCGCTGGGCCAGCCATCATCCACCACCAGCAGCAGCGGCCCATCCCCCTGCGTCGCGGCCCCCGGCCCCCAGACGGGGCGCGCCAGCCCCAGCACGATCAGCGCCGCGGCGGCCAGGCGCAGCAGCAGCAGCCACCAGGGCGTGCGGGCGGGGGTTTCCTCCGGCGCCGGCAGGTCGCGCAACAGGCGCAGCGCCGGAAAGGCCTGCCGGCGCGGCGCCGGGGGCGTGACGCGCAGCAGCCACCAGATCAGCGGCAGCGCCGGCAGGGCCAGCAGCAACCAGGGGGCGACGAAGCCGATCGGACCGAGGGACAGCACGCGCGAGCCTTTCCTTCTGGGACGGCCACCTCAGGGCGGGCCGGGCGCCAGCGCCTGCCACAACGCCAGCAGGGCGGCCTCCGGCGGCATGTCGGTGCGGTGGGTGGCGAAGGACCACCCGGCAGCACCCGCGATGGCGGAAAGCCCCGCCCGGTGCGCCGCCAGCCGCTCCGCGTACAGGGCGCGCACGCCCTCGACGCGCGGCAGCAGCAGGGGGGTTTCCGGGTTCGCCGCCGCGACGCCCTCGAAGCGGACGCGCCCGGCATAGGGCAGCGTCTCCTCCGCCGGGTCCAGCACCTGGAGCAGATGGCCGCGCACGCCGCGCCCGGCCAGCGCCGCCACCGCCGCGCGCGTCTCTTCCAGCGGCGCCAGGAAGTCGCCGAACAGCACGGCGCGGGCATGGCGGGGCAGGGCATCGTCGGCCGGGGGCGGGGCGTGGCGCGACAGGGCCTCGGCCAGGGGCGCCAGGGCGCCGCGCCCGGCAAAGGCGCGGCGGGCGCCCAGCAGCCGCACCCGCTCGCCGCCGCGCAGCAGCAGCGAGGCCAGCGCCAGCAGCAGCAGCTCGGCCCGCTCGCGTTTCTCGGGGCGCCCCTCGCCGCCGCGCCAGGACATGCCCGGCGCGGCATCGCGCCACAGCGCCACGCTCTGCGCCGCCTCCCATTCGGTCTCGCGCACGAAGAGGCGGTCCGACCGGGCGCTCTGCCGCCAGTCGATGCGGCCCACCGCGTCGCCCACCAGATAAGGGCGGAACTGCCAGAAGGCGTCGCCCTGGCCGGCGCGGCGGCGCCCGTGCACGCCCTGCATCACGGTCGCGGCGACACGCTCGGCCGCCACCACCAGCGGCGGCAGGCGGCCGCCCAGCGCCTCGGCGGCGAGGACGGCGGACGGGCCGCCCAGCCCGGCCCTGCCCGGCCCGGGGGGCCAACCCGGTCCGGCCATGCCCGGCTCAGCCAAGGCTCGCCTTCAGCGCGCCGATCACGTCGGCGAGCTTCACGCCATCGGCGCGGGCGGAGAAGTTCAGCGCCATGCGGTGGCGCAGCACCGGCTCGGCGAGCGCCAGCACGTCCTCCACGCTGGGAGCGAGGCGGCCGTCGAGCACGGCGCGGGCGCGGGTGGCCAGCATCAGCGCCTGCGCGGCGCGGGGCCCCGGGCCCCAGGCCAAATGCTGCCGCACCGCCGGCAGCGCGGCGGTTTCGGGCCGGGCGCCGCGCACCAGCCTCAGGATGGCGTCCAGCACCTGCTCGCCCACCGGGATGCGGCGGATCAGCGCCTGCGCCGTCAGCAGCTCGGCAGCGGTCATGGCCCTTTCGGGCCGCGCCTCGGCGCTGCCGGTGGTGGCCAGCAGCATGGCGCGCTCGGCCGCCTCGTCGGGATAGGTGACCTCGACCTCCAGCAGGAAGCGGTCGAGCTGCGCCTCGGGCAGCGGGTAGGTGCCCTCCTGCTCGATCGGGTTCTGGGTGGCGAGCACGTGGAAGGGGGCGGGCAGCGGGTGCGCCTGGCCGGCGATGGCGACCCGGCGCTCCTGCATGGCCTGCAGCAGCGCCGACTGGGTGCGCGGGCTGGCGCGGTTGATCTCGTCGGCCATCAGCAGCTGGCAGAAGACGGGGCCGCGGATGAAGCGGAAGGCGCGCCGGCCATCCGCCCCCTCCTCCAGCACCTCGGAGCCCAGGATGTCGGCCGGCATCAGGTCGGGGGTGAACTGCACGCGGCTCTCGTCCAGCCCCAGCACGGTGCCGAGCGTCTCGACCAGCTTGGTCTTGCCGAGGCCGGGGACGCCCACCAGCAGCACGTGCCCGCCGGAGAGGATGGTGATCAGCACCTGCTCCACCACCTCGGGCTGGCCGAAGATCACCCGGCCCACCGCGGCGCGCACCCGGGCCAGGCGGCTGCCCAGCGCCTCCACTTCCGCGAGGAGGATGTTCGGATCCGTGGGGTCCGCCACTTCAACCATGCAGCCACGCCTCCTTATATAGTCGGGATATGGGAAGCCGGCCCGCCTTGGCCAGCCCGCCCCTTCTGCCAGGAGCGACACTTGGGGAAGCCTATGACCGTCGGGCGCATGGACGAAGCACTGAAACAATCCGCGGGCGAGAATGCCTGCCGACGACGGGAGGATGCTGCCGCCGTGCTGACCACCACACCGCCAAAGGGCCGTTCCGGCCCACCAAGGCCGAAACACGATTGCGGCATGCTGGACATGCGCATCGCCAAGGACGGCACCTGGCACTACCAGGGCAGCCCGATCGGCCGGAAGGAGCTGGTCTGCCTCTTCGCCTCCGTGCTGAAGCGGGAGGAGGATGGCCGCTACCTGCTGGAAACCCCGGTGGAACGGGGGGAGATCACCGTCGAGGACGCGCCCTTCGTCGCCGTGGAGGTGTTCTGGCGCCGCTGCGAGGGGCGGCAGTGCCTGACCTTCCGCACCAATCTCGACGAGATGGTGACGGCGGATGCCGACCACCCGATCCGCGTCGCCATCGACCGCCGCTCGCGCGAGCCGCGGCCCTATGTGATGGTCCGCCCCGGGCTGGAGGCGCGCATCAACCGCGCCGTCTTCTATGAGCTGGTGGCCCTGGCCGAGACCGAGCGGGTGGAAGGGCGCGACCTGCTCGGCGTCTGGAGCGAGGGCGTGTTCTTCCCGATCGACGAGGTGCCGCCCGAGGCGCGCGCCGCCGCCGCCGAGTGAGCGGCGCGGCCCTTCCCGCCCCGCCGGCGGGGCTGGCGGCGGAGGCGCCGGGCGCGCTTCCCGGCCCCCTGGCCGCGGCCGAGGTGGTGCGCCGCCTTTCCGATCCAGCCCGGCTGGGCCGGGGCGGCGGCGCCGTGGCATCGGAAGGCGGCGCGGCCGCCGCCGTGCTGGTGCCGGTGGTTCTGCATGACAGCGGCCCCGCCCTGTTGCTGACGCTGCGGGCGGAGACGCTCTCCAGCCATGCCGGTCAGGTCGCCTTTCCCGGCGGCCGCATCGAGCCGGGCGAGAACCCGGAGCAGGCGGCGCTGCGCGAGGCGGCGGAGGAGATCGGGCTCGACCCGCGCCTGCCCCGCATCCTCGGCCGGCTGCCGGAGCATGTCACCGGCACCGGCTTCCACGTGACGCCCGTGGTGGCGCTGCTCGACCCGCCGCTGAACCTGGTGCCCGCCCCCGACGAGGTGGCGCTGGTCTTTGAGTACGCGCTCGCCCCCTTGCTCGACCCCGCCCTGCCGCAGCGCCGCAGCGCCATCTGGAAGGGCGAGCGGCGGCACTTCCTCGTCTGGCCGCACGAGACGCACTACGTCTGGGGCGCCACGGCGGCCATTATGCACAGCCTGGCGGTGGCGCTGCGGGAGGGCGAGGCTCAGGACCCATGAAACGGGGCCGGGCATTGGAGCGGACCCACCGGGCCACGCCCTGCCGCCCGCTCTTGAACACGGCGCTGCGGGCCGGCGGCCAGCGGGTGGCGCGCGGCATCCCGCGCGTCACCCCTCATGGGCTGCGCTGGCGCGACGCGCCCGCAGGGCACGGGCCGCACAAGACGCTGAACGGCCGCTTCATCCGCAGGAGCCGCCCAGGCGTGTCCAGCCGCACCGTCCCACGCCTCGCGGGCCCGCTGCCACGCACCCGCGGGCTCACCGCACGGCGGCAGCCTGCCCGGAAAGGGCTGTTCCCCGCCGTATCGGGCGCATCAAGGGCGGCCTGAACTCCGGGCTGCCGGCAGTCTGCGGCGGAGAAAGGGCAACCGCCGATCCTGCGGCTGTGTGGAGGGCGGATGGGCGACCACACCAGGGCACGGCACCGATGCTGCCCGACCTGCCGCATGCCCCGGAACCCGCACGCCCCGGAATGGCCATGCGGCCATCGCAGCAGGTCCGGTGGATGGCACGGCAACGGCTCGGGTCATGCTCCTCGTCCGGCGAGTGGACATGGCCGCCATGAAGCGCCCGCCAGGACAACCGGACCTTGCTCCCCTCGCCGCGCCCATGAGGCCGCACCGAATCAAGCGAAGACGATATCGAGCGAGGCGTTGCTCTGGATGTTCAGCGCCCCGACGTAGTTCTGCAGCGTCACGCTGCCATCGCCAAGCTCGATGACCGTGGAGCCTTTCCACACATGCGCCTTGAGCTGGTGGGGAACCTCCGCGAGGAGGAAATCGATGCGGATGGCGTCGCTGCCCTGGCCATAATCGTGAACGACGTCTCGTCCGTTGCTGCTGTCGCCCACGAAAACGAAGGTATCCGCGCCAGGCCCGCCCGTGAGGTGGTCATTGCCGCCTTTGACGCCAGCGCTCATGGTTCCGAAATCGCCATAAAGGATGTCATTGCCCGCGCCGCCATCCAGCCAGTCATTGCCCCCTGCGACAGAGTCCGCAACAAAGTGTGCGTCGCCCCGCAGGATATCGTCGCCGTCGCGTCCGAAGATCGAGTCGTCGCCGCCCCGGCTGTTGTTCCGCATGTCGCCGCCGTCGCCGGTCATCTCATCGGCCGCTGCCGACCCCACCAGCAGGTCGCGGCCGCCGCGCGTCTCGTCCTGCATCGTCCCGCCATCGCCATAGGCGTGGTTCGTGCCGAAGCCCGGGCGCGGATCCCGATTCTCCAGATAGATCTGGTCGTTGCCGCCTCGTGCATAGCCGCTCATGAAGCTGCCATCGCCCGCCGTGAAGACCGGGCCGCCGATGATGACGTCGTCGCCGCCGCGCGTATGGTCGGACATATACCGCCCGTCGCCAGTGAGCTGCGTTTCGCCATAGCCGCCAACGTCCAGGAAGTCGTTCCCGCCGCGGGCCCATTCCGTCATGGTTTCAGCGTCGCCATAGAGGGCGTTGCTCCCGGCGCTGGCATCGCGAATGACATCGTTGCCGCCCACTGAATGCCCGGACATGGTCGACGCATCGCCGAAGAGCTCGTCCCGGTAAGCGGTCCCGCCGGAAATGATGTCATTGCCGCCCTTCGCGGTGCCCGTCATGTCGGAGGCGTCGCCGTAGACCACGTCGCTGCCGCCGCCCGCGTCGATCACATTGTTGGCGCTGCGGCCGCAAGAGATGGAAGGTCGGGTGTCGCCATAGATCACATCGTCCCCATCGGTTCCCGGCACGGGGATGGGAAACAGCAAGCCACTGAACAGCAAGCCGCGGAAAGGATTGTAGGGCATGGGGGTGTCTCCTCAGTTCATCAGACGCTTGATCTGCAACGCAAGATCAGAGTCCAGCGACTGAGGTTCTGCGCATCCGGCAGACCCCTGCCGCTCGCGCGCAGCCTGCACATCGTTCTGATAAGCAATCAATATACTTCTGGTTGATGCTGCGCGGCGGGTGCGGCCTCTCCGGCCCCATGCCCGGCAGAGCATGCGCCCGATGAGGTTGCGGCCACGGCGGCGGCGGCATTTGGCAGGCGACCGCGCCGCGCCTATCTCTGGGGTGGCGCGCCCCTCCCCGCGGCGGCGCCACCGAGGACCCGCCCCGCATGAAGCTCTACGAGATCCCGGCGCACCTGCCCTTCCTGCCCACC
This sequence comes from Teichococcus rhizosphaerae, assembly GCF_002631185.1. Classification (GTDB taxonomy): domain Bacteria; phylum Pseudomonadota; class Alphaproteobacteria; order Acetobacterales; family Acetobacteraceae; genus Pseudoroseomonas; species Pseudoroseomonas rhizosphaerae. The sequence continues at coordinate 12,483 of NZ_PDNU01000049.1, read as the reverse complement.
CTGGCGGAAGGCGTGCTGGGCTGGGTGGGGCTGGACGACCCGCTGGCCCTGTCCCGCGTCACCATCCTGCTGCCGACGCGCCGCGCCGCCCTGGCGCTCCGCGAGGCCTTCCTGCGCACCGCCGGCCACCGTACCCTGCTGCTGCCGCGCATGCGGGCGCTGACCGGCCTGTCCACCCAGGAGGCGGACGAGCTTTCGCTGCCCGTGCTGCTGGACCTGCCGCCGGCGGTGGAGCCGGCGCGCCGACAGGCGGTGCTGACCGACCTCGTGATGCGCCTGCCTTCCCGCTTCGGCGGGCCGAACACGCCGGAGCAGGCCTGGACCCTGGCCGCGGCGCTGGCCGAGCTGATGGACGAGACGGCGCTGGAGGGCTGCGACGACTGCCTGCTGGAATCCCTGGTGCCGGACGAGTTCGCCGCCCACTGGCAGGTGACGCACACCTTCCTGCGCGGCGTGCTGGACGCCTGGGGCCAATGGCTCCGGGAACAAGGGCTGATGGATATCGGCCCCCGCCGCGTCGCCGCGCTGGAGGCGCAGGCGGAGGCCTGGCGGCACGAGCCGCCGGCCGACCCGGTGATCGCCGCCGGCATCGGCGCGGGCGGCACCATCCCCGCCGCCGCGGCGCTGCTCAAGGTGGTGTCGCGGCTGCCGCAGGGCTGCGTGGTGCTGCACGGCCCGGGCGAGATCAAGTCGGCCGAGCTGTGGGCCGCCATCGGCGAAAGCCCGACCCATCCGCTGTCCGGCCAGGTGCGCCTGCTCTCGGCCATGGACGCGACGCCGGGCGACCTGCGGCCCTGGCCCGGCAATGGCGAGGGCCAGTTGCCGCTGATCCGCCGCGCCGAGTTGCTGTCCTGCTCGCTGCGCCCCGCCGCCGGGCTGGATGCCTGGCTGACCCGCCGCCCGGAGCGCTGGGAGCCGGCGCTGCGCGGCCTTTCCCTGCTGGACGCGCCGGACGTGCAGGCCGAGGCGGTGGCCATCGCGCTGCTGCTGCGCGAGGCGCTGGAGCATCCCGGCGCCCGCGCCGCGCTGATCACCCCCGACCGCGAGCTGGGCCGGCGCGTCGCCGCCGAGCTGACCCGCCACGGCGTGCTGGCCGACGATTCCGCCGGCCAGCCGCTGGGCGAGACGCCGACGGGGGCCTATCTGCGCCTGATCGCCCGCACGGTGGGCGAGGGCTTCGCGCCCGTCACGCTGCTGTCCCTGCTGAAGCACCCGCTCTCGGCCGGCGGCATGGCGCGCGCCGAGTGGATGGAGGCGGTGCGCCTGCTGGAGCGGCGCGCGCTGCGCGGCCCGCGCCCAGCACCCGGGCTGGAAGGGCTGCGCGCCCGCGTGCTGGAAGCCTTCCGGCGCGAGCAGGACGCCGCGCTGCTGGCCACGGTGATGCGGCTGATCGACGCGCTGGAGCGCTGCCTGGAGGGCTTCAGCGCGCTTCCCGACAGCCCCGCCCGCCCGCCCGCCGACCTGCTCGACGCGCATCTGGCCGCCGCCGAGGCGCTGGCCTCCACGCGCGACCGCCCCGGCGGGCTGCGCCTTTATTCCGGCGAGGAGGGCGAGCCGCTGGCCGTGCATCTCTCGCAGATGCCGCCCGCGCTGCGCGCCCTGCCGCCGATGAGCCCGGCCGGCTGGCCCGCCCTGTTCGACGCCTCGCTGGCGGGGCCCGCGGCGCCGAGCGTGCGCATCGGCCGCGGGCGGGAGCATGCCGAGCATCCGCGCATCGCCATCCTCGGCCTGCTGGAAGCGCGGCTGCAGGATTTCGACCTCGCCATCCTGGGCAGCCTGGAGGAAGGCGTCTGGCCGCAGGCGACCGACCCCGGCCCCTGGCTGAGCCGCCCGATGCGCACCGATTTCGGCCTGCCCGAGCCGGAAAGCCGCATCGGCCGCGTCGCCGCCGACTTCCTGCTGGCGGCCGCCTCGGCGCCGCGCGTGGTGCTGTCCTGGGCGCGCAAGCGGGCGGGCGCGCCCACCGTGCCCTCGCGCTGGCTGACACGGCTGGAAACCTTCCTGGCCGGGCAGCGGGACGCGGCGCATCCGCGCGGCCTGGCGCTGCCGCGCAGCCCGGCGCTGGGCTGGGCGGCGCGGCTGGACATGCCGGACGCCGTGCGCCCCTGCCCCCGCCCCGCCCCCAAGCCCCCGGCCGAGGACCGCCCGCGCGAGATCAGCGTCACCGAGGTGGCGGACCTGATGGCCGATCCTTACGGCTACTACGCCCGCCGCGTGCTGCGCCTGGTGCCCTTCGACCCGCTGGACGCCGAGGTGGGCGCCGCCGATTACGGCCAGATGGTGCACGAGGCCATGGCGCGCTGGACCCGGCGCCTGGACACCGCCCCCGGCGGCTGGCCCGGCGCCGCCACCGCCCGTGCCTGGTTCGAGGAGGCGGCCGAGACGGCGCTGGAGGCGGCGGCCGCCCGCCCCGGCCTGCTGGCCTTCTGGCGGCCGCGCCTTTCGCGCATCGGCGCCTTCGTGGTGGCGCAGGAGGAGGCGCTGCAGCGCGGCGAGCGCATCCGCGCCCGCCATGCCGAGGTGCCGGGGCATCTCGACATCGCCCAGGGCCAGCTCCGCCTGAAGGTGCGCGCCGACCGCATCGACCTGCTGGCCGACCGCACCCTGTCCATCATCGACTACAAGACCGGCACGCCCCCCTCCAACAAGGAGATGCAGGACGGGCGCGCGCCGCAGATGCCGCTGGAGGCGGCCATCGCCGCGGCGGGCGGCTTCCAGGGGGTGGAGCCGCGCCCCGTCTCGGCCATGGCGCACTGGCGGCTGACCGGCGGCGGCACGCCGGGCGAGGTGAAGCCCGTGGCCGGCGAGCCCGAGGCGCTGGCGGCCGACGCGCTGGACAACACCATCGCCCTGCTGCGGGACTTCCTGCTGGGCGAGCGGCGCTTCATCGCCCGGCCCCATCCGCGCCGCAAGCCGGTGCGCACCGACCACGACCACCTGGCCCGCGTCGCCGAATGGGGGAACACCGATGAGGCCTGAACGTCCCGGCGTGCGCCCCGCCACCGCCACCGCCACCGCCCTGGCCGCCTCCCCGCCGGATGGCGAGCGCGGCGGCGTGGCCCTTTCGCCGCGCGCCGCCGCCCAGGCGGCGCAGCGCCAGGCCTCGAACCCGGACGCCTCCGCCTGGGTCGGCGCCTCGGCCGGCTCGGGCAAGACCAAGGTGCTGACCGACCGCGTGCTGCGGCTGCTGCTGCGGCCGGGCACGCGGCCGGGGCGCATCCTCTGCCTCACCTTCACCAAGGCCGCCGCCGCCGAGATGGCGCAGCGCCTGGCGCGACGCCTCGGCGAATGGGTGGTGGCGGACGAGGCGGCGCTCGGGCGCAGCCTGCGCGACCTGACCGGCCAGGAACCGGATGCCGCGCTGCGCCGCCGTGCCCGCGCCCTGTTCGCGGAGGTGCTGGAACAGCCGGGCGGCATGCGCATCGCCACCATCCATGCCTTCTGCCAGTCGCTGCTGCGCGGCTTCCCGCTGGAGGCGGGGCTGCCGCCGCAGTTCAGCCTGATCGAGGAAACCGAGGCCGCCGCCATGCTGGCCGAGGCGCGCGAGGCCACCCTCGCCTCCGGCCGGCTGCCGCCGGCGGCGGTGGAGGCCATGGCCGGGCTCGGCTCGCCCGAGGATTTCGCCGACACGCTGCGCACCCTGGTGAAGGAGCGGGAGCGGCTGGGCACGGCGATCGCCGCCGCCGGCGGGCTGCGCGGCAGCGACGCGGTGCTGCGCCGCCGCCTCGGCCTGCCGGACGAGGGGGATGAGGGCGCCGCGGTGGCGGCGGCCGCGCGCGCTGCGTCCCGGGAGGAGCTGGTGCGCGCCGCGGCCCTGCTGCGCGGCAGCGGCAACGGCAACGACCAGGCGCGCGGCGAGGCGATGAAGGCCTGGATGGACCTGCCCGAGGGGGCCCGCGCCGCGCGCTGGGAGGAATGGACCGACCTTTTCCTGACAGACAAGGGAACGCCTTACGCAGACCGCAGCCTGGCGACCAAGGGCGGGCTGAAGAACCGCTTCGATGAGGTGATCGGCATCATGCGGGCCGAGGCGGAGCGGGTCTTCGAACTGGAGGAAAGCCGCAAGGCCTGGCGCCTGCACGCCGCCAGCCTGGCGCTGCTGGCCCTCGCCCAGCCGGTGCTGGAAGCCTACACCGCACGCAAGGCGCGCATCGGCGCGGTGGATTTCGACGACCTGATCCAGGCGGCGCGCGGCCTGCTGCACGATCCCGGCAGCGCCTGGGTGCTCTACAAGCTCGATGGCGGGCTCGACCACCTGCTGCTGGACGAGGCGCAGGACAGCAACCCGCACCAGTGGGAGATCGCCGCCCGGCTGGCCGAGGAGTTCTTCGCCGGCATCGGCACCCGGCCCGAGGGCGAGGAAGGGCCGCCCCGCAGCATCTTCGCGGTGGGCGACGAGAAGCAGTCCATCTACAGCTTCCAGGGCGCGGACGCCGCCGGCTTCGCCCGCTGGGAGGAGCACTTCTCCCGCGCCGTGCGCGACGCGGGCGGCAACTTCGCCGCCGTGCCGCTGAACGTCTCCTTCCGCTCCACCGCCCCGGTGCTGGCGCTGGTCGATGCCGTCTTCGCCGACGGCCCGGCGCGGCGCGGCGTGGTGGAGGAGGGCCAGGCGCTGCGCCACCGCGCCGACCGCGAGGCAGATGCCGGCCTGGTGGAGCTGTGGCCGCCGCTGGTGAAGCCCGGCAGCGCCACGCTGGAGCCCTGGCACGTGCCGGACGAGCCGGTGGCCGAGGAGGATGCCGAGGCGCTGATGGCGGAGTCGCTCGCCGCGCGCATCGCCCACATGGTGCGGCACGAGACGCTGCCGGCGCGCGGCGGCCGCCGCGTCCGCCCCGGCGACATCCTGGTGCTGCTGCGCCGGCGCACCGGCTTCTCCAACCTGCTGGTCCGTGCCCTGAAGGCGCGCGGCGTGGCGGTGGGCGGCGTGGACCGGATGCGGCTGATCGAGCAGATCGCCGTGCAGGACCTGCTGGCGCTGATCGACGTGCTGCTGCTGCCGGAGGACGACCTGCAGCTCGCCGCCCTGCTCAAGAGCCCGCTCGGTGGCCTCTCGGAGACGGAGCTGTGCGACCTGGCCCGCGCCCGCACCCAGCCGCTCTGGTGGCGCCTGCTGGCGCATCGCGGGCAGGACACCGCCCCCGGCCGCGCCGCCTACTGGCTGGCCGACCTCGCCGACCGCGCCGACCTCGCGACGCCCCACTCCATCCTGGCCGAGGTGCTGGGCGAGCATGGCGGGCGGGCGCGCATCCTGGCCCGCCTCGGCCCCGACGCCGCCGACCCGCTGGACGAGGTGCTGAACGCCGCCCTCACCTACGAGTCGCGCCATCCCCCCAGCCTGCAGGGCTTCGTCCACTGGCTGCGGCGCGGCGGCGCGGAGGTGAAGCGGGAGCCGGAATCGGGCGCCGACGCGGTGCGGCTGCTGACGGCGCACGGCTCCAAGGGGTTGCAGGCGCCCATCGTCATCCTGCCCGATGTCGGCAGCGGGCGCGGCGAGAAGCCGGTGCGCTGGAACGAGGCGGAGCCGGCCCTGCCCTACTGGGCGCCGCGCAACCGCAAGGACTTCTTCGCCCCCGCCTGGACCGAGCTGATGGAGGCGGACAACGCGGCGCGCGAGGCGGAGGAGAACCGCCTGCTCTACGTGGCGCTGACCCGCGCCGAGGACCGGCTGCTGGTCTGCGCCTGGGGCGAGCCGAAGCCCGGGAGCTGGTACGACCTGGTGGCGCAGGGCTTCGCCCGGCTGGAGGGGGCGGAGGAGATCCCCTTCGAGCCGGCGGCCTTCAACGCGCCGCCGGCGGCGAGCTTCGCCGGGCCGCTGCGCCGCCTGGCCAGCCGCCAGGCCGCCCCGCCCCGCAGCGAGGCCGAGCCCGAGCATCCCGGCGAGGAGGGGCCACTGCCCGAGTGGATCGGCCGCCCCGCCGCGCCGGAAAGCGAGGCCTTCACCCTTTCCCCTTCCGCCCTTCCGGGCGAGGAGGAAACCCCCACCGCCGCCCCGCATGGCCGCGCCGACCCGACCGGCGAGCGCTTCCGCCGCGGCCGGCTGATCCATGCCCTGTTGCAGCACCTGCCGGACTATCCGGCGGCCGAGCGCGCCGCCGTGGCCGCCCGCTTCCTCGACCGCCCCGGCCACGAGCTGAGCGCGCGGGACCGTGCCGAGACTCTGGCGGAAGTGCTGCGCCTGCTGGACGAGCCGGCGCTGCGCGACGCCTTCGGCCCCGGCAGCCTGGCCGAGGCGCCGATCGCCGGGCGGGTGAACGGCCTGCCGCTCGCCGGCCAGGTGGACCGCATGCTGATCACGGATGAGCGCGTGCTGGTGCTGGACTACAAGACCAACCGCCCCCCGCCCGAGCGGGTGGAGGACGTGCCGGCGCTCTACCTCCGGCAGATGGCCTCCTACCGGGCGCTGCTGCGGCAGGTCTTCCCCGGCCGGGCGGTGGAGTGCTGGCTGCTCTGGACCTGGTCGGCGCGGATCATGGCGCTGCCGGGGGCGGTGCTGGACCGCCACGAGCCGGGCTGAGCCCGCCCCGGCCCTGCCCTGCCGCTCAGAGCGGCAGGCTGCCCTGGTCCTCCGCCTGGGCGGGAGGTGCTTCCCGCGGCCGGATCTCGCCGCGCGCGGCGCGGCCGGCGAATTGCAGCTCCGCCACGAAGCGCTCGAATTCCCGCCGCTTCAGCTCCGGGTCCGGCAGGCGCAGGAGGTAGCTCGGATGCACGGTGATCAGCACCGGCAGGCCGGCCGGCAGCTCCTCCGGCGCCTCGAACACCTGCCCGCGCAGCTTCAGCAGCGGCAGCTTCCGGCCCATCAGCGCCTGGGTCGCGGTGGCGCCCAGCGCCACCACGAAGCGGGGCGAGACGGTGGCCACCTCCTGCACCAGGAAGGGGCGGTAGAGCCTGATGTCTCCGGCATCCGGGCTCTGGTGCAGCCGGCGGGCGCCGCGCTGGATGTATTTGAAGTGCTTGACGGCGTTGGTGACGTAGCTCGCCTTCCGGTCGATTCCGGCCGCTTCCAGCGCGCGGTCGAACAGCCGCCCGGCGGGACCCACGAAGGGGTGGCCCTGGCGGTCCTCCTCGTCCCCCGGCTGCTCGCCCACGAACATCAGGGGCGCGCCGCGCGGGCCCTCGCCCAGGATGGCGGGGCGCCCCTCCGCCCATCCGGCCACGGGAACAGGCATGGAGGGAGCGGGAGCGTTGCTGTCTGGCGGGGTCATGACGGGAAGGGAATGCGCAGGGCTGGCCGATGGTTCCGCGCGCGGTGCCTTTCCCCAGCACTTTCCGGCTGGTAGAGAGGGCGACTTGTCTCGATTCCAGGCGCGTGGGGGTTGCTCAAGCCATGAAGTTCTCGGTGGACCGGGCGGTGCTGCTCAAGGCGCTCGCGCATGTGCAGAGCGTGGTGGAACGGCGCAACACCATCCCCATCCTCGCCAATGTGATGCTGGCCGCCCAGGACGGCGCCCTGACGCTGACGGCGACCGACATGGAGATCGCCATCGTCGAGGCGGTGCCGGGCGTCACCGTCACCCGCGCCGGCCGCACCACCGCGCCCGCCGCGACGCTCTACGAGATCGTCCGCAAGCTGCCGGACAGCGCCAAGGTGGAGCTGGACCACGCGGGCGGCGACGCGCCGCTGGCGCTGCGCGCCGGCCGCTTCGCCACCAGCCTGATGGTGCTGCCGGTGGAGGACTTCCCCTCCATGACCGAGGGCAAGCTGCCGCACAGCTTCCAGCTCGCCCCCTCGCTGCTGCGCGAGCTGGTGGACCGCACCAAGTTCGCCATCTCCACCGAGGAGACGCGCTACTACCTCAACGGCATCTACCTGCACGCCACCGAGGTGGAGGGCCAGCCCGTGCTGCGCGCCGTGGCGACAGACGGCCACCGCCTGGCCCGGGTGGAGGAGCCGCTGCCGGAGGGCGCCGCCGGCATGCCGGGCGTCATCATCCCGCGCAAGACGGTCAACGAGATCCGCAAGCTGGCCGACGAGGCGGGCGACCCGATCGAGGTGCGGCTGTCCGACACCAAGATCCGCTTCACCTTCGGCGCCGTGCACCTGACCAGCAAGCTGATCGACGGCACCTTCCCGGAATACGAGCGGGTCATCCCGCGCGGCAACGACAAGATCCTGACGGTGGACAAGAAGGCCTTCGCCGACGCCGTCTCCCGCGTGGCGGCCATCTCCTCCGAGCGGTCCCGCCCGGTGAAGCTGAGCCTGAGGCAGGACAGCCTGACGCTCACCGCCAGCAGCCCCGACCAGGGCCAGGCGGAGGAGGAGCTGGATGGCGGCGCCGTTTCCTACGGCAACGGCCCGATCGAGATCGGCTTCCAGGCACGCTACCTGGCCGACATCACCGACCAGATCGAGAGCAAGGTGGAGTTCCGCTTCGCCGACGGCTCGGCGCCGACCGTGGTGGTGGACGCTTCCAAGCCCGAGGCGCTCTACGTGCTGATGCCGATGCGCGTCTGAGCGCGCCAACAGGCTGGCGAGGAACAGGCCGTGAGGAACAGGCCGGGGCAGCATCGCCCCGGCTTTTTCTTGAGGTTGCCCGACCATGAAGACCCTGCAGATCCTGGCGCTCGGCCTGGCCGTGCTGATGGCGGGCGGCGAGATCGCCCGCCGCGCCGGCACCCCCACCTTCATCCCCCTGGCGCTGGACGAGCTGGCCGTTTGCGCCGCGCTCCTCTGGGCCGCCTGGCGCGCCCGGCGCGACGAGGCGCCGCCCATGATCGCCGCCTGGGCCGGCTATTGCGGGCTGGTGGCCGGGCTGCTGGCGGAGAACGCCGACTACCTGATCCATGGCCGGGAGAAGTCCGGCGCCGTGTTCTACACCGTGACGCTGGCGGTGATGCTGGCGGTGGGCCTCTGGGCCGTGGCGCGCGGCGTCCGGCTGGCGCGCCGCCGTGAGGGTGGCTCCCGCCCCGGCGGGAGCTGACCGCTCCCGCTCACCCCGCCGCCGCGCCCATGTCCGGCCGCGGCGACAGGGCCTCGACGATGCCGCACTCCGCCACCTTGCCGTGGCGGCACCGGTGGACGAGCGAGGCCAGCTCCCGCTGCAGCGCCTGAAGGTCGGCGATCTTGCGCTCCACCTCCTCCAGATGGGTGCGGGCGATGGCGTCCACCGCCTCGCAGGGCTGGTCCCGCTGTTCGGCGAGGCCCAGCAGGGCGCGGATCTGCTCCAGCGAGAAGCCGAGGTCGCGCGCGCGGCGGATGAAGCTGAGCCGCGCGAGATGCGCCGCGCCATAGCTGCGGTAGTTGCCGGCGCTGCGGGCGGGGTGCGGCAGCAGGCCCACGCGCTCGTACCAGCGGATGGTTTCCACCTTGGTGCCGGTGGCCCTGGCCAGGGCGCCGATGGCCAGCATGTTCTCCGGTGCCATTGTCCTTGACCCTGTAGCGGCTACAGGCCCTATCTGGTGCGCCATGTGCTCCGGCGGCAAGGCCCGGGGCCGCCTGAACAGGGATCATGGCCATGGCCGTTGCCGAGACCCGCGAGGCCGTCCCCCCCCGGGCGGGGGTGACGCTGCGCTACCATGTGGCGGGGATGGATTGCCCCTCCTGCGCCGGCAAGGTGGAAACGGCGGTGAGCCGCCTGCCGGGCACGGGCGAGATCCGCATCAACTTCCAGACCCAGATCCTGGCCTTCCGGCTGGACGAGGCGGAAACGCCCCGGACGGCGGTGGAGGCGCGCATCCGCGGCCTGGGCTATGGCGTGGCGCCGGCGGAAGGGCCGCGCGTGGCCGGGGCGGCGCCACCCCTCCCCGGAGAGGAGCGGGCCGAGGCCGCGTGGCGCGGCTGGCTGCGCGACGGCAAGGTGCGGCTGGCGCTCGCCATCGGCGCGCTGCTGGCGCTGGGCTTCCTGGCCGATCTCCTGCGGCCGGGCTCGGAGGCGTGGGCCTACCTGCCCGCCGCCCTGCTCGGCCTCGGCTTCTTCGGGCGCAAGGCCATCGCGCTGGCGCGGGCGGGCTCGCCCTTCAGCATCGAGATGCTGATGTCGGTCGCCGCGGCCGGCGCCATGCTGATCGGCGCCACCTCCGAGGCCGCGATGGTGGTGTTCCTGTTCACGGTGGGCGAGGTGCTGGAAGGCGTTGCCGCCGGCCGCGCGCGCGCCGGCATCACGGCGCTGGCGGCGCTGGTGCCGCGCACCGCGCTCCGGATCGATGAGGACGGCACCGCCCGCCCCGTGCCCGCCGCCAGCCTGGCGGTGGATGACCGCGTGCTGGTGCGCCCCGGCGACCGCGTCCCGGCCGATGGCATTGTCGCCGAGGGCGAGGGCGAGGTGGATGAGAGCCCCGTCACCGGCGAGTCCGCCCCCGTTTTCAAGGCCGAAGGCGACAGCGTCCTGGCCGGCAGCGTCAACGCCCATGGCGTGCTGCAGCTCCGCGTGAGCCGCGCGGCCGCCGACAACACCATCGCCCGCATCATCCGGCTGGTCGAGGAGGCGCAGGAGGCCAAGGCCCCCACCGCCCGCTTCATCGAGCGCTTCGCGGAGATCTACACGCCCGCCGCCGTGCTGGTGGCGGCACTGGTGGTGGTGGTGCCGCCCCTTCTCCTCGGCGGCGAATGGGGAACCTGGCTGTATCGCGGCCTGGCGCTGCTGCTGGTGGCCTGCCCCTGCGCCCTGGTGCTTTCCACCCCCGCCGCCATCGCCTCCGGCCTCGCCGCCGGCACCCGGCGCGGGCTGCTGGTGAAGGGCGGCGGCGCGCTGGAGGCGATCGGCCAGGTCCGCGCCATCGCCTTCGACAAGACCGGCACCCTGACCGGCGGCCGCCCGCGCGTGACGGATGTGCGGGTGCTGCGCGGCGACGAGCGGCCGCTGCTGGGGCTGGCGGCCTCGGTGGAGGCGGGCTCCGGCCACCCGCTGGCGCAGGCCGTCATCGCCCGCGCCGAGGCGGAGGGCATGCCGCTGCGTCCGGTGCGGGATGCCCGCGCCCTGCCCGGCCGCGCCGTGGAGGGCACCGTCTCCGGCAGGCGCGTGGTGGTGGGCGCGCCGGCCCATGCCGCCACCCTGGCGCCCCTTGCCCCGGACGCGGCCCAGACCGTCGCCGCCTGGGAGGCGGAAGGCAAGACGGTGGTGGTGGTGACGGTGGATGGCGCCCATGCCGGGCTGCTGGCGCTGCGCGACGAGCCGCGCGCCGATGCCGCCGCCGGCATCCGCGCCCTGCGCGCGCTGGGCGTGCGGCCGGTGATGCTGACCGGCGACAACCCGCGCACCGCCGCCGCCATCGCGGCCTCGCTGGGGCTGGAGGCGAAGGCCGGGCTGCTGCCGGCGGACAAGCTGCGCGAGATCGGCGCGCTGAAGGCGGTGGCGCCCGTGGCCATGGTGGGGGACGGCATCAACGACGCGCCGGCCCTCGCCGCCGCCTCGGTGGGCATCGCCATGGGCGGCGGCACGGATGTGGCGCTCGAGACGGCGGACGCCGCGCTGCTGAACGGCCGCGTGGCGGATGTGGCGGCGCTGGTGCGGCTGTCCCGCGCCACCCTGGCCAACATCCGGCAGAACGTCGCCATCGCGCTGGGGCTGAAGGCGGTGTTCCTGGTCACCACCGTGGCCGGCATCACCGGCCTCTGGCCCGCCGTGCTGGCCGACACCGGCGCCACCGTGCTGGTGACGCTGAACGCGCTGCGCCTGCTGCGCCACCGCGCCGCCCCGGCGGCGGGCTGAAAGGGCCGGAGGGCTGAAAGGGCGAGGCGGAGGGACCGGCGCCATTCCCCTCCCCGCCCCGGGCGCCGCGTGGCAAGCTGGCGGGATGACCGACACCACCCCGTCCCGCTCCTTCCGCGTTCGCGCCTATGGCGACAGCATCCGCGATGCGGGCCGCACCTTCCGCCTGCCCGCCGGGGCGGATCTCCGGACCACGCTGAAGCGGGCCGCGCTGGCCGCGCTTCCGAAGCCCGGAGGCTGGGCGCTGCGCGTCTTCACCCTGGAGCGGACGGCCGAGGGCGAACGCCTCGCCGCCCTGCTCGACCGCATCGCGCGCCGGGAGATGGGCGGCCCCGGCTTCGCCGCCGCGCTGGCGGCGACCCTCGATGGCGGCCATGCCGTCCTGGCCGTCGCGGCCCGCGACACGGCGCCGATCGACCGGATGCGCGCCGCGCTGGGCGGCCCGGGACGCTGAACAGGGCGGGGCGCCTAGGTCACGTGGACAAAGCTGATCCATAGGCGGATGGCGGCGAGTTGGACAAAGCCGAGGAGGCTGCTGGCGGTGTGGTCGTAGCGTGTGGCGACGCGGCGGCAGTTCTAAGCGGTTGATGCAGCGCTCGATGCGGTTGCGGAGGGCGTAGAGAGGCCGCTGGACGCTGTGCTGGATGCGCCTGTTGCGCTTGGTCGGGATCTCTGGCTGCCCACCGCGGTCGCGCATATCCTGCCGCATGGCATCACTGTCGTAGCCGCGATCCGCGAGCAGGATGCCGGGATCGCTGTCCCGCTCCTCCATCAGCACGCCGCAGGCCGTGCTGTCATGCGCCTCACCTGGCGTCAGCGTCAGGGCGATTGACGGTCG
>NZ_PDNU01000048.1 GCF_002631185.1 Teichococcus rhizosphaerae | reverse complement strand
GAGATGAGCGTAGCCGTAGCTATCGGGACTGACATGCCATTTACACTGAATGTGTTCGCGGCGTAGTGGCTCGCCGTACTGGTCAGCTGCGCTACGGGCAGGATCGTACTCGATCCAGATGTCGTCAAAGCTCTTAGGCCCCATCTCGAAGCCTACGCGAACGATCGGGCTCTGCGGATCAAGCAGTCGGGCGGCGTGCCACCAGAACAACCTAGCCTGGAAGGTATCGCCATCGCGGCGTACGGTGACGGCCTGGGTCATGATGCGTGCCTCACGCCGGCGCCCCATCCCGGAAGGGTGGCGTCGGCGCAATGGTGCGTGCAACCTCGACGGCCCGAGCGCCCTCAACGGCGCGCGAAGGATAGGCGTCGAGGACAATGGATGGCAGCAGCCTTTGCGTCATGTCCGAGAAGGTGAACCCGTAATCGCGCTTTCCCCGCTCCGCGCCAGTCGCAGCGACAAGCTGGTCGATATGGACACGTCCAATACCCATCGACTCCAGCCGGCTGGTCAAGATGAAGCGGCGCTGATCGTCGCTCGGGCGGGCAAAGCTCAGCACCTCGGCAGCCCGTCGCCGCACTGCGGGGTCGAGCGAACTCAGCCGATTGGTACACATGATCACGGCCGCAGGGAGCTTGCCGTTTGCGATGCGGTCTATCCCGCGGATGAATGCGTTGACGCCGGCGCGGTCCTCATGGTGCATCTGTGTGGCTTCGCGGGACTGGGCGAGCGCGTCGGCCTCGTCGACAAGCAGAATAACCGCCCCTCGCGCCTTGCCTGATACGGATTTGAGTCGGTTTGCCTCGGCAATGGTGTAGTCGAAGGCAGCCGATAAAAGCTGGGTCATTTCTCCGACCCGGCCCTGACCGCGCGTTGATAGACTGAGCGGCAAGAGCGTGATGTCAATCCGCTCTTGCCGGGCGACCGCGTCCCCGATGGTTTCGGCAAGTTCGGTCTTGCCGGATCCCACGTCCCCAGCAAGGATGACTAGCGGCGGCCGGCGTAGCACCGTGTCGAGTAAGGCTTGCGCACCCGGATGGTGGTGGCGCGCCCAGTCTTCCAACCCGGCAGGGTTTACCAACAGCGCCAAAATTTTGGTCAGCCGGGATTTTTGCTCGTCCAAGCCGATGAGGCGCGCAAGACGCGCCTGCGTTTCGATATCAGGATAGGTAATACGGCGCTCAAAGAGGTCATCGAGAGCAGGCTGGGTGGTCATCTAGAAGCTCCGAAGTGTGGCGCGGTCGAGCGCCCGCCCGCCCGAGGAGTAGGTCTTATCGGTGGCCAGGTAGCCGGCGAGGCCGGGCTCAGGGCTGCCATTGCGCGAGAGCGGCAGCGTGGCCTCGAAGGCGGTCTGTTGCGCCGAGGTCAGCTGCCTCCAGGCGGCACTGTAGGTCAGATAGCTCCTGAAAATGGCGCCGGACACGTTGGCACCCGGGCGGACGCGACCAGGGTCATCGTCGTTCGCTGACATGCCGGCGAGGTCGCGCGCCGTGTACCGCAACGTCGGCTCGATCCAGTTACCATCCCGCTGGAAGCCGTAGGTGACGGTGCCGAAATAGCCCGCCTTGATCAGCTCGACCGCTTCAGCTTCGAACTGCGCGATGCGCGCATCCGATGGCGAGCCGTAAAGGCGCTGCATGCGCTTCAGGTCGGTGGCGACCTTCGCCGCCATGTGCCGGGCATGGGTGACGGTGAAGGCCGTAGACTCGGTGTAGGAATAGCTGGCGGCCATGGGATCGCCTCACGGTTGGAAGGAGGAGCCGAAAACCTTTTGCCAGTAGGCGACGGTCAGCTGTTTAGTGGGCGCCGCGAGGGCGGAGTCGATGGCGTCGCCGGCGTCGAGCGCCGCATCGACGATGCCGTCGGCGTTGGCTGCCGTGTAGAGGCGGGCAACGTTGTTGGCGGCGTTCACCGGATCGATGATCTGCACCATGTCCGACAAAGACGGCACGGTCGAAGCGGCATAGTAGTCTGTGAACACGATCCGCTCACGGAAGTCGCTACGGGCGATGTAGGTGAAGAAGTGCTGGAGCGCTTCGGGATAGTCGGAAAAGTCCAGACCGTCGTCGCAGAGCTTGGCCAGCACCATCTCGATCATGAACGACTTGAAGCGAAAGCCGTCGCGCTCCTGCTTCATCCGCCGCGCCCAAAACTTGGCGAGACGCACGACTTGGGCGAAGTGCTTCTCCTGGCAGCGCTTGCGCTTGGAAGCGAACTCGAGATGGAGCGGGATGCTCGTCTTTAGGAACGAGCCGTCGTCCTGGCTAACCAAGTTGCCGTACCAGTTCTGATCGCCATCGTAGAGAATGGGGACGACATCGACGTCGAGGCCGCTGCCACGGAAGGAGACCGTAACTGAGTAGGTTTGCGGCTGGACCTGGTCGGGGCTGAAGTTCGGAAACGCTTTGCGTAGGCGTTCGGCAACATAGTCGAGGAGCGCGCGGATGTCGGCGGGCGCGTCGGCGCCGCTGACATAGCAGGCCACATCGATATCGTTGAGGGACCGGAGCGCGGTGCCTTTGGCAAGGCTGCCCGAAAGCATCATCTTCTTCAGGGTAAAGGTCGGATGCTCGTCGAGATAGCCTTCCAGCTTCTCCCGCAAGCGACGCGCCTGCGCTCGATATTCGTCCGCCTTATCCTTTGGCAGGTTCACCCTCTCCTGCGCGAAGGCGGCAATCTCGCTGTGGCCGACATGCTGCCGCCCCATGGTCAGATCTCCCGTCCGTGCCGAACCCTAGGTGAGTTCCGAATCACTACGTTAAAGATTTAATAGCTATAAAATGGCCATTCAAGGGGTGTATAAATGGCTACGGGGCCTTGACTTACTTCCACCAAATCTCTATGTAGGCGAACGACGGAGGATCAGATGACGGCGAAGCGGACGATGACGCTGAACCTCACCGATGCCGAGATGCGTGCGCTCGACGATCTGTCGGTGCGTAAGGACATCACTAAGACCGCCGTGCTTCGGCAAGCGTTGCGGCTTTACCAGACGATCGAGGCTCGGGTCGAAAAGGGCGACAAGCTCTTGTTCGAGAACGACGCCACGAAAGAAAAGGCGGAGCTGATGTTCCTATGATGACCGAGATTTCGGTCATTCATCTTCTCGATGTTGCGACCGGTGAGGGCGTTGAAGGCGAGCTTCGCGATGCGATTGAGCAGGCGCAGCTCGATGATTGGCAAAAAGAATGGCAGCCAGCGCTTCTGGCGGTGCTGCAGGACTTGGCACGCCGTGGCGTGCCGGTCGATCAGTGGCCGCAGAGCTGGCACTGGGACTGGGGCAAGAAGACGGCGCGCGTGCAGGGGCTGCTGGCCTTTCGCGGGTTCAGCGTCGTGGCCCAAGGCGTGACTCAGGGGCTGTCTCAGGTTGACCTGACCAAGGCGGCCCGCGAGCCCAGCCAGGCGGGCAAGCCGCTCGTTTATCTCGACTATGTTGAGGTGGCGCCGTGGAACCGCCCGGAACTCGGACGTCCGACGCGGCTGCGGGGCGTCGGCTCGGCGCTGCTCACTGCCGCCGTCGCCTTGAGCGATGAGGAAGGGTTTAAAGGTCGTATTGGGCTACACTCGTTGCCCCAAGCTGATGCCTTCTACGCCAAGATCGGCATGACCGACCTCGGGCAGGACGCGGCCTACCAGAACTTAAGATATTTCGAGATGACCGCCGCGCGCGCCCAGGCGTTCCTCGAGAAGGAGTGAGGACGATGAAACTGGAACGGAGCAAGGACTGGTGGCTGAACCGGGCGCGTCGCGAGGGTGATGCGGTCATTGGAGCCGGCTTGCTGGCGTTCGACCCGGCTCCAGAGGAACGTGCCGCGACCGCGCCGGCCGAGGACAGTCGGATCGCCTTCGGCAAATTCGTGAACCTGATGCGCCGCAGACGAGGCTTATCGATGGAGCAGCTAGCAGATGCGGCGGAAGTCGACGCCAGTGAGCTGCTCGTGATTGAGGACGACGTTCATCATAGGCCTGAGCCGCGCACGGTATATCGGCTTGCCCAGACCTTCGAAGTGTCGCAAATGCGCCTTATGCAATTGGCTGGCCTGACGGCGGCGAACGACGCCGGGCTGCGGCAGGAAGCAGTCCGGTTCGCGGCGCGTTCGGAATCCGTGCAGAAGCTGACGTCGGAGGAAAGCTCGGCTCTTGAGGCGTTCGTCGCCGTCCTGAGCGAGCAAGAGCCGAAGCGGGTGAAGTGAGGAACGTCAATCTAGGTCCTCGCACGATTGCCGATATCGACGGACAGGTCGCCAAGCTTCTCAAGGGCCTTGGCGATCCTGAGCCGCCAATCGATTTGCGCATGGTGCGCGACCTACTGAAGCTCGACCGCGGCTATTATAGCACGACGGACCAGAGCATGTTGCGCGACGTCTTTTCGAAGATGAAGGTTGCGGGCCAGCAGGTTCTGCTCCGACCGACCCTGCTGGCGGATGCCGTGCGCAGCCTCAGCCTAAAGGCGCTTTACTTGCCTGACCAGAAGCGCATTTTGATCGATCAGAACCTTCCGCCGCTAAAGCATCGGTGGAACGAGGCGCACGAGATCGGCCACGACGTCATTCCCTGGCATGCTGGTATGATGTTCGGCGACACTGAACAGACGCTGACACCTGCTTGCCATGAGATCATGGAAGCGGAAGCAAACTACGCTGCGGGGCAGCTGCTCTTTCTTGCCAACCGTTTCCGGCAGGAAGCGATGGCGTCGACGCCCAGTCTCGACTTGGTGCGAGGGCTCAGCAAACGTTTCGGCAATACGGTGACCTCGACGCTTTGGCGGCTCGCCGAGCACGGTCACGGCGACCGTCCGATGGTCGCGCTTGTGACCGGACATCCGCACCCTACACGGCGCAAGGCTGATTTCGACCCGGCCGCACCCTGCCGCTACTGCATTGAGTCGCCGCCATTCCGGGAACGCTTCGGTCGATTCAAGGAAACCGATCTCTTTGCGGTGATCGCCTCCTACTGTGGCGCGCAGGCCGGAGGCAGCCTAGGGCAGGCGGATATTGTGCTTTCGGATCACAACGGCGAGCCGCAGATCTTTTCGTTCGAGACCTTCTTCAACACACATGAAGCGCTGACCCTCGGTTACTGGCTACGCCCTCACACCAAGATCGTCGCCGCCGGTAATCCCTCATTATCGTGCTACATCTCCGTGGTAGTCCCTAGGCGCCGCAATCATTCCGGAGGGGCTACGCCTTTCCAGTTCTCACCGCATCGTGGGCTAGACGTGCAACCTTTGATTGGTACGTTTTCGCTCACCACCACCTCACGTGTTGGCTGTTAGCGGAATCGCCCGGCTCACCTCCCCCAAGGGCCGGGCGACTTTCCTGCCTTAGAACGCCCTCACCCGCATAATCTCGCCGATACGGGTGGTGTAGCGCGGCGACAGCATGGTGCGCCTGGTGCCCCAGTTCTGCGCGATGCCAATCGCTGCCGGCCGCAGCGTGCCGGCACCATGCTGGCGGTTAATCGCGTCCATCACCGCCATCGTCTTCGCCGAGGCCCGCGGCTCCCGCGTCGCGAAGAGCCGCGCCTGCCGGCCCGCCGGCTGGAGGTCGTTCAGCACCACCCCCGCCTTCACCCAGCGCCGCCCATCCTGCCACAGCCCCTCCGCCATGCGTACCGCCTCGGCGATCAGGTCGCGGCTGTCGCTGGTCGGCTCGATGCGCGCGGCGTGCTGGAGGTGCTCGTAGCGCTCCCCCGGTGCATGCGGATCGGTGTGGATGAAGACCGCCAGGTGGCAGGCCTCCAGATCCTCCGCGCGCAGCTTCTCCGCCGCACGGTGCGCGTAGGCGGCGACCGCCTCACGCATCTCGGACCACTGCGTCACCGGCCGGCCAAAGGCGCGGGTGCAGGCCAGCCCCTTGCGTGTGGCCACCATCATCTGCAGCGGCAGGCAGGACGTGCCGCGCAGCTCCATCTGCACCCGGCCGCCGACCACTGTCAGCAGGTCGCGCATGATGCGCGGATCGGCCTCCACGAAGTCGGCGATGCTCTCGATGCCGAGGCGGGCCAGCTTCTCCTGAGTGCGGCCGCCAATCCCCCACACCTCTCCCACCGGCAGGCGCTGGTACCAGGCCGCGCGTTCGGCCGGGTCCGTCAGGTCGCACAGCCCGCCCAGCTCTGAGAAGTCCTTCGCCAGCCCGTTGGCCAGCTTGGCGATGGTCTTGGTCGGGCCCCAGCCGACGCAGGTCGGCACCTTGGCGATGTGCAGCACCTCCTGGCGCAACTCGGCGCAGAACAGCGCCAGATCGCGCGGCACGTCGAGGTCGAGGAACATCTCGTCGATGGAGTAGGGCTCCACCCGCGGCACCCGTTCGGCCAGCACCTGGTAGACGCGCCGGCTCATGTCGCCATACAGCGTGTAATTGCTGCTCATCCAGCGCACCGGGCGCAGCTCGGCGCGGCCGCGCACCAGGTGCCACGGGTCGCCCATCTTGATGCCCAAGGCTTTCGCCTCCGGCGTGCGGGCGATGGCGCAGCCGTCATTGTTGGACAGCACCACCACCGGCACATGGCGTAGCGCTGGGTCGAATGCGCGCTCCGCACTGCAATAGAACGAATTGCCGTCGATCAGCCCGTAGGTCGCGGGCATGGCAGGCTCACACCCGCTCGCGCACCAGGGCGGCCACCACCGCCCAGAGCGTCATATCCTCGGAGACCGGTACCGCCGGCTGGTCGCGCCGGCCGGGCCTGAGCCACCACTGGCCGCGCTTGTGCGCCAGCTGCGCCACCAGCACCTCGCCATGCAGCATGACGATGGCCACCGCGCCCGGGCGCGGATCCGCCGCGGCGTCGGCGATCAGCACATCGCCCGGCAGGATGCCCCGATCAATCAGCGCCTCACCCAGCACCCGCACCGGGTAGCGATTGGGGCGCCGCAGATCCAGCACCTCGGACAGGTCAATCGGCCCCTCGAGGTGGTCAGAAGCCGGAGAGACGAACCCCGTCGTCTCGGCCCCGGTATAGCCGTCCTGGGCCATGGTAGCGGATCCGCTCAGACACGCTGTCGGGCGGCGGCAAGCGCCGTATGGGCAGCCCGCAAAGCGGCCAGGCTGGCCTCGGCCTGGCGCATGCTGATGCGGTCAGCACTGTCCAGATCCGCCGTGGCTTCCAGGGCCGCATCCACGCCTTCAGCCAGCTGGTCCACCATCTCGCCCAGCTGCTCGCGGATCTCGATGCGGTCACCCTCCCCTGCCCCGCTGAGCAGATCGGCCACCATGGCTTCCACCTCACGGCGCATACGGTCGGGTCCAACGGCACGGCCGGCCAGATCGGCCAGTCTCCGCAGGGGGTCAGGACGTGTTGGCGCGGGGGGTCGCTTCGCGGGTCGGGGGGCCATAGCGGGGAAGCTCCATGGTCAGGCGAGGCGGACGCCAACACGTCCTGACGCCAAACCTATGGGGCGAACGAAAAATGAACAAGGAGATTCTGTGCTTGTTTTGTACCCGTCCCTACCAGCCCAGCCTCCGCTCCAACTCTCGCAGCTTCTCCGGTGCGATCAGAGGCGGCACAGATCCCTCCCAAAGCACCACCGCCTCCTCGTGCCTTTCTTCTGGTTCTACATAGGAATCTGAGGCTGACCGGAAGCCGGTATCGCTTGCGCCGCGCCAGCTCTCCGGTGCCCGGAACAGGTAGGCATTGGTCACTTGCACCCAGCGCCCACTGGCGACGGCGCCGCGCGGGATGCGCTGCAGGATGCCGGCCTCCTCCAGGCGGTCGATGGCCTGCTGTACGGTCGAGCGCGCCAGCAGCGTCTCCTGGGCGATCTGAGCCAGGGACGGATCACAGGCCCCTGCCCTGCCCCAGCCTCGGTTCAGCAGCGTCCAGAGCACGCGCAGGCCGGTCTCGCGCAAGGCGCCGCCATGCCGGCCGGAGCCGCGGCGATAGGTGGCGCGCTCAAGGCAGCGGGCCTGGGTCATGATGGCCCGACGGGCCGGGCGGCCGAGCTGCTGGCGCTGCCATGCGGCTACGGGGTGGCAGCCGGCCCGCGCGGGCCGGCGATGATGGATCGGCATCCTCTGTCCTGTGTCGGTTGGCCGACAGCAGACCGAGCTAGGGCGGTCGCAAGTTGGCGCTTGCGTTGGCCGGCTTGGCGAGGCAGGATGCGGGCATTGGCATTGCACGCGGTCCTGCCCTTGGCAGACTGTCGGAAAAGTCCCCCGGTTGGCGCCGTGGGGGCTTTTTTCGTTTCTGGGCTCTGGGTTTCTAACCGGACTCCATGGAAAACAGCGCCCAGAGTGCCTGACCCTGGGCGCTGAGGCAACGCTTGCCGTTCAGTGGGTTGTCAGCCGGCCTTCACCTACGGCCACGACGCTTTGTGGATCGATCCTCCAGATCGGCTTCGGCAACCGCAACGCCGGCCTCACGTAGTGCCATCGTTACAACCTGCTTCATGGTCATTCCTCGAGCCTCCGCAGTTGCAGCAATGGCTTCCACGCTGCTCATGCGCAGGCGTAGATTGAGGGTCGTAGGCTCGTCGTTACGTGTGGTCGTATCCACGCGGGCAGGTGGCACCGTGGGATCGGCGCGCCGTACCATCTCTACCAGGTTGGCAGGGTCCGGCGCCTGAGGGGTCTTGGGGAGCGGCTTGAATTGCGTCTTCACGTGGTTACGCCTCCACGCGTTGACGTGCTTCCGGCATGACGCCCAGGCTGCGCAGCTCACGCAGTAGCTTCATGGTCTCGCGCCACGCCTCCCCCGACTTTGGCGTCTTGCCGGTCAAGGTGACGGCCTCGAAATCAGCCCGGCGGCCGAACGTGGTGGTGAGCAGCTGCAGGCCGGCTTCCTGGATCTGCTGGGTAGCATAGGCCGAGACCGATGTAGCCCGGATTCCGTTCATGACGACATAAGCCGGGATCTTCCGCCTGGTGGTCACCGACAGTGACCGGACCTTCTCAGCCGTGCGCCGGCTCTCGAACAGATCCGCCTCGCTGGACATACACGGGATGAGCACGGCATCCGCGCTGGCGATCGCCACGCTGCTGCCGAGGTTCTCAAAGCCTGCGGTGTCCACCAGTACCAGGGCATGGCGCTCGCGCATCTCGGCGATCAGATGGGCCAGCCGATCCTCATTCTCCTCCGCCTTGTGGACGATCGCGGGCCCCTCGTAGAGGTTGGCCAGCCAGCGGTGCAGAGCCCGGTTAGGGTCCGCGTCAATCACGGCGAAGTCGGCACCCTCCATAGCCAGGATGGCAGCCATCATTCGCCCGGTGGTGGTTTTGCCGCACCCCCCCTTGGAATTGGCCAGCGTCAATACGGTCATGTCCCTACGTACCTTTGTGTCCCCGGCGCTACGGCTACACGGTGTGTCGTGACATCGCAACCATGGTAATACGAAAGGTCGCAAGGTCGTCGTTACGTAAAGGCCGAACGATAAGACTGATTATCAGATTTGAGGTTTCACGCAGAAACCAGGGGAGGCTTTCTGGCACTCACCCTCAGGTGAAGGCCATTCCTGCTGGTGCAGGTAGCGGGCCAACCAGTTTGACGGACCGCCTTCAGTTTTCGTCTTCCAGCAGGGTCCAGAATCCCGCTTTGCGGCCATGCTCGCGCCTGAGGCGCGCCAGGAACATCTCATGGCTCTCGAGGTCAGGCTCCATCGGCAACAGCAGTGCAAGGCTGGCACAGGATCGGACGTCGCGCACCGCGTAGGTGTACTGCCGCGAGGAGGCCCGGCGCAGCACGTCCTCGGCCAACACCCTGTGCAGCAGCGTAGCGGCAGCCGGGTAGCGTTCGGCCAGTGCCTCAGCCGCAGGGCGGAGCCGGCCGTAGTCACGCCCGTCCATCTCCTCATGGTGCGCCCGCACCAGCCGGTTCGCCGCGTCCAGACGGGGCCAGCCCGCCAGGAAGCTGAGAGCCAGGTTGCGGTCGGCATGCGCCAGCGCGTGCGCCACCGCCCGGTCCTCCGCCTCCACGTCGTCAAAATCCGGCAGGCCGCGGAGGTACGGGCGCAGGTGCTGCGGCGTCAGCCAGCGGCGGAAAGCGTCCCAGCGCAGCGCCTGGGCCTCCTCGCGCTGCCCGAGCGCCTCCAGGGCGGCGAGGCGCAGATCGGTGCGCCGGATTGCCTCGCTCTCGTGCCGGCCTGAGGGTCGGTCGAGCCAGATCAGCGCCTCATGAGGACGACCATGGGTGATCAGGCGCTCGGCGATGTCGCCGGCGAAGTTCTCCGCCCGGCCCCCCGCCTCGGTGGCCGCGATATAGGCGTCGACATCACCTCCGAGGTCGGCCAGGTCGCGCAGGCGAAAGGTGATCTGGCCGCGCCCGTGCCCGCTCTCGAAGACGTCGGACTTGCGGGGGCGCGGCAGCGTGGCGAGACGCGCCTCCAGCAGCCGGCGCAGTTCCGCCTGCCCTTCGGGGCCGAGCGCCGGGCCTGCCGCTTCCAGCAGCCGGTCGGTCTCGCCGTAGCCGTCACTGTCCCAGAGCGCCAGCACCTCTCTGGCCAGCGCCAGCGGGTCGCGGTGCGGCAGCGAGGCCCAGAGCCGCCCGAGATCGGCGCCGGCCTGCCGGAACACCTCGCCCAACGCGCCACTGCCGTCGTCGCTGCGCTCGAACACGTTACCGGCGAGGCCGAGCAGCTGCCGCATCTGCGCCACGGCCGCGCGCGGGTCCGCTGCGGCCAGGGAGCCGGCGATGGTCTCGCGCAGGCCATCGAGTTCGCGGGCGAGGGGGCGCAGCTTGTCCCAGGTGATGAACCCCCGTGAGCGCCCGATGGTGCGCAGCCGCTTCTCCACTTCGGCGGCGAGCCGGCCACCGCCATCGGTGCTGGCAATGGCCAGGCGCAGCGTGCGGGCCAGCGCGGCGTCGCCCTTGGTCTGCGCCATCAGCAGCTCGGCCAGCCGCGCCGCG
This sequence comes from Teichococcus rhizosphaerae, assembly GCF_002631185.1. Lineage (GTDB taxonomy): Bacteria > Pseudomonadota > Alphaproteobacteria > Acetobacterales > Acetobacteraceae > Pseudoroseomonas > Pseudoroseomonas rhizosphaerae. The sequence continues at coordinate 26,226 of NZ_PDNU01000048.1, read as the reverse complement.
CCCAGCTGCTCCAGCGCCTCGGCACTGAGCGCGCGGGAGCGCGATGCGGCCTTCTTGATCCCGGACCGGCCGAGGGAGGGCACCGATGGCTCCTCGGCCACCGCGGATGATGCGATCGGGTGTGAGCGAGGAGTTCGGGTGCGGGGTGGCATGCTCAGTGCCTCACGGCTGCGGCGGCGGTGAATGACGTGCCGGCCGGCGTCAGCCACTCCCCGAGCTTGGACCAGCGGCGCCGCGTGTTGCTGTTCCTGACGGCGATGGCCAGAGCCCGCCGCTGCCCGATCAGCACCACCAGCTTCTTGCCCCGGGTCACACCGGTATAGAGGAGGTTGCGCGCCAGCATGGCGTAGTGCTGCGTGGTCAGCGGGATCACCACCGCCGGGTACTCCGAGCCTTGCGCCTTGTGGAGGGTGGTGGCGTAGGCCAGCACCAGCTCATCGAGCTCGCCAAAGCCGTAGGTGACCTCCCGGCCATCGAAGCGGACCGTGAGCTCGCCCTCGTCGAGGTCCATGCCGGTGATCATGCCGAGATCGCCATTGAACACCTCGCGCTCGTAGTTGTTGGCCACCTGCATGACCTTGTCGCCGGGCAGTAGGTCCAGCCGACCGGGACGAGGCCAGACGCGACGTGTTCGCCTACATCGAAGCTTACTACAACCGGCAGCGCATCCACTCCGCCTTGGGCTACAGGACCCCCGAGCAGATGGAACGCGCCGCCGCCTGATCCCCGTCCATCAAATCAGGGGAAGATCAGTCCCGAAGCTGGCCGTCCTGATGGACAACGCCGAGGAGGACGTGCTCGCCTACATGACATTCCCGGCCGCGCACCGGGCGAAGCTGCACTCGACAAACCCCATCGAGCGCCTCAACGGCGAGATCAAGCACAGGACCGATGTGGCCGGCATATTCCCGAACGAGGCCGCCGCCGTGCGGCTCGTCGGCGCCATCCTCCTCGAACAGTCCGACGAATGGGCCATCCAGCGGTCGCGCTACATGACGCTGGAGACCGTCGCCGCAGTCAGCGATACTGGTCCCATCAGGCTCTCCGCCGTGCCAGCCTGATCCCGGCCACCCAACCCGCCAGAACCATCGCTCCTACACCACGCGATGGGACACGACCCTCAAGGATTGCCCTGAGCTGCCGCCGCGCCCACTTCAAATGATGCCCAGCCTTGGATGGAACCAGATTGTCTTCCTCAACTCATCGCGTTCTGTTTGGTCTTGCCTTAGTTCAAGGAGGCCTTGGGATTCTCGCCTGGGGTCTCACGACTTGGCCGGCTAGCGGCGGCCCATTGTGGCACGCGCATGAAATGGTTTTCGGCCACGCCTTGGCGGTCATTGCGGGATTTCTGCTGACGCGCCTTTCTGGTCCGGCACTGGCGGCGATCACCCTGGCTTGGTGCGCGTCGCGCTTGACCTATATAGTGCCCGCAGTGCCGGATCTAGTGCGGGCTTTTCTTTCACTTCTGGCGACAGCGGCTATCGTGCTGCCTGCTGCATTTGCCTTTCTCCGTGCAGCTAAGCGTTTAAGCAGCTTGGTATTTCCGATCCTGCTGAGCGGCTTCCTTATTGCGGATGCGGTGTTCCAATGCGGCGAGCTAAGGCTGCTGCAGCATGGCGCTGATATCGGAAATTGGCTTGGGCTTGGCCTTGTCATCATGCTCATTGCCGCTATGGGTGGCCGTTTGATTGGTGCCGCAGCGTCCGGGGCAGCGCAACGCGCCGGCAAGCCGCGCATCGCGCCGCGCCCGGCATTGGAACAGGCGCTACTGGTTTGTTTAGCTGTGGGCTTCGTGATGGAGGCTATTGCTGTAGAACAACCAATTGGCCCCGCCCTATTGGCAGTAGGTTCGGTGTTGATTGGCGTTCGGTTGGTGCTTTGGGCGCCGGGGTTACAACAAAGTGCCGGGGATGTGCTTGCCATGGCGGCGGGGCAGGCTTGGCTGTGTGTCGGGCTTCTCGCCTGGGTTGCCGCGGCTGGTGGGTGGTTGCAATGGCCAGAAACCGCAGCCCTGCATCTGGCAACGATCGGCGGCATCGGCGGCACTACTCTGGTGATGGTCATACGGGCTAGTGCGCAGCGGGAAGTCCGGCCGATGCCTGTTCGCAGCGCAATAGGGATCACCATCCTCATAGGCTTGGCCGCGCTGGTGCGAGCTCTTGGTCCAGCTGGGTTGGGCTGGGCTACTGCCGCAGTGCTCTGGACCATGGCGACGATTCTGACCGCCGTGACGGTCTTTCGCCGCCAGTGAGGCCATTTATATGCCGCGCAGCAGCGCCGTAGAGCCGTCGGGGCGCAGAAGATGCGCCTCCACATCCGACCTGCCACGCAGCGCCGCCGCAATGGCGGGTTCAGGCATCAGAGCGAAGGCCGTGGAAAAGGCGTCGGCCATAGTGGCCTCCGGTGCCAGAACCGAAACCGTACGGTATCGGCGCGGGCTTTGGCCGCTGCGCGGATCCAGCAGATGGGTAAAACGGCCGGCGCCGTCAAAGACGAAGCCGCTATCGGCAGAAGTGGCTAGCGCACGGTCCGTCAGGTCCAGTTCCGCCCAAGGGTGATCCGACGCCGCCGGGTTCTCCAGCGCCGCCCGCCAGGGCCGGCCTGAGGGATGGCGTCCCACTCCCCTTGCCTCTCCCATATCCACCAATGTCTGGGCCACCCCGCCTCCACGCAGCAGATCCACAATGCGGTCCGTCAGATAACCCTGGGCAATGCCGTTCAGCGTGACCGCCATGCCACGCCGGGTCAGCAGGATGCGATCCGGCGACACCACCAGCCGCCGGTGATCCACAAGTGATAGCGCCTCCGCAAGCGCGTGCGGGGAGGGTCCTTGGGGGTCCGCGCCCTCAGCCGCAAAGTGGTCGCGGTAAAGCAGCCAGAGGGGTTGGACGGTGGGGTCGAAGACCCCGTCGCTCCATGCCGCGACCTGCTTCGCCGTGGTCAGCAGATCCACCATCTCGGGCGCCGGCGCCACCAGCATACCGCGCCGGTTTAGGGCCGAAAGCTGGCTTTCCGCCTGCCAAAGGTTGAACAGCGCTTCCAGCCGCCGGATCTCGGCGACGCATCGGGCCACCAGCCGCTCAGCCGCGATGCGGTCCGGGTGATGCAGCATGATTGAACCTGTGGCGCCGAGAACAGGGCCCGTCCAGGTGAGGAGGGGAGCTTCGGCGCGCGTGGCGCCGATTCCCGGCAGGCCGAAACCGGCCGCTGCGGCGAAAATGCCAAGGACCCGGCGGCGAGAGGCAGCAGGCTGCATGGGGCCAATCCTCAATGCGTGTGGCGGTGTTCAGCACCGCCAGAAGGAGCGGGCCCGGCTTCCGGCCCCGCCTGGGGGGCGGCGCCATCGCCCAGAACCCAGTCGGGCGGCACTTCCGCGAAGCTTCGCACCGCGCCGCCATGCTCGGTCGCGAAGCGCTCGGCCGCCGCGCGGTCCGAGAAGGGCACCGCCTCCTCCGCGCCCATGCCGCCCCGGCGGTTGCTGCCGAGGACAAAGAAGGCGCCCCGGGCTTCCACCCAGTTGGCGGCACCCGGCTGCTCCCAGCTTTCCGCCTTGCCCATGTCCGAGACATAGATGGCTCGGATGCTCTTGGCCTCCTCGCCCAGTAGGGTGAAGGCGATCGTGTCCCGCGCGGAGGAGAACCAGACCGGGCGCTCATCGCCCCGCAACAGGATCTGGCCCTTGGGGCCCGGATGCTCCACCAGCGCCATGCCGCAGTAATGGCCCATGGCCTCCTGCGTGAGCGCGACGGGCGGCGGCGGCGCGGCGGCGCTTTCCTGGTCATCGCAGTTGGCCAGGGCGAGGCAGCCCGCAAGCGCCAGGGCGGACAGCAGGGCTTTCCCGCGGGCAAGGGCCGAAGCACGGCGCCGCGCGGGGACCGGTGCCGCCGGCAAGGAGCCTTGGCGGAGCGCTTTGGAGGCTAGAGTCATAGTTCCCTCCTGGCGAAAACGGCGGCGGCGGCGAGCAGCGGGACTAGCGCCCAGCCGACGAGGGCTGCGAGCAGAACGGGGGCCGAGAGCGCGCTGTTTCCGGCCAGCGCCGCCATGCCGGACAGCATCCTGACATCGGCCAGGCCGGCGAGATTGAACAGGCGATAAGCATCTGTCGGGTTCAGCAGCAGCAGCAGGTCCAGCATCCCGGCGGTGACGCTCTCGCCCTGGTCCGCGACGAGGAGGCCGAGCAGCGCCATATCCCAGATCAGCACCATCAGGAGCCAGAGCCCGACCGCGATGCCGGCGGCGGTGCCGCGGTCCCGCACCAGGGCGCTGACCAGGTAGCCGAGCGCGACGAAGGCCGCGCCCAGCAGGACCGATGAGCCGATCATCAGCGCGAAGGCCTGCCAGCTTGCCGGCGCGATCGCCGGCCCCGTCAGGGCCAGGGCGAGGGCGGCGGCGCCGTAGCCCAGGATGGTCGCGACGGCGAGGATGGCGAGATGGCCCAGGAACTTGCCCAGCACCACCTGCCAGCGCGCCAGTGGGTAGCTCAACAGCAGCAGCATGGTGCCGCGCTCCATCTCCCCCACGATGGCGTCATGTGAGATCAGCAGGGCGATCAGCGGCAGCAGAAAGACCGAAAGGCTGGAAAGGCTGACCACCACCACGTCCAGCGCGCTGGCGCCGACCCGCCCCGCCGGCGCCGCGCCGAGAAAGGTCAGGGTGAGCGCCAGCGCCGCCAGAAGCAGCGTCGCGGCCAGCACCCAGCGGTTCCGCATCCCCTCACGGATCTCCTTGCCGGCGACCAGAAGCACGCCCCTCATCGCGCGGCCTCCTGCCGGAGACGGAGGAAATGGCTGTACAATTCGTCCAGCGTCGGCGGCAGCAGGTCGAGGTCGGCGATGCGCCGGTCCCCGGTGGCCTGGCGCAGCAGTTCCATCTTCGCCTCCGGCGTGCAGGAAACTTCGAAAAAGCCGGGGCCGGGCTGCCGCACGGCCCCGGCGGGGCCGAACCATTCCGGCGCTTCCTCGCCCGCGAGGGTCAGCCGCAGGCGGATCGGCAGGCGCGCCAGCCGGCGCAGCTCCGCCACGGTACCATCCGCCACCACGCTGCCATGGTCCAGGATGACGACGCGCTCCACCTGCCCCTCCAGCTCCTCCAGCGCGTGGGAGGACAGGAGCACCGTGGTGCCGCCCTCCGCCAGATCCGACAACATGCTGTAAAGGCCCTGGCGCACTTCCGGGTCGAGGCCCGTGGTCGGCTCGTCCAGCAGCAGCGCGCGGGGGCTGCCGAGCAGCGCCTGGGCCAAGCCGAGGCGCTGGCGCATGCCCTTGGAATAGCCGCCGACGCGCCGGCGCGAGGCGGCGCCGAGCCCCACGCGCTCCAGCAGCGCATCCGCGCCGCTGACCGGCTCGCCCTTCAGCCGGGCAAAGAAACACAGCAGCTCGCGCCCCGTCAGCGCGGGGTTGAAGGTGACATTCTCAGGCAGCCAGCCGAGGCGGCGGCGCGTCTCGGCCGCGCCCTCGGCGGGGTCCTGGCCCAGCACATGCAGTCGGCCGGCGCTGGGGCGGATCAGCCCCAGCATCAGCTTCATCAGCGTGGTCTTGCCGGCGCCGTTATGGCCCACCAGCGCGACGCGGGCGCCGGCTGGCAGGGAGAAGGAGACATCGCGCACCGCTTCCACCGCGCCGTAACGCTTGGCCACGCCTTCCAGCCCGATCAACGGCAGATCGGCCTTCATCGCGGCCATCCTGGCGCCGCTTCGGGCAGCGGGGGCGGCGTGACCAGGGGACGGCTATCCACCACCCCGCCCGGCAGGATGGCGGGGAACTGGGACTGCGCCCAGCGCAGCACCTGGACGGCCGGGCTGTTCAGCAGAATTTTGGCGCTCGGCGCCACCCACAGCACGCGGTCCACCAGATCGTTCGGGCGATACGCGGCATCGGCGATGCCATCGCGGTCCAGATCGAAGGCTGCGTTGTCGGACCAGTAATTGCCCCGCCCCGCCCGTGACCAGTCCAGGTGCCGCGTACCGACATATTTCACCTGGGTGCGGTTGCCGATGAAAGCGTTTCCTGTGATCTCGTTGCCCTCCGAGCCGGCCGTGAAATGGACGCCGATGCCGCAGCCTTCGAAGCGGTTGCCGGTGAAGTGGTTGCGGTTGGCATTGTAGATGAAGACGCATTTCGTCGGTGCCACACCGCTGACCTCGTCGCCGACGGGCACGGCATGCTCCCGGTCCACCTGGTCTTCCGCGCGGCGATCCGTGGCAGCGGTCTGGCCGATCACCCAATTGTTCGTGATGGTCGACCCATTGGCATAGTTGAACAGCAGCCCATGGTCGCGGTCTCCTTCCGAGATGTTATCGCGCACCGACAGGCGCTGCGAGAACATGATGGCGTAGCCGACATGATTGCCGCTGGAGATGTTGCCACTAACCTCGCTGTTGTTGGTGTACATGTAGTGGACACCAAAGCGCAGATCGCGGAGACGGTTTCCGGTGAAGATGTTCTGCTTGCTGGTCTTGACGAAGATGCCGTCGCGCCCGAAGCGGATGTCGTTGCTCTCGATCCGCGCGCCGGGCGCGTTCCAGACCGCGACGCCATCGCCATGCTCTGCCATCCGCCCGCCCGCGCGCCCGAGGATGGTGTTGCCACGCACCACTGCTCCTTCCGCGCCGTGGACATAGACGCCGAAAAGATTGCCTTCCATCCGGTTGCCTTCGACCACGGCTCGCTTCGCGGATTGGCGCAGCAGCACAGCGCTGTCCATGCCTGGAACATCGGAGCCGGAGCCGCGCAGCAGCAGGCCGCGCACGGCGGCGCCCTCGGCCGTGACAGTGACGATGCTGCCCTGTCCTGGCCCTTCCAGCACCGCGCCTTCCCGCCCCGCCAGCGTGACGGGACGGTCGAGCAGCACCGGGCCGTGATGAAGGCCGGGCAGCAGCTCCAGCACCTCGCCCACGGCCGCAGTCTCCACCGCCGCCTGCACATCTTCTCCTGGCGCGAGAGGACGCGCCGCGGCGGGCAGAACCGCCGCGACAAAGAGGGCCGGAAGGAGACCGGCGCGCAGCATTACGTGCTCTGCGCCTCCACCAGCATGCGACCCTTCATCTCCATGTGCATGGCGTGGCAGAACCAGGTGCAGAAATACCAGTAGACGCCCGGCCGCTCCGCCCGGAAGGTCACAGAGGCCGTGGCCTGCGGCGGGACTTCCATGCTGATGCCGTAGTTGATGATGGCGAAGCCGTGAGTCAGGTCCTCGACGTCGTCGATGTTGGTGACATAGACCGTGACTTCCTCGCCCTGTCGGACGCGGAACTCCTCGAGCCCGAATTGCGGCGCCATCGAGGTCATGTAGACCCGGACCTTCTCGCCGTCACGAACCACCTTGCTGTCGGCCGTCAGGTCCACGCCATCCGCCTGGGCCTGCCGCACCGCATCCGCGAAAAAGGGATCGTCGCGGCTGAAGCGGTGGACCGGGTTGATCTTGGAACGGTGGACGATGGTGGCGTCGTGCGGCTCGGCATAGCTCGGGCCGTCATGCACAAGGCGCATGCGGTCGCCGGAGATGTCAATGAGCTGGTCGTTCTCCGGCTTCAGAGGCCCCACATTCAGGAAGCGGTCCTTGGAGAATTTGTTCAGGCTGATGAGCCACTTGCCATCCGCCTCCTTGGTCTGCCCCATGGAAGTGTGGTTGTGGCCGGGCTGGTAGTGGACATCCAGCTTCTGGATCAGATAGTTGGCCTTCTCGCCACGGAAGGCGCGCTTCGCCGCCTCGATGTTCCACTTACAGACCTGGCTGTCGATGAACAGCGTGGTATAGGCATTGCCCTTGTTGTCGAAGGCGGTGTGCAGCGGGCCGAGGCCCAGTTCCGGCTCCGCCACCACCGTTTCACGCGGCTGAATCTTGTCCTCGAACAGGTCGTCGAACTTGCGGACGTCGAAAACCGTGGCAGTGGGCGAAAGCTTGCCATTCGCCACCACATGGATGCCGTCCGGCGCCGTGTTGATGCCGTGCGGGCTGTTGGGCACCGGCACGTAGCGCGTGAAGGGCGAGCCCTTGCCGCCCTCCAACACCGGGACACCGCCGATCTCCTTGTAGTCGCCGCGCTTCACCGCCTCCTCGATGCGCTTCAGGTTGAAGATGACGACCCAGTCCTGCTCCGCTGCCATCATGTCGGCCAGCGTCACGCCGCCTTCCGAGTTGTAGCAGGTGGCGAAGGCGTATTTGCCCTGGTAGTCGGCATCCACGTTGTCGAGGTTGCCATCCACGATGATCTGCCAGGCGACCTTCATGGTGTCGCCATCCACCGCGGTGAAGATGGAGCGGTAATTTTCCGGCTTGTCGAGGTCGCGTCCATCATTCGGGACGGGAACCCGGTCCTCGCCATTGCAGAAGACATATCCGGTGCGCGGGTATTTCTGCACTCGCAGCCCATGCACCGTGTGCTGGTTCGGGAGTTGGATGATCTTGTCACAGCGCATCACGTCGAGGCGGATGCGGCAGACCCGCGTGTTCAGCTTGTCGTTGGCGAAAAGGTAGCGCCCGTCATAGGTCCCGTCCGTGAAGGAAAGGTGCGGGTGGTGAAGATCACCGCTGTCGTAGGTCACCTTGCCGATGCGGCGAAGATACTCTTTCGAATCCTCGGTCAGCCCCTCGGTCAGCACCTTCAGGCTCTCGTTGGTCTGGCCCCACCCCGTAGCGCTGTCGCGGTTGAACACGGGGACGCGGATCAGCTCGCGCATCGAGGGCAGGCCGTAGATCCGAAGCTCCCCGGACTGACCTGAAGAGAAGAAGGTATAGTACTCGTCGAGCTCCCCGGGCTTCACCTCGTAGCTCTGCTGCCCCGGACGCGCCTGTTGCCCTGGCTGCTGCCGGGTCTGCGCCTCTGCCGGAACAACCAGTTGCGAGACGCCGGCGCCCACGGCCGCGCCCGCCACGCCGACGGCCGCGGTGGTGCCAAGCAGCTTGCGCCGGTTGATGCCCTTGTCTTCCGTGTCGCCCGACATGTGCTTATCCTTCGTCATGGACTGGAAGTGGCGGGCTTTCCCGCCACACCTTTCTCTGTCCGGGTGATGCTAGTCTTCGGCCCCTTGCCTGCGCTGGGTAAGGGTACCGCGCTCAGCGCGATCTGCTTCTCACGCTTCAGCCGCTTCTGGATGTTGTGCGGGCAGCGGTCTTCGGCGCGGTAGAGTTCCTGGCAGTGCATGCAGTAGATGCACTCGTTCGGGTTGATGTTGCCCTCGGGATGGATGCTCTGCACCGGACATTCGCGGGCGCAGCGCTGGCAGGGGCTACCGCATTCGGGCCACCGCTTCAGCCACTCGAAGGTGCGCAGGCGACCCGGAATGGCAAGCGCGGCACCGAGCGGGCAGAGATAACGGCAGAAGAAGCGCTCGATGAACAATCCGGCGGCCAGCAACCCGACAGCATAGAGGGCGAACGGCCAGTCGCGTATGAACTTCAGGATGATGGCGGTCTTGAAAGGCTCCACCTCGGCCGCCTGTTCCGCCAGCGTGACGGAATACAGCGAGAGGCCGAACAGCCCCAGAAAGATGACATACTTGACCGGCCACAGCCGCTCATGCAGCCCCCAGGGCATGACGACCTGCGGCACCTTCAGCTTCTGCGCCGCGGCCGACAGCAATTCCTGCAACGCGCCGAAGGGACAGAGCCATCCGCAGAAAACGCCCCGCCCCCAGAAGATCAGCGCCGCGGCCACGCCGCACCACAGGATGAAGATCAGCGGCGAGGTGAGAAAGTAGTTCCAGCTAAAGCCGGTCAGCAAGGAGCTGCTGAATGTCAGCACATTGACGACCGATAGCTGCGCATTCGCGTACCAGCCCAGCCATACAAGCGTCCATGACAGGAAGCCCAGCCTCACCCACCGGAACAAGACCGGCCGACGCACCAGTTGATCCTGGAAGAAGAAAATCCCGGTCAGGATCATCAATGCTACCGCGGTGATGCCGATATCCAGAGTCTTGGCACGCCAGATCCGCTGCCAAAGCGGCTCCTCCAGCGGATCATGCGGTGCTTCCTCGGCGGCCGGCGCCGTCGTCGCAGCAGCAGCAGGGAGCGATGGTGCCACCGCAGGCGTCGGCGTAGGCGGGCGGCTGATATATTGCTCGGGCAGGCGGTATCCCAGCTCAAAGCTCAGAAATGCCTTGTCCCGCACGCCAATCGCGCGCTGCACCAGGAGCTGCAATTCCCAGGGCTCGGTGGGGTTGAGGCTGAAGTTTTCCGGTAGGGTGAACAGTGCGATCTCGGGCAGGGACGGAGCGCCTGCCGCAGCGATGTCCCCCAGGCGCTGGTGGTCACGGTCCCGGAAGCGCAAGCTGCGCCCATCCTGCAACAGTTCAATGCGGTCGAAGATGCCGCCCCGCACATAGCCGGAACCTTTGAAGGAGTAGAGGCCTTCCCCGGCTACCAGGATGGCGTGCTGGCCAGGGCGCAGCCTTCTCAGCAATTGCTCATAGCCGGCATCGCCCAGCAGGCTGCGGCCGATCGTAGGAGTGGTGACTAGGGCCGCGTAAAGGTCGATAAACGTTTCGTCCGGCGGACCCGGTTCAGGGCTCTCCGCCGCTGCGGGATTTTCGTGGCGGGTAAAGGCCTCGTTCACATCGCCGACCGAGAGATGCAGCCGGCGAACAGAGCCATCGCCCAGCAGACTTTCCCAGTCACGCACCTCGCCCGGCCCCGAGGTCAGCGTGGCCGGCGGCAATGCCGCAGGCGCTTGAGCCGGGGCCGCCGCGCCGCCCGCCGATGCGGCACCAAACCGCCTCGCGCGATGCAGGCGGATCGCGGAGCGAACGACGCTGTCGGCCATAACCAGGACGGTCACGGTCGCGCCGCTCACGATATCGGTTTGCGGTGGGCGCGTTTCTCCCCGAGCAATGGGACCCGTTTCCAGTCCGATCAGGTGGTTCAGGGCGGCGAGAATCCGCTGCTCTGGAATGCCGATCAGCACGATCGGCTCTTTGTGATCGACTAGTCGAATGCCGCGGATCACGCCCCGTGTGTCTGCCGCTACCAGAATGTGGATCGGTTTGCCGGAATAGCCTGTCGCGTCAGTGACGTCGGTGTTCAACCAGACATGGCCGAGAAGCCTGTTTCCCGCGTAAGCGGGTGCGAGCGGCGGCTCACCTTGTGGGGTGCCGAGCCGATCGGCGCCGGGAAAGATGTCGGCGGCTTCAAGATTGGGTAGAAAACCGGCCAGGCGCGCAGCGCTGGCAGGAGCAGGCCATGCCGCCAGCAACAGGCACAGAACCACGAAAAAGCGCCGAATGGCGTGATGCCACTCAGCCTCCCGATCAAGGAAAGAACACCAAGTTCCACGCGACAAGCCGATCACCCGCGTTCTCCACCCTGGTGTTTATAGCAGCTACGGAAAGCCGCCTCTTTGCTCCAGCGCAAACTGTCAACAAGATAAGCCAGTGGATGACACGGTCTAGAATTGCGTTCAACCTTTAGGAATTCTCATTATTTGCCGAATTCTAGAAGAAAGAAACAGACATGCTCCTTCTGAAGAGTGAACCTCCCGCAGCTGTACGTTCGCTCGCGGAGCTTCTCGCAATCGCAGAGGCAATTGATCAAAATATGGAACGCCGTTACACTGATTTAGCGGATCACATGGCAGCGACCGCGCGGAAAAAACTGGCTGAGCTGTTCCAGAATCTTGCCGCAGAGAAGCGCAATCACGCGGAGCATGTTCGGAGATGGTCCTCCGATCTCATCGGCGCGGTGCCCGATTCGTCGAATCTACGGTGGAATCCATCTGAAGCCTTCGATGATGAGGAAGCGCGCAACGCTGCCTCATCGAGACTCGTTTCCCCATATAGTGTCTTCTCGATGGCCGTGCGCGATGAGGAACGATTCTTCGCGTTCTGGAGCTATGTCGCCGCCCACACGGATGAGCCTGCCGTTCAAGCGGCGGCCGAGCATATGGCGCGGGAAGGGTTGCAACGCACCGCATTGCGGCGTCGTGAGCGGCGCCGCGCTTTTCATGCGGAAGGCCGCGGCAGCACGGGTACCCCTGCGCCGCAACGTCTGGCATCGAAGGCGATAGAGGCTGAGCGGCTCCTGGCCAGGTTTCTTCCGGCCCTTGCCAGGCAGCAGCGAAAGGCTTCCACGGAAATCAAACGCTTGGCCGAAGAGGCGCTTGAGATGGCACAGGATGCAAGTTCCTTGTCCGGGGCTGAAGGCACCACTGCCGTGAAGGCCGCTCCTGCCGAACATTCAAACGTATTGGGCGAGATGCTGCGCCTGTCCGAGCAGGCCGCCGAAGCCTATCTGGAGGCGGCCGATCTCGCGCGGGACGAGGCCATGGTTCGCCGCCTGCAGGCACTGGCCGGGCGTGCCATCTCACGCCTTTCTCTGTTGCGCCAATTGCCCGAGGAACAATGAACGCAACCACTGGAGGGTGATACGGTTGGAGGGTTGGGCAGAACCGCAGAGATGGCCGTCAGCCCCTTCCATTCTTTCCGGAGCACGAGCTATGAGAAAAAGCTTTCCCCTTGTGGCAGCGCTCTCTGCAATCCTTTCCCTGCCAGCTCTGGCCCAGAGTGGCCCCGACCAGCCGGCCTCTGCGCAACCCGGGACCGGCCGGCAGGAACAAAGCACGCAGATGAGCGGTACGGCGGGACATCGCGGCTCCGAAGTTCTTTCAGCACCGAAATTCGTCGAGCTTGCCGCTTCGCACGCGATATTTCAGACAGAAGCGGCGAAACTGGCGCTGGAGCGGTCCCGGGACGACGCTCAGCGCAACTTCGCGCAGGCTGTGCTGGCAGCCCATGCGCAGGATATGGAAAAGCTGCGCAAGAATGCGCCACAAGGCGCAAAGGTGCCGCAGGAAATGAGCGAACAACACCGCACCTGGATCACCCAGCTCCGCGATGCGCAGGGCGGCAACTTCCAGGCGCTTTACACGCAACAGCAGTCACAGGCCCCGCTGATAGCGGTCGATCTGTTCCGCAACTACGCGCAGGTCGGGGACAACGAGGAACTGAAGCGCTGGGCAGCAGCCCACCTGCCTGTTTTGCAAGCTCACCTGTCTAAGGCCCGGGCCCTCAAGGGTTAGGGGTCCTGAGCATCGGTGGGCGAGGACTCGCCCACCTTTCTTTCCTTCAGCTCTGCTGCTTGAGATAAGCGAGAAGATCCTGAAGGCGCTTCTCATCTTTCAGCCCAGGGAAGGACATCGTCGTCCCTGGCACCACCTCTCGCGGGCTGCGCAGATAGGGATTTAGGCTCTCCTCATTCCAGACCAAACCCTCTGCGCCCTTGTCCTGCATTGCTTTAGAGTAGCGGAATCCTTCAAGGGAGGCGGCCTTGCGCCCGATCACGCCGTGCAGGTTGGGGCCAACACCGCTGCGTGCGCCCTCATTGATTGTATGGCAGGCGCGGCATTGATTGAATGCGCGCTGACCAGCCTCGGCGTCTTGGGCGGCTACAGGCGCCGCCGCAAGAGCAAGGGCCATAAGCGAGGCGAATGGAGCAATATATCGAATCATCTATCTGAACCTCCTCTACCTACTTCCTTGGTCTGCAGCCTATTCGAGAAACGCTGCCGCGGTGCCATCGTTGATGTTAATACGTCCGACAAAAGGGGTATAGGCGCGGCGGCTAACAGCGCCTTTCAAAACCTGGACGGACGGCAGGGTCGCACCGATCTGAGGATCATGGCGAAGCCCCTGATCTCGGACGAACTCTGGTCGGTGATCGAGCCGCTGTTGCCGCCCGAACGGCCCAAGCCGAAGGGTGGACGGCCGGTTATACCGCCCCGTGCTGCCTTGAGCGGCATCCTCTTTGTGCTGCGCTCCGGCATTCCGTGGGAGATGCTGCCACGGGAGATGGGCTGTGGATCCGGCGTCACCTGCTGGCGGCGGCTGCGGGACTGGCAGCAAACTGGTGTGTGGGACCGGTTGCACCGGGAGTTGCTGCGGCGCCTGCGCCAGGCCGACCGCATCGACTGGACCCGTGCCTGCGTCGACAGCGCGTCCATTGCGGCGAAAAGGGGGGCGCCGGAACCGGGGCGAACCCGACGGACCGCGGCAAGGCAGGCACCAAGCGGCACTTCGTCACTGACCGACGCGGCATCCCGCTCGCCTTCCTGCTGACCGGCGCCAACACCCACGACAGCAAGCCTTTCGAGGACCTGCTCGATGCCGTGCCTCCTGTTGCAGGAAAACCCGGGCGACCCCGACGCAGGCCGGACAAGTTGCATGCCGATAAGGCCTATGACCACCGCCGCTGCCGTCGCGCCTGCCTTCGGCGCGGGATCAAACACCGGATCGCACGCCGCGGCATCGAGAGCAGCCAGAGGCTGGGCAAGCACAGATGGGTCATCGAGCGCACATTCGCATGGGTCAACCGCTTCCGCCGCCTGGCCATCCGCTACGAGCGCAGGCTCGACATCCACCATGCCCTCACCGCACTCGCCTGCTCCCTCATCTGCCTCAACGCACTTCAGGAGAGGTTTTGAAAGGCGCTGTAAGTATTCGGGGGATTCCGGCTAAGTGTATGGTCCCGGGGTGTGGTGTGACGGATCGAGCCTGAAGCGTTCGGGCTCTTTCGTCCAGGTTTGATAGATGAATTCGTTGGGTGTGAGACCGCGCAGCATCTTCAGGCGGCGGGCATGATTGTAGGCATCGACGAAGAGCTGTAGGTGGGCGCGAAGCTGCTCATGGCTGTCGTAATGGAAGCGCCTGACGGTTGCTTCCTTAATGGTGCGGTTCATCCGCTCGACCTGCCCGTTGGTCCAGGGATGGTTCACCTTCGTCAGCTTGTGCTTGATGTCGTGCTCATCGCAGACCCGGTCGAAGATGTGCTGGCTGTCCCAGATGTCCTGCTTGCGCGCGGTGAACTGCACGCCATTGTCGGTCAGCACGGTGTGGATGCGGTAAGGAATGGCCTCGATCAGGTCCCGCAGGAAATCCGCCGCTTCCATCTTTCCTGCGCTCTCGACCAGACGGACAAAGACGAACTTGCTGGTACGATCGATGGCGACGAAGAGACGCAGCTTGCCCTCGGCTGTGCTGACCTCGGCCAGGTTGATGTGAAAGTAGCCGATGGGATAGGTAACGAAGCGCTGCTTGGGCGGCTTGTCGCCTCCAACCTGCGGCAGGCGGCTGATGCCGTGCCGCTCCAGGCAGCGGTGCAGTGTCGAGCGCGTCAGATGCGCGATGGTGGGCTGCAGGGCGTAGAGGCAGTCATCGAGCGGCAGCAGGGTGTGCCGACGGAAGGCAACGACGATGGCCTCCTCCTCGAGCGTCAGAACGGAAGAGCGAGGCTCTTTCGGTCCCATGCGGGCATCCGCGGTCGTCGAGCGCTTGCGCCATTTCTGGATGGTGGTGGGGCTGACGCCGTAGCGCCGGGCGAGAGCCCTTACGCTTTCTTGCTGTAGCTGGATCGCGCGACGAACTGCCTCTGTCGTACGGGCGCAGCCGTGCAGAACTTGGCCCATAGCGCTTCCCTCGCAGCATGATGGTTCACCGTACCACCACAATCTGGGACTAAACACTTAGCCGGCCTCGCGTGGCCAGCCACATCGTCGGCAGCCTCGGCGCCGAGGCGCGGGAGGTCGAGGACCGCAGGCCGGTGAACGCCCCGAAGCTCGCGGGCCAGGCGGCGCTGGATGCGGCCTGGGCCAATGTGGCGCGGAACTTCGGCCGCGCGCCGGTGAAGGACAGCGCACTGGCCCTGCTGCGCCAGTTCCAGGAGCTGTCGCAGACGGCGCGCCACACCTTCCAGGAGGGCATGCGGCGGCGGCAGACGCGGCAGAAGGCAGATCTGCCGGAAACGCAGCTCGTGCAAAGGGCGCGGGAGAACCGGCAGGCCGAGATCTTGGCGCCGGCGGTGCGGCAGATGAGCCTGAACCTGGAGGTGCAGGGCCGGGCGGCGGAGCGTCTCGGGGCCGCACCGCGATCGCAGCCCAGGATCAGCCTGGAGGCATTGACCCTGCGCCTGGTGGCACCGCAGGTGGCGGAAGGCCGCCTATCCTACAGCGCGGCGCTGGACGAGGTGATGCTCAGCGCGGTGGATGACCGGCGGGTCCGGGTGCTGCGCGACTATGCCTGGAACCCGGTGCACCAGATGCACCTGCCGAAACCCGGCGGACCGGTGCATGCCGAACCTGACCAGGACACCATCACGCGCAAGCTGGATCAGGCCATTGCCAGTTACGATGCGGGCGGGCCGGCAGCCTTGTGGGCGCCGAAGGCCATGCGCGGCACTCTGGGTCAGTCCGCTTACGCGAATCAGGATCGAAACGGGCTGAAAGGGCGCAAGGCTCAAGCACCGTCGACACGTGCGGACAGGACGTTCAAGGAATGCAGCGCCCATCACACAGCTAAGACACCTCGCACGCGCGCTCCTCGGCGACGCCGCTAGATCAATGGCATAACCCTACTGCCGGCAGCCTCGACGTCGGCTTCGCGCCCATTTCCGTCATTCAGGCGGCTCAGGAACTTTCCACAAAGCGGACATGGTCCTCTGGACGTCCGCTGGCTGAGACAGATTGAAACCTACCCATCCGCTTTCAAAAAAGGACGGGCAGTCGAGGAAGGCGGTGATCACCCCGCGGGTTCGATGATCTCCCGCCAATGGCGATGAAGGGCCGCAACGTCGCCACTGGTCAGGATCGGCATGGCCTGCCGCAGTTCATCATCGCTCCAGTTCCACCAGCGAAGTTCGAGCAGCTTGGCAACGTCGGAGTCGCTGAAACGCTTCCGGATGACCCTGGCAGGGTTCCCACCGACGATCACGTAGGACTCGACATCCTTCGTCACCAGAGCCCGTGTCCCGATGACCGCGCCGTCCCCGATCATGACGCCGGGCATGATGATGGCCTCGGACCCGATCCAGACGTCATTCCCAACCAGCGTATCGCCAGCCGGTTGGAACCCATTCTCCGCCCCGGCGAAAGCGGGGACTTCGGGCATCCAGAAGAACGGGAAGGTGCTGATCCAGTCGCTCCGGTGTCCCTGGTTCCCGGCCATGATGAAGGCCGCCCCCGAGCCGATCGAACAGAACGAGCCGATGACGAGCTTATCCGCGCCCTCGTCTGGCAGGAGGAAGCGCGCGCAATCGTCGAAACCATGGCCGTGGTAGTAGCCGGAGTAATAACTGTATCGCCCGACACGGATGTTAGGATGGGTGACGAGGCGATCGAGGGTAATGCCCTTGAAGGGGCTTTCGAAGATATTGTCCATAATGAGCACCATTTGCTTGCGAGCCGCACGTGCGGCGACAGTCCACCCACTGAGCGCGAGCGAACTCCCACAGACGCCCGTTGGGTCGCCTGCCTCCAGCTTCTCGCGTCAGAGACGCGGAAGCGCGACGCTGGTGGTACTCAGAGCAGCCTTCATTCCGGGATGATGGATTAGTCGGTCCCTGATGCCAAGTGCGGCTATGGCAGCTTCCAGGCTTTCCGGAATCCATGCTGAGTAGCTTGGAAGGGTCAGCAGCCGGCAAGCGCGCTTCTGGAAATGAGGTCCGCTCCCTCAGGGCTGGGGCTCGAAAGCGGCCTGGCCGCTTCCGGGCAAACCTGGTCATGATAGCTGTGCGCCAGCAGCGGCCGTCTGGAGCGACCGGAGCAACTCCTCAAAGGCGGCATGCGGCTTGTTGCCGATGGGCTGGCCAGAGTGGAGGCGGACCTTGGGTGCTCATGGCTTCAGCGCCAACAGGGATGCTTAACGCTCAGAGAAGCCGCCAAGCCCGAACGGAACAGGTAAGCTGTCCGGAAGCCCGCATAACTGCTTCCGTATAATGCGTCAGGTTCGGAGACAAGATGAGTACAGCCAATACACCGCCGGAGGCTGCGGCTCCTGCAGGCTTCGCCCTCTTCCGCCAGGGGCTACGGCCCTTCTTCCTGATATGTGCGATCTGGGCGGTCGTCACGGTCGTGTTGTGGCTCGTAGCCCTGCATGGGGGCGGCCTACCAGATGGACCGCTGCCGGGTGCCCGCTGGCACGGACACGAGATGCTGGCAGGCTTCGTTGGCGCCGCCCTCTCCGGCTTCCTCCTCACCGCCATTCCGAACTGGACGGGCCGCGCTGCCTACTCAGGCGCGCCCTTGGTGCTGCTGGCGATGCTGTTCGTCGTGGCGCGCCTGGTTCTGCTGCCCGGCTCGCCGGTGCCGGTGAACATCGCCGTGCCTATCGCGTTGCTGCCCATTCCGGCGCTGCTCGTTACTGTGCTGCCTGCGCTCATGCGGGCCGCGACGCCGCGCCTGCTCGGGCCGCCCGGACTGCTCCTCGCCTTCTGGGCAGGGGACGTCCTCATGCTCGGGGAGGCAGCTGGATGGTGGGAGGGCACCTTCGAAAGCGGAGAACTTCTGTCGCTCAACGTCGCCCTGCTTCTGGTGGGCCTGATCGGCGGGCGCATCATCCCGGCTTTTACCCGCAATGCCCTCAGGGCAGCAGGGCAGGATATCGAGCCGCAGCCCCTGCCGGGCGTAGACACCGCTGGCGTCGCGGCGTTGCTGGCCGTCACCGTGGTGGATCTGGTGGCACCCGGCGGCTTACTGGCCGGAGCGGCCGCTACAGCGGCGGCGGTGCTGGCGATGCTGCGCCTCTCGCGCTGGTTGGGGCTGCGGACGCTTGGCCAGCCGATCCTGTGGGTGCTGCATCTGGCCTACCTCATGACGCCGGTGGCTCTCTCGGTGAAGGCGGCATACCTGCTCGGGGACGCAACATGGGCGGCGAACTGGCTGCATTTGCAGGGCATCAGCGCGATCGGGCTGATGATCCTGGCCGTGATGCCGCGCGCGACGCTTGGCCATACCGGATATCCGTTGCGGGCGTCCCGCGCGATGGTGGCCGCTTGGCTGCTCCTGCCCGTGGCCGCAGCACTGCGCGCCTTCGGGCCAGAACTGCTACCTGGCATGCTGCCATTTACCGCCGCTGGTGCGCTCTGGATCACGGCCTTCGGCCTCTTCCTGGCCGCGCATGGGCCAATGCTGCTATGGCCAAGGGCGGACGGGAAGCCGGGCTGAGTGGCAGCGAAGTGCTGTCTAGTCGGTGATATAGGATTCGCCGCCCGCCGCGTTCTACCGTGACGCGGTGCCGGGCCCGCCCCAGCTATGCATGTGGCCAATCTCGGCCTCCTGCCCGGCCACGATCTGTTCGGCGAGTTGCCGCAGGCGCGGATCCTGTCCGCTCTCCAGATACAGCCGCGCCATTGCCACGGCTCCTTCGTGATGCGGCAGCATCAGCGCGATGAAGTCGCGGTCCAACTCACCCGTGACACGGACGCGGCCCATCGCGGCGTGCATCTCCTCCATGGCATCCTGCATGGCCGCGCTGGCGCTTGCCTGAGGAGCGGCGCTGGCGTGGCCATGGCCGTGATAATGCTCCGTTCCGCGCCAGAAGCCGCCGGGTGCTGCGCCGCCCTGCGCCGTACGCTCCGTGCTGGCCCTGAGCATGGCCAAAGATGGACCACCATGCGCGTAGATCACCTGATGAAGCGCGGTGTAGGAGCCCATAGAGACTGCCAAGGCTAAGGCCAGCCCTACGGGCACGAGGGGAGTAGCCCACCGGTTGCGCGGCGCCACCTCCAACGCTGCCCCCTCGCGGCCCGGGTCGGCGATGACGACCAGCAGTGACACCAGAATGGTGGCGTGCCCGATCATGTCCACGCGGCCAAAGGGGTAAACCGCCGCGAACATGAGCGCGAACAGCGCGAGAGCGGAAAGGCGACGCACCAGAGGCGTCCAGAGCAGCCCAAAGCCCAGCGTGAACTCGGCAACGCCTGCCATGGTCGTGTAGGGGCCGAAGGGAATGCCGAAGGCGAGGTAAGGCCGTTCTTCCAGCAGTGGGAGGAACCACTGCGGATACATGAATTTCTCCAGGCTCGACCACATCAACGCAAGCGCGATACCCCACCGCAGCACGGCAAAGCGACGGGCATGCCATGTTCCTTCAGGCAGGCCAGAGAGAAGCAGGTAGCCCGCGAGCCCAAGACCAAGCGCCAGATAATCAAACAAGTGGAACAGATCGTAATCGCGCAGTGTCACGAGCCAGAGAAGCACAATGGCCGCTGCCGCAATCGGACGCGTCCGACGCGCCGGAAGCAGAAGCGCGATGACAAGCTGCGCCCAGGGCACCCAGCCCGCTTCCGTTTTCAGGTCCGGAGTAAGGTAGGTGCCGCCCACGGCAAAAAGTGCCACGAAAAAGGCGAACAGCACCGCAACAAGAAAATGATCCGCGTTACTCCGCAGGGGAGCGGAGATCGTGTCGAGCCCCCTCATCACGGCCATGCCCGGTGAGCGGCGCTCGAGTAGGGTCGTCACAATGAAGAACAGGAGGACCAACCCGAGCCCGATCCAGAAATAGGGCAGCGACAAGGTGGCCCCGATTGGCACTGGCGTCGCCGCGACCTCATACGCCTCGAACCACTTCACATGTGCCATCGCGGCGACAGGTGTCAGCACGAGCAAGAGGACGGCGATCAACTGCTGCATGTGTGTTCTCCCTCAGCCGAAAAGGCAGAAGAGTTGCATTAGTTGCAAGCATTGCAACCGGACCAGGCCGCGAGGCTGGCCATGTCTTTCTCCGGATGGTCAACTCGGTACTGAAGGGCTTTGGCGCATCGGTTTACGGCTCTTTGATACAGCGCAAAGCAGCAGCAGCGGGCTCTCTGTAAGCTCCTCTCTGAGGGAACAAGAGCCCGACGCAGGCGTTGTGCGAAGAGTGCCAGAACCTCGCGCGATAAGATGGAAAGAAGGGAGCACGCAGATGTCAAACGAACTCAGCGACCGCACTATCGCGTTGGTCAAGGCGACCGTCCCGGTCCTCGAAACCCATGGCCTCGCCATCACCCAGCGCATGTACGAACGGATGTTCCAGAACGAGGCTATCCGCGACCTGTTCAACCAGAGCCATCATGGCGAGACCGGATCACAGCCCAAGGCGCTCGCCTCCGCCATCCTCGCCTATGCGCGCAATATCGAGGGCTTGGCAGCGCTCGCCCCGGCGGTCGAGCGCATTTCCCAGAAGCATGTCGGTCTGAACATCCTGCCCGAGCACTACCCCTATGTGGCCGACGCCTTGCTTGGCGCCATCAAGGACGTGCTTGGCGACGCCGCAACCGAGGAGATCCTGGCGGCCTGGGGCGAGGCCTACTGGTACCTGGCCGAGGTGCTCATCGCCCGGGAGAAGACTATCTACACCAGCCTCGCCGCCGCCCCCGGTGGCTGGACCGGCTGGCGCGACTTCCGGGTGGAGGGCAAAGAACGTGAGAGCGACATCATCACCTCCTTCCTGCTCCGGCCCGCCGATGGGGCGCCGGTGCTGCGGCACCGCCCCGGCCAGTATCTGACCTTCTGGCTGGACATCCCGGGCCAGCACCCGCTGAAGCGGAACTACAGCATCTCCTCCGCCCCGAACGACGCGACCTACCGGATCAGCGTGAAGCGCGAGCCGCAAGGGGTGGCTTCGGGCTGGCTGCATGAGCGGGCCGCGCTGGGCACGGTGCTGAAGGTGGCGCCGCCAGCGGGCGAGTTCTTCCTGCGGCAGGCGCAGGTGCGGCCGGTGGTGCTGGTCAGCGGCGGCGTGGGCCTGACACCCCTGATGAGTATGCTGGAAACCATCGCCCTGCGCCCTGGCCTGTCCGCCCACTACGTCCACGGCACGCGGGACGGTTCAACGCACGCCATGGGCCCCCGGGTCCGCGAACTGGCGGCGCGCTCGGACGGCCGCATCGTGGCGACGACCTTCTACGAGGCGCCACGCCCGGAGGACCGGTCGGGCCAGCACTACGACGAGCAGGGCCGCATCAGCGTCGACTGGCTCAGCCGGAACACGCCCATGGCCGAGGCGGACTACTTCCTCTGCGGCCCCAAGCCCTTCCTACGGGCCTTCGTCAGCGGCTTGGCCCGCGCGGGCGTGGCCGCTGACCGGATCCACTACGAGTTCTTTGGCCCGGCCGACGAGTTGCTTGCGGCGTAAGAGGGGACAGGCACAGGGGCATTATCCTGCCCCCAAGTCACTTTCCGGGCTCCTGTGTAAGCCACCTCCTCTGCTTCACATGTCCGCTTTGCTCTGCCTCATCTTGCAGAGCGGACAGGCCGCTTACAGCCATAAGTTCGCATCGGCCCTCCTGGCAGGCCGGTGCAGAGAGATCCCTAAAAGCACCTAACAGAACCTGCGGATCTGGTTGAGGCAGACAAGAGCGCAAGCGAGCGTGGTAAAGGCCAGATGGATGTCGACGCGGCGCTCATAGCGGATGGTGAGGCGCCGGAAGCGGTTAAGCCAGGCGAAAGTGCGTTCGACCACCCACCGGTGCTTGCCCAGCCTCTGGCTGCTCTCGATGCCGCGGCGGGCGATCCGCGGAAGGACGCCCCGGTCTCGGCATTCCTGTCGGCAGCGGTGGTGATCGTAAGCCTTATCGGCGTGCAGCTTGCGCGGCCTGCGACGGGGTCGGCCAGGGCTACCAATCCGGACACACGGCACGGCATCCAGCGTGGTAAGCGCGGTCACAGCACCCTTCTTGCGTGAGGATGGTGTGGCTGAGAGGTAGGCCGTCGCGGAGGTGTGGCGATGGCAGGGATGCTGAAGGGCGCAGGTGCTAGCACTGGTGCAGGCACTGTGGCGATGGAGCGGGTGGAGATCGTCACTCGTGGCGAACGGCGCCGAAGCTACTCGCCGGAGATGAAGGCGCGGCTGCTGATGGAGACAGCAGCGCCTGGCACGCGGGTATTGGAGGTGGCGCAGCGGCACGGGATCTCGCCCAGCCTGCTGCATCGCTGGCGCAGGGAGGCGGAGGGCCGTCCTGCCAGACGGGTGGCGAGGCAGGCATCGCCCTTCGTACCGCTGCTGGTTGGCGCCTGTCCGGAGACAGCGCCGCAGAACACGGCTGATCTGGTAAGCAGCGGAATGGGCGCGGGCATCGAGGTGGTGCTGTGCAACGGCCGGGTGCTGCGGGTCTTTGGGACAGTGGATGCCGTGGCGGTGGCCCGGCTGGCTGCGGCGCTGGAAGGGTGATCACGCTCCCCTCTGGGGCGCGGGTGCTGCTGGCCAGCCAGCCGGTGGACTTCCGCAAAGGCGCGCATGCCCTGGCGGCCCTGGCAGCGGAGGTGCTGAGCGCCGATCCATTCTCGGGAGTGGTGCTGGTGTTCCGGGCCAAGCGTGCCGACCGGATCAAGATCGTGCTCTGGGACGGCAGCGGACTGGTCTTGATCGCCAAGCAACTAGAGGGTGGGGCATTCCGCTGGCCGCCGGTTGTTGACGGCGCGGTGCGGCTGACGCCGGTGGAGTTCGCCGCGCTGTTCGACGGCATCGACTGGACGCGGGTGCAGAGCGCGAAACGGATTCCCACGCCGAGCGTGCCTGCGTAGACTCGCGGGCGTGATGGGCGCCGCGGACAACACGCCGAACCTGCCAGAGGATTCCGCCGCGCTGCGGACCCTGCTGTTGGCGGCGCTGGAGCAGCGCGATGCCGCCCTGGCCGAGCGCGACGCACTGGCAGCCCGGAACGAGCAGTTGCACCACCTGCTGCTGACGCTGAAGCGGCGGCAGTTCGGGCAGAAATCGGAGCGGCTGCCCGACGATCAACTGCTGTTCGCGTTCGAGGAGATCGAGGCCACGCTGGCGGCCAGCGAGGCCGAGGCAGGCCAGCGCTCGAAGGGCCTGAAAGAGCAACAGGCGAAGCGCCGCCGCGGCAACCGTGGCCAGTTGCCGACGCATCTGCCGCGCGTCGAGCAGGTGCTTCTGCCCAAGCGGGAGACCTGCCCCTGCTGTGCGGGCGCCTTGGTCGAGATCGGCGTCGACAGCGCCGAGCGCCTCGATGTGCTGCCAGCGCAGTTCCGGGTGCTGGTAACCAGGCGCCCCAAGCTGGCCTGCCGCGCCTGTCCTGGCGTGGTGCTGCAGGCGCCCGCACCAGAGCGTCTGGTGCCCGGCGGGCTGCCAACCGAGGCCACCGTCGCCCAGGTGCTGGTGGCCCGCTATGCCGACCACCTGCCACTGTATCGCCAGGCACAGATGCTGGCGCGGCAGGGGCTGCCGCTGGGTCGGGAGGTACTGGCCGACTGGCTGGGGACCGCCGCCCAGGAGATCCGGCCGGTGGTGCGTCGCCTGCGCGAGATCCTGCTCGCCTCGGCCCGGCTGTTCGCCGATGAGACGACCCTGCCGGTGCTCGACCCCGGACGCGGCAAGGTGAAGAAGGGGTATGCCTGGGCGCTGGCGCGCGACGACCGGCCCTGGGGCGGCACGGATCCGCCCGCCGTGGTGTTCCGCTACGCGCCCGGCCGCGGACAGGAGCATGCCAGGGCGCTGCTGGCAGGCTATCGCGGCATTGTCCAGTGCGACGGCTACGCCGCCTACAAGGCACTGGCCACCGGCGGGGATGTGACGCTGGCATTCTGCTGGGCGCATGTCCGCCGCGGGTTCTTTGACCTGGCCAAAGGCGGCGCGGCGCCGATCGCTGCAGAGGTCCTGCAACGTATCGCCGCCCTCTACGCCATCGAGGCGGAGATCCGCGGCCGTCCGGCCGAGGAACGTCTGACGGTGCGCCAGGCCCGCAGTCGGCCGCTGGTGGCGGGGTTGTTCACCTGGCTCGACGCCCAGCTCGGGCGCCTGCCGCGGAGCAGCCCGACAGCGGAGGCGATCCGCTACGCGCTGAACCACCGGCAGGGACTGGAGCGGTTCCTCGACGACGGCCACATCGAGGTCGACAACAACACCGTGGAGCGGGCGATCCGGCCGATCTGCCTCAGCCGCAAGAACGCGCTGTTTGCCAGCGGCGATGATGGTGGCGCCCGCTGGGCCGCCATCGCCTCCCTGGTGGAGACCTGCAAGCTGAACGGTGTCGATCCGCAGCGCTATTTCACCGACGTGCTGACCCGGCTCGTCAACGGCTGGCCCAATAGCCGCATCGACGAACTCATGCCGTGGTGCTGGGCCAAAGCCGGTGAGCAGACGTCCAGCGCTGCCGCGTAGGGTTCCAAGGCAGCGCTTACGAACAGCGTGTCGGGGCGGTCGTAGCGGGCAATCTGCGCCACCTTGCGCGCCACCTGCTCCAGCACGCCGTCGCGCCCCTGGGCGATCAGGGCTTCGGTGCAGGCCTCGAAGGCGGCGCCATCCTCGCTGGCGAAGAGCCGCACCAGCCGGTCGGCCGGGGTGCCGGCGCCCTTCTCCGGGCGCGATGGAGCCGGAGCCTCCACGCCGATCCGCCGCAGGGCCTCGGCGCCGTGCAGCAGGCGGCTGCGGTCGCGCCAGGCGGCAGGGCCACCGGCGCCGTCCTGCCACGCATCCCGCCAGCGCCGGGCGGCGGCCCGGTCGGCCTGCTGCACCAGCACCACCACGCCCTGCCGCAGCATCTCGGCGGCCACGGCGCGGTTGGCCTCCTGCAGCACCGCCAGCGGCACCTCGCCGCCGGGCCGCATCAGGTCCAGCGTCTCGGCATCCGGGTAGTGGGTCAGCACCACGGACCGCAGCTCCGGCGCCAGGTCGCGGGCCCTGGAGCGGGCCGTCGTCACCCCTCCCGCCAGGGATCATCGGCGGGCGCCGTGTCAGGCAGCCTTCTGCCGGCAGCCCAGGCATACCATGGCCGCTGCGGATCACGGGGCCTGGGACGGATTGTCATCCGGGCCCCAGGAATGCAGGCCGCGGCGCGGACCATCGCCTGCGAGGCCTCCAGCCGTGACCGGCAGCCTCGCATCTGTGCAGCAGGTCACAGAGCATGCTGGGCGATCCTCGTCACGGCTGGCAGCTCTCCAGCCAGGATGGCGGTGATGCCTCCAGGATCACAGAATTCCCGCGCAAATCTCTCCCGAAAACTCCTGCGGAGACTGCCGGTTAAGCAATTGTTCTGTATTGTTATTCAGGATGGCATGCTGAGGTCGGAGTATGGGCAAGCCTGCAAAGAAGCGCGCCGAAGCTGACTGGGGTGATCTGTGCAGCATCTCGACCCCTTTTCGGAAGGCCGCGAAGGTGGCGCTGCCGCCTCTGCGATCGCCCGGCCGGCCCCGGAAGTACCCTTTCCTGACCCTGCAGCCAGGCGACAGCTTCTACATCCCTCCCGCGGAAGGTGCTGATCGCACGCGGCTGGTGAAGAACGCCCGGCGTGCGCTCGACATGCTGCGCCAGGCGAATTTCGGGGGCCTGGGCAGTCGGCTCTGGGCCAATCGTCGCTTCACCTTCCGCCGGTGGCAGGATGGCTGGCGCTGCTGGCGGGTGGATTGATCGGCGGGGAAAGGGGACAGGTCTTCTTCCGGGCCTCTGCTCCCGACAAGGTACGGTTGTCCGCTCCGCGGACATCGAGAGTGGTTCCCCCTCAGGGTGCAGGGACAGTCGGGGG
>NZ_PDNU01000047.1 GCF_002631185.1 Teichococcus rhizosphaerae | reverse complement strand
AGTCGGGCTGCCCTCATCGGCAACTCACGGCCGCACCTTGGCGGCGTCGAAGGCAGTCGGCAGCAAGGCCACTGTCTGTCCCCTCAACACGCGTGCCCGGCACTTCGGCCGGCTGCGCTCAACGCAACACGGACCCGTGATCACGGTCAAGCCCGAGGTTCCTGCGGGGAGAGTTTTTGCATTTTGGGCCAAGAGGCAGTCACAAGACGCTTAAACCGCTGATTTTGCCCGTCTTTTTGGGTTATTGGGTTAGGTTATTGCATGGCCCTTATAGGGGGAGGGGGAGAGCCCCCCCCCTATAAAATACGATAGAGACACCCCCCCCACCCCCTCAGTTAGTTATCCCTATAATATATAAAAAGAGAGAGATTTTTTCTTATATTATAGGGGCTTACTAGCCCCCCGGGGTTTCTGCGGAGGTTTCTGCAAGAGGGGGGGTTTCTGCATGCAGAAACCCCTTTTTCGGGCGGGTTGATCCAGGATCCAATTTGCTGCGCTTTCAGATCGGATCATCACTGCCTCGCAGATCAGCGCGCTGCTGCGGAGCCAAGGAGAGCCTGGGAGAGAAAGCTCAGCATTGCCCGGCCCGGGGTGTTCGACACCTCAGCGCCCCAAGGGTGTGGCCACCCTCCTCCCGCCGTTCCAAACGCTGCGGCAGGTCACCGCTGCGGATCACGTCCTGCGGCAGGTTCAGGACGAGCAAACACGAGCTTGAGAGAAATCGCCTCAGAAGCCCGTAGGGCGGCTTTTTGTGGTTTGTGGTAGGGGTGTAGCTGGACCGCATCAGGAGAGGCTCTGGCGGGCTTCTGAGCCGCTTTAAGGCCCATCCCAATGCAGCCATCCCATACGCTCACGGCTTGCCTGCTGCCCCAGCGTGAGAACTCCATCACTGACCCCTGATGGCAGATCCGCCGGTCAGGGAGCAATTGGGGGAGACCGGAGTGGGTGTGACGGCTGAAAATTGCCTTCAGCACGGTGATCAGCAGGTGCCGCCGGCTGCAGTTGCTCTGGCGTCGTGTGGTTCAGCCTGCCTCAGGCCGCCCCCTCGGTGATCCGTGGCTGTACCTTGGCGGCGTTGAACGCAGTTGGCAGCAAGGCCACTGTCTGTCCCCTCAACACGCGATACCCGACACTTCGGCCGGCTGCCCCCAAGGCAACGCGGCTTCGTGAAGCGGTCAAGGACGAGGTTCCATGCGGCGATTGGCGCGGTCCTACCGGATATTGTCCTTATAGGAGAACGAATTTCCCCCAATGCGTTGTTTTGCAATACCTTTCCGAATGATATTGTTGGGGTTATTGCATGCTATAGACAAGGGGAGGGGGGACAACCCTCCCCCACACACACGAAAAAGACCACACACCCCCCCCCCTTAGATATCCCCTATAATATAAAAAGAGAGAGATTTTTTCTTTATATTATAGGGGATTACGAGCCTCCGGTTAGTTTCCGCGAGGTTTC
Organism: Teichococcus rhizosphaerae; assembly: GCF_002631185.1. Classification (GTDB taxonomy): domain Bacteria; phylum Pseudomonadota; class Alphaproteobacteria; order Acetobacterales; family Acetobacteraceae; genus Pseudoroseomonas; species Pseudoroseomonas rhizosphaerae. Next base: position 39,772 of record NZ_PDNU01000047.1, on the reverse strand, counting down.
TGCGGAGGGGGTTTTTGCAGCCGATAAAACCCCCTCTCACGTCTGGGTTGACCCGGCCTCCCGATTTATCGGAACAACGGGCAAACAACGGTCGAGCAAATGGCCGACAAAGTCACCAAGGCCGCCAATCTCGCCGAGGCCTGAGGGCCCAGCCGGTCGATCCGTTCGCCTCGTTCGGCGAGTAGGGCCTCAGGATGCCGGCCGGAGGCCAGGGCAAGCCTATCCTCGTCGGTCCATGCGAGTGCGCTCATCGGGCGACGCGTGGCGCGGCTGTCGTGCCGCCTGGCAGGCCGACCAGGGGCAGCCTACGGCGGGCGCGAGCCTTGCGGAGGCGATGGGGGCAGCAAAGCTGGCCTCGGTGCCAGGCTTGCCCCCGGATCAACCCTCCTCACCCCCGCTCGGAGAAGCGCTCCTGGGCGGTGAGACGCTGCTGGGGCAGATCGACCTCCCGGCCATAGACCTCCTGCCACAGGAAGCTCAGCTCCGCCTGCTGCAGGGCCTCCGGCACATCGGTGTACCAGGCGCGCGGCTGCTCTGCCGTGGCCTCCCCGTTCCAGCGGTAGCCGCGCGCCTTGAGGCGGTCCTTGGCCTCAAAGGGTGCCTCCACCGCCCAGATCCGCCAGGAGGCCTGGCGGGCAGTCTCCAGCAGCCGTGTGAGCCCTGTGACGCCGGACGTGGGCAGCGGCCGCGCCAGGATCGCCAGTGTCGCCTCGCAGTCATGCAGCGCCCGGTGCCCGCCAAAGAACAGCCCGCAGCGCATGGCGAGATAGCCGAGCCGCGTGCCCTCGAACCCCTCTGCCGCCCAGTCCACCTGCGCCAGCGAGCAGGCCCAGGGCTTGGCCGCGAAGGCCTCGCAGAAGCGCTCGGCAAAGCGCCGGTCAAAGCGCGCATTGTGGGCGACGATCAGGGCGGCGGGGGCGATGAACCGCGCCACCTCCTCGGGGTCGATCTGGTGGCCAGCCACCATCGCATCCGTCAGGCCGGTCAGGCTGCTCACCGCCGGCGGGATCGGCCGGGCGGGCTGGCGCAGCCGGCTGAAGGGCTCGCCCACGCCGTAGAGCGTGCCGTCCAGCCCGTAGGTGAAGGGCAGCATGGCCAGTTCGATGATCTCGTCCTGCGCCGGGTCGAGCCCCGTCGTCTCCAGGTCGAGCAGCAGGCCAAGGCGGGTGGGCGTGCCCGGCGGCGGCGCGATGGTGACGCAGGGCTCCACCCGGCGCAGCACCCGGTAGCGGCCGCTGGCTTCCAGGGTGGCGGCCATGGCTTCCAGAGCGGCAGGGCTGGGTGGGTCGGTCGCATCACAGGGCATGCCGCCTGCATGGCACTCCACCCGGCGCCCCGCCAGGGGAGCGGGCAATGGCGGCGGGCTCAGCGGCAAAGCCGCTCACACGGCACACCGTCCCGGTCGCCATCCAGCCGCGCCAGGCCGCACTGGCGGAAATGGAACTGCGCCTCGGCGCAGCTGCTCATCTGCGTGCAATAGCGCTTGCTGCCGCAGCTGAAGCCGCCGCCGCCGCGGCTCTGGGGCGCCGCCGCCGTCGGGCTGGCGGGCGGCCGCGACGGGGTCGCGGACGCCCTGCCACCGTTGCTGCGCCATTCCCAGGGCGGCACCTGCTCGCTGGCAGGCAGGGCCCACAGGCCGCGGCGGGCCTGGCGTGCCTCCGCCTCCAGCCGCGGCAGCGCCGGGTCGCGATTGTACTGGCGGTAGACCCAGGCCGCGCCGCGGCGAACCAGCTCGGCGTTGACATCGACCGTGCCGGCCCACACCCGCCCCACGGTGCGGCCATAGCGGTCGGTATCCTCCACCACGACCCGCACGGCCTGGCGAAAGGCCAGGGTCGAGAGCTCCTGCTGGGCCCGCACTTGCTAGTTTTGCGGCGTCAGCAGGGTCAGCGTGTCGCCGTCATGCACTCCGACCACCCGCCCCAGCAGCTCCTCCGCCTAGTCGGGCTGGCTCAGCAGCAGGAAGGCACTCAGGAGCAAGCGGGAAAGCGGCGACAGGCGGCGGAACATAGCGACCGCCACCTTTGCCGCCCAACATCACGGGTCCGTGATTTTTGCCATTGAGCAACGGCTCGGGGGCGCCGATGATGGCCGAGCCACCGCTGGAGCCGGTGGCGTGCCGTGGCGCTGGTTCGGCGCCATCCACCCACCACGACACTCCCCACGACGCGCCGCCCTCGGATTCCCTCGATGCCCATCCCGCTCTCGCTGTTCCCCCCAAACGCCATTGGCGACGTCGCGCGCATCGTCCGGAGTGATTACACACGGCTGCCGGTCGATCGCTACCAACACAGGCCCTCGGGGGTGGTGGGTGGCGTCGAGGGAACAGCCCGGCAGAGAACCTTTCGCCAAGTCCTCGAGGCGCTCGCCGATCACTTCGGCGGCGATCAGATCCCGGTCGACTTCGCGCTGGAGGACGGGCGGCGCGTGTATCTCGACCGCGGTTGCGTCAAGATGGCCGACACGGCGGGACACCTCGAAATACCCACTGCTGAGTGGCCTTCCCGGGCAGGATCGTCGCCTCAGACTGTGCCGTGCCCTTGCTGACCCGGCTGGGTCACCGGCTTCGGACGACGGGTGCCGCCTTCCATGGGCGCCGTGGGGTTATGCGGGCGCAGTTCGGCTGCTGAGCCAGGCGAGGCGGGTGAAGTTATAAGCCAGATTGGCGATGCCGATCTTCACTTGCGCCCGGGCCAGGCCGATGGTGCGGACGAACAGCGCCATGCGGTGCTTCTGGGCGGCAAAGACATGCTCGATGCCGGAGCGGATCCGGGCGCGTGATGCATTGGCCTTCGCCTGCTGCCCGGAGAGCCCACGCCGCGGCGCCCTGCGGAACTGCATGCGCTCGGCCAGCCCCCGCCGCTCCAGCACCTCCAGATTGCGCTTTGTCCGATACGCGGTGTCAGCCCAGACGCGGCTGGCGGTGTTCCCGGGATCGAGCAGGCCAGCAAAGCTGCGGCTGTCGTGCTGGGCGGCATCGGTCACCGTCCAGCGGCGGATCAGCCCGTGCCGCCGGTCGATGCCGATATGGCTCTTGTAGCCAAAGACCGGCACCGCGATCTGGATGGCCTGGCGCTGCGCACCTTCTGGTTTGGGCTTGGTCCTGTCGCGCTTGAGGGTCCAGCGTGCGTCACAATCCTTCTGCGCCCGCTTGGCCTTTGACCAGTGCGCCGGCGTGCCGCCCTCCCGGATCGTGGCCTTCTCCTCCAGGGTGAGCTTCTGGCGTGGTGCGGCAATGATCGTGGCGTCGATGATCTGCCCGCCCATGGCCAAATAGCCTTGCTCGGCCAGCACCGCGTCAAAGCGGCGGAATAGCCCCTCGATAGCACCCGCCTGCTTGAGCTGCTCGCGGTAGAGCCAGATCGTCTTGGCGTCCCGCACCGCCTGGTGCAGCCCGAGACCTACGAAGCGCATGAAGGACAGCCGGTCGCGCAGCTGGAACTCGGCCTGCTCGTCGGAGAGGCTGTAGAGCGCCTGCAGCACCAAGATGCGGCATCAGCACCGCGTCATACGGCGGGCGCCCGCCGCGGCTGCGATCCGACCGCGTCAGCGCCGTATCCAGCACGGGGCGGAAGATCTCGAAGTCGATGCGGCTGCAAGACGCTCCAGCGGATCACCGGCCGCGAAGAGAGCCGCGTATCGCTCATCCATATCAAAGAAGACAGGCTAACTTGCCGTCGCCACTGTCTGTGCTGAACGAGGCCAATGAATCAGCTCAGCGCCTCAACAGCGAGGTATTTTGAAGTGTTCGACTGAATTTGTTGTGAACAAATCTCCATTCCTAAATCAAAATCAACTTATCAGTTTGTTGTTTCGCGCTATTTAGGCATTTTCACCCCTGCGGTAGGCCTTCTTAGACAACCCCTAGCTGTGTTGACGTCTCATTAATAGAGCTTCAGAGCATTCCTTGAATTTTCTTTCGATGATGAGATTCATTGATATTGCCAAGGAAGAGCTCAATGAGCCTTTGTTTGTCTGCTTACACCTTCGCATCCGCAGGCGGACCGAACGGGCAGGTTGGCAATGAACTTTGGATTGCCGGGGCTGGATTGAGTGAGCCGCGCCTTCTGAAGGAAATCAATCCCGGTCTGGAGAGCTCGGACCCGGGGGATTTCACGGCCCTTCCGAACGGCAAGGCCGTTTTCGTCGCCAATGATGGCCTCATGGTCGCGAGATGTGGGTGACGGACGGCACTGAATCCGGCGCACAGATGGTGCGCGACATCGGCCGGGGTGACGGAAGCGTCTCGCCCAAGAACTTCACCCTCGTCGGCGACAGGGCTCTCTTCACCGTCGCTGATGGCGTGCACGGCGATGAGCTGTGGGTGACGGATGGCTCCACTGAGGGTACGCACCTCCTCAGGGGTATCAATCCCGGTGCTGCCGGCTCCGCTATCTCAGGGATGACCGACGGCACAGTGCAGCTCACTGACCGCCCTGTGGGCCACGACATGATTTCCCTCGATGAGGACAAGTGGCTCTACACCGCCTTCGCGAGTTCGCTGGAATACGAATACTCTCTCTTCGCCACTAGCAAGGACGGCGACCAGACGCTGATTACCCTTGACCAGCATACCATCGGCGGGCGGTACAGCGGTGAGGTGAGGCTCACTGTCCTGGGCGAAGGCAAGGCTATCATCCAGTCCGCCGAAGACCTGTTCGTGACTGACGGCACCCCCGATGGCACCAAGATTATCCATACGCGCCTGACCATCCATGCCATGACGGACTTCGTCTCGCTGGGTGACGGCCGCGCCCTGTTCATGAACCGCGATGCCTCGCAGGGGGGCGTCACGGCAGCCGACCTTTGGGTGACCGACGGTGCCGAAGCTGGCACCTACCAGATTGCGCGCATGAGCAACGAGAATCCCACTAGCCTGCTGGACCACGTGCAGGACCTGGGGGATGGCCGCTTCGCCTTTGCGGCACCCATTGAAGGGCATGCCGGCGCGGTCTGGGTCACCAACCCCAGTGCGAGCAGTTTGGAGCGCAACCCTACCATCAACTCCTGGAGCGGCTATTCCGTCTTCATGCCCATCGTGGTGGTGGAGCTCCCGGTTGAGCCTCCCGTGGAGCCGCCCCCAAGCTCGCCGGCCTGCTGGTGGATGCCAGCTTCTACCTGTCCAACTATGAGGATGTGCAACTGGCGGGGGGCGATGCCCTGACGCACTACATGGCCTTCGGCTGGCATGAGGGGCGTGACCCAAACGCCCTGTTCGACACCAGCTTCTATCTGGAGCGCAATACGGATGTCGCGGATGCGGGTATGAATCCCATGGAGCACTACCTGCTCTTCGACGTCGAGGAAGACCGTGACCCCAGCCTGACCTTCGACGGCAGTGCCTATCTGGGCAACTACGCCGACGTGGTCAGCGCGGGCGTAAATCCCTTGCTGCATTACCTGCAGTTCGGGATGAGCGAAGGTCGCGGCATCTTTGCCGTTTGATGCCTGGGGAACCACGAGTCGGTGGTTCCCCACTCTTCCTCCCCGCAGGCAGGTGAAACATGACTAGCTCCCTTGGATTCGCATGGCCCGAAGACCGGCCCATGAGCTGGTCGTTTGCCTGGGAGGATTTTTGGGTCCCGGGCCACAGCTTCATCTCGGACTACACCGACCCGCTGATGGACCACATCCGTCTGGCCTTCGATGACTGGGACGACCTCATTGACCTGGATTTCGAGGAAGTCGATGGCAGGGAAGTCCGCCCGGATGTCTGGATTGGCTTCGCGGATATCCAGGGAGGGCCAATTGGACTGGCCTATGTCGGCAATGTCAGCAATAGCCAGCCATCCGTCGTCTCCGGTGGCAAGCCCATGGTCATCGAGCTCATGGCCCCGAGCAGCGTTCCGATTATCGAGAGGGGTGACGAACTCGCCTATCTGGACTTCCTGACGACCTTCTACCAGGTGGTCTTGCATGAAGTCGGCCACATCCTGGGCCTGGGGCATGACGATAACCCCAACCACGTGATGAACGGGATAGCTTCCCCATCCAACAAAGCCATGACGATGGCCGATGTCGAGGCGCTCCACAGCTTGTACCGGCCATCCCTGGAGTGGCTGGAAGACCCTGAACTTCCTCGCGCCCCCCTGCTGTCGGAGATGTATCCGCCGCCGCCTCCGCCGCCGCCTCCGCCGAACAATCCGAACACCGGGACCGTCTTCTTCCAGTCCTCCTTCAAGGTTGGCGACACGCTCGCGGTTTATGCACAACTGCAGGACCCTGATGGGGTCAGCCCCAGCACACAGGTCCAGTTTGTTTGGTATGCCTCTACGCCCGAGGGGTGGGAAGTTGTCGTGCCTGCGGATGGGAGCACGGGCCCTGGCGGATACCTGCTGACCGAGGCGGATATCGGCCGGCAGTTCAAGGTTGAGGCTATCTATGTCGACAACCGGGATTTCACGGAGCGCATGTGGTCGGAGGTCTCGCCTGTCATCACCACGGATGCCCCCGAGGAACCACCGGCTCCAGAACCGCCAGCACCTCCCGAGACGCCTGACGTCCCTGAGCCGCCGGTAACGCCCGAACCGCCAGTCACGCCTGAACCTCCTCTGACGCCTGACGTTCCTGCCGAGCCCCATCTGTGGTCGGCGAGGCTGCCCGTCTTCGACATCACCCACTACCGGGACAGCAATCCGGATGTGGCGGCATCTGGCATGGACCCGCTGGACCACTTCCTGCAGTTCGGCTGGAAGGAAGGGCGTGACCCCAACAGCCACTTCGACACCTCCTTCTATCTCAACCAGAACCCGGACGTCCGTTCCGCCGGGGTGAACGCGCTGGAGCATTATCTGCAATCAGGCGCGGCGGAAGGCCGGGCGCCAAGCCTCGCCTTTGACGGAAAGGCTTACCTGGCTGCCAATGGTGATGTGCAGAAGGCAGGCATCGACGCACTCACCCACTACCTCTTGTACGGCCAGGCCGAGGGACGTGACGCATACGAAGTGGTCCCTCATGCCACCGGACAGCAGCATGTGCTGGTGGATGCCGGCTTCTATTTTGCCTCCTACCGGGATGTCGCGCGGGAAGGCATCGACCCGACCCGGCACTTCATGGCCTCGGGGTGGATGGAGGGGCGAGACCCCAATGCCTTCTTCGACACCGAATTCTACCTGACGAAGAACGCCGATGTGAGGAATGCTGGCTTGAACCCGATGGAGCACTACCTGCTCTTCGGTGGTGCTGAGGGGCGTGACCCGAGCGTTCGCTTCGACAGCAGCCAGTATCTCGCCGTGAACCAGGATGTGGCGGACGCTGGGGTTAACCCTCTCGCGCACTACCTGCAATTCGGCATAACCGAAGGACGGGACATCTACTCCGCGTGATTAGGCCAGGCGCCAGATAGCTGCGCCAGCTCCTGCCTGTGCTGGCGGCCCACCGTCCAACCTGAACGCATTCTGAGAGGCAAGCATGACGTTGAATCCGCATCCGCAAGTGGGAATTCAGGCCAACGGTTCTACGTCCTACATCTTCGGGGCCCGCACTTCGGATGGCGGCAATGAGTTATGGATTGCAGGTCCTGGCATGAGCCAGCCACGCCTCATCAAGGACCTCAATCCCGGTTTCAGCAGCTCGGACCCTGGGGATTTCTTCACCTTGGCGGATGGGCGCGTTGCGTTCACCGCCGAGGATGAGGGGTATACCAGAAAGCTCTGGGTGACAGATGGCACCGAGGCCGGGACCAGGAAGGTCCTGGACGACCCCAATATCGGTGATGTTTCCATCGACAATTATATCGGCGTGAACGGGAAGCTGCTCTTCACGCAGTCTCAGTATGGGCGGGGTACTGAGCTCTGGATGTCCGATGGAACAGCCGCTGGCACCCAGCTGCTGAGGGACATCTATCCTGGCTTCATGAGCTCCAACATCCGGGACTTCACGGATATCGGGAATGGCAAGGTTCTTTTCCGAGCCAACAACGGTGGGGCTGGTGATGAGCTCTGGGTGACGGATGGCACCCAGGCCGGCACCAGGCTGCTGCGCGACATCAACCCTGGGCCCTCTGGCATCGAATTCGATATCGAGCGGATTGCGGCGGATGGGAAGGTCTACTTCACGGCCTGGGCCACCGAGGATAGCGAAGACTACGAAGCCGCTTACGGGCAGTGGGTGACGGACGGGACGCCGGAAGGCACCGTCAAGATTTCCAGCACTGGTGGCTGGCGTGACCTTTATGCGGTCGGCACTGAGCAGAAAGCCTGGGTGTTCATGGAGTTCAGCTACGTCGACGGCAGAGGGCACCAGATGGGGCTCTATGTGACGGACGGCACCAATGTCACCCCCCTCCTGGCTCCTCCGGACAACGGGTTCGGTAGCCCGGGCGCTCTTCAGCAGCTGTTCGAGCTTGGCAACGGCAAGGTCATCTTCTCGACATCCGGAAGCGCGCTCTGGGTGACGGACGGCACGAAGGAAGGCACGAAGCTCCTTGGCGAGGATGTCCTGATTGGCCAATGGGGGGATGAGTTCCTCTCCCTGGGCAACGGCAAGGCTCTCTTCCTCAATGCCAATCTGGATTACCCCAGCAACACCGGGGTAGCGGATTTCTGGGTGACGGACGGAACAGTGGAGGGAACCGTCCGCATCGCTGACTTTTCCAGCGGAAACCCCATCGCCTTTCCCGATAAGGTGACGGTGATGCAGGATGGCAGCGTGGTCTTCTCGGCCGGCACCGCCGATGGAGGCCCTATCCGGGTTTGGGTCAGCGACCTGACCCCTGGCAGCCTCAAGGCCGTGGACGGCATCACCGCCTGGGGCGGCACTGACATCCATCCCATCTTGCTGGCCGGCAATGGAGAGACAGAGATTCCCGGCCCCGATGAGCCGGAAGTTCCGGGTCCCGTAGACCCCGACAATCCTGGCACATCGCATGACTGGGCGGCGGAGCTGCCGCTGTTCGACAAAGCCTTCTATCGCGCGATCTATGCGGACATTGCCCAGGCCGGTGTCGACCCTGTGCAGCATTTCCTGCAATTCGGCTGGAAGGAAGGGCGTGACCCCAACAGTCACTTCGACACCTCCTTCTACATGAACCAGAACCCGGATGTCCTGGCTGCCGGGGTCAATGCCTTCCAGCATTACCTCTCGGCAGGTGCTGCGGAAGGACGGGCGGCCAGCTTCGCCTTCGATGGCAAGGCCTATCTGGCCGCCAATGCCGACGTGGCAAACACGGGAATGGACGCGCTGACCCACTACCTCATGCATGGCGCGGCTGAGGGACGCGATGCCTTCCAGGCAATGCCACATGCCACAGGGCCGCAGCACATCCTGGTGGATGCCAGCTTCTACTTTGGTACCAATCGAGATGTTGCGAGGGAAGGCTTCGACCCGACGCAGCACTTCATGGCCTATGGCTGGCAGGAAGGTCGTGACGCGAATGCCTTCTTCGACACAGATTACTATCTGTCGACCTATGCCGATGTGAAGAATGCAGGCATCAATCCTCTCGAGCATTACCTGCAGTTCGGCGCGGCCGAAGGGCGTGACCCGAGCGTCCGCTTCGATAGCAGTCAGTATCTTGCGTTGAATCAGGATGTGTCGGCTGCCGGGGTAAACCCCCTCGCCCATTACCTGCATCACGGCATCACCGAGGGGCGCGACATCTTCAGCGTCTAACCTATGACTGAACTGGGCTAGATCTTTTTAGAACAGAAAACCTCTAACAGCGCCTTTTGCTCTGCTGAAACCTCTTGGTAGGGGTGGCGCTGGGAGGATATCCGAACTCTGGATGCGAGGTTTTCGATGCGCAGCATGACGAAGTCAGCGGTGGGGGTCGCGCGCGAGGCTTTGGCTGTTGGACGCCAAACATTCCCGGCCTATGGCAGCCGGACCTCGCGGCACGACTTCACCCAAGCCCAACTCTTCGCGTTGCTGACGCTGCGCCAGTTCCTGCGGACCGATTATCGCGGTCTCGTCACCCTGGTGGCCGAATGGCAGGAACTCCAAAAAGCCCTGGGCCTGCGGAAGGTGCCGCACTATTCCACCCTGGCCTACGCAGCACGCCGTCTTCTGCCCGAGGCGGAAAAAGGGGGCTTTGCACCGTGCCCAGGTGGTCATCATCAAGCAGGGCCGGACTGCCGGTCTGATTGACACCTCTCCGACGGCCGCGGTCGGCGCCACGGGGCTGGAAACGCGGCACGTCAGCGTGCCTGGCCCAAGCTGGCCGTGGTGCTCCATACCCACTCGCACCTGATCGTCGGCGCGGTAACAGGCATCGGCCCGAGTCAGGACTCACCCGACTTCACGCCCGTCATGCGCCAGGCCACCAGCATCATGACCTTTGGCACAGTATTGGCCGATGCTGGCTTTGACGCCGAGTACAACCACCGCCTTTGCCGTGAGGACCTTGGCATCCCCCGGAGCGTCATCGCCCTCAACCGCCGCAACACCGGGCGGCGCTGGCCGAAGACACCCTATTGGCGGGCCCTCCGGCATCGCTTTCCTCGTATGCTTTACCACCAGCGCTGACACATCAAGAGTGGCTTCAGTCAGCACAAGCGTCGCCTCGGCTCAGTGTTGACCGCGCGCGGACGTCAGGCTCAGCGACGCGAACTCAACCTGCGCGCCCTCACCCACAGCATCATGCTCCTCGCTACAACAGCGTGAGCTTTTCAACAGAGCAAAAGGCGCTGTTAACCTGCTCCAGAGATGCGCCGCTGGGTGCCCTGCTTCTGCCGGATTGCCGCCAGCCGGTCGCTGAGGTTGGTTGGGGCCGGCAGGCGGCCCGCAGCCGCGTCCATGGCGGCGGCGATATTCGGGTCGTCCTTCTCGGGCTGGGTGGGAGTCAGGAGTTTGGCCTTGGCATTGGCGGCCTCCGCCTGTGCCAGGTCACGGGCGGCAGCGTCCCGCATCGACTTCAGCGCCACGCTCAGGCCGCTGGTGGCGCCACTCAGGCCGGCAGCCTGGCGTGCGGCCTCGGCACGGCGTTCGGCGGCCTGCCGCTGCGCATCCGCGCGCGTCATGTCCCGCTGCGCGCGCACCAGCTCCGAGCGCGCGGCTTTCAACTTGTTGCCGGCCTGCTCATAGGTCTGCTGCAGCATGTTCAGGAAATCCTGAGCATCGGCCGCGTCCTGCTTCTCCCGTTCCACCTCGGGAGCCATGTCTTCCAGCATCGTCAGAAGCGTGCTGAGCGAGCGTTCCAGCTCGCTCTTCTGGGCCGGGTCCGTCGCAGCCTCAGCGCGGCTCTGGAGCTGCTCGGCGGCGGCAAGGCGCTGCTGCGACAATGCCTGGATGGCATCAGCCTCGCGCTTCTCCCGCTCATAAGCCTGACGCGCTTCGGCAACCTGCAGGCCCAGTTGGTCGAGGTGCTGCTCCATGGTCCGCAGCTCCGCCTCCGTGGCGGATTTGGGGTCCCAGCGGACAATTGCCTCCACGGCATTGTTGACGGCCTGGTCGGTCTTCACGCCAACGAGGTTCCGGATAAAGGCAAGCATGGCGATCTCCCTTCCGATTGTTCCAACTAGCCGGCCATGGCGCCGGCGTTGAGCAGCGCCACCGCGAGCTGCACGCCCACCAGCAGCCAGGCGGCGGCGATATTGCCGGCCTCGATCATGCCGCGCAGGCCGCGGATCAGCAGCGTGGCGGCGACAAAGGTCAGCAGCTGCAGAACCAGCGCCACCACACCCCAAATGAGGATGTCGAGCGAGAAGCGGCTCGTCGCCAGCGTGGCCGCCAGGGGAATGGCAAGCGCCACAATGCTGCCCGCTAGCACGATGCCGCCGGCGGCGTTGCCCGCGCGCACCAGCCGCATCTCATGAAACGGGGTGATTGCCATGTACACCGCGACGCCCACGACCAGCAGCGCCAGGGTCAGTGCGAACTGCACCACGAGAACGGGCAGGCCTTCCTGCAGGGTGCCGAGGATCACGTCCATGGTTGTCGTTTCATCCTTCGCTGCGGTGGTTCAGGCCAGTGACAGGGAGGCTGGATTGATGTCCAGCCCGGCGCGGATCTCGACCCAGGCCTGCCCGCCATCCTCGATGGCGGAGACCAGGATGTATTCCGTCTGGGGGGCGGGCATGGCCAGGCCGGTGGGTGCGGCATAGAGCATGCTCTGGCTGATGACGGTCGTCTGGCCGGAGGCTGAATCAACCTCTTCGGCCAGTTGCCGCGGCTGCACGCGTGACTGCCCGGGCGACCAGGCGCGGGCATAGATCTTGCCATCCTTGGTCTGGAACTCCGGCCAGCCGATCATGCCTTCCCGCGGGTCCAGCCAGGCGCCCCACTCGGCCTCATCGGCCGGCGTGACCTCGTCGAGTAACGCGAAGTAGCGGCATTCGTCCGGCTTGTTATTCTCGCCGAGATGCAGTTGCAGCATGGCCCTGTCGCTCGGCAGGTAGAGGCGTACGAGGCCACCCGGCACATCGCCGCCGATGCGGCCAACTTCCTCCACACTGATCATCTCTCCCGCGCCGCGAGGGCTGGACAGATGCGTGGCCCCCGCTGCCAGCAGGAATGGCGTGGGGTCCAAAGTCAGTGTCATCCCGACCCGGAAGCGGGACGGCGCATAGCCCCCGCCGGACGTCTTGTGGCGCAGCATACTGGCCGCGCTGGCCAGAGTTCCGCCCTGCCCCATTCCACCTGCTCCGCCTGGCCGGCTTCCGGCGGAACGCGGGCCGGTGCGGCGGCGCCAGGCCAGAACCGCCAGCAGGCCACCCCCCAGCATCACCACGCCGACCACCGAGGCGGGAATGCCCTGCCCGCCCTGCTCAACTGGGACCACGGTGGGCGTGCGCCGGTCGGGCAACTCGGCGCCCTCGGCTCCAGTGGCGACCTCCGCCGGCACGCCGGGCGGCAGGTAGCTGGGGTCGCGCGGCTGGTCGCCCTTCTCCGCGATCCGCCGGTCGAGGTCCTCCAGCTGGGCACGGACCTCGGGGTCGCTCTGGGCCCGGCGCTCGGCTTCCTGCCGCCACTCCCGGTAGCCTGGGTCGTCCTGGTGGTTCCGGAAGAAGTCGGGATGGCCCGGGCGGTTCAGCGTGCTGAACAGGAACCACAGAAAGGCGGCGTCCCAGATGCCGAAGGAACGCGGGCCGCTGAGCACGGTGCCCGGAATGGGCCAGCCACGGTCGCGGTACCAGCCGCCGTAATTGGTGCCGGGCGCCGTGCGATAGCCTCCGGCATAGCCGCCGCCCGGGGAGCCGGAGCCACCCCGAGGGTCCCTCGAAGGCGAGGGGATCGGCATCGGGGCCGGGCGGGCCGCGCGCTCGGCCGCGGCTTGGCTCTCCCGCATCCTGCGCAAGGCATCGGCGGCCTGGGCACGGTTGTAGCTGCGGTCGCCGGCCGAGGCCCCGCCGCCGTAGGGCGTGCTCATGCCGCCGGAACGTGGCAGCGCATAGCCGCCGGAAGAAGGGGTGCGCGGCCGGGCGTAACTGCCGGAACCACCCACGGAGGGCGTGCGGAAGGACCCGCCGGGGCGGGAATAGCCGCCGCTGGAGCGGGGCCGCGCCTCCGCGGGCGCGCTGAAGCCCGCCACGCCGGCCGACAGGGCCAAAGTCACGGGCAGTGACGAGGCGCTCCCCGGCCCTTGCAGCAGCAGCAGGCTCAGCAGGCCCACCGGCAGACGTGCTCTCATCCCGACAGGGCTCCTAGCCATTCATGGGCTGCTGCTGGCCGCGCCACCGGTCTCGCCGGCCATGCACGGTCAATCTTCCGGCGGAATGGCCTTCTTCACATCATCCTCTATTCCGGAGATAGCGTGACGCATGGCTGCCATCAAACGGGCTGCTTCCAATGCACTCAGGACCAGGAAAGGTGCGTCTCCTTCTTCCTTCATCTCAATGACAACAAAGCCATCGCGGTTGGCGAAAGCTCTGAGTTCCCCGTAAAAAGGATCGTCATGCGGGTGTACAATCTCAGCCACGAACCCTCCTTGCAGGCAAATGCCTATGGTCAATCACAGTTTTTTCGTTTGACAGTGTTTGCCTGCCTGTTTTCCAAGGCCAATCAACATATTAACCCTTGAGCAGAATGCTCGTCAGACTGCTAGCCATCGCCCGTGGTGATGGGCGGCTTTGCGCCCATGGGAGACAAACAGCATTTCTGCCTTTTCTTCGGGGAACGGACATACCCAGGTGCTCGCGCGGGCCTGGGCGGCCCTACAAGCAAGTATCCCTCACCCGTTGCAAATCGCGGCAGGACAAAGAGAACTTCTCTATAATCCCTCCAAGAGCCTGATCTTGAGGTCGCGGAACATCCGTTGAGCACGTGACGTTCTTTGCTCCTCCAGCATCCTCTCTAGCTCTTGTCCCATTTTCCGCAGACGTGCGTCACCCAGCCGCTGCGCTTCCTGGAACATGGACCTTTCTTCCGATCCTGCATGGTGGTCCATGGCGGAATAGAGCGCCTGGAGATGCTCTTCAAACTCCTGCGTCGCCGTGTTCAGCTTCAGCGTTTTGGCCAGCAGGTCGGCCAGTTGACGGTGCTCGGAATGCGCAATGGGCACGTCTTCGCTGACGGAGTAGACGGCAGGATAGAAGATGTGATCCTCAACATGCTCGTGGATCTCCAGCTCTGAGGCGAGTATCCGCATGAGGTCACGGCGCTGGGGATCATCCCGAGGCGTGTTCTTGATCGCTTTGAAAAGCTGACGGATGAGTTCGTGGTGCTCGAACAGCACCTCGTTGGCCTTCTTGCTGAAGGAGACGCCATCCGGCAAAGGGGGCACCTTATCGATGTCAGCCGCGGTAACAATCTCGTCGCCCGGCTCCTGTTCTCGCCTGATCTCAACCATGCCATCTCTGAGCCGGACTTCGTAGCGCGGCTGCGGGCAGGTCGAAGGTCCGCTGGTTGGCCATCCGCTTTCCAGATCATAACGAGACCCGTGCCAAGGGCAGACCAGTGAGCCATTCAGAACCCAGCCCTGATCCAAGGGCCCACCCATATGAGAACATCGCGCGCCCATCGCCTGCACGCGTCCCCGGTGTCTGACCAGAACAACGCCGATATTTTGCCGGGTGTCCTCATCCCGGATCTCGACGCGCAGGGGGCGGTCTTCTTCCAGTTCCGAAACAGGCAACACGGCCTGGAAGTCACGGGGCTCCGGGCTCCGGTCGGCATGATCCACGCCGATCTGGCGGCGATACACCATGTGGCCGCCAAGATAGCCCCCTACCAACAGGCAGGCCCATCCGGCTGCGCTGGCCAGCCTGCCTCGACCAAGGTGGCCACGATCACGAAGAGCAACGGAGGCAAGGTGAAGGGCGAGGGAAGTAGTGTTGACGAGTGCATGAGCTGTGCCAACCCGACGGTCACGGCCGTTTGTGTGCTGCCAATCCGCTAATCCGGCCGCGGCGGCGACAACGGCACCGGCCGCGCCTGCCTTCAAGGCGAGTTCGGCGCTGCGCTCCACGCCCTTCGACCGGAGGCCAAGCACCGCTAGGAGGTCGAGGCCGAAAGCAAAGGTCCAGGCGCCGATCGGAAGAGTGACAAGCATCGGGTGAAGAGGGTGCCCATACCATGTGCCGTGCAGGACATTGCCTGCCTTCTCGGCCGGAGATCCCGCGATCTGCGATGGGCGCGCAATGGCGGTTTCGACAGCATAGCTTGGCTTGTCGAGCGAAGAAGCCTTTTCGATCCGGCCGATGCCTGCACTGGCGGCCTTGGCGAACCTCGGTCGTTTCATGGCATCCCTTCCAAAGCAGAGCCGCAGCTGGATGGCTAACACCTCTGCTCAACGCAGAATGCTTCCCAAGGTTCGTGCGGAGCCATCACGCCCTTGGCACCGATGCTGATCAGCCGCACAGGCTCTTGGCTGCCCGCTTATAGATCTGTCCATGTACTGCCATCTCGCCATGCATAGCCCTGGACACTCCACTGAACCGCCCCGGGTACGCCGTCGCCGACCTCCTGCTGCGTCCCCCTGAACTCTACTGCCTCATCTTGTTGATTGCCACTGAGACCTGACCCGGGGTTGCCACGAGGATCTGACCCGGGTTGTGGATGCAGGGTTTTCAGATCTCGTCAGGTCGGCTGTGGTTTCCTTTCGCGATGGGCCTGGGTGGCGGAGCTGTTCCTGAAGCGGAAGCTGTCGTTGCCGGTCTCCAGGATGTGGCAGTGGTGGGTGAGCCGGTCGAGGAGCGCGGTGGTCATCTTGGCATCCCCGAAGATCGCCGCCCACTCACTGAAACTGAGGTTGGTGGTGATGATGACGCTGGTCTGCTCGTAGAGCTTGCTGAGCAGGTGAAACAGCAGGGCACCGCCTGAGGCGCTGAACGGCAGGTAGCCCAGCTCGTCGAGGATCAGCAGGTCGGCATGGAGCAGGCGGGTGGCGATCTGCCCGGCCCTTCCGGCGGCTTTCTCCTGCTCGAGCATGTTGACCAGTTCCACCGTGGAGAAGAACCGCACGCGTTTGCGGTGGTGCTCGACGGCCTGAACGCCGAGGGCGGTGGCCACGTGGGTCTTGCCGGTACCCGGCCCGCCGACCAGCACGATGTTGTCGGCGCTGTCCATGAAGGCACCGGCGTGGAGCTGGCGAACCAGGGCTTCGTTGAGTTGGCTGCTGGTGAAGTCGAAGCCTGTCAGGTCCTTGTAGGTGGGGAAGCGGGCGGCCTTGAGCTGGTAGGCGATGGAGCGGACCTCACGCTCGGCGATCTCGGCCTTGAGCAGCTGCGACAGGATCGGGATCGCGCTCTGGAAGGCGGGCGCGCCCTGCTCGGTCAGTTCGGCTGCGGCCTGTGCCATGCCGTGCATCTTGAGGCTGCGCAGCATGATGGTGATGGCGGCGGCCGCCGGGTCATGACGCATGACGGCCTCCTTGCCTCGGGCGCAGGCTGTCGTAGCGCGCGACGTTGGCCTTGGGCTCCTGCGCCAAGACCAGGGCCTGAGGCGCCTCGATCGGCGGCACCTGGGAGGCAGCGCCATCGGTCAGCCGGTGCAGCAGGTTCAGGATGTGGGTCTTGCTGGCGACCCCGGCCTGCAGCGCCATCTCCACGGCGACCAGCACGGCCTGCTCGTCGTGCTGCAGCACCAGGGAGAGGATCTCCACCATCTCCCGGTCGCCGCCGGACCTGCCGTGCAGTTGACGCTGCAGCTGCCGGAACGCCTCCGGCAGTTCGGCGAAGGGCGCGCCGTTGCGCAGGGCACCGGGCTTGCGCTGGACCACGGCCAGGTAGTGGCGCCAGTCGTAGACGGTCCGACCCTGCCCATGGTGCGACCGCTCGATGATCCGCTGGTGCTCGCAGACGACCGCCCCCTCAGCCACCACCACGATGCGATCAGGGTAGATCCGCAAGCTGACCGGCCGGTTGGCGAAAGAGGCGGGCACGCTGTAGCGGTTGCGCTCGAAGTGCACGAGGCAGGTCGGCGAGACCCGCTTGGTCTCGTCCACGAAGCCGTCAAAGACCCGCTGGACCGGCATCAGGCAGTCCACCTCCTGCCGCCAGGCCGCGGCGACGCTGCCGGGTTCCACCCCATGCGGGATCTCCTCCCAGAGGGCGAGGCATCGCTGCTCCAGCCAGGCGTTCAGCGCCTCCAGGCTGGTGGCCTGGGGCATAGGCTGCCACAGCCGGTGCCGGGCATCCTGGACGTTTTTCTCGACCTGGCCTTTCTCCCAACCTGACGCCGGATTGCAGAACTCTGGCTCGAACAGGTAGTGGCTCGCCATGGCCAGGAAGCGGGCGTTGATTTGCCGCTCCCGGCTCGGGCCAATCCGGTCCACGGCGGTGCGCATGTTGTCGTAGATGCCGCGCCGCGGCACGCCACCCAGCAAGCGGAAGCCGTGGTTGTGGGCGTCGAACAGCATCTCGTGCGTCTGCAGGAGGTAGGCTCGCACCAGGAAGGCCCGGCTGTGGCAGAGCTTGAGATGGGCGACCTGCAGCTTGGTGCGTTCGCCGCCGATGACAGCATGCTCCTCGCTCCAGTCGAACTGGAACGCCTCGCCCGGGCCGAAGGCCAGCGGCACGAAGACGCCGCGGCCGGAGGTCTGCTGCTGGCGCTGCCAGTCATCTCGCCAGGCCCGCACAAAGGCGGCGACCCGCCGGTACGAGCCGTCATAGCCGAGCCCTACCAGCTCCGCGTGGAACTGTCGCGCGGTGCGTTTCTGTTTGCGTGGCCTGCGGGCGTCCGTCCGCAGCCAGGCTGCCAGCCGCTCGGCGAAAGGATCCAGCTTGCTGGGGCGTTCGGGGCCCCTGAACACAGGCTCCACTGCCTCGGACCGCAAGTACTTGCGGATGGTGTTCCGCGACAGGCCGGTCCGGCGGGCGATCGCGCGGATCGACAGGTGCTCCCGGAAATGCCAGCGCCGGATAACGCTCAACAACGCCATGTCCAACACTCCCGCTGCCCCCGCCCAAAAGGCCGAGGCTAGCGTCCGAACATGGGTCAACTCTCAGTGGCAACTTCACCCCAAACCGGGTCAGATCTCAGTGGCAATCAACAGGTTCCAGGCTTGGCGGAGGGAGCCGCGGCATTCGCAAGCGGCGCCCTTCGACATAGGCGTCAGCGAAGACTATCCAGCATTTGAAACGGATCGGCTCCGCCCGTATCGCTTGGCTGATGCGTCAATCGGCTGATAGGCAGCACGATCTCGCACACCATGCCCTCAGCGTTCCAGTGCTGCGTGACAGAGCCGCCCAGCTGTCCACGCAGAGTGGCCTGGATCACGCGCGTGCCAAACCCGCGCCGTGTCGGCGCTTCGACGAGTAAGGGGCCACCTTTTTCGGTCCAGTACAATCGCAGCATGCCATCGTCATCGGCACGACGTCCGGCCTGCCATCGCAGTTCCACGCGACCGCCTGGCTGACTCAGCGCGCCATGCTTGGCCGCATTGGTGACCAGCTCATGTATCACCATCGCAATTGGCTGGACCGCTGTAGGAGCCAGTGGGACCGCCGGTCCATCCAAGGAGATCAGGACCTCCTTGTCGCTGCTCACCGGGGTATAGGGCGCCAGTTCACGCTCCAGCACGGCGCGCAGATCGGCCCCGGACCATCCCTCCTGCGCGAGCAGTGAGTGTACCCGCGCCAGGGATGCCACCCGGGCCTCGATAGAAGCGGCGAAGGCCTTGGGCTCACCTACCGGCGTCAGCCGCAGCACCGATTGCACGACAGCCAGCGTGTTCTTGGCGCGATGATCAACCTCACGTGCCAGCAAGACACGTCTGATTTCTTCGGCCTTCCGTGCCGAGATATCGCGCATGATCCCAGTGAAGAAGCGCCTGCCTTCTCCATCGCGCCATTCCGCGATGGCAAGGTCGAGCGGCAGAACAGAACCGTCCTTGTGTTGCCCTATGACCTCGCGGCCAACTCCGATGATCTTGTGCTCACCGGTTTTCTGGTAATGAGCCAGGTACCCGTCGTGCTGAAAGGCGTCAGACTTCCGCATCAGCATGGAGACATTCAGCCCGACTGCTTCTCCCGCCGTGTAGCCAAAGATCCTCTCCGCAGCATTGTTGAAGGACAGGATCATGCCCTTCTCGTCGATGACCACGATGGCATCCACAGCGGTTTCGACCACGGCGCGGAGACGGGCTTCACTCGCAGCAAGGGCGGCTGTCCGGCTGCGCAGGGCATGGTCCGCCCTTGTTATAGCCTCCCGCAGCATCTCGAATTCGGTAACGGCTGAGCGCGGTACGGCGGCAAGCGAGGTTCTCTTGCCATCCGCGACTTCAGAGGCTTTGAGCGTCAGTGCCTGGAGCGGCTGCCGGAAGCGGCGCTCAAAGACGAGTGCAACAGCCAGGGCGAGCGCCAAGGCCCCCGCCCCCCCTACCCCCAGAGCCAGCATCGGCCTTTGCCAACTGGCATTATAACGGGCAATTGGCTCGGCGACCGCGACCGACCATCCTGCAGCGCTGGCCAAATGATGAAAGGCAAGGATCACCTCCTGCCCATCGGATGTACGTCCACGGGTAAGACCCGAAGCATGTTCCGCCGCCGCCTTGATGTACCACTCGCTGGCCTCTAGCCCTGCGAGTTCCGCAGTATCTATGGAGCGGGCGACGATTACGCCCTGCCCATCAACGATGGAAGCAAAAGCGCCACCCTCTAATTGCTGGGTTGCCAACAAGGCAGCGAGGCGCTGCGGCAGGATAGGAGTGGCGAGGGCAGCCACGACCTGGCCTTCACGCACAGCAGGAACAATCACCGCAGCCATAAGCGCGCCGCTCAGGGCGCCCCGGTTCAGGTTGCCCACGACAGACTTCCCCGTCCTGAAGACCTTCTGTGCCGCCTCAGTCGAATTGACCATGGGCAAGGGTCGACCGGCCGGCAGGCTGGTGTTGAACCGCTGACGGAGATCGGGAGCAATGGCGATGATGGGGGAGCGGAGAACCAATGCCGTCCGCCCAGCCTGCTGCCGCAAGGCCCGTTCATCACCATCAGCGCTGTCCAACGATGGCGAGGCAGCCAGCGCCGCCAAGGCCGCCTTATGGGCTTCAAACTCACGGTCGAGGGCGATGGCAAGAGCCCGAGAGGTATCCAGCAGATTGGCCTCGGAAGCATGCAGCCGACCTGTGACAGCCTGCCAGGCAGCAACCCCGCCAACGCCGAGCGCCGGAATGAGGGCCACAGCTATCAGCGTGAGAAAATGTAAACGGAGGCCAAATGTCCGACTGGATAGGGGGGTAAAAATAAGCCGGAGGGGCATCTCAGCCTCTGCCGTTGCCGTAGAACGTCTGCTCAGGAAGCACCCTGCTCCTCCTTAACCCTCCCGCTCACGCATCCTAACATGGGCGAGGGTGGCAGAATTAAGCAGAAACGCAACTATAAGTTGTAATCACCTCGCCTTGAGGATTCAATGCATACCGTGCGGGTCCCCAGCCTGCTGTAATCTCGCTGCAATCAGCGCCACTTCAATGCCCCTTCACAGGTTGGCACCTGCAAGACGCTGGTCAGCTGACGCATCGGCAGCCCTGCCCGGCCTTGCTGGATAGAGATCCCGTTTAATGGGCGAACAGCATTTCGCACCCCCCGGCGCGCGGCGGCGTTGAGCGCCTGCACCCGGCGCTTCCAGGCCTCGCGCCAGCCGGTGCTGGGCGTGGGCGCCTGGCGCTCCTCCTGCCGCGCCTGGACGGCTTCCGGTGCCGGCAGCACCGCCTCCAGCAGCTCCAGCACCACGACCCCGTGCTGGGCATCGTAGCGGTGCTCCAGGTATCCGGCGGCGCGCAGCTCATGATAGGCATACTGCACCGCCCGGCGCGTGTAACCGAGCTGGGTGGCAAGCGAAACCGTCAGGGTGACAAGACGCCCGGCCTGGTCGGCCAGCGAACGCACCAGCAGCAGCGTCGCCAGCGCGCAACCGCGCAGGTGGGTTACCGGATCCAGGCTCAACGCCGGCACATAGCGGCCCGTCGAGAGCGGCTCACGGGGCGTGCTGCGCGGCCGCGGCGCCTGCGGCTCCCGGCGGGCATCCCAGCTTGCATGCAGCGCGTAGAGCGCTGGCAGGGTGTCAGCTATGTCCAGGCCGCCGGCGAGGTACTCCTCAGCCAGGCGCTTCTGGTGCAGCTCGCGCGGTGTGCCGGCCACCAAGCCGGCCACGCGCGTCATCAGGTCAGGCATGGCTTCTGCCAGCCCGCAGGACACAGATTCCCCGCACCGCAAGAGGCTTGCGATTTCGAAGGCACGCGACTAGCCTGGGGTTCTCACACGCGCCGGGCTAGTCTCGGTATCGGAGGGGTCGGTTCTGCTTCGGCGGGGCCGGCCCTTTTCTGTTTCCGGCCGGCGGGATTGCGCGGCTGGGGAGAATGATTCCAGCCGCGCCCGAGTATGACAAGCTAATAATTTCAACGGTTTAGTAGTTACAACGGTTTAACCGTGTATGGTTCGAACCTTGGTTGAATGGTTACAACCATGGTTGCAAGTAACCATGGTTCATTCATCACACGCCCATCTTGTCCAGGTACTGGCGGATGGCCTCGTCCAGCAGGGCCTGCTTCTTCTGCCGCGTCTTGTAAGCCAGAGTCCGCAGCCGCTCGCTATCCGTAGCGAGGATGCGGATGGTCAGGCCCTCGCGCACCGGGGTGCCGGATGGCGTGACGGCAGGCTCGGGCTTCGGCGGGGCCACTGTAGTCGGGAGATCGCTCTTCCGGGCCAGCAGCGATGCGTCGATCTTAGCGGGCGGTGAGGCCATAGCGTTTCCTCCGCGCAAGGCGGTCTGCAAGGTAGGTCCAGAGTTCAGTGATCTCGGCGGCGCTGGCAGATTTGATGTCGAGTTCTCCGGCCGTCCGGCCATCTGTCATCGAGGCGGCAAAGTCTACCCGGTGGTGGATCTCGACCGGCGCCAGGGGGCCGTGCTGGCTGAGGGCCTTGATAGTCTCGGACTTGATCTTGGTCCGGCTGATGGCCTGGTTGACCACGAACACCATCGGCTTCCCGGCTTCCTCCACGATGTCCACCGTAGCGCCCACGGCCCGCAGATCGTTGGGTGAAGGCCGGGCCGGGATCAGCACCAGATCCGCCAAGGCAACTGTGCTGGCGATGCTCTCGGTGATGGCGGGCGGGGTATCGACGATGCAGAGGGGAACCCCACCCTCTGCCAGCTTCTTCAGGGTAGCCTCCAACCCCTCCGGCAGAACCTTGACCAGAGCCGGAGTATCGGGGGCCCGTACCCGGAACCAGCCGGACAAGCCTGCCTGGGGGTCTGTGTCGATGACGGCGACAGGAGAGACGCCCTGCCGCTCGGCCTCGACGGCCAGATGGGAGGTGAGGGTAGTTTTCCCCGCACCGCCCTTCTGGCTGGCCACTACGATTGTCTGCACCACCGCACCTTTTGGTTACATGGTGCTAAGGTTGTAATCATGGTTCGTGGGTGAGTCCATCTCACAAATTTGGTTGTATGGTTACAAAGTTACATGGTTGATTGCTTGTAATCATGGTTGCATGGTTTATTTGTGCGGAGGCTTAAGTCTTTAATCGAGATGCGTCATCACCGCCTTCAGATACCTGGCCATATACAGGCATTTTTTATAGGCATGTTGGAGCCAAGCCCGGTGGTTGAGGCCCCTCCAATCCAACCCCACCCCGTACTTCGCTATCCTGAGCCGGGACCACGCCCTCTAGGTCGGCCTGCACTGCAGCGACGATGGGATCAGCCGCCGGCCCTGGCCGCCGCACCGTGCCGGCTGCGTCGGCCGCCCAAGGGGCGAGGGAGCATCATCACCGCCACGAACAACGTGGGCGCTGCGCTTGGCCGCAATCAGGTAGAATACGGCCGATATGCAGAGCCGCACTGTCGTGAACCAAGGCAACAGCCTGTCCAGCGTCTATGCTGGCAGTAAGTCAGCGGCTGGATCAGGCATGTGCCGCAGGGCAGGGGATCGATCAGCCCGTGACGGTGACATGGGATGAGCTGCTCCGCCGCTTCGGTGCTCCCAGCCAGGACCTTGTCGCCTTCCAGGCCGCCTTCGCGGGCGCCCTGCGGATGGTCTATGCGGCGGACCCCACGATCACGCTGGCGGCCGACGAGGAGGGTGTCACCCTGGGCCACGCCGCGACGGCGCGGGAGGCGGAGGTCAGGCATCCTGCTGCGGGAGGCCCCCGGGGCTTGCCCGATCCAGTCAGTCTTCGGCCGCACCTGACCGGGTTGCCGGGCGTGGTCTGGCTGCGGCGTGGACGCGGCGATGAGCCCCTGGTGATTGGCGTGACGCCTGGTGCCCGGCTGGAGCCGGAGCGGCTTGTCCTGGTGCTGCTGGAACCGCTCATCCTGCAGGCCAGCGGAGAGATGCCGCAGAAGGAGTTCGAGGCGGTGTCGGCCTGGGTGGTGGCGAACCGCGACCTCATCGACTTTGTCTGGGAGGGGAAGGTGCGCAGCTTCGAGGACGTCACGAGCCGGATCCGCAAGCTCGCGGTTTCGGACTGGCGGCAGAACTGAGTGGTGTGCCCATCAGCGGCGTCTGGCGCTGATCCGAGAAGCGGTGCGGGAATGGTGGCCTGAAGCCCCTGGAGACCCCGGGGCGGACAAGGCGCCGGGTGGCCGGGCGGCTGGACCATGCTGGTCATGCACAAGGCCGCGGAAGATGCAACCGCGGAGAAAGGCCGCTCAGGGGCGTACGGGAACGCTGGACGGGCAGATAGCGCGGCTGAATTACCCCTGAGCCTCCACATCACCGGAAAGGCCGCCTGCTTCATCCCCAGGACAGACCCCATCCAGGCGCTAACCCAGAAAAGGGGAAATACCAGACACTGGTGGTCGTCAGGCTGGAGAGGGTGCCCATGCTGAGGGGCGGGTCGGCATCCTCGCCAAGGGGCTCTCAGAGTGTCTCCGGAGGTGTCCCCACCCTGTCTCCACCCCCTAGTGGTGACACCTCTGCCAATAGATAATTCAATTATTTAGCAAGAGGCAGTGGAAGGGTGGGGACACTTTCGCCACCACCTGACCCTCGCGCGCGCGGAGTGTCCCCACCCTGGTCCTGAATAGGGACAGGGGCGGGACAGCAGCCTGCTGGGTCGGCTGGACGGCTGGTTGGGGAAAGCCGACATGGCGACCCGGCAGTTCTCCGACGCCAAGCGGGAGCAGCGGCGGGTGGCGACGAAGGCGTGGTGGGAGAAGCATCGGGCCGGCGCCCAGACAGAGGGGGTAGCCCCAGTGCGTGTTCCTGACGACCAGGCTCGGTCTTGCCTGGCGGGCCGGACTGGCGCCGGATATCGCGCCTGAATTACCCCGTGCAAGGCGCACAGGGACACCGGCTTACCGGCGTAACGCCAAGGGGCTACGCGCCTGTCGTATGAACGAGACTGGCTGCCGGGGAACCGCGCGAGCCCCTGAAACTCACCGACCTGCGCCACCGGTAACAGGATGAGGGACAATCAAGGCCCGCATGATGCGCCATGTCATGCACTTGTATGGCGGGAGAAGAGAGGAATGCCGAGAGCCCTGCCGCGGCAGCACATTGAAATGTGGCTCCCTGCCGCAGCCTCCAAATCACGCACGATAACGACAGTTATCATGCGCAATAGGGCCGGGCGAGGGCTCGGCTTCCAACCCACGTCTGACGGTGTGTGAAATCACTGGAGCTAGAGGGTGTTACGCACTGGCGGCGAGTTCTGCGGCGCGCCTGAGCAAGAGGATGGTGAAGGCGACGAGGTGCAGGCCCGCCAGCGTTTCGGGCAGTCGCTCGTAATCGCGTGCCAAGCGCCGGAAACGGGCGAACCAGCCGAAGGAACGCTCGACGACCCACCTCCTGGGCAGGAGCACGAAGCCGCGCTTGGCCTCAGGTAATTTGACCACTTCAAGGGTGATGCCGTGGTCGGCCGCGGCCTGGGCGGGCCGCTCGCCGGTATAGCCCTGATCGACATAAGCCAGATCCACGCTCTCGCCGGTCGCGTCCTGGACAGCTTCGGCCAGAGTGGAGACAGCCGAGCGATCATCGGCATTGGCGGGGGTGACTTGGAGCGCCAGCAGGTGGCCGAGCGTATCGACGGCCAGGTGCAGTTTGGAGCCCCTGACGCGCTTGTGGCCGTCCCAGGCCGCTCTGCTACCACTCTCAGGCGTCGAGCGCAGGGTGCGGCTGTCCAACACGGCGGCCGAGGGTTCCTCCGTGCGACCTTGGGCCAGCCGCAGCATCGCCCTGAGGTCCTGGGCCAGCATCTCGAAGCAGCCTACCCGCAGCCAGCGCTGCGCTTGGTCGTAGACCGCGTGCCAGGGCGGGAGGTCGTTCGGCATTGCCCGCCAGGCCACGCCGTAGCGCACCAGATACCGCAGGCCGTTGAACACTTCCCGCAACGGGTGTTCGCGCTGCCCAGCATCCTCGGGCAGCAGCGTCAGGTAAGGCGCGACCAGCGCCCACTCCTCATCAGACACATCGGACGGGTACGGCTTGCGAGAGGACATTCATCCCAAACGAGGGCACCCGCAGGTCCGTAACACCCTCTAGGTAGGGGAGGGGCTATCCCGACCCAAGGCCACTATTCGACAGGTTGCGAACCGGGTGCCCTGCGCCGTCAACAAACCCGCTGTCCAAGGTACTGCCCCTCCCTTCCGCACCTTCGGTCAGCCGAAGCAGCCGACCGCGAAGTCGATGAAGCTGCGGAGCTTCGGCGTCACCCTCCGGTTCGCGGCATACAGCAGGTGCAGCGGGCGCGACGGCGTCGAGCTGCAGCGCTCCACCCTCACCGATTGGGTCGGCCAGTCGGCAGCGCTGTTGCAGCCCCTGGTGAACGCCCTGGGGCGGCAGTCATGGCCGGGGCCGTGCTGCATGCCGACGACACGCCGGTGCCCGTGCTGGCGCCGGGGACGGGCAAAACCAGGACCGGCAGGCTCTGGGCCTATCTCCGCGACGAACGCCCACACGGCAGCAAGGTCGCCCCCGCCGTGCTCTTGCGTCACATCCGCATCCCGCGTCTCCGCCGCAGCCCGAGCCGCTCCTGCTCGGCCTGGCGCTGCCGCTCCTGCGCCCTCTCGCGGGCCTGTTCCCGCTCCTCATGCGCGCCCCGCCCCAGCCGCTCGGCCGCCAGCGCCCGCGCCACCCCGGCCAGCCCCTCGCGCGGGCGCTCCGCCTCGGGCAGGCCGCGCCCCGCCTCCGCCCGCCGCAGCGCCTCCGGCACCCCGTCGTAGCCCAGCCGCGCCTCGGCGGCCCGGGCAAACGCCCGCAGCTCCGCCGCCACCGCCGGCCGCGCCACCACCGCCTGCGCCCAGGCCTCGGCCACCGCCGCCTGCGCGCGCGCGACGCGCCGCCAGCTCTCGTCCCCTGGCTGCGCCAGACCGCCGCCCCGCTCCCGCGCCGCCTCGACCGCCCGCACCGCGGCCCAGGCCGCGGGCGACAGGCCCGGCACCGCCACCGCGTCGCGCCGTCGCTGCCGCTCCACCGCCTCCGCATGCGCCCGCCCGGCCCGCTCCCGGTCCTCCGCCTCGCCCCGCAGCCCCCAGGCCAGCCCCTTCGCCCCACGCACCGCGCGCGCCCGCTCCGCCTTCGCCGCGCTCGTGGCGAACCACCCCTCGCGTCCGCGCAGCGCGCCGAGGCTCTCCGGCCCCTCCTGGTCCAGCACCGCCGCCGCGCGCCGCAGGTCGCCGCCCGCGCGTGCGATCAGGGCATGAAGCCGTCGCCCGGCCTCGTCGGGGTCGCGGTAGGCGTCCCACAGGTCCCGTGCCCGCTCGGCCGCGCGCTGCTGCACCCGCGGGTCGCGCGCGGCCACCGCGGCGAGATCCGCGGCCGTGGTGCCCCGGCCGAGACTGTCCCGGCCCCGCGGGTCGCAGACGGCCGGCAGCAGCGGCGCGGGCGCGGTCTCCGCCGCCCGCGTCGGTGACGCGCGCTCCGGCTCCGCTTCCGGCCGCCGCGGATCGAACCCGCGCCGCTCGGCGAAGGCCGCGACGTGCTCCGGCCCCGCGTAGTCCAGCGTCGTGTCCTTCGCCCGCTCCCGGCCCAGCGTCCGCGTCAGCCCCTCGCGGCTGCCCAGCTCCTCGACGCTCCAGTGCAGCGCCACCCCCTCCCGGTGCCGCGTCAGCGCGACATAGGCCGCGTGCCGGTCCATGTGGCTGCTGGCCAGCACGTGCGCCCGGTCCACGGTGACGCCCTGCGCCTTGTGGATCGTCGCCGCATAGCCGTGGTCCACGTGCCCGTAGTCGCGCAGGGTGAAGGTCACCGTCGCGCCCCGCCCGGCGCCCTCCGGTCCGCCAGACCCGCTGGGTCCGTCCAGCGCCACCGTCAGCCGCGCGCCCCCGGCCTCCACCGCCCGCACCGTCCCCAGGCTGCCGTTCTTCACCGCGACGCCGCCCGCGCCGCCCGGCCCGGCGCCCAGCGCCCGCTCGTTGCGCAGGAACATCAGCCGGTCCCCGGCGGCGAAGGCCCGGACGCCGCGCTCCGTCGCGACCTGGTGCTCCGCGCCCAGCTCGCCCGCCGCCCGCAGCCGCGCGCACGCGAGGTCGTTCAGCGCCGCCACGTCCGCCCGCGTGGTGGCCAGGATCACCTGGCTCCGCTGTGGACTCTCCCGACGCGCGGCGTCCCAGCCCGCCACCAGCGCCGCCCGCGCCGCCGCCTGCGTCGCATGCGCCTGCACCATCCCAGCCCGCTCGTAACGCGCCAGCGCCGCCTCGGTCCGCGCCGTCGCCAGCTCCCGCGTGGCGTCCCGCTGCCAGTCCTCCCGCTGCCGCCGCACCGCGGCGATCTCCGCCGCCCCGTGCCGCTCGGCCAAGGCCCGGAACGCCGCCCCGGCCTCGATCGCCTGGAGCTGCTCCGGGTCGCCCACCAGCACCACCTTGGCGCCGGCCGCGCGGGCGTGGGTCAGCACCCGCTCCATCTGCCGCGAGCCCACCATCCCGGCCTCGTCCACCACCAGCACGTCGCGGCTGGTCAGCCGGTCCGCCTCGCGCCCCTCGCGCCAGCCCCATTCCAGGCTCGCCAGCGTCCGGCTCTGGATGCCCGACCCGGCCTCCAGCCCCTCGGCCGCGATGCCGGACAGCGCCGCCCCGCGAACCCGGTAGCCCCGCGCCTCCCAGGCCGCGCGCGCGACCCCCAGCATCGCCGACTTGCCGGTGCCGGCGTAGCCCACCACCAGCGCCAGGTCGCGCCCCGCCGTGACGTGCCGCAGCGCGTCGCGCTGCGCCTCGCCGAGCCGCCGCCCGCGCACCGCGGCCGAGCGCGCGGCGCGCTCCGCCTCGGCCGGCCCGACCCGGTGTGCAGAGGAACGGGCGAGCACCTCTGCCGCGTCCTCCATGCGCTGCTCTGTCGCGAGCATCTCGCGCGTGCTGAACCGCTCCCGCCCGCGGCCATCTACGCCAAGGCGAACCAGCTCCGACGACGCTTCCACCTTCGCCAGCACGGCCGCGAACTGCTCGGCGCCGTTCGTGTGCCGCGACACGAACCGCGCCAGCGCGTGCCGGGTGAACGTCGAGTGCTGCCGCGTCAGCGCATCCAGCGCGACGGCAGGGTCCGCCGCGATCCGCTCGCCGTTCCGCCGCGCGATCGCGTCGTGCTCGGCCCGCCGCTCGGCCTCCTCGCCCCGCTCGGCCCGGCGCTGCCCGGCCGGCCCCACCTTGTGCTGCGGCTCCAGCGCGATGCCTTGCGCGGCCAGGGCGCGATGGTCAATGCGCGCGTCGTGCCCCAGCTCGTGCAGGTGCTGGTTGGCGATCTCCGCCCACCGCTCGCGCCATCCCACCAGGAGCGCCCGGTCGTTCCAGGCGCGCTCCTTCGGCCCGAACCCGGCTTCGCTCTCCCGTCCCTCCGGCCCGCGCCCCGGCTCGATCCGCCGCATCGTCAGCAGGACATGCGCGTGCGGCTGCGCCTCGCCATCCGCGCTCACCGCCCAATGCACGTTGAGGTCGGCCACCATGCCGCGGCTGACGAACTGCTCGGCCACGAAGTCCCGCGCCAGCGCGACCGCCTCGGCCCGCGACAGCTCCCGCGGCAGTGCGATCTCCACATCCCGCGCGAGCTGGCTGTTCTTCTGCCGCTCCCCGGCTTCCACCTCGTTCCACAGGGTCGCCCGGTCGTGCCAGCGTTCCGGCGCTCCCTCGGGCAACAGGATCTCCGAGTGCACCACCCCCGCCTTGGCCCGGAAGTCGTGATCGCGGTCCAGGCGGTCGTCATGGAGGCGTTCGGCCGCCCGGTAGGCCGCCGCCGCCACCACGCTGCGGCCCGCCGCGCGCCCGATCACCTTGGCCGAGAAGTGATAGATCGCCACGCGCCCGCCGCCCTCCTCCGCCCAGGGGTTTTCCAACGGGAAACCTGGCACGGTCCCGCGCACGCCGCAACGCGGCGTATAAGCGCGCACTTCTCTGCCCCTCCGCTGCGCTCCGGTGGGCCGTGACGGGCGGCACAGCCCCTGGTAGGGTCACGCTTCGTTCTTCCGTGTTGTGGTGAGAGACTGCCAATGGCCCGCAAGCCCCGTGACTTCGATGCCGAGCTGCAAGCCCTCATGGAGCGGGCCAGGAAGCTCAAAAACCAGAAGACGGTGCAGCTCGGCGAGCTGGTCCAGGTCACCGGCGCCGACGCCCTCCCCGTCGAGGCCCTGGCCGGTGCCCTGCTCGCCGCCGTCGAGCAATCGAAGAAGCAGCCCGAAGCCGTCGCGAGGTGGACCGAACGCGGCGCGGCCTTCTTTCGCGGCGACGCCAAGCGAGGCAAAGGAGCCAAGGGGGCCGGAGCCGGCGAGCCTGCGAGCGGCGCTGGATCGGCTGGCCCGGGCACGCCGGCGGCTGGTGGTGGCGCGTAACCGGATCGAGGCCGCCCGCGCCCGCACCGACACCCGCGACTGGGCGAAGGCGCGCCGCGAGCGCACCCGCCACCTGATCGAGCTGGGCGGCCTCGTCGCCAAGGCCGGGCTGGTGGAGCTGACCGACGACGACCGCGCCACGATGCTCGGCGCCCTGCTGGACCTCGCCGGGCAGCTCCGGGGTGCCGGCGACGACGCCCCCGACCACCTCCGCGCCCGCTGGCGCCGGCTCGGCCTGCGTGCCTTCGCCGCCGACCGCGAGGCCGCCGCGGCGGCTGGCATCATCGGGCCGGAGGAAGGGGGCACGGCCGGGGAGCAACCGGCGTGAAGGCCGCCCTGCTCGCGGCGCTGGACGGCATCGCCTTCACCTGGCGCCTCGGCGCATCTCTCGTCTCGGCCGCCATTGCCGGCGTCGTCGGCCTGTTCGGCGGCTTCGTTGTCTTCGCCCTCCTCGGCCTGCTCGTGCCGAAGGAGTACGGCAACCTGGTCTGGAACGGCGGCATCCTCCTGAGCGGCGTTGCCGGTGCCGCCCTCGGCTTCCTCGGCCGCTTCCTCCGCCCGCCCCAACCGCCCGACGTGATGGGCTCGGCTGCCTGGGCCAGCCCGCACCAGGTCGCCGCCGCGCTGGCATCCCCGGCCCGCGCCGCCGATCCCGCGGCGCTGCTCGTCGGCCGCGGCGACGGCCGGCGCGGCGTGCTGCTGCGCTACACCGGCCCGGCCCACCTCCTCACCCTCGCCCCCACCCGCTCCGGCAAGGGCGTCGGCACCGTGCTGCCCAACCTGCTGCTCGCCGACCGGCCCATCCTCTGCGTCGATCCCAAGGGCGAGAACGCCCGCATCGCCGCCCGCGCACGCCGCCGCTTCGGTCCGGTCTTCGTCCTCGACCCCTTCGGCGCCGCCGGCCAGCCCGCGGCCGGCTACGACCCGGCCGCGGTGCTCGACCCGCGCTCCCCCGATCTCGCCGACGACGCCGCGACGCTGGCCGATGCCCTGGTCTTCGATCCGCCCGGCCAGGTCACCGAGGCCCACTGGAACGAGGAGGCCAAGGCGCTGATCGCCGGCCTGCTGCTGCACCTCGCCTGCCGCGGCGAACCGGGCCGCAAAGGGCTGCCGGAGCTGCGCCGCCTGGAAACCTCGAAGTACCTGCCGCTGCATGACCATTGGGAGCGTGATGGTCGCGTCCGGTCGTGACGCGACCCTGCTGATGGAACTGGATGATGGGCTTGGCGCCGCTGGCGCCGCTCTTTGTGGAGCTGCCGGGCTATCCAGGCGCAGGTCGGCTGCTGAGCCAGGCGAGGCGGGTGAAGTTGTACGCCAGGTTGGCCATGCCGATCTTCACCTGGGCCCGAGCCATGCCGATGGTGCGCACGAACAGCGCCATGCGGTGCTTTTGCGCGGCAAAGACATGCTCGATGCCGGAGCGGATCCGGGCGCGTGACGCATTGGCCTTCGCCTGCAGCTCAGAGAGTTGGCGCCGAGGTGGCCGGCGGAACAGGATGCGCTCGCTCAGACCGCGGCGCTCCAGGACTTCCAGGTTGCGTTTCGTGCGGTAGGCGGTGTCGGCCCAGACACGACTGGCGGTGTTCCCGGGATCGAGCAGGCCAGCAAAGCTGCGGCTGTCGTGCTGGGCGGCATCGGTCACCGTCCAGCGGCGGATCAGCCCGTGCCGCCGGTCGATGCCGATGTGGCTCTTGTAGCCAAAGACCGGCACCGCGATCTGGATGGCCTGGCGCTGATTGCCTTCGGGTTTGGGCTTGGCCTTCCCACGCTTGAGGGTCCAACGAGCATCTCGATCCTTCTGTGCCCGCTTGGCGCGAGACCAATCCGTAGGCGTGCCGCCCTGCCGGATTGTGGCCTTCTCCTCGACGGTGAGCTTCTGGCGCGGCGCGGCGATGATCGTGGCGTCGATGATCTGCCCGCCCATGGCCAGATAACCCTTGGCCGTCAGCACCTCGTCGAAGCGGCGGAACAGGCCCTCAATGGCGCCCGCCTGTTTGAGCTGCTCGCGACAGAGCCAGATCGTCTTGGCGTCCGGCACCGCCTGGTGCAGGCCCAGGCCCACGAAGCGCATGAAAGACAGCCGGTCCCGCAATTGGAACTCCGCCTGCTCGTCGGAGAGGCTATAGAGCGCCTGCAGCACCAGGATGCGGAACATCAGCACCGCGTCATAGGGCGGGCGCCCACCACGGCTGCGGTCCGACCGCCTCAGCGCCGCATCCAGCACCGGGCGGAAGATCTCGAAATCGACCACCGCCGAGAGCCGCTCCAGTGGATCGCCAGCCGCCGACAAGGCCGCATAGCGCTCATCCACATCGAAGAAGCCAGGCTGATACGCCATTCCCGCCGCCTCCGCTGACCAGCGTCAGTGAATCAGGTCGACGCCTCAGCCGCGAGGTTTTTCGAAGTGTCCAACTGGCTCCGGTCCCTTGCGATCATCCATCTTGCTCGCAGGCCGCAGTGGAATGCGGCCGAGTTGGACGAATTGCGCGAGGTATTTAAGGAGCTGCGGCGGATCGGGAACAACGTCAACCAGATCGCGCGGGCACTCAACGTCGCGGTCCATAAAGGGGAGTATCCCCCCAACCAGGGCCTACAGGCTCGCGAGGCAGCCGAGGCAGTGCGGGATGAAATGCTACGTGTCGTGGCGATGATGACCGGCAACTTTGATTATTGGGGTCTGCCCCTCGATGAGCGCCCGACACCTAAGCCCGAGGCGGTAGAACTGGCCGACGCCCAGGCGCGCGCGGCCGAGGCGAAGCGCCGAAGGCGGCCACGGCGCCGGCCTGCGCGGTTTGCGGACAGGGAGAGTTGAGGGCCAGGAAGAACACCAGGTCTTGCACGGTGCAAGCCTGCCTTTTCTTTGTTCCTTGCCGCTTATACCGATTGGAAGGCGCTGCGGATGTCGTAGCATGTCATGCTTGCACGGTGCGCGGCCTCCACACCTTCGTCGCTGTCCTCGAAGACCGCGCAATCGGACGGCGCCACGCCTGGGTGCCTTGCGGAGCATCACCCGGCGCAGATTTCTCCCATCAGCGCGAAGTGTGGCGGCGAGCGAGCGGTGCGGTGGACGGCGACACCGGGTGCATTCGGTCCGGATTGCGCACGCCCTGACCGGAAGCGGCTCCGACCCGCGCGGGTCGTGTCTCAGCTTGAAACCTGATTGCGTCGCTGCCCCGCCCTTCTCCTCATTCCCCGGCTGGCCCTTTGCCTCTCTGTTTGCCGCCACCACCAGGCGCGATGAGGGCCTGGTGGTGGAGCTTTCTCGGCCTGATGAGCGAATGGATCAGGCGGCGAAGGCGTCGCGGTGCTCGGCGATGCCGTATTCGAGGTAGTGGACGAGCGGGTTCATCCCGGCCTCGGCCACATCGGGGTTGTGCGCGAGGTAGGCTTCCCCGTCAAAGGCGGCGCTCGGATCGCGGCCCTCCCCAGCACCGAACTGCAGGTAATGCTCGAGCGGGTTCACCTGCGCGGTCGCCACGTCGGTGTTATGGGCGAGATACCAGTCGGTGTCGAAGAAAGCGTTGGGATCGCGCCCCTCCTGCCAGCCGCTGGTCATGAAGTGCTGCGTCGGATCGACACCCTCACGGGCGACGTCGGCGTAAGTCGAGAAATAGAACAAAGCGTCCACGAGCGGGTTCTGCGGTCCCGTGTCATGCGGCATCGCTTGCGGCGCTGCACGGTGCTCCACTTCGCCGTAGTGCAGGTAGTGCTCGAGCGGGTTCATTCCTGCTCTAGCGACGTCGTCGTTCGCCGTGAGGTAGGCCGCGCCGTCGAAGGAGAAGCTGGCCGCGCGTCCTTCCTGCCAGCCGGACGTCATGTAGTGCTCGAGGGCGTTGACGCCCGCGGCCAGCACGTCGGGGTTCTGGTTCAGGTAGAACGACATGTCGAAGAAGGCGTTCGGGTCGCGCCCCTCGGCCGCACCGAACTGGAGGAAGTGCTGGTACGCGTCCGCCCCGGCGGCCGCGACGTCGGGGTTGTGCTCCAGGTAGAAGGAGACGTCGAACAGCGCGTTGGCAGCCGACCACTCGTGGTGCGGCGCAACGGGCGTCTCCGGCGTGGTCGGTGCTTCGGCTTCGGGGAGGGTGATAGGGACGAAGTTGGGGTCGGCAACCTGCGCTCCGATGAGCTTCGTCCCCGCGGCGGTGCCGTCGGTGATCCAGATCTCCTCGCGCGCGGTCTCGAGCTCCCGGGCGATGAAGAGTGTCCGGCCGTCGGCGAGGACCCGGGCGTTGACATCGTCGCCTGGGGGATTGTCTGCGCTCGCCTCCATGAGCAGGACGCGGTCGGTGCCGTCGACCAGCCACACGGTGGTCGGCCCCGTGGAGCCCTCCTGCTCGATGTGGAGGGCTTTGCCGTCGCCGACCGGGACGTAGGAGGAGGCGGGGGCGCCGGTCCATCCGTCCTCGACGCGGAGCGTGCCAGCCTCGGTGCCGTCCGTGACCCAGAGGAGGTTGGCGTCCGCGCCTCCCGCGCGGATCAGGGTCTGCCCGGCACCGAGGTTGGTGAAGGTCAGGCCGCTGAAACTGGTCCCGGCAGGGAAATCCAGGAGATGCCTCGCGGAGGCGTCGGCCCCTTCCACGATCCACAGGGCAGGCGGAACGCTGCCATCCGCCGTCCCCGCGACCGGCACGATGACGTCACCCTCCTCGGTCCGGACCATGTCGTGCGTCCTGTAGGCGGCGCGGCCGTCGTCCCAGGGCACGTCGAGCAGGTGCGTCCCCTCGGCAGTGCCATCCGTCACCCAGTACTGGCCGCCCTGGCCCTTGGCGTCGAACTCGACGCGGTAGAGGGCCTGCCCCTCACCGAGCGCCACGGCACGGTTGTCCTGGTTGGCGGTGAAGTAGGGGAAGGCGTCCAGGATCTCCTTCGTGCCCTCAGCGGTGCCGTCGGTCACCCAAAGGCCGGGATGGCCATCAGCCCCGAGCGCGACGAAGGTGGCCTTGCCATTCGGCAGGGAAACCAAGTCCCTCGGCTGGTTACCCCCGGCGCCCGGGACGAGGTCGAGGACCATCCTGGTGCCGTCCGGCGTGCCGTCGGTGACCCAAAGCTCCCAGCCGTGCTCGCCGTCGTTCGCGGTGAACAGGACCCGGCCGTCCGACAGGGTCTTGAGCCCCTGCGGAAACTCGCTCGGAAACGTCCCGTTGCTCGGCATCCCGCCCGGGTGGATGTCCTTCAGCAGCACCGTGCCTTCGGTGGTGCCGTCCGTGACCCAGAGCTCGACGCCGTGTTCAGCGTCGGTGCCGGTAAAGAGCACGCGCCCGCCGACCGTCTGGACGAGGCCCGCAGCCGAGATGCCCTTCACAAGGCTGCGTTCGCCCGTGTCCACGTCGAGCAGCCAGATGCCGCGCTGCGGCGCGCCCTCGCCGAAGCCTGTGTACAGATAGGTGTTCGAAGCGACCATCGACCGTCCACTCGTTTCCTCGCCCGCCCCCGGAATGACGCGCGCACCTTTTCTATTCGGGCCTCCGCAGCCCGCTGCAGGTTCACCAACGCCGCCCGGACCGTGAGCGCTAGCGGCACGCCGGGATCGGCGAGTTTATCCCCGCGGCACGAACCGGTCCTCCTCTACCGACAGGAAGAAGAGCGTCTCCCGGCAGCACGCGCCGTGTCGAAGGGTTTGGAAACCCCGGGCGCCGCGAACGCGCCAGTTGCGGACCTGGCAACCACGAACTGTCTTGAATATGCGTCAACAAACTGTCAATATAAATTAGACGATAATCATGTTGTGCGACGCGGCTTTGCGACCTGACCACGACTGCGCAGCCATGGCTCCAGAGCGATTCGCTTTTTGTAGCAAAGGGATGCGGGCTTCTACCTAGCGCATGCCACCTCTGGAAGGCCTGTTTTGCTGACCGAAACGTGACCTTGCCTTTCAGATGACCTGAGTACGAGCCAAGCATCCTCACTGGGCCAACACGTGGGCGGGACTGTTTCGGAAGCGTCAAAGCTCAAGGAACTGGCAGGAAGCAAACGGCGCCTCCAGCCCCGTTGCACTACTCACAGGGCAGCAAAGCTCGCGCCTAAATAATGAACATATCGAGACCGATCGGCGCATTTCGCAAAAAATGCGTCTGCGGAAGAATTTTCATTGACCGTCATTCGCCTTTTTGAGAGAGAATCTCTGAAGGAAATTCGCGCATAGGTTTAGGAATCATCATGCGCTGACGCCGTTCCCCTCTCCCAGTCGGCCCTGTCCGCTCTGACCAGCTCTGCCCTGCCCTCGGGTGGGCGCCCCTTTTCACGTCCAGAAGGTGTCGCAAATGCGCGCGCCAAGGAAAATCGTGCATGACCCTCAGCGGCGTCTACGTCGGAAACGACGATCAGGCCTTCACCGACTACACGACTTACATGGGGGGCACGGCACCCCAGCTGGTCTACGCGTCACTGGGCATGGCCCATTGGTCTAACGCCATCGCCGACGTCAACTTCGTGAAGAACCTCTGGGCGAACCGCCCCGCGGAAACAGACATCTTCTGGTCGGTGCCTCTGACTGTCTGGGAGGACGCGACGACCACCTGGAACGACGCCACCAAACAGTGGAACCCGCCCACCAACTCGGACGGCGCGGCGACCCTGGCCGAGGCGGCGAACCATGAGTTCGATGGCTACTACTACCAGATGGCCCAGGCCATCCTGCTGGCCCAGCCCGGAGAGACCACGATCCACATCCGGACCGGCTGGGAGTTCAACTACTCCCCGCTGACCCCCGAAGGTGACATGAAAGAAGGTGGCTTCCCCTGGAAGGTGACCACGGCCGAGGATGCTGCCAACTTCAAGCTGGCATTCATCAACTTCGTCCAAGCGTTCAAGCAGGCCGCCATCGACGCCCAACGGGGAGACGTGTTCAAGTTCGAGTGGAACGTCATGGAGGGGTGGGCCGACTCCCGCCTGCCTAATCCCGAAGACGCGTTTCCCGGCGCAGAGTACGTCGACGTCATCGGCATGGACTTCTACTGGAAGCAAAACCACGGCTCGGACGCGGCTGCGGCCTTCGCGGCGATGTCCGAGGCCAAGATGAGGGACGACGACCCCACGCAGTGGGCGCACTACAACCTCGCCTGGAACAAGTACATGGGCGAGAAGTACGGAGTGCCCGTAGGCTTCTCCGAGTGGGGTGTGCCGCAGGACCGACCGCTGACGCAGGACCAGATCGAGAAGGGGCAGATCCGGGTCGCCGACGCCTCCGCCTACATCGAGGGCGTTCTGGACTGGTTCCAGAGCGCCAATAACGGCGCCGGTGCCGAGTACCAGATCTACTGGAACTCTGACGATGACTACCAAGGCGCCATGGACATGGTAGGCCCCCTGGATGTGACCTCCCAGGCATACAAGAACGCCTTCGACGACACCCCCGACACCGAAGTTCCGCCTGTGGAGGGGCCACCGGTGAGCGGAGAGCCGACTAACCCGGTGATGGGCAACAGCAGCCTCGCGGGCGAGCACCTGGTTGGCACCTCCGGCAACGACATGCTGGACGGGCTCGGCGGCGGCGACACCCTGGAGGGCGGCGCAGGCGACGACACCTACCAGGTGCGCAATGCGGCCGATGTGGCGCTCGAGGCCGCCAACGGCGGTATCGACACGGTCCGCGCCGGGATGAGCTGGACGCTCGGCGCCAACATCGAGAACCTCGTCCTGACCGGCACGGAAGCGGCCAGCGGCACGGGCAACGACCTGGCCAACCGCCTGGACGGCAACGAGGCGTCGAACACGTTGGACGGTATGGGCGGCAACGACTGGCTGACCGGCGGCGACGGCGACGACACCTTCGTCATCCGCAAGGGCGAGGGGAACGACACGGTCACCGACTTCCATCCCGGAGCGGCCTCCGGCGAGCTGATCCGGCTCGACGGCTTCTCCTTCACGGACGGTGCCGCCGTCCTCGCCGCTGCCACACAGCAGGGCGAAGACGTCGTAATTGCCCTCGGTGACGGTCAGACCCTGACACTGAAGGGCATCCAGCTTTCTGCCCTCACCGCCAGCGACTTTGACCTGGTCAACATTCCTCCGCCCGGCGGCGTACCCGGCTCCGACCTGGCGCCGCTCAGCGGCGAGGGTGAGGTCTGGCGAGACGGGACCGCCGCTGCCGAGACCGTTAACGGCACGGCCAACAACGACGTGATCAACGGCCAGGGCGGCGGCGATACCCTGGTTGGCGGCGCAGGCGACGACCACTACTACCTCAATCCGGGCGACACCGTCGTCGAGGCCGCAAACGGGGGGATCGACACCGTCTATACCTGGGAGGACGGCCGCTTTCTCGCTGCGAACGTCGAGAACCTGGTGCTGACCGGCACCGGATGGACCTCGGGGACCGGCAACGGCCTGAACAACCGCATCGACGGCAACGACGCGCCGAACCTGATCGACGGCAAGGGCGGCAACGACGTCCTGACCGGCAACGGCGGCTCCGACACCTTCGTCATCGCGCGCGGCCAGGGCAACGACCTCATCACCGACTTCCAGGCGGGTGCCGGGGGCGACGTCATCCGGCTCGACGGCTTCTCCTTCGCCAACTTCGCCGCCGTGAAAGCCGCCGCCACGCAGGTCGGGAGCAACGTCTCCATCGCGCTCGGCAACGGGCAGACCCTGACGCTGCTCGGGCAGACGGTGGGGGCCCTGACCTCGGAGAACGTCGTCATCAGCCCGGCGGTCGAGCATATCACCTACGCGGTGCCGACCTCTGCCGCGGCGACACCCACTTCGAATGCGACCGTGAATGGGACGGCCGCAGGCGGCGAGACGCTGGTCGGGACCAAGAATTCCAACAACATCGCCCTGGACAACGCGATGAAGGGCAACGGCGGCGGTGACACGCTGATCGGCGGCGGCGGCGGCGACACCTATTATGTCGTCCACGCCAATGACCGGGTGATCGAGAGGGCGTTCGAGGGCATCTACGGCAACCCCGGCGTGGACCAGGTGATCACTGGCCTGACCTCTTACAAGCTGGGTGACAACGTGGAGAACCTCGTCTTCACGGGCTCGGCCAACCATGTGGGCACGGGCAACCGCTTCGACAACAACCTTGTGGGCGGGACCGGAGCCGATACCCTGAACGGCAAGCGGGGCTTCGACTTCCTCACCGGCGGCGCGGGCAACGACACCTTCGTCCTCGAGAAGGGGATGGGCCACGATACCGTCACCGACTTCTCCTCCGGCGACGTGGTCCGGCTCGAGAACTTCGGCCTGCATGACTTCAACACGGCCATCCTGCGTGCCTACCAGAGCGGCGCGGACGTGATCTTCAACCTCGACGGCGGCGACGGCCTGACGCTGAAGAACGTGCAACTCTCCAACCTGCACGCGTCCGACTTCGCCTTCGTGGAGGGCACCTCGCCCCTGTCCTCCGCGATCATCAAGGAGAACTCCGGCCTGTCCTCCTTCGGCAGCCTGCCGACCACCCACATCGACGATGGCACGCCCGGCGTGCAGGAGACGCGCGTCGGCACCGACGGCAACGACATCTTCTATCACGCCGGCGGCGACACGGTGCAGGGCGGCGCGGGCGACGACTGGTACTACATCGACAGCCAGGGCGGCCTGCTGGTGGAGTACAGTGGCCCCGCCTACGGCAATGACACGGTGCTGATGGAGAGCGGCTCCACCTACTACCTGCACCCCAATGTCGAGAGCCTCATCATGATCGGCACGGCGGCGATGAACGTCGAGGCGGTCACCTCCGATCTGGGCCAGCGCCTGAT
>NZ_PDNU01000046.1 GCF_002631185.1 Teichococcus rhizosphaerae | reverse complement strand
ACGCGCTGATCACCACCGCGAAGCTGAACAATGTGGATCCGCGTGCCTGGCTTGCCGATGTGCTCGCCCGCATCGCTGACCACCCTGCCTCCAGGCTCGATAAACTTCTGCCGTGGAACTGGCAGCGTGCTCAAGCGCCCGCAACCGCTGCCGCCTGAACGTCAACCGCGGCCATCACCGGATGGGTACCCAGAAACGGCAATTGGAAAGGATAAGGAGGTCCCCTCGTTGCACAGGGGTGGGCGCGGCGGCAGGTCAGGGCAACCCTCGCGCTGATTCGGCGGCACCAACCCGCGACACTGAGACAGAGGAAGGCCCAAGACGAACACCGGTCCTGCGGTAACCAGCCCGCGCATCAGAGTCTGATCAACCGTCGTCTTGCGCCGCCGCGTCCTCCCCTGTGCAACCTGATCAGCCGGACACCGCCGCGCGCGGCGGATACTCATGACCTTGCACGTTGACAACGAACATGAGAATCAGCTCAGCACCTCAACAGCGAGGTATTTGAAGTGTCCAGGTCAGTGGTCCCCTCGCCAGGGCTATGCACCTTGCAACCCTCCCGCTGCCGCCGCAGCAGTCTCAAACCACTCTCAGCAGCCAAAGTCGCGAGGTTTCTGGAAGTGGTCAGATACTTCAAATCACTACTCTCGCCAAAACTTTGCGC
Organism: Teichococcus rhizosphaerae; assembly: GCF_002631185.1. Taxonomy (GTDB): domain Bacteria; phylum Pseudomonadota; class Alphaproteobacteria; order Acetobacterales; family Acetobacteraceae; genus Pseudoroseomonas; species Pseudoroseomonas rhizosphaerae. Next base: position 39,661 of record NZ_PDNU01000046.1, on the reverse strand, counting down.
ATTCAACGCCTATCGCAGGCAGAGAGCATCCGAACTTCAGACCCTCTCGCGATCCTGCTTGCTTCATCCCAAAGTGCGCAATGAAGCTATCCACGTGCATAACTACACCGCCAGATTGCATCTCGCGCAGAAGACCATCTGCGCATCTGTCGTTAAGTACGTACATATCTGCCCCAATAACGCGCGGCTTCTTCTGCTCTATAAGGGTTGGGAGAGGAATCGTTTGCGGCACTCCAATCGGCAGGAGGTCAGAGTGCTCCATCCGCTCGTTGACGAACAGGAAGTCATAATCTTTTGCGCCATTAGCTGTCAGAGCCACGCTTGGATGAACGCAAAGGACAGCATCATCTTCAAGAACAAGAGCACGCCGTTGCTCGCGAGATCGAACCAGTTCCCATATTTTGGCGTGGGATAAAAAAGTTCCGACAAGCTTTTCCATTTCGGCTTGGTTAGAAAATTGTCGGCGAGACAAAGTTTTGAGCGCCTCGGTGGGAAGTGCGGAGCCGTAAATTGGAGGCACGGTTTGGAACGGCAAACCGAACCTTTTAAGGCATTGCGAAACGCGCCTAAACCGGGGAGAGCCTATATCCGCGATCACATAGACGGGAAGTTCACCTTCAAAATCTCGGCCCGAAATCGAAATGAAAGTATCGATCTGAGCGATTGCTCTTTTGTCGATGTGGTCCTTCTGGTTGCCTGAAAGGCTCTCGAGTAGTTTTTTAGCTGTGTTCCACCGCCCGGTCATTTTTGCGATGCCTGCATATGCGCGCACTGCATCAAAGCCGCGCTTAGAAGCATCTTCCGGAATTAGAGACGCGCATTTTTCAAAGTCTCCTTCTGCCGCGTACAGCATAGGAAGAATGTCGCTAAATTCGCCGCCGCGCCAAGTGACAAGAGCCTCATCCAAGTACGCGCGTGCTTGTTGAAGCCGTTCGCAGAAGACGAAGAATTTTATGACTATCCTATAGGTTCTCTGATGACATGGAAGGTTGCTGAAGTTCGCCTCAATCCAGTCAGCGGCAGCGGAACGCCCTTCGGCTTGGTGAATCCGACGAAATGTCACCTCCCAAAAGTCGAACGGATTCGACCCCATTTCGGCATGAGTTTCTACCAGCAGTCTAAGGCCGTTCTGATATCGATCGCGCTTACCGGGTTCAATATCCCAGTACCGGCTGAGCGCATCGCCGGAAATTTCATCAGCCTCGTATTTTTCTAATATCTCTATTATTCCTTCTTTGTCTTCCTCAAAAATTACTTTACGAATTATTTCTCTTTTACTGGTTATTTTACTTATTTCTGTCATTTCACACCTTTGTATACATAACACAGCCCGTGTCGGAGCTGTTAGATTGTTGTAAGTCGATCGTCCTTTTGGCATTTTATAGATTTCACTTTTGCGTGCATAGCCGTGGATTTAAAATGTCTAACGAAACTGGTTGAGCGACGTTGTTGGGGCATGGCGAAGCCCCTTGTTCCCTATGATCTTTGGGCGACGGTCGAGCCGCTGCGCGGCCTCACGTCTTCCGAGTATATCTATTAGGCCTGGACGGAAGAGCCTGAACGTTTTGGGCTGAACCCATCACACCACACCCCGAGACCATACACCTAGCTGGTTACCTGACTGGCCGGACGAAGCGCTGATCACAGCGGCCGTGCTGCTGGCAGTGTGGATTCTTCGAGCCAGCTGGCGTCGCTTGCGCAGCATGATCCACGACATGAACGACTGACTTTCTGTTGCCCTGCCTCCGCAGGATATGTCCTGCACCTGATAACCTCTGATTATCGTGCCAGAGTCGCCGTGCAGAGCCTGATTGCCTTATTGGTGACATGCCATCCGCTGGCGGCGTAGACTCCCCCTGGCTGACAGAACGTGCCTGATCCCCAAGCGGAGGTGGTCATGGTCTATGCTGCTGGTGATGGTGGTACTGCCGGCCACGTTGGTGCGGCTTACCTACGGCGGCAACCAGGACCGGGTGAAGCGCGGGGGCAATGACTTCGGCGTAGGCGGCTCCACCGGTGGTGACGGCGGAGGCTGCTCCGCGGACGGGGGCGGCTGTGGTGGCGGGTGGAGTAGTCCGGCACGCCCTCGTTATCGCTCAGCGATAGAGAGCGAACAGGTTCTGATTGGGGCATTGCACCCCCTTCCCCTGCCCGCCCCTTAGTCGCTGTCGAGCCCGTCTATCCCAGAGCAAGCCTGCCGTTACCCGGTCCGCGTCGACCAGTGAGTCGTCCTTCCTTGCGACGGCCATCGGGCATTGGCAGGCGCGATCTAACAGCCCGGCGTCAGGCAGTGTGCCCCACTCAGCGCTTCAGGCGAAAAATGCCTCAAAGGAACAAAGCCGCAAGGCATCTTGTACAAGATGTGTTTGGGCGTTGTTGCCTTAGCGCCGGACGCGCCGCCGGTCCTTGACCAGGTCGGCCTGATCAAGGCGATACCCGGCCTCGCCTAGCGCCTTGAGGATGAGGTACGTCTTGGTCACTCCCTCCTCCGCCGCCCGGATCGCCAGTTCCTTGTCCAGGTAGTCCGGGCAGTCGAACCGCACGCTGGTGAGTGGCGCCATCGCTGGGGGTGGCGGCGCGGCGGGGCGGGTGGCCGGGCGCACGGGATCGACCGACGAGATCTGCGTGTTTGAGCCGTAGCGCTCCCCGATCGAGCGCGAGTTGGCCTCAATGGCGGCGTCGTCCAGTTCCGGGCGCGGCTTCAGGTTCAGGTCCAGCTTCTTGCCGGCCTGGCGGATCTCGTCGGTGATTGGAGGAAGCTTGTTCATGCGGCCTCGGCCAGTTGGGCGATACGCTGGAGCAACTCGGCGGTGACGGCGGCGACATTGGCGGACGCGGCGCTGGCCGGATCGATCTGACGGGGCACCTTGCCCGTGATGTGGATCTCGCGGAATGCGGCACGCTCCATCATGGACGCCTTCAGGATGGGCAGCGTCTCATCGGCCTCGACCGACTGACGCACGTGCCGGGCGCCGCGGCTCTCGAACCCGGGCAGTATGCGGGTCCAGATGATGGCGCGGGCGATCGGCGTGCGCGACAGTTCCTGCGCGTCGTCGATCTGGGCGATGGTCTTCATGGCCGCCTTGACGTCCGGCAGCGCCGCCTGCGTCGGCACCAGCACGAAGTGGCTGCGGTGCATGGCCTTCAGCGCCAGCGTGGAGGATCCGCCGGGCAGGTCGACAATGACGATCTCGCTCTCCGCCTCTGCCTTGCGCAATTCGGCCAGGATGTTGTCCTCACGAACGTCGCCGACCACCGTCAGTCCGGCAATCTCGGCCTTCCGGCCGAAGGCGGCGGCCTGCTGGTTGACGTCAGTGTCGAGAACCGTGACGCGGTACCCGTCAAGCGCCAACTCGGATGCGATCAGGATGGCCGTGGTGGTCTTGCCCGGTCCCCCTTTGTCACTCGCGACGGAAATCGTTGCCATAGATGCCTTCCTGCCTGAAAGCGGTAGAGCAAGATGGAGGCAAAGCACTCCGGCCGCAACGCCTAATCACTTCAAGGCATCTTGTACATGATCACTTCGGGCAGAAGGGTTTCCGCGACTTTCGGCGAGTTACAAGGGCTTTACGGCCTTGATGCCTCAAGGCGTTTTATCATGAAGGAATTGGTGCCTTTTGTTCCAGAAGCGATGTTGCCTCTCTGCCACAAGGCGAAGATGCGCCGGAGCAGGAAGGCAGCGGCGACTTCCGCTGCTGGCAGTATCAGACCATGAGGAGCCGTCTGGTCGCGCTCAAGGCACTATCGACAAGAGGCATCAAGGCGGAGAAGCGTCTTGTACCTGTCGCTGAGGCGGTGCTCCACGGAACAAGCTTGAGCAGCCGACGCCACTGTGCTCTTCAGGAAAGCACGGTCTCTCCGGCGCGCTGCTGCCGTGCGGCCTGATGCGGACGGTTCCGCACGCCATTACCACACGGAGTGACATCGACATGCCGCGAACGGCCACCGGGCGCGCACAGAAGGACAAGACCTCCCTCGAGGCTATCCGGGCTTCGTCGAAAACCTACAATCGCTGCACCGCCGTGCTCGCCGAGGCGGTCGGCATCGAGCCGAGCAGCGGGCAGGGACCCCGTAGCGACTTCGAGATGACGGTCCTGAGGGCGCGTCAGAAGCTGGAAGCCGAGGTGAAGCACAGCCTCACCGAAGATGACTTCGCGCCGAGCCAGCTGCTGCAATTCATGCGGCGCACCGCGGAACGCCTTGCGGATGCCGGGGCGGAGACCATCACCCGCGATGCCTTCATCCGCGAGGTCATTGCGGATCTCCGCGAGCGCGGCGGACTGGTGGTCAAGAAGATCAGTTCAACCGCCAACTCCGGGCACTACGCCTGGATCTGGTCCTGGATGCAGACGTTCCTGGTGCGCAATCAAGACATCATCGCGCGTAGCACCGCGACGGAGTTGCAACTCACCCGCAAGGTGGCCACGGCGAAGAAAGCTCGTAAGGGGCAGCCGCGGGAGATCGTGCCGGACGACTTCAAATGGCCTCCACGCTCCACGCTGCGCTTCTACCGAGGGGAGCGGCTGGTGATTTCGAGCAGCGATCGGCTGTTTGACCTCTCGGATGAACTTATGGGCTGGAATGCCCCGTCCCCGCGCAAACTGACGTTCGGACTGAGCAGTCTCAGCACGAACGCCACCTGGCGGGTGTGGGACGAGAAGGCGCTCTCGCTCATCGAGGGCCTGATCCGATACGACCTGACCTTCGATGGCTATCGCGTCCGCATCAAGCGGGTCAGCGCGCCGGGCTCGCCCTGCCGCGAGGAGTTCCGGTGGAGCCTCGATATCAAGGAGGCGTAGGGCCGCGAAGCGCTGATCGTTTCTATAAGGCATCTTGTACAAGATGCCTGAAGGAGGTGAGGCAAGTGGATTGCCGAGCATGATGTCTGTGATCGCAGACGGGGATAATCCGGGCTGAAGACCAGCGCCCGGTGACTGTCGACGGCGGCCGTCGCCGCCCCGAAGGTCCGTGCCCTTCTCCCGGGAAAAAGGGGATGACCTGTCATAGACGCGGATCGCCGAAGCGAGAGCCGCACGGGATGGCAGTTGGAGCCTTGGCCGAGGTTCCTGTTTGCCGTTCAGCAGTGGTGCCGCTGAGCGACGAGGTCTGAAGCAATGATGTCGGGTACGCCGATCATGCAACAACCGCATCGGGAAAAATGATGGTAAAGTATTTGTTGATTTTTTCCAGCGTTTTTCTTGACAGGATACCCGCCGTACCCGTAGAATCCGCCTGTATTTATTTACATGTATATCTGCGCTATTCTCTTTTTTCTTCATGGCTATTCCCCACCATCAGTGGACCGTGTACTCCTGCAGCAGCGGGGCCAGTTCTACCAAGGCGTCGGCCTATGCGTCCCGCAGTTGGGAGGCGAAGCCAGCGTCCGGCGCCAAGGCGGGCGGCGCGAGAGGTCGAGCGCAAGGCCGCCGAGGAGCGGGTTGGCAAGCAGGCCTATGCAATGTGGATGCGCGGCCTGGACGCGACGGGCAACGCCTACCTGGCCCGCAAGGGGGTCCTGCCGCACGGGATGCGACAGGACGCCACCGGCAAGTTGCTGGTGCCCCTGAAGGACGAGCGGGGCTGGATCCGTAACCTGCGGATCATCGATCCGGACGGTGGCAAGATCTTCCTGCCGGACGGACGCACGCACGGCTACTTCACGCTGCTTGGAGCCCAGGAGGTGAGCCCCCGCCGCCCATTGCTGGTCGCGGAGGGCTTCGCCACGGCGGCGGCGCTACGAGAGATGCTCGGCTTACCGTTGGCCATTGCCTTCAACAGTGGCAACCTGCTGCCGGTCGCGCTGGAACTGAAGGGAAGATACCTGAGTGTCCGTCAGGTCTTCGCCGCGGACAACGACCACCACCTGCCCCAGCGTGATCCGCCGCTGCCGAATGTCGGCAAGAAGAAGGCGCAGGAGGCGGCCACCGCGGTCGGCGGGCTGGTGCTGCTGCCGGAGTTTGCGCCTCATCAGGAGGGCACCGACTGGCTCGACTTCGCCGACACCTACGGACCAAACGTCACCTAACGACTTGTACAAAATGTCTTAAGGCAAAAAGACATGTCCGCCGTCCGTTCCCGTGGGAAGGCGCGTGCGGGGTGGCACGGCGGCACGGCGGGTCACGCCGGGGCAGGGATGGGCCGGTAAGGCCACTACGCTGGTGGGCATTCATTTTCACCAAGCCCACAACCATGTTAGGGTCCAACGGCCCCAAGGGGCAGACAAGGAGACGCAGGCATGGCTGCGCCGAAGACGGGCGGCAACACGACGAAGAGCACCGGACGCACCGTCGCGCTCAGCGCGTCCGTGCGGGCGAGTTCGGCTGCCGTGGCCACCCTGCGGGCGAGCCGCGCGGCGAAGGTCGCCAGCGCGCTGACGACTGCCAACCGGCAGACCGGCCTGTTCACCAAGAAGAAGTAGATGCCGAACAACGACCGGGAGGTGTTCGAGCACTTCCTGTCTGATCCTGACGCCTCGCCGGAGGTGGCGCACCTTGCCTACGCCGCCTACGCCGCTAGCAAGTATGACTGGGCGACGCGCTTCGAGGAACTAAAGGGCAGGCCGCCTGCGCCGGCGGAGGTCGATCAATGGATCGCCGAGTTGCCGATGAGCCGGTTTGTCGAAATCCGCGCGACCGCGTCCGAGACGTTCGCGCTGGCGGCGCAGACCTACATGCGCGACGAGATCGAAAAAGCAAAGGCAGAGGCAGTGCGCGCGTCCATCTTTGGCGAGGTCCAGGGCATCTCCCGCCTCGTCGAAGCCAACAACAAGACGGCGCTGGTCGAGGCGCGGGCCATCCGGGAACGGGTCGAAAAGGCCACCTCGTTCAAGGGCACCTGGCTGCCGAATACCTTCACCGGCATCATCGCCTCGCTCGCCTTTAGCGTGATCGTCCTGGTGATCGCGATGATCTACCAGCGCGATCCCTCGCTGTTCGCCCTGTTCAAGGGCGCCTCGCCACCCCCCGTCTCGACGCCTGTCCCGCCGGGCAACTGACGCCACGCCGAACTGGTGTTGCCGGCGCCGCCGGGATCCGCGGCGCCGGGGTGCGGCTCAGTCTTTCGACGTCACCGGCTCGGCAACCGCGCGCTCCAGCGCCGAGAGCGACGTGACCTGGATCCGCCGCGCGCGGCTCGACGGACGATCCCGGTAGTAGCCGTCACCCCGCCCGGCGAGTTGCAGCAGATCCTGCGGATCGACCGACACGTTCGGCGCGTTGCGCTTCGCCTCCTTCATGTCCATCGGCTTCAGCACGAGCCATGTGGCGGCGTTAGCCCGCACCTCCTCGCTGAAATGGTCGCTCATCTGGGACGCCAGCACCATGCCTAGGCCGAACTTCCGGGCTTCAGTGATGAGTTCGTTCAGGATGTTGTCGGAGCGGTCGCGGTCGCCGCCGCCGAGGCCCAGGATCTTGGCCTCATCGATGATGACGAACAGACGGAAGCGCTGACGGTCGTCGGCCGGCTGGACCGGGATCGGCCCCTTCAGGCGCAGCACCCGGAACAGCTTCCGCAGCAGCGTCTCCGTGGCGATGAAGCGGATGTCGTCCGGCAGCTTGCTCAAATCCAGCCGCATAGACGTCGACAGGAAGTCGTCCACCGACACGTGGTCGGTCCGCTGAAAGATGGGATGGTCAAACAGTTGCGCGACGGCCGCCAGGCACCCCTCGATGGAGGCGCGCTGGTTCCGCCGGGCGTCATCCTGTTGATTGCCACTGAGAGCTGACCCGGTTTGGGGTGAAGTTGCCACTGAGAGTTGACCCATGTTCGGACGCTAGCCTCGGCCTTTTGGGCGGGGGCAGCGGGAGTGTTGGACATGGCGTTGTTGAGCGTTATCCGGCGCTGGCATTTCCGGGAGCACCTGTCGATCCGCGCGATCGCCCGCCGGACCGGCCTGTCGCGGAACACCATTCGCAAGTACCTGCGGTCCGAGGCTGTGGAGCCTGTTTTCAGGACCCCTAACCGCCTCAGCAAGCTGGATCCCTTTGCCGAGCGGCTGGCCGCCTGGCTGCGGACGGACGCCCGCAGGTCACGCAAACAGAAACGCACCGCGCGGCAGTTCCACGCCGATCTGGTGGGGCTCGGCTACGATGGCTCGTACCGGCGGGTCGCTGCCTTTGTGCGGGCCTGGCGGGACGACTGGCAGCGCCAGCAGCAGACTTCCGGCCGCGGTGTCTTCGTGCCGCTGGCCTTTGGCCCGGGCGAGGCGTTCCAGTTCGATTGGAGCGAGGAGCATGCCGTCATCGGCGGCGAGCGGACCAAGCTGCAGGTCGCCCACCTCAAGCTCTGCCATAGCCGGGCTTTCCTGGTACGGGCCTACCTGCTGCAGACGCACGAGATGCTGTTCGACGCCCACAACCACGGCTTCCGCGTGCTGGGTGGCGTGCCGCGGCGCGGCATCTACGACAACATGCGCACCGCCGTGGACCGCATCGGCCCGAGCCGGGAGCGGCAGGTCAACGCCCGTTTCCTGGCCATGGCGAGCCACTATCTGTTCGAGCCTGAATTCTGCAATCCGGCGTCAGGTTGGGAGAAAGGCCAAGTCGAGAAAAACGTCCGGGACGCCCGGCACCGGCTGTGGCAGCCCATGCCCCAGGTCGCCAGCCTGGAGGCGCTGAACGCCTGGCTGGAGCAACGCTGCCTCACCCTTTGGGAGGAGATCCCGCACGGGGTGGAGCCCGGCAGCGTCGCCGCGGCCTGGCGGCAGGAGGTGGACTGCCTGATGCCGGTCCGGCGGGTGTTCGACGGCTTCGTGGAGGAGACCAAGCGGGTCTCGCCACCTGCCTCGTGCATTTCGACCGCAACCGCTACAGCGTGCCCGCCTCCTTCGCCAACCGGCCGGTCAGCCTGCGGATCTATTCCGACCGCATCCTGGTGGTGGCGGAGGGAGCTGTCGTCTGCGAGCACCAGCGGATCATCGAGCGGTCGCACCACGGCCAGGGCCGGACCGTCTACGACTGGCGGCACTACCTGGCTGTGGTCCAGCGCAAACCCGGCGCCCTGCGCAGCGGCGCACCCTTCGCCGAACTGCCAGAGGCGTTCCGGCAGCTGCAGCGTCAGCTGCATGGCAGGTCCGGCGGCGACCGGGAGATGGTGGAGATCCTCTCCCTGGTGCTGCAGCACGACGAGCAGGCTGTGCTGGTCGCCGTGGAGATGGCACTGCAGGCCGGTGTCGCCAGCAAGACCCACATCCTCAACCTGCTGCACCGGCTGACCGATGGGGCTACCTCCCAGGTGCCGCCGATCGAGGCGCCCCAGGCCCTGGTGCTGGCGCAGGAGCCCAAGGCCAACGTCGCCCGTTACGACAGCCTGCGCCCAAGGCAGGGAGGCCGCCATGCGTCATGACCCGGCGGCCGCCGCCATCACCATCATGCTGCGCAGCCTCAAGATGCATGGCATGGCGCAGGCCGCGGCCGAACTGACGGAGCAGGGCGCGCCTGCCTTCCAGAGCGCGATCCCCATCCTGTCGCAGCTGCTCAAGGCCGAGCTCGCCGAGCGCGAGGTCCGCTCCATCGCCTACCAGCTCAAGGCCGCCCGGTTCCCCACCTACAAGGACCTGACAGGCTTCGACTTCACCAGCAGCCAGCTCAATGAGGCCCTGGTGCGCCAGCTCCACGCCGGTGCCTTCATGGACAGCGCCGACAACATCGTGCTGGTCGGCGGGCCAGGCACCGGCAAGACCCACGTGGCCACCGCGCTCGGCGTCCAGGCCGTCGAGCATCACCGCAAGCGGGTGCGGTTCTTCTCCACGGTGGAGCTGGTCAACATGCTCGAGCAGGAGAAAGCCGCCGGAAGGGCCGGGCAGATCGCCACCCGCCTGCTCCATGCCGACCTGCTGATCCTCGACGAGCTGGGTTACCTGCCGTTCAGCGCCTCAGGGGGTGCCCTGCTGTTCCACCTGCTCAGCAAGCTCTACGAGCAGACCAGCGTCATCATCACCACCAACCTCAGTTTCAGTGAGTGGGCGGCGATCTTCGGAGAGCCGATGACATCATGATACCTCCTATTTGGATCGTCTGGTGCGTCGCACCTGTTGCCGCAGGACAGCGATCTGCTCACTGGTCAGGTGGATCTGCCACGGTTGGCCCTTCGCCAGCTGCTGCCCTTGCAGACAGCCTTTCCGGAGCCAGCCGAACACCGTTTGCGCCGTGACGCCGACTGCCGCGGCGGCGCCCCGGATCGAGTAGCTGCCGTCCGGCCAGCGTACTGGGTTGGCGGCGTCACCATTGATCTTGGCGCTCCGGATTCCCCATCGCTTGCGCAGCAGGTGCACGGTGCCGTGCAGGAACGGCGCTCCACGGGCCGACACGATGCCCTCCGCGTTGAGGATGGACGCCACCTCGTGGTCCATCTTGCCGGCTGCGTTCAATGCGCGGATGCGTCGCTCCAGCAGAGCCGGGTCCGCGCAATCGGCGTAGGACCGCACCCGGCGCTGCACGCGGTGCTCACTTATCGCGCCGCTCTGCCAGGAGATCCGCAGCCAGACCACACCTTGCTCGCGCTTTTGATCCAGCGCGACATCGCGGATGACCAGGCGTGTGATGCGTTTGCGCTCCGGCGCCTCCGCGGACTGCCACACGCGGGACAGGTCTCGTGCCAAGGCAAGGACGTCTGAGCGGTCGGCCTCGCTTATCGGCGCGCCCTGGTTGCGGCGCCAGGCCTCATACTCCTGCTCCACCACCTCGACCTGACGCAGCTTCTCCTCCCAGACCCGTTCCAGCGAGCGGGCGACCAGGCGGTTCTCCGGCTCGACCGTATCGTATTGCCGGCGCGCCCGCTCGGCCTCGTACCGGGCGCGCTCGCGTTTGAGCGCCCATTGCCGTTCCAGCAGCCGGGTATCCTCATCAAGGTCGTCGATGGCTGCGACCGCCAGGGCAATCTGGTCCGGCGCCAGGGCCTCGAGCAGCAGGCGCTCGACCTCCGCATCCACCAGCAGGGCCCGCACCTCCTGGCAACGCGGGCTGCCATCCTGGGCCTGATCCGCGCTGCACTGGTAGAGCGGGAAGTCACCATGCGGTCCGGAGTACCGCAACGCCATGCGCCGGCCACAGCGGCCGCAGGCCGCGATGCCCTGCAGCAATGCCCAACCGCGCCGCGCCGCCCCCGGCCGTTCCGCCGCGTGTGAGGCCACGTTGCCGGCCAGGCGCCTCTGGTTGGCCATGAACTCCTCCCAGCCAATATAGCCTGGATGAGCGTCGCGCAGGCACACCGGCCACTGCTCGACCGGAACCCTGATGATAGCAGGATGGGGTGCACCGGCACGGCGCCGCAGAGGGTCGTGGCGATGGCGGCCATAGACGTAGGCGCCGGCATAGGCCGGGTTCTGCAGGATCTGCAGCACGCGCGCGTTGTTCGCTGGCCGCCAGACCACCTCGTGCGGCCCTGGCCCGCGGAGCGGACGGACCGGCAGTGCCAGGCCGTGCCGCTGCAGTTCCCGCATCACCGCCTTGGCGCTCTGCAGTGCCTGGAAGGTGCTGAACACCAGCCGGAGGCGGGCCTGCACCTCCTCGTCCGGGTTGAGCATGATCGCGCCACCAGGCCCGAGGGCCAGCCCGGCCGGCTGCGGCAGGCGGAGGGCGCCGCGCGCGGCTTTCTGACGTTCGCCCTGGTGCAGGCGCAGGCGGATCTGATGCAGTTCCGCCTCGCTCATGATGCCCGACAGCCCCAGCAGCAGGCGGTCATGATAAGCACCTGGATCATACAGGCGTTCGCCATCGGCGATGACCACGCCAAAGATGGAGCACAATTCCAGCAGCTGGTGCCAGTCGCGGTTGTTGCGGGCCAGCCGCGACGCGTCGAGGCTGAGGACCAGTCCGGCCTTGCCGAGGCCGATCTCGGCGATCAGGTGCTGGAAGCCCTGCCGCCCAGCACTGGTGGCGCCTGACTTGCCCAGGTCGTCGTCGATCACCGCGATCCGCTCGCGCGGCCAGCCAAGGCCGGCGGCCCGGTCGACCAGCCGATACTGGAGTTCCGTGCTCTCCTGGTGCTGACGGACCTGGCCCGCCGAGGACTGCCGGATATAGACATAGGCCAGCTTGGCGCGATGGGCCGTGGTCACCCGCTCGGCCACCTCAGCGGGCCGGGTCAGCATGATCCGCCTCCCTGACCCGGACGCGCCGGAGCACCCATGCCAGTTGCCGTGCCAACTGTGCCCGCGTCGTTGCCGGCAGCACGGGGCATGGGCGCCGGCGGGATCGCGGAGGGCTCGTCGAAGCTGGTCGGTCGTGGCGAGCTGGATGCGGGGAACTCGGCATGGGACGCCTCCTGACGGGAGACGGCCAGCATGCCCCGAATGTGCTGCGCCAGTGGCAGCAACGCGCGGGCCGAGACGCGGGGTAGCGCCGCCTCCGGTGCCAGGGGCCGCTCCAGGTCCGTCTCCGCCCGCCTCAGCAGCCGGCGGCGCCCATCCGCCAGGGCCACCGCCACGAAGGCAGGACCCCGGCCGCAGGTCAGCGACAGCAATCTCAGCTGCTGCCCAAACAGCGGGTGGCGCTGGTCCGTGACCATGACACCAGACACCACGCGTTCGAGATCAGGGGCAGCTCGGAATGTTCGGGGATGCCAAGATGACCACGGCGTTGCTCGACCGGCTTACCCACCACTGCCACATCCTGGAGACCGGCAACGACAGCTTCCGCTTCAGGAACAGCTCCGCCACCCAGGCCCATCGCGAAAGGAAACCACAGCCCACCTGACGGGATCTGAAAAAAACCCGCATCCACAACCCGGGTCAGATCCTCGTGGCAACCCCGGGTCAGCTCTCAGTGGCAATCAACACAATAGCCGAAAGAGGACGCCCGGCCAATGCTGTACAGTATTCGCTCCCTGCGCTTTGGGCGAGGTCCTGCCGGAGGGCCGTCAGGACGCAGGCGGCGGTCCGCAGCAGGCCAGGGCGCCACCAGAGTCCAAGGATCGAGGAGCCGCGTCTCCCATAATCCCGCCCAACCATGAAAAAGGCCGCCCGAATGGGGGCGGCCTGGATCGAGGGTTGGACTCTGGTGGCGCATCTAGAGCTTGGCGATGGCCGGGCGCGAGGGGTGAAGGGTCACACCGACCTCGTTCACGGTCACCCGCGCCTCCGGATAGGCGGCCAGCGCCAGCTGCAGGCTCTCGAGGAACTGGGCGCGGAAGGCGCGCAGGCGCTTGAACCCGGCGCCGAACTGGCCGTAGAGCGCGGGCCAAGTGACGTCGGTGTCCCGCTTCAGCGCGTGCAGGCGGTAGGCCAGCCAGATATAGACATCGAGGCTCATGGAGCGCGGGCCGATCGCCTTCAGCGCCCCTTCGCTCACCGGCACCGGATGGTCGCGCAGCGCTTTGAAGAAGGCCTCGTCCAGTCGGACCTTGTCCTGCCAGAGGGACGGCTGATCGGGCGACGTGCTGATGCCCGTCATGCTGATCGCCCCCTCGACGAAGCCGCCGTTCCGCAGGATTTCCTGGTCGCCGTTCATGCTGAAAAAGGTGAGGCGGCACACCGAGATCCGCTTCGCCTGTTCCTTCACCAGCCGGTAGCTGTTGCCGCCGATCGACAGGCCCATGCGTCCGAGCCAGACCTGCATGGAACGGCCAAGCTCGATCTCGCGGCTGCCGGTCTTGACCGCTTCGCTTTGCAAGAACAGCAGGATAAAGCGGGCGTAGGAGCCGTAGGGGAGCCCCACGACCTTGCCGAGGCGGTCGGTGCCGGACTGCAGTACCAGGCTCAGGTTGTGGCTTTCGCGGCGCCAGACCATCTCCTGCTGCTCCTTGTGGGGCAGGGAGGTCAGCGCGAAGCCCGAGTAGGTGAACCCGATGCTCTCCGTTTCCTCGCTGAGCACCTGGTAGGCCGCCTCGACCACCGCCCGCTCGTGCGCACTGGCGGCTTGCCGACGGGCTTCGTCGATACCGTGCGTCAGGATCAGGCGGTGAATGTCGGCCATGGCCGCAACGTGAACGCCCCGCGGGGTCAGGGCAAGTTGGACTTTGGTGGCGCGAGCTATTCGAAAGATATTTGAGATGAACTATTAGTCTGTGCCACCAGAATCCAGGGGATAGAAGCGAGTCGCGCCATCAGAGTCCAGGATGGCGCCACCAGAGTCCAATGCTGACGGGACCGGTCCTGTGGAGAACATCATGGTCCTTCCCCCGGCGAATCGGACTGCCCTGTTTCGATATCGAAAACGGATTGAATCCAGTGTAGGTGGTGGTGACTGACCTCCACGGCGCCGATGCTCGAAATGGTTGCCGTGGCGGGAGGCCGGAGCATCGAAGCGCCTCCTGACGGTTGCGCAGGCGCCCGGCTCTTTTGTCTGGCGCCGGGATTCGCCGCCATGCAAGGATTCGCCGCTCCCAGACACGAGCGCTCCATGGCCCCGCTGCTGCTCGGACGCCGCCTCGTGCGGTCGCGTCCCCCGATCGGATTCCGTCACGCTACCACGGTATCCCCCGGCACGGAGCCGGATGCCATCGCCTATCACGGCGACGCGCCGCTGATCACGTTCGCGGCGACCGGCGGCGGCAAGACCAGCGGCCCGGTCATCTGCACGGCGTGCGCCTATCCGGGTCAGTTCATCTGTCTGGACGTGAAGGGGGAAGCGTATCGTCTCTCCGCGGAGCATCGGCGAGCGAGGGGGCAGGACGTCCACCTGATCGATCTTAGTGATGGCAAGATTGACGGCGATTGCCTCAACCCGCTGGACATGGCGGTGATGCTGGGCGACGCCGTGGCGGCCGTGGCGCGCTCGATCGCGGCGGAGATGGTCGAGCGGCCGACCTCCCTCAACCGCGATTTCTTCTGGATTGATTGGTCGGAGACGATGCTGGCCGTCGGGAGCGCGTACCAGCTCACCTAGGAGTGCGCCCCGAAGCTTTCGGCGATGTACGACCTCTACATGGGCGATGACCCCGTGTACGATATCGCCAAGCTGTTGGATACGAAGCGGCCGCTGATACGGGCAGTCAACGCCGCATGGGCAGCCTTCCTGCAGATGCCGGAGCGCGAAACGCGCGGCAGTGTGCTGGCCACCACCGTGGCCTATATATCCGCCTGTTCGAGAGCGAACTGGTGCGCCGCCTGACGGACCGCACCACGATCGACCTGAAGGCGCTCGTGGCGGGCAAGCCGATGTCCCTCTACTTCGTCGTGCCGCCCCACCGGATGCAGGCCTATGTACCGCCCGCAGTCTCTGAGACACCTCATTGAAGCCTATGCGGCGAGAGCCTCGGGTGAAAGCTGATCCTGGCGGACGGTGTCCGGTGTTCTGAAGCCGTGACGCTCGATCAGCCAGGTTGAGTTGTAGGTGCGCCGGAACTCGAGCAGTGCCTGGCGCAGTTGCTCGGCGGTGTCGAAGGTCTGGACCCAGAGGAGGTTCTCCTTCAGCGTCCGGATGAAGCGTTCGGCGCATCCGTTCCCCTCGGGCGCACGCACGAAGGCGGGCGTGCTCTTGATGCCGAGGAACGTCAGCTCGCCCTGGAAGGCGTCGGACATGTACTGCGAGCCGTGGTCATGACGCAGCGAGAGACCTGCTGCGATGCCCTTGGCGAAGCCGCCAAAGTGCTGGCGCAAGTCCTGCCTGAGAGGTTCCAGCGCCTCGAAGCGCGTGCCACGCCGGGCGGCATGCAGGCCCACGCACCCGGCACTGTGGTGATCGACGGCGACGAACACCGCCGCCTGCCCCTCAACTGTCCAGGTGGTGGTCATGTCAGTGCCCCACATGATGTCCACCGCGTCAGGGATGATGGTGCTGTCGTGGTTGCGCGGGCCCCGGGGGCTGCCGACCCGCGATGGGGCGAGCAGGCCGTGCTCGCGCATCAGCCGCAGCACACGGCGCCGGGAGGTCCGCACGCCCTGCATGCGCAGCCTTGCCCAGACCTTGCGGTGGCCCTCGCCATGAAAGGGGCTGGCCGCGAGGACGGCCCGGATCGCCTCCAGCAGCGCCGCATCCGGCATTGGCCCGACCGGCCCAGGTCGCCTGGGCGGCTCCGTCCGGGGTGGCAGCGATGGCGGTAGACCGTGGCTCGGGCTGCCCGCCAGATCCGGCATACCCGGGTCAAGCCATAGGGCCTGCCGCTGCTGGGCGAGACCGTCAGGCTCATGGCCGTGACCTCCGCCGGGCCAAAGGGCGGCCACCCTCGAGGGCCGCGACCTTGGCCTCCAGCAACTCGCGTTCCAGCAGCATCTCGCCCAGCCTGGCCTTGAGCCGCTCGCTCTCCAGCGCCTCACCATCAGCAGGCCGCGTGGCCAGGCTCGCCTCGCCAGCCGCCAGGAAGGCGTCGCGCCAGCCGCTGAGCGTTGCGGCGGTCACACCCAGCGCCCGCGAGACCGTCTCCAGGTCCTCGCCACGCAGCAACCAAAGCACCGCGTCCCGCTTGCGCTGCCGCGACATCCGACCACCGCGGCCAGGACCAGCGGCATCCATCCTCTCTGTCGTCATCATGCACCCCATCGGCGGATACCGTCCGCTTGCGGGGTGTCTCAATCAACCGTGGAGCGGAGGACTGCCACGCGCCTGCTGATGGCAAACGGCGAAATGCCCACTGAACTCGACCGCGCATTCGTCATGCGCCTGCTGGGCAAAGTACCTGTCCTGCAAGCAACAGTGGCTGTCGCGAAGCGCATCGCCCGCCTGCTGCGGCGGCAGAGCGACGACAGGCTCGATGCGGTATTGGACGAGGCCGTCGCCACCTCTCTCGCGAGCTTTGTCGCCGAGTTGCGCAAAAACATCGCGGCTATGCAAGCCGCGCTCGATCTGCCCTGGAGTACCAGCGCTGTCGAGGGCCAGATCAACCGGCTTAAGATGATCAAGCGCACGATGTACGGCCGCGCCGGCTTTGAGCTCCTTCGTGCCCGCGTTCTCTGCCCCTCATGAGGCCAAAACAGCAGCATGGAAAGTGCGGGAGAGCCCAGGTCTCAACGCAAATCAACAGCCGGTGGCCGGGCTCCTGATATCGCTTGATACCAACTGGCCGTCGGAGGGGGGCGGCTTGCCGCGTTCGTCATAGCGCAGCGCATAGGCCAGGGCGTCCGCCACCTCCTCCGCAGAGGCGGCGGACAGGCCGGGCGGCAGCGGGAAAGGGGGCGGGGCGGGAGGTTGCGAGGGGTCAGGCATGAGCGCGACGCTAAATGAGACTCGTAAAACAAATAAAGAACAAAGAACTGGTTGATAAGCGTGACGCCGGTGGGCCGGATTGACGGAAAGCACCTCCGAGAAGAGCCACCTCTCGCCTGATCAAGGCATTGGAAGTTCGCTTTGTGATGGAGGAAGGGCCGAGGTTTGTGTAACTTTCTGGCGAAGAGTTGGACCGCGCAGTGATTCCTGACCTCGGCTTTCTCGGGCTGCAGCGGCGGCAAGCCCGTGCAGTGTCCGATCGAGATGCAGTTCACCGGAGCGATGCCGCTCGATCATGCGCCGCAGGTAGCCTGCAGGATTGTGGACACGCCACGCGGCGTGCTTGACGGCAATGGTGCCGATCGCAATGAGCGCTCCGGTTGTCCCGAACACCACCCTGGCATGGCCATAGACCTGTGGTGGGATCTCCAACTGCGCACGCACCACCTCGCAAGCCTTTTGGATGTCGTCCCAAGCTGGTGCGGCCGATCTCACCCAATCCCGATACGCAGGGACAAGATGCAGCAACAGGGCGGGGCTCATGGGGAACCCATTGAGCAAGTCGCCGCTTCGGCCGAAGCGCTGCCGCGCCACTATCGGCTCGATCATCGCGGACCTGGTCGTCGCACCGCCATCGTGGTGCGCTGGATAGCCTTCTGCTGCTGTCACTGCTTCAGCAATAGAAAGCTGGGTTGTAGGTGTAATAGGGGTGCCCGGCAGCGCATCCTGGGGTGCACTGTCCACCACTTCCAGGGCCGGCGAGGCGACCCGAAGCTGCCGCTCGGCCTCCTCGTGGAGGCGACGGAGACGGGCCTCGATGGCGGCGAGCTCCACGGGATCGCCCTCGGTCCGTACCAAAGCGGCGAGCCTCTCGGCCTCGGTCGCGAGAGACGACCAATCCACGTCGCCCAATCCGGCCGCGATCCCATGGTCGGTGAGCGAGAGCGTCTTACGCGACCAGGCGCTGCACTCCCGGCGCCGCATCCTGATCTCACGCCGACGCGCCTCCACCGCTTCAGCCACGGCGATGAACTCGGTCATACGCTCACCCACAGGGCTGAGATCGAAGCCTGATGCTTGCAGAATGTACCCGGTCTGCGAGTCCCGGTGTCCCCAGCGTCGCCCGGTGCCGATGTCGTGGGCGCGGATCAGGCCGAGGTCGATCAGCCGGCGTAGCCGCTTGCGAACACCGCTGAGCGTGAGCCCGGTGCTGCCGACCAACACTTCGTTGGAGGGCCACACATAGCGGAGCTGCCCGGCTTTCCAATCCTGGTTTGCCGAGTAGCGGAACAGCAGATCCAGCATATGCACCACGTAAGGCGCATAGCCCATAGCGGGAGCCGCCGCCTTAAAGGCGGCCAGCACGCGACCGCGGTCGAGTTCATCGAGGCGTCCGGACAAGCCGGCAACCGCCTGCAGTTGCGCGCCAGTCGTGCGACGTCGCCCCGTGCGTCGTGGCAGCCGTGGCACGGGTTGATCACTCATCATGGCTCGCTCCTCGCGAGCGCGCCGCCCGAACTCATTAGACGCGACTCTCCTGTCGTCAGGCAAGAGGTTGCTTGACGAGGAGGAAGGCCAAAACCTATCCTGGGTCTGCAAATGGAGCCCAGTTTAGGGTTGCCGAGTTCAGGAACGGTCGGTGCTGCCAGGCACCGGCCGTTTTCTCTATCAGCGCGCCATCATCGGCCCCAGAAGGCGGTTGAGATCACGCCCGCTCCGGTACAACCGTAGCGAGCAGAACCAACTTGCCGTGGCGACGAGGCGAATGTCTAGCCATAAAGATACGCATATTGCGTATTTTTCTGACCGAAAGCTCAGCTGGAGGGAGCCTGTTGCCGCTCCAGGTAGGTGTGCAAGGCCGTCACGAACACAGCCGTTCTCGTGACGCCGTGCTCCGTCGCGAGACGGTCGACGCCATGCTTGAGATCCTGATCGATCCAGAATGACTTGCGGACCTTCGCGGAGGGCGGCGCCAGGAACAGGATGGCCTCTCCAGCCTCAGCCCGCCCAATCAGTTCACGGAGGGCTTCCTCGTGCAGATCCCGAGGGTAGAGCCGCCTGTGGCCAGGCCCCCCCTCGCGATTACGTTGGTCCACGAGCTGCTGAATGGCTTCCGCAAAGCCTGCAGGCAAAGGAGCGTCCAGCTTGGCCATGTTAGCCGTTCTCTCGGTCAGCGGGCGCACCATGCTCGGTACCCAACAGGCTCCAATTCCCTTTGCGGGTCGCCACCCAGAGTGGATTCCCGCGGCGAGGATGCCCGAAAACGGCCGAATGAGCCAGAACGGCCGACAGAGGCCGAACGAACGCCAGCCCCTGCGAGGCCGTCGTCCGATCGCAGGAACTCCTCCGAGACCGGCGACCTCCTGGGGCGCTGGAAGGACCGCGATGCCTTCTGCTGAAGGTATTCCGTCTGACAGCTGCGGAGTGAAGCCGCGGATCCTCTGCCTCGATTGTCTCGAGAGATGCAACCAGCATGATGTTGGTGGCGCGCAGAGGCGATGTTGGCTGACAGCCATCTGCTCACCGGCTCAACATCGCTCAACCACCGAATCCGCGCTGATCGGCAGCGATTAATCCATCTTCGATGAAGTGTATCACTTGAATCTCTGCTGGTTGATTCTGGAAGAAGACGGGTCCGATCTTGCGAGAACGCAATATTGCCGGTGCAGAATCATCCGTCAGATCGAACACGCCAGGGTTGCATTTTCTTTCCTGTCTCGCCAAAAACGGGTTGCCGGAGCGCTCGCGCACCCATACGCTTACACCCCGTGAGGACAAAGCAGATTAGAGAATTGGGAAATCCTCTTTTCGATCTTGATACTGGCGGTGATGCGGCGGCGAGCGGTTCGGATGGTGATGAGGGCAGGTCTGTGATGTCGACGACCAAACCCGGGTTAGGTGACCAGCGGTACTCGACGGCACCGATCTACCGGCGCCCGCCGGAACGGCCCCGTGCCTGCCCGGCTGGAACGTCATCCTCTGTCGCAGTCCCCGCGGAGGCTCCCGCGCCTATTCGCCATGCCGCATGGTCGCTCGGCTCCGGCAGCCTTGATCAAGACCCGGCCGGGGCAAGGCTCCCCCCGTCAACCCGTGAGTTGCCGAGCGGCCCCGAATCATCCGATACCCCTCTCCTCCAAAAGGGAGAGCAGGCTGGGTGCCACAGTTCATGGCTGAGGGGGATGCGCGCGCGGCGATCGCCAATGGTGGCCGCATCGAGAACGTCATCGTCGTCACGCAGCGTGGATCAGACGGCCGGGCCGAATTCGTGCCTTACTTCGCCGCCTCCTGGCGGCGTGGCTACGTGGCCATTGGCCTGTGGGCCGGCCGGGGCACCCGTTCCTGGCGCGACCTTACCCGCCTGGTCGGCTTTGTTCGCGAGGAGCTGCACTACCCGGGCCCGATGGTCCTGCATGAGGCCGACGATCCCAAGCTCCGCAAGTACCGCACGCTGTTCGTGGCAGCGAGCGAGCCAGCGCCTTCGGATCGGCCTGACGGGGCATCCGACCGCTAGGCGCCATCCGCGCCTGGAGAGCGGCTCCAGCGTGCTGGCGCTACGGCGCCGAGCCTCTCGGTGAGTGTCGCGTTGACCATCGCGGCCGTGCTCGCCATGGCGCCGAGCTGCGCCCCGACGGTGGATCGCGGCACGCTGCTGGCCGTCATCGGCACAGAGAGCCGCTACCATCCCTTCGTCGTCGCGACGAACGTGAAGGGCCGCACCACCTCCTCGCGGCGTTTCAACTCGGCTGACGACGCTGTTGCAGCGGTCGAGGCCTTGCTGTCGAGTGGCATCGACAATATCGACATGGGCCTGGCGCAGATCAACTACCGTGCCGGCCATCTACAGCGTCTCGGCCTGCCGATCGCGGCGGCCTTTGATCCCTGTTCAGCCCTATCCGTGGCCGCCGATGTGCTGGTTGATTGCTGGACGCGCTTTGGCGACGACCGGCTGGAGGCGGCGCGGCTGGATGCCACGCTCTCCTGCTACAACACCGGCACGCCGACGCGCGGCCTGACCAACGGCTACGTTGGCAAGGTTCACACTGCCTACCAGACCAAGATCGTGCCCGCGCTCCGCCATCGCGATGCCGATGGCGCGACGGCGGTGCCGCCGCCTCGCCCTGATGCGCCCATCTCCGCACGCTCGCGCTGTGATGTGCCGGCGTGGGATGTCTGGGCACGCTGCCCGCAGCCGGATGCTGCGGAACCCCCGCCACCCGATCCTGAGCCGGCGGCGCCGGTCAGGCTGCGCGGCATCACCATGGAAGGTCCGAATGACGTCCCTCTTCGCCCATAAAGCGTTGGCCCGCGGGGCTGGCGCGCGGAACCGCACCCTTGGCGTCCTTTCCCTCGCGCTGCTGGCCGGGCTGCTTCTGCCGGATTTAGCCCTGGCCCAGGGCGGCGATCCCTTCACCCTGGGTGTTGAATGGGCACGCAGCACCTGGATCCGTGGCCTGGCCATGGCAGCAGTCGGCCTGATCGGCGTGATGCTGTTCCTGTGGCAGTTCCGCGGCGCCGCCATCCTTTGCGTGCTCGGTGGTGGCCTGGTGGTGGCCAACCTCGAGACCATCGTCGGCTGGATGGGCATCTGACATGGCTCGGGCCGAGGAGGTCGATCGCACGGAGGGAATGATCCCCTTGGGCGCCACCCGGCCGCCGCTGGTGCCCTGGATCGGTCTGCCCTTCTCGGCCTGTCTGCTGCTGGGACTGGTCTGCGTCGAACTGGCGATGTTCTGGGGTGGGCTGTCGGGCACCATCAGCGCCGCCGGCCTCTTTGTCGCCATCTGGGCGCCGCTGCGCTGGTGGGTGGAGCGCGACTGGTACGCGCTGGCGGTGATTGGCGTCTGGTTCCGCACCTCCAGCGCCGCCTTCGACGCGCCGCGCTGGGGTGGTGCGTCGATCGCGCATTTTCCGCTGAGCCGGCGGCACCGCCGGCAGGAGGTGAGGGGGCTGTGGCATGTTTGACGGCCTGGCCTCCGCGTTCTTCGAGCGGACCGCGACGGCCTATGCCGCGCATCACGGGCATATCGCGCCGGACGTGATGATGATGCGCGACGGCTCGCTCTGCGCCGTCATCGAGGTCGAGGGCTACCCCTTCGAACTCGCCGGCAATGCGGCGCTCAACACCGCCCACGCCGTCCGGGCCGAACTGCTGCGCAACATCGCCGAGCCGGAACTCACCATCTATGAACACCTGATCCAGCACGACAGTGTCCGCCCGTTGCCACCAACGCAGCATCGGACCTTCTACGGGGCGGCGCTGGCGCGGGACTACCAGGCCTGCCTGGCCGGGCTGCGCGGCACATCCTGGTTCCTGACCCTGATTGTCCGGCCGCGCGCGCCGCTGGTGCGCCGCCGCCGCAAGCCTGGGCGCGACCTCGGGCTCGATCGGCGTCTGTCCATGCTGCAGGACAAGACTCGTGCCGCCATGAGCGCCCTGGCTGGCTTCCAGCCGCGTCGGCTCGGCGTGCGGGAGGAGGGCGGCGTGCTGTTCAGCGAGATCGCCGAGGCGCACCGGATGGTGCTCTACGCGCGCTGGATGCCGGTGCCGCTGGTGGAGGGCGGGCAAATGGGTGCCGCGCTCTACAATGACCGCGTCACCTTCGCCGACAAGGGGTTCCGCGTCGAGATCCCGGCCCGGGACTATGCCGAATGCCCGCACGGGCTGATGCTGGGCTTCCGGATCTACCCGACCCGCTGGCGGGTCGGCATGTTCGACCAGCTGATCGGCCAGCCCTTCCGCTTCGTGCTGACCAATTCCTTCGGGTTCTTCGGCCGCACCAGCGCCAGCGACAAGATGGCGCTGCGCGCCCGCCATATGAGCAATGCCGGCGACCGCGCCGTGTCGCTCCGCCTGGAGCTGGACGAGGCGATGGACGCCGTCGACCGGGGCGAGCACGTGCTGGGCGAGCATCTCTGGTCCCTGGCCGTGCACGCCGACCGGCTGGCGGATCTGGAGGAATGGGGTGCCCGGGCCCGCAACGCCGTGACCGATGCCGGCGCCGTGGTGGCCACCGAGGATGCCGGGGTTGAGGGCGCCTTCTGGGCGCAGCTGCCCGGTTCGCCACACTATTTGCGCGGCCGGGCCGGTGGCCTGCCGAGCGTCGCCTTTGCCGCCATGTCTTCGATGCACGCGCATCCCCGGGGCGACGCCAGCCACCACTGGGGTAGGCCGCTCTACCGTGTCCGCACGGTCGGCAACACGCCCTACGAGGTGCCGTGGCACCTGCGTGATGTCGGCCACCGGCTGCGCTTCGGGCCGACCGGCTCCGGCAAGACGCTGGACATGGCCTTCGACGCCGTGATGCTGGATCCGCTGGTGGGCGGCCAGGGCGGCAGCCAGATCCTCTTCGACAAGGACGGCGCCAACGAGATCCTGGTGCGCGCCATGGGCGGGCCGGTGGCCCGGATCCGGCGTGGCCTGGACAGTGGTGCGGCGCCGCTGCGCGGCCTCGACAACACCGAGGCCAATCGCGCCTGGCTGCACGAATTCATCTCCGGCCTGATCATGGCTGATGGACGGGGTGCGCTGCGGCCCGACAGCAACCGCCGCCTCGACAAGGGCATCGCCTGGGTCATGCGCATGCCCGCCCCCATGCGCAGCCTGGCCGGGGTGCGCCAGTTCCTCGACCACGGGGATGCCCTGGGCGACGGGGCCCGTCTGGAGGTGTGGTGCCGCGGCAATGCGCGCGGCTGGGCCTTCGATGGCGAGGCGGATCGGCTTGACTTTGGCGCCCCCTTCGCCAGCGTCGATCCAACGGAGGTGCTGGAGGACGCGGCGGTGATGCCGCCGTTGGCCGCCTATCTGCTCTACCGCACCGGGCTGGTCGCTGATGGGCGTCGCGTCGTGGTGCATGCCGATGAGGGGCGGGCCTACATGCCGCCCATTGCCATGGTGAACGGCGCCCAGGAAATGCGCTTCGCGCGCGGCTTCGAGGATCTGGTGCTCACCGGCCGCAAGAAGGAGGTCTCGCTCGACCTCGCCATCCAGCAGCCGGAGCACATCCTGGAGCATCCGGTGGGGGCTTCGCTGATTGCCCAGGCCAAGACGCGGGTGCTCTACGCCAATCCGGATGCGCGCCGCGACAGCTATGTCGAGGGGCTGGGCTGCTCGCCGCGCATTCACCAGGCGGTCAGCCGCGACATGTTGGTCGGCCCACGCTCCAAGATCCTGATGCGGGAAAGCTACGCCGTGCGCTGCCTGATGGATCTCGGAGCGCTGCCCGAGCATCTGGCGGTGCTGTCCAGCCGTGCCGGCACCATCAGGCTGATGGCCGACACCATCGGCAACCATGGCCAGGACCCTTCGGTCTGGCTGCCGGTGTTCTGGCGGCGGCTGCGGGAAGGCACCCAGGCCGGTCCCTGAGATCAGCGGGCCATCATGAGAGTCGAGGCTGATCAGGCGAGCCCCGGCGATTGGACCACCACCTGGTGCTGACCTGACGGCGCCGGACGACAGCGGAGGGAGAACCCCATGAAGCGCATCCTGCTGGCCACGGTCGGCGCGACCTTCCTTGGCGCCGGATCTCCGCCCGCCAAGGCGCAATGGGTGGTCTGGGATCCCGGCAACGCCACCTACAACATCCTGCAGGCCGAGCGGCTGCTGACGCAGATCCGCGAGATGCAGATGCAATACCGCCAGCTGGTCGCGACCTACAACGCCATCAGCCACGCCACCAGCATCGGCGGGCTGACGGGCGCGGTGGGGGGCCTGTCCAGCTCCAACCTGCCGCTGCCGGGCGAGCTGATGGGCGCCATGCGCGGCGCCTCCACCCTGGGGCGGGCCGCCGGGCAGATCGATCTCGACCGCGTCTACATCCCGCCCACGGTGGATCAATGGACCCGCGAGATGACGCGACGGGAGACGGTCACCGCCAATGCCAAGGCGATGAGCGAGCAGGCGCTGGTGGACGCGCAGGCGCAGATGGCGTCGCTGGACCGCATGCAGGCGGAGATCGAGGCGCAGCCGGACGGCACCGCGGTGGCCGCGCATCAGGCGGGGATCGCCCTGGTGGGCCAGAAGCTAGCGCTGCAGCAGGTGCAGCTGCAGCAAACGCAGATGCTGCTGGAAGCGGACAACCGCGTGACGCAGCAACGCTATGAGCAGCAATGGCGGCAGGATGTGGACCGCCACGCCGAGGCCACCGCCGGCGCCCTGGGAGGCTGGTGATGCGCCGCCTCGCTCTGGCGATGCTCCTGCTCACCTCGACCGCCGCCATGGCGGCGGAGCACGACATCCCGTGGTTCCAGGCGCATCCGGCGGAGCGCGGCGCTTGGCTGAGGAAATGTCGCGACGATATGCGGCTAGGTCAGGATCCGGTCTGCGGCAATGCGCAGAAGGCCGAGGATCGCGAGCGCGCCAGGAAGATCGCACCATCCTCGCCCATTCCGGGCTTTGATCCGACGGAAAGCCCGCTGATGCGGGGTGCCATCCAGGATGCATGCAAGAAGCCAGAGAGCCAGCGCGGGATGTTTGGGCAGTACTGCGGCAGGATCTGAGCGGCCATGTACGAGCAATGGGTCACATATTTCGATGGCCTGACCATCCGGGCGATGGACAATGTCATCGCTGGTGGCATCGCGTTCACGCTGTCCTATCTGCGCGGCGCCATGATGCTGCTGGTGTTAATTGCAGCCGTCCTGATGTTGCGTGGCGACATGACGGTCAGCTGGGGTGTCCGCAAGATCATCCTGGGGCTCATCGTCCTCGCCCTCTTGCAAGTCGGAAACTACAACGCCGTCATTCGTGAGCCTTTCTGGATAACGATTCCAAACGGTATTGCATCAGCATTGAATGGTGGTCCTGTGAGTATCACAGCTGCCCAACGGTTCAACAGCATCGCTCAAGCGATCGAGCACGTCGTCGCTCTGGCGGATCAGCGTATTGGCAATCCGTTCTGGAATATCCGTGCTAGCATGTCGGTCAGCATCGTGCAGTTGTTCCTGCATCTCTTCCTGGCATTTGTGTTCGCGGTCTGGCAGGTCGCGCGCGTGGCCACCGCGCTGATCATCTCCGCCGGGCCGTTCCTGCTGATCGCTGCCTTGTTCGAGACGAGCCGGCAGTACGTCCTCGACTGGTTCGGCAAGCTGATCTCAGTCTCTGCCCTGACGCTGTATTCCTGGGTCATGACGGAGATTGCGCTGGCGGGTGGCATGACTTGGATCCAGCAGCGCTTCACCGCCGACAACGGCATGTCGGCGACCATTTCCGATCTTCTCAGCCTCTGTGCCTGGTTCTTCATCTGCTCCCTGATCATGGTCGGGCTGCCCATGCTGGCCTCGATCGGTGGCAGTGGTGGCGCAGGTGTCGCGACCAGCGTCGGCGCCGGGTTGGCTGGGGGCAAAGTCGCCAGCGGCGCGGCCGTGAGCGGCACGGCGTCGGCCGCCCGTATGGGCGCGGCCATCGGTGCCTCGATCAAGCGGAGCATGGGCCGTGGTGGCCGCTGAGACAGCAACAAGGACCCGATCCGTCATGATGTTCGCTTTCCGACCGCTGGTCCTGGTTCTGACCTTGGCCTGTGCCGCCCTGACTGGCTGCGCCCGGCTTGATGCGGCGCAGGAGGCACGGGCCTGCCAGGGCACGCCCTTCGTGCTGAATGCCGGCCTCTGGACGCCGGCGCCGGAGGATCTGCGATGAGCGCCTCGTCGGCACCCGAGGAAGCGGTGGCCGTCTTTCGGGCCAGTTCCACGGCGGCCGTGGTCAGTCCGGAGCAGGCCGCGGCGCATTACCAGCGCATCCTCCAGTCCCAGGCAGCTTCGCAGCGGCGCGACAACCGGCGCTCCCGCATGGCCATGGCCACGGGCATCAGCCAGATCGTCGTTTCCGTGGCCCTCGCCGGGGCCGTGGTCTTCCTGCTGGCGCGCGAGAAGACCCAGATCGTCTATGTCGCCTTCAACAGCGACGGCACCTTCCGCACCTCAGCCTCGGAGCGGGACCTGACCACCTCAGACCGCCGCGCCGCGATGTCGGCGACCCTTTGGCGCTATGTGGCGGCCCGCGAAGGCTACAGCTCGGCCGGGCATCCTGAGGCGCAGCAATTCGTCTACATCCTTTCGGACAAGGCGGTGGGCGACGCCTACCAGGCCAGCGTCGATCCCCGGAACGAGCAGAGCCCCTTCCGGGTCTATGGCACCCGGACCCAGGCGCAGATCGAACGCCGCACCGAGAATTTGTTCTGTATCCGCGACGCCGCCCTGGAAGGCTGCGGCGGTCGGGATCCCGACAGCTACAAGGTCTGGTTCACCCGCACCCAGCGCACCGAGGGTCAGCGCCCCCTCATCCGCAACTACTCGGCCACCATCCGCTTCCGGGCCGGGGTCAAGGTGCCGTCCTGGCAACTGGTCACCCACAATCCGCTCGGCCTGCAGGTCACCGAATATTCCATCACCGAGGAAGGAGCCATGCCATGAGCCGCAGGCCCGCTTTGGCCGCGGTGCTGGCCGGCCTCACGGCCATGCCAGCCTGGGCGGCGCAGGAACCATCGCCCTGCTCGGCCGGCGAAGACTCCCGCGTCCGCTGCATCACCGCGACGGAAGACCGGGTCGTGCTGCTGCGCATTCAGCCCGGCACCACCGCGCTGATCGAACTGCCGCCCGGCGAGCGGGTGGTCGGCACGCCGGCCTCGGACAACAGCCTGATGCTGGGCGCCCAGGCGCTGACCCGGACCGGCAGTGCTCAGGGCAATGCCACGACCGACGGCAATTTGTCGGTCGCGGTGCGCGGCAACACGGTGGCCCTCAAGCCGCATCGCGCGCTCGAGCCGCAGCCCTTCTTTGTACTGACCGAGCGCGACGGCCTGCCGCAGCAGCGCTACCGCTTTCAGCTGGAGACGGCGGACGCCAAGGAGGCCTTCTACAGCGTCCGCCTGCGCAACCTGGCCGCCGAGCAGGCGCGGCGCCAGGCGCGCTGGCAGGCACGCGCCGCCGCCCGCCAGCAGCAGGCGGCCGAGGCGGCGCTGCGCCAAGCCCAGGCTGCGCCCTGTGCCGCCACACCAGACGCGAATTTCCGCTGGGTCGGGATCGGTGATGCCCGGCTGGCGCCGGCGGAGATCTGCGATGACGGTCGGCAGATTTTTCTGCGCTTTCCCGGCGTCCAGCGCGTGCCCGCCATCACCACCGTGCTGCCCGATGGCACCCCGGCGGTGGCCAACAACACGATGAACCCGCAGGGCTGGGTGGTGGTGCATACCAACACGCCGCGGCTGATCCTGAGCGATGGCCAGGCGACCCTCTGCGTCGTCAACAAGGGCTATGACCCGGCAGGCCGCGGCACCGGCACCGTCTCGCCCGACGTGGTGCTGACGCCCAAGGCGGCGCAGTCGTGAGCGAAGCTGGGAATGCCCCGCCGGTCGGCCAGGGCCGCCGACCGATGGGCTTCGCCGGCAAGATCGGCATCGTCACGCTCTGCATCGGCGCCGCCTTCGCCGTCTGGCTGATCAATGGCGGTCCACAGGAGCGCCAGCCGCCGGCGCAGGATGTGGGCGCTGCCTCCGGCGAGGCCGGTGCACCAAGGCCTGTGTTCCGCATGCCGCCACCAGAGCCGGCTCTGACCGCGACCCCGGTGGTGCTGCCACCCCCCAGCATGACCCTGCAGCCATCAGCGCAGGCCGCACCCTCGTCGCCTGCGCGGCCAATCAAGCCCAGCCCGATCATGGCCTACGAGGCGCGCAGCCCAAGTGGCACTGATGATCACGCTACGCCAACTCTGCCGGTCGGGCAGGGAGGGTTGCTCGGAGGTGAGGAGGACGGGCTGGCTGCCCGGCTGCACGCCACCCGCACGGAGGGCGCGCGGGCCCGCCGGCTGCGCAACCCGCATCTGACGCTGACCCAGGGCAGCCTGATCGGCTGCATCCGGGAAACGCCGGTCAACACCCAGCTGCCAGGCTTTGTCCGCTGCCAGGTGCCGCAGCCGGTGATGTCCACCACCGGCACCACCGTGCTGCTGCCGGCCGGCACGCGGCTGGTCGGGCAGGTCAGGCAGGCGATGATGCAGGGGCAGAACCGCGCCTTCATTCTGTGGCAGCGGGCCGAGACGCCCGACAGTGTGGTGGTTGATCTGGCCAGCCCGGGCACTGATCCGATGGGCACGTCTGGCATCCCGGTGGAGGTGCACACCAATTTCTGGGCCCGTTTCGGCGGCGCGATCATGCTGTCCTTTATTGATGCCGGGCTGCAGGCGGCGGCGCAGACCGCCGCCAACGCCACCGAGGGCGACGGCACCCGCATCACCTTCAACACGGCGCGCAGCGGCGGCACCAACGCAGCCAGCCGCGCCCTCGACGCCACGGTGAACATCCCGCCCTACGGCACCTCGCCGGCCGGCGCGCAGGAGGCGGTGTTCGTCGCCCGCGACCTCGACTTCTCCGACGTCTACGAGCTGAGGCTGCGCTGATGCACCCGGCACTGCCCATGCTTGGCTACGCCATGGCGCCCCTCGCCGATCTGTTCCACGACCGCGCCACCCAGGACGTCGCCGTCAACGCGCCGGGCGAGGTCTGGTGGCGGCAGGGCGGTGGCTGGTCCGTGCGACAGCAGCCTGAGCTGGATTTCCAGACCTTGGAAAGTATCGCCATGCTGGCGGGCTCGCTGCGGGGGCAGGATGTCGATGAGCGCTCGCCGCTGCTCTCCACCGAGATGCCAGGACCGGCGGGGGAGGGTGGCCGGTCCTTGCTGCGGCTCCAGGCCATCCTGCCGCCGGCCGTGCCTGGCGGCAGCATCAGCCTGACCTGGCGGCGCCCAGGCAACACAGTGGCGCCGCTCGACACCCTTCCCGAGCGCTACCGGACCGAGGGCTGGAATGCCTGGGGCCAGCGCGGTGCCATCCGGCAGCGCCTCTCCGGCGAGCTGCTGGCCCTCTATGACCAGGGCGACACGGTGGGCTTTCTGACGCTGGCCATGCGCCGCAAGCTCAACATCTGGATGTGCGCGGCCACCGGCGGCGGCAAGACCGATTTGTTCAAGAGCCTGATGGCCGCGGTGCCGCTCGAGGAGCGCATCGTCACGGTGGAGGACAGCCAGGAGCTGATCCTCGCCCAGCCCAACGCCGTGCGCCTGCTCTACAGCCAGACCGGCGGCGCCGCCGGGGCGGCGGAGCTGATCGCTGCGGCTATGCGCATGCGCCCCGACCGGGTGCCGGTGCAGGAGATCCGCACCGGTGAGGCGGCCTGGGTCTATCTCGGCGG
Source organism: Teichococcus rhizosphaerae (assembly GCF_002631185.1). Classification (GTDB taxonomy): domain Bacteria; phylum Pseudomonadota; class Alphaproteobacteria; order Acetobacterales; family Acetobacteraceae; genus Pseudoroseomonas; species Pseudoroseomonas rhizosphaerae. The sequence continues at coordinate 9,405 of NZ_PDNU01000046.1, read as the reverse complement.
CATCCTCTCCGGCCATCCCGGCAGCCCCACCACCATCCACGGCCGCACGCCGCAGGAGGCGTTCCGACGCATGTTCAACTTCTGCAAGACCGCCGGCGGCAACAGCATGGCCGATGACAATCTGGCCGGCATGCTGGGCGACGCGGTGGACATCATCATCCCGCTGCGCAACGAGGCCGGGGTCTTCTCCATCAAGGAGGTCTGGTTCAAGGACGCGGTGCTGCGCGACGGCGGCACGCCGGCGGCGCTGCTGACGGAGCATGCGCTGTGACCCAGCTCGGCGCCCGCTGGGCCGGACTGGCCGTGGTCTTTGCCATCCTCTGGGCCATGGTCGCCTCGCTGGCCCTGATCGCCCTGCTGGGGATGTGGCAGGCCGCGGAAGCCCTGCCGCCGCACTACCTGCCGCTGCAGTGGTTCCTGATCGGCTGGCACTATTTCGACTATTACCGGGTGCCGCAGAGCCTGCTGATCTCAGCCGCGGGCGCCTCGGCCCTGATCGCCACGCTGGTCTGGCGCAGCCACCAGATCCTCACGCCGAAGCGGAAGCTGCATGGCGAGACGCGCTGGCTGACCCGCAAGGAGGGCGAGGCCGATGGGCTGGTCTGGTCCAAGGCCCCGCCCGGCGACGCCATCGTCCTGGGGCGGGACGGGCAGAACCTGGTCAGCCTGCCGGGCCAGGACCATGTGGCGCTCTATGCCCGCACCGGGGCTGGCAAGGGGGTCGGATTTGTGGTGCCCAACTGCCAGAACTGGGGCGGCTCGCTGGTCTGCTTCTCGGTCAAGCGCGACGTGGCCCAGGCGGCCGCGGCCGAGCGGCAACGGCTGGGCGACGAGGTCTTTCTATTTGACCTGATGAGCCATGACGGGCGGACGCATCGCTGGAATCCGCTCGGACAGGTGCGGCGCGGCACGCCGGAAGCCTTCAACGACATCCAGAAGGCGATGTTCCGCCTGGTGCCGGAAACCAAGGCGCAGAACCCGTTCTGGGACAATGCCGGACGGCGGCTGGCCGGCGCGGCGGCGCTGCTGCTGGCCGAGACGCCAAGCGAGCCGCTCACCGTGCAGGCGGTGCGGCGCCTGCTGGCGCGGCCGGACTGGGCGGAGAACTTCCAGGCCATGCTGCAGCGGGCGCGGGAGGAGGGACGGCCCTACCCGGTCGCGGCCGTCGACACGATCAGCGCCATCATCCGCCGCAAGGAGGATGAAAGCGCCGCCAGCGTCATCGAGACCACCACCACGGCGCTGGCGCTCTGGGAGATCCCGCGTGTCGCCGCCGGCACGGCGGAGAGCGACTTCGACCTTGGCGCCATCCGCACCCGCAAGATGAGCATCTTTGTGGTGGCGAGCCCGGACGACATCCGCCGGCTGCGCATCATCTACCAGATGTTCTTCAGTCAGTTTGTCGCTGCCAACACGCAGCAGGAGTTCGGCGAGGATCCGGCGCACCGGCATCGCGTGCTGGTCATGCTGGACGAATTCTGGGCGCTGGGCGAGGTCAGCGTGCTGGCCGATGCCGTGGCCTTTACCCGCAGCTACGGCTTTCGGCTGGCCTATGTCATCCAGTCGAAGAACCAGACCGTCACCTCCTTCGGCAAGGAAGGCTCGAAGAACCTGTTCCTCAACACCGGGGCGGAGCTGCTTTATGGCGGCTGCGACATCGAGGTGGCGGAGGAAGCCTCCAAGCGGATGGGCTTTGACACGGTCGAGGAGGTCACCCGCAGCCGGCCGCGCTACCTGGCCTGGTTCCAGAGCAACAAGCAGACCGAGAGCGAGGCCATGCGGCGGCGGGCGCTGATGCTGCCGCAGGAGATCAGCCGCATGAAGCGGGATCAGGTCGTGGTGCTGCGGCCAGGTATCATGCCGATGAGACTTCAGCGGATCCGTTGGTTCGAGGATCAGTGGTTCCGAGATCGAGGCGGTTCAACGCCCGAATGGCCTAACCTGGAGGTGGCTGTGGAGCGTGACACGGTCGAGGGCGGCATGATTGCTCAACAACCATGATCCAGCGGGCCTGCTTTGAGGAAAGAGACAGGGCCTGCAAGCTTGCGCTTCGTCGATCATGCCGGGGGCCGAAGCGGGTTCAGAACCTCCAAGCCCTCGAAGTCTTTCTCGTTGTCAGTCACCACCACGCAGCCATTCACCAAGGCGACAGCGGCAATGATCATGTCCATTGCGCTACGGGGACGTCCACGCCTCTTTCCTTCAGCCATGAGCTTTGCCCAAGCAAGCGCAGCTTTCTCATCAAACGATAGAACGCGATCCGCAAAGAGAGCTTGAGGACCTTCAGAGCCGGAGAACCACGTCTCCAGTTCGTGGCGGCGCTTGCCAGGTGGCTTTTCCAGAATGCCCCGGTGAATCTCGGCCACTGTAAGAGACGCAATGTAGAGATCCTGATCATTCTGCTCGGCCATCCAGATGAGCAAAGATTCTGAAGGCTTAGGCTTGACAATATTGCTGATAATATTGGTGTCGAGCAGGAACCGCGTCAAAAATTGACCTCGCGCGCCTCTTCATGAGGACGAGCCAAATCAAGATCAGAGTTCACGAGGGGAGATCGCCGAAGGGCCGACAGAATACCTCCCTTGGGAGGCGGTTCATGGGTGATGGATTGGCTGACCGTCATACGCAGCGCCAACGCTTCGGGAGTATCCTCGGCCAGGCGGCGTGCAAGCGATCGAATCAGATCGCGATCAGTGTCACGACCGAGCACTTCGAAGCGTGCCAGTCCACGCTCACCAAGACGAGACCGGTAGTTCTGGATGGCGCGGCGCTGAGCCTTGGTCATGTTGGCCTCCTAGCCTTTCCAGTTATATATCTGGTCATAGCATCTTCTCAAGATTGCGTAAGATTTTTCAGGCTGGGACAACGAGTTCGCCATTGGGAGGCACTCGCACGCTGATCCTGCGGTCTGCGATTCAGAAGGGTGCTGCAACCTTAACGGCGCTTATGGGGCCCTCGTCTTAAAAATTGCACTTTTCGTTGGGGAGTCTCAGCGCCTTGAGCATAGCCCTTCAAGGGCAGGGGTCGGGCTTTGCGCTCTACGCTCTTCGGCAGGGCTCTGCCTGGCTTGTCCTTCAGCCCTTCCACCTCCAAACCAGGTATCTCCAGCTTTGCTGCCTTTGCCCACAGCGTGGCCGGACCACCCGCCTGATAGTCGACAATGGCCTGATCCAGTTTGCGCATGATGGTCTCCTGGCTGAGCTCGGCATGCACCGGGCCGCCAAGTTTTGGGAAGTGTAACTGATGGACGGGGTTCCAGGCGTAGTCGCGCTGCACGCGGCTTCTGCGATCATCCACCGCGCTGAGCATCACCTCGTCCAGCGCCGCGCTGTAGGACATGCGGCCCTCCGCCACCTGCGGCGCCACCAGGCGCAGGGTCAACGCCTCCAGGCTGATTGCGGCAGGCTGTCGTGGCGCACCCCCGAGACGCTCGGCGGCCCGGCCCTGCACCTCCAGGTTCAGGCTCATCTGCCGCAACGCCGGTGCCAGGATCTCAGCCTGCCGGTTCTCCCGCGCCCGCTGCACAAGCCGCGTTTCCGGCAGCTCCGCCTTCTGCCGCGTCTGCCGCCGCCGCATGCCCTCTTGGAAGGTGTTGCGGGCCTTCTGCGAGAGGTCCTGGAACCGGCGGAGCAGCGCCAGCGCGCTGTCCTTCACCGGCGCGCGGCCAAAGTTCCGCTCCACATTGGCCCAGGCCGCATCCAGCGCCGCCTGGCCCGTGAGCTTCGGCGCGTTCACCGGCCGGTGCTCCTCGACCTCGCGTGCCTCGGCGCCGAGGCTGCCAACGATGTGGCTGGCCACGCGATGCCGGCTGGCACCGACATGGGCGGCGTAGAGGGTGACGCCGCGGCTGCCCGCCGGCATGGCCAGGATGTGCTCGTCGCTGGTGATCCCCTGGGCGGTGTTGATCGTCAGCACATCGCCATAGGTCAGCCGGATCTGCCCGCTGCGGCGGTCGCGAAAGCCCTTCCAGGGCACAAAGCCTTCCTTGCCGTCGCGCGTCACCAGCCTGAGCCCGTCCGGCCGCACCTCGCGCACAGTGAGGACGGAGCCGTTCTCGCCCATCATGGTGTCGCGACCGGCCCCGGCGCGGCTGGTGCGCTGGAACAGCCGCACCCGGTCCCCCTCTGCCAGCGGCAGGGCGTAGCTGGCGCCGGTGGCATCGCTGGCCTCGATCGTCAGGCGGTCCGGACCAAGCTGGCCTGACGCCCGGCGCACCTCGCGGATGGCACGGCTGACCGCCAGCGCGTCCTGGTTGGTCGGCGCCGACACCGTGACGCTGTAGCGCGGATCCTGCTGGTTGGCCGCCACGCGCTCGCCCCACAGCGCCGCGGCGCGCCGCACCGCCGCCTCGTAGCCGCCCTGGACCAGCTCCGCCTGGCCCTCGGCCCGCTTGGCGGCCAGCGCCTCACCGATCCGGCCGTCGCGGAACATCCCGACGATCGCGCGCTCGCGATCGGTCGCCTGCCGCACGGTGGACAGCACCTCCGGAATGGCTTCGGGGCCGAGCGCCTGGCGCAGCAGCGCGATGGTGGGCCCGGCCTCGATCGCCTGGCATTGCCGGTCATCGCCCACCGCCACCAGCTTGAAGCCGAGTTGCGCCTGCTGCCGCAGCAGCTGCAGCATCTGCCGGGTGCCGATCTGGCCCAGCTCGTCGAGCGCTACCACCGAGCTTGGCCCGAAATCCTGCGGCCGCCGCCCCATCCGATCCAGCAGCGGCTCCAGCGCCAGGGTGCGCGCGCCGCTGATCCCGGCCTCCTGCAGCGCATTGGCCTGCCGCCAGGCCAGCGCGGTGCCCCAGACCTCGCGCCCCTGGCCGTTCCACCCCTCCACCAGCGGCGCCAGGATGGTGGTCTTGCCAACTCCCGCACCGCCGACCACCACGGCGAACTTGTTCCCCGCCCCTAGCGCCTCGGCGGCGCGTTGCTGCTCCTCGGTCAGGGGCGTGCCGCGTGCGGCGGCGGCTTGCGCCAGGCGGGCAGGGGCCAGCGCTGCGTCCGGCTGCGCCCGTGCGGTGCGGGCCAAGGCGATCAGCTCCGCCTCCTGGTCGCGATGCAGTGCCGTGGTCACCTGCACCCGCTCGGGCCGGCTGGACACGCCCGGACGAAACAACAGGGCGGTCCGCTGCCCATCCTGCCGCACGCCACCCTCGGCCATGGCGCGGGTCACCGCCGACAGGTCGTCCAGCGTTTCCATGCCGCCGGCGATCAGCCCGCGCGCCGCCGCCAGCCGTAGGTCGCTGCCGGTGACCACCGCGCGCTGCGCCAGCATGCTCTCCAGCACCGGCGTCGCCCCGGCGAGGGCATCCTCGACCCGCTGCTGCTGGCTGCGTTCCGGCGCCGGCGGCCCCATCCGCACGGCGCTGCCGGAATACTGCCAGCCGAGCTCGGCGGTCTGCGCCCGCCAGGCGGCGAGATCGGCCAGGTCGTCGCCCTTGCCGAAACGGCCTTCCTTGATCGCGGCCTTGAGCATGGCGATCCGCTGCTCCGGGCGCATCGCCGCCCAGGCTTCGGCGCTGTAGCCGTGGCGCAGCGCCCACTCCTCGGCGGATCGCTCGCCATTGACCGTGCGCTTGCTGAATGCCCGGCAGATTTCCTCCGGGATGGCGGCGAGGCGCAGCGCCTGGGTGCGCTCGTCGAGTTCCACCGCCATGCCGAGGCGGCGCAGGTTCCGCCCCAGCAGTGCCTGGTAGACCGCGCCGAACTCATGCACCCGCCCGGCGATGCGGGTGGTGTCGATGCTCATCGCCCTTCCGCTGCGGGTCAGCACCAGGTTCGGCACGATGGTGTGGGTGTGCAGCTGCGGATCACCGGCCACCGGCACGCTGTAGATCTCGGTGGCCTGCACGCCGGTAGTCGGATCCGCCCGGCTGATCTCGACGGTGGGCCGGCTGGTGAAGTGGTCGATGGAGACAAAGCCGAGCCGGCCGCTCTCCTCGGCCTTGCCGCTGCGGCCATGCCCGAAGGTGGCGCGGGCCACCTCCTGCTCAACATAGCCGAGCGCCTCCCGCACCGCGTCCTTGTGCGCCTGGTAGATGGATTGGCGCTCGGCCTCGGTTCCAGCGGCCATCCAGGCTACCGAGACGCTCTTGGGCGCCGAGAAGGTCAGGTCGATCCAGGCGATGCGGCTGCGCTCGCCCCCACCCTCCGCCTGACCCGCCCGGTTCCGGTAAGTCCGCAGGTCCCGCTGGTGACCCGGCATGGCGCCGCCATCGGCGCGCAGCCCACCCAGGATGTTGCCCAGCTCCGCGGCGGTCAGCGGCCGGCTGGCATCGATCCCCAGTGCCCTGGCCATCTCCGGCGCCATCACCGGCGAGGGGCGGGGGGTGCTGCCCAGCCCCTCAGAACGCTCCGGGTCTAAGGAACTCTCCCGACCGTAGTAGTCAGCCAGCGCCTGCTGCGCCGGATCGATCGTGCGCTCCAGCAGATGCGCGGTGTAGGCCGCCGCCTGGGCGACGCCGCCGGGCGCACCGGCCCGGAAGGTCATCATGCCGGCGGGCCTGCACCCTCCTCGGCAGGAGAGACCGGCAACTGCCGCAGCAGCGCGGTGACCGCCGCGGTGTTGCCGTCCACCGCCTCCGCCAGGCGCCGCAACTCCGGGCCGAGATCGCTGGCCGGGCCCTCCGCCGAGGCCGCCTGGGAGAGCAGGCGCAGCTCCTCGATGACAGTGCCGAGCAGCGGCGCCAACTCGCCGATGGCCCGCACCAGATTGTCCTGGCCGGCCTCCAGGGCGCTCACCTGGTCCCGCAGCGCCCCCAGTTCCTGGCTCAGTCGTGTCGCGTCCATGTCCGCTTTCGTCCCGCTCCTGTCCCAGCACTGCCAGCGGCGGTGCAATGGTCTGTAGGGATATTGCCGCTCCAGCCCTTTCCCGTCTGGGTAGCGTCTGTGTCCCGTCACCACAACCTCAATGCCAACAACTTTGCACAATCCTATCTGTGCAACTGTCCCACGTGTGTCTCTTGGCAGGATGCACAACCGCAGGTACGATTCCGCTGATGTTGCAGAGCTGTCGGCCGTGACTGATCCGATCCTGGCGCGGATCCAGGCTGCCCGGGCTGAGGGTCCTCGCCGCTCACCCTTGGCGAACTGGCTGCTCCGCCATCGCGAGGCGTTCGCCCGTATCCTGAGGGAAGGTGGGGTGAACTGGGAGCGCTTCGGGGCGGTGTTCGTCGAGGAGGGCTTGCTGCCGCGCCCGGAGCATTTCGACGCGCCGGGGCCGGAGGGGCACAAGGCCCGTCGCCGGGTGGCGGAGACGGCGCGCAAGGCCTGGGCGCGGGCTCAGCTCGACCGCGGTGCCATGGCGGCAAGGCCCAGCCCGGAGGCGGTTGCTGCGCCGCCCGCGCCGGTGGCGCTGCCGACCGCATACCCCGCGGGGGAGAGTTCGAGCAAGGCGCAGGACCGGCTGGCGCGGCTGAAGCGGCAAACCCTCGACCGCAGTGGAAGGAAAGCATGACATGGTGACGCGCAAGACCGCCCTGGCGGTTCCGACCCCGGCTGTGGGCGGCGTTCCGGAGATGCAGCCCAGGCTGGTGGTGCGTCTGGGCCGCGGCCGGACCGGCGGCACCACCGGCCTCGACTGGATGGTGCAGCGGGCGCGACGGGAAGGGCGCGATCCCATCATCGCCGACGCCGCGCGCAACCCGACCCTGTCGCGGCTCTACCCGGGCGAGGCGCTGACGCCGTCCTCCACCGATGTGGTGGAGGTCAAGGACTGGCTGACCTCGGTGCTGGACCGCATGCTGACCGAGCGCCGCTCGGCGGTGCTCGATCTCGGTGGCGGCCAGGACAGCACCCTGGCCGAGTATGTGCGCGACCTGGATCTGCTGGCGTTCTGCCACGACGTCGGCGTGCTGCCGGTCGCGGTCTACTTCCTGGGTCCGGAGGCGGATGATTTCGCCCACGCGCATGCGATCTGGCGCGAAGGCTACTTCAACACGCCGCAGACGCTGCTGGTGCTGAACGAGGGCGTGCTGAAGCGCGGCCAGAACCCGGCCGGTGCCTTTCAGGGCATCCAGGCCGATCCCGACTTCATCGCCTGGGTCGAGGCGGGAGCGGTCCCGGTCTACATGCGCTCGCTGGCGCCGCTGGACGCCATGCGGGAGCTGTTGCTGAACTTCGAGGCTGCCATGGCCGACCGGCCGGGCCGAGGCGACGGCAAGCTGGGTCCCACCCGCGCCTGGCAGGTCAAGAGCTGGAATGCCGCGCTGCAGGCCGAGATGCGGGAGGTCGGTGCCTGGCTGCCGTGAGGCCGGAGGCGACGGGCCGAGCGACGTTGGCCGTGGACCCGCAGAGGGCGGACACCAGCGCGGCGGCCGAGGTCGAGCAGGCCTGCGCCAGGATGGGCATGGAACCGGAGGAGCCGCTGCGGCTGCTGCTGACCAGCTCGGCGCGCGCGCAGGACAGGCTGCGTCAGGAGATGGACCGCATCGGCCAGGATGCGGCGCGGCGGGCGGCGGATGCCGCACTCCGGGAGGTGCGAGATGGTATGCGCCGGGCGGCGCACGAGCTCAGCCTGACCCGCAAGGTGCTGTACGGCGCGGTGCCCGTTCTGGCGCTGCTGGTGGGGTTTGTCGCCGGATGGCGCATGCCGGTGCAGACCGATCTCGGGCCGCTGTCGCGCGACGCTGTCGCCGCGTTCAGGAGCAATGACCTGGATGCGGCGTACCGGGCCTGTGTCGATCAGCCGCCGCAGGAGGGCCGGCGCTGGTGTCAGTTGCCGCTCTGGCGCGCAGGCGGGACACCCGATCCGCCCTGACAGCAACCGAAGTTCATCGCCTCCTCCGGGCTAGGCCAATGGTGCGGACGAACCACGCCATGCGGTGCTTCTGGGCGGCAAAGTATATGCTCGATGCCGGAGCGGATCCGGAAGGACGCGCCGGCTGACCAAGAGACTGGATTGATGCGCGGCGTGCGGGTCCTGAAGTCCTGCCAATGCTATGATGGCCCTATGACCGACCCTGTTTCCTCCTCCCGTTCCTCACCGACCTTCACGGCCGCGGAGCGGAACCTGATCCGGCGGGAACTGGGGGTACGGTTTGGCACCTCGCCGCGCCTGGCCGACGGTATCCATCTGCGGACATGGCGCGGCGGACCGCAGGCGGGGCAGCCGAAGCTGCCGGTGGCGGTGCAGAGCATGGTGGAGCGCGGCCTGATGATGGTCCGGCCGGGACCAGGGCCGTTCGCGCGGGCTTTCTTCACGGAAGCTGGTCTGGCCACCCTACGGCGCCTTGCCGGAGAGCGCCGGGGCCTGGATCCGGTGCAGTACGCGCATGTCCGGCAGGAATTGGGTTTGGAAAAGCTGAACACCGAGGATGCCAACGCGAGGGGCTAGAGCTGCATCATCGATTGGCCTGCTGCATCCTGCTGCCTGTTTGATAAAGCCGAACCGCTGATATTCCCTACGCCTCGC
>NZ_PDNU01000045.1 GCF_002631185.1 Teichococcus rhizosphaerae | reverse complement strand
CTGGACGCGACCTACGTGAAGGTGCGCGAGGCCGGGCGCATCGTCTCCGTCGCCGTCACCGTCGCGGTGGGCGTCAACGCCGATGGGCGGCGCGAGGTGCTTGGGATGGCGGTGGGCAGCTCGGAGGCCGAACCCTTCTGGCTTGACTTCCTCCGCAGCCTGGCCCGCCGCGGGCTCCGCGGGGTCAAGCTGGTCATCTCCGATGCCCATGAGGGGCTCAAGGCCGCCGTGACGAAGGTCCTCAGGGCCACTTGGCAAAGGTGCCGCGTTCATTTTGCCCGCACTGCGCTGGCGCATGCCGGGAAGAGCCAGCGCCGCATCGTCTCCGCCTGGATCGGCACCGCCTACGCGGAGCCCGATGCGGAGGGCGCCAAGAGGCAGTGGAGAACGGTGGCCGATCAGCTCCGTCCGAAGGTCCCGAAGCTCGCCTCGCTGATGGACGCGGCCGAGGAGGACGGTACCCATCCGGTGATGGCCGCGGTTGACGTTCAGGCGGCAGCGGTTGCGGGCGCCTGAGTGCGGCGCCAGTTCCAGTGCGTATTCCAGTGATCGTGGGCGGTCGTTCCAGGCGATCGTGGGCACGAATTCCACGGCATCGTGGGCAGGCTTCCTGCCGATAGACCAATGGTTCAGGAAGGCTCTCTGACGTCAAGCGTTTGCGTGGTCATGGCGTGTCTGGCGGTGATGCGTCGCATGCTTTCCCCCTTGAGTTCGATGCGGTGGGCGTTGTGCACGAGGCGGTCCAGGATGGCGTCGGCCAGGGTTGGGCTGCCGATCACCGCGTGCCACTGCTCGACCGGCACCTGGCTGGTGAGGATGGTGGAGCTGCGGCCGTGGCGGTCCTCCAGGATTTCCAGCAGCGTTTCGCGTTCAGGCTGCGTGAGAACCGACAGGCCCCAATCGTCGAGCACCAGCAATTCGACCCGGGCCAGCGCCTTCAGGGCGCGGCTGTGGCGGCCATCACCACGGGCAACGGCCAGTGCCTCGAACAGCCTGGGCACGCGCTGGTAGAGCACGCGGCGGCCGTCCCGGCAGGCCTTGTGGGCGAGTGCGCAGGCCAGCCAGGATTTGCCAACCCCGGTCGGGCCGGTGACCAGCAGCCCCTCATGGCGGTCGATCCAGTCGCCGGCGACCAGCTTCTGGAACAGTGCCCGATCGAGGCCACGCGGGGTGCGCAGATCGACGTCCTCGATGCTGGCGTTGTGGCGGAGTGCCGCGTGTTTCAAGCGGGTTGCCAGCCGCCGGGTTTCCCGCTCGGCCGCCTCGCGGTCAACCAGCAGGCCGAGGCGCTCCTCAAAGGTCAGGGCAGCGATGTCGGGGGATCGTCGCTGCTCTTCAAAGCCCCTGGCCATGCCGGCCAGGCCGAGCGCGATCAGCCGCTCATGGGTGGGATGGACGAGCATGGGCTCTCCTCTGGAGGTCAGTGGAAGTAGCCGCCGCCACGGATGTTGCCGTGCAACGGCGGCGGCTGGCGGTCCGGCTCCTCCTCCAGAAAGGTCCGGTCGAGGCCGGTCTGCAGGATGGAGCGGATGGAGGTGACGGTGCGGGCGCGGATGCCGACGCCGCGGCCGCAGGCCGCCTCGAGCCGCGCGGCGCCATAGGTCTGGGCCAGGTTGAGGATGCCGAGGCAGGTCCGGAACCCCTGCTCGGGATGCGGCCTCGCCGCCATGACCGCCTCGCACAACACCATGGTCGCAGGCCCAACCTTGCCGGCCTCCTCCAGCAGCCGCGCCGGCGTCCACTGGGCGTGGCGGCGATGCGCGCTCGGCATGTGCTCGGCAATGGTGGTGTGGCCCCGCCGGTGCGACACCCGGGCATGGCTGGCGACCCGCTCGCCCTTGTGGAACACCTCGACCGTTGCCTCGCTGATGCGGAGGTCGACCAGCTGGCGGATCAGGCGGAACGGCACCGAGTACCAATGGCTATCGGCCTCGACATGGTAGTCCAGGCCAACCCGGCAGCGCCGCCAGCGGGCAAAGGCATAGGGCGGCATCCGCAGGCCACGCAGTGCCGGCCCATCCAGGCTGGCGAACAGCTCTGCCCGGCTGGCGCCAAAGCCCCGCATGATCCGGGCATTCAGCTCCGCGGTCAGGACGGTGATGGCGGCATTGAGTTCGGCCAGCGAGAAAAACCGGGCATGGCGCAGCCGCGCCATGATCCAGCGTTCCGCCAGCAGCACCGACTGCTCGACCTTGGCCTTGTCGCGGGGCTTGCCCGGCCGCGCCGGCAGGATCGTGGTGCCGTAATACGCCGCCATCTCCAGGTAGGAGCGGTTCAGTCCCGGGTCATGCCGGTCGGGGTTGGTGACGGCGGCCTTGAGATTGTCGCAGACGACGAACTTCGGCACGCCGCCCAGCGCCGCGAACAGGTTCACATGCGCCCCCAGCCAGTCCGCCAGGGTCTCGCTCGCGCGGGCCTCGGCAAAGACCAGGTTGGATGCGCCCATGCAGGCGACGAACAGCTTGGCCTGCCAGACCTCGCCGCTGCCTGGGTCGACCACGCCCATGGTGTCGCCGGCGAAGTCAACGAAGACCTTCTCGCCACCGACATGGCTCTGCCGCATGGTCGGCGAAACCTGACCTTTCCAGGCGTCATAAGCCTCGCAGAACCAGGAATAGCCAAAGCCGTCGGGATGCTGGGCGCGATACTCTTGCCATAGCAGTGCCCGCGT
>NZ_PDNU01000044.1 GCF_002631185.1 Teichococcus rhizosphaerae | reverse complement strand
GCGGCTCAGCCCGCTGAGGAGCACCGCTCCTACACCACGCGATGGGACACGACCCACGCTTCCTGTCTCCGGACAATTTCCCGACGATTTACTTTCAACAGAGAACTGCTGCCTGATAGCGGGGGAATTGCGAAGACAACCCCACTCACCAATGGAAGTCCTGCAGCATGACACCCCTTGACCCTGCCCTGCTGCCCACCGGCATCCGCAGCCGCATCCTGGCGGGGGTCAACGGGCTGTCCGTGCATCTGCTAGAGGCCGGCAGCGCCGGTCAGCCCGCCATTCTGCTGCTGCACGGCTTTCCCGAACTTGCTTTCTCCTGGCGCAAGGTGATGCCGGCCCTGGCCGCTGCCGGCTTCCATGTCATCGCCCCCGATCTGCGGGGTTATGGGCGCACCACTGGATGGAGCGCGGATTATGACGAACCGCTCGCGCCTTTCCAGATGCTGAACATGGTGCGCGACCAGCTGGCGCTCGTGCAGGCGCTGGATCTGGGGGAAGTTCATATGCTGGCCGGCCACGACTACGGCTCCCCGGTTGCAGCCTGGTGCGCGCTGATTCGCCCCGATGTCTTTCGGCGCCTAGCGCTGATGAGCGCGCCCTTTGCCGGTCCTCCTCGCTTCGGGGCGCCCGCGGGGCGCGACGTGCATGCCGATCTTGCCATGCTGGACGTGCCGCGTAAGCACTATCAGTGGTATTACGCCGAGCGCCGCGCGGCGGGGGACATGGACCGCCCGCCGCAGGGACTCCATGCCTTCCTGCGCGCCTATTACCACCACAAGAGCGCCGACTGGCCCGGCAACAAGCCCTTTCCGTTGAGTGGCTGGACAGCGGAGGAACTGGCAAAGATGCCGGACTACTATGTCATGCCCCTGCACGCGACAATGCCGGAGGCGGTGACCCCTCACATGCCGGCCACCGAGGCACCCTGGCTCACCGACGCAGAGCTGGCCGTGTATGTCGCGGAGTATTCCCGCACGGGCTTCGCGGGCGGGCTGCAATCCTACCGCTGCGGCACGAGCGGAGCGAATGCGGCGGACCTGACCCTGTTCAGCGGCAGGCGGATCGAGGTACCGACCCTCTTCATGGCCGGTGCCAGCGACTGGGGCATCCACCAGGCGCCTTTTGCCCTGGCACGCATGCAGGAGGAAGCATGCACCAATTTTTGTGGCCTGCACCTGATCCCAGGGGCGGGCATTGGGTGCAGCAGGAGCAGCCGGAGGCCGTGGCGAAGTTGCTGATAGCCCTGGCGACCGATGAGACTGTCCTGTGCGTAACTTGATCCGGCGATGCTCTGCTGAAGCTCTCTGGGCTGGTGCGGCGCTGGGGAGGCACCTGAGGCTTGGGTGTGAGGTCATCGATGCGCAGGATGATGAAATCGGCGGCGCGGATCGCATGTGAGATCCTGGCCGTCGGGCGACGAAGCTTTCCGGCCTATGGCAGCCGGATCTCCCGGCACGACCTCACCCAGGCCCAGCTCTTTGCATTGCTGATGCTGCGCCAGTTCCTGCAGACCCAGTACCGCAGGTTGCCGGCCCTGGTGGCCGAGTGGCAGGAGTTACGAAAGGCCCTGAGGCTGCGGAAGGTGCCACATGAACCGCGCCACGTTCAGGGGTGGACGGCCACCACACCCTCGGGGTCGAAGGTCACGGACACCGCCTCCCCTGCCTGGCGCCGCCTCAGCCGGTCAGGCGCCACGCAGAACAATTCCCCCAGTGGCGTGGCGAGGTGATATTCCGTGTGGGAGCCCATATAGGTCTCCCGCGCCACGGTGGCCGCGATGCCGCCGCCCGCATCGCTGATGCGGATGGCTTCCGGGCGGATCACCAGATCCACCGGCCCCGCGGCAAGGCCCCGCTGCGGCAGCGTGAGCCGCAGCGCATCCAGCGTGACATCGGCCATCGGGCCGTCGATGCGCTCGATCCGCCCGCGCACATGGTTGGCCTCCCCCATGAAGGTCGCGACGAAAACATTGTCGGGCCGTGCATAAAGCTCGTGCGGGGTGCCGGCCTGCGCGATCTCGGCGTTGCGCATCACCACGATCATGTCGGAGACGGCCAGCGCCTCGGACTGGTCGTGCGTCACATAGACCACCGTGAGGCCCAGGCGCTGCTGGAGGGCGCGGATCTCCTCCCGCATGGTGCGCCGCAGGCGGGTGTCGAGGTTGGAGAGCGGCTCGTCGAAGAGCAGCACATCCGGCTCCAGCACCAGCGCCCGCGCCACGGCCACGCGCTGCTGCTGCCCGCCCGACATCTCGGATGGCAGGCGGGTGCCGAAGCCCTTCAGCCCCACCGTCTCCAGCGCGGCTTCCGCCCTCGCATGCGCCTCCCGCTTGCGCAGGCCGGAGGAGACGAGGCCATAGGCCACATTGTCCAGCACGCTCATATGCGGAAAGAGCGCGTAGCTCTGGAACACCATCGAGACGTTGCGCTCGCCGGCGGAAAGCAGGGTCACGTCCCGCCCGCCGATGAAGATGCGCCCCTCGGTGGCCTGTTCCAGCCCCGCGATCATGCGCAGCAGCGTCGTCTTGCCGCAGCCCGAGGGGCCGAGCAGCGTGGTCAGCGTGCCGCCCTTGATCGCGAGGTCGAGCGGCTTCACGGCCTGCACCGCGCCATAGCGCTTGCCCAGGCCCTGGAGACGGAGTTCCGCGCCGGTCTTGCTCATGCGCGGCCTCCCGCCGGGGTGGTGGCCGGGGCCGCCGGCGCCGCGGCCAGGGCGGCGGAGCGGCGGCCGAGGCGGCGGCGGCCGACGAGCAGGTTGATCAGCCCGATGGCCGCCATCATCAGCACGATCAGCGCGGCGCAATAGGCGATGGCGAGGCCGTAGTCGCCATTGATGACACGGTTGATGATGAAGACGGTCGCCATTTCATACTCCGCGGAGACCAGGAAGATGACGGCGGAGACCGTCGTCATCGCGCGCACGAAGGAATAGACCAGCGCCGTGACGATGGCGGGCTTCAGCAGCGGCAGCACCACCGTCCGCAGGGCGCGGAAGGTGGAGGCGCGCAGCGTGATGGCCGCCTCGTCCAGCGACTTGTCGAGCTGGCTCATCGCCGCGATGCCGGACCGCACGCCGACCGGCAGGTTGCGGAACACGAAGCAGGCGACAAGGATGATGGCCGTGCCGGTGATCTCCAGCGGCGGCAGGTTGAAGGTGAGGATATAGGCCACGCCGATCACGGTGCCGGGCACGGCGAAGGTGAGCATCAGCGCGAATTCCAGCGCCGTGCGGCCCCGGAAGCGCTGGCGCGACAATACCCAGGCCGCCAGCAGGCCAAGCCCGGCGGTGATGGGCGCGGCGATGGCCGCCAGCTCGATGGTGGTGAACAGCGAGTGCCAGGCGCCGCCGGAGAAGATCAGGTCGCCCTCCGGCCCCCGTTCCAGCGCGAAGGCGCGGGTGAAATGCGAGAGGGTGGGCGTCCAGTCCCGGCCCCAGACCCGCACGAAGCCACCCGCCAGCGCCATGGCATAGACCACGATGGTCAGCACCGCCCAGGGCAGCGCCACGGCATAGGCGAGGTTCCGCACCAGCCGGGGCAGCGGCGTGGGCAGGCCGCTGTCGCCCTTGCCGGTCATGGAGACATAGGAGCGGCTGCCCACCGCCACGCGTTGCAGCGTGAAGGCCAGCAGCGCCACGGCCAGCATGATGGCGGCCAGGGCGGCGGCGCGGCCGAAATCCTGCTGCGCGCCCACCACGGCGAAGAAGATCTCGGTGGAAAGCACGCCGAAGGAGCCGCCGAGCACGATGGGATTGCCGAAATCCGCCAGGCTCTCCACGAAGCTGACCAGCCAGGCATTGGCCAGCCCCGGCAGCATCAGCGGCAGGGTGACGGCGGTGAAGGTGCGCATCCGGCTCGCGCGCAGCGTTTGGGAGGCTTCCTCCATGGCCGGCGAGATGCCCTCCACCACGCCGATCAGCACCAGGAAGGCGATGGGCGTGAAGGAGAAGACCTGCGCCAGCAGCACGCCGCCATAGCCATAGATCCAGCGGCCCAGCTCGATGCCGAAGACCGCGTCGAACATCTGGTTGATGACGCCCGAGCGGCCGAAGATCAGGATCAGCCCGAGGCCTATGACGAAGGGCGGCGTGATGATCGGCAGCACCGTCAGCAGGCGCAGCGCGCGCTTGGCGCGGAAGCCGCTGCGGGTGACGATCAGCGCGAAGCAGAGGCCGAGCAGCGTGGTGAGCGTCGCCGTGCTGAAGGCCAGCATCAGCGTGTTCCAGAACACGCCGCAGCCGACCGGCGCGGAGACGCAGGAGAGGCCCCAGATCTTGCTGTCCAGCAGGCGCGCGCCCGTGGCGGCCAGGATGCCGAGATCCTCCCGCGGCGTCAGGATCTGCGACAGCACCGTGCCGACCGGCCAGGCGGTGAAGACCAGGATGGAGCCTGCCAGCACCCCCACGGCCCCCGCCACGAAGCGGTCGCCCTTGAACCAGCCCCGCAGGGCCAGCCCATCGGTCAGCAGCAGGAGGAAGCCCAGGGCCGCCAGGCTGCCGCCCAGCCCCATGCCGAACTGCCGGTCCGGCAATTCCCCGAACAGCGCGTTCATCCAGCCCCAGGACCATCCCTGGATGCCGATGGCCAGCCCTTGCAGCACGATGGCCGCGAGGCCCAGCCCGCCGCCCCAGACCAGGAAGCCGGCCTGCCGCGCCCGGCTGCCCGCCTTCAGGGCGCCGGGCAGCGCCAGGAACAGCGCCGCCACCACCGGCCAGAACCAGAAGCGGCCATGGGCCAGGGCCTGCCAGAAGGCGGAGGAGGCCTCCGGGTCCGGCTGGCCAAGGGCGATGAGACCGGCGAGCCGGACGCCGTCCTGCTGCATGTTCCAGGGCAGCACCAGCGTGCCCAGGCAGGCCAGCAGCCAGATGGGAAACGAGGAACGGGTCAGCATGCTCATGGTTCAGCGCGGAAGGGCGCCGACCTCCTTGTCCCAGCGGGCGAGCAGCCGCCGCCGCTCCACGCTGGCCCCGAAGCGGGCATTGTCGTAGTCGATGATGCGGGCGGTCGCCATGTTGGGGGCGCCATCGGTCAGCGGCACACCCTTGTTGGACATGGTCTGCAACTTCTTCGCCTCGCGCGAGGCGGTGATCTGCGCCTCGGCGCCCAGCGCCCAGTGGTAGAAGCGGCGCGCGTTCCCGGCATTGCGGGCGCCCTTGATGATCGACATGGAGCCGATCTCGTAGCCCGTGCCCTCGCAGGGGACGGCATGGCCCACCGGGAAGCCGGCCTGCGCCTCCTCCGCCGCGTTGTGGACGAAGGAGATGGAGAGCGCCGTCTCCCCCCGCGCCACCGCCGTGATGGGGGCGGTGCCGGAGCGCGGATAGGCGTTGATGCTGCCGTGCAGCTTCTTCAGGTATTCGAAGGCCGGCTCCTCGCCCATCATCTGCACCAGCGTGGCGATGACGATATAGGCGGTGCCGGAGCTGTTGGGATTGGCCATCTGCAACTCGCCCTTGTAGGCGGGGTTCAGCAGGTCGGCCCAGCAGCGCGGCGCCGGCAGGTCGCGCCGCGCGACCAGCTCGGTGTTGAAGCCGAAGCCCAGCACGCTGGCATAGACGCCCACGGTGCGGCCCCGGGTCTGGCGCCACTGCGCCTGCGCCCAGTCATGCAGCTCGCTGATGCGCGGGCTCTCATGCGGCTCGGTCAGGCCTTCCTCGCCGGCGGCCACATGCGGGTCGCCGGTGCCGCCCCACCAGACATCGCCGCGCGGGTTGCGCGCCTCGGCCCGCAATTGCGCCAGCATCTCGCCGGTGGATTTCTGCGTCAGCGAGACGCGGATGCCGGTCTCGCGCTCGAAGCCGCGCGCGATGGGCTGGCACCATTCCAGCGTGGCGGAGCAATAGAGGTTGAGGCTGCCGGCGCCCTGCGCCCGCGCCGCCGCCGGCAGCGCGAGCATCAGGGTGGCGGCGAGGATGGCCTTGCGGATCATCGCGGCAGCGCTCCCACCTCGCGGTCCCACCGTTCCAGGATCTGCCGGCGGCGCGTGCTCTGGCCATAGGCGGCGAAGTCGTAGTCCACCAGCCTGATGCTCGCGAGGTCGGGGATGCGCGGGTCCGGCTTGGCTCCGGTATGCGCGGGCACATGCCATTGGTTCACGGCCGGCCCGATATCCATGGCGGCGGGCGTCAGGTACCAGTCATAGAAGCGGCGTGCCTGCGTGGTGTTGCGCGCGCCACGGACGATGGACATGCAGGCCACCTCATAGGGCGTGCCCTCGGCCGGATAGCCGACCTCGATGGGGAAGCCCGCCTGCGCGGCCGAGGTCACCTCCATGTTGAAGCTGACCGCGAGCCCCGTCTCGCCGCGCGCCACGGCCTGCATCGGCGCCGCGCCGGAACGAGTGTAGGCGTTCACATTCGCATGCAGCCGCTTCAGGTAATCGAAGGCCCGGTCCTCGTCCCAGAGCTGGATAAGGCCGGCGATGATGGTGTAGGCGGTGCCCGAGGAATTCGGGTTCGGCAGCTGGATCTCGCCCCGGTAGGCCGGGTTCAGCAGGTCCGCCCAGCTGGTGGGCACGGGCAGGTTCTTGCGGGCCAGCAGCTCCCGGTTCCAGGCGATGCCGATGGCGCCCGAGGAGACGCCAACGCAATGCCCCTTCGACATCTCGTGCACCCGCTTCGCCCAAGGGTGCAACTGCTCCATGTTCGGCGAGGTGTAGGGCTGCAGCAGGTTGCTCTCGGCCGCCGAGATATGCGTCTCGGCCGAGGCGCCGAACCAGATGTCGGTGCGCGGGTTCTGCGCCTCCGCACGGAGCTGCGCCAGGATCTCGCCGGCCGACTTCCGGGCCATGGAGACGCGGATGCCGGTCTCCTTCTCGAAGGCGGCGGCGATCGCCTCGCACCAGTCCGCGGCGGGGGCGCAGAGCATGTTGAGCGAGCCCTGCGCGGAGGCGGGCGCCGCGAAGGCCATCAGGGCGGCCAGGACCGGCATGGCTGCCAGAAGGGAGCGGGTCGTCATGCGGGCATCTCCTGCGGGGCGGGTCCGGTTCAGCGGGGCAGCGAGCCGACCTCACGGTCCCAGCGCTCGATCAGGCGGCGGCGCTCGGCGGCACGGCCGTATTTGGCGAAGTCGTATTCCACCAGCTTGATCTGGCCGAGGTCCGGCGCATTGGGCGGCAGCGGCGCGCTCTTGTTGGAGGGCGTCTGGAGCTGCCCGCTCGCCTCGTAGCCCAGGCGCTGCGCCGCCTCGGTCAAGGCCCAGTCATAGAAGCGCCGCGCCTGGGCGAGATTGCGCGCGCCACGGATGATGGACATGGAGCCGATCTCGTAGCCCGTGCCCTCGCAGGGCGTGGCGTAGGCGACGGGGAAGCCCGCGTTCTTCTCCACCACCGCGTCATGCACGAAGGACAGCGACACGCCCGTCTCGCCCCGCGCCACGGCCTTGATCGGGCCGGTGCCGGAGCGGGCATAGGCGTTGATGTTGGCATGCAGCTTCTTCAGGTAGTCGAAGCCCTGCTCCTCGCCCATCAACTGCACCAGGGTCGCGATGATGACATAGGCGGTGCCCGAGGAATTCGGGTTGGCCACCTGGATCTCGCCCTTGAAGCGCGGCTCCAGCAGGTCGGCCCAGCAGGCGGGCGCGGCGATGTTCTTGCGCGCCAGCAGCTCCGTGTTGAAGCCGAAGCCCACCGCGCCGGCATAGACGCCGACGGCGCGCTTGCCCGACTGGTTCCACTGCGTCAGCGCCCAGGGCTGGAGATTGGCGTTGTTCGGGCTCTCATAGGCCTGGGTGAGGTTGTCCTCCGCCGCCGCCAGATGCGGGTCGCCCGTGCCGCCGAACCAGACATCGCCGCGCGGGTTCTGGCTTTCCGCGCGGATCGCGGCCAGCGTCTCGCCGGAGCCGCGCTGGGTCATGTTCACGCGGATGCCGGTGTCGCGCTGGAAGTTGGTCGCGGCCGCCTGGCACCATTCGATCTGCACGGAGCAGTAGAGGTTCAGCGTGCCCTGCGCGGCGGCCGTGCCGGGCAGCGCGGCGGCACCCAGGCCAAGCCCGAGGCCCGCCGCCAGGGTGGTGAATGCGATGGGTCGCATGGGGAATGTCCTCGTCATGGATTCAGGCTCATGGGCGGATGGCTCACGCACGCAGCAGCGTGGCCTGGCTGGCATCGATGGCGACGCCCACCGGGGCGCCGGGCGGCAGCGGGTCCAGGCCGCGCAGATGCGGCTCCTCCGCCACCAGGGTCAGGGCCTCCCCCGCCTCCAGGATGTAGCGGACATGGCCGCCGAGGAACTCGGCCCGCAGCACCCGCGCGGGGAGCGTGGCATCGCCCTCCCGCAGCAGGCGCAGCGCCTGCGGCCGCAGCGCCAGCACCGCCGGGCCGGAGGCCGCGCCGGGCGGCAGCGGCAGGCGCGCGCCGCCGGCCTGGAAGGCGCCGCCATCCACCCGCCCCTCGATCAGGTTGGCGGTGCCCAGGAAGCCCGCCACGAAGCGGGAGGCCGGCCGGTCGTAAAGCTCGGCCGGGCGGCCCACCTGAAGCACCTTGCCGTCGTTCAGCACGGCCATGCGGTCGGCGGCGGCATTGGCCTCCTCCTGGTCGTGCGTGACCAGGATGGTGGTGAGGCCCAGGCGCCGCTGGAGTTCCACCAGCTCCGCCCGCACGCCGGCCCGCAGGCCCGCATCGAGGTTGGAGAGCGGCTCGTCCAGCAGCAGCACCTCCGGCTCGATGGCCAGGGTGCGGGCGATGGCCACGCGCTGCTGCTGCCCGCCGGAAAGCTGGGCCGGGCGGCGGTCCATGAGATGCGCGAGGCCCACGAGGTCCAGCGCGGCGCGCACGCGGCGGTCGCGCTCGGCGCGGGGCACGCGGCGGCGTTGCAGGCCGAAGGCGACATTCTCGGCCACCGTCATGTGCGGCCAGAGCGCGTAGTTCTGGAACACCAGCCCCACATTGCGCGCCCAGGGCGGCTGGCGCGTCGCGTCCCGCCCGCCGATCAGGATGCGCCCGGAATCCGGCGTGCCGAAGCCCGCCACCAGCCGCAGCAGCGTGGTCTTGCCGCTGCCCGAGGGGCCGAGGAAGGCGAAGAACTCGCCCTTGCGGATCTCGAGCGAGACGCCGTCCAGCACGCGGGTGGCGCCATAGCCGAAGCTGACATGCTCGATCGCGACGCCGGCGGGCTCGCTCATGGTGCGGTTCCTTGCTGGCGCGTGCGCCGCCGCCGCTCGCGCTCGGCCAGGCGGTTGGCGGCGAAGGTGCAGACGGCGACGGTCAGCACGGCGATGACGCCGAGCGCCGCGCCGGCGCCCCGCCCCGCCGGGCTCTGCATGAAGACATAGATGCCGTAGGAGAGCGGCGCATCGACATCGCGCGTGGCGAGCACCAGCGTGGCCGAAAGCTCGACCGCCGCGGTGGCGAAGCTGGTCACGAAGGCGGCGGCGAGGCCGCCCGCCATCAGCGGGATGACGATATGCGTCAGCGTCGTCACCTTGCCCGCGCCCATGTTCTCCGCCGCCTCCTCCAGGCTGCGGTGGACCTGCTGCAAGGCGGCCGTTGCGGCGCGCAGCGCATAGGGCAGCCGCCGCACCGCATAGACGATGGTGAGCATGATCCAGGAGGTGGCCAGCGCCGTGCCATCCGGAAGCTGCACGCCGAAATAGCTGCGCAGGATGCCGATGCCGAGCACCAGCCCCGGCACGGCCAGCGCCGCCATGGCCAGCATGTCCAGCACACGCCGCCCCGGCAGGCGGGTGCGCAGCACCAGCCAGGCGATGGTGACGCCCAGCACCACGTCGATCAGCCCGGCCAGCCCGCAATAGAGCAGGGTGTTGGTCAGGAATTGCGGCGTCTCGCGCAGCACCGTGCTGAAGTGGGCCAGGGTGTAGCCATCGGGCAGCGGGCTGAAGGACCAGACCGTGGCGAGGGAGAGCAGCGCGATGCCGATATGCGGCGCCAGCACCAGCAGGAGCGTGGGCACCACGAAGGCCCAGGCCAGGGCACGCTGGCCCGCGGACATCTCCCGCCGCCCCAACCCGCCGCCGCCGCGCTGCTGCATGGAATAGTCCCGCCCGCGCAGCAGCAGCGCAGCACCGCCCATGGCGAGGATGGAGACCACCACGAGGATGACGCCGATGACGTAGCCCATCGGGTCGCCCAGACCCACGGAGGTGACGCGCAGATAGGCCTGCGGCGCCAGCATGTTGGTGACGTTCAGCAGCAGCGGCGTGGCGAGGTCGTCGAAGACCTTCACGAAGACCAGCGAGGCGCCGGCGAGATATCCCGGCAGCGCCAGCGGCAGCACGATGGTGCGCATCAGGGTGAAGCCCCGCGCGCCCAGGTTCTGCCCCGCCTCCTCCATCGCCGTGTCGATGTTCGAGAGGGAGGCGGAGAGGTTCATCAGGATGAAGGGGAAGTAGTGCAGCGCCTGCACGAAGACGACGCCGTTCAACCCGTCCATCAGCTCCAGCCGGACACCGAACCAGTCCATCAGCAGCAGGTTGAGCGAGCCGTTGCGGCCAAAGACGAGCTGCATGGCCACCGCGCCGACGAAGGGCGGCATCACCAGCGGCAGCACGCCCAGCGTGCTGACCAGCGCCGCGCCGGGAAAGCGGAAGCGCGAGACGATGACGGCGAGCGGCACCGCCAGGACGGAGGCGACGGCGACGCTCATCCCCGCAACATAGAGGCTGTTGAGGAAGCTTTCCCGGAACAGGCTGGTGCGGAAGAAATCGCCGAAATGCACCAGCGTCAGGCGGCCCTCGCCATCCGTGAAGGCGGCCAGGAAGACGCGCCCCACCGGCACCACCAGGAAAGCCAGCAGAAAGGCCAGCACGAGCAGCGCCGCCGCCACCTGCACGGGCGAGGCGTCGAAGCGCAGCCGGGCACGCCAGGGGCGGCCGGTTGCGGCAGGCAAGGCGGTGGTGGACATCAGCTGGCGCGCTGGGCCCGCTCGGCCAGTTGCCTCGCCTCCGCGTAAGCCGCCACGGCGGCGCGGTCCCATTCCTCCTCAAGCTGCGCCTGGCGGGGGCCGGCGGGCCGGTCCGGGCGCGCGGGCTGGAAGGCGCCGGCAATGGCGGGGTCGGCGGCCTGGGCCTCGGTCACGGGCACGCGCGTCAGGCGGGCGCGTGCCTGGGCCAGCAATTCGCGCCCTTGGGCGCTGTTGCTCCGGGCGAGGGCGGCCTCGGCGGCGTGCACCGCCTTCCAGGCCTCGGTCAGCTCCCGCAGGCGGAAGGTGATCAGGCGGTCGAAGAGGCTGTTCAGCAACTCGTAGCGCGCTTCCGAAACGCCGTTGTCGAACTTCACGCGGGCGCCGAGGGACTGGTCCCGGAACGGGTTGGGAAAGCCGGCGGGCGCCTTGGCATAGGTCTCGGGCCGCACCGGCAGGCGCATCACCTTGGGGTCCAGCAGCACCTCCTGCCCCGCCGGGGAAAGCAGGAACTGGATGAAGGCGCGCGCCGCGTTCGGCGACTTGCTGCCCTCGATCATGGCGATGTTGGCCGGCACCAGCGTGGTGACGGTGGGATAGACGAACTCCACCGGGAAGCCCGAGGCCTTGGCGGAGAAGCCGAAGAAGTCGATGACGATGCCGATGCCGTATTGCCCGCTGTTCACCGCGTCCGGCACGCCGAAGCTGCGGTCCGAGACCTGTGCGAAATTTCCGGCGATCTCCAGGAGCTGCGCCCAGCCCGGCTCCCACCCCTCCCCTTGCAGGATGGTTTCGATGGTCAGGTGGGTGGTGCCGGAGCGGCTGGGCGAGCTGATGCCCACATGCCCCTGATAGGCGGGGTTCTTCAGGTCCGCCCATTCCTTCGGCACCGGCAGGCGGTTCGCGCGCAGGTAGCGCGTGTTGTACATCATGCCGTAGCCGGAAACGGCGAAGCCGAAATAGCGGCCCTCCGCGTCATGCGTCGGCTGCGCGCCGATGGTGGCGGGGATGCCGGCGGTGTCGATCTGCGGGCGGGCGAGCAGGTTGCCCTGCTTCATCACCTCGAAGGCATCGGGCGCGCTGGCCCAGAAGAGGTCCGGCGGGCTGCTGCGGGTCTCGCGCACGAAGGCCACGGCGGCCGTGGTGCTGCGGTTCTGCACCTCCACCTTGGTGCCGGGGTGGCGCTGCTCGAAGGCCTGGACGAAGGGCGTGGTCACGTCGCGGGAAAAGCTGGTGATGATGACCAGCCGGGGCTCCAGGGCCGCCTGTGCCCGGGCCGGGGCCGAACTCACCGCCGCCGCCGCGCCGGCAGCCATGCCAAGCGCCCCGCGCCGCGTCATGAGCAACCGCTGCATCTTCGTTTCCCCACCCTGTTCTTTCCGGCCCCGCGGCCGGAGGGGCCGTTGGTCCTGGGCGGCAGCATCGCAATAAAAATGTCACATCCGCAAGGGGTCTGGCCGGTGCCCGGAGGGGTTGCGCCAGGCCGAAGCGGCGCCGCCGCCTCAGCCGGGACCGCTCCCTCCGCAGATGTTCCTGGCCCGCAGGGCGTTCAGCGTCACGGCCAGCGAGGACGAGGCCATCACCAGGGCGGCGAACAGGGGGATGACGTGGCCGGTGACGGCCATGGGCACGGCGACAACGTTGTAGGCCAGGGAGAAGGCGATGTTCTGCCGCATCAGGCGCCGCGCCCGGCGTGCCGCCACAATGGCCACCGGCAGCGCGTCGAGGCGGCCGGGGCCCACCACCAGGTCGGCGGCGCGCTGCGCGATGTCCGCGCCCTCGCCCATGCAGACGGAGACATGGGCGGCCGCCAGCGCGGCGGCGTCGTTGATGCCGTCGCCCACCATCACGGGGCGGCGGCCTCCCGCCCGCAGCGCCTCGATGCGGGCGACCTTGTCCTCCGGCGTCGCCGCCGCGATCCAGCGCCCGATCCCGGCCTGCCGCGCCACCTCCGAGACCACGCGGGGAACGTCGCCGGACAGCAGCTCGACCTCCAGCCCGAGGGCGCGCAGCGCCCGCACGCTGGCGGGCGCCCCGGGGCGCAGCCGGTCCGAGAAGTGGAAGGCGACCGGCTGCCGCCCGGCCTGGCGGAACCAGAGCCCCATCGCCTCCGCCGGCTCCGCCGCGCCGGCGAAGGCGGCGCTGCCGAGCCGGTCGCCGCCGGCCTCGAGGCCCTGACCGGCGACCTCCCGCACATCCGGCCGCAAGGGCGCGGCGGGGCAGGCCGCCACCAGCGCCTGGGCGAGCGGATGCCGGCTGGCGCGCGCCAGCGACGCGGCGGCGCCGAGCTCCGCCGCCGACCAGGCGCCGGGCAGGAGGACGGGGCGCCCGGCCGTCAGCGTGCCCGTCTTGTCCAGCACCGCATGATCGGCCGTGGCGAGGCGCTCGAGCGCGCTGCCATCCGCCACCAGCACGCCGCGGCGAAACAGCGCGCCCACCGCGACCGACTGCACGGCGGGCACGGCGAGCGCCAGCCCGCAGGGGCAGGTGATGATGAGCACGGTGACCGCGGTGACCAAGGCCTGCTGCCACGCCGCTCCCGCCCCCAGCCACCAGCCGAGGAAGGTCAGCGCCGCCAGCCCGTGCACGATGGGCACATAGAGGCGCACGGCCCGGTCGGCGAGCCGGACGAAGCGCCCGCGCGCCTGCTCTCCCTGCTCCAGCCGCCGCGCCGTGGCCGCGAGCGATCCCTCCCCCGCGGCGCGGGAAACCCGGAAGATGGCGGCCCCGCCGAGATTGATGGCGCCCGCCGCCACGGCATCGCCCGCGGCCGCCGGGCGCGGCAGGCTTTCCCCGGTGGTGATGCTGGTGTCGAGCAGCGCCTCGCCGCTTTCCAGAACCGCGTCGAGGCGCAGCCGCTCGCCCATGGCCAGGAGGATGCGGTCCCCCGCCGCGATCCGTCCGGCCGGCACCGCCTCCACCGCGCCGCCGGGCCCCAGGCGGGAGACATCCCCCTCCTGGAGGGCCAGAAGCTCGGAAACGGCCTGGCGGGCCCGGCGCCGGGCCGCGCGGTCCAGGACCCTGCCCGCGAGCAGCAGGGCCAGCAGGGCGGTCGCGCTGTCGAACCAGGTGAAGGGACCGTTGCGCCACGCCTCGAGCAGCGACATGGCCGTGGTGGCCAGGACGGCCGCGGACACGGCGACATCCATGTTGAGCCGCCCGGCCCGCAGGCTGCCCAGCGCGCTGCGGTAGATCGGCCGCCCGGCGAGCAGGATCACGGGCACGCCGACCAGCGCCGCGAGCCAGTGGAGGACGCCCCGCGTCGCCTCGCCCATGTCCCACCCGGCCCAGACGGAGACCGAGAGCAGCATCACGTTGATGGCGCCGAAGGCGGCGATGCCGAGGGAGCGCACGAGCTCCCTGCCCTCGGCGTCCTCCGCCTCCCTAAGACAGGCGCCGGACCAGGGTATGGCGCGGAAGCCCAGCCGGGCCAGCAGGGCGGCGTATTCGTTGGCGCGCTCCGCGCTTCCCCGCCATGTCACGGTCAGGCGGCGGCTGGACAGGGAAAGCCGCGCGTGCAGCACGTCCGGCTCGGCCGCGAGGCTCTGCTCGACGAGCCAGACGCAGGCGCCGCAGGTCAGGCCCACCACCATCAGCTCGATCCGCCGCTCGCCGCCTTCCAGCGCCTCCGCATGCGGCGAGAGATCCGCGAGGGGGGCCGCGGCCACGGGGCGGAGGGAGCCATCGGCGACCTCCCGGCGGCGGTAGAACGCATCAAGGCCGAGGCCGGACACCAGGGCGTGCGCCCCCTCGCAGCCCGCGCAGCAGAACCTCGCGCCGCCGGCGCAGGCTGCGCCGCAATGGGCGCAGCCCGTCCGCGCCGCCGCGGCCGCGCGGGGAAGGCCCTGCGCCTCAGCGGCCGCGCCGGACATCGCCGCTTCCGCGCGCGGGGATGGCGCGGCCCGGCATGGCGGCGGGCCGCGTCAATCCCGGAGCTGCTGGCGCTCGGCCGCGGAGCCGACCAGGTCCGTATAGGCGTGCCACGTCGCGTGGCCGATCACCGGCACCACGAGCAGCAGACCGAAGAAGGCGGCACCGATGCCGATGAGCGTCAGGATCGAGATGAGGAACGCCCACAGCGCCATGGTGGCCGGGCTGCCGAGGCAGGCGCGAAGGCTGGTCATCGCCGCCGTCATGGCATCGGCCGGCCGGTCCACCAGCATGGGAAGGCTGATGGCGCTGATGGAGAAGACCAGCGTGGCAAGCACGCCGCCAATGCCGAAGGAGGCGAGGACGAAGCCGAAATCCGACAGCGCCGTGGCCAGGAAGGCATCGAGCGGCGGCGCCTCGAGGCCGAAGAACAGGAACCAGATCATCGTCGCGACGCGCAGCCAGCCATACAGGAACAGCATGAGCAGCGCGCCCATGAAGCCGATGCCCCAGCGGTTGCGCCGGAAGCCTGCAAGCAGGGCGCCGGCGCCGGCGGGCTCGCCCCGGGCGTGGCGGCGGCTGACCTCGTAGAGCGGCACCGCCAGCAGCGGAGAGGCCAGCATGAAGCCGGTGATGAGCGGCAGCACGAAGACCGCGCTCTCGATGCGCCACAGGGCGAGCACGATGAACCAGCCGACCGCGACGCAGACCAGCCCGACGACGAGGCCGGGCACGGGGCTGCGGCGGAAATCCGCCCAGCCCGCCCCGACCCAGCGCGCGATGGCCTCGGGCGAGGCGCGCCGGACGGGAATGCCCGCCGCGACAAGTTCCGCGGAAGCGCTGACCGGATCGACGGAGGCGCCGACGGGCTCGTCCTCGAACCGGCCGGGCGTGGGGACGGGCCGGCTCATGGCAGCAGCCGCGTGACGATTCGGCTGGCCCAGAAGACGCCGAACAGGGCGAAGAGGAACCCGCTGACGGTCATGTAGTCGTCGGCGGCGCGCGCCGCGAGCAGCAGGCCGCCCACCACGAGCGCGACCGCGAAGGCTCCCCACACGAAAAGGGAGAAGCCGAAACCCTCAGCGTCTGGTCGGGCCGGCGACATGTCCTGGGCCATCGGGATCTCCCTGTACGGATCACAAAGGGCTGCGTCTTCGTTGTCCGCCACGCAAGAACGGTTGCAGCACTGGAAGGTTACGGGCAAGAAGGGAGCAGAGGCAAGAACACTCGCGCCGGCCAGGATTGAAGGGGCAGCAAGTAATCTTACAGACCTGCCATGTTGTCACAGGGCCGTGATAATAGAAGGAATCCAGATGAGCGGGACCGGAACGCAAGTCGGAGCATTCCAAGGCGCGGAGGCACCGCCCGACTACGACGACCACGTCGTCCGCCTCTTCATCCTCGCCTCGGTCTTCTGGGCCCTGGTCGGCATGGCGATGGGCGTGTTCATCGCCGCGCAGATGGTCTGGCCCCAGCTGAACGCGGAGCCGTGGTTCACCTTCGGCAGGCTGCGGCCGGTCCACACCAGCGGCGTGGTCTTCGCCTTTGGCGGCAACGCCGTCATCGGCACGAGCCTCTACTGCGTCCAGCGCACCTGCCGCGCCCGGCTGCCCGGCCGCTTCGCGGCAGAGTTCGTGTTCTGGGGCTACCAGTTCTTCATCGTGCTGGCCGCGCTCGGCTACGTCATGGGCGTGACGCAGAGCCGTGAATACGCCGAGCCCGAATGGCTGACGGATCTGTGGCTCGCCGTGGTCTGGCTGACCTATCTCGGCATCTTCGTCGGCACGCTGCTGCGGCGGCGCGAGCCCCACATCTACGTCGCGAACTGGTACTACCTCGCCTTTGTCGTCGCCGTGACGATCCTGCACGTCGTCAACAACCTCGCCGTGCCGCTGGCCTGGAACGAGAGCAACAGCGTCTCGCTCTTCGGCGGCGTCCAGGATGCCATGACGCAGTGGTGGTACGGCCACAACGCGGTGGGCTTCTTCCTGACCGCGGGCTTCCTCGGCATCATGTACTACTACCTGCCGAAGCAGGCGGACGCGCCGATCTGGTCCTACCGGCTTTCCATCATCTCCTTCTGGTCCCTGGTCTTCATGTACATGTGGGCCGGGCCGCACCACCTGCACTACACCAGCCTGCCGGACTGGGTGCAGACGCTGGGCATGACCTTCACCATCATGCTCTGGATGCCTTCCTGGGCCTCGGCGCTGAACGGCTTCATGACCGCCTCCGGCCGCTGGGACCGGCTGCGCACGGACCCGGTGCTGCGCTTCATGATCGTGGCCGTGGTCTTCTACGCCGTCGCCACCTTCGAGGGCCCGTTCATGGGGGTGCGCACGGTGAACGGCCTGTCCCACTACACCGAGTGGACCATCAGCCACGTCCATTCCGGCGCGCTGGGCTGGAACGGCTTCATCGTCTTCGGCGCCATCTACTACCTGGTGCCGCGGATCTGGGGCAGGCCGGGCATGCATTCCCGCGCGGCCATCGAGTGGCATTTCTGGCTCGGGCTGGCCGGCATCATGCTCTACGTGACCGCCATGTGGGGCGCGGGCGTCATGCAGGGCCTCATGTGGCGCGCCTACACCTCGCTCGGCTTCCTCCGGTATTCCTTCCTCGACACGGTGATCGCGGCCAAGCCCTACTACCTGATGCGCTTCCTGGGCGGCCTGCTCTATCTCGGCGGCGCGGCGGTCATGGCCTGGAACGTGTGGCGGACCGTGAGCGAGCCCCAGCCCTCCACTGCCGAGGCCGCGGCCCCGGCGGCCCCGGCGGAGTGAGCGGCGATGGCGACGGACAACTCATCCCCCCGCTTCGCCCGGCTGCATGGCCGCTTCGAGCGGCGCGCCATCCGCTTCACCCTCGCCATCCTGGGCGTGATCTCCGTCGGCGGCATCGTCGAGATCGCGCCCCTCTTCGCCATCGAGGGCACGGTCGAGAAGGTGGCGGGCATGCGCCCCTACACGCCGCTCGAGCTTGTGGGGCGCGGCATCTACATCCGTGAGGGGTGCTATGTCTGCCACAGCCAGCAGATCCGGCCCTTCCGCGACGAGGTCGAGCGCTACGGCCCCTACTCGCTGGCGGCCGAGAGCATGTACGACCATCCCTTCCAGTGGGGCTCGAAGCGCACCGGGCCGGACCTCGCCCGCATCGGCAACAAGTATTCCGACGACTGGCATGTGCGCCACCTGATCGACCCGCGCGACGTCGTCGCCGCCTCCATCATGCCCTCCTACGCCTTTCTGGCCTCGGCCCCCTTGCCGGTGGAGCAGGTCGACCGGCTGATGCGCGCGCATGGCCGGGTCGGCGTCCCCTACACGGAGGAGCAGGTGGCCAATGCGCGCGCCGACCTGCTGGCCCAGGCCGACCCCGAGGCCGACAGCAGCGGCCTCATGGAGCGCTACCCCAAGGCGCAGGCCCGCAACTTCGACGGGCAGCCCCGGCTGACGGAGATGGACGCCCTCGTCGCCTACCTCCAGATGCTCGGCACGCTGGCCGAGTTCGACTGGCGGCGGCCCAGCCCGGAGATGCTGCGGTGAGCGGGCCCGGCATACTCCCCCTGGGCCTCGCCCAGCTGGCGCAGATCGGGCTGCTGCTGTTCTTCCTCGCGGTCTTCGTCGGCCTCCTGGTCTCCATGTTCCGCCCCGGCGCGCGCGAGGCGGCGCGCGAGGCGGCCAGCATCCCCTTCAGCGACGATGGGAAGGACGGCCGATGACACCCCCGCCCGATGAAGGACGCCTCGGCGACCAGCTCCCCCCGCGCCCCACCCCGCCGCCCGGCGGCCCCGCGCCGGAGCGCGACCCGCATTCCCCCCTGCGCAACGCCCTGCCCGAGTTCGACGGCATCCGGGAGCTCGACAGCAGCCCGCCGAAGGTCTGGACCTATCTCTACCTCCTCACCTTCCTGGCCTCGCTCTGGCTGTGGTTCGCCTATCCGGCATGGCCGTGGTTCGGCGGCGCCACGCGGGGATACTTCGAATGGAGCTCCCGCGCCGAGCTTTCGCGCGCCGTCGAGCAGGCCGAGGCGGGCGCGCCGCCCATCGCCCGGCGCTTCGCGGCGGCGAGCTGGGACGAGATCAACGCCGACCCGGAGCTTCGCGGCTATGGCGCCGCCGCGGGCCGCGGCCTGTTCGGGGAGAACTGCGCCCCCTGCCACGGGATCGACGGGCGGGGGAACCTGGGCTTCCCCAACCTGACGGATGGCGACTGGCTCTGGGGCGGCACGCCCGAGGCGATCGAGCAGACCCTTCATGTCGGCATCCGCTGGGCCGCCTCGCCGGACACGCGCACCAGCCTGATGCCGGGCTTCGGCGCCCAGCGCATGCTGGAGCAGCGCCAGGTCCTCGACCTCGTCGAATGGGTGCGCGCCGCCTCGGGACAGGAGCACGACGCCGCCGCCGCCGCCCGGGCCGCCCCCGCCTTCCTGGAGAACTGCGCCTCCTGCCATGGCGAGGATGCGCGCGGGAACCAGGAGATGGGCGCGCCGAACCTCACCGACGCCGTCTGGCTCTATGGCGGCGGCCGCAAGGAGATCTACGAATCCCTCTGGCACGGCCGTGGCGGCGTCATGCCCGCCTTTGCCGGCCGGCTGTCCGAGGACATGATCCGCAAGCTGGTGCTGCACCTGCGCAGCCTGGGCGAGTAGGCCGCCATGGCGCGACGCTGGATCCCCCTGCTGGCGCTGTTCCCGCTGCTGGCGCTGATGGCGGCCGACGTGGTCATGGCGGTGCTGGCCACGCGCAGCGATCCGGGGCTCGTCGCCGATGCGCCCCGGCGCCTCGGCATGGCGCGGCTGGCCCCCACGGCCGAGCTGCGCCTCGACGCCGTGGCCGAGAAGCGGGCCAGGGGCGTCTACCTGATGACCCTGCGGCTGCGCGATGCCGCGGGCGCGCCCGTGCCCGCCGCCATGGCCGAGGGGCGGCTCGAGCGCACCACCCATGCGGGCGCCGACCAGCCGCTGCCGTTCGAGCCCGTCCGTGGCGGCGGCTGGCGGGCGGAGGTGGTGCTGCCCGATGCCGGGGCGTGGCAGGTCACGCTCGCCGCGCGCGACGAGGAGGGCCGCTCAGCCCTCGCGGTGATCCGCCTCGCGCCCTGATGCGCGCCGCGGCGGGTCGTCCTGGAGGATGCGCCAGGCGGCCCCGTCCAGGTCCTCGAACTGTCCGGAGCGCACGCACCAGAGAAACAGGACGAGCGCGGTGCCGGCCGCGAGCAGCGTGATGGGCAACAGCCAGACCAGCGCGTACATGCCTGCCTCCTCGATCCGATGGCCCGGCCCCGGACGGTCGCTCCCGCGGGCGGGCCTGCCATGGCGGCCTCCCAGCTAGCCACGGTCCCGTCCGCCAGGGCAATGCGCTTCTTGCGGAGGACGCGCCCGCCGGTGCGGGGCGGCCGGGGCATCTTCACCCGCTCGGGTGATTTCACCCGGGCGGGATCTGCTCTAAGGCTGCCCGCCTGTGAAACGGACAGCGGAGACCGCAGCGTGGCATCAGCCGTCGATCCCTGGGAGGACATGGTGGCCGGCGCCCGGGCCAGGGCTCGCGAGCTGGCGCCGGAGCTGCGCTCCGTGGTGCTGACGCACCATCCGGACGCCGAGACGCTGGACCTCCTGCGCCCGGATGGCGAGGCGCCGCTGGAGGCGGTGCGGGTCATGAACCGCGCCGTGGCCGCCGAGATGCTGCGGCACGGCGTGGTGGTGCTGGTGCAGCAGGCCGACCGCGCCAGTGCCCGGCGCTGGCGGGACGCCCGGCCGGGCGGGAGCGCCGGCCACTCCATCTGGCGCGGCCGTGGCCCGGTGCTGCACGGCGCCGAGGCGCTGCGGCTGCTGGGGCTGGAGGGCGCCGCAACGCCACGCCCCGAGAAGGCCACCGGAACCCCGGCCGACCGGCTGATGCGCCTCTTCGCCGGGGAGGACGGCGCCGCCTTCGAGGCGCTGGCCGAGGCGCTGATCGCGCAGGGGCGGGACGGCGTGCTGGAGCAGGCGGCGCGCAAGGTGGCGCTGCGCTATGGCGAGGAGGCGGCGGAGGAGCTGGCGCAGGATCTCCTGTCGCTGGCGGAGGGCGCGCCGGTGGGGCCTTCCGGCTGGGCCACGCTGGTGGCCCTGCCCGTGGCCCTGCCGCACGACACGCTGCCGGACCCCGTCGCGCTCGGGGAGGGCCTGCTGGCCTCCGGCGCCCTGCCGGAAGCGGGGTCCCTGCGCCTGCTGCCGCAATGGCGCGCGCCGGAGGCCATCGCGGCCCTGACCCCC
Source organism: Teichococcus rhizosphaerae (assembly GCF_002631185.1). Lineage (GTDB taxonomy): Bacteria > Pseudomonadota > Alphaproteobacteria > Acetobacterales > Acetobacteraceae > Pseudoroseomonas > Pseudoroseomonas rhizosphaerae. The sequence goes on along the minus strand of NZ_PDNU01000044.1, from coordinate 24,331 downwards.
ACGCGGACGCGCCAGGTGCTGCTCGCCCTGGCGGCGGGGGAGGAACCCTCCATGCTGCCGGCCGCGGAGGCGGAGGCGCTGATGCGGGACGGCTTCGGGGTGCTGGTCGGCCTGCAGCTCGACTGGGAGGTGCCGCTCTGGGAGGAGATCGCCCTGGCCGGCCTGCCCGAGCCGCCGGCCGAGGACGCGCCGCTCGCCCCGGAGGAGGCGATGCGGGCCGAGGCTTTCGAGCGCTGGCGCGGGGCCGCCTTCGAGGCGCAGGGCGGCTGCGTGCCGCTGGCGCTGGTGCCGCTTTCCGAGACCGGCGCCGAAATCGCCGACTTCCTGGAGGAGGCGGGGGAGCAGGCCGGCGGGCTGCGGGAGATCCGGGATTTCGTCGAGATGGCGCGGCAGGAAGCGCCGGGCGAGGAGGTGGTGTGCCTACCCCGTGCCGGAGAGGGCGAGCTCCGCCTGGCGCTCTACACCCGCTCCGGCCGGCTGCTGGACGAGATCGTGCTGGAAGCGGAGCGGCTGCCGGTGCCGCCCGCCGCCATGCCGGCGCTTCTGGAGACGATCCTGCCCCTGGTCGCGCAGCCGCCGCGCTGACGCGGCGGAGGCGCCGCCGCATCACCCCTCCTGGCCCGCCTCCTGAAGCGCCCGGCCAGCCTCCGCGCGCTCCGGCGCGGCGCCGCCCGCCTTCCCCCTCGGGGCGCGCGCGGGGCCCGGGGCCCGGCGCGGCAGGCGGTCCAGCAGCCCGGCCGCGGCCGCCAGCATGCCGGCCGCGTCCTGGCTCTCGCGGCGCAGGACCAGCCGCTCTCCCTTCCGCTCCAGCGGCGGCCCGGCGGCCGGCACGCTGTCCCGGAAGGTCGCGGCGGCGGCGCTCGGCCCCACCTTCAGCTCGGCCACCCCCGCGCGGCGGCAGCGTATCCGCAGCCTCGCCAGGGACAGCAGGTTCCCCACCGGCTCCGGCGGCGGCCCGAAGCGGTCCGCGATCTCGCCGGAAAGCTCCTCCAGCGCATGCTCCGCCCCGCCGCCATCCTCCTGGCGCAGGATCTCGCCCAGCCTGGCGTGCAGCTCCACCCGCAGCGCCTCCTCCTCGACATAGCTTTCGGGAATGAAGGCGGGCATGTCCGCCACGAGGCGCGGCGTCCAGTCCTCCGGCACCGCCTCGCCCCGCGCGGCGCGCAGGGCGCGGCCGAGGAGGTGCTGGTAGAGCTCCACGCCGATCAGCCTGAGATGGCCCGCCTGGCTCTCGCCCAGCAGGTCGCCCGCGCCGCGCAGGTCCATGTCGCGGGCGCTGATGGTGAAGCCCGCGCCGATCCGGTCGAAGGCCTCCAGGGTGCGCAGCCGCTTCAGGGTGGCGGGGGAGAGCGGCTCGGCCGGGTCCGTCAGCAGGTAGATCGTGCCGCGCGTCCGCCCCCGCCCCACCCGGCCGCGCAGCTGGTGCAGCTGCCCCAGCCCGAAGCGGTCGGCGCGCCAGACCAGCATGGTGTTGGCGCGCGGTACATCGAGCCCGGTTTCCACGATGTTGGTGCTCAGCAGCACGTCGCACGCGCCGCCGGCGAAGCGCAGCAGGGCGGCGTCCGCCTCGGCGGCGGGCATCCCACCATGCGCCTCGGTGACCGACAGCGCCGGCAGCAGCCGCGCGATCCGCTCGCGCATGGCCGGCAGGTCCTCGATGCGCGCACAGACCACGAAGCTCTGCCCGCCCCGGCGGTGCTCGCGCATCAGCGCCTGCCGCAGCACCACGTCGTCGAGGACCACATGGGTGGTGCGGATCGGCTGCCGGCGCGCCGGCGGCGTGGCGATGACGCTGAGATCCTGCAGCCCCACCAGGGCCAGCTGCAGGGTGCGCGGGATCGGCGTCGCGGTCAGGGCCATGAAGTGGACGCCCTCGGCCAGCCGGCGCAGCGCCGCCTTCTGGGACGCGCCGAAGCGCTGCTCCTCGTCCACGATCAGCAGCCCGAGCTCCTTGAAGCGCACGCTGCGGGCCGCCAGGGCCTGGGTGCCGACCACGATCCGCACCGAGCCATCGGCCAGCCCCGCCTTGACCTCCCGCGCCTCGGCCGGCGTGCTGAGGCGCGAAAGCTGCTCCACCCGGAGGCCCGTGCCGGCGAAGCGCCGGCGAAAGCCTTCCAGGTGCTGCCGGACCAGCACGGTGGTGGGCGCCATGAGCGCCACCTGCCGCCCCGCCAGCGCCGCCGCCGCCGCCGCCCGCAGCGCCACCTCGGTCTTGCCATAGCCGACATCGCCGCAGACCAGCCGGTCCATCGGCCGGCCGGAGGCAAGGTCGGCCAGCACCGCCGCGATGGCGTCCGCCTGGTCGGGGGTGGGGGCGAAGGGGAAGCGTGCCTCGAACCGGCTGAAGGGCGAACGGGGCGGGCGGAGCGGCGCGGCCTTCCGGGCTTCGCGCCGCCGCGCCAGCCGCGCCAGCTCCGCGGCCGTCTCGGCGATCTGCGCCTCCACCATGGCCCGCCGCTCTGTCCAGGCCTCGCCGTTCAGCCGGTCCAGCGCCAGCCCCTCGGCCTCCGCGCCGTAGCGCCACAGCCGGTCCATCTCGTCGAGCGGCACGAGCTGCATGTTGCCGCCGGCATATTCGAGCCTGAGGCAGTCCAGCGACGCGCCGCCGAGCTCCACCGTCTCCACCCCGCGCAGGACGCCGAGGCCATGGTCGAGATGGATCACGGCATCGCCCGGCTGCAGCCCCGGGCCGCTTCCCGGCAGCACGGTGGCGCGGGCCGGTCCGGGCGCGCGCGCGGGGGCGGGCCGCACATCGCCCGGGGCGATCACGGCGTCCCCGCCCGTGGCGAAGCCGGCATCAAGCGCCCCCTGGAGCAGCCCCAGCGTGCCGGGCGGCGAGGCGCGCAGCGCCAGCCAGCCCGCGAGCGGCACGGGCGGCGCGCCCAGCCGCCCGGCGGCCAGGCGCGCCAGGGTCCGGCCACGCTGCCCGCCGCCTCCGGCGAGCGCCACCCTGCCGCCGGCCGCGAGGCGCTCTTGCACATGGTCCAGGAAGGCCTCGGCCGGGTCCTCCGCCTCCGTGAAGGCGGGCAGCATGCCCGCGCCCTCCGCGTCCGCCTCCGGCTCGGCGAGGGTGATCACCCGCCGCCCTTCCAGCGCGGCCGCCCAGTCCGCCTTGTCGAGAAAGAGCCGCGCCGGCTCCGGAGGCCGCCGCGCTGTCTCGGTGGGCGGCGTGAGCGCCAGGCGCGTGCGGTACGCATCCGTCACCTCGGCCTCGCGGGCGCCGCGCAGCGCCTCCACCTCCGGGTCCAGCACCAGCATGGCGCCTGGCAGCAGGTCGAGCGGCGGCGTCAGCCGCTCGTAAAGCTCCGGCAGGGCATGCTCGAGCCCCGGCTCCCGCTCCTCCTCCGCCGCCTCTGGCAGGATAGCCTCGGAGGCGGGCAGCAGCAGCAGCTCGGCCTCCTCCTCCGCGCCGCGCTGGGTCAGGGGGTCGTAGCGGCGCATGGCGGTGATGCGTCCCTCCGCGTATTCCACGCGGCAAGGAAGGGTGTCCTCGCCGGGCGGAAACACGTCCAGCACCGCGCCGTGCAGCGCCGCCTCGCCCGGCTCGTCCACCCGGTCGTCGAACACATAGCCGAGCCGTGTCAGCGCCCGGCCGATCCTTTCCTCGTCGAACGGGTCCCCCAGGCGCAGGGCGAGGCCCGCCGTGGCCTCCGCCGGGGGGAGGCGCTGGCCCAGCGCCTCGACGCTCGCCACGAGCAGGCGCGGCCCGGCGGAGGGGCGGGAAAGGCGCGCCAGCACCGCCATGCGCGCCCCCATGATGGCGCGCGAGGGGGAGGCGCGGTCATAGGGCAGGCAGTCCCAGGCCGGCAGCAGCAGGACCTCCAGACCCGGCTCCAGCGCCCGGACGGCCCGGGCGACGCGGCCGGCGCGGGCCTCGCTTCGCGCCACATGGACGATGCCCGTGGCGCCCGCCTCCGCGGCCTGTTCGGCCAGCCACGCGGACAGGAGGCTGTCCGGCTCCGATGCGATCATCCTCACTCCCATCCCGTGCATGCGCCGCGGTGTCATCCACGGGGCGTCATCGAGGGGAGGAACGTGGGGGAAGCAGGTTGAAAGGCAGCGATTTCAGCGCCCCGGCGATAGCGTCTTGGTGAGCGCGGCGGGACAGGCCCCGGCGCGGCGCCCGCCGCCGGGGCAGGCAGCGGGCCTTTTCATGGCCGGGATGGGTGGCCCTGCGCTGCCTGCCGGCTTTTGGAGGCGCGCCGATGAGCCGGGCACGCCGCTCCGGATGGTTGGCCCCTCAGGCCTTGCCGGAGGATTTCAGCAGTTCCGCGAGCTGCGGCACGAAATCCTGCCCGTGTCCGTCGGCCACCACCCTGTCGAGGGTGTTCCCCACCGCATCGGCGATGACGCGGTGCGCGCCGGCGGCCCCGGCCGCCTGGCGGTAATAGCCCAGATCCTTGGCGGCGTTGCTGATGTAGAACGGCACGGAGGAAGGGTCGCCCTCCAGCAGGAAGGGGGAGATGCGCTGCAGGGCCGCGCCGCCGCCGCCGCCCTGGGCCAGCACGTCGATCAGCGTCGCCATCTCCAGCCCCGCCTTCTGGCCATGCGCGGCGACCTCCGCCAGCAGCGCCAGGAAGCCGAGCGAGACATAGTTGTGCATCAGCTTCATCAGGTGGCCGGAGCCGACGCCGCCGATATGGGTGATGTTCTCGCTGAAGGTCTCGAGCAGCGGGCGCAGCCGCTCCAGCAGGGCCGGGTCGCCGCCGACCAGGAGGTTCAGCGTCCCGGCGCGGGCGTGCTGCGGCAGGCGGGTCATCGCCGCGTCCAGGAACTGCCCCCCGGCGGCGGCGATCGCGGCCGCCATGCGCCGGCTGGACTCCGGCAGGGCGGTCGAGCAGTCCATCACCACCGTGCCGGGCCGCAGATGGGCGATCACCCCATCCTCGCCGGCCAGGATCGCCTCCACCTGCGGCGAGCCGGTGACGCAGAGGATGATGATGTCGGCCGCCTGCGCGATGTCGGCGATCCGGCCCGCCACCTTCACCCCCATGCCGCGCAGGTCATCGACGGGCTGGTTCCCGGGGTGGTCGAGGATGGTCAGGTCATGGCCCGCCTTCGCGATGTTCCAGGCGATGCCATGGCCCATCAGGCCGATGCCGATCATGCCGATTGCAGGCTGCTTGCTCATCATCCGTTCCAGATCCAGGGGCTGCCGCCGGACCAGCGGCGGCGCGGCTGTGGCGCAGCATAGCCCGGCGGCCTGCGGGGCAGTAGCGGCTGATTGCCACCCAGAGCCGCTCGCGGAGGAAGCCATCCCAAAGGCCCCGAACGCCGGCTGGTGACGCCAAATCCTCGCCGCCGCGCCTGATCTTCCGGCGCGGCGGCAGGGCCGGCCTCCTGCCATCACACAGGATCGTGCCGGACACTGAATCGTGCAGGACAGGCGGCCCCGCCACGGCATCTCCCGCGTGACCATGGCCGAGGCGCGCCGTTTACACGGCAGATTGCCGGGCATGAACGGGGTTCACAGGCCGTTTCAGCCTCACGAACAACATGCCCTTGCCCATCGATGGAGAGGCGGAAAGCTGATGTCGTACTCCGTGCTGGTCCCCTTGGTCGTCATCATTGTGGTTGCCGTTGTTCTTGTCGCCCTGAACCATGCCGAGTTCAGGGCGGTGTTCCGCCGGCGCCGGGATGCGCGGCGTCAGCATGACAAATAGCGTTTCCGTGTCACGCCCCGCGCCCGGCCCGCACGCGGATCCGGAAGCCGCGTGAACGGCGCGCCGGAAGCCAGGCGCCGCCCGCCAAGTGTCACGAGACTCAACGCTGAGGTCAGGCGAGATCGCCGATCCGTCGCGGCGAGCGGCATTCCCCGGAAACCCCCTGCCACGGATGCGCGTTGTGCATGGCCCGGAGAATCCATTGCCATGCGCCAGCTCCCAGCCCGCCTTTCTCTTCTCCTCGGCTTGACGGCGCTGTCCGCCTGCGCCACCGGCGGAACGGCCGATTTCGACCGCAGCATGGCAACCTATGTGGGGCAGCCGGAGGTGCGGCTGGTCGAGGGGCTGGGCGTGCCCCAGCGCGTCCACGAGACGGAGGAGCGGCGCTTCCTGGAATATGACTTCGCCAGCGCCTCCGCGCCCCCCTCCTCGGGCTTCAGCTTCGGCCTTGGCGCGGGCAGCTTCGGCGGCGGCCGCCATGGGCGGGGTGGCGGCGTGGGCACCGGCATCGGAATCGGTTTTCCCCTGGGCGGCTCCGGCTACGAGCCGACCCCCTGCCTCGTGACGTTCGAGGTGCGTGAGGGCCGGGTGCTGAACTTCCGCAGGCAGGGCGAAGGCTGCGGCTGAGGCCCGCGGCGGAAACCTCCCTCCCCTGAGCGGCATCGTCGCGCGCAGGCCCGGCGCCATGGAGGCCGACCGTCATGCAGGGCCGCCGATGCTGGTCAATGGCCTGGATGGCGTGGTCCCGGCGCGGGCTGACACATGGCGCACGGGTCAGCCGGCGTACCCGGAGCCGCATCCCGCCCTCAATCCGCCGCCGAGAGCGGCATCGCCCCATTGGCCAGCTGCACCGACGGCCTGGCCGGTTCCTCCACCTTGCGGAACCATTCGAGCGTTGCCCGCAAGCCTTCGGCCAGGGGCGTTCTCGGCGCCCAGCCCAGCAACGCGCCGGCCCGGCTGATATCGGGCTTGCGGCGCCGCGGATCATCCTTGGGCAGGGGGTGGTAGGTGACGGCGGAGCGGCCGCCGGTCATCGCCAGCACATCCTCCACCAGCCTGCGCACCGTCAGCTCGTTGGGGTTGCCGAGATTGACGGGGCCGGGCTGCGGCCCCTCATAGGCCATCAGCCGCACCAGCCCTTCCACCAGATCGTCCACATAGCAGAAGGAGCGGGTCTGGCTGCCATCGCCATAGATGGTGATGTCGGCGCCGCTCAATGCCTGGGTGATGACGTTGGAGACGATCCGCCCGTCATCCGGCTGCATGCGCGGCCCATAGGTGTTGAAGATGCGCACCAGCCTGATCTCCGCCCGGCGCGCGCGGTCGAAGTCGAAGCACAGCGCCTCGGCCGCGCGCTTGCCTTCGTCGTAGCAGGCGCGCGGGCCGGTGCAGCTGACATTGCCGGAATAGGTCTCGACCTGCGGATGCACCTCCGGGTCGCCATAGACCTCGCTGGTGGAGGCCTGAAGGAACCGGGCATTGTGCCGCTCGGCCAGGCGCAGGAGGTTCCGCGTGCCCAGCACATTGGTCATCATGGTGTGCTCGGGATCGGCCTGGTACTGCGGCGGCGAGGCGGGGCAGGCCAGGTTGAACACCCGGTCCAGCCTGCGCGGCAGGGCGGCGGCCGGCAACTCATCGATGATGTCGGCCTCGATGAAGGTGAAGCGGCCCGAGCGCCGCAGGTGGCGCAGATTCGCGCCCGAGCTGGTGCGCAGGCTGTCCACGCAGAAGACATGCGCGCCCTCGGCGATCAGCGCGTCGCACAGATGGGAGCCGAGGAAGCCGGCGCCGCCGGCGACCAGGACGTTCCGGGACTTGGCTGCACTCATGCGCTTGCCCTTTCATCGGCCGCGTGGCGGGTCGTCCTGTCGTGCCACGCCGCCTGCAGCATGGCCTCGAGTTGCGCGGCGCGGTGCTCCGCCGTGTGGGCCGCGAGGATCCTGCGGCGCGCCGCCGCCGCCTGCCGGTCGCGCGCCGCGTCGTCGGGGTCGAGCAGGATGGGCAGCACATCCTCCGCGCCGTCGGCCAGCAGGATCTCCGTGCCGGGGGAGAGCACGTCGCCGATGCCGTCCCAGCGGTCGGAGATCACCGGGCTGCCGCAGGCAGCGGCCTCGAACAGGCGCACGCTGGGGCTGAAGCCGGCGCGCACCATGTCGGCGCGGGTGACGTTCAGCGTGTAGCGGCTGGCGCTGTAGAAGGCGGGGTGCTCGCTCGGCGGCACATGCTCCAGCCGCTCCACATTGGCCGGCCAGTCGATCCCGGCCGGGTATTGCGGCCCGGCGACCGCGAAGCGGAGCTGCGGCGCGCGGCGCGCGGGCTCCAGCAGCAGCCGCTCCAGCACCGGCTGGCGGTCGGGGCTGTAGGTGCCGAGATAGCTGAGGTCCCAGCGCCGGGGCGTCTCCACGGGCTGGTAGGCCGCCGCGTCCACCGAGCAGTACAGCGCCCGCGCCGCCGGCGAGCCGTATCGGCGCATCAGCAGCTCCAGCGTCGGCCCGCCGGTGAAGGAGCAGTAGAGGTCATAGCCCGGGATCAGCGCGGGCGAGAGGTATTCCTCGTCGCCCTTCTCCAGCTTGGCCAGCGTGACGGGCGTGTCGATGTCGTAGAAGGCGCGGACGCCGCGCGCCATCTCCTGCGCCATGCGCCCGACGGCGACGCCGTCGGGGACGTAGGAGCCCACCATCACCGCGTCCGCCGCGCCGATCTCGTCCCGCCAGCGGCGCAGCCCCTCGGGCTCCTGGTAGAATTCGAGGCGGCAGAAGCCGGGCTCCGGCATGTCGCGGTGCGCGGCGTACCAGGGCTTGTCGCGCTCCAGGAACAGCACCTCGTGACCGCGCTTGGCAAAGGCGCGCAGCAGGGCGCGGAAGGTGGTCGCGTGCCCGTTGCCCCATGAGGAGGACAGGGTGAGCCCCAGCACCACCAGCCTCATGCGGCGTCCTTCCGCGCCAGGGCCGCGCGCAGCAGCGTATCCACCTCGGCGCCGCGCTGCGCGTAGGTGTGGGACTGGAGGATGCGGCGCCGCGCCGCCTCGCCGATCGCCCTGCTGCGCTCCGGCGTCAGGGTGGCGACATGCTCGGCGACGTCCTGTCCGTCGCGCGCCACGAGAACCTCCTCGCCCGCCTTCAGGAACATGTCGAGGCCGAGCCAGTCATCGGTGATGAGGCAGGCGCCGGCGCCGGTCGCCTCGAAGACGCGGGTGGCGGGCGACCATCCCGTCTGCGCCATGCTGTCGCGGGCGATGTTCAGCACGGCCAGCGGCGAGGTGTTGAAGGCGTTGTGCTCGCGCGTGTAGACATGGCCGAGATGGCGGACATTGCCGCTCATCGCCTTGCTTTCCCAGCCATTGCCGCCGATCAGGAAGGCGCGCTCCGGCAGCAGCGCGGCGGGGCGCAGGAAGAACTCCTCGACCCGCGCCTCGCGGTCCGGCAGGCGGTTGCCGAGAAAGGACAGGTCGGCCCGGAAGCGCGGCTCGGCCGGCACCGGGTGGTGCGTGGCGGGATCGACCGCGTTGTAGACCGGCACGCAGCGCCGCGCGCCCAGGCCCTCGTAGGCGGCGACCACCGGCGGCCCGCCGCCATAGGTCAGCACGAAATCCAGCTTCGGCAGGGTGCGGCGCAGCGGGTGGTCCGGCTGCGGCGTGATCTCGGCCAGCGTCGCCGGCGCGTCCACATCCCAGAAGATGCGGAGGGCATCGGCGCGGGCGGCGTCCATGACGCCTTCGATCAGCGCGTCGTCGAACACGCCGACGCCGCTGGCCTTGACCACCACATCCGCTTGGCGCGCCTCGGCCATCACGCCGCGCAGCGCATCCTCCGTCGCCGGATAGACGACGACGCGCGCCCAGTCCGGCGGCTCGATGTCGCGGTGCTGCTGGCGGCCGAAGGCATCGGGCTCGTAGAAGGTGATGTCATGGCCGCGGCGGGACAGGTCGTGCAGCATGCCGCGGTAATAGGTGGCCGCCCCGTTCCAGTAGGAGGACAGCAGGCTGGAGCCGTAGAACGCGATCTTCATGCGGCATTCCCCATGTTCTTGGGCCCCATCTTCCTGGTTTCCGCCTCTCCGCTCCCTGGCGCCCCCGGCGATGCCGCCAGGGCGTCGGCGATCGCCAGCAGCTCGCGCATGCGGTGCTCGCAGCCATGCCGCGCCCGGACGGTTTCGAGGCCGTGGGCGACAAGGGATTCCCGCAGGGCGGCATCCTCGCGGATCGCCGTCATGTGGCGGCGCATCTCCCCGCCATCGCGGGCGGCGAGGTAGTCGGTGCCGGGCCGGAAAAGGTTCTCGCTGTCGTCCCACGGGGCGCTGAGCAGGGGAATGCCGCAGGCCAGCGCCTCGAAGACGCGGATGGTCGGAATGCCGGGAAGCAGCTTCGTGTAGTAGCGGCGCGGCACATGCACCGTGGCGAGGTGGCGGGCGAAGGCTTCCGGCGCGCGGGCATTGGGCAGCCAGCCCAGGTAGCGCGCGCCATGGGCGGCGAGCCTCGCCCGCGCCTCCGCCGGGTAGCGCACGCCATGGATGTCGAGCGGCAGGCCCGCCTCGCGCGCCGGGCGGAGCAGGAAGCTCTCGATCTCGGCGCTGCGTTCGCCATCGCCCCAGTTGCCGATCCAGACCAGTCCCCGGCGCGGCCCTTCGGAAATGGGCGGGTGGAAGTGGCGCAGATCGGCCGCCTCATGCCAGACCCAGACGCGGTTTCCCCAGCCCCAGCGGCGATACACGGCGGCGAGCGTCTCGCCGAAGGCCAGCACGCCGTCATAGCCGGACAGGTCGAAGGCGCGGATCGCCTCCGGGTCGCTGACCGCGCGGTGATGCGTGTCGTGGAACAGCAGGCGGAAGCGGCCGCCCCGCGCGCGCAGCCGGCCGATCCGCGCCACCACCGCCGGGTCGTTCCATTCATGGACGATGACAAGATCGGCCTCGCCCAGCGCATCCTCGATCTCCGCCGCATCGGCGTAGCTGCGCGAGGAGAGTTCCGGATAGGCGGTGCGGAAGGCGTCCAGCCCGGCATCGCCGGCATCGCGGCGCAGATTCTCGAGGCTCCAATTGCCGTCCGGCTCGAACACCGAGACGTCATGGCCATGCAGCACCAGCTCGCGCAGCACGCCGCGCAGGAAATGCGCGTTGCCATGGTTCCAGCAGGACAGCAGGGAATGCGTCAGATAGGCGATCTTCATGCGGGCGCTTCCAGGGCGTGGGGAGCGGGCACCAGGGCGCGGTAGAGGCCGAGGGTCTCCGCCGCCATGGCTTCGGCCGTGTAGCGCGCGGCGCGCAGCCGGGCGGCCTGGCCGCGCGCCGCGCGCAGCCGGGGCGAGGCCGCGAGGCGGCGCAACGCTTCCGCGAAGCCGGCGGCGTCCCCGGACGGGACATAGTCGGCGGCGCCGCCCCAGATCTCGCGGAAGGTCGGGATGTCGGAGAGCACGAGCGGGCAGCCCGCCTGCGCCGCTTCCAGCACCGCCAGCCCGAAGGGTTCGTAGCGCGCGGCGGAGGCGAAGATGGGCCGCCGCGCCAGGATGGCCTGCATCGCCGGGCGGTCGAGGCTGCCCTGCGCCAGCAGGTGGCGCAGCCCGGCATGGGCGCCGCCCGGGCCTTCCAGCGGCCCGGCGGCCAGGAAGGGGATTGGAAGCCCTGCCGCCGCAGCGTCCAGCGTGGCGAGGTTCTTGCCCTCGTCCCAGAGCCGGCCGGCCGTGAAGGCGAACGGCCCTTCCGCCCGGGCAGGCGGCAGAGCTAGCGGAGGAATGCCGTTGTGGACGGTGCGCGGCCGCTCCGGAAGGGCATAGAGCGTCCGGGTGGCGTCGGCGAAGGCCCTGCTGGGGGCGGCGAGCAGGTCCGCTCCGCCGTAGCCCTCGGCCAGCAGCTCACGGTGCCAGGCGAATTCCGGCGGCAGCGGGCCGGCCTTCACGGCGTCCCACCAGCTGGCCAGGCAGGAATGGCAGAAGGCCAGCACCGGCACCGGGAAGCGGTTGCCGGCCGCCAGGGCGGGGCTGTTGAGGTGCAGCAGCTCCGCCCCGCTTTCCCGTACCAGGGCCGCGAGCTGGCGGCCGCTGTCGCGCACCGCCGCCGCACTGGGCGACATCCAGTCGAGCGGCAGCCGCGTGTCGAGCAGGCGCAGGCCCGGAAGCGCCGCCGCCTCCAGCCGCTGCGCGGCACCGGGCGAAGGGCCGAGCACCGCCAGCGTCACCCGCGTGCCGCCCGCCAGCAGGCCGCGGCACAAGGCCATGGCATAGGACCAGACGCCGCCCACCGCATCGGCCGTCACCAGCACGTGCAGGGGCCGGGTCGCCGCCCTCACTGCGCGGCGCTCACCACGTCCAGCGCCGCGCCGCGCTGACGGCCGTCGAGCCACCGCGCGAGCGCCGCGAGGCCCTGCCGCCACGGCGTCGGCGCCCCGAGGCCGAGCCGCTCCGTCACCCGCCGCGTGTCCGACACGTAGTAGCGCTGGTCGCCGGCGCGCCAGTCGCCATAGACGGTCTCCACCGGATGGCCGAGCTGCGCCTCGATGGCGGCGATCACCTGCCGCAGGCTGACCGCGTTGCCAGGGCCGCCGCCCAGGTTGAAGGCCTCGCCCCGCACCTCGCCGATCCGGCGCCAGGCGGCGATGTAGGCGTCCACCGCATCCTGCACCTGCAGCAGGTCGCGCACCTGGCAGCCATCGCCGAAGATGGTGATCGGCTCGCGCCGCAGGGCACGGATCAGGAAATGCGCGACCCAGCCCTGATCCTCGGTGCCCATCTGCCGCTCGCCATAGATGCAGCTCATCCGCAGAACCGCGCCGGGCAGGCCGAAGGAACGCGCATAGTCCAGCACGTACTGCTCGGCCGCGCCCTTGGAGCAGCCATAGGGCGTGTGGAAGTCGAGCGGCCGCTGCTCGCCGATGCCGCGCTCCCGGATCGCCGGATCGACCGGCACATAGGCCTCGCCGCTGCGCTCCAGGGCGATGTCGGGCAGGTTGCCATACACCTTGTTGGTGCTGGCGAAGATCAGCGGCACCTTCTCGCCGCGCTGGCGCAGCGCCTCCAGCAGGGTGAAGGTGCCGCGCAGGTTGACGTCGAAATCCTCGCGCGGATCGTGGAGGCTGGTGGTCACCGCCACCTGCGCCGCCAGGTGGAACACCGCCTGCGCGTCCCGCGCCGCTTCCCGCACGGCGGCATCGTCCCGCAGATCGGCGACCATGGGGATCATCCGCGCGCCGTGCTGCTGCTTCAGCCATTCCAGATTGGCCGCGACGCCGGGGCGCGCCAGCGCGTCGAACACCAGCACCTCATGGCCGTCGCGCAGCAGCCGGTCCGCCAGGTTGGAGCCGATGAACCCCGCGCCGCCGGTCACCAGGACCGGCCTCGCCCGCTCCCCTGGCCGCAGCGCCGGCATGGCGAGCGGGGCGGCCCCGCTCACGCGACCAGCCCCCGGGTCTCGAGCTCGCTGCGGGCCTGCTGCACGCGGTCCTCCGCCTGCTGCCGCGCGACCCATTCGGCCAGCTCGGCGAGGTCGGCCTGGAAGTCCCGGTCCACCGCGAAGCCCAGTTCGCGCCGGATCTTGCCGATATCGGCGATGTTGTGGCGGATGTCGCCGCTGCGCGTCTTGTTGGTGATCTCCGGCGCCATCTGCGGCCGGCCCATGGCCGCGGCCAGCGCCTGGGCCACCTCGGTCACGGTGCGGTCATGCCCGCTGGCGACGTTGTAGACCTGGTTGGCCGCCTCGGGCCGTTCCAGCGCCAGGTGGAAGGCGCGCGCCACGTCCTCGACATGCACGAAGTCGCGGCGCTGCCTTCCATCCTCGAAGATCACCGGCGGCTGGCCGTTGTGCAGGCGGGATGCGAAGATCGCCAGCACGCCGGTATATGGGTTGGACAGCGCCTGCCCCGGCCCATAGGCGTTCCACAGCCGCAGCGCGACGCCCTCCATGCCATAGGCCGGCGCCAGCGTCAGTGTCAGGCATTCCTGCGTGTGCTTGGAGATGGCATAGACCGAGGCGAGCGCGGGGCGCTTGCCTTCCGGCGTGGGCACCGGCCGCAGGGGGCGGCCCTGCGCATCCAGCGGGTCCCATGGCGCATCCGGCCCGCGGCGCGGCACGCGGCGGACATCCTCGTGCAGCATGCCATCGGCATCCTGGTACATCCCCTCGCCATAGATGCTCATGGAGGAGGCGACCACCACGCGCTTCACCGGCGCGTCGATCAACTGCTGGAACAGCACCGCCGTGCCGAAATCGTTGACCGAGACATAGCGGTCCACCGCGTACATGCTCTGGCCGACACCGACCTCGGCGGCGAGGTGAACCACGCGGTCGGCGCCACGCAGCGCCCGGCGCACCGCCTCGGGGTCGCGCACATCACCCTTCTGGAACTCCACGTCCGGCTCCAGCAGGTCGGGCCGGCTGCGCGTGCCGTGCACCTGCTCGATGAGGCTGTCCAGCACCCGCACATGATAGCCGGCGTGCAACAGGCGTCGTGCCAGGTGGCAGCCGATGAAGCCTCCGCCACCGGTGATCAGAACAGTCTCTTGCACTCTGGCGATCCCTCCCGCATCGAAGCCGTGAGGCGTTCCGCGCATCTGCGGGAACAAAGAAGAAGATGTGGAAGCTGAACAGCGGGGTGCGCGCAGGGTTGCAGACTTTGTCGCCGCCAGCAGGCTTCTGGGGCGCGCTGTGACTGGAATGCCAAACCGTTCTTTTCACAAGGCTTAAAGTCTCGGCCGGCGAAAGGCCTTGCCATCACAAACATGTCATCCGCGCGAAGGAACAAAGAAGCTGGTGGGGAGTTGTGGCCACCATGCGCTGTGACGTTCTAGCCTGAACGCCACAGCGGGACGCTCGGCCGGAGCGCCCGGAATGCGCAGGTTCGCTGGGCAAGGAGGATTCGTGTCGGCATCCAGATCTCTTCGTGTGGGCCTCGTCGGTGTCGGCAACTGCGCCTCCTCCTTCGTGCAGGGGCTCTCCCATTACCGCGATGCCGACGTGAACGAGCCGATCCCGGGCCTGATGCATGCCGATCTCGGCGGCTACCATGTGCGCGACGTGGAGGTCAGCTGCGCCTTCGACGTCAACGCCGCCAAGGTCGGCCGCGATGTCGCCGAGGCGGTGCTGGCCGCACCCAACAACACCCAGGTCTTCGCGCGGCCATCCCCCACCGGGGTGAGGGTGGAGCGGGGCCCGACGCTCGATGGGCTCGGGCGCTATGTGCGCGGCACCTTCGAGGAATCGGACGCGCCAGCCGCCGATGTCGCCGATGTCCTCCGCCGCAGCGGCACGCAGGTGCTGGTGTCCTACCTGCCGGTCGGCTCGCAGCAGGCCAGCGAATGGTACGCGGAGCGCGCGCTGGAGGCCGGCTGCGCCTTTGTCAACTGCATCCCCGTCTTCATCGCCTCCGACGCCCGCTGGCAGAAGCGCTTCGAGGAGCGCGGCCTGCCGATCATCGGCGACGACATCAAGAGCCAGGTCGGTGCCACCATCGTGCACCGCGTGCTGGCCAACCTGTTCCGCGAGCGTGGCGTGCGGCTCGACCGCACCTACCAGTTGAACTTCGGCGGCAACACGGACTTCCAGAACATGCTGGAACGGGAGCGGCTGGAATCCAAGAAGATCTCCAAGACCCAGGCGGTGACCAGCCAGCTCGACATGCCGCTGCCGGCCAATGACGTGCATGTCGGCCCGAGCGACTACGTGCCCTGGCTGGGCGACCGCAAATGGGCGCATATCCGGCTCGAGGGCACGGCCTTCGGCGGCGTGCCGCTGAATCTGGAGTTGAAGCTGGAAGTGTGGGATTCGCCCAACTCCGCCGGCATCGTCATCGATGCGGTGCGCTGCGCGCGCATCGCGCTGGACCGCGGGCTGGCAGGCGCGCTGACGGCGCCTTCCAGCTATTTCATGAAGTCTCCCCCCAAGCAGTACACCGACCATGAGGCGCGCGAGCGCACCCTGCGCTTCATCCAGGGCCTGGACTGACCGCCTGGCATGGCGCTGACACTGTTCCTCGTGCGTCACGCCGCGCATGACCGCGTGGCGGATACGCTTTGCGGGCGCATGGCGGGCATCGGCCTCGGCGCCGCCGGGCGCGCCCAGGCCGCCGCGCTGGCGGCGAGGCTGCGGGGCGAGGCGATCGCCGCGCTGCACAGCAGCCCTCTCCGGCGCTGCCTGGAGACCGCCGCTCCCATCGGTGCCGCGCTGGGCCTCGAACCCTTGGCCGAGGACGCCCTCGCCGAGATCGATTTCGGCGAATGGACCGGCCTCTCCTTCGCCCGCCTGCAGGAGGACCCGCGCTGGCGGCACTGGAACAGCGCGCGCGACGAGGCGGCGGCGCCGGGCGGCGAATCCATGCGCGCCGTGCAGCGCCGCGTGCTGGACTGGATCTGCGCCGTGCAGGAGCGCCAGCCGGAAGGGCGGATCGCGCTGGTCAGCCATGGCGACGTCATCAAGGCCGCCATCTCCCATGTCCTCGGCCTGCCCTTGCAGGGCTATGAGCGCTTCGACATCGCGCCCGCCTCGCTCACCACGCTGGTCCTCTGGAAGGGCGGCGGCAAGGTGCTGGGCCTGAACGAGCAGCCCTTCGCGGCAAAGGAGGCGGCATGAACCCCGACAGGATTGGCGAGGAAGCCGCGAAGCTCGGCCCCTGGTTCCACAACCTTCTCCTGCATGGCGTGCCCACGGCGCCGGAGCATGCGCTGGGAAACTACCCCGCCTGTGTCTGGCAGTATTTCAGCCACGCCCTGCCGCAGGATCTCACGGGGAAGTCGGTTCTCGACATCGGCTGCAACGCCGGCTTCTTCTCCATCGAGATGAAGCGGCGCGGCGCCGCGCGCGTGCTCGGCGTCGATTCCGATCCGCGCTACCTGGAACAGGCCCGCTTCGCGGCGGGCGTGCTGGGCCTCGACATCGAGTACCGCCAATTGTCGGTCTATGACGTCGGCGCGCTGGGCGAGCGCTTCGACCTCGTGCTGTTCATGGGCGTGCTCTACCATCTGCGGCACCCGCTGCTGGCGCTCGACCTGCTGCGCGAGCATGTGGTCGGCGGCCTGCTGGTGTTCCAGAGCATGCAGCGCGGCCCGCGCGAGGTGGAGCCGGCGCGGGAGGACTATCCCTTCACGGCGGAGGAGCAGTTCGCCCGGCCGGGCTGGCCGCGGCTGCACTTCATCGAGCACCGCTATGCGGGCGACGTCACCAACTGGTGGATCCCGAACCGCGCCGGCGCCGAGGCCATGCTGCGCAATGCGGGCTTCGAGATCCTGCAGCACCCGGACCGCGAGATCTATGTCTGTCGGCCCGCCCCGGTGCCCTACGGCTCGGCGGCCGTCTATCCTGCGAGAGGCCCGTCTTGATGCTCGACTCGGTGATGATCTGGAACGAACCCAACAACAAGTCCCACTGGGACCCGGAGATCGACCCGGACTGGGTGATGTTCGCCGAGACGGCGCGGCTCGCCGGCCAGGCCATCCGCGCCGAGCACGCCACGCTGCCGCGCGTGCTGGGCGGCATGTCCCCGATCGACCCGGTGTTCATCATGAAGATGCAGCAGCGCGGCGTGCTGGACGAGGTGGAGGCCGTCGCGGTGCACGGCTTCCCGCTCGACTGGAACAACTGGCTGATCCATGAGTGGCCGGAGAAGCTGCGGGAGATCCAGGCGGTCACGCACCTGCCGGTCTGGGTCTCGGAGGTGGGCATCTCCACCTTCGGCGCGGAGGAGGTGCAGCTCTGGGGCCTGAAGCGCACGGCGGAGCTGCTCATCGGCCAGGCGCCTCGCATCCACTGGTACAGCCTCTACGACCTGCCGGCCCACTGGGAAGCCACGACGCGGCACCGGGAGGCGGAAGGCTCGTCCTATTACCGCCACTTCCACATGGGCCTGCTGCGCGAGGATGGCACGCCGAAGCTGGCCATGGAGGAGTTCGAGAAGCACACGCCGCATCTCGGCATCTGCCAGTGGTTTCACTACCAGGACCACAGGCTGGACGATGCGGTGACCTGGCTCAAGCGCCTGGGTGTCACGCATCTGCGCACCGGCCTGTCCTGGGCCGACAGCTTCCGCCCCGACGCGCTCGCCTGGTTCGACCGGCAGATGGAGGCGCTGCGCGACTTCCATGTCACCGCCACCTTCTGCTTCACGCCGGAGCACCGTGGCATCGCGCCGCACCACACCAGCCCGCCGCAGGTGAAGGAGGAGTTCGCCGAGTTCTGCGCCAGCATGGTGCGGCGCTACGCCGGCTGAGCCGCCGTGCGGCGGGGGGCGGGGGGCGGGGAGAGAGCCCTTCCCGCCCTCGCCGCCTACCGGCCGTAGATCCCGTCCAGCACCCGCGCCACATCGACGATGCGCTCCACCGCAGGGTCGTGGCGCTGCCCCTCGGCCAGCCGGCGCGCCCATTCCGCCGCGGCGCGGCCGCCCCAGGCATCGGGCGGGCTGGCCAGCGTCTCGCGCGCCGTGCCGCGGTAGCGCTCCGCCGCGAAGTCGTAGAAGGAGCCATTGACGTTGCGCAGCGCCGCGCCCCCCTCGGTGCCGTAGAAGGCGGCCGAGATCATCGCGTCGCAGCCGGCCTGCAGCCGCCAGGAGCAGGCCAGGCGCACCGCCGTGCCATCCTGGAGATCAATGCTGGCCGTGGCGTAGTCCTCGACTCGCCCCGGCTGCGCGCCCAGGCGCTCGCCGCCGGCGAACAGCGTGCCGGACACCGTCTCCACCGCCGGGAAGTCCAGCGCCCACAGCGCCAGGTCCACCAGGTGCACGCCAAGGTCCATGACGCAGCCGCCGCCTGACTGCGCGGGGTCGTAGAACCAGGACTTGTCCGGGCCATAGGCATTGTGGAAGACGAGGTCCACCGCATGGATGCGGCCCAGCTCGCCCGATTGCAGCAGGTCACGGATGCGCCGCATGCCCTCGGTGAAGCGGTAGGAAAGGTCCACCGCCAGCAGCCGGTCGGCCGCGCGCGCCGCCTCCACCACCGCCCGCACCTCGGGCGCGGTGCGGCCGAGCGGCTTCTGGCAGAACACCGCGACGCCGCGTTGCAGGGCCTGGATCGACTGCTCGGCATGCAGGGCGCTGGGGGTGGCGATCACCAGCCCGTCCAGGTTCTGCGCGAGCAGCTCTTCCAGCGTGCCGGCGCGGCGGGCGCCGGGCGCCAGCCGCGCCGCCTCCTCCAGCATGGCGGGCGTGGGATCGGCGATGGCGGCGATCTCGGCCAGGCCGGTCTCGGCGATCGCCTGCATCCGGTGACGGCCGATCCAGCCGATCCCCAGGAAGCCGAGCCGCGGGCGCCTCATGGCAGGGTCACCACGGCCTTGAGGAAGCCCTCCGGCCTGTCGCGCGTGGCGTCCAGCGCCTCGCCCAGCCGTTCCAGCGGGAAGCGGTGGGTGTAGAGCGGCGCCGGGTCCAGCCGGCCCGACGTCACCGCCTCCAGCGCGTCGCGCATGCCGGCCATGTAGGTCTCCGGGTCCCGCTCATGCGCGTTGATGACGTCGATGCCGCGCCAGTTCCAGAGCCACATGTTGACCTGGCGGGGCCCGTCCTGGTGGTAGCCGGCCACGACCAAGCGGCCGCGCTCCGCCGTCAGCTCGCCCGCCAGGTCGAGCGGCCACTGCTTGCCCACCGCCTCGATCACCCGCTCGCAGAAGCGGCCGCCGGTCAGCTCCCGGACCCGCTCGATGATGGCGGCATGGTCCTCCATCGGGATGGTCTCGGCCGCGCCCATGCGCCGCGCCAGATCCAGCGAATAGGGCCGCCGCGAGATGGCGATGACCCTGGCCCCCGCATCGGTCGCCAGCCGCGTCAGGATGGCGCCCAGGAAGCCGATGCCGACGATGGCGACGCTCTGCCCCGGCTCGATCCCGGCGCGGCGGAAGATGTTCATGGCGCAGCCCAGCGGCTCGCCCAGGAAGGGCTGGCCTGCCAGGGCATCGGGCAGCGGCAGAACGTGGCGCGCCTCGGCCAGGTCGTACTCGGCATAGCTGCGGAAGGACAGGGCGGCGACGCGCTGGCCAGGGGCGAGGCCGCTCACCCCCTCCCCCACCGCGTCGATCACCCCCCAGCCCTCATGGCCAAGCCCGCCCGGCTCGCCGGGAAACCGCATCCATTCCGGCCCGGCCCAGGGCGTCAGGTTGGAGGCGCAGACCCCGCAACCCTCCAGCCGCAGCCGAACCTGGCCCGGGCCGGGCTCGGGGCGGGGCACGTCCTGGATCTGCATCCGGCCGGGGCCGGTCTGCACGGCGGCGCGCATGGTGGGGCCGGGAGCCGCCTCCGTCATCGCCGCGGCTCCTGAAGGAGCGGCGGGCCGAAGGGCTGGCAGGCGGGACGCTGGGTTCGCAAGAAGACACTCCGATCGGTGCGGAAGACGGCGCGGCAGGCGCCACGCCTTCTGGCGGAGAACCGGCCCGGGCGCCTCGGCACCCCGCGCCCTCTCCGGAAACACGGGCATGACGCCACGGGCCGGAAGGAGGGACCAGCCGGTCAAGCTTCAACAACAAAGAAGAAGGCGGGATGGCGGCATCACAACCCCGCGACACTGCCTGCCGGGCAGCTTCGCCCCCGCATCCCAGGACCGCAGCACGTTCGGGCAGAAGCTTCAACCTTTCCAGCGCGTGCTAACCCTTCCAGGCGCCCTGGCGCGGTTCCATTGCCGCAAAGCCGCGAAGGTGGCGCGAACCGGCGAGCCTCCTGCGGCCTGTCAAAGAAGCCCTTGCCAGCCACGCCTCTCCGCAATATGCGAACGATTATCACTTTCATCTCGGCCGCAAGGACAACCGCATGCCTGACGGTGAACACGCCCCCCCTGCCCGGCACAGGGGCCCGCTCATGGCGCTGACCGCCGCCGCCGTGACCCTGCCCCTTTCCGTGGCCTGGGCACAGGGCGGCACGGCGCCGGATGCGGCGTCCGGCGCCATCGCGCTGCCCGAGGTGAATGTCCAGGCCGGCGTCGAGCGCGCATACAGCCCGGTGCGCGGCTTCGTGGCGGGCGTCAGCGCCTCCGGCACCAAGACCGACACCCCGATCATCGAGACGCCGCAATCGATCTCCGTGGTCACCGCCGACGAGATCGAGGCGCGCAACGCCCGCAACCTGAACCAGGCGCTCCGCTACACGGCGGGCGCGGTGACGGAAACGCGCGGTGCCACCGCCGTGCGCCTCGACCAGCTCACCCTGCGCGGCTACTCGCCCGCCACCTATCTGGACGGCATGCGGCTGGCCGGCGGGCGCGACGCCAATCCCAGCATCGATGCCTATCGCCTGGAGCGGCTGGAGGTGCTGCGCGGCCCGGCCTCGGTGCTCTATGGCACCGCGCCGCCCGGCGGCATCGTCAACGCCGTCAGCAAGCGCCCCACCGGCGAGCGCATCCGCGAGGTGCTGCTGGAGGCGGGCACGCGCGGCCGCTACCGCGCGGCCGGCGATTTCAGCGGGCGGCTGGACGAGGATGGCCAGTGGCTCGGCCGCTTCATCGGCTCCTATGCCGAGGGCGATGGCGAGCTGGATGAGACGCGGGAGCGCCGCTACTTCTTCTCCCCCTCGCTCACCTGGCGGCCGAGCGCGAACACCAGCGTCACCCTGTTCGGCCACTACCAGCGGGACCCGGAATCCGCCGCCTATGGCAACGTGCCGGCCTGGGGCTCGGCGCTGCCCAACCCGCGCGGCCGCATCGGCGTGCGCTTCTATGACGGCGACCCGGACCTGGAGCGCTCCAACCGCGAGCACTACATGGTGGGCTACCTCGCCGAGCACCGCTTCAACGAGACACTGGCGGTGCGGCAGAACTTCCGCTACCTGCACACCCAGGGCGAGTACCGCAGCGTCTAAAACTCGCTCATCTCCAGCGACTATCTGAGCTCGGTCCGTTCGGTCTATGGCACCGACGCCGATGTGGACGTCTTCACCATCGACAACCAGTTGCAGCTGAACGTCGATACGGGGCCGCTGCGCCACACCGTGCTGGCCGGGCTCGACTATCACCGCGTGCTGCAGGACACCTATACCGGCCAGAGCTATCTGGGGGCGCAGATCCGGCGGCAGAACCTGTTCAGCCCCGTCTATCAGGGCCAGAACACCCGCTGGCCCGGCTTCAGCAGCTACAGCAGCCAGCGCCAGAACCAGCTCGGCGCCTATCTGCAGGACCAGGTCAGGATCGACCGCCTGGTGCTGCTGTTCGGCGGCCGCCTGGACTGGTCCGACAGCACGAATGAGGGCACCAATCTGGTCAATGGCCGCCGCACCAACTCGCGCGCGACCGACCATGCCTTCACCGGCCGCGCCGGCGCCGTGTACCTGTTCGACAACGGCTTCGCCCCCTATGTCAGCTACAGTGAGAGCTTCGAGCCGCAGAGCGGCACCGATGCGCGCGGCAACCAGTTCGAGCCGACGCGCGGGCGCCAGCACGAGGTCGGCCTCCGCTACCAGCCGCCCGGCACCAACCTGCTGCTGAGCGTCGCCGCCTTCGACCTGGTGCGGCAGAACGTGCTGTCCGCCGACCCGGCCAATTTCGGCTTCAGCGTCCAGTCCGGCGAGACGACGACGCGCGGCATCGAGCTGGAGGCGAAGGCGACACTGGCGCAGGGCCTGCGCCTGACCGCCGCCTATGCCTACCAGGAGGCGGAGTTCAGCAGCACCAGCAACACCTCCACCGTCGATTTCGGCTTCAGCCCCGCGCGCACCGGCCCCACCGTGGCGCTGGAAGGCAAGACGCCCACCGGCATCCCGCGCCACAACGCCTCCGCCTGGCTCGACTACACCGCGCCGGAAGGCCGCCTCATGGGCCTCGGCCTAGGCGGCGGCGTGCGCTATCTCGGCTCCTCCTTCGGCGACGACGCCAACACCTTCAAGGTGGATTCCGCCACGCTGTTCGATGCCGCGCTGCGCTACGACCTCGGCCAGCTCGGCCGCAACCTCGAGGGCATGCAGGCGGCGGTGAACATCCAGAACCTGGCCGACACCCGCTACGTCGCCAGCTGCTACTCCTATGCCTGCTGCTGGTATGGCTATGGCCGCACCGTCACCGGCTCCATCCGCTACCGGTTCTGAGCGGCGCGTGCCACCCTGGCCGGCCCGCCCTTGCGCGGCGCTCCGCACCCGGCTCCGCCCGGGCGCGGAGGCGCGCCGGATCGGCGGCATCGTCCTGCGCGTGCTGGCGGGGGTGGGCGGCGGCTACGGGCTGGCGGCGCTGTTCACCATGGCGCTTTCGCTCGGCCTGCCCATGCCACGCCCCGAGGCGGTGCTGGCCGCCACCATGGCGAGCTTCGCCGTCCATGCCGGCGCCATTGTCTGGGCCTTCGCCGCCTCCGGGCCGCTGCGGGCCTGGCTCGGGCTGGCCGTGCCGGCGGCTGCTTTGCGGCACGGGCTTCCTGTCGCTGGCCGCGGCCCTGGCCCTCCTCGTTTCCGCCGAAGGCTGGGGGATGGCGCTGCCGCTCTGGCTCGGCCTGCTGAGCGTGGCGGCGGCCGTTCTGGCCCTGGCGCTGTCCTACGCGCCGCGCGCGGTGCCGGCCCTGACGGGTGGCGTGCTGCTCCTGGGCATCGTCTGCGCCCTGGCCTGAGCAGCGGCGCGGCGCCAGGTGCCGGCGCCGCGCCCGCCCTTCAGCTCCGGACGAGCGGGCAGCCGCCCTGGCTCATCGGCCGGAAGGCCTCCGCGCCCGACACGGTGCCGACCAGCTTGTAGTAGTCCCAGGGGCCGCTGCTTTCTTCCGGCCGCTTCACCTCGAACAGGTGGGCGGGGTGGATCTTGCGCCCATCGGCGCGCAGCTCGCCGGGGCCGAAGCAGTCGTCATCGGTCGGCATGGCCTTCATCCGCTCCACCACGGCGCGGCCGGAGGCACGGGCGGCGGCGGGGCCGAGATCGGCCACGGCCTTCAGGTAGTGCAGCACGGCGGAATAGGTGCCGGCATGCTCCTGGTTGGGCCAGTTGGTGGGCACCTTGTCCTTCACCCGGTTGAGGAAGGCGCGGGTGCGGTCGTTCAGGTCCCAGTAGAAGGTCTCGTTCAGCAGCAGCCCCTGGGCGGCGGGCAGGCCCATGGCGTGGATGTCGCAGATGAAGGCGATCAGGGCCAGCATCTTCTGCCGCCGCGTCAGGCCGAATTCCTGCGCCTGCTTCATGCAGTTCACCGTGTCCGCGCCGGCGGTGGCCATGGCCACCACCTTGGCGCGCGAGCCCTGCGCCTGCAGCAGGAAGGAGGAGAAGTCGGCGGTGCCGGGAAAGGGGAAGCGCACATTGCCCAGCACCTTGCCGCCCGCCCCCTGCACCGCCGCCGTGGTGTCGCGCTCGAGCTGGTGGCCGAAGCTGTAGTCGGCGGTGAGAAAGAAGAAGCTGTCATTGCCGGCGCGCACCGAGGCCTTGCCCACGACATTGGCCGCCATCCAGGTGTCGTAGGTCCAGTGGACCAGGTTGGCGGTGCAGCGCTCGCCCGTCAGCACGGCGCTGGCGGGGCCGGAAGCCAGCACCACCTTGTCCTTCTCCTGCGCCAGGTTGGCCACCGCCAGGGCGACGGCGCTGTTGTTCACCTCCGTGATCGCGTCCACGCCATCCTGGTCGAACCAGCGGCGGGCGATGCCGAGCCCGACATCGGCCTTGTTCTGGTGGTCCGCCTGGATGATCTCGACGTTGATGCCCCGCGTGTCCAGGCCGAGATCCACCACGGCCTGCCGCGCGCAGGCCACCGAGGTGGGGCCGGAAGTGTCGCGATAGGGGCCGGAGAAGTCGGCCAGCACGCCGATGCGCAGCGTGGGCGTG
>NZ_PDNU01000043.1 GCF_002631185.1 Teichococcus rhizosphaerae | reverse complement strand
ACCTAGCCACGGGGTCTCCAGGAGCTTCAGGAGGTCCATTTCGGACCAGTCGTCTCGAGCCTGAGCTGCTCGACCGCCCTTGAACTGCCAGTTCTCGAAAGGGTTGAGGCTGACCATTTCCCGGTCAGCAAGCCACTTCCAGAGCTGCTGGAGCGCTGAAAAATGGCGTTTGGCAGTCTTCTCCTTGAGGCGCTCCACCGTTTGGCCGCCGGCCTCAGAGGCGTCGGCTTCCTGGATGGCCACGAGAGCTGTCTTGCCGTTGCGGGCTTTCCCATGACTGGCCGGGAGCCGAAGAAGAAGGCCTCTGAGCTCTGCGGCATGCCGCCTAGTCAGGTCAGCCGGAGGCACGTCGCCCAACAGTTCGACGGTCAGCCGGTAGGTGGCGGCAGACTGGTGGAGATGCTGGCCCGAGATGGCAGACTCCCCGGAGCCGCGTTCCTCCAGGAACCGAGCAACCAGGTCGCTCAGCAGCGGCCCGCCTGGAGAGGTCTTCCTGACCTTTATCTGGGAGGCAGCTTTAGGGGGAGGCGAGGGGACAGTCTCGGCCGGCTGCGGAGGATTGTCCCCCAAAGGAAGAGGGAAGCCAGAGCCATTAGCGAGCCAGGGACTCGCCTTGGCGACCGCCCGAAGGACCCCCGGAGCATGCTCGCCGGCAAGCTCTCCCGATGCCACCCTGGCAAAGATTTGGTCAACCAGATGCGACGTGGCTCGCCCCCTGATGAGGGCTTCCCGGCGCTCTTTGGTCTTCAGCGAGATGTCGTATTCATGGATGGGGATGGCTTCCAGAAGGGCTCTGGGCACCCTTCTTCTAAGCCAGAAAACTCTGCCGCGAAGGCGCAATCCATCTGCCACCAAGGCCCCCTTCACATGGAAGGTTTCGGGGACAATCCTGGGGGACAATTTGTCCGCAGGACCGGCAGACCTATGAAATTGTTGGATTTTTCGAAGTGGCTGGGGAACCTGGATTCGAACCAAGACTGCCCGAGTCAGAGTCGGGAGTTCTACCGTTAAACTATTCCCCAACGGCGTTGGCGGCGATATAGCGCCCGGCCGGAAGCCTTGCAAGGGGGGTGTTGAAGCATGCCGCGTTGCGGTGCGAAATCGCTTGCCCCGGGCGCCCGCAGGCCGGATCATTGGCAGGCCCCCCATCCGCCCCTGCCCGGACGGAGCCGGGAAAGGCGCCCTTCATCATGCCAGAACCCGTGTCGAATCCTGCCGCCGCCCGCCTCCAACCGCAACCCGCAGCCTCTGGCGGTGCATTCGCGGCGATCGATCTCGGCACCAACAACTGCCGCCTGCTCGTCGGCACGCCCACCCAGGCCGGCGCCTTCCGGGTGCTGGACAGCTACAGCCGCGTCGTCCGGCTGGGCGAGGGGCTGGCGAATGACGGCCGCCTGTCCGAGGGCGCCATGGAGCGGGCGCTCGCGGCCCTGCAGACCTGCGCCCAGAAGCTGCTGCGCCGGCCGCTGCGCCGGCTGCTCGCCGTCACCACCGAGGCCTGCCGGCAGGCGGATAACGGCCGCGCCTTCGTCGCCCGCGCCCAGGCCGCGACGGGCCTGCCCATCCGCATCATCTCGGCGCGGGAGGAGGCGGAGCTGGCGATGGAATCCTGCGCCCCCCTGATGCGCGCCCAGGACCGCCGCGCCCTGCTGTTCGACATCGGCGGCGGCAGCACCGAGATCGCCTGGATCCGCTCCGGCCCGGCCGGGCAGGCGGAGCTGATCGGCTATGTCTCGCTTCCCCTCGGCGTCGTCACCCTGGCCGAGCGGGCGGGGCTCTGCTGCTACACGCCGGAAGGCTTCGGCCGGGTGGTGGACGAGGTCGCCGCCCATCTGTCCGAGTTCGACCGGGTGCACAGCATCGGCCGCGAGATGCGGGCGGGCGGCGTGCGGCTGATGGGCACCAGCGGCACGGTGACCACCCTGGCCGGCGTGGCGCTCTCCCTGCCGCGCTATTCCCGGCCCCTGATCGACGGGCGGGTGCTGGACATCGAGGCGGCGGACCAGGCGCTGCGAGACCTGTTCCAGCTCGGGCGGGAAGGGCTGCGCGCCCATCCCTGCGTCGGGCCGGAGCGGGCGGATTTCGTTCTCCCCGGATGCGCGATATATGCCGCCATCCGCCGGGTCTGGCCGTCCTCCTGCGTCACCGTCGCCGATCGTGGCCTGCGGGAGGGCATGCTGCTGCGCATGATGCGCCAGGACCGTGCCCCACCGCGCCGTGCCGCCCACCCGCAACGCTGGGCCGCGCACCCCGCGCCCTGAGGATTTCCCGCCGTGAAGACTCCGACCGGAGCCGGGCGTGGCCTGACCACGCGCCTCCGCACCGCAAAGGGCCGCACCACCGCCAGCCAGAGATGGCTCGAGCGGCAGCTCAACGACCCCTATGTCCGCGCCGCCAAGGCGGCCGGCTGGCGTTCCCGCGCCGCCTTCAAGATCCTGGAGCTGGACGAGAAGTACCACCTCTTCCGCCCCGGTCAGCGCGTGGTCGACCTTGGCGCCGCGCCGGGTGGCTGGACGCAGGTGGCGGTGCAGCGCGTGGGCGAGCGCGGCAAGGTGGTGGCGCTCGACCTGCTGCCGATGGACGTCATCGCCGGCGCCACCCTGCTGCAGGGCGACTTCCAGGACGCGGCGGTGGAGCAGGCGGTGCTGGATGCGCTCGACGGCCCGGCCGACCTCGTCCTGTCCGACATGGCGCCCAACACCACGGGCCACAACGCGACGGACCATCTGCGCATCCTCGGCCTGATCGAGCTGGCGCTGGATTTCGCGGGCAAGGTGCTGGTGCCGGGGGGCGCCTTCGTGGCCAAGGTGTTCCAGGGCGGCACGGAGCGCGACCTGCTGAACCGGCTGAAGCGGGACTTCGCGACGGTCCGGCACGCCAAGCCGCCCTCCAGCCGCAAGGACAGCGCGGAGATGTATGTGGTGGCCCAGGGGTTCCGCGGCGCGTCCGCGGATGCAGGGCGGTAGGGCGCGGGCGGGGCGGGGCGGGGCGCGGGGCAGGGTCGCCCAATCGTCACGCGCTCGCCGCTTGCGGCTGGAGCCGAATCTGCGGTAGGGGGACGCGCCAAGGCTGCGGAACGCGCCGCAAGAGTTGTCCGAAAGGCTCCCGCCATGGCTCCCGACACCACCCCGACCAACGGCCCCGCTGAACGCGGCGCCGCGCCGCGCCGCACCCTGATCGCCGAGGCCTATGCCTTTGACGACGTGCTGCTGGTGCCCGCCTACTCCACCGTGCTGCCGAGCCAGACGGATGTGCGCACCCGCCTGACCCGCGAGATCATGCTGAACATGCCGGTGATCTCGGCGGCGATGGACACCGTCACCGAGGGGCCGATGGCGATCGCGATGGCGCAGGCCGGCGGTATCGGCGTCATCCACAAGAACCTCACGCCGGAGGAGCAGGCCGCGCAGGTGCGGCAGGTGAAGAAGTTCGAGAGCGGCATGGTGGTGAACCCCGTCACCATCCATCCCGACCAGACGCTGGCCGAGGCGCAGGCGCTGATGGCCGCGCACCACATCAGCGGCATCCCCGTCGTCGAGCGGGACAGCAAGCGCCTCGTCGGCATCCTCACCTATCGCGACGTGCGCTTCGCCACCGACCCCAACACCCGCGTCTATGGCCTGATGACGCGCGACAACCTGGTGACGGTGACGGCCGACGTGACGCCCGAGAAGGCGCGCGGGCTGCTGCACAAGCACCGCATCGAGAAGCTGCTGGTGGTGGACGATGCCTATCGCTGCATCGGCCTGATCACCGTCAAGGACATGGACAAGGCCCAGGCCAACCCGAACGCGGCCAAGGACGCCATGGGCCGGCTGCGCGCCGCCGCCGCCACCGGCACGGGCGAGGACGGCTTCCGCCGCGCCGAGCTGCTGATCGCGGCCGAGGTGGACGTGATCGTGGTGGACACGGCGCATGGCCACTCCGCCGGCGTGCTCAAGGCGGTGGAGAAGATCAAGCGCCTGTCCAACAGCGTGCAGGTCATCGCCGGCAACGTGGCGACGCCCGAGGCCGCCGATGCGCTGGCCGAGGCGGGGGCGGACGCGGTGAAGATCGGCATCGGGCCGGGCTCCATCTGCACCACGCGCATCGTCGCGGGCGTCGGCGTGCCGCAGCTCACCGCCATCATGGAAAGCGCCGCGGCGGCGCATGAGAAGGGCATCCCCGCCATCGCCGATGGCGGCGTCCGCTCCTCGGGCGATCTCGCCAAGGCGATCGCCGCCGGCGCGGACTGCGTGATGATGGGCAGCCTCTTCGCCGGCACGGACGAGGCGCCGGGCGAGGTGTTCCTCTACCAGGGGCGCTCCTACAAGTCGTATCGCGGCATGGGCAGCATCGGCGCCATGGCGCGCGGCTCGGCCGACCGCTACTTCCAGGCCGAGGTGCAAGACCAGCTCAAGCTGGTGCCGGAGGGCATCGAGGGGCGGGTGGGCTACAAGGGCCCGGTGGGCCCGGTGATCCACCAGCTCGTGGGCGGGCTGAAATCGGCCATGGGCTACACCGGCAACGCCACCGTCTCCGAGATGCAGAACAACTGCACCTTCCGCCGCATCACCGGCGCGGGGCTGCGCGAAAGCCATGTCCACGACGTCGCCATCACGCGCGAGGCGCCGAACTACCGCCAGGATGGCTGAGCAGGGCCGGGGGAGGGACGCTCCCCCGGACCCCCGTTTCTTTCCCCCAAGGTCCCGGGCGCGATGCCCGGTGTGAGCACGGTTCGACATGACACCTTCCGCGCGGATCGCCGCCACGGTGGCGCTGCTGGCCGAGGTGGCCGCCGCGCCACGCCGCCCGGCCGACGCCACCGCCAACAGCTTCTTCCGCGAGCGCCGCTACATCGGCAGCGGCGACCGCCGCGCCGTGGCCGAGCGCGCCTGGGGCGTGCTGCGCCAGCGCATCCGGCTGGAATGGCACCTGGCGGCCGGCGGCGTGCCCGCCACGCCGCGGCTGCTGGTGATGGCGCACCTGCTGCTGGTGGAGCGCTGGACGCGCGAGGGGGTGCTGCAGGCCTTCTGCGGCGGCCGCTTCAACCCCGCGCCTCCCGATCCGGGCGAGCTGAGCGTCATCGAGGCGCTGGCCGGCGCGCCGCTGGTCGATGAGGAGATGCCCGAGGGGCCGCGCCACAACCTGCCGGACTGGGCGCTGCCCGGCTTCAAGGCGCGCTTCGGCGCGGCGCTGGAGGAGGCGATGGCGGCGATGGAGCAGCCCGCGCCGCTCGACCTCCGCGCCAACCTGCTGCGCACCACGCGCGAGGCCGCCGCCGCGGCGCTGGCCGCCGAGGGCATCGCCACCGAGCCCATGCCCTTCTCGCCCTGGGGCCTGCGCATCGCCGACCGCCGGCCCATCCTCGCCAGCAAGGCCTATACGGACGGGCTGGTCGAGATCCAGGACGAGGGCAGCCAGCTCATCGCCCTGCTGACCGGCGCGCGGCCGGGCATGCGGGTGGTGGATTATTGCGCCGGCGCCGCGGGCAAGACCCTGGCGGTGGCGGCCACCATGGGCAACCGTGGCCGCATCATCGCCTGCGACGTGTCGGCGACGAGGCTGGAGGGCGCGGTGAAGCGCCTGCGCCGCGCCGGCGTGGACAATGCCGAGCGCCACTTCCTCCAGCCCGGCGACCGCTGGGTGAAGCGGCGCGCCGGCCAGTTCGACCGCGTGCTGGTGGACGCGCCCTGCACCGGCACCGGCACCTGGCGCCGCAACCCGGACGCGCGCAGCCGAACCCAGGCACGCGACCTGGAGGAGCTGGTCACCAAACAGAGAGAAATCCTCGAAACCGTGGCGGAACTGGTGCGCCCCGGCGGAAGGCTGGTCTACGCTACCTGTTCGGTGCTGCCCGAGGAGAACGGGTCGCAGGTCGAGGCCTTCCTGGCACGGCATGGCGAATACGAGGCTGTCCCGGTCGCCGAGGCGTGGGGGGAGGCCTTCGCGCCCGCCAATCCGCCCGGGCCGCCGCCCTGCGATGGCCGCTGGATGGAACTGGCGCCGCACAGCCATGGCACGGATGGCTTCTTCGCCGCCGTGCTTCGCCGCAAGGAATAGCCCGGCCGGGCGGCGAAACGGGAAGAGGTGCCAGGCCGATGATCCGTATCCGCAAGGCCCGCCCGGCCGACGCCGCCGCCATCGCCGCCGTCCATATCGAGACCTGGCGGAGCACCTATGCGGGTATCCTGCCCGATGCCTACCTGGCCGGCCTGTCCCTGCCGCGCATCGCCGCGGGCTACCAGCGCGGCCTGCTGGAGCGGCGGGAAGGCTCCGCCATGTTCGTGGCCACCGCCGAGGCGGAGCCGGGTGGCGGCCCCGCCCAGGTGGTGGGCTTCGCCTCCGGCGCCCGCGCGCGCCGCACCCTCCTCGCCCAGGGCGAGATCGAGACGCTCTACCTGCTGGAGGACTGGCGCGAGCGCGGCATCGGCCGGCGGCTGATGCGCGCCATCGCGGCGCATCTGGCGGCCACCGGCTGCCGCTCGGCCATGCTGTGGGTGCTGAGCGAGAATCCGTCGCGCTGGTTCTACCAGCATCTGGGCGGGCGCCTCGTGGCCACCGACCATGCCCGAGTCGGGGGGGTGGCGGTGCCCCAGTCGGCCATGCTCTGGGACCCGATCCAGACCCTTCTCCTGGCCACGGCCCGCGCGGATGGCGCCTGAGGCCATGCCTCGATCCATGGGATGAGGGGAGAGGGTGTGGCAAAAATGTCGCGCCTGATTGAAGCTTCCTTGCCACACCCCGCCGCATGGTTGACGCCAGCGACCCATCCCGGTTCTCTTTTAACCAGAAGGGGTTGTGAGGAGTCAGACAGCCATGGGCCGCGCTCGGACATGAACACCATCACCCGTGCGCAACTGGCCGAGGCGATCTATGCCCAGGTCGGCCTGTCGCGGAACGAAAGTGCCGCGCTGCTGGAGGATGTGCTGGAGCGCATCTCCGCCGCGCTGGAGTTGGGCCGGCCCGTGAAGATCTCCGCCTTCGGCACCTTCTCCGTGCGGCAGAAGGGCATGCGGGTCGGCCGCAACCCGAAGACCGGGGTGGAGGTGCCCATCATGCCCCGGCGCGTCCTGTCCTTCCGTCCCAGCCAGGTCCTCAAGGCCCGGCTCAACGGCGAGGCGGTGCGCGCGGGTGACGAGTGATGCCGGCCCACCCGGCTGCAGCGTGGAACTGACCACATGAATGACGGGGTGCATCCGATGCCAGAGGATCCGGAGGCCACCGGCCGACCGCGCAAGGCCCCGACGGCGTTCCGCACCATCAGCGAGGTGGCGGAGGACCTGCAGATCCCGCAACACGTGCTGCGCTTCTGGGAAACCAAGTTCCCGCAGCTCAAGCCGCTGAAGCGCGGCGGCGGCCGGCGCTACTACCGGCCCGAGGACATCGCGCTGCTGCGCCGCATCGGCGACCTGCTCTACACCCAGGGCTACACCATCAAGGGCGTGCAGCGCCTGCTGCGCGACAGTGGCGGGGAAGGCGGCGGCGAGGCGGAAGGCGAGCTGCCGGAAAGCGAGGCCGCGCACCAGGAGCCGGCCGCCACGGCGCTGCGCGAGGCCATGTCGGAGCTCGAGGCGCTGGCGGAGGAGCTTCGCGTCCTGGCTGCCCGCATGGGGCGGTGAGGAGGGCGGCGCCTGGGCAGGTTTGGCGGCAGATTAACGCCATCTTCTGCGGAACGGGGGGTTGAGGCGCCGGGGCGCGGGTGCTATGCCCCCGGCGTCGGAGCCGATACGCTCCAGCCGGATGGCTGGTGCGGAAGGCGGACCGGCATCCTGGCACAGCGGGCAGTAGCGCAGCCTGGTAGCGCATCAGTCTGGGGGACTGGGGGTCGTGGGTTCGAATCCCGCCTGCCCGATACGCGATGCCCAGGATTGCCGGCCTTCATGCTCCCTGCGGGCATGTCCGGCCCTTCGAAGGCCCGGTCGCCGGAAACGGGGGCCGGGCCTTCTTCTTGCGCGGTGGCAAGGCCCGGGACGGCCCTGGCGCCGGGGCGCATCCCCTTTCCCCCTCCTTGTCTCACGCAACTTTGCGGCGGCAGGGGCTCCGGGGGTGCAAGCCTCATAGTTGCTGCATTTTGCCCCGTCGCATAAGATCATTTGCATTGCACAATGATATGCGGGGACGGGCATGACGATGCGTGGTGGCATGGTGTTCGAGCAGATCGGTCACGAGATCCACACGCAGATCTTCGAGGACACAGCCCCCGCAAGGGCGCGCGACCTGGGGCGGGGCGCCGCGGAGCGCGCCATCCAGCAGGCGCTGGCGGGGCAGGGGGCGCTTCAGCGCCGCCGCTGGATCGACGTCCTGAAGATGGACTTCCGGAACTATGGCTACGACCTGGCCAATGAGTTCGGCCACCACCATCCGGCGCGGGATGCGTGGGAGGCGGTGCACAGCTATCTCCGCCGCCTTTGAGCGCGGCCCCGGGCGGGCCCTGCGGCGAAGCCCTCCGTCAGAGCCCGGCGAAAAGGTCCGTGGAAAGGTAGCGCTCGGCGAAGGAGGCGGCGATGCCCACGATCAGCCGCCCCTCCAGCGCCGGCTCGGCACCCAGCTCCAGCATGGCGTGCAGCACCGCGCCGGACGAGATGCCGATGGGCAGCCCCTCCGTGCGGGCGCAGAGCCGGGCGGCGGCGAAGCTTTCCCGCTCCGTGACCCGCCGCACCGCGTCCAGCCGGTGCAGCTCCAGCACCGCGGGGCGGAAGCCCGCGCCGATCCCCTGGATCTCGTGCGGGCCGGGGTCGTCGCCCGAGAGCACCGCGGATTCCGCCGGCTCCACCCCGATCACCCGCATCTCCGGCCGGCGCGGCTTGAGGGCGCGGGCGATGCCGGTGAGCGTGCCGCCCGTGCCGATGCCGCCCACCACCAGATCCACCCGCCCCTCGCTGTCGGCCCAGATCTCCTCCGCCGTGGTGGCGGCGTGGATCTCCGGATTGGCCGGGTTGTCGAACTGCCGGGGCATCCAGGCGCCGGGCGTGGCCGCCAGGATCTCCTCCGCCCGCGCGATGGCGCCGGACATTCCCTGGCTGGCGGGCGTCAGCTCCACCTCCGCGCCGAGCAGCCGCAGCATCTTGCGGCGTTCGAGGCTTGCGCCATCGGGCATGGTGACGATCAGCCGGTAGCCCTTGGCGGCGGCGGCGAAGCCGAGCGCGATGCCGGTATTGCCGGAGGTCGGCTCCACCAGCACCGATTCGCCGGGACGGATGCGCCCCTCGCGCTCCGCCGCCTCGATCATGGCCAGTCCGATCCGGTCCTTCACCGAGCCGAGCGGGTTGAAGAACTCCAGCTTCAGCGCCAGCCGCGCCCGCAGGCCACGCGCCGCCTCCAGCCGCGGCAGGCGGACGAGGGGCGTGTTGCCGATGGTGCTGAGGATGCTCTCATGCATCCCATGGGGCCGGGTGGCGCCAGCAGCGGCGCGAGGGGTGTTTCCTTCGGGCATGAGAGGGCTATACCACGTCTCGAACGCGTGGTTCAGGGGTGAATGCAATGTTGCTGCGGCGGGATCGGGCGATGACGGCGGTGTCGATTGTGCTGGACGTGGCTTTCCACGCCGGCCGTGGCAGCACCGTGCCGGCGGGCGACATCGCCGACCGGCTGGGCGAGGCGCGGCGCGGCATCGAGCCCGTGCTGCAATCCCTCTCCCGCGCCGGCATCCTCGGCAGCACCCGCGGGCCCAAGGGCGGCTACCGGCTGGGCCGCGCGGCGCGGGACATCACCCTGGCCGAGGTGGTCGCGGCCGTGACGGGAAGCGATGCCGCCGCCGAGCCGCCGCCACCCTCTCCCTTGCAGGTGCAGGTGGTGCTGCCGCTGTGGGAGGAGCTGGAGGCGGGGCTGCTGGAGGCGCTCGGGGGGCGCAGCGTGGCCGAGTTGCTGCGCCGCGCCGCCTTGGCCGGCCTGCAGCGCCCGACGCCGGAGGCGCTGAACTTCGCCATCTGAGGCGGCGGCCCGCTCCGTCCCTCCGGCCAGCGCTGGCGTGGCTGGGCGCGGCTGGGCGAGGCGGCGCTGCGGAGCGCCCGAAAGCTTTGCTTGCGCCGCTCTTTCCGCCTCGTCATTGTGCGTCGCAATGGTCCCGGAACGGGACCTTGTGGGGACCGTACAAGAGAGAGGGAGCGCGGGGTGACGGATACCATCCTGGAGACGCGCGGCATGACCAAGGAGTTCCTTGGCTTCGTGGCCGTGGGCGATGTGTCGCTCCAGATCCGGCGAGGCAGCATCCATGGGCTGATCGGGCCCAACGGCGCCGGCAAGACGACCTGCTTCAACCTGCTGACCAAGTTCCTGCCGCCGACGCGGGGCGAGATCCGCTTCGACGGCCGCGACATCACGCGCATGAAGCCGGCCGAGGTGGCGCGGCTCGGGCTGGTGCGCAGCTTCCAGATCTCGGCCGTCTTTCCGCACCTGACGGTGCTGGAGAACGTGCGCGTGGCCCTGCAGCGCGCGCGTGGCGGCAGCTTCGACTTCTGGCGCTCCGACCGGCTGCTGCGGCAATACGATCAGCGGGCGCGCGAGCTGCTCGACGATGTGGGCCTCGCCAGCTATGCCGGGCTGACCGCGGGCCAGCTTCCCTATGGCCGCAAGCGCGCGCTGGAGATCGCCACCACCCTGGCGCTCGACCCGGTGATGATGCTGCTCGACGAGCCCACCGCCGGCATGACCGCCGAGGACGTGGACCGCATCGTGGCGCTGGTGAGGCGCGTGGCGCAGGGCCGCACCGTGCTGATGGTCGAGCACAACCTGAAGGTGGTGGAAGGCCTGTGCGACACCATCACGGTGCTGACGCGTGGCCGCGTGCTGGCGGAAGGCGACTACGCCACGGTTTCCCGCAACCCGGAGGTCGTAGCCGCCTATCTCGGCACCGACCCGTCCATGACCGGCGCGCCGGCCGAGACGGCGCAGGCGAAGGGAGCCCAGGCGCATGGCTGAGCCGCTGCTGAAGGTCGAGAATCTCGAGGCCTGGTATGGCGAGAGCCACATCCTGCACGGCATGGACATCGAGGTGCGGGAAGGCGAGGTGGTCACGCTGCTCGGCCGCAACGGCGCGGGCAAGACCACCACGCTGCGCTCCATCATGGGGCTGGTGGGCCGCCGCAGCGGCAGCGTCCGCTTCGAGGGGCAGGAGCTTGTGGGCGCGCGCAGCGACCGCATCGCGCGTGCCGGCATCGCCCTCTGCCCGGAGGAGCGCGGCATCTTCGCCAGCCTCGACGTCACCGAGAACCTGATGCTGCCGCCCAAGGTGCGCGATGGCGGCATGGACCTCGACGCCATCTACACGCTGTTCCCGAACCTGAAGGAGCGGGCGCGCAGCCCGGGCACCAAGCTCTCGGGCGGCGAGCAGCAGATGCTGGCCATTGCCCGCATCCTGCGCACGGGTGCCAAGCTGCTGATGCTGGACGAGCCGACCGAGGGTCTCGCCCCCGTCATCGTGCAGCAGATCGGCCGCACCATCCGCGAGATCAAGGAGCGCGGCTTCACCGTGCTGCTGGTGGAGCAGAACTTCCGCTTCGCCCAGACGGTGGCGGACCGCCACTACGTGGTGGAGCATGGCCGCGTGGTCGATGCGGTGAGCAATGCCGAGCTCAGCGGGGCGATGGGCCGGTTGCACGAGTATCTCGGCGTCTGACGGCCGCGGAAGCGGCGCGCTGACAGCCTGCACGCCTCCGCCCGTCCCGCGGCGCACTGCGCCGGTGGAGGCACCAGACCCGGCCCCGGGGACAACAGGGGCGATGGGAGAGAACCGAGAGATGGCACAAGATCGCCGCAGCCTGCTGAAGACCGCCGCCGCCGCGGCCATCGCTCCCGCCCTCGGGGCGGGGCTCGCGGGCCTGCCCGGCCGCGCCCGCGCCCAGGCCGCCAACACGCTCAGGATCGGCGTGCTCAACGACCAGTCCGGGGTCTATCGCGAGATCTCCGGCCCCGGCTCCGTCGCCTGCGTGCGGCAGGCGATCCAGGATTCCGGCATCACCCAGCGCGGCGTGAATGTCGAGGTCGTCTTCGCCGACCACCAGAACAAGGCCGATGTCGGCTCCACCGTGGCGCGCCAGTGGATCGACCGCGACGGCGTGGACGTGATCGTGGACGTGCCGAACTCGGCGGTGGCGCTGGCGGTGAACGCCGTGGTCCGCGAGAAGAACAAGGCCTACTTCAACTCGACCGGCGCCACCACCGACCTCACCGGCGCGCAGTGCAGCCCCAACACGGTGCACTGGACCTACGACACCTACATGCTCGCCAAATCCACCGGCGGCGCGATGGTGAAGACGGGCGGCGACAGCTGGTTCTTCATCACCGCCGACTACGCCTTCGGCCACGCGCTGGAGCGCGATACCTCGAAGTTCGTGCAGGCGGCCGGCGGCAAGGTGCTGGGCAATGTCCGCCATCCCCTGCAGTCGACCGACTTCTCCTCCTACCTGCTGCAGGCGCAGCAGAGCCGCGCCAAGGTGATCGGCCTCGCCAACGCGGGCACGGACACCATCAACAGCGTCAAGCAGGCGGCGGAGTTCGGCGTCACGCGCCGCGGCACCAAGATCGCCGTGCTGCTGATGTTCATCAACGACGTGCACAGCCTCGGGCTGAACGCGGCGCAGGGCCTGGTCTGCACCGAGAGCTTCTACTGGGACCTCAACGACCGCACCCGCGCCTTCACCAACCGGGTGAAGGGGGCGATGGGCGGCAACTACCCCGCCATGTCGCATGCCGGCTGCTACGCCTCCGTGCTGCACTACCTGAAGGCGGTGGGCGACATGGGCGTGGCGGCCGCCAAGGCGAGCGGCGCCGAGGCGGTGGCGCGCATGAAGGCGATGCCGACGGACGATGACTGCTTCGGCGCCGGCCGCATCCGCGAGGATGGCCGCAAGCTGCACCCGGTCTACCTGTTCGAGGTGAAGAAGCCCGAGGAGTCCAAGGGCGCGTGGGACTACTACAAGGTCCTGCAGACCAGCTCGGCCGACGAGGCCTGGCGCCCGCTCGCCGAGGGCGGCTGCAGCCTCGTGCGGAGCTGAGCCGCGCGCTGCTCCTGTGCTATGACAGGCGGCGCCCGCCGCCTGTCGCCCTGAAGCCCTTCGCCACGGGAAGTCTCGCCGGTGCTTGAGGAAATTCTTTTTCAACTGGAGCTCGGCCTGCCGCAGATCGTGCTCGGCCTGGTGAACGGCGCCTTCTACGCGCTGCTCTCGCTGGGCCTGGCCGTCATCTTCGGCATGCTGAACGTCATCAACTTCGCCCATGGCGCACAGTTCATGATGGGCGCCTTCGTCGCCTGGATGCTGCTGAACTGGGTGGGCATCGGCTACTGGCCGGCACTGGTGCTCTCGCCGCTCATCGTCGGCGCCTTCGGCGTGTTGATCGAGAAGACCATGATCAGCCGCCTCTACAAGCTCGACCATCTCTACGGCCTGCTGCTGACCTTCGGCCTGGCGCTGATCATCGAGGGCATCTTCCGCAACGAGTTCGGCTCCTCCGGCCTGCCCTACAGCCCGCCCGCGGCGCTGGGCGGCCCGCCGGTCGATCTCGGCTTCATGTTCCTGCCGAAATACCGCCTCTGGGTGGTGGTGGCGGCGCTGGCGATGAGCCTGGCCACCTGGCTGGTCATCGAGAAGACGCGGCTCGGCGCCTATCTCCGCGCGGCGACCGAGAATGCGGCGCTGGTGCAGGCCTTCGGCGTGAACGTGCCGCGCATGGTCACGCTCACCTATGCGGCGGGCGTCGCGCTGGCGGCCTTCGCGGGCGTGCTGGCGGCGCCGATCTATTCGGTGAACCCGCAGATGGGGTCGAGCCTCATCATCGTGGTCTTCGCCGTGGTGGTGATCGGCGGCATGGGCTCCATCCTGGGCTCGGTGCTCACCGGCTTCGGGCTCGGCCTCGTCGAGGGGCTGACCAAGGTGTTCTACC
Source organism: Teichococcus rhizosphaerae (assembly GCF_002631185.1). Lineage (GTDB taxonomy): Bacteria > Pseudomonadota > Alphaproteobacteria > Acetobacterales > Acetobacteraceae > Pseudoroseomonas > Pseudoroseomonas rhizosphaerae. The sequence goes on along the minus strand of NZ_PDNU01000043.1, from coordinate 19,254 downwards.
CGGAGGCCTCCTCGACCGTCATCTTCGTCATCATGGCCATCGTGCTGCTGGCACGGCCGGCCGGCCTGTTCGGGAGGGCCTGAGAACATGGCCAGTGGTCACGCATCCACGGCGCCGGCCCTGCTGGTGCCGGAAGCCCCCGGCCTGCTCGGCCTTTCGGGGCTCGGCTTCAACCGCGCGCAGAGCATCGCCTTCCTGGTGATGCTGGGCGTGCTGCTGGTGGGGCCGTTCCTGCTCTACCCCGTCTTCCTGATGAAGCTGCTCTGCTTCGCGCTCTTCGCCTGCGCCTTCAACCTGCTGATCGGCTATGTCGGCCTGCTCTCCTTCGGCCATGCCATGTTCTTCGGCATGGGCGGCTATGTGGCGGCGCACGCGGCCAAGGTGTGGGGCCTCACGCCGGAGCTTGCCATCCTCGCCGGCGGCGTGGTGGGAGCGGGGCTCGGCGTGGTGGCGGGCTGGGTCGCCATCCGCCGCCAGGGCATCTACTTCGCCATGATCACCCTGGCGCTGGCGCAGATGGTGTACTTCTTCTGCCTCCAGGCGCCCTTCACGGGCGGCGAGGACGGCATCCAGCGCGTGCCGCGCGGCGCGCTGTTCGGCGCCATCGACCTCAGCTCCGACCTGACGCTCTACTGGGTGGTGGCGGCCGTCTTCCTGGCGGGCTTCCTGTTCATCAACCGCATCGTCCACTCGCCCTTCGGCCAGGTGCTGAAGGCGATCCGCGAGAACGAGCCGCGCGCCACCTCGCTCGGCTACCGGACGGATGACTACAAGCTGGTGGCCTTCACCCTTTCCGCCACGCTGGCCGGCATCGCCGGCGGCACCAAGGCGCTGCTCTTCGGCATCGCGACCCTGACCGACGTCTATTGGGCGATGTCCGGCGAGGTGGTGCTGATGACGCTGGTGGGCGGCCTCGGCACGGTGTTCGGCCCCGTGGTGGGTGCCGCGGTGATCGTCACCATGCAGAACTACCTGGCCGAGTTCGGCGCCTGGGTGACAGTGATCCAGGGCGTCATCTTCGTGGCCTGCGTACTGGCCTTCCGCGCTGGCGTGGTGGGCGAGCTGGGCCGGATCCTCAAGGTCCGCCTCTGACCGGCGGAAGGCGGGGCGGGAGGCGTTCGCTTCTCCCGCGCCCCCTGTTCAGCGGGCCAGCGCCAGCCGCAGCGCCCGGTCCGCCAGCAGCGCCAGCCAGGCGGTGAACACGGCGCCCTGCGCCACCCACGCCATGTTGCCATTGGCCAGCCCCGTGACGATCGGCGTGCCGAGGCATTGCGCGCCGGCGACCGCCCCCACCGCGGTGGTGGCGATGGACAGCACCACGGCGACGCGCAGCCCCGCCTGGATCACCGGCATGGCCAGCGGCAGCTCCACCCGCGCCAGGATGCCCGCCCGCCCCATGCCGGTGCCGCGCGCCGCGTCCAGCACGGCGGGCGGCACGGCGTCGAGCCCCGCCACGGCGCCGCGCATCACCGGCAGGCTGGCATAGAGCACCAGCGCCAGCAGCGTGGGCGCCGCGCCGAAGCCCAGCAGCGGCAGGGCCAGCGCGATGACGGCCACGGGCGGGATGGCCTGGGCGAGCGAGAACACCGCGTCCAGCAGCGGCCGCAGCCGCTGCCCGCCGGGCCGGGTGGCGAGGATGGCGGCGGCGAGGCCGATCGTGCCGGCGATGGCGGCGGCGCCGAGCGACAGCATCAGGTGCTCGCCCAGCAGCACGAACCAGCTCTGGCTTTCCCAGACCGGGCGCGCGATGCCGGGGAACAGCCAGCGCCACAGCCCCTCCGCCCGTGGCGCCGCCCAGAGCGCCAGCAGGAAGGCGGCGGCCTGCGCCAGCAGCCATGCCCAGCGCCGCCTCATGCCGCGCGCACCAGATCGGCCCAGTGCAGCGTGCCGCCGGGAAAACCGGCCTCGGCCGGCACGGCGAGGCGGTCGGTCCCCTGCTCCAGCATCAGCATCAGCGCCTGCTTCAGCGAGGCGGTGGCGGGCAGCACGGGCAGGCCATCCTCCGCATCCTCCGGGCGGGCGAGGCGGGCGGCGGGGAGGGTGCCCAGGCGGTGGAAGGCCAGGCTCTCCTCGCCGAACAGGCGGCGCACGGTGCGGTCGGCGCCGGTTTCCAGCACCTGGGCGGGGCGGCCGCGGGCGGCGAGGCGGCCATCCTCCAGCACCGCCAGCTCGTCGGCCAGCACCAGCGCCTCCTCCACGTCGTGGGTGACGAAGAGGATGGTCTTGCCGGTGCGGGCATGGATGCGGCGCAGCTCCACCTGGAGGTCCCGCCGCGTGCCGGGATCGAGGGCCGAGAAGGGCTCGTCCATCAGCAGCAGCGGCGGATCGGCCGCCAAGGCGCGGGCGAGGCCCACGCGCTGCGCCTGCCCGCCCGAAAGCTCGTGCGGGAAGCGGTCGCGGAAGCGGGCGGGATCGAGCCCGACCAGCGCCAGCAGCGCATCGACCCGCTCCGCGATGCGCGCGGCCTCCCAGCCCAGCAGGCGCGGCACGGTGGCGATGTTCTCCGCCACCCGCCAGTGCGGGAACAGCCCCACCGACTGGATGACATAGCCGATGCCGCGCCGCAGCGCCTCCGGCTCCGCCTGCGCCACGTCGCGGCCATCCACCAGCACGCGCCCGGCGCTGGGCTCGACAAGGCGGTTGACCATGCGCATCAGCGTCGACTTGCCGGAGCCGGACTCGCCGAGCAGCACGCAGATGCTGCCCCCCGGCACCTCCAGCGTCACGCGGTCCACCACGGCGCGGTCGCCATAGCGGCGGGAGACGCCCTCGAAGCGGATCACCGGCCCACCTCCAGCGCCGATTGCAGGGCGGCCAGCAGCGCGTCGACCAGCAGGGAAAGCGCCACCACCGGCAGCACGCCGAGCAGGATCAGGTCGGTGGCGAGCTGGCCGATGCCCTGGAACACCAGCGCGCCCAGCCCGCCGCCGCCGATCAGCGCCGCCAGCGTGGCCAGCCCCACCGCCTGCACCGCCGCCACGCGCAGGCCGCCCAGGATGACGCCCCGCCCGAGCGGGATGCGCAGGCGCAGCAGGACCTGGCGGGACGTCAGCCCCTGGCCGCGCGCGGCGTCCAGCAGGCCAGGGCCGGCGACGCGCAGACCCGCCAGCAGGGCGCTGGCCAGCGGCAGCAGCAGATAGGCCGCGATGGCCAGGGTGGCGGGCGCCGGCCCGATGCCGCCCACGCCCCAGCCGCGCAGCGCCGGAAAGGCCGCCGCCAGCGCCGCCAGCGGCCCCATCAGCAGGCCGAACAGGGCGATGGAGGGGATCACCTGGAAGCCGTTGGCCACTGCCATCAGCGCCGCCTCCAGCCGGGGGCGGGCGAGCGCCAGCAGGCCGAGCGGAACGGCCAGCGACAGGGCGAGCGCCAGCGCGCCGCCGGCCAGCGCCAGGTGCTGCCCGAGCGCCGCGCGGATCTCGCCGCCGCGCGCCGCCGCCTCCCGCACCACGGAAAGGCCATCGAGCAGGCCGGCGGCCAGCAGCGCGGCGGCGCCGAGCGCGGAGAGCAGCAGGAAGCGCGCCGGCGTGCCGCCACGCCCGGCGGCGCAGCTTCCGGCGGCGAGCGCCAGCAGCAGCATGGAAAGCCACGTCCCCGCCGCCGGCATGGCGCGCGCCAGGGGGGAGGCGCCTTCCAGCGCGGCGCGGGCGCCAAGCCCGGCGGTGGCCAGCAGCGCCGCCAGCGCCAGGGCGGCGGCGGCCTCGGCCCAGGGCAGCAGCCGCTCCCGCCGCGCCAGCAGCAGCATGGCAAGGCAGCCCAGCAGGAACAGCCCCAGCGCCGGCCCGACGGCGGGCGTCATCGGCAGCTCCGCGGGCCGGGGGCTGAGCAGGCGGTTGGGCGCCACGGAAAGCCAGCCCAGCAGAAAGGGACAGAGCGCCGCGCCGGCCGCCAGCAGCGCCACGGCGGTGGCCTCGCGTGGCGGGGCGGCGGCCTCGGGCGTGGCGCGGGCGGAAAGGGCCGCCGGCCGCGGCGCCATGCTCACCGCGCGAGGCCGCGCAGATGGGCCGCCGCCACCTGCCGTGCCGGCTGGCCTTCCACCACGATGCGGGAATTGAGCTTCTGCAGCGTTTCCAGGGAAAGGGAGGCGAAAAGCGGGTCGAGCCACTCGCCGAGCTTCGGCAGCCGCTCGGCCACCGCCTGGCGGACCACGGGGGCGGGCTGATAGACGATCTGCGCCCCCTTGGGGTCATCCAGCACCACCAGCTCCAAGGCCTGGATGGCGCCGTCCGTGCCATAGACCATGGCGGCGTTGACGCCGTTCAGGCGCTCGGCCGCGGCGCGCATCGTCACCGCCGTGTCGCCGCCCGAGAGCACCAGCAGCCGCCCGGGCGGCAGGGTGAAGCCATAGGCCTTCTGGAAGGAGGGCAGCGCCGCCGGGCTCTCGACGAACTCGGCCGAGGCGGCGAGCTTGAAGGCGCCATCGGCCTTGAGGTGGCGGGCCAGGTCGTCCAGGCTTTTCAGCCCGGCCTGCCTCGCCAGGTCCTGCCGCACGGCGATGGCCCAGGTGTTGTTCGCCGCCGCCGGCCTCAGCCAGACCAGCCTGTTCCGCTCGGCATCCAGGCCGCGCACCTTCTCGGCCGCCTGGGCGGCGTTGTGCCAGGCCGGATCGTCCTCCATCTGGAAGAAGAAGGCGCCGTTGCCGGTGTATTCGGGGTAGAGGTCGATCTCGCCCGCGATCAGCGCCTCGCGCACGATGCGCGTGGGCCCCAGTTGCAGGCGCCGCTGCACCGGCACCTTCTGCGCCTCCAGCACCTGGGCGATCATCTCGCCCAGCAGCGCGCCCTCCGTGTCCAGCTTGGAGCCGACGGTGACCGGCCGGTCCTGCGCACGGGGCAGGCGGGGCGCCAGCAGGGCAGGGGCGGCGGCCGCGGCCAGCAGGGCGCGACGGCCGGGATGGGGCAGGGTCGGGGGCAGGCGGCTCATGGCATCGTCTCCGGGCAGGGCGGCATTGCTGCGGCAACGCGCCAGCGGCGCGTGAGTGTCAGGGCCGCCCGGGGGGAAGGGCGGCCGATAGGGAGGTGGGGCCGGATGGGCGGGCGTGAAGCCGGGCGGCGCGGTGTCTCCGGACATGAGGGGCAAGGTCCTGCCGCCATGCTGCCGGCCCGCGCCAAGCCTTGCCAAGCCGGAGCACGGGTTGGCACGGGCCCGGGCCGCGCAAGTTTGCGGCACTGCCCGGGCCGTGCCGGGGCGGCGTTCCGCCCGCGCGGATTTTGCTTGCGGACGATGCCCCCCGCGCCGGACCATGGCGCCATGCGCGCCGGATTGCTTTCCCTGGTCCTGCTGGCCCTGCCGCCGCTCCTGGCGCTTCCCGCCGCCGCCCAGGCGCCCCGCCCCGCCACCGCCGATGCGCGCGGGGCGGAGGCCGAACGCCTGCTCGACGCCCTGCCCGCCGCGCCGGATGAAACCGCCGGCGCGGCACTTGCCGCCCGCATCCGTGCCCTCTGGGCGCAGGGCGCCTCGCCGGCCGTGACGCTGCTGCTGCAACGCGGCCACCGCAACCTGGAGGCGGAGGCCCCGGGCGAGGCGGTGGAGGATTTCGACGCCGCCCTGACCCTGCAGCCCGGACACGCCGAGGCCTGGCTGATGCGCGCCCAGGCCCTGGCGGCGACGGGCGACATGCAGGCGGCGATGAGCGACCTCCAGCAGGTGCTGGTGCTGCAGCCCCGGCACTTCGTGGCGCTCACCCTGCTGTCCTCGCTGCGCGAGCAGGTGGGGGACAGGATGGGGGCGCTGCGCGCGATGGAGGAGGCGGTGAGCCTGCACCCCACCATGCCGGGCGCCGCCGCGCGGCTGCGGGTCCTGCACAACAAGGCGCATGGCACCGGAACCTAACTCCGCCATGCCGCGGCAACCGCCGGATGGCCGCCGCCGCCGGCCCCATGCCACAAACCCCGCCATGAGCACCGACACCGAAACCCACATGGACAGCCGCACGGAATTCCTCTGGGCCGCCCTGGAGAGCCGCCAGCCCCGTCCCGGCATGCTTTATGCCGTGACGACGCAGGGCGTCTATTGCCGGTTCGGCTGTCCTTCCCGCCTGCCGCTGAAGCGGAATGTCCGCTTCTTCACCGGCTGCGCGGAGGCCGAGGCGGCTGGCTTCCGCGCCTGCCGCCGCTGCGACCCGCGCGGCGAGCGGGCCGCCCTGCAGGCCGAGGCGGTGCGTGCCGCCTGCGCGCTGATCGAGCAGGCGGAGAGCCTGCCGCCGCTCGCCGCGCTGGCGGCGCGCGCCGGCTATGCCCGGCACCATTTCCTGCGCCTGTTCCGCGAGGTGACCGGGCTGACCCCCGGCGCCTATGCCGACGCGGTAAAGGCGCGGCGGCTGCGCGCCGCCCTGGCCGATGGCGCCCGCGTGGCCGATGCGGTGGCCGGTGCCGGCTTCGGCAGCGAGAGCCGCGTCTATGAGAAGCCCGGCCGGCTGCTCGGCATGACGCCCGGCGCTGCCCGCCGGGGCGGGGCGGGGGAGGAGATCCGCTACGCCTTCACCCCTTCGCCGCTCGGGCTCCTGCTGGTGGCGCGGACGGAGAAGGGCCTCTGCCGCATCGCCTTCGGCCCGGACGAGGCGACGCTGGAGGGGGAGCTGGCGGCGCGTTTCCCAAGGGCGCGGCTGCTGCCCGGCGGCGCGGGCATGGCGGCGGAGCTCGCCGCCGTGGTCGGCCTGATCGAGGAGCCGCGCGCGGCGCGGGCGCTGCCGCTCGACCTGCGCGGCACCGCCTTCCAGCACCGCGTGTGGCAGGCGCTGGCGGAAATCCCGCCCGGTCAGACCACCACCTATTCTGAACTGGCCGCGCGCATCGGCCAGCCCAGCGCCGTGCGGGCGGTGGCGGCGGCCTGCGGCGCCAACCCGGCGGCCCTGGCCGTGCCCTGCCACCGCGTGATCGGCTGGGATGGCAGCCTGACCGGATACCGCTGGGGCCTGCCGCGCAAGCGCGCCCTGCTGGACCGCGAGGCGGCGGGCTGACGAACCGGGAGCCGGGGGAGGGAAATCCTCCCCCCGGCCGCTACTTCACCGTGGCGACCCGCAGCGCGTTGGTGGTTCCTGGCGTCCCGAACGGCACGCCGGCGGTGACCACCACCTCGTCCCCCACATTGGCGAAGCCTTCCGCCTGGGCCGAGCGCACCGCCTTGTGCACCATGTCCGTCATCGAGTGCGGCTCGGCCGAAAGCAGCGGGTGGACGCCCCAGACCACCGCCATGCGGCGCGCGGTATGCTCGCTGGAGGTGAGCCCCAGGATCGGGCTGCCGGGCCGCTCGCGCGCCACGCGCAACGTGGTGGAGCCGGTGGCGGTGAAGGTGGCGATCACCTCCGCCTCGATCGTCTCGGCCACCTGGCGGGCGGCGGCGGCGATGGCGCCGGCCGAGGTCTTCTCCGGCGCCGGGCGGGCGGCGTCGGTGATCTGGCGCCAGCCATCATCCTGCTCCACGCGGGTCAGGATGCGGTCCATCATGTTCACCGCCTCGAAGGGAAACTGGCCGGCCGCGCTCTCGGCCGAGAGCATCACCGCGTCCGCCCCGTCGAACACGGCGGTGGCGACGTCGGACGCCTCGGCGCGGGTGGGGGCGGGGGCGGAGATCATGCTTTCCAGCATCTGCGTCGCCACCACCACCGGCTTGCCGAGCGCGCGCGCGGCGCGGACGATGCGCTTCTGGATCAGCGGCACCTCCTCGGGCGGGCATTCCACGCCGAGGTCGCCGCGCGCCACCATCACGCAGTCGGTCAGCGCCAGGATGCCGTCGAGGTTCTCGACCGCCTGCGGCTTCTCCATCTTCACCATCACCCAGGCGCGGCCACCGGCGATCGCCTTCGCCTCGGCCACGTCCTCCGGGCGCTGCACGAAGGAGAGGCCGATATACTCGATGCCGAGCGGCAGCACGAAGTCGAGGTCCGCGCGGTCCTTCTCCGTCAGCGCCGGGATGGGCAGCGCGACGTCCGGCACGTTCACCCCCTTGCGGTCGGACAGCGGCCCGCCCACCAGGATCTCGGTCTCCAGGTGGTCGTCCCGCTTGTGGACGACGCGCAGCCGCAGCTTGCCGTCGTCCAGCAGCAGGGTGGTGCCGATGCGCGCGGCCTCCATGATCTCGGGGTGCGGCAGCTGCACGCGGCGCACGTCGCCCGGCGTCGCGCTCATGTCGAGGCGGAATCGCTGGCCGTTCTGCAGCTGCACCCGCCCGCCCTGGAAGCGGCCGACGCGCAGCTTCGGCCCCTGCACATCGGCCAGGATGCCGATGGGCCGGCCCACCTTCCTTTCCAGCGCGCGGATCATCCGGATGCGTGCCGCGTGGTCCTCGTGGCTGCCATGGCTGAAGTTGAGCCGGAACACGTCGGCGCCGCCGCGATAGAGGCGCTCCAGCACCTCCGGCGTGGAACTGGCCGGACCCAGCGTGGCGACGATCTTGGTGCGGCGGTGGCGGCGGAGGGGAATACGCGGCGGCAAGGGAGCGTCCTTCTGTCTCGGGCTTCAGCCCGGCATCGGAAAGGGCCGGGCGCTTTGAGCCCGGCACATGGCGGCGGATGCGCCGTCAGGCAATCAGGATGGCACGGAAGTCGTTAACATTCGTCAGCGTCGGCCCGGTGACGATCGTGTCGCCCAATGCGTGAAAGAGCCGGTGGCTGTCATGCGCCGCCAGCAGAGCGCGCGCGTCGAGCCCGGCGGCGGCGGCGCGCGCCAGCGTGTCCGGCGCGGCGAGGGCGCCCGCATTGTCCTCGGAGCCGTCGATGCCGTCCGTGTCGCCCATCAGCGCCCAGGTGCCGGGCTGGCCGGCGGCGGCGAGGGCGAAGCCCAGCAGGCACTCGCCGTTGCGCCCGCCGCGCCCGCCCTGGGGCGTGCCGGGGCGGATGGTCACGGTGGTCTCGCCGCCCGAGAGCAGCACGGCCGGGCCGCGCACCGGGTGGCCATGGGTCCGTGCGCTGCGGGCGATGCCGGCCAGCGCCGTGCCGAGCACCGCGGCCTCCCCCTCCAGCGCGTCCCCCAGCAGCAGCGGCGCGAGGCCCATGGCGCGCGCTTCCGCGGCCGCCGCCTCCAGCGCCATCTGCGGCGTGGCGATCATGCGGAACCCGGCGCCGGCGAGGCGCGGGTCGCCGGGCTTGGGCGTCTCCTCGGCGGCGGCCTCCAGGTGGCGGGCCACGGCGGGCGGCAGCCCGATGCCGTAATGGGCGACGATGCCGCGCGCCTCGGCGAAGCTCGTGGGGTCCGGCACGGTAGGGCCGGAGGCGATCACCGCCGGGTCGTCCCCCGGCACGTCGGAGATGGCCAGCGTCAGCACCGGCGCCGGATGCGCCGCCGCCGCCAGCCGCCCGCCCTTGATGGCGGAAAGGTGGCGGCGCACGCAGTTCATCTCGTTGATGGTGGCACCCGAGGCGAGCAGCGCCCGGTTCACCGCCTGCTTGTCCTCCAGGGTGAGCCCCTCGGCCGGCAGCGTCATCAGCGCCGAGCCGCCGCCCGAGATCAGCGCCAGCACCAGGTCGTCCGGCGTGAGCCCCCGCACGGCGCGCAGCACCTCGGCGGCGGCGGCGGCGCCGGCGGCGTCCGGCACGGGATGGCTGGCCTCCACCACGCGGATGCGCGCGGTCGGCACCGCATGGCCGTAGCGGGTGACAACGAGGCCGGAAAGCGCGGCCCCGGGCCAGGCGGCCTCCACCGCCGCCGCCATCACCGCCGCCGACTTGCCCGCGCCCACCACCACCACCCGGCCCCGGGGCGGCGCCGGCAGGTGGCCGGCCAGAATGGCGCGCGGGTCGGCGGCGCGGATGGCGGCGTCGAACAGGCGCCGCAGCGCGGCTCGGGCGGTGGCATCGGTCCAGCTCATCGGTGGTGTGTTCTCCCGGCGTTCGGCGCCCATTCTGGCCGCTCGGGCGGCGCGGCGAAAGCCGGCGGGGGCGAAAGCCGGGGCGGGCTGAGGGCGGTGCCGGCGGGAAAGGGGGGAAGCCGGATTTTCCGGGGAACCCTGATGGCGGGGCGCCGTTCTCCCTCCGCGGCGGCCCGGCCCCGGGAAGGCCCGGGGGAGGGCCAGGAAAGGACAAGGCACGGGACCGCTTCCCTGAGCGGCCTTCCCGGCGCCGCAACAGGAAGCGGCACCGCGTCCCTTGCCGCTTGTGGAGCACGGCCATGGCAGGAAACGAGGCGCCGGCGCGGACCGAGGGTTTGCGCCACCAGATCGACAGCGGGCAGACGGGCGACAAGGTTGCCTTCCCCGACCCCGCCGCCGCGCCGCTGGGCGCGGATGACGAGGCAGCCGGGGCCGCGCCCAGCGCCGCGCAGATCGCGGAGGCGCGGCGGCTGGAGACGCGGCAGACCGGCGAGGCGGTTGGCCTCGCGCGCGGCGCGAGCATGCGGGAATCCACCGGCCCGGCCAGCCGCTCCCGGCTGGCCTTCATGCTGATGGGTGCCGGGGTGGCGCTCGTGTCCCTCGCCGCCCTGGCCCTGCTCATCGGCTAGACGGCCCGCTCCCCTGTACAGGCGGCGGGCCGCTCTTATTCACCAAGGCGGCGGGCCGCCGGCAGCCATCAGGCGGCGCGGCGCGCCACCTCCTCCGGGCTCAGGCGCACCAGCGCCTCGTAGTCGTTCAGCAGCGTCTCGGTGATGGCGCCCGGCGTGTAGCTGTGCTCGCCGATGACGCGCACCGGCGTCACCTCGGCCGCGGTGCCGGCCAGGAACACCTCGCTGGCGCGGCCGATCTCGTCGAGGCCGATGGTCCGCTCCACCACCTTGATCTGCTTCTGCCGGGCGAGGCCCATCACGGTGCGGCGGGTGATGCCGTCGAGGAAGCAGATCGGCGTCGGCGTGTGCAGCTCGCCATCGAACACGAAGAAGGCGTTGGCGCCGGTCGCCTCGGCCACGTCGCCCTTGAAGTCCAGCATCAGCGCGTCATCGAAGCCCTGCGCCTCGGCGGCGTGCTTGGACAGGGTGCCGATCATGTAGAGGCCGGCGGCCTTGCTGGCGGTCGGCGCCGTGTCGGGCGCCGGGCGGCGCCAGGGGGCCATGCCGAGGCGCACGCCCTTCATGCGGTTGGCGCCGAACAGGTTCGGCCAGGCCCAGGTGGCGATCGCCAGATGGATCTTGGTCTGCTGGGCGGACACGGCCAGCATCTCCGAGCCGCGCCAGGCGATGGGGCGGACATAGGCGTCGGTCAGCCCGTTCTTCTGCATCACGGCGATGCAGGCGGCGTCGATCTCCTCGGCGGTGTAGGGGATCTCGAAGCCGAGGATGCGGCCGGAGGCGATCAGGCGCTCGGTGTGCTCGCGCAGCTTGAAGATATTTCCGGCATAGGCCCGTTCGCCCTCGAAGACGCCGCTGGCATAATGCAGTCCATGGGTCAGGACATGCAGCTTGGCATCCCGCCAGGGAACCATCTGGCCGTCCATCCAGATCCAGCCGTCACGGTCGTCAAAAGGAACCAGCGCCATGTGTGCCATCCTCCGGCTCTTGTTAGCGCAACATAATTGCGCTGAATAAGGCAACCGTATAATTACCGGATTGATGTGTCAATGACGCTGACCCAACGCCGACCCAACACGGAAGCATGACTGCAATGCCCGAAGCACCGGAGGCGAAGCCCGTGGCCGCTGGCCGCCAGCTCCTGTTCCTGCGCGAGGAGGAGCTTCGTCTCGCCCAGGACCTGCTTTTCTTCGGCTATCGCGACTTCACCGCCGGCCCGGACGCGATCCTGGCCGAGCTGGGGATGGGCCGGGCGCATCACCGCGTGCTGCATTTCGTCGGCCGCCGCCCCGGGATCACGGTGGGGGAGCTGCTGGCGATCCTCGGCATCACCAAGCAGTCGCTCGGCCGGGTGCTGACACCGCTGGTGGAGGAGGGATATGTGGTCCAGGCACCCGGGCGGAACGACCGGCGCCAGCGCCTGCTGTCGCTCACCGAGAAGGGCGAGGCGATGGAGCGCCGCCTGTTCGAGCGGCAGCGGGAATGGGTGATGCGCGCCTATCGCGAGGCGGGGCCGGTGGCGGTGGAGGGCTTCCGCCGCGTCATGCGCGGGCTGATGGGCCCCGAGGCCCGCGCCCAGCTCGACCGTGCCCTGCCCGAGGCGGCGCGCGCCCCCGGCGCCAAGCCCCGGAGCGCCGCATGAGCGAGCGCGGCGTAAGCGGCGGCGCCGAGCCGCACCTGCTGGTGGTGGATGACGACGCCCGGCTGCGCGGCCTGCTCCAGCGCTTCCTGGCCGAGCAGGGCTTCCGCGTCAGCGCCGCCGCCGATGCCGCCGCCGCGCGCCAGGCCTTGCAGGCCATGGCCTTCGACCTGCTGGTGGTGGATGTGATGATGCCCGGCGAATCGGGCCTCGACCTGACCGAGAGCCTGCGGCGCGAGGGGCACGAGGTGCCGATCCTGATGCTGACCGCGGCCGGCGCGCCGGACGACCGCATCGCCGGCTTCGAGCGCGGGGCGGACGACTACCTCGCCAAGCCCTTCGAGCCGCGCGAGCTGGCGCTGCGCATCCGCACCATCCTCCGGCGCGTGGCGCCCGCCCTGCCGGCCAGCCTGCCGCTGGCCCCCGTCCAGCTCGGGCCGCGCTGGTTCGACCCGGAGCGCGGCGAGCTGCGCGGGCCCGAGGGCGTGCAGCGCCTCACCGGCGGGGAGGCGGCGCTGCTCTCGGCATTGGCCCGGCGCGCGGGCGAGGTGCTGGCGCGCGAGGAGATCGCCGCCGCGCTCGGCACGCCCGAGGCGGGGGAGCGCGCCATCGACGTGCAGGTGACCCGCCTGCGCCGCAAGATCGAGCCGGACCCGCGCGAGCCGCGCTTCCTCCAGACGGTGCGGCACCGCGGCTATGTGCTGAAGCCCGGCATATGAAGCCCGCCCCCTCCTCGCTGCGGCGCACCCTGCGCCGCCTCGGCGACCCGTTCCGCGGGCTGCTGCCGCGCGGCCTGCTCGGGCGCGCGCTGCTGATCATCCTGCTGCCGCTGCTCATCCTGCAGGGCGTCGCGCTGCAGCTGTTCTATGGCGGGCATCTCGACGTCATCTCGCGCCGGCTGGCGGGGGGCGTCGCGGGCGATGTCGGCATGGTGGTGGAGCTGCTCGGCCGCCATCCGCGCGAGGCGGACCGGGGCTGGATCTTCCGCGAGGCGGCGTGGCGGATGGACCTTTCCCTGGCCTTCGAGCCCGATGCCACCATCGCCGCGCCCGGCCCGCGCCAGGGCTGGCTGCCGCTGCTGCCGCTGGAGAGCGACCTGACCCAGGCCCTGCGCGAGCGTGTCGGCCTGCCCTTCGACACGGACTGGCAGTCCGACCCGCGCAGCGTGATCATCCGCGTGCAGATGCCGGATGGCGTGCTGCATGTGGAGGCGCCGCGCAAGCGGCTGTTCTTCGGCACGCTCTATCTCTTCGTGATCTGGCTGGTCGGCACCTCGCTGCTGCTGTTCTTCGTGGCGGCGCTGTTCATGAAGAACCAGGTGCGCGCCATCCGCCGCCTGGCCAGCGCGGCGGAGGCCTTCGGGCTGGGCCGCGAGATCGGGCCGATCAAGCCCGAGGGCGCCTCCGAGGTGCGGCAGGCGGCGGCCGCCTTCAACCAGATGCAGGCGCGCATCCGCCGCTTCATCGGCCAGCGGACGGAGATGCTGGCCGGCATCAGCCACGACCTCCGCACGCCGCTGACCCGGCTGCGCCTCGGCCTCGCCATGCTGCCCGCGGGCGCGGAGGAGGATGCCGCCGCCATGGCCGAGGACGTGGCGGAGATGGAGCGGATGATCGCGACCTATCTTGCCTTCGCGCGCGGGGAGGGACTGGAGCAGTCGCAGCCCGCCGACCTGGCGGAACTGGTGCGGGATCTCGCGGCGCGGACGCAGCGGGATGGCGCCATCGTCTCGGTGGAGGCGCCGGAGGCGCTGGTGCTGCCGCTGCGGGTGGACGCGCTGCGGCGGTGCCTGGGTAACCTGCTGGACAATGCCCGCCGCCATGCCCGGCGGATCGCGGTGGCGGTGACCGAGGCGCCGCGCGAGGAGAGCGGGCGCTCCCAGGGGCGCTGGGTGATGATCTCGGTCGATGACGACGGCCCCGGCATCCCCGAGCAGGCGAGGGAGGAGGCGTTCCGGCCCTTCACCAGCTTCTCAGCCGGCGGCACAGGGCTCGGCCTCGCCATCGCGCGCGACATCGCACGCGCCCATGGCGGCGACATCACCCTCCAGGGCAGCGCGCTGGGCGGCCTGCGCGCCCTGGTCCGCCTGCCGGCCTGAGGTGGGGAAGCGCGCCGGCGGGCCAGAGGGCAGGCAAGGGGCAGGGCCGCGGGGGCAATGCGGGCCCGGAGCCCCCCCCTCGCCGGAACATGAATGAATTGCCATGAAAACCTCCGGGCCGCGGCGCCTTTCAGCACAAGCTGAGCCGATGCCTCCAGGGGAGAACGCCCGTGCCGAACGACACCGCCGCGCCCTTGCTGGTTCCCGGCGAGACCTGCTGGCGCGTGGCGAGGGCCGATCGGCTGGCGGTGCTGATCGATGCGGCGGACTACTTCCGCGCGGCCAAATGCGCCATCCTGCAGGCGCGGCACAGCGTCATCCTGGTGGGCTGGGACTTCGATGCCCGCATCGCGCTCGAGCCGCAGGGCCAGACGCTGGACGGCCCGAACCGCGTCGGCGCCTTTCTTGACTGGGCGGCGAAGCGGCGCGGGGCGCTGCGCATCGGCATCCTGAAATGGGATATCGGCCTGCTGCAATCCCTCGGCCGGGGCGAGACGCCGGCCTACTTCCTGCGCTGGCTGTTCGGCCGGCGGGTGCGGATGAAGCTGGACGGCGCCCACCCCCCCACCGCCGCGCACCACCAGAAGCTGCTGGTGGTGGATGACGCGCTGGCCTTCTGCGGCGGCATCGACATGACGGTGGGCCGCTGGGACACGCCCGAGCACGCCGAGGACGCGCCCGCCCGCCGCACCCCCGGCGGCAAGCCCTCCGACCCCTGGCACGACGCCACCACCTGCGCCGACGGCCCGCTGGCCCAGGCGCTGGGCGAGTTGGCCCGCGAGCGCTGGAAGCGCGCCACCGGCGAGGACTGGCCCGCCGCGCCGGGCGAGGGGCCGGAATGGCCCGAGGGGCTGGAGCCGCTGCTGCGGCAGGTAGAGGTGGGCATCGCCCGCACCATGGCGGCCTATGGGGACGAGCCGCAGGTCAGCGAGATCGAGACCCTGACGCTGCGGCTGATCGCGACCGCCCGGCACAGCCTCTACATCGAGAGCCAGTATTTCGCCTCCCGCCGGGTGGCCGAGGCCATGGTGGCGCGGCTGCGGGAGCCGGAGGGCCCCGAGATCCTGCTGGTCAACCCGGAATCGGCCGATGGCTGGCTGGAGCAGGCCACCATGGATGCCGCGCGGGTGCGGCTGGCGCATCTGGTGCGCGCCGCCGACCGGCATGGCCGCTTCCGCATCCTGCATCCGGTGAACGAGGCGGGCACGCCCATCTATGTGCATGCCAAGGTGATGATCATGGATGACCGGGTGCTGAAGATCGGCTCGGCCAACCTCAACAACCGCTCCATGGGGCATGACACGGAATGCGACCTGGTGGTGGACGCCACCATGGCGGCCGATCCCGGGGAAACGCGGCAGGCCATACTGGGCCTGCGGAACCGGCTGCTGGCGGAGCATCTCGGCTGCGCGCCCGAGGCGGTGGCGGCGGCGGTGGGCGAGCACGGCTCGCTGATCGGCGCGGTGGAGGCGCTGGCCTCGGAGGGGCGGCGCCTGGTGCCCCTGCCGCTGCGGGAACTGAGCGCCACCGAGGAGACGCTGGCGGAAAGCGACCTGGTGGACCCCGAGCGGCCACCAAGCCTCGGCCGGCAGATCCGCTCGCTGTTCCGGCGCCGCCGCTGAGGCCGGCGCCGGGTTTTCCGGCTCAGCCGGAGGACTTGGACATCAGCGACTTCACCTCGTCCATCGCCTCGGCGAAGCGGCGGTTCAGCAGCGACAGCGCCTCGGCGTTGGACTTCTGGATGAGGTCGGCGATCTCCTGCATGTTGGAGACGGCGCGGCCATAGGTCGCCTTGAGCATCTCGGCCTGCCGCGCGGCCTTGGCCTGCGGGTCGGCCTCGGTGGTGAGGCCCTGCATGGCCTGCGTCATCTCGGACATCGAGCTTTGCAGGATCTCCATGTGCCGGCGGGCCACGGCCTGCGCGCCTTCCAGCGCCACCTTGTTGGCGGCCGACAGCGCCTCGAAGTTGCGGCGCTGCGCCGCGGCCAGCGCCTCGACGTCCGGCACGGCCGGCAGGCGGAAATCCGATAGCATGCGCATGATGTCCATCTCCGGCGGGGGGGTGGGCCTATCAGACATGGACGCTCCTTGTTCGTTGCTTCTGTTTCATTCTAGCCCGGCTCCCGGCCGTGCCGGAAGCGCAACCACCAACCTCAGGTCACGATGTCGGGGGCGGCGGGGGGGACGGGCGGGGGCGGAGCCGCGCCGCCCGCCACCTCGCCCATGTCGAGGCGCAGCATCCGCGCGGCGCGCTCGGCCTTGTCCAGCGCGCGGTCCAGGGCGGCCATGGTGGGGCCGAGATCCTGGCTGTCATCCTGCTCCCAGGCGCGCAGCGTGGCGATCCACACGGCCGAGAGGCCCTTTACCCGCAGCAGGCCCTGCAGCCCGCCGGATTCGATCCGCGCCGCCTCCAGCATCCACTGCATCGAGGCGGCCAGCACGGGCGCCAGGGCCAGGCTCAGCGCCGGGTCGCGCCGCATGTCGCGGCCGAAGCGGACCAGCCCGGCGCGGTGCGGCTGCAGCGCGTCGATCCGGCGCATCAGCGTGTCGAACAGCCGGTCGCGCGGGGCGCCGCCGGTGTTCAGCCCCGCATCGGCCAGCACGGCCTTGTCCACCGCGCGGGCATGCTGGCGGAGCAGGGCGAACTTGCCGTCCGCCACCTCGTGCAGGCCCGCGAGCGACGTGCCGGAGCGCTCGGCCAGCTCCGCCAGGGTGAAGCCGTGCCAGCCGCGCTCGGCCACCAGGGCCCAGAGCGCATCGTGGAGGCGGTTTTCGTCGGGGGGGAGGCTTGCGTCGGTCATGGGAAGAGTCTGGGGGTTCCGCGCCGGATGTCACCAGGGGAAGGGTTCGGCCCTTCCGCCCTGCAACGGGGGCGGGAAGGGGTGGTTGCAGCCGGTGGCCCCCGCCGGGGGCCTCAGCCCGCCAGCTCGCGCGAGCGGGCGGTGGCGGCGGCGATGGCCTCGGACATCAGCCTCGGCCACGCCTCGGGCGCCATCAGCACGTTGAGCGCGCGCTCGGTGGTGCCCTTGGGGCTGGTGACGTTGATGCGGAGCTGCGCCGCGTCGAGCGGGCTGGCCGCCAGCAGCGCGCCCGAGCCCGAGACGGTGCGCCGCGCCATGCGCCGCGCCAGCGCGGGCGGCAGGCCCTGCTCGATGGCGGCCTTCTCCAGCACCTCGGCCAGCAGGAAGACATAGGCCGGGCCGCCGCCGGAGACGGCGGTGACGGGGTCGATCAGCGCCTCCTCCTCCAGCCAGGCCACCTCGCCCACGGCGGAAAGCAGGGTGTCGGCCAGGGCACGCTGCGCCTCGGTCACGCCGGGGCCGGCGAAGGCGGCGGTGAAGCCCTGGCGCACCGCGGCCGGGGTGTTGGGCATGGCGCGCACCACCAGCGCGCTGCCGCCGAGCAGCCCGGTCATGCCGGCCACCGTCTTGCCGGCCATGACGGATACGAACAGCGCGCCGGCCCGGGCGAAGCGGGCGCAGCCCGGCAGCGCCGCCTCGGCCTGCTGCGGCTTGGTGGCCAGCACCACCACCGCCGGCGCGAAGCCGGCGGGAATGGCGTCCACGCTTGCGCACACCGCCCCGCGACCGGCGAAGGGAGCCACCGCCTCCGCATGGGGCTCCACCACCACGGCCTGGCTGACGCCCTGTTCCAGCCAGCCTTCCAGCATGGCGCCGCCCATCTTGCCGCAGCCGACCAGCAGGATGGCGGGCAGGGAAGCGGCCATGCTCATGCCTCGCCCACGCAGTCCAGCATGGCGGCGGCCAGCGCCTCGGCCGGCGGCTTGCCGCCCCACAGCACGAACTGGAAGGCGGGGAAGAAGCGCTCGCACTCGGTGATGGCGATGTCCACCATGTCCTCCAGGCTTTCCGCGCTGGCGCCGCGCGCGCCGCGCAGCAGCACGGCATGGCGGTAGACGGGGGCGCCATCCTCGCTGTCGATGCCGAAATGGCCGATCCACAGCTTCTCGTTGGCCAGCGCCAGCAGCTCATAGAGCGGGCCGCGCCGGTTGGCCGGCACCTTCAGGTCGAAGGCGCAGGTGAAATGCATGGCGCTGATCTCCTGCGACCAGGAGAAGAACAGGCCATAATCGCACCACTTCCCCGGTGCCTCGACGGCCATCTCGCCATCGGAGCGGCGCTCGAACACCCACTCATTGGCGGCGACGATCTGTTCCAGCACGTCGAGCGGATTGGCGGAACGGTCGCGGTCAACGGTTTGCAAGCCGGACATCGCGGCACCTCCTTCCCTACGGGGGACAGGGCCACCCAGGTCTTGGGTGAAGCCAGATGCCCACACCACAAAGGCTTGCATATCGCGGGCTCAAATGCCGTCGCAAGGGGCTTGGCCCGAGTCTGGCGTGGTGCCGGCGGTTTTTCATCGCGCCGCAGCATGATCGCCCCGCTCCCGGTTCCGCCGCCGCCATCGCCCCCAGTGGAAGGGCCGGCATGGGCAGCACGGCCGCGCGCGGCTAGGGTCGGGCGCATGTCCGCCGAATCCGCCCTCGGGCCCGCCGCCGCGCCCCGCCCCGCCAGCCGGGAGCGGGCGATCGGCCTGCTCTGCGCCTTTGCCGTCGTGCTGGTGTGGAGCGGCTTCGCCCTGTCCGGACGGCTTTCCGCCCGGCAGGCCTTCACGCCCTGGGATGTGGGCGCGCTGCGCTATGCGGGGTCGCTGCTGGCGGGGCTGGCGCTGGTGGCCCGCTTCGGCTGGCCGCGGCTGCCCTGGAACCGCTGCCTGGGGCTGATGGCGGGCGCGGCCTTCGGCTTTCCGCTCGCCGCCTATTGGGGCTTCAGCTACGCTCCCGCCGCGCATGGCGGCGTCATCATGACGGGGCTGCTGCCCTTCGCCACGGCGCTGCTGGCGGCGCTGTTCCTGGGGGAGGCCTTCTCGCGCGCGCGCGCCCTGTCGCTCGGCGTTGTGGCGCTGGGCATCGGGCTGCTGGCCTCGGACACCTTCGGCAGCTATCCCGGCGTCTGGCGGGGCGACCTGATCTTCCTGCTCGGCTGCTTCTCCTGGGCGGCCTTCACCGTGCTGATCCGCCGCTGGGGCGTCTCGGCCATCACCGCCACCACCGTGCTCGCCCTCTA
>NZ_PDNU01000042.1 GCF_002631185.1 Teichococcus rhizosphaerae | reverse complement strand
GGGTCGGGCGCATGTCCGCCGAATCCGCCCTCGGGCCCGCCGCCGCGCCCCGCCCCGCCAGCCGGGAGCGGGCGATCGGCCTGCTCTGCGCCTTTGCCGTCGTGCTGGTGTGGAGCGGCTTCGCCCTGTCCGGACGGCTTTCCGCCCGGCAGGCCTTCACGCCCTGGGATGTGGGCGCGCTGCGCTATGCGGGGTCGCTGCTGGCGGGGCTGGCGCTGGTGGCCCGCTTCGGCTGGCCGCGGCTGCCCTGGAACCGCTGCCTGGGGCTGATGGCGGGCGCGGCCTTCGGCTTTCCGCTCGCCGCCTATTGGGGCTTCAGCTACGCTCCCGCCGCGCATGGCGGCGTCATCATGACGGGGCTGCTGCCCTTCGCCACGGCGCTGCTGGCGGCGCTGTTCCTGGGGGAGGCCTTCTCGCGCGCGCGCGCCCTGTCGCTCGGCGTTGTGGCGCTGGGCATCGGGCTGCTGGCCTCGGACACCTTCGGCAGCTATCCCGGCGTCTGGCGGGGCGACCTGATCTTCCTGCTCGGCTGCTTCTCCTGGGCGGCCTTCACCGTGCTGATCCGCCGCTGGGGCGTCTCGGCCATCACCGCCACCACCGTGCTCGCCCTCTACCCGCCGCTGCTCTACCTGCCGCTCTGGTGGCTGGCCCTGCCCTCCAACATGGCGGCGGCGGCACCGGGGGCGGTCGCCTTCCAATTCGTCTACCAGGGCTTCGTGGCCGTCGTGGTGGCGGGCTTCCTGTTCACCCGCGCCGTGGTGGCGCTGGGCGGCGGGCTGACCACCACCATCACCGCCGTGACGCCCGCGCTCTCCGCCCTGGCCGCCTGGCCGCTGCTGGGGGAGCCGCTGGGCCTGGCGGGGATGGCGGGGGTGGCGATGGTCTCGGCCGGCATGGCGCTGGGCGTGCTGGGCGCGGGCCCGGGCGCCCCGGGGCGGCGCTGAGCCATGGCGCGCGCGCTGCGCATCGCCCTCGTGCCGGGATGCCCCCGGCTGGGAGCTGTCGGGAGCAATGCCGATGCCCTGCTCGCCGCCCGCGCCGAGGCCGGGCGCGCGGGCGCTTCCCTGCTGCTGGCGCCGCTCGCCTCGCTGAGCGGCGCCCCCGCCGCCGCCCTGGCGCGCTACCCCGACTTCCGGGCCGCCTGCGAGGCGGCGCTGGCGCGCCTCGCCGCCGCCACGGCCGATGGCGGGCCGGGACTGGCGGTCGGGCTGCCCTGGCAGGAAGGCATGGCTCTCTATGAGGGGGTGGCGCTGCTCGATGCCGGACGCGTGGTGGCGCGCCGCGCCCGCCATGTCGTTCCGGCGGAGGAGGGGGCGGTGTTCGCGGCCGGCCCCTCGCCAGGGCCGGTGGCCTTCCGCGGCCTGCGCCTCGGCCTGATGGCGGGCACCGACCTTGACGACCCGGCCGTGCCGGAAACCCTCGCCGAGACGGGGGCGGAGATCCTCGTTCCCCTGTCCGCCATCCCCTTCCGCCGCCAGCCCGCCGACCGCGCCATCGACCGCGCCGTGCCGCGCGTGGTGGAGAGCAGCCTGCCGCTGCTGGCGCTGAACCTGCGGGCGGCGCAGGGCGCGGAGACCTGGCCGGGCGGCGGCTTCGCGCTCAACGCCGACTGCTCCCTGGCCGCGCGCCATCCGGAGGGCGCGCCTGGCCTCTGGCTTACCGACTGGGAGGAGGGAGCGGAGGGCTGGCGCTGCGCCCCTCAGCCCTTGCCGCCGCCCGAGGCCGAGCCGGCGCGGCTGTGGCGGGCGCTGGCCTCCGCCGTGGCCGGGGCGGTGGCGCATGGCGGCTTCTCCGGCGTGCTGGTCGATCCGGCGCAGGGCGAGGGGGCTGAACTGTGCGCCGCCCTGGCCGCGCCGCTGCCGGTCTGGCGGGCCGGGGCGGGCGAGGCCGCCGGCCATGCCCGCGAGGCCGCGCTCTGGGCCGAGGCGGAAGCGCGCGGCGCCCTGCTGCTGAACGCTGCCGACAAGACCGCCCTGGCCCTGGGCGAGGGCCACCGCGCCGGCCACTTCGCGCCGCTGCGCGACCTGTTCCGGAGCGAACTGGGCGCGCTGGCCGCCGAGCACGACCTGCCCGCCCCACCCGCCGACGCTGCCACCGACGCCCTGTTGCGCGCGCTGCTGGAGGAGCACAAGGGTGTGGACGCGCTCGCCGCCGGCGGATACGACCCGCACCGGGCGCTGGATCTCTGGCGCCGTCTGGCCGCGGCGGCCGCCTCCCGCCGCCGCGCGCCGGAGGGGCCCCGCCTCAGCCGCCAGGGCTTCGGCCACGACCCTGTCGGCCATGGCTTCGCCCCTTCCACCACAGGATGAACGAGCCCGACCTGCATGAGCGGCGATTTCGACGACACCATCTTCGCGCCGAAGGGCGGCTTCAGCGTGGTGATCCGCGACCTTTCCGGCGGCAATGGCGCCGAGCCGGTGGAGATCATCCGCAACTTCCCGACCCTGGTGCAGGCCAACGGCTTCGCCCGGCGCTATGTGCGCGACAGCATCGATCGCTGCCGCGCCCCCGGCCTGACGCCGGACGAGGTGCTGGCCGCCTGGTTCGCCTTCGGCGAGGACGCCGAGGTGACGGGCGCCGAGGAACAGGGCTGGACCAGCGGCGCCGAGATCCGCGACTTCGCCGCCACGCCGAGCCGCGACCCGGAGGAGCGCAACTGGCGCGTCCTCGACCCGCGCCGGCTCGAGGATGACGACGACGAAGATGGCACCGGCGGGGAAGGGGACGAGGCATGAGGCTGCGCTTTGCCCCGAGCCCGACCGGTTACCTGCATGTCGGCAATGCGCGCGTCGCGGTCGCCAACTGGCTGCTGGCCCGGCGCCATGGCGGCCGCTTCATCCTGCGCTTCGACGACACGGACACCGAGCGCAGCAAGCCGGAATACGCCGCCGGCATCGAGGAGGACCTGCGCTGGCTGGGCCTCGACTGGGATGAGAGCTTCCGCCAGTCGGACCGGCTGGAGCGCTACGAGGCCGCCGCCGAGAAACTGAAGAAAAGCGGCCACTTGTATCCCTGCCTTGAGAGCGAGGAGGAGCTTCGCTTCAAGCGCGAGCAGCGCCAGAAGCAGGGCCGCCCGCCGGTCTATGACCGCGCCGCGCTGAAGATGACGGCCGAGCAGCTCCAGCGCGCGCTGGACAACGGCAAGAAGCCCTATTGGCGCTTCAAGCTCGCCACCCGCACGGTGGAATGGCAGGACGGGGTGCTGGGCCGCCGCCAGGTGAAGCTGCCGCCAGTCTCGGACCCGGTGCTGATCCGCGCCGACGGCTCCTTCCTCTACACCTTCACCTCCGTGGTGGACGACCTGGAGACCGGCATCACCGACATCGTCCGCGGCGAGGACCATGTCACCAACACCGGCGTGCAGATCGACATCCTGGAGGCGCTGGGCGGGCGCCCGCAGGGCCGCGCGGGGGCCATCCGCTTCGCCCACCTGCCGCTGCTGACCGATGCCGATGGCGGGCCGCTCTCCAAGCGGCTGAACTCCATGGGGCTGCGGCAATTGCGGCGGGACGGCATCGAGCCGGCGGCGCTGGTGGGCTATCTGGCGGCGCTCGGCTCCTCGCAGGACCCGGTGGCGGCGGCGCCGGCGGCCATCGCGCCCGGCTTCGCGCTGTCCAACCTGTCGCGCAGCACGGCGCGCTTCGACCCGACCCAGCTCCTGGCGCTGAACCGCCGCTACCTGCACGGGCTCGACTTCGCCGCTGTGAGGGACCGCCTGCCGGAGGGCGCCGACGAGGCCTTCTGGCTCGCCATCCGCGGCAATCTCGACCTGCTGGGCGAGGCGCGGGACTGGTGGGAGGTGGCGCGCGGCGAGATCGGGTGCGAGGCCCAGCCGGAGGAGGCGGGCTTCCTCGCCGCCGCGCTGGAGGCCCTGCCGGCCGAGCCCTGGGGCGAGGAAAGCTGGAGCGCCTGGACCCGCGCGCTCGGCGCCGCCACGGGGCGCAAGGGCAAGGCGCTGTTCCTGCCGCTGCGCCGCGCGCTGACGGGCGCCGAGCACGGGCCGGAGCTGAGGCTGTTCCTGCCGGTGATCGGGCGGGAGCGGGCGGTGCGGCGCATCAGGCAGGCGGCCGGGCTGTAGCCGGCAAGGCGGGGGAAGGCGGCGCCTTCCCCGAAGCCCGGGATTTCAGAGCGAGAAGCTGAGCCGGACGCCGACCGCCTGGAAGCGGCGGTTCTCCTCGTCCTGGCGCAGGGTGCCGTTCTGGTAGTTGAGCATCACGGCCAGGGTGTCGGTCGGGTACCAGTTGAGGCCGGCGGTCCAGATGCGCTGGGCGCCGCCGCGCAGCTCCGGGCCGTCGCGGAGGTCGGCGGCGCTGTAGCGGCCCGCCACCTCCCAGGCACCCCACCACGCGCCCTCCTCGGGCTTCGGGCGCTTCCATGTGCCGGTTTCGGGGTCGTGCCGGCGCGGCTGGCCCAGCAGCGTGTAGGCGCCGGCCAGATACCAGCCTTGGAGCTCCCGCCCGCCGCTTTCCTCCGTGTCGATGCTGAAGCGCTGGTATTCCGCCTGGGCGTAGAAGCGCCCGAAGCCCAGCGAAAGCTCCGGCCCGGCGGCCCAGACGTCGCCGGAGCGGATGCTGTCCGTGTCGAGCAACTGGCGGCCGCTCAGGCGCAGCTCGGGATAATCGGAAAAGTCAATGGCTTGTGGATCGGTCTTGTCGCCGGGGCGGAACTGGTAGGCGGCATTCGCGCCAAGCTGAACCACCAGCCCTTCCGGCGCGGGCAGCAGCCCCGTCACGCGCCCGGCCAGGCCGCGCTGACCCCAGCTGTTGGGCTTTGAGGCGATGCCGCCCGTGGCGTAGAAGGAGGCGGTCCAGCGCGCGCCATTGGCCTCCAGCCCGATGGCGAGGCGCGTGTCGCCCGTGGCCAGCCCCGAGGCGAGGTTGGACACGGTGGCGGATTCCATGAACAGCAGGTCGCGCGAGCTGGCGGCCTCCTCCAGCATGTGGCGCGGCTCGTAGGCGCCGATGCGCAGCCGGCCGAAGCCGAGGCCCGAATAGCCCAGCCAGGCCTCGTAGAGGTCGTTGTGGTCGTTCGGGCTGCCGCCGAAATCCCAGGCGAGGCCCAGGGAGAAATCCTCGCCCATCTCGGCCTCGAAGCCGAGATAGCCGCGCCGCAGGCTGGCGCCGGGGCGGAAGCCGTCCGGCCGGTTCTGGCCGGAATAGCTGCCCGCATCGGCATCGAACTGCACGGTGGGCGTCAGCCGCACGGCGCCGCCGGCCAGGGAAAGCTCCGTCTCCGCCTGCGCGGCGGCGGGCAGGGCGAGCAGGAGGGCGGACAGCAGGAAAGCGCGCATGGGTGTTCCGGCAGGTGTTGGCGCCCCGTGAACAGGGCCCGGCCCGCGCGGTTTCCCTCAGGCTGAAGGTCGGGCTCTGGCTGTGTCCGGAATGCCACGCCCCGGCAGGGCCAGAAGCAGGACGCCGAAGGGCATCAGCCAGGCGATGCGCGCCTGGTAGCGGTGATGCGGCTTGGAAAGTGCGCCCGTGGCCAGGGCATTGCCCGAGACACCCACCAGCAGCGCCAGCACGAAGGCCAGCCGCAGCCGCCGCTCCGCTTCCGGCAGCGTGCCGGGGCGGGCAAGCCGGCGCCACGCCGCCAGCAGCCCCAGCGCGCCCAGCACCAGCACCGGCCCATGCGGCCACAGGAAGGGCGCGGCCAGGGCGGGCAGCCGGTCCCGCGCCTGGGCGGCGGCATCGTGCGCCCCCAGCTCGGCGGGGGGGAAAGCCTGCGCCAGGCGCGGGCGCACGGCATCGCCCAGCGCCTGCCGGCTCAGCGTGTCGCCCACGCCGGCCATGAGGAGCTGCGTGGCGGCGTTGCCCAGCCCGGCCCTGATGACGGCGAAGGGCTCGCGCCGCAGCGTCTCGCCGATGATGGCGCGCGCCTCCTCCGCCAGCATCATGCCGCCGAGGAAGCGGGAGCGGCCCTGGGCGTCGCGGTTCACCGGGCTGTCCGGGTGCCAGAGGAACACGTCGCTGTCCTCCGGCAGCCGCCCGGCCCAGCCGCAGAGATACCAGCCCGAGGCGGGGCAGCGCGCGGCGATGGTGCGCGCCGCCGGCCCGTCGCCGATCAGGCGGGCCAGCAGGAAGGTGGCACCGTAAGGGGAAAGGGAGGCCCGCCCGTGCCCCACGGCATTGGTGCCGAGCAGCAGCAGCACCGCCAGCAGCAGCGGCGCCGCCACCTGCAGCACGGGCCACAGCGCCCGGGCATAAAGGGCTACCAGCACCAGCAGCGCGAGGGCCAGCGGCAGGTGCGACAGGTGGGCTGCGATGCACAGGCCAGCCAGCACCGACAGATAGAGCGCCTCGCCGCGCGACAGGCGGCCCGGCGGCGCGAAGCCCAGCAGGAACAGCGCCAGCACCACCACGGGGGCGAGGACATCCGGCATCAGCAGCGCCGCCACCCAGGGCAGGGCGGTGAGCGCCGCCAGCGACGCCGCCAGCAGCAGATGCGCCGCCGGCGTGGCCGTGCCGCGCAGCACGCGCTGGGTGAGCCAGAGCAGGTGGGACAGGACAAGCCCCTGCGCCAGCAGCGGCGCCCAGAGCGTCCGCTCCCAATGGAACAGGTGCAGCAGCGGGCCGTAGATCCAGGGCTTGTCCCAGATCATCAGCGGCTCGACCGTCTGCGCCAGGAAGGCGCCGGTGTCGCTGAACAGCAGCGGATAGCGGTTCAGGAAGGCGGGCCAGACGAGCAGCGGCACCGCCGCCAGCAGGGCGAGGAGCCGTGGCGGCCAGGCCGCGCCCCGCAAGGAGTGCCTCAGCCCTTCCGCCAGCGGCCGGCGGCGGCGTCGTCGCTGGCCTTGGCCTCCACCCAGCGCTCCCGCCCGTCGCTGAACTCCTCCCGCTTCCAGAAGGGGGCGCCGGTCTTGAGCCAGTCGATCAGGAAGGCGCAGGCTTCCAGCGCGGCGGTGCGGTGGGCGCTGGCGGCCAGCACCAGCACGATCGGCTCGCCCGGCGTGATGCGCCCCACACGGTGGATGATGGTGCAGCCGGTGAGCGGCCAGCGCGCCTCCGCCTCGGCGGCGATGCCGGCCAGGGCGCGCTCCGTCATGCCAGGGTAATGTTCCAGCACCAGGGCGGCGATGCCGTCATCGGCGCGGCAAAGCCCGGTGAAGGCGGCGATGCCGCCCACATCCGCCCGGCCCGCCGCCAGCGCCGCCTGCTCGGCCCCGGCATCGAACGGCGCTTCCTGCACGCGAATGGTGGCCATGGCCTCAGCCGCCCGTCACGGGCGGAAAGAAGGCCACCTCGTCATTCGGGCGCACGGGGTGGTCAGGCGGGCAGAACTCCTGGTTCACCGCGGCGCGGACCTGTCCCGGCTGCGCGAAGGCGGCGGCATGGCCGGGGCTCCGCGCCGCAAGCCAGCGCATCAGCCCGGCCACGTCCGTCACCTCGGCCGGCGGCTCCAGCGTTTCCGCGCCATGCCCCACCTTCTGCCGCACCCAGGCGAAATAGAGGATCTGCATGGCCATCAGCGCGGCGTCGGCACCTGCCGGACCGATCCGTCTTGGCCCAGCAGCGTGGTGGTGGCGCCCTGCGGGACGGCGATGCCGGAGCCGCCGCCGGGCGAGTTGTAGGTGCTGTAGCCCGCCCCTTCGGTCGCGGTGACGACCGGCCCAGAGGGGGTGGGGATGACGCGCCCGGCGCGGCGTGGCGGCGGCGCCGGATCGGCCGGCGGGGGCGGGGCCTGGAACTCGGCGCGGTTGTCGCGCGGCAGGATGGTGCCGGGGGCCAGCAGGTCGGGCGCCGTGCCGCTGCCGCGCGGGATGGGGCGGTTCGGCGGCGGCTCGGAGGGGCGGGTCAGGATGTCGGGCGTGCCGAGGGTGGGGCGGGCGGTGGTGTCCTCATCCGCCGGCCAGACATTGCCGGGCACCGGCATCAGCGGCTCGGCCGTGGTGGGCATGCCGAGGATGCGCTGGGTCGTCAGGCTGTCCGCCGGCACGGTGATCTGCTCGCCGGTGAAGGAGGAGGCGCAGGCGCCGAGCCCCAGCAGCAGGGCCAGCCCCGCCGGACGCGCCCAGCCGCTTGCCCTGCCGGGAATCCTGCCACGTGAAAGCTGGGCCATGCGCCACTCCTGAGACTGCGTTGCGCGAAACATGCTGTCATCCTGCCCCCGGCTCAAGGGCGGGGCTGCCATTCGGGGCCACGGATCAGGGGCCGCCCCTCAGGTCCCCCCCTCTCAGGGGCGGGACAGTTCCTTGGGCGCCGGGCTGCCGCGGGCGCTGTCCTGCTTCTCCGCGTGGCGCAGGCCGGCGCGGAGATAGTCCCACCCCGTCAGCAGCGTCAGCGCGGCGGCCAGCCACAGCAGCAGCTCGCCCAGCGCGCCGATCGGCAGCGCGCCGAGGCCGAGCGCCGCGGCGCCACGGTCGCCCGCCAGCAACACGCCGAGCGCCGTCATCTGCACGCCGGTCTTCCACTTGGCCAGCCGCGTCACCGGCAGGCCGACGGCGAGGCCCGCCAGGTATTCGCGCAGGCCGGAGACCAGGATCTCGCGCAGCATGATGACGATGGCCGGCAGCAGCCCGAGCAGCGAAAGCCGCCCGAGCCCGGCCAGCAGCATCAGCGCCGCGGCCACCAGGAGCTTGTCCGCGATCGGGTCCAGCATGCGGCCGAAGGCGGAGATGAGCTGGCGCTCGCGGGCGATCTTGCCGTCGAAGTAGTCGGTGATGGCGGCGGCGGAGAACAGCGCGCAGGCCGCCACGTCGCCCCAGGGCGTCTGCAGCGCCGCCAGCAGCACCAGCAGCGGCACCGCCGCGATGCGGGCGAGGGTCAACAGGTTCGGCAGGTCGGTCGGCACTGTGTCTTCTTCCCGAGCTTCATCCGGCGGGGCGCCCCGGCGGCTTGCCCGGGATGTGCTTTCCCAAATTCGCCCCGGTCGCGCCAGGGTGGAAATGCTCATGGATGCGCGCCGCCATGGACGGGCCCACGCCTGGGCAGTTGCGCAGATCCTCAAGCCCCGCCTGCCGCACCCCCCGCGCCGAGCCGAAATGGTTCAGCAGCCGCCGCTTGATGGCGCTGCCGACGCCGGGGATCTCGTCCAGCTCGCTGCGGGTGATCGCCTTGGAGCGGCCGGCCCGGTGGGTGGTGATGGCGAAGCGGTGCGCCTCGTCGCGCAGCCTTTGCAGATAATACAGCACCGGGTCGCGCGGTGGCAGCTGAAAGGGAGCGCGGCCCGCGCTGTGGAACCATTCGCGGCCCGCGTCGCGGTCGGGGCCCTTGGCCACGGCCACCATGGGCAGGTCCTCCAGCCCCAGCTCCGCCATCACCTCGCGCGCCGCCGAAAGCTGGCCGGCGCCACCGTCGATCAGCACGAGATCGGGCCAGCCCTCGCCCTGGCGCTCCGGGTCCTCCTTCAGGGCGCGGCCGAAGCGGCGCTCGAACACCTCGCGCATCATGGCGAAGTCGTCGCCGCCGCCGCTGGCCACGCGGCTGCCGCCGCCGCGCCGGGAGGGAGGGGCGGGGCGGGTCGCCGCCAGGCCGCCCGGCACCTCGGCGGCCACCGCCTCCGGAATCAGCGGCGCCTCCGCCACTTCCGGCGCGGGGGTGTCCGGCGGGGCGGCTGATGGGGCGCCGTGGCGCAGGGCCATGGCGCCGGGCAGAGTGGCGCCGCCCTGGATGGAATACTTCCGGTAGGCGTTCTTCATGAAGCCTTCCGGCCCCGCCACCACCATCACGCCATAGGCATGGCTGCCCTGGATGTGGCTGTTGTCATAGACCTCGATGCGGCGCGGCGTCTCGGGCAGGTCGAACAGGGTGGCCACCCCTTCCAGCAGCGCGGCCTGGGCGGTGCCCTCGGCCAGGCGGCGCTCCAGCGCCTCGCGGGCATTGGTCGCGGCATGGTCGATCGCCACGCGCTTCTCGCCGCGCTGCGGGGCGTGCAGCTCCACCTTCCGCCCCGCCTTCAGCGCCAGCGCCTCGGCGATCAGCCCGGCATCCGGCAGGGGGTGGGACAGCAGCACCAGGGGCGGCGGCGGCAGGTCGTCATAGAGTTGGGTGAGGAAGGCGGAGAGCACCTCCTCCGGCGCCGCGTCGTCCTTCAGGTGGGAGGGGAAGAAGGAGCGGTTGCCGTTGTTCCGCCCGCCGCGGAAAAAGAACACCTGCACACAGCTCTGCCCGGCAATCTGGTGCAGCGCCACAACGTCGGCATCGCCGACGCCTTCCAGGTTGATGGCGTTCTGCCCCTGCACATGGGTGAGCCCGCGGATGCGGTCGCGGATCGCGGCGGCGCGCTCGAACTCCAGCGCCTCGGCGGCCTGCTCCATCTCGGCGGCCAGCCGCTTCTGGATGGAGGGCGTCTCGCCGGAGAGGAAGCGCTTGGCATCCCTCACCAGCGCCGCATACTCCTCCGTGCCGACGCGGCCGACGCAGGGGGCGGAGCAGCGCTTGATCTGGTGCAGCAGGCAGGGCCGGTCGCGGCTCTCGAACACCGTGTCGCGGCAGGAGCGGAGGAGGAACACCTTCTCCAGCGCGGTGATGGTCTGGTTCACCGCCCAGGCGCTGGCGAAGGGGCCCCAGTAGCTGGCGCCCTTGCGCTTCTCGCCCCGGTGCTTGCCGATCTGCGGGTAGGGGTGATCCTCGGTCAGCACCAGCCAGGGATAGGACTTGTCGTCCCGCAGCACGATGTTGAAGCGCGGCCGCAGCCGCTTGATCAGGTTGGCCTCCAGCAGCAGTGCCTCGGCCTCGCTGCCGGTGGTGATGATCTCCATCCGCCGCGTGGCGTGCACCATGCGGCGCAGCCGCTCCGGCAGGCGCGCGATCTGGGTGTAGGCCACCACGCGCTTCTTCAGGCTGCGCGCCTTGCCGACATACAGGGCGTCGCCCTTGGCATCGAGCATCCGGTAGACGCCGGGGGAGAGTGGCATGGTCAGAAGCGCCGCCTCGATCACCGCCACGCCCTCCATGACCGGCCCCTCGGCCACGGTGCCCGCCGCGCCAGGGCCGGGTTCGCCGGCGCCGGTCTCGGCAGGACCGGACTCGCGGGGGACAGCCTCGCGGGGCTCGGGCAGACGGGGTTTTGGCTCTTCCGGGCCGGGGTTCTGCATGGGGCGGATCAACCATGTCGGGCAGGCCCGCTCAAGGGTGGGCTTGGGAGCGACTTGCCCACAGAAGCTGTGGAAAACCTTGTGGATGAACAGGGGGTGAATGCAGGGAAATGGCTGTCATCTGCGCTTCACACGGCGATGCCTAGAGTTTGGGCAAAAAGCCAAGTGATTGTTTTAAAACAATATATATGAAAATCAGCAGCTTCCGAGCCGTCAAGAGGAAGAATGTCATTGACGCGACGCGGCAAAGCGACAGGAGCTTCAGGCGGTGGATGAAATCGTCCGGGACTCAAGGAAGAAAATCACGGAATCGTGAGAAATTCCTGATGTGTTCCTTTTCTGCTTTTGTGGAGACACGGGAACTTGTCCACTGAAGCGATGGACAAGCCTGTGGATCTTGCCGCTTCCCGCGATGGGAAACTTTGGTGCGACACGCATTTCCGCGAACTGCCTGAGAAGCGGGCAAAGCACTTCGCGGAACGGCAATGTGAAAACCATGCCTTTCCGGCATGGCGGTCATGCCCAAGGCTGCCTCCCGCCCTGGCATGCGCTTCCCCCGGGATCGAGGGGCTGGAAAACAGGGGCAAGGCCTGCTCTCCTTCACCTCTGGAGCCCGTTCCCGCCCTGGCGAACCACGAACTGCCCAGCTTCTGGGCATGCGGTCAGCTGCGCCGCCGCTCCACCGTCACGCCCACCCCCTCCACGTCGGGGATGATGTCCGGCTTCTCCACGGTGACCCGCACGGTCTGGACGCGGCCATCCGCCTCCAGCACCGCGCAGGCGATGCGTTCGGCCAGGGTTTCGGCGAGGCGTGTGTGGCCGTCCAGTGCCAGCGTCCGCGCGATGTTGGCCATCGCCTCGTAGTCCACCACCCGCTCCAACAGGTCCTCGCCCACGCCCGCGGGCGCAGCATCGTCGGTGACGAGCAGCTCGAGGTCGATCAGCACGCGCTGCGGCGCCGCTTCCTCTTGCGGATAGATGCCGAGGCGCGCCGCCACGCCAAGCCGGCGGATGAAGACGCGCCGCAGGACGGGCACGCCATGCAAGGCGGGGCTCATGCGGCGCTCCCCTCGCCGCGACGGGGCGACCATTGCAGGTGCTGGCCGCCATCGAGCGCGATCATCTGCCCCGTCATGGCGGGCAGGGAAAGGATGGCGAGCGCGGCGCGCGCCACCTCTTCCGGGCTGGTGCCGCGGCCGAGAGGCGTGCTGGCGCATTGCGCGGCGAAGTGCTCGGGTGTCTGGCGCGGGCTCGGGATGGCCGGGCCGGGGCCGATGCCGTTCACCCGGATGCGCGGCGCCAGGGCCAGCGCCAGGCTCTGCGTCAGTGCCCACAGCCCCGCCTTGGAGACGCTGTAGCTGATGAAGTGCGGGGTGAGGGACCAGACGCGCTGGTCCAGCATGTTCAGCACCAGCCCTTCCGCCTCCTCCGGCAAGGCCCTGGCGAAGGCCTGGGCCAGCACGAAGGGCGCGCGCAGGTTGGGCTCCACATGACGGTCCCAGCTTTCCCGCGTGGCGTCGTGCCATTCATCGCGCTCGAAGGCGGCGGCGTTGTTCACCAGCACCCCCACCGGGCCCAGCGCCGCGGTCGCGGCGGGCAGCAGGGCGGCCACCTCGGCCTCCCTGTCCAGCGCGGCCCGGAGCGGCAGGGCGCGGCGGCCCAGGGCGCGGATCTCCGCCGCCGTGGCCTCCGCCGCCTCGGCGCTGCCGCCGTAATGCAGGGCGATGTCGAAGCCGGCGCCCGCCAGCGCCAGCGCGATCGCCCGGCCCAGCCGCCTGGCGCCGCCGGTCACCAGCGCGACGCGGGGGATGGTGTCTGGAATATGCATGGCGGCAGAGATGGCAAGCCGGCGCGCCAGCGTCCAGCGTCTCCGCCCCGGCGTGGCAAGGGTCCAGGCCTTCCGGAAGAAGGTCTGGTATGCGGCCGGGGCGGGGATGCGGCGGCGCCGGGAGCGTCCCATCTCCGGGCCATGGAACGCCCCTGCATCAAGGTCTGCGAGTTCGACGACGACACCGGCTGGTGCCTCGGCTGCGGCATGACCAAGCCCGAGCGCAAGGTCTGGAAGCGCGTGCCCGGCTACCGCGAGGCCATTCTGGAGAACCTCCCCGCCCGCCTCGCGGCGCTGTCCGCCGAGGGACACACAGTGGGGGAGGCCGCGCGTCGCAGGAAGAAAGGGTGACGCCATCGGGCGGGGATTGCCTCGTGGCGGCCTTCCTCAATATAACGAACACGAAACATAAATTGCCGATCCGGTGCCGGAGATGCCGCCATGGACCTCAACATTCTTGTGCGGGGCCAGTCCAATGCGCAGGTTTTGGCTTCCGCGGGCGGCTATGCGGGCGCGAAGGCTTTGGTGGCCGAGGTGCAGCGCCTGCTGGGCTTCGACGGGCAGCAGGATCGCGTGAACCTCGTCTACGGGCAGGAGAAATCCGGCCCCGCCACCGTCCAGGGTGGCACCGGCCTGATCCGTGACTGGCTGGAAGCCGTTCCGGGTGGCTGGAAGGTCGGGCGGGAGGAGCAGGACCTCCTGGACTTCGTCGGCGCCCTGCCCGCCAGCCGCCGTGACGATCCCACCGCGGTGGTCTGGCTGCACAGCGAGTATGATTCGCTGCGCTCGGATCTCAGCGAGGCACTCTGGATCAGCGCGGTGCGCTTCGAGGCCAGCCAGCTCCGCGCCGCCTTCGGGCAGTCCGCCGCAACCGTCCCCTACCACTTCGTCAGCCCCCATCCCACTCCGATAGCGGGCGACCTCGGCCCTCAGGTGATCCGGCGGGCCATGGAAACGCTGGCGGCCGATCCTTCCTTTAATGCCCATCTCGGCGCCCGGGCGCTGGACGTGGACGCCGATTTCGACAATCCGGACGGCAACGGCCTGACCCGGGAATACGGTGGCCGCCACCTTTCCGCCACCGACGCGGTGACGATCGCGCACCGCCTCGCCCTTTCCATCGCGGAGGACTGGGCGGCATATGCGCGGCCCGGCTCGCCCGTGGCGGTGGCGGGAGGGGACATCGCCAGCCTCGGCCCTGTGGTGGTGGCGGTGCACCGCATCGGCCCCGCCTCACTGGCCGTCGATGTCCGGCACGACCGGGCGGGTGGCTTCCTGCCGCTGGGCGCGGAGGCCGCCGCCGGGCGGGGCTGGCTCGCGCAGATGGCGGACGGCTCCTCCGCGCCGGCTATCCATGCGCGCGCGCTCGACGCCGATACGCTGCGGCTCGACTTCAGCGACGTGCTGAGCGATGCCGGCGGCACGCTGCACTATGGCTGGGGCTATGGCCGGCTCGCCGCGGCCGGGGCGCCCGGACGGAACAACGCGATCTATGACGACCAGGGCCTGCCGCTCTGGACCTCCGCCTGGGGCACCGGCTTCGGCGGCGCCAGCCCGGTGCCGCTGCTGCCCGACACGCGGGCGCTGGAATACATCGCCTCCCATGCGGACCTGATGGACGCCTTCGGGGCGGATGCGCTGCGTGGCAAGGTGCATCAGGCTGGCTGGGGCGGGGCGCAGAACCGTGCCATCACCTTCGACGGGCTGAACTACCTCGGCTCGCAGCCCGACCTCTTCGCCGTCCTTGGCCCCGATGCGGGCGCCGCGGCGCGGCACTGGATCACCGATGGGCGCTTCGAGGGGCGGACGATCTGGTTCGACGCGCTGGCCTACACCGCGTCACACGACGATCTGGCGCAGGGCTTCGGCCTCGACCGTGTGGCGGCGGTGCGCCACTGGGCCGAGCATGGCCGTTTCGAGGGGCGTGTGATTGCCTTCCAGGGACTGGACTACATCGCCACCCATGCCGACCTGATCGACAGCTTCGGCGCCGATGCCGCCGCCGGCGCGCGGCACTGGATCGCCCATGGCAGGTCCGAGGGCCGCGCGCGCGACGGCTTCGATGCCGCCCGCTACCTGGAGAACTACGCCGACCTGCGCATGGCCTTCGGCGACGACCTGCAAGCCGCGGCCGAGCACTTCATCGTTCATGGCCGGCATGAAGGCCGCAGCGACGCCTCCCCCTGGGGTTGAGGCGCCCGCCCCTCAGGCCAGCGCCGCCTTGCGCACCTCCTCGCGGATCTCGGCCATCAGCCGGGCCTTCAGCGTGGCGAATTCCGGGCTGGTCTTCACCGTCCAGTCGCGCGGATAGGGCAGGGGCACCGGCACCTCCGCCTTCACCCGGCCCGGCCGCGCCGACATCACCAGCACCCGGTTGGCCAGGAACACCGCCTCGTCGATGTCGTGGGTGACGAACAGCACCGTCTTGCGGGTGTCCGGCGTGTCCGAGCCCCAGACCTCGAGCAGCAGCTCCTGCATCAGCTCGCGCGTCTGGTGGTCGAGCGCGCCGAAGGGCTCGTCGAGCAGCAGGATCTCCGGGTCGTTGGCGAGCGCGCGGGCAAGCGCGGTGCGCTGCTGCATGCCGCCCGAGAGCTGGCGCGGCCAGTGGTTCTCGAAGCCGCGCAGACCGGTGCGCGCGATGAACTTCTCCGAGATCGCGCGCACCTGGCCTTCCGGCAGCCCGCGCTCCCGCAGCCCGAAGCCGATGTTCTGCGCCACCGTCAGCCAGGGGAACAGGGTGTAGGACTGGAACACCATGCCCCGGTCCGGCCCCGGCCGCGTCACCTGCCGCCCGTTCAGCGTCACGCCGCCGGCCGTCGGGCGGTCGAGCCCCGCGACGATGCGCAGCAGGGTGGACTTGCCGCAGCCCGAGGGGCCGAGGATCGAGACGAACTCGCCCGGCGCCACGTCGAGGTCGGTGGGCTGCAGCGCCAGCGTCGGCGCGGCGCGGCCCTGGCCGGGAAAGGTGCGGGTCAGGCCGCGGATGCTCAGGCCGCGCACGGCTCCGGTGCCCCCGCTCACAGCGAGGCCCACCGGAACAGGCGGCGGTTGAGCGCCTTGAACAGCAGGTCGGTGACCAGCCCGATCAGCCCGATGACGACGATGCCGAAGATCATCTGGCCCGTGTCGAGCAGGCGCTGGCTGTCCATGATCATGTGTCCGATGCCGCTTTGCGCGCCGATCAGCTCGGCGACGATGACGTAGGTCCAGGCCCAGCCGAGCACGAGGCGCAGCGCCTCCATCACCTGCGGCGCGGCGGCGGGGATGATGACGCGCCGCAGGATGCCGCCCTGCCGCGCGCCCAGCGTGTAGGCCGCCTCCACGAGGTCGATCCGCGTCGCGCCGGCGATGACGGCGACCATGATGACGATCTGGAACACGCTGCCCAGGATGATGACCGAGAGCTTCTGCGCCTCGCCCACCCCTGCCCAAAGGATCAGCAGCGGGATGAAGGCCGAGGCGGGCAGGTAGCGGGCGAAGGAGATGAAGGGCTCGAAGAACGCCTCCACCGGCTTGTAGGCGCCCATCATCAGCCCGAGCGGCACGGCCATCAGCGCCGCCACCAGGAAGCCGCCCAGCACGCGCCAGACGGTCATGCCGATATCGCCCAGGAAGTTGTATTCGGTGAAAAGGGACCAGCCGGCGGCCAGCGCCTGCCCCGGCGAGGCGAGGAAGAGCGGCTGCACGAAGCCGCCCAGCGTCACCAGCGCCCAGAGCCCGATGAACAGGGCGAAGAAGCCGATTCCCAGCAGGAGCCGGGCGGTGGCGGATACGGGTTTCAAAGGTTCCAAGGGGCCTCGCTCATCGGCGCAATCCAGCGGTGGCTCCTTGGTATGCAATCGCCCGGCCAGCGGCAATGGCCGCAATGGCCAAGTTTAGGGCGTGACATTCAAGGCACAGAATGGCAGATATGTGTCACATAAATAAATTGCATGAAGATACCGGGCGCAATCTAAGGTAGTGAAATCGGGCACGCAACCATCGGTAGTCTTTCGCCCATGCTCTCCCGTCATCTCTCTGCCCTGCTGCTCGCCTCGACCGCGCTGTACGCCTTTGTGGCGTCCGGCACCGCGCAGGCCGCGGACAACTTCAACCTCGACCTGAACGTGGGCGGCCAGAGCTACAGCCGCAGCTACAGCACGCTGAACGACCTGCTGAGCGTGCTGGACCCGGGCGGCATCCAGGCCATCGCGCCGAACTACCGGCCCGGCGTTCCGGTCAGCGCCGTGGTGAACCTCCGCGGCGTTCCCGCCCAGGTGTCCACCACGCCGGGCAGCAGCGCCCTCCGCCTCGTGGTTCCCGGCGCGGGCGTGGAGCGCGTCTTCGACGCCGGCACCCTGGCGGCCTCGCGCCGCGAGCTGGAGAGCTACGCCAAGGGCGACACCCCCGGCGCGACCGAGGAGCTGCAGCGCATCGCCAAGACCGTCGTCGCCACCACCACGGCCGATCCGGTCGCGGGCAACCCCGGCTCGCTGCTCGGCCAGTCCGTGATGGCGGACTATGCCGCCGCCACGCGCCTGCCGGGCGACCTCGGCGACATGACGCCGCGCGCCGCCGGCTGGCACTTCGGGGCTGGCGTCAACTTCAACAGCCAGAGCACGCGCGACTTCGACACCAATGTCTACCAGCTGCCGCTGACCGCCTCCTACG
The DNA here is from genome assembly GCF_002631185.1 of Teichococcus rhizosphaerae. Lineage (GTDB taxonomy): Bacteria > Pseudomonadota > Alphaproteobacteria > Acetobacterales > Acetobacteraceae > Pseudoroseomonas > Pseudoroseomonas rhizosphaerae. The sequence goes on along the minus strand of NZ_PDNU01000042.1, from coordinate 3,934 downwards.
CCTTCCGCCAGGACGGGCCGGAGGTGTTCTTCAACCTGCCGCTCAGCATCACCGAGACGGGCGGCGCGGTGTCCTACATCGGCTCCGGCTCGCTCGGCGTGCGGCTGCCGGTGGTGACGGCGCCCGAGCTGCGCTGGGCGGTGACGCCGGCGCTGCGCTGGGGCGCGGCCGGCTCCGAGGAGATCGGCGCCGTCGGCATGGTGTGGGGCGGCTCGGTCACCAGCGACCTGCGCTTCGGCCTGCCCGGCCAGCTGACGCTCGGCATCGCCAACGGCGTCGGCTACTACATGACCCGGCCGCTGAAGGTGGGCGAGTACGACGTGAAGTACGACCTCAGCAACCCGTACTTCCGCAACGGCGTGTCGCTGAACAAGCCGGTGGGCGAGGTTTCGGGCCGCCCCGTCACGCTGGGCGCCTCCTTCGTCGACACCCGCATGACGGGCAGCGACCTGGCGGTTTCCCACTGGCAGGAATATGGCGTGACGGCCACGGTGGGCCGCGTCATGCCGGTGCAGCTCAGCGCCACCTACATCGATGGCGAGCGGGGCTATGAGGGCTTCCGCTTCGGCCTGAGCATGGCGTTCTGAACCGCGGGGCCGGGGAGGGTCCTTCCTCCCCGGCCTTCGCCGACCCGCCCGGCCCTCAGCCGAGGAAGTCGGTGTTCAGCAGCTTGCCGAGGTCGGGGGAGCGGCGCACCACGCCCGCCTCCTTCTGCACCTCGAGCGCCTTGTCCATGAACTGCGGCAGGCCATCGGCCACATAGGCGCGGTTCCTCGCGGCGTCCTGCCACTCGATGAACTGCGCGCTGGCCTTGAACGCCTCGGCGCTCTGGTTCACCCGCTTGCCCATGATCTCGTAGGACTTGTCCGGCTCGCGCGCGATCATCGCCAGCGCGTCGTACCAGCCCTTCACCACGCGCTTCACCGCCTCGCCGTTCTGGGCGATGAAGTCCGGCGTGAAGGCCAGCGTGTCCACCACGCAGGGGTGCTGGATGGTGGTGGCCAGGATGCGGCCCTTGTCCTCGCCCATCGCCCGCACCTGGGAGAGATAGGGCTCGTAGGTGGAGCAGCCGTCGAACTGCCCGGCCACGAAGGCCTGCGCGGCCGGCTGCGGCGCCAGGGTGGCGGTCTGCACGTCGCGGATGGTCATGCCGTTCTCGCGCAGCATGTAGGCCAGCACGAAATAGGGCGTGGTGCCCGGGCCATCGACGGCGATGGTCTTGCCCTTCAGCCCCGCCCAGCCGCCGATCGAGGGCCGCACGGCGATGCCGTCGCCGCCCTTGGAGCGGTCCAGCACCAGCACCTGCACCAGCGGCATGGTGCTGCCCCACAGGATCATGGTGTCCACCGTCGTCACCACGCAGTTCAGCGCGCCGGCGGCCAGCGCCAGGTTGCGCTCGCGCTGCGGCACGAAGCGGGTCTCCACCTCGACGCCCTGGGCCTTGAACAGGCCCGCTTGCTCGGCCAGCGTCAGCGGCGCGAAGCCGGTCCAGCCGGACATGCCGATGGTGATCTTCGGAAAGGACTGCGCCCGCAGGACGGACGGCATGGCGAGCGCGCCGGCGGCGGCTCCCAGGAACAGGCGGCGTTGCATCGAATCTCTCCTCACGGCCTGGCGGCCTTCCCCCGATGCGCGAGGGTAGCCCCGCCGCCGGGCGGGGGGGGAAGGGTTCAGCGCCGCCGCTCCAGCACAAGCGTGGCCGCGCTGACGCCGAGGCAGATCAGCAGCAGGATGCCGCCCAGGGCGAGCGCCAGGGGCAGGTCGCCCTTCTGCGTCTCCAGCGCGATGGCGGTGGTCATGGTGCGGGTCTCGCCGCGGATGTTGCCGCCCACCACCAGGATTGCCCCCACCTCGGCGATGGCGCGCCCGAAGGCCGCGAGGAACACGGTGGCGAGCGCCGGCCGCGCCATCCGCGCCAGTTCCACGCCGCAGAGCAGCGGGCCCGCGCCGTCGACGCGCAGCGGGTCGCGCACCTCTTCCCAGAGCGGCGCCAGGATGCGGTGGGACAGCGCCACCACGATGGGCAGCGCCAGGATGGTCTGCGCCATCACCATGCCTTCCGGACGGAACAGCCAGCCAAGCGGCCCGAGCGGTCCGCTGCGCGAGAGCAGCAGGTAGCAGAACAGCCCCACCACCACAGGCGGCAGGCCGAGCGCCGCATTGGCCAGCACCAGCGCCACCCCGCGCGCGCGGAAGCGGCCGATGGTGAGCAGGGCCGCCAGCGGCAGCCCCAGCAGGAAGGCCAGCAGCGCCGCGCTGCCCGAGACGCGCAGCGAAAGCCCGACGATGCGCGCCAGCTCCGGATCGGCCCCGCCGATCAGCCGCAGCGCCAGCAGGGAGGCATCGGCCAGTTCGTTCATGGGGCGGGGGAGGGCATGATGTGGTGGGAATGCCGGCTGCCGGGCATGGCGGCAAGCCCACCGGCGGCACCGCCTGCCGCCATTTGCCAGGAAAGGCGGAAGGCGGTGCGGGGCGAATGCCGCGTTCCGTCAACGAATCCTTAGGCGGTGCCGCTCCATGCTGCGCCAAGCGATCCTGAGGAACCCCGCCCATGCAGCAGAATGCCGCAAGCCCCCGCCACCTCCTTGTGCTCGACCCGCGCCAGCCCGGCTGGGGCACGCAACTGGCCCTGGCGGCGGATGACGTGTCCGTTCTGGTGCTGGACACGGCGCGGGACGGCCTTGCGCAGGCGGCCGAGGTGGCCGCGGAGCTGGCGCCGCTGGAAAGCATCCGCCTCGCGGGCCCGGGCGGCGCGGGGTGGGTTGTTCTCGGCACCATCGCGCTGGAGCCCGAGATGGTGGAGGAACGGGGCTGGGTGCTGGCGGCGCTGGGCGCGGCGCTGTGCCCCGAGGGGCAGCTGGAACTGCCTGGTCCGGCCGGGATGGGCGCCATTGGCGGGCGGCTGGTGGCCGCGCTGGGGCGTGCCACGGGACGGGACGTGGCGGCGGCCGGCCACCTCGCCGGTCGGAAGCCGGCCGCCGGGACGGCACTATCGCATAGCCCCGCCTGGACCTGCGCGTTTACGGCCCCGGCCATGGCCGGGACGGCCAGCCCGGGCTGAAGGCCAGCACAGCCGCCGCCGCCAAGCGAAATGCCCGCCAAAAGGCGGGCATTCCTGTCGGCCGGGACGTGTCGAGGATCAGTCCTCGTACTTGAAGCCCTGCATCGCCTTCACCTGGTCACGCGTCATCGAGAGCGTCAGGCGGTCGCGGTTGTTGGCGGCGGGGGTGAGCTGGGAAACCGGCACGGCCACGTATTTGTCGGTGAAGCCCAGGCGGGACTCGACCTCGATCACCGCCAGCACGACCTGGTGCTGCGCGTTGAGGATCAGGTCCTCCACCTCGCCGATCTCCACATCGTCCGAGCTGTAGACGTCGCGGTCCATGAGCGCCTTGGCACGGGTCTGGCCGGATTCCATGCGGGTCTGCGCGGCGGCCGGCGCCGAGCCGGTGTTCTGCGCCTGTGCGGGAAGGATGACGCCGCCCAGCAGGAGGGCCGTGGCGGCACTGGCGAGCAGGATCTTCCGCGTCATTCTGCGTTCCTTCTTATGGAAGTGGAGACGCCCCGATAACGCGCCCCGCGCCCGCCGGGTTGATGAAGTATCCGCCGCAGAAACGAAGCGGTGCCAGGGCTGGCCGCGGCTTCCATGCCCATCCGGAGCGAGGCTGCCCGCGTGGCGGAGCAGCCCCGGCCGCGGTGAAGGGCGCGGGTGGCGTCAGTGTAGGCGCACATAGATCAGGAGACTCCGCCTGATCTAACTCCTTGATGCTTGCCTTCCCTTCCGAGGATTTCCAGAGACTTGCCCGATCAAATGCAGAGACTCGGAGCTGCCAGAAATTAATTGCAGAGACCGGTAAAAGATCATTCGAATTCCGGGGACTAATGGTGTGCGGCCGCCAAGTCCTTGAATGCGGAGCTAGTCGCGTTGCCCGGT
>NZ_PDNU01000041.1 GCF_002631185.1 Teichococcus rhizosphaerae | reverse complement strand
CCGTGCGCTGCAGGCCGCCCAGCTTCTCCAGCCGCAGCCCGGCCGCGTCATCGGCGATGCGGCAGCGGAACCAGCCATGGACGGTGAGCGGGATCGGGCTGCCCAGCTTCAGGGTGCGGCATTGCCACTCGCCCGCCAGGACGGCGGGGGCTTGGGCCTGCGCCTCGCCTTCCAGCACGCGCTCCAGCACGGCGACATCGATCGAGGCGCCGCCGCGCCGCGCCGCCTCGATGGCCGCCGCGCGGGTCTCGTCGAAGGCCTGCAGCCGGGCGCGGCCGGTGGCATCCAGCATGTCCGGGAAAGGGCCGTCGGCACGGGCCGGCAGGGCCGCCAGCAGCAGCCCGGCGGCCAGGGCCAGCCGCGGGATCAATGGTCGCGCCCGCGCCCGGTCTTGGCCTGCAGCTCGTCGATGCGGCGGGAGGCCTCGGCCTTGCTCAGCGTCTCGTCGAACGGCACGCCTGCTTCCTCGCTCAGCGTCTTGAGGTAGCTGGCCTGGGCGCCGGTCATGGTCTCGTCGCCCGTGGTCCATTCGGACGGGTCCTTGACCGTGTTGCTGGGCGTGTCGTTGGCGTTGGAGTCGGGGGTCTTGGCCATCGGGGAAACCTCCTCAGCGCCATGTGTTCATGGCCTGTTCCCGATGGAAACGCGAAGGAGGCAGCGCGGGTTGCGCCGCCTCCCGCTCCGGTCAGGCGCGGCCCAGCGTGCTCCGGGCGGCGCGCAGCGTGGCCAGGGCCAGCGCCGTCTTCACCACCGTGCCGGGGATGAACAGCACGAAGCCCGCCATCAGCGCCCGCTCCAGCCCGACGAAGCCCGCCAGCCACAGCACGCCGGGGACGAACAGCAGCAGGTGCGCCGTCAGCAGCACCAGCGCCTGGCGGGCCAGGCCGCCCTGCGCATGGCCGGCGAGCCAGGCAGCGGGCAGGAAGCCCAGCAGGAAGCCGGCGGTCGGGCCCATCAGCGCGGCCGGGCCGGCGGCGCCGCCGGCGAAGACGGGCAGCCCCATGGCGCCCTCGGCCAGGTAGAGCGCCACGGCGGCGGCGCCGACGCGCGGGCCGCCCAGGGCGCCCAGCAGCAGCACCACCAGCGTCTGCATGGTGGCCGGCACCGGCCACATCGGCAGGGTGACCTGCGCCGAGGCGGCAAGCGCGGCCGAGCCCAGCAGGGCGAAGGCGAGGAAGGAGAACCCGGCGCGGGCGCGGGTGGCGGTCATGTGCATCATGCGGGGCGTCCCGGAAGTCTTTTGCGGCGGCCGCCCGGTGCGGGCGGTCACGCCGTTGCGCTTGCCACGGCCCCGGCGGCCTCGGCAAGCGCCAGCAGCCGCAGCATCGCTCCCGGCAGGGCCAGGGCGGCGGCGGCGGGGGCCAGCCAGTCGCCTTCCACCCTGGCGCCGGGTGGCAGCGTGGCGGCCAGCAGGGTCATGCGCAGCTCGAAATGGGTGAAGCCGTGTTTCGCCTCGCCGGGCAGGGGGCGCCAGTTGGCGGTGGCCAGCGGGGCATGGGCCATGGCCTCCTCCATGCTCCAGCCTTCTTCCCGCCAGGGCGTGCCGGGGATGCCCAGCATGCCGCCCAGCAGCCCGTTCGGCGGGCGGCGCCGCAGCAGGAGGCGCCCTTCGGCGTCGCTCAGCAGGAAGTGCACGCCGCGCTTCAGCGGGCGGGCGGCCTTCGGCGCCTTGCGGGGCAGGGTGGGCGCCAGCCCGGTCCTCCGCCCCTCGCACCCCGCCTGCCAGGGGCAGATGGCGCAGGCCGGGTTGCGCGGCACGCAGAGGGTGGCGCCGAGGTCGAACAGGGCCTGGGTGAAGTCGGCCGGCCGCGCGCGGGCCGCCGCCTGCTCCATCCACCCCTGCGCCAGCGCCGCGAGGCGCGGCCGTGCGCCGGGCAGCGGCTCCTCCACCGCCATGACGCGGGCGGTGACGCGCTCCACATTGCCATCGAGCGGCACCACCGGCCGGCCAAAGGCGATGGAGGCGACGGCGGCGGCGGTGTAGGCGCCGATTCCGGGCAGCGCGCGCAGTTCCTCCACCGTGTCGGGGAAGCCGCCGCGCGCCACCACGGCCCTGGCGCAGGCGTGCAGGTTGCGCGCGCGGGCATAATAGCCGAGCCCGGCCCATTCCTCCGTCACATCCTCCCAGGGCGCTGCGGCCAGCGCCTCCACCGTGGGGAAGCGGGCGAGGAAGCGCAGCCAGCGCGGCGCCACGGCGGCCACGGTGGTCTGCTGCAACATGACTTCGGAGAGCCATATGCGGTAGGGATCGCGCGGCCCCGCCCGCCAGGGCAAGGTGCGGCGGTGGCGGTCATACCAGGCGAGCAGGTCGCCGGCGGGGGGCAGGGGAGCGGAAGGCGGCACGGATGCAGCAAGACGACGAAGCGCCACGCGGATCAAGCCCCTTCCGGCGGAAGGACGAGGCGGGCAGGGACGAGCCGCCCGGCTGGCGGGCGGACCGTGGCCCGCGCCCGCTTTCCACCCTGCTGCCGAAGCTGACGCGGCCCGTCTTCCGCCGCCGCAGCCCGGCCGCCACGCATCTGATGACGGACTGGCCGGAGATCGTCGGCCCCGTGCTGGCGGCGCAGACCATGCCGCAGAAGCTGGTGGGCGGCACGCTCACCCTGGGCTGCGCCGGCCCGATGGCGATGGAGCTGCAATACCTGGCGCCGCAACTCATCGAGCGGGTGAACGGCGCGCTGGGGCAGCGCGTGGTGGAGCGCCTCAAGTTCCTCCAGATGAAGATGCCGCCCCCCGCCCGCAAGGCGCCGAAGCCGCCGCCCGTGGCGCTGCCGCAGCCGGTGAGCGCGGCGCTGGAGGAGGTGGCGGACCCCGAGCTGCGCGCCGCGCTGGCGCGGCTGGGGCAGGGGGTCTACCGGGGCCGCAAGCGCCGCTGAGGGCTCAGCGGCCCCAGACCGTCGCCTCGCTCCAGCCCAGCGCCTCGAAGTCCCGGGCGCGCAGCGGCGCCTCCCCGGCGGCGAAGAACTCGTCGAGCTGCGGCGGCGGGATGGCGGTGCCGCTCAGCATGGCATGGGCCTGCCCGCGGTGATGGATCTGGTGCTGGAACAGGTGCAGCAGCAGCCGGTCCGTCCGCTCCTCCTGCACGTGGTCCTGGCGGTGGACCCGCGTCACGGCGTCCAACCCCTCGGGGGCGAGGGCCTCGCAGAAGGCGACCAGCCGCCGGTCCACCGCCGCCTGCGCGCGGTGCAGCGCCGCCACGCTGGGGTGGGGAACGGGGTCGTCCCAGGCGGCGGGGCCGAGCCTGCCGCCCTCCAGCGCGTCCACGTAGAAATGGTCGATGACCAGGATGTGGTTCAGCGTGGCCTGGAGGGAGGGGAAGAAGCCGGTGCGCGGCGCCTCGAACTCGGCCTGGCCCAGCCGGGCGCAGGCGGTGAGCAGGCGGTGATTGGCCCAGCCATTGTTGTAGGCCATGGCGCGGAAGGTTAGCAGCTGCGAAGCCGGCATGGTCGGCACTCCTCCTGAAGCGCCGGCCATGCCCGTTCGCCGCCGCCGGCGCAGCCGAAAGCCGCCTCCGGCACCTCAGCGGGGAGTTTTATCCCGCGGCTCGCCCCGGTTCGCGCCGCGCCGCAGCCCCAGAAGCTGGTACAGCCCGATCGCCGCCAGCGTCGCGGTGCCGATGCCGCCGATGGCGAAGCCGCCGAGCCGGATGGTGAGGTCGCCCGCCCCGGCGATGAGGGTGACGCCCACGGTGAGCAGGTTGCGCGGGTCGGAGAAATCGACCTTGTTGTCCACCCAGATGCGCGCCATGGCGGCGGCGATCAGCCCGAACACGGCGACGGCCAGCCCGCCCAGCACGGGCTTCGGCACCGTCTGCAGCAGCGCGCCGAACTTGGGCGAGAAGCCGAGCGCGATGGCGAACAGCGCGGCGACCACGAAGATCAGCGTGGAATAGACCCGCGTCATGGCCATGACGCCGATGTTCTCGACATAGGTGGTGACGCCCGTGCCGCCGCCGCCGCCGGCCAGCATGGTGGCGACACCGTCGCCCAGAAAGGCGCGGCCCATGTGGCGGTCCATGTTCACGCCGGTCATGGCGCCCACCGCCTTGATGTGGCCGAGATTCTCCGCGATCAGGATGATGGCCACGGGGGCGATCATCAGCATGGCGCCCGTCTCGAAGGTGGGGGCCTGGAAGCGCGGCAGGCCGAACCAGGGCGCCGTGGCGATCCCGCCGAAGTCGATGGCCGCGCCGAGGCCGAGGCCGTTGGCCAGCACGAGGTGCAGCAGGTAGCCCGCCACCGTGCCGCCCAGGATGGACACCCGGCGCAGCCCCTGCGGCGCGTAGACGGCCAGCAGGCTGACGGCGAGCAGCGTGCCGATGCCCACCACCACCTCCGGCGCGCTGCCCTCCACCCCGCGCGCCGCCACGGGCGCGAGGTTGAGGCCGATGGCCGCGCCCACCGCGCCGGTGACCACGGGCGGCATCAGCCGCTCGATCCAGCCCGTGCCGGCGCGCATCACCACCAGCCCGACCACCGCGTAGAGGGCGCCGGCGGCGATGATGCCGCCCAGCGCCGGGCCGATGTTGGGATTGAGGCCGGTGCCGGAATAGCCCGTGACCGCCACCACCACGGCGATGAAGGCGAAGGAGGAGCCGAGATAGCTCGGCACCCGCCCGCCCGTGATGAGGAAGAACAGCAGCGTGCCGATGCCGGAGAACAGGATGGCCAGGTTGGGGTCGAACCCCATCAGCAGCGGCCCGAGGATGGTGGCGCCGGACATGGCGACGACATGCTGCAGGCCGAGCGCCAGCATGGCGCCGCCGGGCAGGCGCTCCTCCGGCCCCACGACGGGGCCGCGCGCGGGCGTCCAGGTGGGAAACAGGCGGGCCATCGGGCCTCTCCTCATGGTCTTTTGTTCGTGGTTCGGCACGCCGCGCGCGGCCCGGCTGCGCCCGGCGCGTCGCGGCTCCGCGTGACGCCCGCCCCATCGGGCAAAGCCGGGCCGGGCGCAAGCAGCGTGGCGAAGTGCAACAGCCGATGGACAGGCCGCCGGCGCCGCGCCATCTGCGGCGGGATCGCCTCGGAGGGGGGTTCTGCTGTAGAGACGGCGGGACCGCGCCCCGCCCGCCTGGCCAGGCGGAACCGGGGCGCCGCCCGCTGACCGATCGCCCCATGATGCCACAGGAGGCTCCATGTCGCTCACCCGCCGCACGCTGATGCTGGCCCCGGCCGCCCTGGCTCCGCTGGCCGCCGCCGCGCAGGAGGCCAGGGCGCCCATAGGCCTCGGCGAGCGCGCCGCCGGGCCCGAATCCGCGCCGGTGACGGTGATCGAATATTTCTCGCTCACCTGCTCGCATTGCGCGACCTTCCACCGCGACACCTGGCCGCAGGTGAAGAAGGAGCTGGTGGAGGCGGGCAAGATGCGCATGGTGTGGCGCGACTTCCCGCTCGACCAGCTGGCGCTGGCCGCCGCCCAGGTGGCCCGCGCCCTGCCGGCCGAGCGCTACGAGGGCTTCATCGGCGCGCTGCTGGCCAGCCAGGACCGCTGGGCCTTCGCCCGCGGCGCCGACAACGTGGCCGAGATCGCCAGGATCGCCGCCCTGGCGGGGCTTTCCCGCGCCCAGGTGGACGCCGCCATCGCCGATGAGGGGCTGCGCCGCGCCATCCTGGAAGGGCGGCTGAAGGCCGAGCAGGAGCACAAGGTCGCCTCCACCCCCACCTTCGTCTTCGGGACCAGGACCGTGCCCGGCTCGATGCCCTTCGACCGCTTCGCCCAGTTGGTCGGCGAAGCCTCCGGCGCTTGACCGAGCGGGCGCCCGGGGAAGCCATGCGGCCCCCCGCCGACGAGACCCCGGACGGCATGGCGCCGCCCGGCCCGGAAGCAGCGGCGGCGGAGGCGGCCCCCGGGCCGGCCACCCCGCGCGACCCGGAGGCCGAGGCCGCCGCCCGCGCCGCCGCGCTGCGCGCGCGGCTGACGCGGCTGCGCATCGCGGGCTTCAAGTCCTTCGCCGAGCCCACCACGGTCGAGGTGCTGCCGGGGCTGACCGGCATCGTCGGGCCGAATGGCTGCGGCAAGTCCAACGTCGTCGAGGCGCTGCGCTGGGCGATGGGCGAGACCAATGCCCGCGCCATGCGCGGCGGCGAGATGGACGACGTCATCTTCGCCGGCACCGCCACCCGCGCCGGGCGCAACCAGGCCGAGGTGACGCTGCTGCTGGAGGAGGCCGCCGGCCTCGCGCCGCCGCCCAACCAGTCGGCCGCCGAGCTGGAGATCACCCGCCGCATCGTGCGCGGGGAGGGCACCGGCTTCCGCCTCAACGGCCGCGAGGTGCGCGGGCGGGACGTGCAGACGCTGTTCGCCGACATCGGCTCCGGCGCGCGCTCCTCGGCCATGGTCAGCCAGGGCAAGGTGGCGGCGCTGATCGCCGCCCGCCCCGAGGAGCGGCGGCAGGTGCTGGAGGAGGCGGCCGGCATCGCGGGGCTGCGCGCCCGCAAGCACGAGGCCGAGCTGAAGCTGCGGCAGGCCGAGGCCAACCTGACCCGCGCCGACGACCTCAAGGGCCAGCTCGAGGTGCAGCGGCAATCGCTGCAGCGGCAGGCGCGTCAGGCGGCCCGCTACCGCAACCTGTCCGGCATGACGCGCGAGGCGGAGGCGGAATACTTCTCCCTGCTGGTCGCCCGCACGGCGCAGGGGCTGGAAAGCACCCGGGACGCCCACGCGGCCGCGCGCGCCGTGACCCGCCGGGCCGAGCGGGACGCGGCCGAGGCCGCCACCCGCGCCTTTGCCGCCGAGCGCGCCCTGCCCGGGCCGCGCGAGGCCGAGGCCGCCACCCGCACCGCGCTGGAGCGCCGCCGCGTCGAGCAGGAAGGGCTGGAGGCGGAGGAGCGCCGCGCCCGCGCCGCGCTGGAGGAGGCCGAGGGCCGCCTCGCGCAGCTGCGCGACGATCTGGGCCATGCCACGCGCCTCGCCGAGGATGCCGCCGCCGCCGGGGCGCGGCTCGCCGCCGAGGCCGCCGCGCTGGAGGAACTGCGCGCCAGCCTGCCGCGGCGCGCCGCCGAGGCCGCGGCCCGCCGGGACGAGGCCGCCGCCGCCGCCGAGACGGCCGAGAAGGCCGCCGACCAGGCCGCGCAGGCCGCCGCCGATGCCGCCGCCGAGGCCGGCCGCCGCGAGGCGGAACTGGAGGCGGCGCGCCAGCGCGTGGCGCGGCTGGCGCGGCAGCAGGATTCGCTCGCCGCGCAGCGGCGCGAGGCCGAGGCCCGGTGCGTGGCGCCGGAGGAAACGGCGCGGGCCGCCGCCGCGCAGGAAGGCGCCGTCCAGGCCCTGGCCGCCGCGCGCACCCGCCTGGAGCAGGCGGAGACCGCCCGCGCCGCCGCGCAGGAAGCGCACGCCGCCGCCCGCCGCGCCAGCGCCGAGGCCGATGCGGCGCGCGGCCGCGCCGCCGCCGAGCGCGATGGCGCCGCCGCCCGCGCCCGGCAGGTGGCGGAGCAGCTGGCGCGCCTCGCCCGCGAGCGGGACGCCGCCGCCGCCGAGCGCCCCGCGCCGGAGGCCCTGGCCGCCGCCAGCACCGCCAGCGCCGAAGCCGAGGCCGCGCTGGCCGCCGCCCGCGATGCCCTGGCCAGGGCGGAAGCTCTGCGTGCCGAGGCCGCCGCCGACCATTCGGCCGCCCGCGCCGCCGCCAGCACCGCCGAGGCGGCCCATGCCCGCGCCGCCGCCGAGCGGCAGGGCCTGGCCGACCTGCTGCGCGCCCGCGAGCCGCGCGCCGCCGCGCCGGTCCTGGACGCCATCACCGTGCCCCCCGGGCTGGAGGCCGCGCTCGGCGCCGCGCTGGGCGAGACGCTGGACAGCCCCGCCGACACCGCCGCGTCGCGCCACTGGCGCGCCCTGCCGCCGCTGGCCGCCGCCGCTCCCCTGCCCGGCGGCGTGACGCCGCTGGCCGGGCTGGTGGAGGCGCCGCCCGCCCTGGCCCGCGCCCTGTCCCAGGTGGGGCTGGTACCGGACGAGGCTGCGGGGGAGGCGCTGCTGCCGCGCCTCGCGCCCGGGCAGAGCCTGGTTTCGGCCGAGGGCGCGCTGTGGCGCTGGGACGGGCATTGCGTCCGGCCCGGCGCGCCCAGCGCCGGCGCCGTGCGGCTGACCCAGCGCAACCGCCTGCGCGCCGCCGAGGCCGTGCTGGAAAAGGCCGCTGCCGCCGCCGGCACCGCCGCCGCCGCCGCCGAGGCGGCGCGGGACGCGGAGGCGCGCGCCGCCCAGGCCGAGGGTGCCGCCCGCGCCGCGCGCGGCGGCGCCGAGGGCGCCCTGGCGCGGGCGCGGGAGGTGGAATCGCGCCTTTCCGCCGCCGCCGCGCGCGGGGAAAGCCGGCTTGCCGCGCTGGGCCCGCAGATCGAGCGGCTGGAGGCCGATCTGCGCGCCGCCGAGACCGCGCGCGATGCCGCCGCCGCCGCCCTTGCCGCGCTGCCCGACCCCGCCGCCGCGCGCGCGGCGCGGGACGGGGCCGCACGCGCCGAGGCCGCCGCGCAGGCCGAGGAGGCCGCCGCCCGCGAGGCGCGGCGCAAGGCCGAGGCGGCGCTGGAGGCGGCGCGCGCCGAGCAGGCCCGGCTGGCCAACCAAGCCGCCCAGGCGGAAAGCCGGCTGGCCGCCCTGGCGCCGCAGCTCGCCCGCGCCGCCGAGGAGGCGGCCGAGGCCGGCCGGCTGCTGGCCGAGGCGGAGGCCGCGCTGTCCGCCGCGCCGGATCTCGAGGCCTTGCGCCGGGCCGTGGACGCCGCCCGCCAGGGCCAGGCCGAGGCGCGCGCCCGCGCCGCCGCCGCGCGCGACGCCGCCGCCGCGCTGGACGCGGAGTCCACGCGCGCCGCCGCGCGGCTGGAGGAGATCGGCGCCGAGCGCGCCTCCTGGGCCGGGCGCCAAACCGAGGCCAGCGCGCGGCTCGCCGCGCTGCGCCAGCGTGCCGCCGAGGCCGATGCGGCGCGCGATGCCGCCGCCGCCGTGCCGGAGGAGGCCGCTGCCCGCCGCGCCGCCGCCGGCCGCCTGCTGGCCGAGGCGGAAACCGCCCATGCTGCCGCCGCCACGCGCCTGCGCGCCGCCGAGACGGAGGACCGCGAGGCCGCCGAGGCACGCCGCCACGCCGATGCCGCCTTCGCCGCCGCCCGCGAGGCGCAGCTCCGCGCGGAGGCCGCGGCGCAGCAGGCCGAGGCCGCCGCCGCTGCGGTGGCGCAGCGCCTGGCCGAGCGGCTGGGCGAGGCGCCCGCCCTGCCGCCGCCGCCTGGTGACCTTTCGGAAGCGGCCGAGGAGCGGGCGCGGCGCAAGGCCGAGCGGCTGGCCAAGGAGCGGGAGGAGATGGGCCCCGTCAACCTCCGCGCCGAGCAGGAGATGGCGGAGCTGGACCAGCGCATCGGCGCCATCGACGGCGACCGCGAGGAGATCGGCGCCGCCATCGCCAAGCTGCGCGGCTCGATCGGCCACCTGAACCGCGAGGGGCGGGAGCGGCTGCGCGCCGTGTTCGACCGGGTGGATGCCGAGTTCCGCGCGCTGTTCGGCAAGCTGTTCGGCGGCGGGCGGGCGCATCTGGCGCTGGTGGGCTCGGACGACCCGCTGGAGGCGGGGCTCGAGATCTATGCCGAGCCGCCGGGCAAGAAGCTCGCTACCCTGTCGCTGCTTTCGGGCGGCGAGCAGGCGCTGACGGCGCTTTCCCTGGTGTTTGCCGTGTTCCGCTGCCAGCCCGCGCCGGTCTGCGTGCTGGACGAGGTGGACGCGCCGCTGGACGACGCCAATGTGGACCGCCTCTGCGGGTTGCTGGAGTCGATGGCCACCGAATCCGGCACCCGCTTCCTGGTGGTGACGCACCACCCGCTGACCATGGCCCGCATGCACCGCCTTTACGGCGTGACCATGCAGGAGCGCGGCGTGAGCCGGCTTCTCTCGGTGGACCTGGAGGCGGCGGTGGAGATGGTGGAAGGGGCGGACTGAGCGGCCGGGGCGCCCCTTCCGCTGCTTGGCGGCGGGGCGTGGCGGGGCTGCCGCGATGCGTCATGCCCTTGACACTCCATGAACGCCCCCTTACGAGCCGTCCAGCCTTCCGGCGGGGGGACCGCAGGAGCAAGGGTGAACGAACGCGACGATTTCGACGAGCGCCTGAAGCAGGCCCGGCAACGCCAGGGACTGGAGAAGGGTGCTGACCAGGCTGGCGGGGACGGGGCCAAGGGCCTTCCCTCCAGCGCGTTGAACATCGGCATGCGGGCCGGGATCGAGGTGGTTTCCGCCCTCATCGCCGGCGCCGGGCTTGGCTGGTTGCTGGACCGCTGGCTCGGAAGTTTTCCCTGGCTCTTCATGGTCTTCTTCGTGGTGGGTGGTGTCGCCGGGGTGATGAACGTCTATCGGCTGTTCAACCCCCGGACAGGCGCGCGCAAGTAGCACCGGATTACGGGAGAGCCGCAGTGGCCGCCGAAGGCAAAACGATCGACGCGCTGAGCCAGTTCGAGCTGACGCACGCCTTCGGGCCCATTGGCGCGGCGGTGAACTTCACCCAGTCCAACGCCCACATGCTGATCGCGGCTGTGGTGATCGTGCTGGTGATGACCCTGGGCATGGCGCCGCGCGCCGTGGTGCCGGGCCGCTTCCAGGCCATGGCCGAGACCTTCTACGAATTCGTCGAGAACCTCGTCATCGGGCAGGTGGGGCATGAGGGGAAGCGCTACTTCCCCTTCGTCTTCGCGCTGTTCATGTTCGTGCTGTTCGGCAACGTGCTGGGGCTGTTCCCCTACGCCTTCACCTACACCAGCCACATCGCCGTCACCTTCGGCCTGGCTTTCCTGGTGTTCCTGGTGACGACGGTGGTGGCCCTGGCGCTGCACGGCAAGAAGTTCTTCGGCTACTTCTTCCCCGAGGGCGCGCCGCTCTGGCTCGCGCCCATCATCGTGCCGGTCGAGGTGGTGTCCTACCTCTCGCGGCCGATCAGCCTTTCCGTCCGTCTGTTCGCCAACATGGTCGCCGGCCACGTGCTGCTGAAGGTGTTCGCCACCTTCGTCGTGCTGCTGGGCGGCCTGGGCATCGTCGGCCCGCTCGTCGCGGTGCTGCCGCTTTCGGTCAACGTCCTCCTGGTGGGGTTCGAGCTCCTGGTGGCCTTCCTGCAGGCCTATGTGTTCGCCATCCTGACCAGCATCTACCTGCACGACGCGGTGCACCTGCACTGACGGGGCCAGTCCCCACAAGGGGGCCACGTCTTTTCGGGGCCGCGTCCGGCGGACCTAACATCAGATCAGCGAAGGGATACCTCTGATGGAAATCGTGCTTGCTGCGAAGGCGATCGGTGCCGGCATCGCCGTCCTCGCCCTGTTCGGCGTCGGCCTGGCGCTCGGCAACATCTTCTCGACGCTGATCGCGTCCGTCGCCCGCAACCCGGCCTCGCGCGACACCGTGTTCCCCATCGGCATCCTGGGCTTCGCCCTGACGGAAGCCGTGGCGCTGTTCGCGCTGCTGATCGCCTTCCTGATCCTGTTCACCTGATCCCCGGCAGGGCGCGGCGCGCACGCCGCGCCCTCCGGTTCCGGGTGGGAATGGCCCGGGTGAGAATTGCAGGGATGCAGATGATGAAGCGGATGACCTTCGCCGGCGTGATGGCCTGGCTCTACAGCGTCGGTGCCCACGCGGCGGCGCCCAGCGGCCTCGAGGCCCAGTCGGTTGCGGCGGCGGAAGCCTCCGGCGGCGGCATGCCGCAGCTGGATTTCGGCAACCCGCTGATGCTGGCGCAGGTGGTCTGGCTGCTGATCATCTTCGGCGTCCTGTACTACATGCTGGCCAACATCGCCCTGCCGCGCGTCGCCTCGGTGCTGGATGAGCGCCGCAACCGCATCGAGGGCGATCTCGAGGCCGCCCGCGCCGCCAAGGCCGAGGCCGACGCCGCCATGGAGGCCCACCAGGCCGCCACCGCCCGCGCGCGCGCCGAGAGCCAGGCCGCCATCGCCAATGCCATGCAGGCCGCCCAGGCCGAGGCGGCGGCCCGCAACGCCGAGCTGAACGCCCGCCTGAGCCAGCAGATCGAGGCCGCCGAGGCGCGCATCAACACCGCCCGCGACGCCGCCATGGGCGCGCTGCGCGAGGTGGCCACCGACACGGCGAATGCCCTGGTGCAGCGCCTGACGGGTATCCGGAACGAGGCCGCCGTCTCCGCTGCCGTGCAGCGCGAGCTGGGCGCCCAGGGTCAGGCGTAAGGAGCGGCGCGATGCACCATTACGAGTATTTCTGGCTGAACCCGACCTTCTGGGTCGCCGTCTCCTTCGTCATCTTCGTGGTCCTGCTGGGCCGGACGATCTGGGCGAAGGCCACCGAGGCGCTGGACGCCCGCGCCGCCAAGATCCGCACCGCGCTGGATGAGGCCGCGCGCCTGCGCGCCGAGGCCGAGGCGATGCGCCGCCAGGCCGAGGCCGACCGCGCCGCCGCCCTGGCCGAGGCCGAGACCCTGCTGGCCCGCGCCAAGGCCGAGGCCGAGCGGCTTTCCGCCGCCGCCGCCGCCGAGGCCGAGGCTTCCGCCAGGCGCCGCGAGCAGATGGCGATGGACCGCATCCAGGCCGCCGAGGCCGGGGCGCTGGCCGAGGTGCGCAACGCCGCGGCCAACGTGGCCACCGCCGCCGCGCGCGAGGTGATCGCCCGCGAGCTGACTGCCGATGCCGATGCCCGGCTGATCGACGACGCCGTGGCCGACCTGCCCCGCGCGCTGCGCGCCGCCTGAGCGGCCCGGCCCGCATCCGCTTCGCGAAGGGGGCCTCACGGCCCCCTTTGTCGTTCCGGGGGTTTGCCTTGCCGCGCCGCCGGGGCTAACGATCCTGCCCCACCACGCGGCCCAGGATCTCCCAGCCTTGTCCGATACGCCGGCTCCGGTTCGCTTCGTCGCCAAGAACATGCGCCTCGACCTGCGGCTCATCGCGGAGATGATCCCGGCCGGGGCCAAGGTGCTCGACATCGGCTGCGGCGACGGCGCGCTGCTGGAGCATCTGGAGCGCGAGAAGGGCGCCGATGCCCGCGGCATCGAGATCGACATGGCGCAGGCCACCGCCGCCGTGGCGCAAGGGCTCGCCGTGATCCATGGCGACGCCGACAACGACCTCGCCTTCTATCCGGACGACGCCTTCGACTACGTGGTGCTGTCCCGCACCATCCATGCCGTGGAGAAGCCGCGCGAGGTGCTGCGGCATATGCTGCGCATCGGCCGCCACGCCATCGTCTCCTTCCCGAATTTCGGGCACTGGGAGGTGCGGATGAAGCTGCTCCTCACCGGCCGGATGCCGGTGACCGAGACCTGGGGCCGCCCCTGGCACGAGACGCCCAACATCCACCCCTGCACCATCCTCGACTTCATCGACCTTTGCGAGAAGGACGGCTACGCGGTGGAGCAGTGGCTGGCGGTGGACGAGAAGGGCCTGCAGGCGCCGTGGAAGCGCTCGGTCAGGCTGGCCAACCTGTTCGGGGAGCAGGCGCTGTTCCTGCTCAGGCGCAGGAACAGCTGAAGGGGAGGCCGGCCTCCCGTCAGGCCATCGCGCCCCGGGCGGCGATCGGCCACAGGCATTCCACCCGGCCGTTCCGCACGCCGACGAACCAGTCGTAGCGGTCGATCGTCGGGTCGCAATGGGCGGGCACGAGGCGCAGCTTCTCGCCGAGATCCGGGCGCTGGCCGCCCTCCACCACCAGGTTGCCATGCTCGTCCGAGGCGCCGGCATAGCGCAGGCCGGGACGCTGCCACACCCTGGGGAAGCCGGAATCGGTGGGGGCGGCCTTGTGGCCGGCATCCAGCACGGCCAGCGCCGGCTTCGGCGTGCTCATCACCTGCGAAAGCAGGAACAGGGCGTGGCGGAAGGGCGGCGCATCCTCGTTCGCCGCGTAGTCGGCATCCATGAAGGCGTAGGAGCCGGCCTGGATCTCGGTGAACACGCCGCTCGTCGCCTCGTGCCGGAAGGTGCCGGTGCCGGCGCCGCCGACAATGGCGCAGTCCAGGCCCTGCTGGCGCAGCTGCTCCACGGTGCGGCGGGTCTGCTCCACCGCGCTGCCGATCGCCTCGGCGCGGCCCTCGGGGCTGCGGATGTGCTGGGCGCGGCCGTGATAGGCCTGGAGCCCGCCGAAGACGAGGTGCGGGCTGCCAGCGATCCGCTGCGCCAGCGCCACCGCCTCCGGCCCCGGCGGAACGCCGCAGCGCCCGGCGCCGACATCGATCTCCACCAGCACCGTCATCCGCCGGCCCGCCGCCTCGGCCGCCTGCTCGATCAGCGCGACGCCCGCCGCGTCATCGGCGCAGAGCGCCACCTTGCTGATGGTGGACAGCGCCGCCAGCCGCGCCAGCTTGCGCGGCGAGACCACCTCGTTGCTCACCAGGATGTCCGGAACGCCGCCCCAGGCCAGGATCTCGGCCTCGGCCACCTTCTGCACGCATTGCCCGACCGCGCCGCGCCGCATCTGCTGCAACGCCACCACGGGCGATTTGTGCGTCTTGGCATGCGCACGCAGCTTCGTGCCGGTGGGCGCCAGGAAGGCCGCCATGGCATCCAGATTGGCCTCGAAGGCGTCGAGGTCGAGGATCAGGGCAGGGGTGTCCACCTCCTCCTCGCGCATGCCGGGTTCGGCGGGGGGGCGTTGCAGCATGGTTCTGGCCTTTCCTCCGGAGCGAAGCAGGCAGGTGCTTCGATTTGTAATCTTTCGCACCCTGGCGGGCTTCGGGCCGCTGCGTCACACCGCAGCGCAGCACGACCTTTCCGGGCATCCCATGGACCGTTCCTCGTCGCAAGGCATCCTGCTCGCCTTCCTGGCCTTCGCCGCCTATGCCGTCAGCGATGCCTCGGTGAAGCTGCTGCATGGCAGCCTCAGCGCCTACCAGGCGGTGTTCTTCGGCGCCCTCTCGGGCGTGCTGGCGCTGCCCCTGCTGCGCGGCCCGGACGAGCGCCTCACCGACATCTTCCGCGCCCGCAGCCGGCCCATGTGGCTGCTGCGCGCCGCCGCCGCGCTGACCGGAGCGCTCGGCAGCGTCACCGCCTTCACCCACCTTTCCATGGCCGAGGCCTTCTGCCTGCTGTTCCTGATGCCGACCTTCGTCACCCTGCTATCGGTGGCGTTCCTGCGGGAGGCGGTGGGGTGGCGGCGGTGGCTGGCCGTCATCCTGGGCTTCGCGGGGGTGCTGGTGGTGCTGCGGCCGGGCTTCCGGGAGCTGAACATCGGCCATCTCGGCGCCGTCGTGGGCGGCCTGTCGGGCGCGGTGACGGTGGTGATGATGCGCGCCCACGGCAAGAGCGAGTCGCGCCTCTCGCTCTATGGCGCCGGGCTGATCGGGCCGGTGGCGGGGTGCGGGCTGCTGATGCTGCCGGGCTTCGTCTGGCCCACGCCGATGCAGTGGGTCTGGCTGATGGGCTACGGGCTGCTGATGGCGGCGGGCAACATCCTGGTGATGCTGGCCTCGCAGCGCATCCCGGCCAGCCTGGTGGCGCCGGCGCAGTACAGCCAGATGCTCTGGGCCATCGCCTTCGGCTATCTCGTCTTCGGCGACCATCTGGACCCGGTGATGGCGGTGGGCGTCGCCATCATCATCTTCTCGGGCGTGATGACCTTCATGCGCGAGCGGGTCCGCCGGCCGCGCGGCTGGGCGCGCGTGCCGCCCGTGCATCCGCAGTAACGGCCTCCGAGGGGAGGCGGCGGGGCCGGGGGAGCAGGGTCCCCCGGCCCGTTTCCCAGGGGGCGGAAGCCCCCCGGCCAGCTCGTCAGTGGCCGGCGTTCTCGCCCGAGAAATCCGGCACGGCGAGGCCGGAGGCCGTCACCTGCTCCGCCAGCAGGGCCTTCAGCCGCTCCAGCCCTTCCTCGGTCTTGGCCTCGGCGCGGGCCACCAGCACCGCCTGGGTGTTGGAGGCGCGCAGCAGCCACCAGCCATCCTCGGTCAGCACGCGCACGCCATCCACGTCCTGGACGTTGGCGCCGGACTGGGCGAGGCGGGCCTTCACCTCGGAGATCACGCCGAACTTGCGCTCGTCGGGGCAGTCGAAGCGCAGCTCGGGGGTGTTGATCACCTGCGGCAGGGCGGCACGGGTGGCGGCCAGGCTCTCGCCGGCGCGCGCCACGATGCCGAGCAGGCGGATGGCGGAATAGGGCGCGTCGTCGAAGCCGTACCACTTGTCGTTGAAGAAGATGTGGCCCGACATCTCGCCGGCCAGCGGCGACTTGGTCTCGGCCATCTTGGCCTTGATCAGGGAGTGGCCGGTCTTCCACATCAGCGGCGTGCCGCCCGCGCGCGCCACCTCGTCGAACAGCACCTGGCTGGCCTTGACGTCGGCGATGATGGTGCCGCCCGGGTTGTTCCTCAGCACGTCGCGCGCCAGCACCACCAGGAGCTGGTCGCCGAACAGCATGTTGCCCTCGCCATCCACGGCGCCGATGCGGTCCGCGTCGCCGTCGAAGGCGATGCCGAGATCGGCTTTGCGGGCGCGCACCTCGGCGATGAGCTGCTGCAGGTTCTTCAGCACCGTGGGGTCGGGGTGGTGGTTGGGGAAGTTGCCGTCGATCTCGCCGTTGATCACGGTGTGCTCGCCCGGCAGCTTCGCCACCAGGCGCTTGGTGATCTCGGCGCCGGAGCCGTTGCCCGGGTCCCACACCACCTTGAGCGCGCGGTCGCCGCCGTCATAGTCCTTCAGCAGGCGGGCGACGTAGTCGTCGGAGACGTCCACGCGCGTGGCGCTGCCGGAAGCCTCCGGCACCACGTCGCCACCCGCCGCCATGCGGCCGATGTCCTGGATCTGGCTGCCGAAGAAGGGCTTCTTGCCCAGCATCATCTTGAAGCCGTTGTAGTCCGGCGGGTTGTGGCTGCCGGTGACCATCACCGCGCCGTCGGTGCTGAGGGCGTAGGCGGCGAAGTAGAGCATCGGCGTCGGGCCGCAGCCGATGCGCGCCACCTCCAGCCCGCAGGCGACGAGGCCGGCGACGAGCTGCGCCTCCAGCTCGGGCGAGGACAGGCGGCCGTCATAGCCCACCGCCACCTTCTTGCCGCCGCCGCGCACGACGATGCTGCCGAAGCAGCGGCCGATGGCGAAGGCATCGGCGCCGGAGAGGGTTTTGCCCACGATGCCGCGGATGTCGTACTCGCGGAGCGAGGTAGGGTGGAACTCGTGGCGAAAGGCGGTCATCCGGGGATCCTTGCTTCAGGGGCGTCCGATGGAGAAGTGGCGGAACCCGGCCACGCGCAGGGCGGCTGGGCTCCAGGCGTCGCGCAGCTTACGGGCGGCGGGATGGCGGGCGGCGGCGGCGGTTCTGGCCTCGGCCGGCATCCCGGGGGCAGGGGCGTGGAACGCGCTGCCGCCCGGCCAGCGGCGCCCAGGCGCCGTTGCTGGGCGTGAGGCGGTGCATCATCTCAGCACCCGCCCTCGCGCGCGGGCTGGCGAGCCAGAACAGCAGGGACCGGGCCGGCATGGGCCGGCCCGGTCATCGTCACCGCCATCCCCGCGCCTCAGACGTATTTGGGGAGGAAGTCGTGCACCGCCTTGGCGAGCTCGGGCCGCTGCAGCGCGAAGGCGATCTGCGCCTCGAGATAGCCCACCTTGTCGCCGCAGTCGAAGCGCCGGCCCTCGTAGCGCAGGCCGTGGAAGGGCTGGGTGCCGATGAGCTTGGCCATGGCGTCGGTCAGCTGCACCTCGCCGCCCGCGCCCTTCTCCATCTTGGCCAGGTGGGTCAGCACCTCGGGCATCAGCACGTAGCGGCCGATGACGGTGAGGTTGGAGGGCGCCTCCTCCGGCTTCGGCTTCTCGACCAGGCCCTTCACCGAGACCAGGCGGCCCTTGTCCTCGGCGATGTCCAGCACGCCGTACTTGTTGACGCGCTCCATCGGCACTTCCTCGACGGCGACCACATTGCCGCCCGTCTCCTGGTAGGCCTCGGCGAGCTGCTGCGTGCAGGAGGTCTTGCACAGCATCAGGTCATCGGGGAGCAGGATGGCGAAGGGGTCGTCGCCGATGAAGGAGCGGGCGCACCAGATGGCGTGGCCAAGGCCCATCGGCACCTGCTGGCGCACCGTGGTGATGGAGCCCGGCATCTGCGCCTGCCGGCGCAGGTCCTCCAGGATCTCGTTCTTGCCGCGCTCGAGCAGGGTCCGCTCCAGCTCGTAGGCGACGTCGAAATGCTCGACGATGGCGGTCTTGCCGCGGCCGGTGACGAAGCAGAACTGGTCGATGCCGGCGGCGCGTGCCTCCTCGACCGCGTACTGGATCAGCGGCTTGTCGACGACGGGCAGCATCTCCTTGGCAAGGGCCTTGGTGGCCGGCAGGAAACGCGTGCCCAGGCCGGCCACGGGCAGCACGGCCTTCTTCAGCGGTTTCGTCACTCGGCTGGTCCTCCAGAGTGTGGTCGGTGGGTTCCGCCATTGCAGGATGGCGGAACTGAGGCTGTCCTGGCGCAGCATTGCCACGCTGCAACAGGCCCGGCAATTCATCGCCCGGGAGCGATTCCGTGAATTTCAGCCTAGCAGAAGATCGCGCGCCCTGTTGAGTTGCGCCGCCCGCTCGGCCGAGCCGCCACGGTCCGGATGGGCCTCGCGCATCAGCCGGCGGTGCGCGGCGCGGATGGCGGCCTCGTCCGCGCCCTCCTCCAGCTCCAGCACCGCCAGGGCGGCGGCGCGGTCCATCGCCTCGGGCGCCGCCTCCGCGCCGGCCTGGGCGCGCCAGCCGGGCAGGGCACGGTCCAGCCAGCTTTCCAGCAGCGGCACGCTTTCGGCGTCCTGCGCCTGGCAGTCGCGCAGCAGCGCCATCAGCTCGGGTAGCGCCAGCTCGCCCAGCTCCCGCCCCGCGAAGCGGCCCTGCCGCACCCGGCCGGACAGGGTGCCGGTGGCGAGATCGAGGCGCATGGCCAGAGTGGCGGTGTTCAGGGTGGAGGCCTGGGCGCCGGGAGGGGTCCCGAAGCGCCGCGCCTGCCGCCAGCCTCGCCACCAGCGCAGCAGCAGCGGCGCCAGGGCCAGCAGCACGGGCATGGCCTGCGCCACCCGCCCGCCATAGGCCAGCAGGCCGAAGGCCGCGAGACCCACCACCGCCAGCAGGATGGCGGCGCCGCGCCTCACCTGCGCCACGCTGGCGGTGGCGAAGCCCTGCGCCAGCACCGCCAGCAGGATCAGCAGCGCCAGCCCCCCCAGCAGCCAGCTCATCGGCGGGGCTCCGGCTGGCGCCTCACCGGGGCGGCGCCGGCAGCTGCGCCACCAGGGCGCGGGCGGCCTCGCCGCGCAGCCGCGCCAGCGCCTCCCGCCCGCCGGCGGCGAACACGGCCACGGCGTTCAGCCATTCCCGCAGCGCGGCGGCGCTGTCGCCATCCAGCGCCCGGTGCGCGCCGCCCGAGAGCCTCGCCACCTGCCGCAGCACGTCGGTCGCCACCGGGTCGCGCCCCTCCTGGAAGACGAAGACGGGCGTGCCGCGCATCCCGAGCCGGCCGGCGGCATGGCAGAGCGCATCCGCCTCCTCCTCCACCGCATCGCCCACGAAGACGAGGGCGGCCACCTTCTCCCGCGCCGTTTCCGCCTCGGCATGGGCGAGCACCCGGCCGATCTGCGTCCGCCCCCCCAGGCAGGAGACGCCGCTCATGCGCCGCGCCAGCTCCCGCCCGTCCGCCAGGAAGGGCGTGGCGGCGAACTCGCCGAAGCCGCGGTAATAGGCGATCTGGACCACGAGGCCGCCATGCGCGGCGGCGGCCTGGAACATGTCGGCCTGCACGGCAGAGGCGCGGTCCCAGCTCGGCTGGCGGCTGGCCGTCGCGTCGATGGCGAAGATCAGCCGGCCCGGGCGGTGCGTGCCGGCGCGCAGGGCGGGCAGGCTTTCCACCTGCTTGAGGAAGGCCGCGACGGCCGCGGAGGCGGGGCGGGCTGGAAGGTTCGCCATGCCTCCCAAGATGGGCCTTTCCGCGCCGGAAGCGAAGCCGCCCGGCGCGGATTTCCGCCCGATACGGCTCCTCTCCGGGCGGCCTAGCCCTGGGTGGCGGCCAGCGCCGTGAGGTTGGCGATGCCGCGCGCGGTCACGCTCGGCACCAGCACATGGATCGGCTTGTTCATGCCGAGCAGGATGGGACCGAGCTGCAGCCCGTCCGCGGCCGCCTTCACCAGGTTGTAGGCGATGTTGGCGGAATCGAGGTTGGGCATGATGAGGAGGTTGGCGGAATCCGCCAGCCGGCTGTCCAGCACGGCCTTCTCGCGGATGGCCGGCACCAGGGCGGCGTCGGCGTGCATCTCGCCATCCACCTCCAGCTCGGGCGCCTGGGCCTGGATCAGCCGCAGCGCCTCGCGCATCTTGCGGGCGGAGGGGGCCTGGCTGGCGCCGAAGGAGGAGTGGGAGAGCAGCGCCACCTTGGGCGTCAGGCCGAAGGCCCGCACCTGCTCGGCGGCGAGCAGCGTCATCTCGGCCACCTGCGCGGCGGTGGGGTCCACCAGCAGGTGGGTGTCGGCGAAGAACAGCGTGCCGGCGGGCAGGATGACGCCGGTCAGGGCATAGACCCGGCTGGTGTCGGCCCGCTTGCCGATGACGTCATGCGCCTGGTGCCACTGCCGCATCCACTCGCCCTGGCCACCGACGATGGCGGCGTCCACCTGCCCCGTCTCCAGCAGCAGCGCGGCGGCGACGGTGGGGCGGGTGCGGACGAAGCGGGCGCAGGCATCGGGCGGCACGCCGCGGCGGCCGACCTTGGCGCGGTAGATCTCCACCAGCGGCGCGAAGATGGCGGTGTCCTGCTCGGGGTCGAGCAGGCGGACGCTCTCCTGCAGGTCCATGCGCAGGCCCATGGCGCGCACCTTGGCCTCGATCACGGCGCGGCGGCCGATCAGCACCGGCTCGGCCATGCCATCGTCCAGCACGGACTGCACGGCGCGCAGCACGCGCTCGTCCTCGCCCTCGCCATAGGCGACGCGCTTGGGCGCCTTGCGGGCGGCGAAGATGACGGGGCGCATCAGGTCGCCCGAGCGGTAGACGAAGCGCTCCAGCGTCTCGCGATAGGCGGCGAAGTCGGCGATGGGGCGGGTGGCGACGCCGGAATCCATCGCCGCGCGCGCCACGGCGGGGGCGATCTCCAGGATCAGCCGCGGGTCGAAGGGCTTGGGGATGATGTAGTCCGCGCCGAACACCGGCGCCTGTCCGCCATAGGCCGCGACCACCACCTCGGAGGCCTCGATCCGGGCGAGGCGGGCGATGGCCTCGACGGCGGCCACCTTCATCGCCTCGTTGATGGTGGTGGCCCCCGCGTCCAGCGCGCCGCGGAAGATGAAGGGGAAGCAGAGGACGTTGTTGACTTGGTTGGCGTAGTCCGAGCGGCCGGTGGCGACGATCGCGTCCGGCCGCGCGGCGCGCACCGCCTCGGGCAGGATCTCGGGCTCGGGGTTGGCCAGCGCCAGCACCAGGGGGCGTGGGGCGAGCCTGCCCAGCCACTCGGCCTTCAGCACGCGCGGCGCGGAAAGCCCCAGGAACACGTCCGCCCCGTCCAGCGCCTCGGCCAGGACGCGCGCCTCCGTCTCGCGCGCGTAGCGGGCCTTATAGGGGTCCATCAGCTCGGTGCGGCCGGCATGGACCACGCCCTTGATGTCGGTGACGGTGATGTTCCCGGGCCGCGCGCCCATGGCCACCAGCAGGTCGAGGCAGGCGAGCGCCGCGGCGCCGGCGCCGGAGGTGACGATCCGCGCCTCGGCCAGCGTCTTGCCCTGCAGCAGCAGGCCGTTGCGCACGGCGGCGGCGACGATGATGGCGGTGCCGTGCTGGTCGTCGTGGAAGACGGGGATCCGCATCCGCTCCCGCAGGCTCCGCTCGATCTCGAAGCACTCGGGGGCCTTGATGTCCTCGAGGTTGATGGCGCCGAAGGAGGGCTCCAGCACCGCGACGGCCTCGATGAACTTCTGCGGGTCGAGCTCGTCCACCTCGAGGTCGATGGAATCGATGCCGGCGAACTTCTTGAAGAGGACGGCCTTGCCTTCCATCACCGGCTTCGAGGCCAGCGCGCCGATGGCGCCGAGGCCGAGCACG
Organism: Teichococcus rhizosphaerae; assembly: GCF_002631185.1. Taxonomy (GTDB): domain Bacteria; phylum Pseudomonadota; class Alphaproteobacteria; order Acetobacterales; family Acetobacteraceae; genus Pseudoroseomonas; species Pseudoroseomonas rhizosphaerae. The sequence goes on along the minus strand of NZ_PDNU01000041.1, from coordinate 761 downwards.
GCGGTGCCGTTGGTGATCACCGCGACCATGTTGCCGCGGGTGGTCATCTCATGGGCGCAGGCGGGATCGGCGGCGATGGCCTCGCAGGCGGCGGCGACGCCGGGGGAATAGGCCAGCGCGAGGTCGCGCTGCGTGGCCATCCGCTTGGTCGCTTCAACGCTGAGCTTTCCAGGGCGCGGCAGCCGGTGGTAATCCAGCGCGGCCTTGCGGAAATCCTCGTCCATACGGCACCTCCGTGCCCCGGACGATGACGGAGCCGGAGCCGGTCCACAAGGACGGAACCGGATGGCAAGCGGGGCGAGTTAATCAGGAAAAATATGCGGTCGAGAAGATTCGAACTTCCACGGGGTTGCCCCCACCAGCACCTCAAGCTGACGCGTCTACCATTCCGCCACGACCGCGTGTTGGACAGTATCAGACAGGGCCGGGCATATAGCCGATGATCGCGGAGGCAGCAACAACCCCCATGACTTTTGGTGTGGATATTTCGCGCGGGCCCGAAGCCGGCCCGCATGACACCCCGGCCACTCCCCTGGCCACTCCCCTGGCCACTCCCATGGCCGCCCCCATGGCCGCCCCCGTGGCCACCGGCCCGGAATGGCGCGTGGCCGAGGGCCTGACCGACTACCCTTCGGCGCTGGCGGAGATGCGCTCCCATGTCGCGGCGATCCGCGCGGGGGAGGCGGGCGAGCGCGTCTGGCTGGTGGAGCACCCGCCGCTCTACACCGCCGGTACCTCCTCGACGCCGGAGGGGCTGGTCG
>NZ_PDNU01000040.1 GCF_002631185.1 Teichococcus rhizosphaerae | reverse complement strand
GAGGCGGGCGAGCGCGTCTGGCTGGTGGAGCACCCGCCGCTCTACACCGCCGGTACCTCCTCGACGCCGGAGGGGCTGGTCGATGCCCGCTTCCCGGTGTTCGCGGCGGGGCGGGGCGGGCAATGGACCTATCACGGCCCCGGCCAGCGCACCGCCTATGTGATGCTCGACCTCGACCGGGCGCATGGCGCCGTGCCCGCGCGCGACATCCGCGCCTATGTCCACGGGCTGGAGGAATGGATCATCCGCGCGCTGGACCGCTTCAACGTGCGGGGCGAGCGGCGCGAGGGGCGTGTCGGCATCTGGGTGGCGGACAAGGTGCCGGGCGGGTTCGTCCAGCGGGAAAACAAGATCGCCGCCATCGGGGTGCGGGTCACGCGCTGGGTGAGCTGGCACGGCATCGCGCTGAACGTGGAGCCCGACCTGTCGCATTTCGGCGGCATCGTGCCCTGCGGCATTCGCCAGCACGGCGTCACCAGCCTCGCGGCGCTCGGCATCCCCGTGACCATGGCGGAGGCGGACAGCGCGCTCAAGGCGAGCTGGGCGGAGGTGTTCGGCGGCTGAGGCGGGGGCGCCCCTTCCGCCAGCCCGCGTTGCGGGGGAAGGGGCCTCGTGCGATCATCGGACGAGTGAGGGAAGAGGAACCGCAGGAATGACAGCACAGGCCGGCACCGCCCATCGCGGGCATGCTTCGCCGGAGCCCTCCCCGGCGGGCGCCCCGCGCTACGACGCGGAGGCGCTGCGCGGCGCCGCGGCCGCCCTGTTCGCCGCCGCCGGCGCCCCGGCCGCCAAGGCGGCGGTGATGGCGGAGGTGCTGGTCGAGTCCGACCTGATGGGCCACATCACCCACGGCCTCGGCCTGCTGCCGAAATACATGGAGGACATGGCCTCCGGCACGATGACGCTGGAGGGCGAGCCCGAGGTCATCGCCGACCGCGGCGCCTGCGTCACCTGGGATGGCCGCGCCCTGCCGGGCGGCTGGCTGACCATGAAGGCGCTGGACCTGGCGATGGAGCGGGTGAAGACCCATGGCACCGTCAGCATCGCCATCGGCAACAGCCATCATATCGGCTGCCTCGCGGTCTATCCGGCGAAGGCGGCGGCGCGCGGCCTGGTCTGCATCCTGCACAGCTCGGCGCCAGGCGCCTCCAGCGTGGCGCCCTTCGGCGCCCGCCAGGGCGTGCTGGCGCCGGACCCGATGGCGGCGGGCTTTCCCACCGGCGGCACGCCGGTGGTGCTGGACATCAGCGCCTCCATCACCACCAACAACATGAGCCAGCGGCTGATCCGCCAGGGCGAGCGCTTCCCGCACAAATGGGTGCTGGATGCCGAGGGCAACCCGAGCGACGACCCGAACGTGGTGTTCCAGGGCGGCGCCATCCTGCCCGCCGGCGGGCTGGACCACGGCCAGAAGGGCTATGGCTGGGCGCTGCTGACCGAGGCGCTGACGCAGGGCCTGTCCGGCCATGGCCGCGCCGATGGCGCGCGCAACATGATGGCCGGCGTGTTCCTGCAGGTGATCGACCCCGAGGCCTTCGCCGGGCTCGGCGCCTTCGAGCGCCAGACCGGCCATACCGCCGCCGCCTGCCGCGCCGCGGCCCCCCGCCCCGGCGTCGCCCGCGTGCGGCTGCCGGGCGAGAAGGGGCTGGCCCAGCGCGAGGAGGCGCGGGCCCGGGGCGTGGCGCTGGCGCCCGGCGTCATGGAAGGATTGCGGCCCCTCGCCGGGCGCCACGGCATCGCCCTGCCGGAGCCGCTGCCCGGCTGAGGCGCCCGGAGCCCCCTGCCTTCCGGAAGCAAGACCAGCCCTGTTCCAGATCGTCCAAGGAAGCCTGCCCCATGTCCCTCATCGACCTGAGCGCGAAGCGCCTGAACGGCCCCGTCATCCGCCTGCACCCGAACGACAACGTGGTGGTGGCGCGCATCCCCGTGGAGGCGGGCACCTCCATCCCCGGGGAGAACGTCGTCGCGCGGGAGGCGGTGCAGGCCGGCTACAAGATCGCCACCCGCCATCTCCGCAAGGGCGAGCCGATCCTGAAGTACAACGTCACCATCGGCTTCGCGGCGGATGACATGCCGGCCGGCACCATGCTGCACGGCCACAACATCACCTTCACCGAGTTCGACCGCGACTACGCCTTCTGCCAGGACTACGAGCCGCTGGAGATGGTGCCGGAGGCGGAGCGCGCCACCTTCCAGGGCATCGTCCGCGCCGACGGGCGCGTGGGCACCCGCAACTACATCGGCATCGTCTCCACGGTGAACTGCTCGGCCACCGTGGTGCAGAACATCGCCGACCACTTCACCGCCGAGCGCCTGGCGGAGTTCCCGAACGTCGATGGCGTCGCCGCCTTCACGCACCAGACCGGCTGCGGCATGGAGCTTTCCGGCGAGCCGATGCAACTGCTGCGCCGCACGCTGGCGGGCTATATCCGCCACCCCAACATCGCCGCCGTGCTGGTGATCGGCCTGGGCTGCGAGCGCAACCAGATCGCCGGGCTGATGCAGGAGCATGGCCTCCAGGCCGGGCCGAAGCTGCGCCACTTCACCATGCAGGACACGGGTGGCACCCGGAAGAGCATCGAGGCCGGCATCGCCGCGGTGCGCGAGATGCTCGCCGAGGCGAACCAGGTGACGCGGCAGACCGTGCCGGCCAGCCACATCATGGTGGGGCTGCAATGCGGCGGCTCGGACGGCTTCTCCTCCATCACCGCCAACCCGGCCCTCGGCCACGCCATGGACATCCTGACGCGGCATGGCGGCACCGCCATCCTGTCCGAGACGCCGGAGATCTACGGCGTGGAGCACACGCTGACGCGCCGCGCCGCGAGCCGCGCGGTGGGCGAGAAGCTGATCGAGCGCATCCGCTGGTGGAAGGACGAGTACGCCGCCGGGCGCGACACCCAGATCAACGGCGTGGTCAGCCCGGGCAACCAGGCCGGCGGGCTGGCCAACATCTTCGAGAAGTCGCTCGGCTCCTCGATGAAGGGCGGCACCGGGCCGCTGATGGAGGTCTACAAATACGCCGAGCCGGTGACGACGCCGGGCTTCGTCTTCATGGACAGCCCGGGCTTCGACCCGGTCTCCGCCACGGGCCAGGTGGCGGGCGGCGCCAACGTCATCTGCTTCACCACCGGGCGCGGCTCGATGTTCGGCTGCAAGCCCGCGCCGTCGATCAAGCTCGCCACCAACACGCCCATGTTCCGCCGGCTGGAGGAGGACATGGACATCAATTGCGGCGAGATCCTCGACGGCACGCGGAGCCTGCAGGAGATGGGGCAGCTCATCTTCGAGCACATCCTGCGCATCGCCTCGGGCGAGAAGAGCAAGAGCGAGGATCTGGGCGTCGGCAAGCACGAATTCGTGCCGTGGCAGATCGGCATCATGGGCTGAGGGAGAAAGGGCCGGCGGAGGGAAGCTCCGCCGGCCCCTCGCCCTTCAGCCCGCCGCCTCCTCCACCGTCCGCCAGATGAGGTCGAGGTCCTCCGCGCGGGCGAGGCGGTGGTCGCCATCCTTCACCAGCGTCACCCGCGCATCCTCCGCCTCCACCCGCGCGGCGATCTCGGGCGCCACGCGCCAGGGCACCTCCGCGTCGCGCATGCCCTGCACCAGCCGCACCGGGCGCCGCACCGGGATGGGCGCGCCGAGCAGCAGGTGGTTCCGCCCGTCCTCGATCAGCCGGCGCGTGATCGGCACGGGCGGGCCATAGGGGCTCGGCAGCATCAGCGCGCCCTCGCGCAGGAGGGTCGCCTGCTGATCGGCGCTGAAGTTCGGCCACATCAGCGTCTCGGTGAAGTCCGGCGCGGCGGCGATGCCCACCAGCGCGTGCAGCCGCTCGGGGAAGCGCCGCGCCATCAGCAGCGCGATCCAGCCGCCCATGGAGGAGCCGACCAGCACCTGCGGCCCCTCGGTGAGGCTGGCGATGACATGCGCCGCATCCTCCGCCCAGTCGCCGATGCAGCCCTCCTCGAAGGCGCCGCCGCTGATGCCGTGGCCGGCATAGTCGAAGCGCAGGAAGGCGCGGCCGGTGGCGGCGCAGCGCTCGCGCAGGTGCAGCGCCTTGCTTCCCTCCATGTCGGAGCGGAACCCCGCCAGGAACACCACGCCGGGCCCGCGCCCGGGCAGCCTCGCCCAGGCCAGCTCCTCGCCCCTCGCATTGCGGAGGCGCCCAATTTCTTCCTGCTGGATGCTCATGCGCGCGGCAGTCCCCGCCTGGCCAGGTTGCTCATCAGCGCGCCGATGCCGAAGCGCCAGGGCGGGCAGGCATCGGTGCGGTCCACGATGTTCACCAGCACGCCGAGGCGGCGGCTGGCGATGCGCACCACGTCGCCCATGTGGTGGGTGAAGCCCATGCCGGCGGCGCCGCGGTCCTTGCTGGGCGAGAAGGGAGTGCCGAGGAACAGCGCGGCGCCGTCCGGATACTGGTGGTGCGGGTTGATGAGCTGGTCCACCAGCTCGGTGGGGTCGCGGCTGATGCTGCCGACCGCGCCGGTCTCGGCAAGGTGGAAGCCGTCCGTTCCCCGGATCTCCAGCGCGATCTCGGCGGCGCGGATGTCCTCCAGCGTGAAGCCCCGGTCGAGCAGGCGGATGGCGGGGCCGATGGCGCAGGCGGCGTTGTTGTCCTTGGCGCGGCCGAGCAGCAGGGCGGAGCGGCCCTCCACGTCGCGCAGGTTCACGTCGTTGCCGAGCGCCGCGCCGAGGATGCGGCCCTGCGGCGAGATGGCCAGCACCACCTCCGGCTCCGGGTTGTTCCAGGCGGAGGCGGGGTGGATGCCGACATGCGCGCCCGAGCCCACGGCCGAGAGCGGCTGGCCCTTGGTGAACACCTCCGCGTCCGGCCCGATGCCCACTTCCAGGTACTGGCTCCACCAGCCGCGCGCGACGAGGTTCTCCTTCAGCGCCATCGCCTCCGGGCTGCCGGGGCGGAGATTGGCGAGGTCGTCGCCGATGATGCCGCGCACCTCGGCGCGGATGCGCTCGGCCTGGCTGGCATCGCCCCGGCAGCGCTCCTCGATCACCCGCTCCAGCATGGAGCGCGCATAGGTCACGCCGCAGGCCTTGAGCGCCTGCAGGTCGAAGGGCGCCAGCAGCCGGGCCGGGCCGCCGCCGGCCAGCAGGGCGGGCATGTCGATCACCACCGGCTCGCCGCGCGCGGCGATGGCGCCGACCGGGTCCTCGGCGGCCAGCCAGGCGCTGACGGTGCCGAAGGCGGGCGTCATGTCGAAGGCGCGGCCATGGGCGAGGCCGATGGCCTGCGGGCCGTCCGCGCCCTCGATGCGCAGCACGAAATGGCCCTCGCGCCAATCCTCGGGCAGCGCCGTGGCGGTCCTGTTCATGCCTGTCCTCCCCTTGAGCCGGTGGCGATCTGGCCAGTGCGGATGTGGTAAAGCCTTCCGTGCCCCCTGGCCACGGGGGCGGAGCCGTCATTTCAGCCCGGGCAGCGCCTCCAGCAGCGCGGCGTGGAAGCGCGCGGGGTCCTGGATCTGCGGCGAATGGCCGAGATCCTCGAAGCGCAGCAGCCGCGCGCCGGGAATGGCGTCGGCGGCGCGGCGGCCGAGCGTCCGGTAGTCGCCGAGGCGCCGGCGCACATCCGGCGCCGCCGCGGCCTTGCCGATGGCGGTGCTGTCCCGCTCGCCGATCACCAGCAGCGTCGGCACGCGGATCAGGGGCAGGTGCTGCAGCACGGGCTGGGTGAACACCATGTCGCTGGCCTGGGCCTGGTTCATCAGCACCGCGTCGCGCCCGGGGCCGGCATAAAGGCCGGCCTGCATCTCCACCCACCGCTCGTAGCGCGCCTCCCACCGGCCGGCGTAGTAGGTGTCGCGCTGATAGGCGCGGATGCTCTCGTGGGGCAGGGGCGGGCCCCCCTCACTTTGCCGCCACCAGGAAGCCCGTGGCCCCTGCGCCCCGGCGCGGGCTGACAGCGGCCCGCCCAGGCGCTAATGCCGCGCCCATGACCCCCGCTTCCGCCCCCGCCGTGCTGCAGGTGCTGCCCGCCCTCAATGCCGGCGGCGTGGAGCGCGGCACCATCGAGATCGCCGAGGCGCTGGCGCGGGAGGGCTTCCGCCCGCTGGTGGCCTCCGCGGGCGGGCGGCTGGTGCCGGAGCTGGAGGCGGTGGGCGCCCGCCACGTCGCCCTGCCGCTGGACCGCAAGTCGCCCGCCGCCCTGCTCGGCAACGCCGCCGCGCTGGGGCGGCTGATCGCGGCGGAGGGGGTGCGGATCGTGCATGCGCGCAGCCGCTTCCCCGCCTGGTCGGCGCTGCCGGCGGCACGGCGCGGGGGCGCGCGCTTCGTCACCACCTATCACGGCGCCTACAACGAGGGCTTTCCCGGCAAGCGCCTCTACAACTCGGTGATGGCGCGGGGCGAGCGCGTCATCGCCATCAGCCACTTCATCGCCGACCTCGTGCGGGCGCGGCACGGGGTGGAGGCGGCGCGGCTGCGGATCATCCCGCGCGGGGTGGACCTGCGGCGCTTCGACCCGGCGGCGGTGGCGCCCGCGCGCGTCGCCGCGCTGCGCGCCGCCTGGGGCGTGCCGGAAGGGCGCCCCGTGCTGTTCCTGCCCGCGCGCATCAGCCGCTGGAAGGGGCAGGGCGTGCTGCTGGAGGCGATGGCCCGGCTGCCCGCGCCGCGCCCCTTCGCCATCCTGGCCGGCGATCCGGGGCGCGGCACCTATGATTCCGAGCTGCGCGGCCGCGTCGCGGCGCTGGGCCTCGGCGCGGATGTGGTGCTGCCCGGCGCCGGCGACGACATGCCCGCCGCCCTGCTGCTGGCCGACATCGTGCTGCACGCCTCGACCGACGCGGAAGCCTTCGGCCGCACCGTGATCGAGGCGCAGGCCATGGCGCGGCCGGTGATCGCGGCCGATCTCGGCGGCCCGCGCGAGACGGTGCTGGAGGGCGAGACGGGCTGGCGCGTGCCGCCGGGCGACCCGGCGGCGCTGGCGGCCGCCATCCTCCGCGTGCTGGCCATGCCGCCGGAGGCGCGCGCCGCCGTGGGCGCCGCCGCCCAGGCCATGGCGCGCGCCCGCTACACCACCGCGGCGATGCAGGACGCGACGCTCGCCGTCTATCGGGAGCTGCTCTGAATGGCGCCGCGCATCCTCGTCATCAAGCTGGCGGCGCTGGGGGACTTCGTGCAGGCCTTCGGCCCCTTCGCCGCCATCCGCGCCCACCATCCGGACGCGCGCGTCACGCTGCTCACCACGCCCCCCTTCGCCACGCTCGCCCGCCGCGCCCCCTGGTTCGACGAGATCTGGGAGGATGGCCGCCCCGCCTGGACGGACCTTCCCGCCGTGGCGCGCCTCGCCTGGCGGCTGCGCCGTGCCCGCTTCAGCCGCGTCTACGACCTGCAGACCTCCGGCCGTTCCTCGCGCTACCGCCTGTTCACCGGAAGCGGGCCGGAATGGTCGGGCATCGCGCCGGGCGCCAGCCACCGCCACGCCAACCCGGCGCGCGACGCGATGCACACGCTGGAGCGCCAGCGCGAGCAGCTCGCCCTCGCCGGCATCGCGCATTTCCCGCCCCCCGCGCTGGACTGGCTGGCCGGTGACCTTTCGGGCTTCGGGCTGCCGCCGCGCTTCGTGCTGCTGATCCCCGGCGCCTCGCCGGGGCGGCCGGGCAAGCGCTGGCCGGCCGGGCGCTTCGCCGAGCTGGCCGCCAGCATGGGCCGGCCCGTGGCGGTGCTCGGCGGCCCGGCCGAGGCGCCGCTCGCCGCCGCCATCCTGGCCGCCGCCGCGCCGGGCAGCGTCGATCTCACCGGCCGCACCAGCCTGGCGCAGATCGGTGCCCTGGCGCGGGCGGCGGAGGCGGCGGTGGGCAACGACACCGGCCCCACCCATCTGGTGGCCGCCGCCGGCTGCCCGACCCTTTCGCTGTTCGGCGCCGAGAGCGACCCCGCGCTCTGCGCCCCGCGCGGCCCGGCCACCGCCTTCCTGCGGCATGTCCCGCTGGCGGAATTGCCCGTGGCCGCGGTGCGCGCGGCGCTGGCCGAACTCGCGCCCCGCTGAACGGGCCCCTTCAGGGCGTGGGCGAGATGGCCCGCTTCAGGCAGCGCAGGGTGAAGGCCGAGCGGGTGTGCCGCACCCCCGGCAGGCGGTAGAGCTTCTCGCGCAGCAGCGTCTCGTAGCCCGCCGTGCCGCCCACCGCCGCCTTGATGAGATAGTCGTAGGCGCCGGTGGTCAGGTGGCATTCCAGCACCTCCGGCATGTCCTGCACGGCGCGCTCGAACTGCGCCAGCGCCGCCTCGTCGTGCTTCTCCACCATCACCTCGACAAAGACGGTGTCAGGCAGGCCGAGCTTGGCCGGGTCCAGCAGCGCCACATAGCCCTGGATCACGCCCGCCTGCTCCAGCCGCCGCACCCGGCTCCAGCAGGGGGAGGGGGAGAGCCCCACCTCCTCGGCCAGCTCGGCGTTGGTCAGCCGCGCGTTGCGCGCCAGGGCGCGGAGGATTCGGCGGTCGGTCTGGTCCATGGCGGCCCCTGCGTGACGGCGTGGCGCGGGGCTGGCGGAAACACCCCTGCGCGAATCGGCGCAACGCCCCGCGGCCTCCTCCGGCGCGGAGATGGTGGCGGGACATTCGACCGATCCGCGATGCTGGCGGCCCCAATCCTGTTGACAAGGGAGGGAGCGCAAACGCACGATCACGAGAAGGAGAGGTATGCATGCGCCTGCATGGCTACAGCCCGTCGGGTGCCACCTGGCGCGTTCGGATCGCACTCGCGCTGAAGGGTGTCGAGGCTGAGGCGGTGTTGCACGACATGCCGCCCGACGGCCCCCGCAACCCGGAGCATGTGCGCCTCAATCCGCAAGGGCGGATGCCGATCCTGGAGATCCAGGACGAGGCGCCGCTGATCCAGTCCCTCGCCATCATCGAATGGCTGGAGGAGATGTGGCCGAGCCCGCCGCTGCTGCCGCCCGAGCCCCTGCGGCGTGCCCAGGTGCGCGCCTTCACCCTGGCCATCGCCTGCGAGACGCAGCCGCTGCACGCCTCCAGCGTGCTGGCGCGGCTGCGCGCCGCCGGGATGAACGAGGGGCAGGTGCAGGGCTGGGCGCGGCACGCCGTCGCCGAGGGGCTGGAGGCCTGCGAAAGCCTGCTGGCCGACAGCCCCGGCCCTTTCTGCTTCGGCCCGCGCGTCAGCCTCGCCGATGTGTTCCTCGTGCCGCAGCTGCATGCCGCGCGCCGCTTCGGCGTGCAGCTGGCCTTTCCCCGCCTGCTTTCCGCCGAGGCCGCCAGCATGACCCTGCCGGCCTTCCGCGATACCCTGCCGGAGACCCCGCATGTCGCCTGAACGCCGCCTCGCCGCCCCTCGCGCGGCGCTGGCGCTCGCCGCGCTGCTGCCCTTCCTGCCGGCCAGCCCCGCCGCGGCGCAGCTGCGCAGCCTGGCCGTTCCCGCCGAGGCGGGGGTGGTGGTGCCGCCGCGCGGCCAGCCCATGCCCCGGCTGGTGGCGCCGCCCGCCATGCCGGCGGCCCTGCCGGCCGAGGAGCCGCCCGCCCCCGTGCAGCTGCCGCCCGGCGGGCAGGGCCTGGCCGCGCCGCTGATGGGGGCCGCGCTGCCCATGGCCGCCGCCGCCCTGCTGGGGGTGGGGCTCGGCGGGGGCGGCCAGTCCGGAGGCGCGCCGGCCCGCACCCGTTGACGGCGCGGCCATGCGGGGCCAAAGCCTTTCGCCTTCGCATGGCCCCGGCCATGCACCGATGGCGACAAGAAGGATGGCACGGCATGGCAACGCGGGAGGGCGCGCTCGGGCGCGCGGGGCGCTTCTTCGATGAGGGCGGCTTTCAGGACCTGCTGGCGCGGCTCGTCGCGATTCCCTCCACCTCGCAGGAGGCGGAGCACGCGCCGGCGCTGCGCCGCTACCTGGAGGAGGGCATCCGCCCCTGGCTGGAGCGGATGGGCTTCGCCATCAGCCTGCACGAGAATCCCGAACCGGGCTTCGGCCCGATCCTGATGGCCACCCGCATCGAAGACCCCGCCCTGCCGACGGCGCTGCTCTACGGCCATGGCGACACGGTGGCGGGGCTCGACGCGCAATGGTCCGAGGGCCTCAAGCCCTGGGCCCTGACCGACCGCGGCGACCGCTGGTATGGCCGCGGCACCGCCGACAACAAGGGCCAGCACGCGCTGAACCTGGCCGCGCTGGAGGCCGTGCTGGCCGAGCGTGGCGGCCGGCTCGGGGCCAATGTGAAGCTGGTGCTGGAGATGGCCGAGGAGCGCGGCAGCAAGGGGCTGCGCGCCTTCGTCGCCGCCCAGGCCGAGGCGCTGAAGGCCGATGCGCTGATCGCGTCCGACGGGCCGCGCGTCGAGCCCGGCCTGCCCACCATCGCCACCGGCACGCGCGGCACCTGGCATTGCGACCTGGTGGTGAAGCTGCGCGAGGGCGGCGTGCATTCCGGCCATTGGGGCGGCCTGACGACCGACCCGGCGGTGGTGCTGGCGCACGCCCTTTCCACCATCATGGACCGCGACGGCAAGATCCTGGTGCGCGGCTGGCTGCCCCAGGGGGGGGCGCAGGGCGGCGTGCCGGCGGCGGTGCGCGCGGTGCTGGAAGGCTGCCCGGTGGGCGGCGGCGACGGCGCGGCCACCATCGACGAGGGCTGGGGCGAGCCCGGCCTGACGCCGGCCGAGAAGATCTATGGCTGGAACAGCTTCATCGTGCTGGCCATGACCAGCGGCGTGCCGGCCAACCCGGTGAACGCCGTGGCGCCCGATGCCCGTGCCCATTGCCAGATCCGCTACACGGTGGACAGCGACCCTGGCACCTTCGAGGCGGCGCTGCGCGCGCATCTGGACGCGCATGGCCTGCGGCATGTGCGCATCGAGAACGCCTTCGTCCGCATGCCGGCCAGCCGCACCGCGCCGGACCACCCCTGGGTGCGCTGGGCGCAGAACAGCATGGAGCGCAGCCTGGGCGGCCGCGTTCAGATCATCCCCAACAGCAGCGGCGGCCTGCCGGGCGACGTGTTCGTCGACCATCTCGGCGTGCCGCTGGTCTGGGTGCCGCACAGCTACAATGGCTGCAAGCAGCACGGGCCGGACGAGCACCTGCTGAAGGCCCCGGCCCGGGAAGGGCTGCTGGCCTTCGCCGGCCTGTGGTGGGACCTCGGCGAGCCGGGCACGCCCGGCCGCTGAGCCGCGATCAGGCGGGGCGGGGCGCCGCCCCGTCCCCCTTCACGGATGCAGCTCCACATTGCCGGTGTCGCCTTCCGTCTGGTCGACCACCAGCAGGCGCACCGTCTCGGCGCCGATCGTCTCGCCGGAATGCCAGTGGTCGAGCATCTCCACCACCACCTCGCCCGGCCCGTATTCCCAGCTTCGCCCCTCGGGCGTGCTGACGCGCAGCCGCCCCGCCAGCACATAGGCGAAGCGCTGCTGCGGGTGGCGGTGCACCGGCAGACGCGCACCGGGCGGGATCTCGTAGATCGAGGCCGCCAGCACGCCCTCCTTCTGCGGGAAGCGCAGCTTCTGGCCGAGCGCTGTGGTGCCGCCGCGATGGATCTCCGTCACCTTCGGCTTCGGCGCCTCGGCGGGGTGCCCGGCACAGGCCGCGAGGGCCAGGGCGGGCAGGAGGGCGGTGGCCGGCAGCAGGCGGCCGGCGGCCGGCGGCCGGAACGGGCAAGCGCATGGGTTTCCTCCGGGCCGTTCATCGGCCCTGGCGGCGTAGGCTAGGGCGTTTCCCCGCCAGCGTCACCGCTCCCCCTTCAGCCCGCCGCCTGCTCCAGCAGCCAGAACTGGAAGGCGCGCAGCGCCGGCCCCGGCGGGCGGGAGCGCAGCCAGGTGAGCCAGTAGGCGCCGAGCGGCACCTCGGCCGGGAAGGGCCGCGCCAGCCGCCCTTCCCGCAGCTCCCGCGCGAAGAGCCGCAGCGGCAGCAGCGCCACCCCCGCGCCCTGCGCCGCCGCCTCGGCCAGCACCAGCGAGCTGTCCGCCACCAGCCCGCGCGCCGGCGGGCAGGGCAGCTCCTGCGCGGCGAACCAGCGGGCCCATTCATCGGCGCGGTAGGAGCGCAGCAGGGTCTCGGCCGCCAGCTCCTCCGGCCGGCGCAGCCGCGCGGCGATGGCAGGGGCGCAGGCGGCCGAGAAGGGCGCGGCGAAGAGATGCACCGCCTCCGTGCCGTGCCAGGCGCCGTCGCCGAAGCGGATGGCGCAGTCCAGCCCCTCGCCGGCGAGGTCCACCCGGTTGTTGTTGGCCAGCAGCCGCAGGTCGATGAAGGGATGCGCCGCGCGGAAGGCCTCCAGCCGTGGCAGCAGCCAGCCCACCATCAGGCTGCCCACCACCCCCACCGTCAGCACCTCCCGCACCTGCCCCGCCTCGAACCGGTCCAGGCCACGGCCGATGCGGCGGAACCCCTCGGCGATCTCGGGCAGCAGGGCGGCGCCCTCATCGGTCAGCGCCAGGCCGCGCGGCAGTCGGCGGAACAGCGCGACGCCCAAGTTTTCCTCAAGGCCCTTCACCTGATGGCTTATGGCGGCCTGGGTGACATGCAGCTCCAGCCCCGCCCTGGTGAAGCTGAGATGCCGCGCGGAGGCCTCGAAGGCGCGCAGGGCGTTGAGGGGGAGATGGGTTCGCATGCCGCTTCATGCCCAAGTTTTCCTGGGGTGTCGCCTCAGAACTCCCCGTTTGTCGAGAGGGCATGGCGCCGCCACCGTGCCGCCCGCACGGCACAGGAGGACGAGCCATGACGATGCGGCGGAGCATGATGATGGGCCTGGGCGCGGCGGCGCTGTGGGGCGCCATGCCCCGGGGGGCGGCCGGCGCGGCGGAGGACCGGCGGGCGGTGCTGGAAGCGCGGCTCAGGGCGATCGAGGCGGAGACCGGCGGGCGGCTCGGCGTGGCGGTGAGGGACACCGCCGGGGGAGGGCGGGGCGGGATGGGCTGCGCGCCGGCCACCGGGCGGCGGAGCGTTTCCCCATGACCAGCACCTTCAAGCTGCTGGCCGCCGCCGCCGTGCTGCGCCGCGTCGATGCCGGGCAGGAGCGGCTGGACCGCGTGCTGCGCTTCTCCCGCGCCGACCTCGTCACCTATTCGCCGGTGACCGGGCCGCAGGCCGATGGCCCCGGCATGACGCTGGAGGCCCTGTGCGAGGCCATCGTGACGCTGAGCGACAACACCGCCGGCAACCTGGTGCTCGGCACGCTGGGCGGCCCCGCCGGCCTCACCGCCTTCGCGCGGAGCCTGGGCGACACGGTGACGCGGCTGGACAGGCTTGAGACGGCCCTGAACGAGGCCGCCCCCGGCGACCCGCGCGACACCACCAGCCCCGAGGCGATGCTGGGGCTGATCGAGGCGCTGACCGTGGGTGAGGCGCTTTCCGCCGCCTCGCGCGACCGGCTGGTGGGATGGCTGCTGGGCAGCAAAACCGGCGACAACCGCCTGCGCGCGGGCCTGCCCCCAGGCTGGCGCGCGGCCGGGAAGACCGGCAGCGGCGGCCGCAACACCAGCAACGATGTTGGCCTGCTGCTGCCGCCGGATGGCCGGGCGCCGGTCCTGGTGGCGGTCTATCTCACCGGCGCCACGGCTCCCGCCGGGGCGCGGGACGCGGCCATCGCCGAGGTGGCCAGGGCCGTGGTGCGGGCCGTCGGCTGAGGGGGCGGGCCATCCGCTTCTCCCGCCGCCCCGAAGGCAGGGCGCCTCAGAGCTTGCGCAGGCCGAGCAGCGTGATGTCGTCGGCCTGGGGCGCCGCGGCGGCGAAGCCACCGACGGCCGCCAGCACCGCCTCCACCGCCTGCCGCATGGGGGCGGCGGCGTGCGGCGCCAGCGCCTCCAGCATCCGCTCGTGGCCGAAGAAGGCGTCTGCCCCGTCCTCCGCCTCGGTCACGCCGTCGCTGTAGAGCAGCAGCCCCTCGCCGGGGGCGAGGCCGAGCGGGTCGCTGGCATAGGGGAAGCCCTCCAGCACCCCCATGGCGGGCTGCCGGGCCAGGCCGGCGAGCGGCTGGATGCCGGCGGCGGAAAGGCGCAGGGGCGGCTCGTGCCCCGCCACGCAGATCCGCCCGCGCCCGCTTGCCGGGTCGATCACGGCGAGGGCGAGGGTGACGAAGGTCTGCTCCTCATTGCCGCGCGCGAGGTCGTCATTGGCGCGGGCGACGATGGCGGCCGGGTCGGGCACCGCGCCGGCGGCCGAGAGCAGCAGGGCCGTGGCGCGGATCAGCCCGAGGCTGCGCGCCATGGTCAGCCCCGCCGGCGCGCCCTTGCCGGACACGTCCCCCACCGCCACCAGCAACGCGCCGCAGGGCAGGGCGCGGGCGTCGTAGAGATCGCCGCCCACCTGCCGCGCCGGCACCATGGCGGCCCAGAGGTCGAGCCCGGCGGGGGCGATGGCGCCGAAATCGCGCGGCACCAGGGAAAGCTGCGCGGCACGGGCGCTTTCCAGCTCCGCCTCCAGCTGGGCCAGGCGCTGCTCGGCCAGGCCGCGCAGCCGCTTCTTCTCCAGCACCGCGCCGAGGCGGGCGCGCAGCAGGGGCGGATCGAAGGACTTCGGCAGGAAGTCCTCGGCGCCCAGCTCGATGCAGCGGACGATCTTCTCCATCTCCGTCAGCGCCGAGATGACGATGACGGGCGGCGCCGTTCCGCGCTCGGCATGCAGCCGCTCCAGCACGCCCAGCCCGTCGAGGTTGGGCATCTCCAGGTCGAGCAGCACCAGGTCGAAGCGCTGCCGGGCGATGGCCGCCAGGCCCTGCGCGCCATCCTCCGCCATGGCGACGTTGCCATAGCCCAGCGCCTGCAGCCGGCGTTGCAGCATCAGCCGGTTGAAGGGGCTGTCATCGACCACCAGCAGCGCCACCTCGGCGCCGCCCGCCGGCTCGCCGCTCACGCGCCGCGCCCCGCCATGCTTTCCACCGCGCTGCGCGTTTCCGAGGCGAGCTTCGCCAGGTCGATCATCGTCACGGTGATCTCCTCCGCCGCCGTGGCGTTGGACTGGCCGATGCGGGCCAGCGTGTCCAGGCGCGCATCGAGCTCGGCGACCGTCGCCTGCTGCTGCTCCATGGCCACGGCGATGACGCCGGAAAGCCGGGCGCTTTCGGCCACGATGTGCTCCAGCGTGTCCATGTCCTCCCCCACGGCGGCGGCGGTGCCGCTGCCCTCGCGGGTGCGCCGGCCGGCCACGAGCACCACGTCGGCGATCTCCTGCGCGAGCTGCTCGCTGCTGACGGCGAGGGCGCGCACCTCCTCGGCCACCACGGCGAGGCCGCGGCCATGCTCGCCCGCGCGCGCCGCCTCGATCGCGGCGTTGATCGCCAGGATGTTGGTCTGGGTCGCGATCTTCGAGATGGTGGTGGCGATCCGCGTCACCCGCTCGGTGTCGTCGCCCACCGCGTCCACCAGCCCGATCAGGCTGCGCACCTTGGCCAGGTTGGCCTCCAGCAGCGCCTTGGCGTCCTGCGCGCGGTCGTTGGAGAGGGCGGTGGTGCGCACCACCTCGCCGATCGCCTCCCGTGTCTGGGACAGCGCCTCGCCCACCTGGCGCAGCTCGGTGAGCTGGGTCAGCGCGCCATCGCTCACCTGCCCGATCGCATCCGAGGCCTGGGTGGTGGCGATGGCGGTGCGGCGCGCGTTCTCCGCCGCCTGCCCGGTCAGGCGCTGCGTGGCCAGCAGGCTTTCCTTGAACACCACCACGGCCCGCGCCATGTCGCCGAGCTGGTCGGCGCGCCCGGTTTCCGGCACCTCCGCCTCCAGCCGGCCATGCGAGAGCGCGTCCATGGCGCCGGCGATGCGGGTGACGGGGCGCGCGATCAGCCGCACCAGCACCACCAGCACCAGCGCGCTGACGGCAAGGCCCGCGATGCCCGTGGCCAGCACCACGCGCCGCGCCTGCGCCGCCAGCGCCTGCGCCTCCTCCACGCTGCGCGCGTCGCGGTCCTGCACCAGCACCCGGGCGGCCTGCGCGACGCGGCCATAGGTGGTCATGTGGTCCAGCCATTCCTCGTGCAGCGGCCCGAGCGGCTCGCCTTCGGGGCTGAGCAGCGCCTCGCGGATGCGCGCCATCAGCGCCGGCAGGCGGTCCCGCATGTCGCGCCCGCCGCCCATCAGGGCGGGGTCCAGCTCCTGCCCCAGCAGCGTGTCCACCTGGCCGAAGCTGCGCAGGACCTGCCGGCCCGCTTCCTCCAGGCGCGGCGCCGCCTCGGTGGTGCGCAGCACGCCGGCCAGCACGCTGGCGAAGCGGGCGGAGAACTCCGCCACGTCCTGCGAGAGCGCGTCCACCGCCGCGTCCACCTGCCGGTCCCCGACGCCGATCCGCTCGATGAGCGCGGCCTGGCGCTGGCCGGTGAACAGGGCGGTGCCGCTGAGCAGCAGCACCACGGCCAGCACCAGGGCGGCGATGACCATGGCGCGCGCGCCGATGCGGCCGAACCAGATGGACACCCGGTCGGGGCCGGAGGTGCCGCCGCGCACCGTCCATTTCGGCTGCAACTCGGGTGGCTGCGCATCGGATGGCGGGGCGGGGGGCGGCTGGAACGGGGAGGGCTGAAAGGCGGGAGGTCGCAAGGGGGCCGGCGCGCGGCCGGCAGGAGATGGTGGCGTCGCGGCCGGCCGGCTGGCGTCCATGCGTGTCCCGGGGCGTGAGATGCGTTGGTCGGAGGAATGGCGGAGGCGGGTTGCTGGGAGCGACACGCTAGCCTTTCGCGCCACCGGCCGCCAAGCGGCGCGCCAGCAATATCGGCCCGCGGCGCGCGGCCAGGGAGCGGGCCGGCACGAGGTTTGACCCGGCGGCGGCGCGGGGCGAAGCTCGGCCGCGAAGCCGGGGAGGAAACACATGGCCGAATATCCGTTCACCGCCGCCGATCTCGAGGCGCTGCGGGCCTGGGACACGCCCACCATCTGCAACGCGCTGGAACTGGTGGTGCCGCAGCGGCGCGGCCATGGCTACACGGTGCGGCCCCTGGTGCCGGCCGATGTGACGCTGCGGCCGATCTGCGGCCTGGCGCGCACCGGCACGATTCGCGCCGCCGCTCCCTCCGGCCGCCCGGCCGAGCTGGACCACGCCGTGCGCACCGGCTGGTACGAATACGTGGCCGAGGCGGCGATGCCCACGGTGGTGGTGCTGCAGGACCTGGACGACACGCCGGGCTTCGGCGCCTTCTGGGGCGAGGTGCATTCCGCCGTGCACAAGGCGCTGGGCGCGCAGGGCTGCGTCACCAACGGCTCCTTCCGCGACATCGACGCGCTGGCGCCGGAGTTCCAGATCCTGGGCGGGGTGGTCAATCCGAGCCATGCCTATGTCCACATGGTCGCCTACGGCCAGGACGTGTCGGTCCATGGCATGGCCTGCGCGCATGACGCCGTGGTGCATGCCGACCGGCATGGCGCGGTGGTCATCCCGCATGAGGCGGTGCGCCAGATCCTTCCCGCCATCGAGCTCGGCGCCCGGCGGGAGAAGGTGATCCTCGACCTTTGCCAATCCGGCGACTTCTCGGTGGCGAAGCTGCGGGAGGCGCTGGCGCGGTCGAAGGAGATCCACTGAGCCAAGCCCGGCTTCCGCCGCCCCAGCGGGGTGCTGCTCGCCGCCGGGGCGGTGGCGCTGGCCGCACCGCCGATGAACCATGGCCGCGTGCTCGCGCGGCTGGAGCGGGCGGATGGCGAGCGGTGGGGATGCGTGGCGGAGCGGAGTCCGGCAGGCCGGCCGGCGCGGGTGCAAAGCGACCCCCGGTGGGGGCGGCGGCGCCACTGCCCGGCGAGGGGGGTGGCGCTTCACGTTGCGCCCCTTGTGCGGGGGCGCTTCCGCCGTGCCGGGCAGGGCCGGCATGGCGGCGGGCTGGCTGAGCCCTTCCGCCTGCCGCTGAGCGGGCGCGGCGGCGGAAGCCTGTCTTCCCCTGGGCTTACTCGGCCGGCTGCACCAGGCGCAGCAGCCGGGTGTCGTCGCTGTCGTCGTCCATCTCGATCTCCTCCTCGGCCGGGGCGCAGCCGAGGGCCATCAGCCGTTCGGCCGCGTCCACCTCCATCAGCGCTTCCAGGATGGTGGATCGGCTGGGTGCCGGGCGCTCCTGCAGCGCGTCCAACAGCAGCGCCTGAGCTGCCTGGATGCGCAGATGCGCCAGAGTCTGGGGGTGCTCCATGTCGATCATGTTCGGAACGCCTATTGGGGGGGAGGATGCGAATTCATCTTATGCGGGATTTCAGACGAGGCGCATGCTCCGTTCACGCTTAACACCACTTGTTGATGCGCAAGCGTTACGCTCTCTTACAAAGAAAAAGTCGGCGTGAGCCTGGCCATAATCCTGCACGGCTCAAACGCTGCTTTTGCGCCGCAGCAATTCAACGGATCGCGAGCGTGGCCGATTCTGTAGTGCAGACGAGGCTTCTTCTTCTCGTTTTCGTGATGCTGTTCTCCAGGACGCATTAAGAATCGGGCTCCTCCCTTCCGATCCTGGCCATCGCCTCACTCCAGCAGGGTGCCGTAGATCCAGCCCAGCTCCGTGCCGTTCAGCAGGAAGACGTGCTGCCAGCCGAACTCCTCCCCCGCGATGCGGAGCACGGTGCCGGCCGCCACCGTGCGCACCACGGAAGCCCCGCTCGAGGGCGCGCTGCGCACGTTGGAATCCACGCGGACCCGCGCCACCCGTCCCGAGATGGCGATATCCGGCGATGCCGTGGGGGCAGGAGGCGCAGTGGCCGCTGTCGGCTCGGGCGCCGCGGGTGGCGGCAGGGGCAGGGGCGGCGCCAGATCGACCGTGGGCAGGGGCGGCAGTTCCGCCGGGGCAGCCGCCGTGGAGGACGGGCCGGCGGACGCGGAGGGCGCTGTGGCGGCCGGTGGCGCATAGGCCCTGGCCGGCGGGGCGGAAGATGGCCCGCTGGAAGATGGCCCACCGGAAGATGGCCCACCGGAAGATGGCGCTGCGGAGGGCGGCACCCGGCCGGCGGGCGCATCCGGCGCCTCCTGCTGCGGCAGCGCCAGGTTGACCAGGAACCAGGCCCCAGCCAGGGCCGGTACGATGCCGAGCCAGGCCCAGCGCATTCCCCCGCGCCGGCGGGACCGTGCCATGGCGGCCGCGGCCGGAAGGGCGGGGGCGTCCAGGGCAGCGCTTGCGGCAGGGCCGGTGACGGGACCCGCGCCGGAACCTGCGGCGTGGCTCGCCGCGGCGGCGGTGAAGGGCGCCGCCAGCCTCGGCGCGATGCGGCCGGCCAGGGCACGGGGCGGCGGGCCGGAGGCTGCGGCCGGCGTGCCGAGCTGCCGGTAGGGGTGGAGGCTGCGATAGGGCCGCTCCGACATCACCTCCAGATAGTTGCGGTAGGCCGCGACAAAGGCGCCGCCCAGCGCCACATTGCTCACGGCGATGGACTTCTCCAGCCCCTCGCCGCTGATGTCGATGCGCATGTATTGCGCCAGCGGCCGGCCATTCTCGTAGCCGACGATCTCGGCATCGCCGGAGGGCGTGTTCTCGACGAAGCGGAAGGTGCCGACATCCATGGCCAGGCGGGTGGCGTCCATCACCCGCTCGCTGCCCTGGAAGCGGCCGGGCAGGAACTCCCAGAAGCCCACCCCCATCAGCAGCACGGTGCTCTCATCCTCGCCCAGCCCATGCTCCGGGCGCGTGGTGACGGTCAGGTGGCGCGGCTGCTGGCGGGGGGTGCCGCCGGCATCCGGCCGTGTCACCACCTCGAACACCATGCCGGCCTTGGCGAGATCGGCGGCGGTGCGGACGAACTGCCGGTAGGCCTCGCGCAGGCCCGGCCGTTCCAGATAGGCGCGCGCATCCTGCAGCAGCGCGACGCGCTCCTCGTCCGGCGCGTCCTGGCTCCCGGGCGGCATTCCCGCGCCGGCCATGGCGGGTGGCCGGGCGGGAGAGGGAGCAGGGGCGGCGGCTGGCAGATCGGGGAGCTGGCGTGGAGCGGGAACGCTGATTGCCGGCTTGCCCGCCGCCGGGCCGCCCTTTGCCGGGCGGTCCCCCATCGGGCCGGGTGCCACGCGGCCGGGCGCCATGGGGCCGGGTGTTGCCGGACCTGCTGCCGCCGGACCTGAAGCTGCGGGGCCTGAAGCTGCGGGGCCTGAAGCTGCGGGGCCTGAAGTCGTGGCGCCCGGGTTTGCCGGGTGGGAGCGGGCGGCACCGGAAGCCGGGCCTGGCGCCACCGGGACACGCAGGAAAGGCTGCAGCCGGTCGCCCTGTGCGAGATCCGCCGTGTCGGGGGAAGTGTGGAGGCGGGGTGACATGGACCTGAACCTCGCACAGCACGAGGCGGGGTCAAGTCGTTAAGCCAGAACCAAAGAGGAACAAGGGGCTCTGGTGGGTCACGTTTGAGAGCAAGCGGCTGGGGGACAAGGAAAAATCGCCAGGCCCGCCAGTTGCCGGAAAGCCGAGGCAGGAGATTTC
This sequence comes from Teichococcus rhizosphaerae, assembly GCF_002631185.1. Lineage (GTDB taxonomy): Bacteria > Pseudomonadota > Alphaproteobacteria > Acetobacterales > Acetobacteraceae > Pseudoroseomonas > Pseudoroseomonas rhizosphaerae. The sequence goes on along the minus strand of NZ_PDNU01000040.1, from coordinate 15,859 downwards.
AAGCCCACTCCTTGTTTGCTCTCTGGTTGATAAGCGGCAAACAGAAAACGATCCGAGGTGTCTTCTTGAGCAATCCTGCAACGTGCTGATGAAATGCGGAACTGCCTGGCAAGACGTGGCTGGTGCCGACGAGGGACACCCGCTTCAGGCGAGGGGCGGGAGCAAGAGAGCATCTCTATTTTGATACGCTCTCGTATTTCTGAACAGTTGCGTAGCCCATGCGGCGTGGTCGGGTTTGAACCGCAGGTGGATTACATGTTAGGAAAAAGTCATGAACGGCTCGTGCTCCCCGCACGGCGCGATCATGACGATCACGCCGCCATAATCCTCCGCGCTGGCCCGCGGTGCCGGGTCCGCCGTCGTGTTCGCCTCCGGGGCAGCCCCTGTCCGCCCGCGAGCGACCGATGCGCGTTCCCGCATGAGCCAGGGCCGCCGCCAGGCCGCAGGGTCTGAGCAACCGCTTCTGATTCTCCCGATCCATGTTCCCCCACGCGGCCCGCCCGGCAGGCCGCGCGCGATGAGGAATGGCCGCCTTGCCGAACGAAGCCTCCCCTGACCCGAGGAGCGCCCTCGCTCCCGCTCCGGCCTCCGCCGCCAGCCCCCACCCGCCGCCACCGGATGAAGGGCGGCATGGCCCGGAGGAGAACCGCGCCGCCCGCCGCTTCCTGCTGACGGTGCTGGCGCTGATCCTGGCCGGCGCCGGCATGCTGGCCGGCGGGCACATGGCGCTGGCCGCCATGGGCCGCCTGCCCGATCCGCCGCTGACCGCCACCTGGTGCATCGACGAGAAGCTGGCCGCGCTGCGCGAGGTGGCGCTGGAGGACCGCACCCTGCTCGCCGTCGGCTCCTCCGCCACCTGGCGGAACCTCGACATGCCGCTGGTCGCCGCGCGGACGGGAAGCACGCGCGTCTACAACGCCGCGCCCTGCTACCTGCACATCGACCAGACCGCCTTCCTCACCGACTTCCTGCTGGAGCGCGCGCCGGGGGTGGAGACGGTGCTGGCGGTGCTGGCGCCGCGCGACTTCGAGGCCTGCCCGGCGGACGCCACCGCCTTCTTCGACACCGCCCTGGCCGATGCCTACATCTCCGGCCTGGTGCCTTCCTGGCTGCCCTACGTCACCGGCTTCCGGCCGCTCTACCTGGCGCGCGCGGCGGCGGGCTCGCTGGACGGCGCGCCGCTGCCGCCCGAGGCGGTGGCGGAGGACGGGCTCGGCTCCAGCATCCTGCGCAAGCCGCATCTCTGGCGCCCCGCCCCGAGCTTCGACGAGCACTGCTATGCGGGCCTCGCCGCGCTGGAGCGCGTGGTGACCGCGCGCGGCGCGCGGCTGGTGCTGGCCACCCTGCCGGTGATGCCGGAATGGCGCGAACGCTTCGACCCCGATGGCCGGCTGGTCGAGCACTGGATGCGCCGCATGCGCGAGACGCTGCGCGAGCCGGACACGCTCCTGGTCGATGGCCGGGCGCTGGCCTGGGAGGACGGGCGCTTCGCCGACCCCGTGCACCTGCGCTACCCCCACCACACCGCCTTCACCGACCTGATCCTGCGCGCCATGGACGCGCCCCCTCCGCCCGGGCCGCAGGCGGGAGGCTGAGCGGAACCATGCTGTTCAACTCGCATGTCTTCGTGCTGGCCTTCCTGCCCATCACCATGCTGGGCTTCTTCCTGCTCGGCCGGCTGCAATCCACCCGGGCAGCCAGGGTCTGGCTCGTCGCCGCCTCGCTGATCTTCTATGGCTGGTGGAGCTGGCTCTATCTCGGCCTGCTGCTGCTCTCGATGCTCGCCAACTACGCCGCGGGCAACGCCATCCTCTCGGCGCGCGAGGCCGCGCCGGGGCGCGCCCGGGCGCTGGTGGCGGGGGGCGTCGCCGCCAACGTGGCGCTGCTCGGCTGGTACAAATACGCCGCCTTCGTGGCCGACAACGTCACGGCCCTCACCGGCATCGAGTTCGCCGTCAGCGGCGTGGTGCTGCCGCTGGCCATCTCCTTCTACACCTTCCTCCAGATCGCCTATCTGGTCGATTGCGGGCGCGGCCGGGCGGAGCGCTACAGCTTCCTCGACTACGTGCTGTTCGTGTCCTTCTTCCCGCACCTGATCGCGGGCCCGATCGTCCATCACCACGAGCTGATCCCGCAATTCCGGCAGCGCGGGAACTTCCGCTTCCGCCCGCCGGAGGTGGCGGCGGGCGTGGCCTTCTTCGCCATCGGGCTGATGAAGAAGCTGCTGATCGCCGATCCGGTGGGGGCGCTCGCCACGCCGGTCTTCGCCGGGGCCGCCACGGCCGCGCCGGGCCTGCTGGAAGCCTGGACCGCCGCCGCCGCCTTCTCGGTCGGCCTCTACTACGATTTCTCCGCCTATTCCGACATGGCCATCGGACTGGCGCGGATGTTCGGCATCCGCTTCCCCTACAACTTCAACGCGCCCTACAAGGCCCGCTCGATCATCGACTTCTGGCGCCGCTGGCACATGACCCTGTCGCGCTTCCTGCGCGACTACGTCTACATCCCGCTGGGCGGCAACCGGCGCGGCGCGGCGCGGCGGCACATGAACCTGATGGCCACCATGCTGCTCGGCGGGCTGTGGCACGGCGCCGGCTGGACCTTCGTGATCTGGGGCGGGCTGCACGGCTTCTACCTGCTCGTCAACCATGCCTGGAACGGCGCCGTGGCGCGCGCCGCCGCGCAGGGGCGGGACATCCGCCTGGGCGCGGGGCCGGCTCGGGCGCTGACCCTTCTGGCCGTCGTGGTGGCCTGGGTGTTCTTCGCCGCCCCCAGCCTGGCCTCGGCGCTGGCGGTGCTGGGCGGCATGGCCGGGCTGAACGGGCTGGCGCGGCCGGAAACGGCGCTGCTGCTGGCCACCGCCCTGCAAGGGCCGCGCGCGCTGGCCGAGACGATCGGCGGCATGGCGATGCTGAACGGGGCGATCAGCCTCGGCATGCTGGGCCTGGCGCTGCCGATCATCGCCTTCGCGCCCAATTCGCAGCAGATCGTCGACGGGCGCGCGGCCGAGATCGACGAGCCGCGCCGCTGGCCGCGGCTGCGGTTCCGCCCGCGCCTCGCCTCCGCCTGCGCCACCGCCGCGGCCTTCCTCATCGCCCTGGCGCTGATGGCGGACGTGAAGGAGTTCGTCTACTTTCAGTTCTGACGGCGCGCGGCCCGGTTCCGGCCGCCCGCCCGGCTGGGCGGCGAGCGGGCTGGAAACGAGGCGGGATGAGGCAGGGAAAGGGGCGGCGTGGCGCGCAAGGGGCATCCACCGCTCCCCCGCCGCCAGGGGGGCGGCAGATCGGCCTGCGCAGCCTCCTGGCGCTGTTCTTCGGCCTGATCGGCCTGTTCGCCGCCGGAACCGCGAGCCTTGTCGCCTCGCAGGGCGTCTATTCCCAGCTCCGCGACGACGCGGGCGCCGAGCTTGCCGCCGCCGCCGAGCGGGTCGCCGACCTGCTGGACCGCGGCCTGTTCGAGCGCATGCGCGACATCGCCATCGCCGCCTCCTCCGACACGCTGCGCCAGCCCGGCATCGGCCTCCAGGACCGCCGGGCGGTGCTGCGGCGCGTGCAGGAAACCTATCCCGACTACGCCATCCTGCTGCAGATCGGCCCCGATGGCCGCGTGCTGGCGACCGATAGCGGGCTGCTGGAAGGCATCGACGTCTCGCAGCGGACCTACTTCCAGGAGGGCCGCTGGGGGCCGTTCCTGGGCGAGGTGCATGACGCGCTGCTGATGGCCCCCCTCATGGGCAGCCCGCCCGGGGAGCCGCCGCGCGTGCTGGACCTCGCCGCCCCGATCCTGGGGCGGGAGGGGCAGTTCCTCGGCGTGCTGGCCGCGCATCTTTCCGCCGAATGGGTGGAGGGCATCGAGCGCAGCGTGATGCGGCCCCTGACGCGGCGCCATCCGGGCAGCCAGGCGCTGCTGCTGGACCGGGACGGGCGGATGGTGGCCGGGCCCCGCGCCCAGCTCGGCCAGCACCCGGCGGTGCTGCGGGAGGAGGCGCTGCGGGGGGAGATCCGGCAGGCCTTGCGCGGCGGCCCCGGCAGCCGTCTCGTTTCCCTGCCCGATGGCGAGCGCCTGGTGGGCTTCGCGCCGCTCAACGGGCACCGCGACGTGCCCGGCCTCGGCTGGTCCGTGCTGGTGGTGCTCGATGCCGGAACGGCCTTCGCCCCCGCCGAGGCGCTGCGCTGGCGCTTGCTGGGCATCGGCCTGGCGGCGGCGCTGCTGGCGGCGCTGCTGGGCCGGGCGGTGGCGGGCCGCATCGCCCGGCCGCTGGAGCGGCTTTCCCGCGCGGCGCCCGGGCTGCACGAGCAGGCCGAGGCCGTGCTGCCCCCCGCCGGCCCGCTGCCAGAGCTGGCGGCGCTGCGCCGTGCCCTGGCCACGCTGCACCGCTCCCTGCGCGAGCGCGAGCGCGACCTGCGGGAAAGCGAGGCGCGGCTGCGGGCGGTGCTGGAGCAGATGCCGGTGGGCGTCTTCCTGGCCGAGCGGCCATCGGGGCGGCTGGTCTTCCAGAACGCGCGCGCGGCGGAGATCATGGGCCGGCCGATGCGCCCCGCCACGGGCGTGGCCGATTACGTCCACCATGGCGGCCAGTATCCGGACGGCACGCCGCTGCGGGCGGAGGACCACCCGCTGGCCCGCGCGGTGCGGGACGACACGCGGGTGCAGCACGCCACGATGCCCTTCCGCCGGGCCGATGGCGCGGTGATCTGGCTGGCGATCAGCGCCGGGCCGGTGCGCGTGGGCGATGGCGCCGCGGCCCTGGCCGTCTGTGCCTTCGACGACGTGACCGAGATGCGGGCCGCGGCCGAGCGCCAGCGGCTGCTGGCGCAGGAGGTGGACCACCGCGCCCGCAACGCGCTGGCGGTGGTGCAGGCCACGCTGCGCCTTTCCCGCGCCGAGACGCTGCCAAGCTTCGTGCAGGCGCTGGAGGGGCGGGTGGCGGCACTGTCCCGCGCGCAGAGCCGGCTGGCCGCCTCCGCCTGGAAGGGCATGGAGCTGGGCGAGCTGCTGCGGGAGGAGATCGGCGCTGCGGCACGCGGCATTCCCGGCGTGGCGGAGCGGCTGGACCTGCTCGGGCCGCGGCTGGTGCTGGCGGCCGAGGCGGCCCAGCCCGTTTCCCTGATGATCCACGAGCTGACCGGCAACGCCCTGCAGCACGGCGCCCTGTCGCGGCCCGGCGGGCGGATCACGGTGGAATGGCGGATCGACGCCGCGCAGGGCCTGCTGCGGCTGCGCTGGCAGGAGCTGCGCGGCCTGCCGCCCCCGGCGGATGAGGGGGCGGGCATGGCCACGCCCAGGCGCGGCTTCGGCCTGCGGATGATCGAGGCGACGCTGGGCAACCAGCTGGGCGGCCGCCACCAGTTCGAGTGGGGCGGGGAGGGGCTGGTGCTTTCCGCCTGGCTGCCGCTGGCGCGCATCCTTTCGCGGGAGGCGGTTCCGGCCTGAGGATGCGGGGCTCCCCATGGCCCTCCGTCCGCCCCGGCCCTAGCCTTGCGCCGTGCCCGACGAATCGAAGCTCCCCGACCCGCGCGTGATGGCCGCCATCGTGGCCAGCGCCCTGTTCATGCAGAACCTGGACAGCACGGTGGTGGCCACCGCCCTGCCGGCCATGGCGCGCTCCCTGGGCGAGCCGCCCGTCACCATGGGCGTCGCCATCACCACCTATCTGGTGGCGCTCACCGTGTTCATCCCGCTGAGCGGCTGGGTGGCGGACCGCTTCGGCGCCAAGCAGGTGTTCATGGCGGCCATCGCCACCTTCACCGTGGCCTCGGCCTTCTGCGGCCTGGCCGGCAACCTGGCCGAGATGGTGGCGGCGCGCGCGTTGCAGGGGCTGGGCGGCGCCATGATGGTGCCGGTGGGGCGGCTGCTGCTGCTGCGCCGGGTGCGCAAGGAGGAGCTGCTCTCCGTCACCACCTGGCTGACCATGCCCGGGCTGCTCGGGCCGCTGCTGGGCCCGCCCGTGGGCGGGCTGCTGACCGACCTGATCTCCTGGCGCGCGGTGTTCTGGATCAACATCCCCGTGGGCGTGCTGGGCCTGCTGCTGGTCTGGCGCCTGATCCCCGCCCTGCCGCCCAGCCTGCCGCCGCCGCCCGACCTGCGCGGCCTGACCCTGGTGGGCCTCGCCCTGGCGGTGCTGATGGCGGCCTTCGAGACGCTGGGGCGCTGCCTGCTGCCGCGTGGCGTGCCGGAGGCGCTGCTGGCCGCCGGCCTCGCCCTGGCGGCGGTGGCGGTGTGGCACTGCCGGCGCACGCCGAACCCGGCGCTGGATTTCAGCCTGCTCAGCATCCCGAGCTTCCGCGCGCCGCACACGGCGGGGCTGGTGTTCCGCATCGGTGCCGGCGCGGTGCCGTTCCTGGTGCCGCTGACGCTGCAGCTCGGCTTCGGCGCCAGCGCGGCGGAAAGCGGCATGGTCAGCTTCGCCACGGCGCTGGGCGCCTTCGCCATGAAGCCCATGGCGCAGTTCGCGCTGCGCCGCTTCGGCTTCCGCAACGTGATGATCTGGAACGCCGTCTGCGCCGCGCTGACGGTGGCGGCCTGCGCCGCCTTCCGCCCCGGCTGGCCGATGGCGGCGGTGTTCGTGGTGCTGCTGCTGGGCGGGCTGTTCCGCAGCCTGCATTTCACCACGCTGAACACCCTGGCCTATGCCGACGTGCCACAGGAGAAGCTGTCCGCCGCCACCAGCCTCTACAGCACGGCGCAGCAATTGCCGCTGGCGCTGGGCGTGGTGGTGGCCTCCGCCTCGCTCCAGGCCAGCATGGCCCTGGCCGGGCGCGAGGCCGCGGCCATGCCGGACTTCACGGCGGCCTTCCTGGTCGGCGCGCTGTTCACCCTGCTGGCCGCGCCGCTCTCGATCAGCCTGCCCAAGGATGCGGGGGAGGGGATCGTGTCGGGGCGGCGGCGCTGAAGGCGTCGGGCCGCGTGCAGTCCCCGCAATGGGGCGGCGACACCGTCATCGACCTCGGCGAGGGCGACGTGCTGACGATCCGGTGGGTCAACGCGGCCCAGCTCAACGAGGGCGACTTCCTCTTCGGCTGAGGCGGCGAACGGCGGGGGGAAGGAGGGGGTGGCCGTGCCGCCCCCTTCTTTTCCTACTCCGCCGCCTGCGGCAACGCCGCCTCGCCCCGGCTGAAGCGCCGCGCCAGCCCCTCGAAGGCGAGATACAGCACCGGCGTCACGAACAGCGTCAGCGCCTGGGACACGGCGAGGCCGCCCACCACGGCCAGGCCCAGCGGCTGGCGCAGCTCGGCGGCGGCGCCCCAGCCGGCGGCGATGGGCACGGCGCCGGCGGCGGCGGCCAGCGTCGTCATCATGATCGGGCGGAAGCGGATGATGCTGGCCTCGCGCACCGCGGTCAGCGGGTCCTCGCCGGCGCGTTGCCGGGCCAGCGCCACGTCCACCACCATGATGGCGTTCTTCTTCACCAGCCCGATCAGCAGCAGCACGCCGATCACCGCGATCACCGAAAGGTCCAGCCCGAACAGCCACAGCGTGGCCAGCGCGCCGAGCGCCGCCGGCGGCAGGCCGGACAGGATGGTGAGCGGGTGGACGAGGCTCTCATAGAGCACGCCGAGCACCACATACATGATCAGCACGGCGGCCAGTAGCAGCATGCCCTGGCCGGCCAGCGCCTGCTGGAAGATCTGCGCCGTGCCGGCATAGCCGGTGACGATGGTGGGCGGCAGGCCCATCTCCCGCTCCACCTGCGCGATGGCCTGGGTGGCCTGCCCCAGCGCCACGCCGGGCGGCGTGTTGAAGCCGATGGTGACGGCGGGAAGCTGGCCCTGATGCGCCACGGTGAGCGGGCCCACGCGCCGCTCGATGCGGGCGATGCCGGCCAGCGGCACCAGCCGCCCGTTGCTGCTGCGGAGATAGATCTTGGACAGGCCGCTCTCGTCCCGCTGGTCGCGCGGCAGTGCCTCCAGGATGACCGAGTAGCTGTCGGACGCGCCGAAGATGGTGCTGATCTGCCGCGCGCCATAGGCGGAGTAGAGCGCCTGCCGCACCTGGTCCACGGTGACGCCGAGCGCCGCCGCGCGGTCGCGGTCCACGTTCACCGACAGGATGGGCGCGGCCATCTGCATGTCGGTGCTGACATCCTGCAGCTCGGGCAGGCGGCGCAGCGCGGCCGCCATGCGCTCGGACCAGTCATACAGCTCCTCCGAGCGCAGCCCCTGCAGCGTGTACTGGTAGAGGGTACGGGAGGAGCGGGCGCCGAAGTTCAGGTTCTGGATCGGGTTGAAATAGACCCGCATGCCGGGGAGGCCGCCGGTCTGCCGGCGCAGCTCCTGGATGAGCTCGCCGACCGGCGCCCGCTCGGCGCGCGGCTTGAGCTGCACGAACATGCGGCCCTGGTTCAGCGCCTGGCTGTTGCCGCCGATGCCGACGATGGAGTTCACCAGCTCCACCGAGGGGTGGGCGCGGATGATCTCGGCCACGCGGGCCTGCCGCGTCGCCATGTCGTCGAAGGAGGCGTCCTGCGGGCCCTCGGTGCTGACGCTGAGCAGGCCGGTGTCCTCGACGGGGAAGAAGCCCTTCGGGATGGTCACGGCCAGCCAGACGGACAGGCCAATGGAGGCCAGGAAGGTGAGCCACACCACCGGGCGGAAGCGCAGCGACTTGTCCAGCATCCAGCCATAGCCGCGCTCCACCGCCTGGAAGCCGCGCTCCAGCGCGGCATCGAAGCGGCTGGGCCTGCCATGGGCGGGCAGGCGGCTGGCCATCAGCGGCGTGAGCGTCAGGGAAACCACGCAGGAGACGATGACGGCGAGCGACACCGTGGCGGCGAAGGCATTGAACACCCGCCCCACCACGCCGCCCATCAGCAGGATGGGCAGGAACACCGCGATCAGCGACAGGGTGATGGAGATGATGGTGAAGCCGATCTCCTTCGCGCCGCGGATGGCGGCGGGAAGGGGCTTCATGCCCTCCTCCATGTGCCGGACGATGGCCTCCAGCATGACGATGGCGTCGTCCACCACCAGCCCCACGGCGAGCGTCAGGCCGAGGAGGGTGATGTTGTCGATGCCGTAGCCCAGCGCGTACATCAGCCCGAAGGTGCCGGCGAGCGAGATGGGCACGGCGATGCCCGGGATCAGCGTGGCGGTGAACTTCCGCAGGAACAGGAAGATCACCAGCACCACCAGCCCCACCGCGATCATCAGGTGGTGCTGCACGTCGTGCACCGCGTCGCGGATCGAGACGGAGCGGTCCAGCATCACCATGATCTCGGCGCCCGGCGGCAGCGCGGCCTGGAGCGCGGGCAGGGCGGCCTTCACCCCGTCCACCACCTCCACCGTGTTGGCGTCCGGCTGGCGCTGCACGGCCAGCGTCAGGCCGCGCGTGCCGTTCATCCAGGCGGCGATGCGGTTGTTCTCCACCCCGTCCTCGACGGTGGCCACGTCCTGCACGCGGATCGGCGCGTTGGGCCGGCCGCCGATGATCAGGCGGCCGAATTCCTGGGCGTCCTGGAGCTGGTCGTTGGCGCGCAGCGTGAGCTGCTGGCGCGGGCCGTTCAGCGTGCCCACGGGGGTGTTGCTGTTGGCCGCCGCGATGGCCCGCTGCGCCTCGTCGAAGCCAAGCCCCAGCGACGCCACCCGGTCCGGGTCAAGCTGCACCCGCACGGCGTATTTCTGCTCGCCATAGGTGATGACCTGCGCCACGCCCGGGATGCGCGAGAGGGCGGGGGCGATCAGCACCGCCGCCACCTCGTTCAGCCGGTAGAGCGGCACGTCGCCGCCGCGCAGGTTCAGCAGCACCACCGGCGCGTCGGCCGGGTTGGACTTGCGGAAGGAGGGCGGCGTCGTCATCTCGGCCGGCAGGCGCCGCTGGGCGCGGGAGAGCGCCGACTGCACGTCGAGCGCGGCGGCGTCGATGCTGCGGCCGAGCACGAATTGCAGGGTGATCTGGGTGGTGCCCTGGCCGCTGGTGGACGACATCTGGTCGATGCCGGCGATGGTGGAGAATTCCCGCTCCAGCGGCAGCGCCACCGAGTTGGCCATGGTTTCCGGGCTGGCGCCGGGCAGGGTGGCGCTGACCGAGATGACGGGGAAGTCCACCCGCGGCACGGCGGCAACGGGAAGCTGCAGATAGGCCACGATGCCGGCGATCACCGCCGCCACGGCCAGCAGCCCGGTCATCACGGGGCGGCGGATGCAAAGCTCGGAAAGGTGCATCGTGGCGTTGCCTTCAGCTTTGCGGAGGGCGGGGCGGGGCGGCGGCGCGGCCGGGGCGCTCGGCCACCCGGGCACCGTCCGACAGGAGCTGGGTGCCCTCGATCACCACTTTGTCCCCGGCGGCGATCTCGGCCTCCAGCACGGCGCGGCCGCCGACCACCCGCCGCATGGTAACGCCGTGCCGGCGGGCGCGGTTCTCGGCGTCCACCACATAGACGTAGCGGCTGCCCTCGCTGCCGGTCTGCACCGCCTGGACGGGCACGCTCAGCGCGTCGGGCTCGACGCGGGGCACCAGCACGACATTGACGTACTGCCCGGGCCACAGGACGTTCTCGGGATTGGCGAAGCGCGCCTTGAGCTGCACCGTGCCCGAGGTGGTGTCCACCTGGCTGTCCACGAACACCAGCGCGCCGCGCACCGGCGGGTGGCGGTCCCCGGGCGGATGGGCGGTGACGGGCGGCGCGCCCTGGGCCATCGCCGCCTTGACCTCGGGCAGCCAGCGCTCCGGCACCGCGAACTGCACCTGGATGGGATCGGTCTGGGTGATGGTGGCAAGCGGCGTGCTGTCCCCGGCGCGCACCAGGTTGCCCTCCGTGATGGGCAGGGCGCCGAGGCGGCCATCCAGCTCGGCGCGGATGGTGGCGTAGTCCAGGGTGAGGCGGGTCTGGGAGATCAGCGCCTCCATGGCCCGCACCGTCGCCTCGGCGGCGGCGGCATCGGCCTGGGCCTGCTCCAGGCGCTGGGCGGCGGCGAAGCCCTCGCCGCGCAGGGCGGCGTAGCGCGTGGCATCGGCGCGGGCGCGCACGGCCAGCGCCTTGTCGCGCGCGAGCTGCGCCTCCTGCTGGGCGAGCTGCGCCTGGGCCATGCGGGAGTCGAGGGTGAACAGCACCTGGCCGCGCTCCACCCGCTGCCCCTCCCGCACATGCACCTTCTGGATCTGCCCATCCACCCGGCTGCGGACCGAGACCGTGGCCTCCGCCGCCACATTTCCGTTGGCGGCGATCTCCAGCGGCACGGGCCCGCGCTCGGCGGGGCTGACCACCACCGGAATGGCGGGAGGGCCGGCCGGCACCTGGGCCGTGGCCGGAAGCGTCATGGCAAGGGCCGCCAGCCCGGCGCTGAACGCGCCCGCCAGCAGGGGAAGAAGCGAACGCGATGGCTGCATGGGCCGGAACGGTAAAGCGGATGTGCGCTGGCGCAAAGCATCCGTTACGGATGGCGGCCGCGATTCGGCACAAAAACGAAACCCGCCCGGCCTGGGGCCGGGCGGGCTCATGTCTCGTGGCGAAACGGTGGGCCCATCCGGGCCGGCCGCTTCGGAACAGGGCCCCTTGGCAGCCTCCGGCGGGGGAGGCGTGCCGTCAGGGCAGGGGGCTCAGAAGCCCTCGCGCTCCAGGCGCTTGCGCTCCACCTTGCGGGCGCGGCGAACGGCCTCAGCGGCCTCGCGAGCACGGCGCTCGGAGGGCTTCTCGTAGTGGCGGCGCAGCTTCATCTCGCGGAAGACGCCTTCGCGCTGCAGCTTCTTCTTGAGGGCCTTGAGGGCCTGATCGATATTGTTGTCCCGAACGACGACCTGCACGCTGTGCGGTATCCTCTATGAACAGGCCTGGCCGGCACTCCGGACGAACCAGGTCGTGTGAAAACGAAAGCACGAAGCGCCGGGCAAACCGCGCCCGTGCCTTCCTGCAAGGTTCGCGGCGTTTAGCACGGGCCGTGCGCGGATTGAAAGCCCTTCCCGCCGCAGCCCTGCCTCCCAATTCTAGGAGACACGCAACGGAGACCGCGCATGGCCATCCTGAAAATCGCCCGCATGGGCCACCCCGTGCTGCTGCGCGCCGCCGAGCCGGTGGCCGATCCGACCGATCCGGAGATACGCCGCCTGGTGCAGGACATGGCCGAAACCATGCTGGATGCCGGCGGCCTCGGCCTCGCCGCGCCGCAGGTGCATGTTTCCTCCCGCATTTTCGTCTGGCGTAACGGCGACAGCGTGGCCGCGCTGATCAACCCCGAGATCGAGCTGCTGACCCCGCCGGACCAGCGGGCCTGGGAGGGCTGCCTGTCCATTCCGGGCCTGCGCGGCAATGTGGAGCGTGCCGCGCGCGTCGCCTTCCGCGGGCTCGACATCGAGGGCGACTCGGTGGAGGGCGAGGCGGAGGGCATGCTCGCCCGCGTCATGCAGCATGAATACGACCACCTGAACGGCGTGCTCTACCCGATGCGCATGAGCGACCTCGGCCTGTTCGGCTTCACCGACGAGCTGAGCCGCGCCGCCGTGGCGCAGCATGCCGCCGCGGCGGCGGCGGCCCAGGCCGAGGAGGCCGCCGCGCGATGAGCCTGGAGCGCAGTGCCGAGCGCGACGCCGCCCTGGCGGCGATGCTGCCGCATGTGCCGCGGCTGGGCTGGGGGGTGCCCGCCCTGCGCGCCGGCCTCGCCGCCACCGGCGGCAACCCGGATGCCGCCGCCTGGCTGTTTCCGCGCGGCGCCGTCGGCATGGTGGAGGCCTGGGCCGACCTCGCGGACCGCGAAATGGCCGCCCGGGCCGCGGCACGGAACATCGGCGCGCTCCGCGTCCCGCAGCGCATCCGCGCGCTGATCGCGCTGCGGCTGGAGCAGCAGGCGCCGCACAAGGAGGCGGTGCGCCGCGCCCTGGCGCTGCTGGCGCTGCCCTGGAACGCGCCCGCCGCCGCCCGCGCCACCGCCCGCACAGTGGACGCCATGTGGCTCGCCGCGGGCGACAGCTCGGCCGACATCTCCTTCTACACCCGCCGCGCCACCCTGGCGGGCGTGTTCGCCGCCACCCTGGCTTTCTGGATGCAGGACCCGGACCCCGAGATGGAGGCCACCCTGGCCTTCCTCGACCGCCGGCTGGAGGATGTCGCCCGCCTCAACCGCCCGCGCCGCAAGCCTCCCGGCCCTGGCAATCCCGGCCCTGGCAATCCCAGCCCTGGCAATCCCAGCCCTGGCAATCCCGGCCCTGGCAATTCCGGTTCGGGCGGTGCCGGCCTGAACGGCGCCGGCCTGGGCGATCCCCATCCCGCCGCCTGAGCGGGCGGCGGCGCGCCGGGAACCTCCCGCGCCCCGGAGGTTTCCGGCCCGCGGCGCTTCGGGGCGCGGCGGCGCGTTTTGCGGTGGACATTCCGCCCCTGTCGCGGCACAGCCCGGCGCCTGGTCTCTACTGCCGCAGGATCCCCTTCCGTGACCCAATCCCCTCCCGCGCCGCTGGTCGGCATCATCATGGGCAGCCGTTCGGACTGGGAGACGATGCGCCACGCGGCGGAAACGCTGGAACGGCTCGGCATCGCGCACGAGACGCGGGTGGTCTCCGCCCACCGCACGCCGCAGCGCCTCTATGACTACGCGACCGGCGCCGCCCCGCGCGGCCTGCGCGCGATCATCGCGGGGGCGGGGGGGGCCGCGCACCTGCCCGGCATGGCGGCGGCGATGACGCGGCTGCCGGTGCTGGGCGTGCCGGTGGAAAGCCACGCGCTGAAGGGCATGGACAGCCTGCTCTCCATCGTCCAGATGCCGGCGGGCGTGCCGGTCGGCACCCTGGCCATCGGCCGGGCGGGCGCGGTGAACGCGGCGCTGCTGGCCGCCGCCATGCTGGCCACCACGGACGAGGCCCTGGCCACGCGGCTGGACACGTTCCGCGCCGAGCAGACGGCCAGCGTGGCGGAGGAGCCGGCGTGAGCCGCGAAACGCGCTTTCCCCTGCCGCCCAACGCCACCATCGGCATCCTGGGCGGCGGGCAGCTCGGCCGCATGTCGGCGCTGGCCGCGGCCGAGCTGGGCTATCGCTGCCACGTCTACGCCCCCGATGCCGGCAGCCCCGGCATGCAGGTGGCCGCCGCCCACACCGTGGCCGGCTACGAGGATGCCGAGGCGCTGGCCGCCTTCGCCGCCGCCGTCGATGTGGTGACCTTCGAGTTCGAGAACGTGCCGGCGCGCACGCTGGAGATCCTGGAGCCGCTGGTGCCCTGCCGCCCGGGGCGCAAGGCGCTGGCCGTGTGCCAGGACCGGTTGCAGGAGAAGGCCTTCCTGGAAGCCGCCGGCGTGCCCGTGGCGCCCTGGCGCGCTGTCCACAGCCTGGAGGATCTGGAGACGGCGATCGGCGCCATCGGCCTGCCGGCGGTGCTGAAGACGACGCGGCTCGGCTATGACGGGCGTGGCCAGGCGGTGATCCGCGCGCCGGAGGAGGCGGCCGCCGCCTTCACCCGGCTGGAGCCGAAGCCGCTGATCCTGGAAGCCTTCGTCCCCTTCACCCAGGAGATCTCGGCGGTGGCCGCGCGCGGCGCCGATGGCGCGACAGCCGTCTATGACGCGGTTGAGAATCATCACCGCCACCACATCCTCGACCTGTCCTTCGCCCCCGCCCGTATTCCGCAAGTTGTGGCCGAGTCGGCGCGTCGGCACGCGGCGCGCGTTGCGGAGGCGCTGGAGCTGGTGGGCGTTCTGGCGGTGGAGTTCTTCCTGCTGCCGGATGGCCGCCTGCTGGGCAACGAGATCGCCCCGCGCCCGCACAATTCCGGCCACTGGACGATGGACGCCTGCCAGTCCAGCCAGTTCCACCAGCACATGCGGGCCGTGGCCGGCCTGCCGCTGGGCAGCCCGCGCCGCCATTCGGACGCGGTGATGCGCAACCTCGTGGGGCCGGAAGGCATGGCCAGGCTGGCCCCGCTGCTCGGCTGCCCGGACGTTTCCGTGCATCTCTACGGCAAGGCATCCGCCCGGGAAGGGCGCAAGATGGGCCATGCCAACCGGCTTTTCCCGGCCGGGACGCTGGCGGCGGCAACGGACGAGGCTCTGCTCTCGGGCCTGTGACCAAAATGCCCACCCTCTCTGTGTCTCTGCTGCCACAGCGTGACGGAAACTCCGGAGCCCGTGCTGCACAGCGGCGATGGGAATGCTAATTGATGCCTCACGCGGCGCCGGACTCGAGGGATGACCTTCGCGGATGAGCGCAGCGAGCATGCCTCTGGTGGATCGAGGAGAATTCTAATGAGCCTCAAAAAGGCGCTTCTGGCCGCGACCGTTCTGGCGCTGCCGCTCGCGGCTCAGGCGCAGCCTGTCACGGGCGTGTATGTCGGTGCCGGCGCTGGCTACAACTACCTGCAGGACTCGGACATCTCCGTTTCCGGCGCTGGCGCCCTGGGCACCGCCCGTGGCCCCTCCCGCAAGCTGGACGGCGAGTTCGACAACGGCTTCGGCGGCGTGATCAGCCTGGGCTACGGCTTCGGCAACGGCGTGCGCGTCGAGCTCGAGGGCAACTACCGCGAGAACGACGTCGACACCCTGTCGACCGTTGGCGGCCCGCTGCCCGGCATCGGCGGCACCGTCCGCAGCTACGGCGCGATGGCCAACGCGTTCTACGACTTCAACATCGGCCTGCCGGTCGTTCCCTACATCGGCGCCGGCGCCGGTTACGTGTGGCACGACTACGACACCGTCCGTAGCCGCGGCAACGCCGGCAACGCCGGGCTGAACAGCGTGACGATCGATGACGACGAGGGCAAGTTCGCCTTCCAGGGCATCGTCGGCGCCGCCTTCCCGATCGCCGCCGTCCCCGGCCTGGCGCTCACCGCCGAGTACCGCTTCCTCGGCACGCTGCAGCCCGAGATGACCGCCGTGTCCCGCTCGGCGACCGGCGCCGTGAGCCGCGCCAAGGTCGAGGTGGACAACTACAACCACTCCGCCTTCATC
>NZ_PDNU01000004.1 GCF_002631185.1 Teichococcus rhizosphaerae | reverse complement strand
GGTAGATCTGCACGATGTCGGCGATGAGCTGCATGCCGTCCTGCGCCAGGTCGTCCAGCCGGCCGACGAAGGGCGAGATGTAGGTGGCGCCCGCCTTGGCCGCCAGCAGCGCCTGGGTGGGGGAGAAGCACAGCGTGACGTTGACCGGCGTGCCCTCGTCCGTGAGCGCCCGGCAGGTGCGCAGCCCCGCCTCGGTCAGCGGCACCTTCACCGCCACGTTCGGCGCGATGCCGCGCAGGAAGCGGCCCTCGGCCAGCATGGTCTCGTGGTCGGTGGCCGTCACCTCGGCGGAAACATGGCCGGGGGTGATGGCGCAGATCTCGGCGATCACCTCGGCCATGTTGCGGCCGGACTTGGCGATCAGCGACGGGTTGGTGGTGACGCCGTCCACCATGCCAAGCTCGGCGAGCGCGCGGATCTCGGACACCTCGGCGGTGTCGACGAAGAACTTCATGAGGCGGTTTCCTGTGGCGCGGCGGCGACGGGCGCCGGTTGCAAGGAGAAGGGGGTGCGCCCGGGGGGCGTGTCGCCCTATCTAGCGGATGGCGGGTGCCGAACGAAAGGCCGCCCGGGCGGAAGTGAGGTGCCGGCGGGCGGCGCCGCGGGAAGGTCTGGAGAAGGGGCCCGATGGCTCGTCTGCGTGTGCTGCTGCCCTTGCCGCTGGCCGGGGCCTATGACTACCGGGTGCCGGCCGGCTGGGACGTGCCGCCGGTGGGCAGCTTCGTGGTGGTGCCGCTCTCGGGCCGGCAGCTCTATGGCGTGGTGTGGGATGGCGAGGCCGACCCCGACCTGCCCGAGCGCCGCCTGCGCGACATCGCCGAGGTGCTGCCCGTGCCGCCCATGACGGCCAGCCTGCGCCGCTTCGTGGAATGGGTGGCCGCCTACACGCTGAGCCCGCCCGGCGCGGTGCTGCGCATGGCCATGAGCAGCCCCTCGGCGCTGGAGCCGCCGGCGCAGAAGGCGGGCTGGCGGCTTTCCGCCGCCGGGCAGCGCGCCGCGCGGGGGGAGGGGCGGCTGACCGAGGCGCGCCGGCGCGTGCTGGACGCGATGGAGCCGGGCGAGGTGTATGGCGGCGCCGCGCTGGCCGCCGAGGCGGGCGTCTCCGCCGGGGTGGTGCGCGGCATGGCCGATGCGGGGCTGCTCGAATCCGCCCTGCTGCCGGCCGGCGCCGACTTCCCCCGCCCCGATCCTGCCCACCCCGGCCCCGCCCTTGGCCCGGAGCAGCGGGCGGCGGCGGCGGCGCTGCGGGAAGCGGCGGCGGCGCGGGCCTTCGGCGTCACGCTGCTGACCGGCGTCACCGGCTCGGGCAAGACGGAGGTGTATCTGGACGCGGTGGCCGAGTGCCTGGAGCAGGGCCGGCAGGCGCTGGTGCTGCTGCCCGAGATCGCGCTCTCCACCCAGTGGCTGGAGCGGTTCGAGCGCCGCTTCGGCACCCCGCCCGCGCTGTGGCACTCCGAGCTCGGCAGCCGGCTGCGGCGCGACACCTGGCGCGCCGTGGCCGAGGGGCGGGCGCCGGTGCTGGTGGGCGCCCGCTCGGCGCTGTTCCTGCCCTTCCCCGATCTCGGCCTGATCATCGTGGACGAGGAGCACGAGACGGCCTTCAAGCAGGAGGAGGGCGTCATCTACAACGCGCGGGACATGGCGGTGGTGCGCGCGCGCCTGGCCGGCGCCGCCTGCGTGCTGGTCTCCGCCACCCCCAGCCTGGAGACGCTGACCAACGCCGAGACGGGCCGCTACGCCGCGCTGCACCTGCCCACCCGGCATGGCAGCGCCGGCCTGCCCGATGTGGCGGTGATCGACCAGCGGCGCACGCCGCCCGAGCGCGGCCGCTTCCTCAGCCCGCCGCTGGTGGAGGCGGTGCGGGAGACGCTGGCGGCGGGGCAGCAGGCCATGCTGTTCCTGAACCGCCGGGGCTACGCGCCGCTCACGCTCTGCCGCTCCTGCGGCCACCGCATGCGCTGCCCCAACTGCACCGCCTGGCTGGTGGAGCACCGGGTGCGCCGCACCCTGCAATGCCACCACTGCGGCCATGCCGAGCCGATCCCCGAGAGCTGCCCCGAATGCGCCGCCGAGGGCAGCCTGACCCCGCTCGGCCCCGGCGTGGAGCGGGTGCAGGAGGAGGCGGCGCTGCTCTTCCCCGAGGCGCGGCGGCTGGTGATGGCCTCCGACACCATCCCCGGCCCCGCCGCGGCGGCCGAGGCGGCGCGCGCCATCGCCGCGCGGGAGGTGGACCTGATCATCGGCACCCAGATCGTGGCCAAGGGCTGGCACTTCCCGCACCTGACGCTGGTGGGGGTGGTGGATGCCGATCTTGGCCTGGCGGGGGGCGACCTGCGCGCCGCCGAGCGCACCGTGCAGCTGCTGCACCAGGTGGCGGGCCGCGCCGGCCGGGCCGAGGCGCCGGGCCGGGTGCTGCTGCAATCCTGGAACCCCGGGCACCCGGTGCTGGAGGCCCTGGTCTCGGGCGACCTCGACAGCTTCATGCAGGCGGAGGCCGAGAGCCGCCGCCCGGGCCACTGGCCGCCCTTCGGCCGGCTCGCCGCGCTGATCGTCTCGGCCGAGGACGAGCGGGAGGCGGACCGCGCGGCGCGCGACCTCGGCCTGACCGCGCCGCGGGCCGAGGGGGTGGAGGTGCTGGGCCCGGCGCCGGCGCCGCTGGCCCTGTTGCGGGGCCGGCACCGGCGGCGCCTGCTGCTCAAGGCGCGGCGGGACGTGGCGGTGCAGCCGCTGCTGCGGGAATGGCTGTCCCGTGCCGGCGTGCCGGCGGGTGTGCGCGTGCAGGTTGATGTGGACCCGGTCAGCTTCCTCTGATTCGCCGCGCCCCGCGATGCAATGCGACAGGCGGGTGAAGGCCCGGTAACGAATCCGCAGCACCCCCCGTTGCCGCGCCGCAATACCTTGTGTTAATGCCGGGCCGCCGCGGCGGACGGTGTCCGCGCGCGTCGAAATCATGTCCAACCGCCGGATCGCCTTCCGGGGCGCCGAGCGGCGGGACGCCGGGATAGCAGAGAACGGGATCCTCCGTGGCCTCCGAAGCGACCAACGTCTCGCCGAACGCGACCAACCCGACCGGCCTCGCGCAGCGCTACGCGCTGGCGCTGCTGGAGCTGGCCAAGGACAAGAAGGTGGTCGATTCCGTCGCCGCCGACCTGGACAGCCTGAGCGACCTCTGGTCGAAGGACGCGGCCTTCCGCGCCTTCATCGAGGATCCTCGCCTCGACAGCGGCGCGCAGCGGCGCGGCGCTTTCGCCGTGCTGGAGCGCGCCGGGATCTCCGGCGACGTCCGCAACCTGGTCGGCGTGCTCGTCGCCAACCGCCGTCTGGCCTCGCTGCCGCAGGTGGTCGCCGCCTTTGGCGCGCTGCTCGCCGAGCAGCGCGGCCAGCAGACCGCCGAGGTCGCCACCGCCCATCCGCTTTCCGACACCCAGCGCGCGCAGATCGCCGCGCGGCTGACGGAAGCCGGGTATTCCAACGTGAAGCTGGTCGAGCGCGTCGATCCCACCCTGTTGGGTGGGCTGGTCGTCCGTCTCGGTTCCCGCCTCTACGACAGCTCGATCAAGTCCAAGCTGCAGCGTCTGCAGTACGCCATGAAGGGGGCCGCCTGATATGGAGATCCGTCCCGCCGAGATCTCGGAGATCCTGAAGCAGCAGATCGCCGGTTTCGACGCCGAAGCGAATGTTGCCGAGGTCGGCACCGTCTTGACCGTGGGCGACGGCATTGCCCGCGTCTACGGCCTGCAGAACGTCATGGCCGGCGAGCTGGTGGAGTTTCCCGCCGCTGGCCTGAAGGGCATGGCGCTGAACCTCGAGACCGACAATGTCGGTGTCGTGATCTTCGGTGACGACCGTGCCATCCGTGAGGGCGACACCGTCTCCCGCACCGGCGACATCGTGTCCGTGCCCACCGGCAAGGGCCTGCTCGGCCGCGTGGTCGACGGCCTGGGCAACCCGATCGACGGCAAGGGTCCGCTGGTCGACGTCAAGCCCGCGCTGGTCGAGGTGAAGGCGCCCGGCATCATCCCGCGCAAGTCGGTGCACGAGCCGATGCAGACGGGCGTGAAGGCCATCGACGCGCTGATCCCGATCGGCCGTGGCCAGCGCGAGCTGATCATCGGCGACCGCCAGACCGGCAAGACCGCCGTCATCATCGACACCATCATCAACCAGAAGCCGATCAACGCTTCGGGCGATGAGTCGAAGAAGCTCTACACCATCTATGTCGCGGTCGGGCAGAAGCGCTCCACCGTGGCGCAGCTGGTGCGCACGCTGGAAGAGAACGGCGCGATGGAGTACTCCATCATCGTCGCCGCCACCGCGTCCGACCCGGCGCCGATGCAGTTCCTGGCGCCCTACACGGGCTGCGCCATGGGCGAGTTCTTCCGCGACAACGGCATGCACGCGGTCATCTTCTACGATGACCTGTCGAAGCAGGCCGTGGCCTACCGCCAGATGTCGCTGCTGCTGCGCCGCCCGCCGGGCCGCGAGGCCTATCCGGGCGACGTGTTCTACCTGCACTCGCGCCTGCTCGAGCGCGCCGCCAAGATGGGCGAGGAGGCCGGCCTCGGCTCGCTGACCGCCCTGCCGGTGATCGAGACGCAGGCGGGCGACGTCTCCGCCTACATCCCGACCAACGTGATCTCGATCACGGACGGCCAGATCTTCCTGGAGACCGAGCTGTTCTTCAAGGGCATCCGCCCCGCCGTGAACGTCGGCCTCTCGGTGTCCCGCGTGGGCTCGGCGGCGCAGATCAAGGCGATGAAGCAGGTCGCCGGCAAGATCAAGCTGGAGCTGGCGCAGTACCGCGAGATGGCGGCCTTCGCCCAGTTCGCCTCCGACCTCGACGCCTCCACCCAGGCGCTCCTGGCCCGTGGCGCGCGCCTGACCGAGCTGCTGAAGCAGCCGCAGTTCAAGCCCGTGCCCGTGGAGGAGCAGGTGATCTCGCTCTTCGCCGGCGTGCGCGGCTACCTGGACAAGATCCCGGTGAACAAGGTCGGCGCCTTCGAGTCGCAGCTCCTGTCCTCGATCAAGGCGAACGAGCCGGGCATCGTGGAGAGCATCCGCGACAAGAAGGAGATCACCAAGGAGAACGAGGCGAAGCTCGTGTCCTTCATGGACAGCTTCGCCAAGTCCTTCGCGGCCTGAGGCAAGGCCAGGGCATACTCCATGGCCAACCTCAAGGAACTCCGGGGGCGCATCAACAGCGTCAAGTCCACCCGGAAGATCACCCAGGCGATGAAGATGGTCGCGGCGGCGAAGCTCCGCCGCGCCCAGAGCCAGGCCGAGGCGGCCCGCCCCTATGCCGAGCGGATGGCGCGCATGCTCGCCTCCCTCGGCCAGGCGGTGGTGGGCAACCCGGACGCGCCGAAGCTGCTCGTCGGCACCGGCGCGGACAGGGTGCACCTGCTGGTCGTCGTCACCGGCGACCGCGGCCTGGCCGGTCCGTTCAACACCAATGTGGGCCGCTTCGCGCGCGCCCGCATCCGTGAGCTGGAAGCCGAGGGCAAGACCGTCAAGGTCATGACCGTCGGCCGCAAGGGCGCCGCCTACCTGAAGCGCGAGTTCGCCTCCCGCTTCGTGGGCGAGGTCAGCTTCCAGGGCAAGAAGCGCGTCGGCTTCGAGGACGCGAACGAGATCGCCACCCGCGTCACCGCGATGCTGGAGGCCGGCGAGTTCGACGTCTGCACGCTGATCTACAACCGCTTCCGCAGCGTGATCAGCCAGGTGCCCACGGCGCAGCAGCTGATCCCGGCCGAGCTGCCCGAGGCCGCCCCGGCCGCGGGCGACGCGCAGGGCCAGCCCGGCGCGTGGTACGAGTACGAGCCGGATGAGGCCACCATCCTGGCCCAGCTGCTGCCCAAGAACCTGGCCATCCAGGTCTACCGGGCCATGCTGGAGAATTCGGCCGGCTTCTTCGGGTCGCAGATGAACGCGATGGACAACGCGACCCGCAACGCCGGCGACATGATCAACAAGCTGACCCTGACCTACAACCGTACGCGTCAGGCCAACATCACCCGCGAGCTCATCGAGATCATCTCGGGTGCGGAAGCCCTTTGAGGGGAATGACAGCCATGAAGAACAACGTTGGCAAGGTCACGCAGGTCCTGGGCGCTGTCGTGGACGTGCAGTTCCCCTCCGAACTGCCGAACATGCAGAACGCCCTGCAGGTGAAGATCGGCGACCGCACCCTGGTGCTGGAGGTCGCGCAGCACCTGGGCGAGCGCACCGTCCGCACCATCGCCATGGACACGACCGACGGCCTGGTCCGCGGCGCCGAGGTGGTGGACACCGGCAAGGGCATCGCCGTGCCGGTGGGCGAGGGCACGCTGGGCCGCATCCTGAACGTCATCGGCGAGCCGATCGACGAGCGCGGCCCGGTGCCGCACGAGAAGACCTACACCATCCACCGCGACGCCCCTCCCTTCGAGGACCAGGCGACCGCGGCCGAGATCCTGGTGACGGGCATCAAGGTCGTCGACCTGCTGGCCCCCTACCTGAAGGGCGGCAAGATCGGCCTCTTCGGCGGCGCCGGCGTCGGCAAGACCGTGACCATCCAGGAGCTGATCAACAACATCGCCAAGGGCCATGGCGGCGTGTCGGTCTTCGCCGGGGTCGGCGAGCGCACCCGCGAGGGCAACGACCTCTACCACGAGATGATCGACGCCGGCGTCATCAGGCTGGGCGACAACGGCTCCACCGAGGGCTCCAAGGTGGCGCTGGTCTATGGCCAGATGAACGAGCCGCCGGGTGCGCGCGCCCGCGTCGCGCTCTCGGGCCTGTCCATGGCGGAGTACTTCCGCGATGAGCAGGGCCAGGACGTGCTCTTCTTCATCGACAACATCTTCCGCTTCACCCAGGCGGGCGCCGAGGTGTCGGCCCTGCTCGGCCGCATCCCCTCCGCGGTGGGCTACCAGCCGACGCTGGCCACCGACATGGGCGCGCTGCAGGAGCGGATCACCTCGACCAAGAAGGGCTCGATCACGTCCGTGCAGGCCATCTACGTGCCCGCCGACGACCTGACCGACCCCGCGCCGGCCACCTCCTTCGCCCACCTGGACGCGACCACCGTTCTGTCGCGCTCCATCGCGGAGCAGGCGATCTTCCCGGCCGTGGACCCGCTGGACTCCACCAGCCGCGCGATGGACCCGCGCATCCTGGGCGAGGAGCACTACAACACCGCCCGCGAGGTGCAGCGCATCCTGCAGACCTACAAGTCGCTGCAGGACATCATCGCCATCCTGGGCATGGACGAGCTGTCGGAGGAGGACAAGCTGATCGTGGCGCGCGCGCGCAAGATCCAGCGCTTCCTCAGCCAGCCCTTCCACGTCGCCGAGGTGTTCACCGGCACGCCGGGCGTGTTCGTGAAGATCGAGGACACGGTCCGCTCCTTCGCCGCCATCTGCAAGGGCGAGTACGACCACCTCCCCGAGGCCGCCTTCTACATGGTGGGCACCATCGAGGACGCGGTGAAGAAGGCCGAGACCCTCAAGGCCGCGGCCTGAACCGGGCAGGGGGAGCTGATCCATGGCGACCTTCGACCTGGAACTGGTGAGCCCGGAGAAGCTCCTTCTCTCCCGCCCCGTCGAGATGGCCATCATCCCGGCGGCGGAGGGCGAGATGGGGGTGCTCCCCGGCATGGCGCCGATGATCGTGGCCCTCAAGGGCGGCGTCATCCGCGTGCAGGAGAACGGCCAGATCACCGAGCGGCTGTTCGTGCTCGGTGGCTTCGCCGAGATCACGCCGACCCGCGTGACGGTGCTGGCGGATGAGGCGACGCCCGTCGCCTCGCTGTCCCGCGCCAGCGCCGAGGCGCGCGTGAAGGAGGCCGAGGCCGCCTACAACGCCGCCGGCAACGAGGCGCCGGAGCTGCGCGAGGCGGCGATGGACCGCCTGCTCGCCGCGCGCGAGATGGCCGCCGCCGCCGAGGCCGCCTGACGCCTCGCCCCGGCTCCTGGCCGGGCTGTGATTTGATTCCGGACGCCGTTCGCAGGACATCGCTGCGGGCGGCGTTTTTTCTTTCCGGGCGGACATCCTCCCGGGCGGCCATGGGCGGGAGCGGCATGAGGCACTGGCAGGTCGGGCAGGTGGCATGGAACCGGTTCGATCCGTCGCGGCTGGGTCCCGGGCCGGTCCCGCCGGGGGCGGCAAGGGCGGAGAAGTCCGGCGCGGGCCGCGGGGACACGGCTTGAGCCCCGCCCTGCTCCGCCGCCGCACCCTGCTGGCCGCCGCGGCCGCCGGCACCCTGTCGCCATTCCCAGGCCGCGCCCAGCTCACCCCGGACCTCGGCGCGCTGCCCGGCCTCGGCGCCCTGGCGCGGAGCCGGGGCATCACCTTCGGCGCCGCCGTGCAGGGCCAGCTTCTCGAGACCGAGCCGGACTACCAGCGCGCCTTCGAGACGGAGGCCGCGATCCTGGTGCCGGAATGGGAGGCCAAGTGGTCCGCCCTGCAGCCGCAGGAGGGCCGCTTCGACACCGCGCCGCTCGATTCCATCCTGCGCTGGGCGCAATCCCGCGCGCGGCCGGTGCGCGGCCACGCCCTGGTCTGGCACAACGACATACCGGGCTGGGCGCAGGCCGCGCTGGCCGAGGGGCGGCACCGCGCCATGGCCGTGATGGCCGCGCATTTCGACCGCGTGCTCGCCCATGGCCGCGGCCAGATCCGCGACTGGGACGTGGTCAACGAGCCGGTCGCCAACCCGCCCGGCAGCGACGTGCCGCAGGCCGGGCCGGGCGAGCTGCGCGACACGCCCTGGCTGCGCGCCCTCGGCCCCGGCTACATCGACATCGCCTTCCGCATGGCGCGGGAGCGCGACCCCACCCTGCGCCTGACCCTGAACGAGTATGGCGTCGAGGAGGACACGCCGGACGCGGCCGAGAAGCGGCGCCGGCTGCTCTCGCTGCTCCGCTCGCTGCTGTCGCGCGGCGTGCCGGTCGATGCGGTGGGCATCCAGGCGCATCTGCAGATGGCGCGCCCCTTCCGCCCCGCGCCCTTCGCCGCCTTTCTGGCCGAGCTGCGGCAGATGGGGCTGGCCGTGCTGATCACCGAGCTCGACATGCGCGAGACGCAGGAGGCCCCGCCCGGCCTCGCGGTGCGCGACACCATGGTGGCCGAGCGCACCCATGCCTTCGTCGCCACCGCGCTGGAGGGGGGCGTGCGCACCGTGCTCACCTGGGGCCTCTCGGACCGCCATTCCTGGCTGGCGAGCGATGCGGGGGTGATGCTGCGCGACGGCCGCACCCATCGCGGGCTGCCGCTGGACGAGGAATGGCGCCGCAAGCCGATGTGGGAAGCCCTGGCCCGCGCCTTCCAGGGCGGCTGAGCCCGGGAACGGCCAAGCGGCAGCGGGGGGAAGGGGGGCGACAGCGGCGCCGATCGGGTGTTTGCTGGGAAGCCGCCTCTTTCCGCCAGGAGCCCCGATGGACCTTGCCACCCTCGAAACCCCCGTGCCGGTCGTGGACCTCGCCGTGGTCGAGGCGAACCTGGAGCGGATGCAGGATTACTGCGACCGCCACGGCCTCGCCCTGCGGCCGCACATCAAGACGCACAAGATCCCGGCCCTGGCGCTGCGGCAGGTGGAGCTGGGGGCCAGGGGCATCACCTGTCAGAAGCTGGGCGAGGCCGAGGTGATGGCCGCCGCCGGGCTGGATGACATCCTCATCTCCTACCCGCTGGTGGGGCAGAACAAGGCCGCGCGCCTCGCGCCGCTGGCCGGCCGTGCGCGGATGCGCGTGGCGGTGGACAACCCGCTGGCGTTGCGGAGCGCGGCCGAGGCGGCGGCCCTCTCGGGCGCCGAGATCGGCGTGCGGGTGGAGTTCGACAGCGGCGCCCGCCGAACCGGCGTCACCAGCGCCGAGGCCGCGCTGGAGCTGGCCCGCGCCGCCCGCGCCACCCCCGGCCTGCGCTTCGACGGGCTGATGACCTATCCCGTCTCCGCCGCCAGCGCCGTGTTCCTGGAGGCCGTGCTGCCGCGCCTGCGGGCGGAGGGGCTGGAGCCGGCCATCCTGTCCGGCGGCGGCACGCCGGATGCCTTCCGCACCCACGAACTGGCGCCGGTCAACGAGCTGCGCGTCGGCACCTACATCTACAACGACCGCATGATGGTGGCGGCCGGCCATGCCGGCTGGGCCGATTGCGCGCTGCACCTGCACGTCACCGTCATCAGCCGCCCCACCGCCGATCGCGGCATCGTCGATGCCGGGACCAAGAGCTTCGCCGCCGACCTGATGCCGCAGGGTGCTGCGCTGGGCCATGGCTACTTCCCCGACTATCCGGAGGTCAGGCTGGAGCGGCTGAGCGAGGAGCACGGCATGCTCGACCTCTCCGCCTGCGCGCGGAAGCCGGAGCTTGGCGAGCGGCTGCGCGTGGTGCCCAACCATGTCTGCCCGGTGAGCAACCTGCACGACCGCATCGCCTTCATGCGCGGGGGCGAGTTCCTGGGGTTCCAGGACGTGGCGGCGCGGGGCAGGACCCTCTGACGCCTCGGGGGAGGGATGCCTTCCCCGCCCCTTCTTCATGTCCGGAAGAACCAAGGAAACGCCATGACCGAGACCGCCGAGCAGCGCCTGGAGGCCCTGGGGCACAGCCTGCCGAAAGTGGGCAAGCCGCTGTTCAGCTATGTGCCGTTCCGCCGCGCGGGGGATGTCGCCTATCTTTCCGGGCAGGTGCCCCGGCTGGCGGATGGCTCCCTCATCCAGGGCAAGGTGGGGGCCGGGATGGGGGTGGAGGAGGCCTGCGAGGCGGCCGAGCTTTGCGCCCTGCACCTGCTGGCCATCGCCCGCGAGGCCGCCGGCTCGCTCGAGAAGGTGGAGTTCCTCAAGGTGTTCGGCATGGTCAACGCCACGCCGGAATTCGGCGAGCAGCCCAGGGTGATCGACGCCTGCTCGCAGCTCCTCGCCGCCGTCCTCGGCGAGCGCGGCCAGCATGCCCGCTCGGCCGTCGGCATGGGTTCGCTCCCTTCCAACGTGCCGGTGGAGATCGAGGCCGTCATCCGCATCCTGCCCTGAGGCGGGGTGCGGCGGCGGTCAGCCCCGCAGCAGCGGCGCCAGGCGGCGGAGCCCCGCCGCCAGCCTGTCGCGCTCCGCCTCGCCGCCGAGCGAGAGGCGGAAGAACGGCGCCTCGTCCCCGGCGAGGCGGAAGGGGGTGGCGGGGGCGAGGGAAACCTCCGCCGCCCTGGCGCGCGCCAGGGCGCGCCGCGCGGCCCCCTCGGCGCGCTTGGCGGCCATCAGCCGGGCGGCGGTGCCATCCCCCGCCAGCAACGCGGTGGCGGCGGCGATCACCGGGTTGGCCGTCAGGCCACGGATGCGGATCTGCTCCGCGGCATCGGCGAGCCGCCCCGCCGGCGTGGAGACCGCCCCCAGCCGCAGCGACAGCGACACCATCTTCGACAGGCTCCACATGCCGAACACCCGCTCCGGCAGCAGGCTGGCCAGGCTGGGCGGGCGCCTCGCCGGATCGGCCAGGAAGGCATAGGCCTCGTCCTCCACCACCCAGAGGCCGTGCCGCGCGGCGATGGCGGCCAGCGCCTCCAGCCGCGCGGCGCTGTAGGTGAGGCCGAGCGGGTTGTGCACCACCGGCATCAGGTAGAGCACGCCGGGCGGCTCGGGCCCCCCGAGCGCCTGTTCCAGCGCCGCCGGGTCCATCCCCTCCGCGTCCATCGGCAGGCCGAGCGTGGGCACGCCCTCCAGCGCCAGGAAGTGCCGCGCCATGGGGAAGCTGTGCGCCTCCATGGCGATACGGCGGCGCCCCGGCCCCGCCGCCGCCAGCGCCGCCGCGAAGGCCACGCCGAGCGCCGATTGCCCGCCGCAGGTCAGCGCCACCGCCTGCCCCGGGGCCAGCCCCAGCAAGGCCCCGATGGCCTGCCGCGCCGCCCCGGCGCCCTCGGGCGGGCCGTATTCGGCGGGAAGGGGATCGCCGCGCTCCAGCAGGGCGCGCAGCGCGCCGGCCACGGCCGCCTCCTGTTCCGGCACGGCGGGGTAGTTCACCCAGAGGTCGTGCATGGCCGCGCTCAGCCCTTCAGATGCGTCGCCAGGAAGGCCAGCACGGCGCGGTAGACCCGCCGCCGGTTCTCCCGCTTGGTGAAGCCATGCCCCTCGTCGGGGAAGGTCAGGTATTCCACCGGCACGCCGCGCCGCTCCAGCGCCGCCACGATCTGCGCGCTTTCCAGGGGCGGCACGCGCGGGTCGGTCATGCCCTGGGCCACCAGCAGCGGGCAGGCGATGCGCTCCGCCCGCAGCAGGGGCGAGAGGCGCTCCAGCAGGGCGGCATCGCGCACCGGGTCGCCATATTCGGCGGCGCGGTGGCCGATGCGCCAGGGCCCGGTGCGCTCGAAGAAGGTCTTCCAGCGGGCGATGCCGTAGAAATCCACCCCGCAGGCCCAGAGGCCGGGATATTCCGTGGTGGCGGCCAGCACCATCCAGCCGCCATAGCTCTGCCCCATGATGCCGATGCGCCCCTCGTCCACCTCGGCGCGGGCGGCGAGGAAGGCATGGGCGGCGGCGAGGTCGGCCACGCTGTCCAGCCGCTTCTCGCGGTCATCCAGCGCGGCATAGGCGCGGCCATAGCCGGTGGAGCCGCGCACGTTCGGCACCAGCACGCCGATGCCGAGCGCCAGCACCGCCTGCAGGTCCGGCCGCCAGTTGGGCAGGGCCTGCGCCGCCGGCCCGCCATGCACCCAGACCAGCATGGGCCAGCCGCCGCCGGGCGCCTCGCCCTCCGGCAGGGCCAGGAAGGCGGGGATCTCCCGCCCGTCATGGGTGGGGTAGGTGATGCTTTCCCATTGCCGCAGCCCGGGCGGCGGGGCGGCGGGAAGCAGCGGCGCGCTGTCCGGCCGGTCCGGCCAGGCGCGGTGCAGCCCGGAGGGGAAGGCGAATCCGGCCAGGTCGAAGGCGACATGGCTGCCATCCGGATGCCCCTCCGGCGCCCAGCTCACCTTGGTGATGACGCCGCGGGGGTGCCAGGGCGTGGCCCGCACGGCGCCGCTTTCCGCGTCGAGGAAGCGCAGCCGGGAATAGCCGCCCTCGTTCACCACCACCGCCAGCAGCGACTGGTCGGGCGAGACCTGCAGCAGCTCGACGTCGTGCGGCGGCGCGTGGAGGAAGCGCGGCTCCGCCGCCCCTGGCCCCTGGAAGGCGACGCCGAGGAAATCTCGCCCCCGGTCACTCAGCAGCCAGAAGCCGCCGCCTTTCCGCCGGCCGCAGGGCGAAAGGTGGCGCCAGTCGCCCTCATGCGGGGTGAGAGGGGTGCGGGCGCCATCCGCCAGGGCCACGCGGTCGAGGCTGGCTTCGAAGCTGCGGGGCGCGCTGGCCAGCAGCAGCGCCTGGCCATCGGGCGCCCAGGCCGGCAGCTCGTGCGGGCCCTCCACCTCGGCCACGCAGCGCGCCCCGCCGGTGGCGATGTCCATCACCCAGGCATCGGTGTGCGCCGGGTCGCGCGCATTGGCGGTGTAGGCGATCCGCCCGCCCTCGGGCGAGACGGCGCCCCAGCCATGGATCACCTCCGGCGCCGCGGTCAGGGCGCGGGGCTCGCCCTGGGGCGGCAGGTGGTGGAGCTGGACCCGCTCGTCGCCGGCGCCGTCGCGGCCGAACACGGCGCCGCCATCCGGCAGGCCGGCCACATGCGAGACGGCGTCGCGGTGGCGGGTGCGGGGCCGGGGCGCGCCGCCGCCGGCGGGGATCTCCCAGACCTGGGCGGAGCCCTCCGCGTCATGCAGGAAGTAGAGCCGGCCATCCCCGGCATGGGCGGGCGCGCTGGCGGCGGGGGTGGCGAGCAGGCGCTCGAGCAGGGCGGCGGCGTCGGTCGTCATGCGCCGCACGGTGGACCCGATCCGGCGGGGAGGCAAATCCGTGCAACCGGCATGGCCGGATGCCGCGCCAGCGCCTAATCTGCGCCGCATCATGCGCTATGTCTCGACCCGGGGCGACGCCCCCGCCCGCGATTTCGAAGGCGTCCTCCTGGCCGGGCTGGCCGAGGATGGTGGCCTGTTCATGCCCGAATCCTGGCCGCTGCTCTCGGCCGCCGAATGGCGCGGCCTGCGCGGCCTGCCCTATCCGGAGCTGGCCGCCCAGCTGATGGCGCGCTTCACCGGCGGCGCGCCGGACGAGGCCACGCTGCTGCGCATGGCGCGCGCCGCCTATGGCGGCTTCGGCCACGCCGCCACGGCGCCGCTGGTGCAGGTGGAGCCCGGCATCTTCTCGCTGGAGCTGTTCCATGGCCCGACGCTCGCCTTCAAGGACATGGCGATGCAGCTGCTCGGCCAGCTCTTCGACCATGTGCTGGAAAAGCGCGGCGAGCGCGTGACCATCGTCGGCGCCACCTCGGGCGACACGGGCTCCGCCGCCATCGAGGCCTGCCGCGACCGTGGCGCGATCGACGTGGTGATCCTGCACCCCGAGGGCCGCACCTCCGAGGTGCAGCGCCGGCAGATGACCACGGTGCTGTCGTCCAACATCCACAACATCGCCGTCCAGGGCAGCTTCGACGATTGCCAGGACCTGGTGAAGGCGATGTTCAACGACGCGCCCTTCCGCCAGGAGATGCGCCTCTCGGCGGTGAACTCGATCAACTGGGCGCGCATCGCGGCGCAGGTGCCCTATTACGCCTATGCCGCGCTGGCGCTCGGCGCGCCGGACCGGCCGGTGGCGGTGTCCGTCCCCACCGGCAATTTCGGCAACGTGCTGGCCGCCTGGGTGGCGCGCCGCATGGGGCTGCCGATCGAGCGGCTGATCATCGGCGCCAACCGCAACGACATCCTGGCCCGCTTCCTCGCCGCCAACGACATGAGCGTGCAGGGCGTCGCGCCCTCGCTCTCGCCGAGCATGGACATCCAGGTCTCGTCGAACTTCGAGCGGCTGCTGTTCGAGCTGCTGGGGCGGGACGCGGCGGCCACGGCGGCGACGATGCGGCGCTTCCGCGCCGAGGGCCGCATGCCGGTGCCGGACGATGCGTGGCGCCGTGCCACCGCCCTGTTCCACGGCCACACCCTCTCGGATGAGGGGACGCTGGAGGAGATCCGCCGCCTGCACCGGGACAGCGCCTATCTGGCCGATCCGCACACCGCCATCGGCATGGCGGCGGCGCGCGCCCACCGGCCGGAGGACAGGGGCATCCCCGTGATCGTCGCCGCCACGGCGCACCCGGCCAAGTTCCCGGATGCGGTGGAAAAGGCGACCGGCATCCGCCCGCCGCTGCCGCCCCGCCTGGCCGACCTGTACCAGCGGGAGGAGCGCCTCACCGTGCTGCCCAACGAGCTGGAAGGCATCGAGGCCGCCGTGCGCGGCCATGCGCGGCGCAACGCCGCCTGAGGAAAGGCACGCCAGGGGAAGGCGGCGCCTTCCCCCCTTCCGGCAAAACAGGCCGGCTCAGCCCGGATTGCTCGGGATGCTGAGCGGCACCACCTCGACCATCACCACGCCATCCTCCCGCATGCCGAGCTGGCTGGCCACGCGGGGGCTGACATCGATCACCCGCCCGCGCTTGAACGGGCCGCGGTCCTGGATGGTGACGATGGCGCTGCGGCCATTCTCCAGGTTCTTCACCCGCGCCTCGGTGCCGAGCGGCAGGGTGCGGCTGGCCGCGGCGTTGGAGTTTCGGTTGAAGCGCCGGCCATTAGCCATGCGCTTGCCATGGAAGTGGTTGGCGTAGAACGAGGCGCGGCCCCGCTGCGGGCGGTGCGCCGCGCGCGGGGGCGGTTTGCCGGCGCTGGCGGCGCGGGCGGTGGTCTCGCGCTTCACCTCGCGGCTCTCGGCGGGCGAGAAAGCGGCCGTGAGGCCGAAGGCGACACAGATCGCGGCCAGTTTCAGTCCTCGCATGACGGGTGGCCCTCCTTCCTTGCGATGGGCCGCGTGGCGGCGGGCGCCGCCCGAGGCCGGTCCATTCAGATGGGGTGCCCCGCCGCCCCGGGCAACACGGGCATGGGGCGGGGGGGGGGTCAGTCCTGCCGGTTGCCGGGCAGCGGGCGGACCTCGACCGGGGCGGTGCCGTCCTCCATCATGTCGAGCTTCCGGGCGGTGCTCTTGCTGAGGTCGATCACCCGGCCCTTCGCATAGGGGCCGCGATCCTCGATGGTCACCTCGGCGGTGCGGCCATTCTCGAGGTTGCGCACCTGCGCGCGGGTGCCGAGCGGCAGGGTGCGGCTGGCGGCCGAGTCCGAGTTCTGCCGGAAGGTCTCGCCATTGGCCATTTCCCGCCCATGGAATCGGTCATGGTAGAAGGAGGCCTCGCCACGATGCGGGCGCGGCGCCTGGTCGCGCACCGGCAGCGCCGTGCCGCCCGGCGAGGCGGTGGCCACCATGGCCATGGGCGCCACGGGGCGAGCCTCGGCGGCGGGCACCGCGAGCAGGGCGGCGCCCAGCAGGGCGGTCAGGCAGGGCAGGGCCAGGATCGGGCCGCGCATGGTCGGTCTCCTTTCGGCAGGTTCAGGGGCAGGGGCCCGGCGTGGCCTTCAGCAGCCGTCCCGAGCCTTACAAATCCTTAACGAGCCCCTTTAACGAAGCCGGACCCGCCGCGTTGAGCCGCCACACCGCTCCGTGAAGGGCCGGCCCTGAGGGCGGGAGGCGAGACCATAGCGCCATGCGCCCCTGGCATGGCGGCGGCCGGGGTCGCATGCCGGGCGCTTCGGCACTACATTCCAAGACCAAATGGGTTTCCGCCCGCCATCCCCTCCTCCGCGCGGGCCGATCACAGGAATGCTTGCTCATGACTGAAGCGGTGCGGCTGACGCGCCTGTCCAACGGACTGACCGTGGTTTCCGAAGCCATGCCCCGGGTGGAGACGGTCTCGATCGGCGCATATGTCCATGCCGGCACCCGGGACGAGACTGGGGCGGAGAACGGCGCCTCCCACTTCCTGGAGCACATGGCCTTCAAGGGCACCGAGAAGCGCGACGCCGCCTCCATCGCCCGCGAGATCGAGAATGTGGGCGGCCACCTGAACGCCTACACCGCCCGCGAGCAGACCGCCTACTACGCCAAGGTGCTGAAGGAGGACATGCCGCTCGCCGCCGACATCATCGGCGACATCCTGACGCACTCCACCTTCATCCCCGAGGAGCTGGAGCGCGAGCGCGGCGTGATCCTGCAGGAGATCGGCCAGGCGAACGACACGCCGGACGACATCATCTTCGACCACTTCCAGTCCACCGCCTTTCCCGACCAGCCCATGGGGCGCCCGACGCTGGGCACCGAGCAGAGCATCGCCGGCATGGGCCGCGAGGTGCTGACCGGCTACATGCGCCGCCACTACGGCCCGAGCCGCATGGTGGTGGCCGCCGCCGGCGCGCTGGAGCACGAGCACCTGGTCGGGCTGGTGGAGCGCCACTTCGCCGACCTGCCGGTGGTCAGCCCCACCCCCTCGGAGGTGGCGCGCTACGGCGGCGGCGAGTTCCGCGAGGAGCGGGAGCTGGACCAGGTGCATGTGGTGCTGGGCTTCGAGGGCCCGGCGGTGGCGACGCCGATGCACTACCCCACCATGCTGCTCTCCACCCTGCTCGGCGGCGGCATGTCCTCCCGCCTGTTCCAGGAGATCCGCGAGAAGCGCGGGCTGGTCTATTCCATCTACTCCTTCGCCCAGCCCTTCCGGGATGGCGGCCTGTTCGCCATCTACGCCGGCACGGGGGAGGCGCAGGCGGCCGAGCTGGTGCCGGTGGCGCTGGAGGAGCTGCGGCGCGTGCAGCAGGACGTGACGGAGGACGAGCTGGCCCGCGCCAAGGCGCAGCTCCGCGCCTCGGTGCTGATGTCGCTCGAATCCACCGGCAGCCGCTGCGAGCAGCTGGCGCGGCAGATCCAGGTGCATGGCCGCCTCATCCCGGTGGAGGAGACCAAGGCGAAGATCGCCGCGGTGACGGTGGAGCAGGTGCAGCAGGCGGCCGCCATGATCTTCCGCTCCCGCCCGACGCTGGCCGCCCTCGGCCCCGCCGGCAAGGTGCCCGGACTGCCGGCCATCGCGGAGAAGCTCGCCGCATGAACCGGCTGGAGCGGCTGGAATCCCTCGTCGCCGCCGCGCGCGCGGCGGGAGCGGACGCGGCGGATGCGCTGATGATCGTCGGCACGGCCCTTTCGGTGCACCGCCGCCTGGGCAAGCTGGAGCATCTGGAGCGCTCGGAGGGGCTCGACCTCGGGCTGCGCGTCCTGGTCGGCCAGCGGCAGGCCATCGTCTCCGCCACCGACGCCGACCCGCGGGGTTTCCAGGCGCTCGCCGAGCGGGCCGTGGCCATGGCCCGCGCCGTGCCGCCGGACCGCTTCTCGGGGCTGGGCGAGGCCGGCGCCCCGCCCGCCCTCGACCTGGAGCTGGATGACGGCACCGATCCGGACGCCGAGGCGCTGATCGCTCGCGCCGCGCTCGCGGAGGAAGCGGCGCTGGCGGTGGCGGGCGTCAGCAACAGCGAGGGCGCCGAGGCCGGCTTCGCCCGCACCGAGGTGGCGATGTTCAGCTCGGCCGGCTTCGCCGGGGAATACGGGCGCACCGGCCACTCCATCTCGGTGACGGCCGTGGCCGGGCAGGGCACGGGCATGGAGCGCGACTACGACTACAGCAGCGCCGTCCACCTGTCCGACCTGGAGGACCCGGCCGCGCTCGGCCGCTCGGCCGCCGAGCGCGCCGTGCGCCGGCTGAACCCCGCCCGCATGAGGACCGGCCGCCGCCCCGTGGTGTATGACCCCCGCGTGGCCGCCTCGCTCGCCGCGCACCTGGCGGCGGCGCTGAACGGCGCGGCGGTGGCGCGCGGCACCTCCTTTCTGCGCGACCGCATGGACCAGCCCGTGCTGAGCCCCGGCCTCAGCCTGCGCGACGACCCGCTGCGGCGGCGCGGCCTGCGCTCCCGCCCCTTCGACGGCGAGGGCACGCCCACCGCGCCGCTGGCGCTGGTGGAGGATGGCGTGTTGCGCTCCTGGGTGCTGGACTGGCGCAGCGCGCGGCAGCTCGGCCTGCGCTCCACCGGCCATGCCAGCCGTGGCATCTCCAGCCCGCCATCGCCCGCCACCACCAATCTCTGGCTGGAGGGCGGCAGCGGCACGCCGGAGGCGCTGATGGCCGATATCGGCGAGGGCCTCTACGTCACGGAGATGATCGGCTCCGGCGTCAACGGCGTCACCGGCGACTACAGCCGGGGCGCCGCCGGCTTCGCCATCCGCGACGGGCAGCTGGCCGAGGCGGTGAGCGGCATCACCGTGGCCGGCAACCTGAAGGACATGTTCCTCACGCTGCGCGCCGCCGGCGACCTGCGCTTCCGCCGGGGCACGGATGCGCCGACGCTGCGGGTCGAGGGCCTGACCATCGCCGGGAGCTGATGCGCCGCCGCCCGGGCAGGCCCGCCCGGGCGGATGACGCCGCCGGCCCGCCCGCCCTCAGGCGGCGCGCACCTGGGCGATGAACTGGCCGACCTCCGCCTTGAGCTGCTCCGACTGGCGGGACAGCTCGCCCGAGGCCACCAGCACCTGCCGGGCCGAGGCGCCCGTGCTTTCCGCCCCCTGGTTCACCTCCGCGATGCTGGCGCTGACGCTGGTGGTGGCCTGGGCCGTGCGGGTGACGCTGTTGGCGATCTCGCCCGTGGCCGTGCCCTGCTCGTCGATGGCGGCGGCGATGGTGGCGGTGATGGTGCTGATCGAGTCGATCGTGCCGGTGATGGCCTGGATGTCCACCACGGCCTGCTGCGTGGCGCCCTGGATCTGCGCGATCTGGCTGCGGATCTCGTCCGTCGCCTTGGCGGTCTGGCTCGCCAGGTTCTTTACCTCGGAGGCGACCACGGCGAAGCCCTTGCCCGCCTCGCCGGCACGCGCCGCCTCGATGGTGGCGTTCAGCGCCAGCAGGTTGGTCTGGCCCGCGATGGTGTTGATCAACCCCACCACCTCGCCGATGCGCGCGGCGCTCTCGGCCAGGGCGCGCACCGTGCCGTCGGTGCGCTGGGCGTCGCTCACGGCGCGGGCCGTGACCGCCGTGGCCTGCGCCACCTGGCGGCTGATCTCGCCGATGGAGGCGGTCAGCTCCTCGGCGGCGGACGCCACGGTCTGCACGCCCTGGCCCGCCTCCTCCGAGGAGGAGAGCACGCGCTCCACCTGCCGGCCGGTCTGGCTGGCCGTGCCGGCCATGGACTGGGCGGTGGCCTCCAGCTCGGTGGAGGCTGCGGCGAGCATGCCCACCATCTCCCCCACCTTCCCCTCGAAGCTGGCCATCAGCGCGGAAAGCTGGGCGGCGCGGCGCTCCTTGGCCTGCCGCTCCGCCTCCTGGCCGGACGCCAGCGCGTCGGCCTCCTGCAGGCCACGGCGGCAATCCTCCAGCGCCTGGGCCATGCTGCCGATCTCGTCCTGCCGGTTCCGCTCGGGCAGGTCGAAGCCGTAGTCCCGCTGGGCCAGGCGGCGCAGCGCGGCGGACAGCCGCACCACGGCGCGGCCGAGGTCGCGGTCCATCCAGAGTACCGCGCCGAGGCCTGTCAGCAGTGCCAGAACGGCGGTGGCGACGATGCCGGTGAGCGCCATGCCATAGGCCTCCTCGGCCTCGGCGCTGCTGGCCATGAAGCCTTCCCGGTTCAGCCCCAGCATCTCGTCCAGCGTGCCGGAAGCGACGCGGAAGGCCCGCGCCACCTCGGTGTTGAAGATCGCCTGCCCCGCCGCGCCCTCCCGGGCCAGCGCGGTGCGGTTGATCTCGCCATAGGCGCGGTATTCCGCCTGGAACCGCTCGAACAGCGCGCGCGCGCGCGGCGAGGAGAGCATCGGCAGGTAGGCCTCGACCTGCCGCCGGATCTCCCGCGTCATGGCATCCACCTCGGCCTGCACCTGCGCCCGCTCCTGGCGGTCATAGGTCGCGATCAGCCGGGCGAAGCGGGTCCTCTCGCGCGAGACGCTGTATTGCAGCTCGCCCAGGGCGCGGATGGCGGGAAGCCAGTTGTCCCGCATGTCCACCACTTCGGCATTGATCTGCCGGAGCTGCGTCACGCCATAGACGCCATTGCCGATCACGAACATCAGCAGGACGCCGAAGGCCAGCAGCAGCTTGCTGCGGATGCTCAGCCGGTTGAGGAAATGTGCCATGCTGCCCCCTGCCTTTCCAGGCGGGCAGTGAGCAGCCGGGCGCCTTACCGGAGAGCTAACCGGTGAGTGGCCGGGGCGTTCACGAACGCGTGAATTCGGTGAAGGCCTCCACAAGCCGCTCATAGACCGGCCGGCGGAACGGCACCACGAGCGAGGGCAGCGCCGCCAGCGCCTCCCACCGCCAGGCGTCGAACTCGGGGTGCGGGTCGAGGTCGAGCCGGATGTCCTCGTCCCGCCCCAGGAAGCGCAGCGCGAACCATTTCTGCATCTGCCCGCGGTAGCGGCCGCCCAGCGCCTTGCCCACCAGCTCGGGCGGCAGGTCGTAGCGCAGCCATTCGGGCACCTCGCCGATGATCTCGGCCCGATCGGTGCCGATCTCCTCGGCCAGCTCCCGCAGCACGGCGGCGCGCGGCTCCTCGCCCTCGTCCAACCCGCCCTGGGGAAGCTGCCAGGCCTCCGTCGCCACATCGGCGCGGCGGGCGATCAGCACCTGGCCGGCGCGGTTGAACAGGGCGGCGCCGACATTGCGGCGGTAGGGAAGCTCGGGCATGGCGGGTGCGGTCTCTAGCGGGAAGCGGAGGGGATCGGCGTGGTCTCGGGCGGGTGCAGCACGGCGCTCGCCGGCGCCAGCACCAGGCCGCGCGCCTCCAGCCCGGCCGCCCAGGCGGCGATGCGGTCCACCAGCAGCGGCGCCGGCTCGGCGGCCAGCCCGACTGCGTGGCCACGCAGCCTCGCCAGCCGCTCCAGCTGGGCCAGGCGGTGCTCCACCTCGCCGCGTGTCGGCAGCTCGTCCAGCACCAGGTCCGCCGCCGCGTGCCAGGCAAGCGCCGTGGCGCCGGGCCGGGGGTCCACGTAATAGAGCCCGCGCCCGCGGATCTCCTCCTGCACCGCCGCCAGGGCGTCGGGGCTGGCCAGGAAGCGCTCGCCCCGCTGCGTCCCGCTCGCCCCGATGACGCCCGCATAGCCCGCGAAGCGGCCCATGGCGCGGTGCAGCCGGTCCAGGTTCTCGCCCGGCGTCAGGCTGGCGCGCAGCAGGTGCCCGGACGGCAGGTCGCCGGGCGATTCCAGCGGCAGGGCCAGCAGCAGCTCCATGCCGCGCCGCCGCGCCTGCTCCAGCAGCAGGTCGGGCCGCAGCGCCTGGGGGTCGAAGGCGAGGGTGGTCGCGGGCGGCAGGCGGCGCAGCGCTTCCTCGGCGCGCATGCCCGCCTGGCCGAAGCCGCCGATCACCAGCGCGATGCGCGGCCGCGTCTCCGCCCCGCCAAAGGGCCGCGCATAGGCGAGCCGGGGCTCCGTGCCGTCCGGGCCGATGCGCGGCAGCGGCCCGTGCGGGCCCGGCTCCAGCAGCTCGGGCCGGGGCGCGGCGATGACGGTCCCGCCGGAAGGGGCAAGGCCGGGCTCCGGCAGGGGCGGCGGCAGAGGCGCCTCGGGTGGAGGGGCGGGCTCCGGCGCCGCCGCCGGGGGCGGCAGGGGCGCGGCCAGCACGCCTTCCGGCAAGGGGGCGGCGGATGGCGCGGTGCCCCCGTCCGGCGGCTCCGGCATGTCCGGGGGGGCGGGCGTGGCGGGCGCGTGCGGCACTCCGGCCGGGGCCTGGGCCAGTTCCGCCGCTGGTGGGGCCGCGAAAGAGGGCGTGGCGGCTAAAGGGGGCGGGGCGGGGGCATCCGGCGGGCCGAGCCAGTGCAGCGCGCCCGCGACGCCCAGCCCGCCGGCCAGGATCACCCCCCAGAACACGCCCAGCGCCCGCCATGCGGCCCTCACGCCAGACATGCCGCCTTGCTCCTTCCGCGGCGCCCCGCGCTCAGCGCGCGGCGCGGCGCTGCGGCTCGGCCGCCGCCCAGGCGCGCAGCAGCGCCGCCGCCTGCTGCAGCTGGAAGTCGGTTTCCGGCTTGGTGGGATCGAAGGAGGCAGCCCCCTCGGGCGGCATCCGCGAGACCTTGTCCAGCACCCCGGCGGGCAGGTTCAGCGGCGGCAGCGGCGCCGCCTCCTGGGTGCCATTGTCGTTGCGCAGGGCACGCCGCAGATCGGCCTCGCGGTCGCGCAGCGGGGCGTTGCCTTCCTCCCGCGCCGCCAGCACCTCGACGTCGGGGGAGATGCCGAGCGCCTGGATGGAGCGGCCGGAGGGGGTGTAGTAGCGCGCCGTGGTCAGGCGGATGGCGCCGTTGCCGGGGATCGGCATGACGGTCTGCACGCTGCCCTTGCCGAAGGACTTGGTGCCGAGCACGATGCCGCGGCGGTGGTCCTGCAGCGCGCCCGCCACGATCTCGCTGGCCGAGGCGGAGCCGCCATTGACCAGCACCACCACGCGCAGCCCCTCGGTGATGTCGCCGGGCTTGGCGTTCCAGCGCTGCGCGTCGTCGGCGCGCCGGGCACGGGTGGAGACGATCTCGCCCTGCTCCAGGAAGTCGTCCGAGACCTGCACCGCCTGGTCCAGCAGCCCGCCCGGATTGTTGCGCAGGTCGAGGATGAGGCCCTTGAGGTTGCCGCCCGCCTGCGTCCTCAGCGTGGAAACGGCCCGGCGCAGCGCGGTTTCCGTCTGCTCGTTGAAGGAGGACAGCCGGACATAGCCGATGTCGTTCCCCTCCATCCGGAAGCGGGCCACCTGCGGGCGGATCACGTCGCGGGTCAGGGAAAGCTCGATCGGCGATTCGGCGCCGGGGCGGCGGATGGTCAGCTTGATGGCGCTGCCGCGCTCGCCGCGCATCTTCTCCACCGCCTCCTGCAGGGAAAGGCCCTGCACGGATTCGCCGTTGAGGTGGGTGATCAGGTCGCCCGGCTTGACGCCCGCGCGCGCGGCCGGCGTGTCGTCGATGGGCGAGATCACCTTCACATAGCCGCCTTCCTGGCTGACCTCGATGCCGAGGCCGCCGAACTCGCCGCGGGTCTGCACCTGCATGTCGCGGAAGGAGCGGGCGTTCATATAGCTGCTGTGCGGGTCGAGCCCCTGCAGCATGCCGTTGATCGCGGCCTCGATCACCTCGCGGTCGTTGACCGGCTCGACATACTCGGCCCGGACGCGCTCGAACACGTCGCCGAACAGGTTCAGCAGGCGGTAGGTCTCGGCGCGGTTGCCGGCCTCCTGGGCGAAGGCGGACATCACGGGCGGCGCGACCACCGGCCCCAGCACGGCGCCGGCGGCGAACGCCGCCGCCACCACCCCGACCATGCGCATCCCAGGCTTCATGCGGTGACCCCTCATGCCGGTCAACGATCCTTTCGCCGTGGCGAGTTCCACGGCCTTGCGAGACACCCTAGAGCGAATTGCGGCGCAAGGGGCAAACTGTAACCTTTCTGGACAATGCGGCCCCCGCCACCGGCCGGGCGCCGCTCAGCCACGGCCGCGGAACCAGCTCTTGGGGTCCACGGGCTGGCTGTTGCGCCGCAGCTCCACATAGAGCGAGGCGCGGCCATTCTCCTCGCCGCCGCCGAGCTGGCCCACCGGCTCGCCCGCCAGCACGCGGGCACCGACCTCGGCATCCAGCCGCTCCAGCCCCGCCAGCACGAAATGGTAGCCGCCCCCGCAATCGACAATCAACAGCTGCCCATAGGAGCGAAACGGGCCGGCAAAGGCGACGCTGCCGCCGCAGGGGCTCACCACCCGCGCGCCGGGAGGCGCCGCATAGGTCAGGCCACGGGCCGGGCCGCCGGCGCCGCTGTCGCCGAAGTCGCGTGCCAGGGTGCCGGCCACGGGCTGGGCGCGGCCCCCCTGCGCGCGCGGCGCGGGCGTGGCCGGGCTGCGCGAGGCTTCCAGCCGCCGGGCCTGTTCCCGCCGCTCCAGCGCCGCGCGCTCCCGCGCCAGCGCCTCGCGCTGCTCGGCGTCGCGCGCCGCCTGGCGGCGGGCTTCCAGGGCTGCGGCCTCGCGCTCGGCGCGCAGCCGGGCGGCGCGCTCGGCCGCCTCGCGCTCCCGCTCGGCACGGGCGCGGGCCTCGGCCTCCGCCTGGGCGCGGGCGCGTTCCAGCCGCTCCAGCATGCCGCGCAGGTCGCTGGCGCGGGCGGCGGCGCTGGCCGCCTCGCGCGCGGCCTCGGCCTCCTCCGCCTGGGCGGCGCTGCGCTGGGTGCGGGCGGCGGCCAGCGCCGCCTCCACCGCGGCGGCGGCGGCGTGGCGCTCGGCGCGCGCCACGGCCAGCCGGGCGGCCTCGGCCTCGGCCCGCTCGGTGGCGGCGGCGGCCACCGCCTGGGCCTCGCGCAGCGCCTCCGCCTCGGCCGAGAGGTGCCGGGTGAGGCCGCGCAGCACCAGCGCGCCGCGCAGCGCCGTCTCGGGGTCCACCGGCACGGCCAGCAGCGTCTCGGCCGGCCATTGCCCCAGCCGGCGCATCAGCGGCAGCAGCGGCGCCATGGCCTCCGCCCGGCGCCGCAGATCGACCAGCGCGTTGTCGCGCACGGCGGCGGCCTCGCGCGCGGCGGCCTCGGCTGCATCGGCCGCCTCGTCGGCGGCGACGGCGCGCCGGCCGGCCTCGGCGCGCTGGCGGGCCAGCGCCTCCTCCGCCTCGGCGGCGCTGCGCGCGGCCTGGCTGGCGGCCTCGGCGGCGGCCCGGGCGGCCTGCGCCGCGCGCTCCGCCTCCTGCACGCCGCGGACAGTGGGGTTCTCCGCGCCATGCACCAGCAGGGCCGGCGCCAGCAGGGCCAGCGAGGCCAGCAGCAGGGCGGCCCGCGCGCTCATGCCGCCGCGCGCGGCGGAGGACAGGGGCGGGCTCACCGCCGCCATGCCGCCGCCCGCGCGCCGCGCCGCCCTTTCCGCGCCTCAGCCAGCGATCAGGCTCCGCCCCGTCATCGCCGCCGGCTGCTCCAGGCCCAGCAGGGCGAGCAGGGTGGGCGCCACATCGGCCAGGCGGCCTTCGCGCAGCCTGGCGCCGGCCGGGCCGCCGCGCAGCAGCACCGGCACCACGTTGGTGGTGTGCGCGGTGAAGGGGCCGCCCGTCTCGGGGTCCTTCATCATCTCGGCATTGCCGTGGTCGGCCGTCACCAGCAGGGCGCCGCCCTGGGCGGCGATGGCCGCCTCGATCCGCGCGAGCCCCGCATCCACCGCCTCGCAGGCGCGGATGGCGGCTTCCAGGCTGCCGGTGTGGCCCACCATGTCGGCATTGGCGAAGTTCAGCACGATCAGGTCGAATTTCGCCGCGTTGATCGCGTCCACCGCCTTCCCGGCCAGCTCGGGGGCGGACATCTCCGGCTGCAGGTCATAGGTCGCCACCTTGGGGGAGGCGACCATGATGCGCTCCTCGCCAGGATAGGGCGTCTCCTCGCCGCCGTTCAGGAAGTAGGTGACGTGCGGGTACTTCTCCGTCTCCGC
The DNA here is from genome assembly GCF_002631185.1 of Teichococcus rhizosphaerae. Lineage (GTDB taxonomy): Bacteria > Pseudomonadota > Alphaproteobacteria > Acetobacterales > Acetobacteraceae > Pseudoroseomonas > Pseudoroseomonas rhizosphaerae. Next base: position 127,539 of record NZ_PDNU01000004.1, on the reverse strand, counting down.
CATGCGGAGCTGGCGCAGCCCGGCCTTGGACACCACGGCGCCCAGGATGTCCTGCATGGATTGCGGGCCGAACAGCGTCTCCAGCAGCGGGTTCAGCGCGGCGGAGTATTCCGTCATGCCGGCGGCGCCGGCGAAGCGGGGGCGGCGGGGCGGGGCGAAGCCGGCGAAGCCGGGGTCCAGCAGCGCGGCCAGGATCTGCCGCACGCGGTCGGCGCGGAAGTTGAAGCAGAGCAGCCCGTCGCCATCCCTCACCCCGGCATAGTCGCCGATGACGCAGGCGGGGATGAACTCGTCCGTCTTGCCCTCGGCATGCGCCGCGCCGATGGCGGCGGCGGCGCTCCCGGCATGCGCGCCCCTGGCCTCCACGATGGCGTCCCAGGCCTGCCGCACCCGCTCCCAGCGGTTGTCGCGGTCCATGGCGTAGTAGCGGCCGGTGACGGTGGCGATGCGCGCGCCCGGCGGCAGCCTCGGCTCGAAGGCGGCGAGGTAGTCGGGGCTGGCCTGGGGCGGCGTGTCGCGCCCGTCGGTCCAGGCATGGATGGCGACGGGGATGCCGGCGGCGGCGAACACCCTCGCCAGGGCCAGGCCGTGCTCCTGGTGGCTGTGCACGCCGCCCGGCGAAAGAAGGCCCATCAGGTGCAGCGTGCCGCCGCTCGCCTTCAGCCTATCGATGAGGTTGGTGACCGCCGGCAGGGTGGCCAGGGAGCCATCGGCCACCGCCCGGTCGATGCGCGGCAGGTCCTGCATCACCACCCGCCCGGCGCCGAGGTTGAGGTGGCCCACCTCGGAATTGCCCATCTGCCCCTGCGGCAGGCCGACATCCTCGCCGCAGGTGTGGAGGAAGCTGTGCGGGCATTCGGCCCAGAGGCGGTCGAAGCAGGGGGTGCGCGCCTGCCGCACGGCGTTGTCCGCCGCCTCCTCCCGCCAGCCCCAGCCATCCAGAATGACGAGCATCACGGGCTTGGGACGGGGCATGGGCATCAACTCCGGGCAGTGGTTGCGGCGCCAAGGGATAGCCCCGGAGGGTGCCGCTTGCCCAGAGGGGGGGCGGGGGAGGGCACAGCCTCCCCCGCGGCCGGGCTCAGGCCGGCAGGGCGAGGTCGGCGGCCGGCGGCAGGTATTGCGGCGTGTAGAGCTCGGACGCCTTCAGCTCGGCGGGCAGGTTCATCGCCTCGCGGATGGTCTCGATCGCCGCCTGCACGCGCGCCTCGGGCATGTTGCCGAGCCCGCCCGAAAGCGCCTCCGGCGTGCGGATGAAGCCGAAATTGGCCATCATCCGCTCCTTCTCCACGCCGCGCGGCGCGGTGCTGTCGCGCTTCACCAGGGCGGCGATGGCGGCGTCCGGGTCCTTCCAGGCGGCGGTGTGGCCGCGGTTGATGGCGCGGATCATGCCGGTCACCACCTTGGCGTTCGCCTCCGCATAGGGGCGGCGGACCAGCAGGGCGGTGGAGAGCAGCGGCACGCCGAAATCGATGTAGCGCAGCGAGACGATGTCGCTCTCCGCCACGTTCAGCGCGCGCAGGCTGAACTTGCCCGACACCTCGAAGCCGGTGATGGCGTCCGCCTCGCCGCGGATCAGCATCGGCTCGCGCAGCTGCGGCGTCACCGTCATCCAGGTGATCTTCGAGGCATCGAGCCCGGTGGCCTTGGCGAAGGAGGGGAAGAGCTGGCGCGCCGCGTCGCTCTCGGGCGCCGCCAGCTTCCTGCCTTCCAGGTCCTTCGGCGCGGCGATGCCGCTGCGCTTCAGCGTCATCACCGCGCTGGGGTTGCCCTGCATCAGGATGACGGGGGCGATCAGGTCGCTGCCCGGCGTGGTCAGGCGGAGGCGGATCACCGGCGAAAGGTCGGCGATGCCGAAATCATAGGCACCGGTGGCCACCTTCACCGGCGTGTCCACCGAGCCGAAGCCGCGGTCGATGGTGACGGCCAGCCCCTCGTCGCGGAAATAGCCGTTCTCGGCGGCGAGCAGGAAGGGCGCCTGGGGCCCCTGGAAGGCCCAGTCGAGGCAGAACTTCACCGGCGTCAGCGCGGCCTGGCCGCGCGCGAGGTGGGGTGTGGCCAGCAGGGTGCCGGCGGTGGCAAGCATCAGGCCGCGTCGGGTGGCGGGCATCGAGGTTCTCCCGGTCATTGCCGGGCATGAAGGGCGCGCCGGCGGGTGGCCCGCATGTAGCAACCGCCGCGCCAGAGAAGAACCGGGCACGCAAGAAGAACCAGGCACGCGAGAAGAACCGGCTGCGCGGCAAGGGCGGCGTGCCCTCCCATGACGGGGCAAAGGGGAGGGCGCGCACGAAAAAGGGGCGCGGCCCGCGCCACGCCCCTTCCGTCCTCGTCCCCGGTGCCTGTTCCGGCGCCGTGGGATCAGCCGGTCTGCTGGATCGCCGAGAGCTTCCAGCTGCCTGCCGGGCCGCGCTGGAAGGTCCAGAGCTCGGTGGCGGTGTCGCGGCGGTTCGGGTCGCCCTCCACCACCTTGCCCTGCGCGTCATAGGTCACGTCGATCAGGCTGAAGCGCATGGCGACGGTGGCGTATTCCGTGTCCCCCTCGCGCCACGCCTCGGACAGGTCGCCCGATTCCAGCCGCGGGTCGCGCGTCTCGTTGCGCCAGCCCCGCGCCTCCAGGTCGCGCCAGTCCTGGCTGAAGAAGCCCATCATCTCGGGCGTCGCCAGCCGCGACAGGGCCGCCGGGTCGCGCCGCGACCAGGCGGCGTTCACGTCCCGCAGCAGGCCCTCGAAGGCCTGGAAGTCGGACTGCGCCAGCGTCACGGGAGCCGCGGCCGGAGCCGCCGCGGGGCGGGCGCCGCCCATGCCCATCGGGTGCCGCGCGGGGTGCGCCTCCCGGTTCAGGGGCGAGGGGCGTGGGCCGCCGGCCATGGCCGGCTGGTTGCGGCTGCGGAAGAAGCGGATGGCGAAGCGCACCAGCAGCACGATCAGGCCGATCTGGAGCAGCAGGCCAAGGATGCTGCCGATGCCGCCGAAGCCGCCGAACAGCCCGTGGCCGAACAGCAGGCCGCCAATGCCCATGCCGATCAGGCCGCCCATCAGCGCGCCGCCGAAGCCGCCGCCGAACATGCCGCCACGCGCGCCGGCGGCGGCGCCGGGGGCCGCCGCGTTCGGGCGCGCCGCCTGGCCGGGCTGGGTCATGCTGCGGTCCATCGGCCGCGCCGCGTCGGGCGCGGTGCGGGTGACGGGCGGCGGCGCAAAGGTGCGGCTGCCGCGGCTGCCCATGCTGGAGCGGCCACCGGGGCGCGCTTCCGCCAGGGCCGGGCCCAGCACCAGGGCGAAGGCGGCGAAGGCTGCGAGCAGCCTGGCTTTTCCGCGCATCGGGTTGTTCCTCCGGAAATCTCTCATGAGCCCATCATATAGTCATTAAAGCGGCGTAATCCATGGTGGCGCCCGGCCCCGGCGCCAGTGCCGGCGGGCCGGTGGGGAAGAAACCGCCGGCGGGCCGCAATGTTGCGGACGCGCCGCGCGCCATCGGTGCCCCGCCCGGCGGTCTGGCCAAACCCCGCGCGATGCCGCAGAAGGCGCGCCGGCGAAGGACGAGGACGGAATGGCCCAGGCGGTGCGGCGCCTCTGGTGGCGGGTGGAAGGGAAGATCGTCGAGGGGCTGATCGCCCTCGCGCGGTGGCTCGGGCCGCGCCGTGCCTCGGCGCTGGGCGGTGCCGTCACGCGCGCGCTCGGGCCCTGGCTGCCGGTGTCCCGCATCGGCCGGCGCAACCTGGAGCTGGCCTTTCCGGCAAGCGACGCCGCCTGGCGGGAGCGCGTGCTGCGCGGGGCTTGGGAGAATCTCGGCCGCACCGCGCTGGAGCTGCCGCACATCCCCGCCCTGCAGCGGACGGAAAGCGGCCCCGGCTGGGAGCTGGTGGGCGCCGAGCACATCCCGCCCGGCGAAACGCGGATGATCTTCGTGTCCGCCCACCTCGCCAACTGGGAGGTGCTGCCGCTGGTGGCCGCGCAGTTCGGCCTGCGGATGGGCAGCCTCTACCGCGCGCCGGACAACCCGCATGTGGATGCCGCGCTGCTGCGGATGCGGGAAGGCGGCCAGGCGCTGGACCTGTTCCCCAAGGGCTCCAGGGGCGCGCGGCTGGCGCTGCGCCACCTGGCGGCGGGCCATGCGCTGGGCCTGCTGGTGGACCAGAAGCTGAACGAGGGGCTGGAGCTGCCCTTTCTCGGCCACCCGGCGATGACCGCGCCCGCCCCGGCGGAACTGGCGCTGCGCTTCCGCTGCCCGTTGATCCCGGCGCATGTCGAGCGGATCGGGCCGGGACGGTTCCGCATCGTGCTGGAGCCGCCGCTGGCGCTGCCCGACACGGGCGACCGCCATGCCGATGCGCGCAGCGTCATGCTGGCGGTGAACCGGCGCATGGAGGCCTGGGTGCGGGCCCGGCCGGAGGAGTGGCTCTGGCTGCACCGCCGCTTTCCCGCGCGCTTCTACAAGGGCGCGGCCCCGCCGCCCGGCTGAGCGCTTCCCTCAGCCCACCACCAGCATGGCGCCGGCGGCATAGAGCTTCTCGCGCAGCCCCGGCCCTGGCGCCAGGATGACGACGCCGGGCGAATCCTCGCGCCAGAGCGTGGCGCCGGCGGCCCGCAGCGCCTGGCCGGCGGCGGCCGGGCTGTCGAACAGGGCGACCAGCGGCGCCTCGATCGGCCCGGACTGGCGCAGGCTTTCCGGCGAGGGAGCGGGGCGAGGCAGGAATTCGAGAAGGACCGACATGCGGCTGCCAATGCCTTCCCAACCCTTACCGGATGATGAAGGCGTCGCGGCATTTCGGTGGATTGTCGCGAAGTCCCCGCCGTCGGCCCCGCGCGCCCGCCTCAGGCGGGGGGCAGGAGCGGCCGCGGGTCCAGTGCCGTGGCGAACCAGTGCAGCGCCAGATGCAGGTGCGGCCCCGTGACGCGGCCGGTGGCGCCGATCGCGCCCAGGCGCTGGCCGCGCGCCAGCATCTCGCCTTCCCGCACATCCATGGCGGAAAGGTGGGCGTAGAGGCTGACCACGCCATGTCCATGGTCCAGCAGCACGGTGTTGCCGGTGAAGTAGAGGTCGTCGGCCAGCAGCACGCGGCCCGCGCCCATGGCGGCGCAGGGCGTGCCGGTGGGGGCCGCGATGTCCAGCCCCAGATGCGGCGCGCGCGGCTCGCCGTTGAGGATGCGCTGGCTGCCGAACACGCCGCTGATGCGCCCGCGCGCCGGCCAGGCGAAGCCTTCGGCGAAATGGGGCAGGCGGCTGTCCACCTTGCGGAGGGCGGCGATGCGCTCGCGCTCGCGGCCGATCCGCGCCAGCTGCTGCGGATTGGGGCTGACCATGGCGCCGGGCAGGCCGTTGATGCGCTGCACGTCCCATTCCCGCCTCGCCACGCTCAGGCGGCGGCGCTCCACCTGGCCGTCGGGCGCCGTCACCGCCAGCTCGGCCTCCGGCGCCGCGTCCCGCCCGAAGCCCAGGGCGAAGCGGCCATCGGGCGCCACCGAGACGGCGCGGCCATCCAGCGCCACGCGGCTGCCGGGGCGGGCGCGGCCGAGCAGCAGCCCGCCCTGGCTCGGCATCTCGGGCGGCAGCTCCAGCAGCGGCGCGGCGGCGGCCTCTCCGGCGCGGCCCGTGGCCGGCGCGGCACCCCCGGCGCAGGCGCCGAGCAGCAATCCAGGCAGGGCGAGGGCGAGGCGGCGAGACGGCATGCGGATATTCTTGGGCGGGCGGTTCACAGCAGCGAGCCCTGGTCCGGCTGAGGCTCCCCCGGGGCCTTGCGGCGCGGCCTCGGGGCAGGGGGAGGGCCGGAGAGCGGGCCAGAGGGCGGGCCAGGGGGCGGGGCGGCGCCGGGCTCGCCGCCCTCGGCCAGCAGCGCCACGGTGCCATCGCGCAGGGTGGCGACCACGCGGTCGCCGGGGGCGATGGCGGCGGCCTCGGTCAGCGGCGCGCCATCCGGGCGGCGCAGCAGCGCGAAGCCGCGCGCCAGCACGCCCTGGTAGGAGGCGCCCTCCAGCCGGCCGGCCAGCCCTTCCAGCCGCAGCCCCGATTCGCGCAGCCGGGCGGCCAGCGCGCCGGCCGGGTCGGGCAGGCGGTGCAGGGCGGTTTGCCGCCGGTCGATCATCCGGCGCAGCGCGGTGGCGCCCCGCATCTCCAGCAGCGCCAGGGTGTTGCGGTGGCCGGCCAGAGTCTCGCGCGGGTGCGGCAGGCGGGGCGCGACCGCATCGAGCGCCGCGCGCTTGCGGGCCAGCAGCGCGCCCGGCGCCAGGGCGAGCCGCTCGGCACGGTCGTCCAGCCGCTGGCGGGCGGCGCCGACGAGGCCCGGCAGGTCCGGCATCCGCGCCTCGACGCGGGACAGGTGCAGGCGCGCCCGGTTCAGCAGGGACTGGCCGGATTGCAGCAGGCGCGTCGCGGTCTGGCCGAGCGCCGCCAGCAGCTCGGCCCGTGCCGGCACGGCCAGCTCGGCGGCGGCGGTGGGGGTGGGGGCGCGGCGGTCGGCGGCGAAGTCGATCAGGGTGGTGTCCGTCTCGTGCCCCACCGCCGAGATCAGCGGGATGGGGCATTCGGCGGCGGCGCGGACCACGATCTCCTCGTTGAAGGCCATCAGGTCCTCGAGGCTGCCGCCGCCGCGCGCGACGATCAGCACGTCCGGCCGGGGAATGCCCTTCGGCAGGCGCGAGAAGCCGCGGATGGCGGCGGCGATCTGCTCGGCCGCGCCCTGGCCCTGCACCGGCACCGGCCACAGCAGCAGGTGGCGCGGGAAGCGCCGGGCGATGGTGGTGCGGATGTCCTGGATTACCGCGCCCTTCTCGGAGGAGACGACGCCCACCACGCGCGGCAGCAGCGGCAGGCGCTTCTTGCGGGCCTCGTCGAACAGCCCCTCGGCGCCGAGCTTCTTGCGCAGCTGCTCGATGCGGGCGAGAAGGGCGCCCTCGCCCGCGAACTCGATGCGGTCGATGATGAGCTGGTAGTCCGAGCGCTCGCCATAGGCCGAGACCTTGCCGGTGGCGATCACCTCCATGCCGTTCTCGGGGCGGAGCGAGAGGCGCGGCACGGCGAAGCGCCAGATGATGGCGCGGATCTTGGCCCCCTCGTCCTTCAGCGCGAGATAGATGTGGCCCGAGGGGTAGGCCTTCAGCTCGGTGATCTCGCCGCGCACCCGCACCCGGCCGAACTCCCCCTCCAGCGTGCGCTTGATGGCGCCGCTGATCTCGGAGACGGTGAATTCCGGCGTGTTGCTGCGGGCCGGGGCTTCGCGCGCGTCGGGCGTGTCCATGCCGGGCATAGTAGGGCCGCCGCCGCGCGCCGGCCAGCGGGCCACCCTTTCCAGCCGGCCGCATAATGTGTTTCACTATCGAAACAAGCGGCGGCGGGAGGTTTCCAGATGAGCGACGAGGCCACGAGACGCGCGATGGACGCGGTCAACAGGGTCTTCGAGGAGCAGGTCGTCGGCCAGGGCCGGTTCGAGGCGCTGGCCGAGGTCTATACGCGCGACGCCCTCATCCTGCCGCCGGGTGGCGAGGTGGTTCGGGGGCTGGAGGCGATCCGGGGATTCTGGCAACAGGCGGCGCAGGCGCTCGGCGTGACCGCCTGCCGGCTGCGGCCCTTCGAGACCACCATGCTGGGCGAGATGGCCTGCGAGGTCGCGCAGGGCGAGATCGTCGCCGGAAGCGGCACCATCCCCATCAAGTATGTGGTGCTGTGGAAGCGCGAGGACGGCGCCTGGAAATGGCACCGCGACATCTGGAACGCCTCCGCCTGAGGCCCCCTTTCCTCGCGGCGCCATGACCGGGGTGCCATGGCCGAGGCGGGGCCGCCATCCCCCGTCGCCTTGCCGCGCCCGGGCTGACGGGGCCCCGCCAGTCATGCTAGCGCGGCCCCGTTCTGGAATGGGGGCCTCGGGTCACGATGCAAGTTCTCCTGGTGGGCGGCGGCGGCCGCGAACACGCCCTGGCCTGGGCGCTCTCGGGCTCCGGCCTGCTGGGCAAGCTGTGGGTGGCGCCCGGCAATGCCGGCATCGCCGAGATCGCGGAATGCGTGGCGATCGGCGCCGAGGACGTGCCGGCGCTGGTCGCCTTCGCGAAGGAGCGGGCGGTGGACCTCGTGGTGGTGGGGCCGGAGGCGCCGCTGACGCTGGGCCTGGCCGATGCCTGCGCGGAGGCCGGGCTGCGCTGCTTCGGCCCCAGCGCCGCCGCCGCGCGGCTGGAGGGCAGCAAGGCCTTCACCCGCGAGGTGACCACCGCCGCCGGCGTGCCCGGCGCCGAATGGGCGCGCTTCACCAGCGCCGACGAGGCGCGCGCCTATGTGCGCCGCAAGGGCGCGCCCATCGTGGTGAAGGCCGATGGCCTGGCCGCCGGCAAGGGCGTGGTGGTGGCGGCGACGCTGGCGGAGGCCGAGCGGGCCATCGCCGAGATCATGGAGGACCGGGTGCATGGCGCGGCCGGCGCCGAGATCCTGGTCGAGGAATGCCTGGTGGGGCAGGAGGTCTCCTTCTTCGCGCTGTGCGACGGCACCACGGCCCTGCCCATGGCCGCGGCGCAGGACCACAAGCGCGTGGGCGACGGCGATACCGGCCCCAACACGGGTGGCATGGGCGCCTATTCGCCGCCCCCCGCCTTCACGCCCGCGATCGAGGCGGAGGTGATGGAGCGCATCATCCGCCCGACGCTGGCCGAGATGGCGCGGCGCGGCACGCCGTTCCGCGGCGTGCTGTTCGCCGGGCTGATGCTGACGGAGAGCGGCCCCCGCCTGATCGAGTTCAACGTCCGCTTCGGCGACCCGGAATGCCAGGTGCTGATGCTGCGCCTGCAATCCGACCTGCTGGCCGCGCTGCTGGCCGCCTGCGACGGGGAGCTGGACCGCTTCGCGCTGCGCTGGTCGAAGGAGGCGGCGATGGTGGTGGTGATGGCGGCGCAGGGCTATCCCGGCGCCTATCGCAAGGGCAGCGTGATCGAGGGGCTGGAGCAGGCGGCGCAGGTGCCGGGCGCGCAGGTGTTCCACGCCGGCACGGCGCGGGACGCGCAGGGCAACCTGGTGGCCACGGGCGGCCGGGTGCTGGGCGTCTCGGCCAGCGGCGCCACGCTGCGGAAGGCGCGCGACGCGGCCTACGCGGCGGTCGATGCCATCCGCTGGCCCGAAGGCTTCTGCCGCCGCGACATCGGCTGGCGCGCCCTGGACTGACAGAAAAAAGAAGAGGGGGCTCCGGGGGAGAATTCATTCTCCCCCGGCCTTCCATCTACCTGGCAACCTTTTCAATGAACCCCGCAAAGGCCGCCAACTGCTTGCGGATCACCTCGCGCGTCCCCTCGTCGGTCAGCTTCCCGTCCTGCACGCGCTGCTGGGCGGAGGCCACCATCACCTCCGGCTTGTTCAGCACCAGCGCGTCCAGGAACACCGCCACCTGGCGCAGGTGGTATTGCGCCCGCACGCCGCCCAGCACGCTCATCGAGGCGCTCTGGATGGCCATGGGCTTGCCGGCGAAGGGCGTGTCGGGCAGGCGGGACAGCCAGTCGATGCCGTTCTTGAGCACGCCGGGGATGGAGTAGTTGTATTCCGGCGTGACGATGACGATGCCGTCCGCCGCGCGGATCGCCTCGCCCATGGCGGTGACGGCGGCGGGGAAGCCTTTCGCCTGGAGATCGGCGTCGTAGAGCGGGATGTCGCCCAGCCCTTCCAGCACCGAGAAGCTCATCCCCTCCGGCGCGAGCTCCGGCAGGGCGCGCTGGATGGCGGCGTTGTAGCTGCCGGCGCGCAGGCTGCCGCACAGCGTGACGACGGAAAGCGGACGGGTCATGCGGAATCCTTCGCTCCGGAGCGGTGGAAACGGCCTGGAGCGCCGCCCGGCCGGCGGAAGTGCCCCAGGAGGTCGTCGTCACGGGCATCGCCGCCCGGCGGCGCGGTGCCGCCGTGGCGGGGCCTGTTCTAGCCCATGCTGCGCTGCAGGGCGGCGCGCATTTCCGCTGCCGTGTAGGGCTTGCTGATGACGTCGCTGGCCCTGAAGCGGTCCGGGAAGGCGTCGCCCTCCCCATAGCCGGTGGCGAAGACGAAGGGGATGCCGCGGGCCAGCAGCGCATCGGCCACGGGGAAGCTGTTCTCGCGGCCCAGATTGACGTCGAGCAGCGCCACCTGCGGCTCGGCATGCTCCAGCAGCCGCAGCGCCGCCTGCACGGAGGAGGCGACATCCACCACCGGCGCGCCCAGCCGCCGGAGCTGGTCCTCGGCGTCCATGGCGATCAGCAGGTTGTCCTCCACCAGCAGCACGCGCCCCGAGAGCGCGAAGGCGGCGGGCGCCGCCGGCAGGGGGGGCTGCGCCTCCCCCGGCTCCTCTGTGCCCCGCTGCACATGGTTGGCCGGGAGCAGGAAGCGGGCGCGCACGCCGCTGAGGTGGTAGCGCAGCTCGGCCTCGCCCCGCAGGTCGTGCGGCAGGGCGCGCTCGACGATGGTGGTGCCGAAGCCCTGGCGGCGGGGCGGCTGGACGGGCGGGCCGCCCTCCTCGGTCCAGTGGATCTCCAGCGCCTCCTCCGGCGTGAAGTGCCAGCGCACCGTCACATGGCCGTGCCGGTCGCACAGCGCGCCATACTTGGCCGCGTTGGTCATCATCTCGTGGATGACCAATGCCATGGTGGTGTAGGCCGTGTGCTCCAGCAGGACCGGCACGCCCTCCAGCCGCACCCGGTCGCGGCCCTCGGCCACATAGGCGGCGGCCTCGGAGCGGATCAGCTCCTCCAGCGGGGCGGGGCGCCAGTGGTCGGTGGTGATCTGGTCATGCGCCCGGGCCAGCGCCTGGATGCGGCCGCCGATCATGCCGGCGAACTCGTCCACCGAGCTGGCATGGCCGCGGCTCTGGTTCACCAGGCCACGGATCAGGCCGAGGATGTTGCGCACCCGGTGGTTCAGCTCGGCGATCAGGATCTCCTGCCGCTCCTGCGCCACGCGGCGCTCGCGCTCGGCCATGTCGGTGAGCTGGAGCACCACCTCGAGCAGCGTCACGCGCAGGCGCTCGGCCATCATCAGGTCGCTCTCAGACCAGGGGCGGCTCTGCCCCTGCACCGTCTCCTGCCAGGCGGCGAAGCTCTTGCGGGGCGTCAGGCGCAGCCCGTTCGGCCCCAGCGTCACCGGCTTGTTCGGGTCGCCCGCCCAGGTGACCGAATGGGTCACGGCGCGGCGGAAGAACACCAGGTAGTCGCGCGGGGCGCGGGAGAGCGGAATGGCGAGCAGCCCGGCGGCGCGCTGGCTGAAATCGGCCGCCGGCGGGTGCATCTCGCCCAGCCGGTGGGTGGCGTAGATGGTGCCGGAGGCGGCGCGGTGCAGGAAGCGGACGATGCCGGAGAATTCCTCCGCCGTCGGCGTGTGGCCGCGCATCGCGGTGCCGGTGCTGCTCCAGAGGCCGATGCCATCGCAGTCGATCACCTCCGAGAGCATCTCCAGGAACTCGGTGAGCGAGCGGTTGCCAGGGCGCATGGCGCCGAGCGCGGCCATCAGCCGGTGATGCACCTGGCTGGCCTGCGCCTCGCGCTCCGCCTCCTCCTCCCGCTCGCGGTTCTCCAGCGCCAGCGAGAAGATCTGGCCGAACAGCTCGGCGGCGGTGCGGCGCTCGAAGGGCACGCGCAGCGGCTCGGTGTTGTGGCAGGCGATCAGCCCCCACAGCCGCCCCTTGCGCAGCACCGAGATCGACATGGAGGCCCTGATCCCCATGTTGCGCAGGTACTCGATATGGATGGGCGAGACGCTGCGCAGCACGCTGAGCGAGAGGTCGAGCGGCTGCTGGTGGCGGTCGAGCAGCGGCAGCACGGGCACCGGCGCCAGCTCGGTGTCGGTGATCAGGCGCAGCCAGTTGCGCTCGTAGAGCAGCCGGGCCTGGCGCGGGATGTCGGAGGCCGGGAAGTGCAGGCCCATGAAGGAGGGCATGAAGCTGGCGGTGGATTCGGCGATCACCTCGCCCGCCCCGTCATGGTCGAAGCGGTAGAGCATGACGCGGCCGAAGCCGGTCAGGGCGCGGATCTGCCGCACCGCCTCGCGGCACAGCCCCTCGAAGCCTTCCACCTGGTGCAGCCGGGCGATCATGCCGCGCACCGTGGTGCCGGCCTCCAGCGCGTCCTCGAGGTCGGAGGGCTCGCCCTCCAGCACGATGCTGTCCCCCGACATGTGGATGGCGAGGTCGTAGGGCGGCCCGCCCTCCTGCAGCGTCACGCCGAACAGACGCTCCACCGCGTTAGGGCCGCGCAGCAGGTGCAGCCGGCCGCCGATCTGGTGCAGCGCCTCGCGCGTCAGGATGCGGGACAGGGATTCGCCCAGCAGCGCCTCGGGTGGGCGGCCCAGATGCGCCTCCACATTGGCCGAGGCGCGCCGCACCACCCAGTCCGAGGCGGTCGCGACCAGGAAGCCGATCGGCTGCACGCCACCCAGCATGTGGATCGGCTCGCGGTCGCAATTGGTTAAATCGACGGTCTGCGCCAGGGAAAGGTCGCTGAGGTCTTCACGCATGCAGCATCGGCTCGGCGGTCCTTTCGCGACGCAGCGCCGCCAGGAAGTGTTCGAAGGCCAGGCGCGCGCCACGCGCCGCCTGGGGCCAGTTCTCCGGGCCGGGAAGGGCCTTTTCCAGCAGGCCGAGAAAGGCCGGCCAGCCGCCGGCACCCGGGTCGTGGGACAGGTAGGCCACGGCGCCCCGCGCCTCCGTCACAACGCCGCGCAGCAGCAGCGCGTTGCCCAGGCGCGAGCCTTCCAGCACATAGGCAGCGCCGAGCGCCTCTTCCAGCCCCGCGAAGGCCAGCGGGGGGCTGGGCGGCGGCGCCACGCGCAGCGCCGCGAGGTCGGCGGCCAGGGCGGCGGCGCGGCGGCGCCGGGGCCAGTCCGGCAGCAGGGTGGCGAGGCCGGCGGCGTCGCAGGCCGCCTCCAGGGCCGGCAGGGCGCGGGCATGGGCGCGGAGGAAGCCGCGATAGCCGGCCAGGGTGCCGAGGTCGTGCGCGCCGCCCAGCGCGTCGGCGGCCTCGTGCAGGGAGTGGGTTTCCCGCCGCAGATGCCAGCGCAGGCCGGTGCGCCGGGATGCATCGTCCGTGTGGGACATGATGATGTCGCTTCTCCAAGCCTCACCCCGGCCGTGCGCCCGCTTATAGGCTGTCTTCGCCCATGCGGGGCATCAACCCTGTGGGATGGGCCGCAACGGTTGAGGAATTTCCGCGCTGTGCCGAGGGGTGGAGTTGCCTGCCCTGGGGATTTTTGGGAAGTTACCACCCGAAGCCTCGCCCCACAAATGGCGCAGAAGACTGGAGGAACATCAAGAATGGCTACACTGACCCGTCGGGCGGCGCTGTCCCTGGGCGCCCTTGGCGCCACCCTCGGCGCCGCCGGCACACTCGCCCGCCCAGCCCTGGCGCAGTCCGGCTTTCCCAGCCGTCCCATCCGCATGCTCGTGCCCTGGGGGGCGGGCGGCACCACGGACATCCAGATGCGTGCCCTGTGCGAGAGCGCGTCGGCCAAGCTCGGCCAGCCCGTGGTGGTGGAGAACCGCTCGGGCGCCGGCGGTATCCTCGGCGCGCAGGCGCTGCTGAACGAGAAGCCGGACGGCTACACCCTGTCCCAGATGCCGATCAGCGTGTTCCGCTACCCGCACATGGCGGCGCGCCCGCCCTTCGACCCGATGAAGGACTTCACCTGGGTCAGCCAGCTGACCGGCTACCTGTTCGGCGTGGTGGTCCGGGCCGACGCGCCCTGGAACACCTTCGACGAGTTCATCGCCGCCTCGAAGAAGGATCCGGGCAAGTACACCTACGGCACGCCGGGCGTCGGCACCTCGCTGCACATCACCATGGAGCAGATCGCCGGGCAGAAGGGGGTGGAGTGGATTCACGTGCCCTTCCGCGGCTTCGCCGAGAACCTGACCTCGCTGCTCAGCGGCCAGACCCATGCGCTGGTGGACAGCTCCGGCTGGGCCGAGATGGTGAGGGACGGCCGGGCGAAGCTGCTCGTCACCTGGGGCCCCTCGCGCGCCAAGCGCTTCCCCGACACGCCGACGCTGAAGGAGAGCGGCATCGACCTCGTCTCCACCTCGCCCTATGGCGTCGCGGGGCCGAAGGGCATGGACCCGGCGGTGGTGAAGGTGCTGGACGAGGCCTTCCGCGTGGCGGTGAACGACCCCAAGCATGTCGCCATCCTCGACCGCTACGACATGCCGGTGATCTACATGGGCCCCGAGGAATACGCCGCCTTCGCCCAGAAGACGAACGCCGAGGAGAAGGCGATGGTCGAGCGGCTCGGCCTGAAGCTCTGAGCCGCGCCGCCCGCGCGCGGGCCTCGCCCTGGCCGGCCTGCCCGGCGCGGCTGGGGCTTGGCGGCGGCGCGGGTGGCCCTCATCTGTGGGGCGACCGCGACGGAGGAGAGCCCCATGGATGCAGCAGAGCCGCCCCGTTCCGGGCTGGACCGGCACGGCTTCCGCCCCGGCGACCCGTGGCGGCCCGAGAGGTGCCGGCGGGTGGCCCTGGTGCTTCAGGGCGGCGGCGCGCTCGGCGCCTACCAGGCGGGCGTCTATGAGGCGCTCGACGAGGCGGGCGTGGCGCTGGACTGGATCGCCGGCGTCTCGATCGGCGCCATCAACGGCGCGCTGATCGCCGGGAACCCTCCGGGAAAGCGCGTCGCCGCCCTGCGCGCCTTCTGGGACCGGGTGACGAGCGACCGCATCTGGCCGCTGGCGCTGCCGGATGGCGACCTGTTCCGCCAGTGGCGGCACGAGGCCTCGGCGGCGCTGACCATGCTGCAGGGCCAGCCCGGCTTCTTCACGCCCAACCACCCGAACCCCTGGTTCTCCCTGCCGGGCGCGCGCACCGCCACCGCCTTCTACGACAGCGCGCCCCTGCGCGAGACGCTGCGCGCGCTGGTGGACTTCGACCTGCTGAACGACGGCGCCACCCGCTTCTCGGTGGGGGCGGTGAACGTGGCCAGCGGCAACTTCGCCTTCTTCGACAGCGGCCGGATGCGCATCACCGAGGCGCACATCATGGCCTCCGGCGCGCTGCCGCCCGCCCTGCCCATGGTGCAGGTGGGCACGGACTGGTTCTGGGATGGCGGCCTCGTCTCCAACACGCCGCTGCAACACCTGCTGGAGAACCTGGAGGGGCGCAACACCCTGGCCTTCCAGGTGGACCTGTTCAGCGCGCGGGGGATGGTGCCGCGGTCCATGCCCGCCGTGATGTCGCGCGAGAAGGACATCCGCTACAGCAGCCGCACCCGGCTGGTGACCGATGCCTACCGCAAGTTCCGCGACCTGGAGATGGAGCTGAGGCGCGCCCTGGAGCTGGTGCCGCCGGAGCGGCTGGATGCCGGCCAGCGCGCCCTGAAGCAGCGGCTGGAGCGGATGCCGGAGGTGGTGATCCTGCAGCTGATCTACCAGCAGCAGGCCCATGAGGGGCAGGCCAAGGACTACGAGTTCTCCACCGCCACCATGCACGCCCACTGGCAGAGCGGCCTGGAGGACACCCGCGCCACGCTGCAGCACGGCCAGTGGCTGGCCATGCCCGAGCCCGGCAGCGGCATCCAGGTGCACGACATCCACCGCCCCTGAGAGCGCCGGCCCCGAACCGCTGGCAAAGGGGCGGGGGCCGGCCGGGGATCCTTACCCCCTTCCTTGCTCCTATTCCGCCGCCAGCGCCTCCGCCCCCGGCGGGTCCCAGGCCCGCACCGGCGGCAGGTTGCCGGCGAACCTCTCCACCTCCAGCGTGGTGAGCTGCCCCGTGCAGCCCTGCGCCAGGCTGGAGGTGCCGGCATCGCGCGTCAGCACGTTCGGGTTGCCGTGGACGCAGAGCGGGTTGTCCTCCGCCGGGTCCGCCGGGTCGTACCAGGCGCCGGTGGCGAGCTGCACCACGCCCGGCATGACGGCGTCGCTCAGCGAGGCGGCGGCGAGGCAGGCACCGCGCGCGTTGTGCAGCCGCACGATGTCGCCCTCGGCGATGCCGCGCGCGGCGGCGTCCTTGGGGTGGATGCGCATCACCTCCCGCCCGCGCCGCTTGGCGCCGGCGCTGGTGCCGCCGAAGTCGAGCTGGCTGTGCAGGCGCGTGGCCGGCTGGTTGGCCACCAGCCAGAGCGGGCTGCCTGCGGCCGGCACATCGGTGGGGGCGAGCCAGGCGGGGTGGCCGGGGCAGTCGGCATAGCCGAAGCCCGCGATGGTCTCGGAGAAGATCTCGATCCGCCCGCTCGGCGTCGGCAGCGGGTTGGCCGCCGGGTCCTCGCGGAAGGCGCGCAGGATGCCGCCATCGTCCGGCGCCTGGGGCAGGGCCAGCTCGCCCACCCGCCAGAATTCCTCGAAATCCGGCGCCGGCTCGCCGCGGGCGGCCATGGCCTCGCGGGTCTGCTCGTAGAGGTGGCGCAGCCAGCCCCGCGCGTCCCGCCCCTCGGTGAAGGCCGCCTCGCAGCCCAGCCGCGCGGCGAGGCCGGCGAAGATGGCGTAGTCGTCCCGCGCCTCGCCCACAGGTTCGGCCAGCTTGTGCATGGCCACCAGCAGCGGGTCGTTGGGCGAGCCGGCGATGTCCTCCCGCTCCAGCGACATGGTGGCGGGCAGCACGATGTCAGCGTGCTTGGCGGTGGCGGTCCAGGCGCTCTCATGCACCACCAGCGTGTCGATGCCGGCGAAGGCGCGGCGCAGGCGGTTGAGGTCCTGGTGGTGGTGGAACGGGTTGCCGCCCGCCCAGTAGACCAGCCGGATGCCGGGATAGGCGAGGCGCTGGCCGTTGTAGTCGAAGGGCGCACCGGGGTTCAGCAGCATGTCGCTGACGCGGGCGACGGGGATGAAGTCCCGCACCCCGTTCTTCCCCTGCGGCAGGCTGGCGATCGGCACGGCGTTGGCGCGCTTGCCGTAATGGGCGATGGCGCCGAGCGCGTAGTTGTAGCCGCCGCCGGGCAGGCCGATCTGCCCCAGCATGGCCGCCAGCACCGCGCCCATCCACACCGGCTGCTCGCCATGCTCGGCGCGCTGGAGGGAATGGGCCATGCTGATCAGCGTGCGGCTGGCCGCGGCGTCCCGCGCCAGCTGGCGGATGCTCTCCGCCGGCACGCCGCAGATCGCGCTGGCCCAGGCGGCGTCCTTCGGCTGGCCGTCGGCGGCGCCGGTCAGGTAGGGGGCGAAGCGCTCCCAGCCGGTGCAGTGGGTGGCCAGGAAGGCGGTGTCGTGCAGCCCCTCGGCCAGCAGGGTGTGCGCCATGCCCAGCATCAGCGCCGTGTCGGTGCCGGGGGTGATGGGCAGCCACTCGGCGCCCGCCTCCTCCGGCAGGTCGTCCCTCAGCGGGCCGATCAGCACGAAGCGGGCACCGCGCGCGGCGGCGGCGGCCATCGCGCCGCGCTCGACATGCCGGCTGACGCCGCCGCTGGCCACCGCGCTGTTCTTCACCGCCATGCCGCCGAAGGAGAGCACCAGCCCGGTGTGCTCCACGACCTGCTCCCAGGTGACGTTGCGGCGCGTGACGGCCTCGAACGGCCCCAGGATGTGCGGGATGATCACCGCCGAGGCGCCGGCGCTGTAGCTGTTCACCGACCGCACATAGCCGCCGAGCGCGATGTTGAGGAAACGGTGGATCTGGCTCTGCGCATGGTGGAAGCGCCCGGCGCTGGCCCAGCCATAGGAGCCGCCGAACACCGCCTGCGGGCCGTGCGCGTCCCGCACCCGGGCCAGCTCGCCCGCCAGCAGCGCCAGCGCCCGCTCCCAGGAGACGGGGACGAACGCGTCCCGCCCGCGCGCGTCGCTCGGGCCGGGGCCGCGCTCCAGCCAGCCGCGCCGCACCATGGGCTGGGTGATGCGCGCCCTGTGGCGCAGCGCGTCTGGGAAATTTTGTAAGATCGGCGAGGGGTCGGGATCCGCCGGATGCGGCTCGACCACCAGCGCGCCGTCCTTCCAGCCGGCCTGGAAGGCGCCCCAATGCGCGGCGTGCGGCCGCATCCTGGCATCCTGTTCCGCCATCTCCTGCTTCCTCCGCTGCGATCGCCCTGGACCGACCCCATATGGAGGCCAGTGTGCGACCGCCGGCCCGGCCTGTCACCCCGCTTCCGGGGTGGGGCAACCCGGCGCCTCCGCCCGGCATTGCCGCAGCGGGAACCCGATGGAGAACGAATTGGCGCTGCTGCTGAACATCCTGTGGAACGTCTTCGCCCTCGGCTTCGTCACGGCGGCGATGTGGCTGCTGGCCGCGGTGCTGATGACCGTCACCATCATCGGCATTCCCTGGGCCCGCGCCTGCGTGACCATGGCGAGCTACAGCTTCCTCCCCTTCGGCCGCAGCCTCGTCTCGCGCGAGGACCTGACCGGCGTCGGCTCCATCGGCACCGGGCCGCTCGGGCTGCTGGCCAACCTCGTCTGGTTCCTGCTGGCCGGCATCTGGCTGTGCATCTCGCACCTGACGCTGGCGGCGGCGATGGCGGTCACCATCATCGGCCTGCCGCTGGCCTGGGCGCATCTGAAGCTGGCGGGTGCCGCCATCTTCCCGGTGGGCAAGCGCGTGGTGCCGAACGAGGTGGCCGATGCCATCTCGCTCGGCCGTGGCCGCGCCGCCTGGGGCCGGATGCGCGGCGGCTGAGCACGCCTCCCATGGCCGATCCCGACATCCTGGTGGTGGGGGCCGGCGCCGCCGGCCTCGCCGCGGCGCGCGCCGCCATGGCCGCCGGGCGGAGCGTGCAGGTGCTGGAGGCGCGCGGCCGGCCCGGCGGCCGCGCCTGGACCGACGCCGCCACGCTGGGCGCCCCCTTCGACCTGGGCGCCACCTGGCTGCACCAGGCGCATGACAACCCGCTGGCGCCGCTCGCCGGCGGCGCCGCGCCCTTCGACCACGACGCGGTGCGCCATTCCCTCTGCCTGATCGCCCGCCGCCCGGCGAGCGAGGCGGAGACGGCCGCCTATGACGCCACCTACGCCGCCTTCCACGCCCGGCTCCGCGCCGCCCTGGCCGACGCGCCACCCGATGCCTCGGCCGCCGACTTCGCTCCGCGCGGCGGCGCCTGGGATGCCACGGTGGCGCATTGGGAAGGCCCGGTGATCTGCGCCGCGCGGCTGGCGGAGATGGACCTGCGGGACTTCCTCGATACCCAGCTCGATGCGCCGAACTGGCTGCTGCCGCAGGGGCTGGGGAGCTTCCTGTCCGGCTTCGCCGCCGGCCTGCCCATCGCCTATGGCGCGGTGGTGGAGCGGCTGCGCTGGGGCGGGCCGGGGGTGGTGGCGGAGGGCGCCTTCGGCCGCGTCGCCGCCCGCGCCGCCATCGTCACCATTCCCACTTCCCTGATCGCCGCCGGCGCGCCGCGCTTCGACCCGCCCCTGCCGCACCGGACCGGGCAGGCGGCGCATGACCTGCCGCTCGGCCTGCTGAACAAGGTCGGCCTGCGCGCGGCGGGGGAGGACCGCCTGGGTCTCGCCCCCTTCACCGGGCTGGAGCGGCGGGTGGAAACGGAGGACGAGGCGGCGATGAGCTTCATCGCCTGGCCTTTCGGGCATGACCACCTGATGGGCTTCCTCGGCGGCCCCGCCGCCTGGGAGGCCAGCCGCGAGGGGCCGCGCGCCCTGGAGGCGCTGGCCCGCGCCGAGCTGCGCCATGCCTTCGGCGCGCGTGCTGGCGCGGCGCTGGCCGGCATGCCCATGCTCGCCAGCGACTGGGGCAACGATCCCTTCGCGCGCGGCGCCTATTCCCATGCCCGCCCCGGCCGGGCCTCGGCGCGGCGCGTGCTCGGCGAGCCGCTGGCGGGCGGCCGCCTCTGCTTCGCCGGCGAGGCCTGCCACCCGCGCCTCGCCGCCACGGTGGGGGGCGCTTGGGAAAGCGGCGAATGGGCGGCGCGCGCCGCGCTGGACAGCCTCGAAGGGATGGAGCGGGAGATGCCCGCGTGAGGAAGGCCTTAAAATTCCGCTCCCGCTCGCCTATTTGCTGCACCGCATGACGGACCAGGCAGAACAGGCGGGCTTCGACCGTCAGGGCGACACGCTGCGGCTGCACGGGCCGCTCACGACGCGGCAGGTGGGAAGGCTCTGGGAGCCGCTGCTCAAGGCCGCGCGCGGTGCCCGCCGGCTCGACCTGTCCGGCGTCACCGCGCTCGACACCACGGGCGCCGCCCTGGTGCTGCGCGGCGCGGCGGTGGCCGGCGGCGGAGCCGCTGAAGGAATGGGCGGCGGAGCCGCTGAAGGGATGGGCGGCGGAGCCGCTGGGACAGGCGCTGGCGGAGCCGCTGAGGCGGCGGCCGGCAGGAAAGGCGGGGGTGCCGGGGCGGAAGGCGTGCGGGCGGAGGGCGTGCGGGTGGAGGGCGTGCGGGTGGAGGGCGCCAGCCCGCCGGTCGCCGCCGTGCTTCAGCGGGCGCGGGCCGCGCTGGAGGCACCGCGCCCGGCCGCAGCGCCCAGGCCGCTGCCTTTTGTGGGCCGCGTCGGCGCCTGGGCGGTGGGCGGGCTGCGCCGCCTTCGCGCCTCCACGGGCTTCCTCGGCGAGACGGTGCTGATGGGGCTGGCCGTGGTGCCGCAGCCCCGCCGCCTGCGCCTGGCCGACCTGATGCGCCACTTGGACGAGGCCGGGCTGCGCGCCTTTCCGCTGGCGATCCTGCTGGGCACGCTGATCGGCGTCATCCTGGCCTTCCAGTCCTCCATCCCGATGCGGCAGTTCGGCGCCGAGATCTTCATCCCGCCTCTGGTCGGCATCTCGCTGATCCGCGAGCTGGGGCCGCTGATCGCCGCCATCATCGTCGCCGGCCGCACCGGCTCGGCCTATGCGGCCGAGCTTGGCACCATGACGGTGAACGAGGAGGTGGACGCGCTGCGGATCATGGGGGTGGACCCCGTCAGCATGCTGGTGCTGCCGCGGCTGGCGGCGGCGCTGCTGGTGATGCCGGTGCTGGCGCTGCTGGTGAACCTCACCGGGCTGTTCGGCATGGGGGTGGTGATGGGCACGCTGGGCTTCCCCGCGGCCCTGGTGCTGAACCAGCTTTCCGAGTGGCTCACACTGGGCTCGCTGCTGGGCGGGCTGTTCAAGGCGGCGGTGTTCGGCCTCGTCATCGCCGGCATCGGCTGCCGCGCGGGGCTCGGCGCCGGGCGCGGCCCGCGCGCGGTGGGGGATGCCGCCACCCAGGCGGTGGTCGGCGGCATCGTCGCCACCGTGGTGCTGGACGGCCTGTTCGCCGTGCTGTTCTACCGGCTGGGATGGTGAGCATGGCCGGCATGGAAGTCACCGGAGGGGACGTGACCGGGCAGGACGTGACCGGGCAGGACGTGACCGGAAAGGACGCAGCCGGGATGGAGGGGACCATGCGGGACGCGGCGGGAAGGGCGGACGCCCCCGCCGTGGTCGGCGCGCGCGGCGTGACCATGGCCTTCGGCGACAACGTGCTGTTCCGCGACGTCACCTTCGAGGTGCGCCAGGGCGAGGTGTTCGTCATCCTCGGCGGCTCGGGCTCCGGCAAGTCCACCCTGTTGAAGCTGCTGATCGGCCTGCACCGGCCGACCGGGGGCGAGATCCGCATCCTGGGCGAGGACCTGGGCGCGGCGCGCGGCCAGGAGCGGCGCGAGCTGCTCTCGCGCATCGGCGTCATGTGGCAGTCCGGCGCGCTGTTCGGCAGCATGACGCTGCTGGAGAACGTGATGCTGCCGCTCGAGGAGCACACCCGCCTGCCGCGCGCGGCGCGCGAGGAGGTGGCGCGCGTCAAGCTCGGCCTCGTCGGCCTGTCGGACGCGGCCGACAGGCTGCCGGCGGAGATCTCGGGCGGCATGGCCAAGCGCGCCGGCATCGCCCGCGCCATGGCGCTCGACCCGCCGCTGCTGTTCCTCGACGAGCCCTCGGCCGGGCTCGACCCCATCACCTCCGCGGGCCTCGACCAGCTGATCCGAGACCTCGCGCGCGACCTCGGGACCACCTTCATCGTCGTGACCCACGAATTGCAGAGCATCCTGGCCATTGGCGACCGTTGCATCATGCTGGACAAGCAGGCCAAGGGCATGATCGCCGAGGGCGACCCCCGCGCGCTGCGCGACCACGCGACGCACCCGACCGTGCGCGCCTTCTTCCGCCGGGAGGCGGCCTGACACCATGGCGAGTTCCAGCAGCCTCTATGTCCGCGTCGGCGCCCTGATCCTGGTCGGGCTGGCGCTTGGCCTCGGCTTCCTGCTGTTCCTGACGGGCGGCGGCTTCGGCCGGCAGAGCATCGTCTTCGAAACCTACCTGGAGGAAAGCGTCACCGGCCTCGAGGTGGGCGCGCCGGTGCGCTACCGCGGCGTGCAGATCGGGCAGGTGAGCCAGGTCGGTCTGGTCAACGCCGAATACCCGCCGAGCAGCCGCAACGCGGCGCTGGAGGCCTTCCAGCTCGTGCTGGTCCGCCTGTCGCTGGACCCCGCCAAGGCGACGGTGCGCAGCCAGGAGCAGGCCATGCGCTCGGTGGAGCGCGGGCTGCGCGCCCGGCTTTCCAGCCAGGGCATCACCGGCGTCGCCTATATCGAGCTGGACTTCGTCAGCCCCGAGCGATTCCCGCCGCGCGAGGTGCCCTGGGAGCCGGACTACCCGGTGGTGCCCTCCATGCCCTCCACCGTGGCGCAGGTGCAGAACGCGGCGGAGGCCATCCTGTCCCGCATCCAGCAGGCGCCGCTGGAGCAGCTGCTGGACGATGTCAGCGGCATTGTCCGCACCCTGCGCACCCAGGTGGACGAAGGCGACTTCGCTCACCTTCTGGCCGAGGCGGCGCAGACCATGGCGCTGCTGCGCCAGGTGGTGCAGAGCTCCGACGTGCCCGCCATGGTGGCCGAGCTGCGCGGCGTGGCGGCCGACCTGCGCACCACCTTCGCCGGCCCCGAGATCCGCGAGGCGCTGGCCAACACCGGCGCCGCCACCGAGGAGATGCGCCGCGCCCTGACCCGGCTGCCCGCCGTCATCGGCGCGCTGGAGCAGACGGCGCGGGCGGCGCGCAACACCACGCAGGACACCAATGCCGACCTCGCGCCGATCCTGCGCGACCTGCGCGCCGTGGTGAGCAATTTGCGCGACACCACCGAGACGCTGCGCCGCGCCCCCGGCCAGGCCATCTTCGGCGCGCCGCCGCCGCCGCCCGCCAACCGCTGATGAGAGCCCCCCGCATGAACCGACGCCTGCTGCTCCTGGCCCTGCCTGCGCTGGCTTCGCTGCCCCTGGGCGCCTGCAGCGTCATCCCCGAGCGGCCCTATGTCGAGACCAAGCGCTTCCCGCTCGATCCGCGGCGGGATGGCCCGCCGGGCCGGCGCGGACGCGGGCGGGTGCTGCAGGTGCGGCTGATGCGCGCGGCCCCCGGCCAGGACACGCGCGGCCTGCGCACGCTGCGCGAGGACGGCACCGTCTCGGTCGATTTCTACGCCGAATGGAGCGCGCCGCCGGTGGAGCTGGCCGAGGAGGCGATGCGCCGCTGGCTTTCCGCCTCCGGCCTGTTCAACGGCGTGGTGGCCACCGGCAGCCGCGTCAGCCCCGATCTGGTGCTGGAGAGCGAGCTGACGGCGCTGCATGCCGATCTGGAGAAGGGCGAGGCGGTGGCCGGGCTCTCCGTGGTGCTGCTGCGCGAGACGGGCGGCGATGCGCAGCTTCTCACCCAGCTCGCCATCCGCGGCACGGCGCTGCTCCCGCCGCAGCGCCCGCTGCCGCCGGAGGCGCTGGCCGAGTCGATGAAGGAGGCCATGGCCAGCGCCCTGGGCGCGCTGGAGCAGGGGCTGGCGCGCTACGCCTGAGCGGGGCGGTGGCACGGGGTGGCGGTGCCCGGCGCCGTGCCCCATCCGTTTTTCGTCCGCTGCCCATCTTCCGTTAACGGTTGAGCAAGCCGCCTCCGGATAATCTCAAAAACGAGACGGGCGGCTGGCACGTCGCCCTTTCGGCCTGAGGGGCGGGAGCGGCGGGCCAGGCCGGAAAGGGAAGGGGCTTTTCGCATGCCGAGCGCGGATCCGTGGGACGAGGCATGGGATGCCTATGAGGCCCGCAGCCGGGACCCTGGCCCCGCCGAGCCGGCCCCGGCGGAGCGGATGGCGCGAGGGGAAGGCGTGCTGCCCGGGGAACAGGTGGCGCCCAGGGAACAGCCCGGGGAACAGGTGGCGCCAGGGCGGCGGCTGGCGGTCTGGCTTGCGGCTGGAGGGCTGGCGGGGCTGCTGGCGCTTGCCACGCCCGTGCTGCAGCTGATGGGGCTGATGCTCCGCCACGACGCCGCGGGGCTGCTGGCCGCCCTTCCGGCGAACGGGGCCGCGCTGCGGTTCGAAGCCCCCGCCGGCACCGCGCAGGGCGCTTCCCGGCCCTATCTGGGAGGGCTCGCCTCGGCTCTGGCCGCTGGCGCGCGCGACCCGGCCGCGGTGGCGCGGCTGCTGGAAGCGCGCCGGCTCGCCGCGCCGCCGCTGCGCGACCCGGCGGTGGGTCCGGCCGGAACGGTGCGCCTCGCCTGGCCGCTGGGCTGGGGCGCGGCGCGGCTGGAATTGCTGCCGCGCGAGGGAGGCGGGGGGTTGTCGCTCGACCTGGCCTGGCGCCAGGGAAGCTGGGAAATCCGGCAGGTGACGCTGCGGTCCGGGGCCGGGTAGCCCGGTCCGGACCGCCGGGGCCCCGGCGCGGCCGGCACGAGGGCCGGCCAGCCGGGGAGAGGTGCCTCAGAAGCGGTAGCGCAGCGCCGCGCCCACGATCCACGGGTCGAGGTCGGCGCGGGCGCCGATGGCGCCGCCATTGACCGACACGTCCGGGCGCAGGAACAGCTTCTTCACGTCCAGGTTCAGGCCCCAGTTCGGGGTCAGGGCATAGTCCACGCCGGCGTTCAGCGCCCAGCCCCAGCTGTTCTCCACATCCACCTTGCTCACCGGAGGGGTGCGGCCGCCGCCCTCGCCATAGAACACGGTGTAGTTCACGCCGGCGCCCACATAGGGGCTGAGGCGCGCGGCGGGCAGCGGGTGGAACTGCAGGGTGAGGGTGGGCGGCAGCACCCAGACCCGGCCGAGATCGACATCGCCCAGCGCCGAGCCCTGCACCGACACGTCATGCCGGCTGGTGGCGGCGATGAGGTTGAGCGACAGGTTCGAGGTGAGGAAGTAGGTCAGGTCGAGCTGCGGGGTCAGGGTGTCGGAGGCTTCCGGCTTGCCGCCGATGGCATCCACCCGGCCGCCCTTCTGCGGCAGCACGCCGATGGCGCCGAAGCCCACCACCAGGTCGCCCGCCTGCTTGCCCCGGAAGCCCGGCAGCTCTCCCATCAGGCCCTGGGCCTGGGCGGGCGCCCCCATCAGGGCGGCACCCATGGCGGCGCCCATCAGGGCGCCGCGCGTCATCTTGTTCACGACCAACCTCTCGTTCCAGGCGGCGCGGGCGCCGCCGTGGAGGGGAATAGGTCGGCTGGGCGGCCAGATCCTTGATCTGGATCATTCACTCGGCGGTGATGCCCGCGGTCTGGATCACCTGCCGCCAGCGCGCGATCTCGGCGCGCTGGAACCGGCCGAACTCCTCCGGCGTGTTGCCCACCACCATGAGGCCGATCTGCTCCAGCCGCGGCTTCACCTCCGGGTGGTGCAGCGCCTCGGCTACGGCGGCATGGACGCGGTCGCGCAGCGCGGCGGGCATGTTGGCCGGCGCCATCACCGCCTGCCAGGAGGTGACGACGAAGTCCGCCAGCCCCGCCTCGGCGGCGGTGGGCACGTCGGGCAGCACGGGGTGGCGCTTCGCATCCGTCACCATCAGCGCGCGCAGCCGCCCGCCCTGGATGTGGCCCGCCACGGTGCCGAGGTTCTGGAAGGACATCTGCACGTTGCCGGCGATCAGGTCGGTCGCCGCCGCGGCGCCGCCGCGATAGGGCACATGCGCCACGTCCGTGCCGGTGCGCTGCTTGAACAGCTCCGCCGTCATCTGGTCGGAGGAGCCGACGCCGCTGGTGGAGTAGCTTGCCTTGCGGGGGTTGGCCTTCAGCCATTCCACCAGCTCGGCCATGGTCCTGGCGGGCACCTTCTCGGGGTTCACCACCAGCACGTTGGGCGTGGTGACGGCGAGGCTGATGGGGGTGAAGTCCTTCACCGGGTCGTAGCCCAGCTCCGGCCGCAGCGCCGCGTTGATGGCATAGACGCCGATCGAGCCCACCATCAGCGTGTGGCCATCCGGCTCGGCGCGGGCCAGCAGGCGCCCGGCCACCTCGCCATTGGCGCCGGCGCGGTTCTCCACCACCACGGGCTGGCCGATGGTCTGGCTCATGCGATTGGCGATGGCGCGCGCCACGATGTCGGACGGGCCGCCGGCGACGAAAGGCACCAGCATGGTGACGGGGCGGCTGGGCCAGGCGGTCTGGGCGGCCGGTTGCTGGGCCAGCGCGGCGGAGCCGGGGGCGAGGAAGGCGGGCAGCAGCGGCAGGCCGCCCAGCAGGGCGGCGAGTGTGCGGCGGCGCATGGACGTTTCTCCGTGTTGTTCTGTTTCTGGCGGTACGATGACATGACGGCGCCCGCCCTGGCCAGGGGGACGGGCCGGACCGGACGCCCGGGCCTGTCTTGCCGGCATGGAACGCTGCGGATAAGCCGTTGCCTCCGTAAGCCGGCAGGATGACTCCATGGTGACCGACCTCGACATCGCGCGGGCCGCGCGGCTCCTTCCCATCCAGGAGATCGCGGCGCGCGCCGGCATCCCGGAGGCGGCGCTGGAGCCCTATGGCCGGCACAAGGCGAAGGTCGGGCTGGAATTCGCCACCGCGCGCGACGGCGCCGCGCCGCGCGGCGCGCTGGTGCTGGTCACCGGCATCAGCCCCACCGCGGCGGGCGAGGGCAAGACCACCACCACCATCGGGCTTGGCGACGCGCTGAACAGCCTCGGCACCCGCGCCATGATCGCGCTGCGCGAGCCCTCGCTCGGGCCCTGCTTCGGCGTCAAGGGCGGCGCCACGGGCGGCGGCCGCGCGCAGGTGGCGCCGATGGAGGAGATCAACCTCCACTTCACCGGCGACTTCCACGCCATCACCTCCGCGAACAACCTGCTGGCGGCGATGCTGGACAACCACCTCTACTGGGGCAACGAGCTGGGCCTCGATGCCCGCCGCGTTTCCTGGCGCCGCGCCATCGACATGAACGACCGCGCGCTGCGGCAGGTGAACGCGGCGCTGGGCGGCGTGCCCAACGGCTTCCCGCGCGAGGACGGCTTCGACATCACCGTGGCCTCCGAGGTGATGGCGGTGTTCTGCCTGTCGAAGAACCTGGAGGAGCTGCAGCAGCGCCTGGGCCGCATCATCGTCGGCCAGACGCGGGACGGGCGCAACGTCACGGCGCGCGACCTGAAGGCCGATGGCGCCATGGCCGCGCTGCTGCGCGACGCGCTGGCGCCCAACCTGGTGCAGACGCTGGAGGGCAGCCCGGCGCTGGTGCATGGCGGGCCCTTCGCCAACATCGCGCATGGCTGCAACAGCGTCATCGCCACGCGCCTGGCGCTGCAGCTCGCCGACGTGGTGGTGACGGAAGCCGGCTTCGGCGCCGATCTCGGTGCCGAGAAGTTCCTCGACATCAAGTGCCGCAGCGCGGGCCTCGCGCCCTCCGCCTGCGTGGTGGTGGCCACGGTGCGGGCGCTGAAGATGCATGGCGGCGTGGCGAAGTCGGCGCTCGGCGCGGAGGATGTCGCCGCCGTCACGCGCGGCGCGGCGAACCTGCGGCGCCATGTGCAGAACATGCAGAAGTTCGGCCTGCCCGTGGTGGTGGCGCTGAACCGCTTCACCAGCGACACGGCGGCCGAGATCGCGGCGGTGCAGGCGGCGGTGCGGCCGCTCGGCGTCGAGGCCATCCTCTGCACCCACTGGTCGGACGGCGCGGCGGGCGCGGCGGACCTCGCCCGCGCGGTGCAGGCGCTCATCGCCGGCGGCACGGCGAGCTTCGAGCCGCTCTACAACGACCACATGTCGCTGCAGGGGAAGATCGAGACGGTGGCGCGCGAGATCTACCACGCCGCCAGCGTTTCCGTGCCGCCGCCCGTGGCGGCGAGGCTGCGGCGCTTCGAGGAGCAGGGCTTCGGCCATGTGCCCGTCTGCATCGCCAAGACGCAGTACTCCTTCAGCGCCGATCCCACGCTGATGGGGGCGCCGGAGGGGCATGTGCTGCCGCTGCGCGAGGTGCGGCTCTCGGCCGGCGCGGGCTTCGTCGTCGCCATCTGCGGCGAGATCATGACCATGCCCGGGCTGCCGCGCCGCCCCGCTGCCGAGAGCATCGGCCTCGACGCGGAAGGGCGCATCGAGGGGCTGTTCTGAACCGGCCGCGCCGCGCATGAGCGACGACGCGGCGCTGCTGCGCCAGGCCGCCGCGCGCCATGCCGCCGGCGCGCTGGAGGAGGCGGAGGCGCTTTACGCGCAACTCCTGGCCCGCAGCCCGGACGACGCCAACGCGCTGAACCTGCTCGGCACGCTGCACCGCCAGCGTGGCGAGCTGGCGCGCGCCCTGCCGCTCATCCGCCGGGCGGTGACGCTGCGGCCGGAGGCGCCGGTGTTTCTCGCCTCGCTCGGCGGCGCGCTGGCCGAGGCGGGGGAGCTCGAGCCGGCGGTGGCGGCGCTGCGGGCGGCGCTGGCCCGGCGGCCGGATGACGCGGTGGCGCTGCGCAACCTGGGGCAGGCGCTGTGCGGCCTCGGCCAGGCGCGCGCGGCGCTGGCGCCGCTGCGCCAGGCGGTGAAGCTGGCGCCCCACGCCGCCGAGCCGAAGCTGGCCCTGGCCCATGCCTGCCGCGAGGCCGGCGCGCTGCCAGAGGCCATCCGCATGGCCGAGGCGGCGCTGGCGCGCCCCGGGCCGGACCCGGCGGTGGCGGCGCAGGCGCGTTTCCTGCTCGCGGCGCTCGGCCGCGCGCCGATGCCGGAGCGCGCCCCCGCCGCCTATGTGCGCGACCTGTTCGACCAGTACGCGCCGCGCTTCGAGGCGGACCTCACCGGCCGGCTCGGCTACCGCACCCCCGCCGCCCTGGCGGAGCTGCTGCGCGACTCGGGAATTGCCGCGGCGGCGGCGCTGGACGTGCTCGACCTCGGCTGCGGCACCGGGCTTTCGGGGGTGGCGCTGGCGCCCTTCGCGCGGCGGCTGGAGGGGCTCGACCTTTCGCCGCGCATGCTGGCCGAGGCCGCGCGCCAGGGCTGCTACGCCGCCCTGCACGAGGCGGACCTGCTGGACTTCCTGCCCCGGCACCCTGCCGCCTTCGACCTGATCGCCGCGGCCGACGTGCTGAACTACCTGGGCGACCTGGCGCCGGCGCTGGCGGCGCTGCGCGGCGCGCTGCGGCCGGGAGGGCTCGCGCTGTTCAGCGTCGAGCTGGGGGAGGGGGAGGGCGGCTACGCGCTCGGCCCCGGCCTGCGCTACCGCCACGCACTGCCGGCCCTGCGCGCGCTCTGCGCCGAGGTGGGCCTCGCCGCCGTGGCGGAGCGCCGGGACGTGCTGCGCCTGGAACAGGGCTCCCCCGTGCAGGGCGCCCTGATGCTGCTCCGCCAGGCGTGAAGGCGAGGGCCCGGCGGCGCCCCGCGGCCTCAAGCCCCTGTTAACGTCCTGCATCGCAGATTGAGCCACCGTCACCACCGGCGGCGGCAGGGGGGAAGCCAGCCCCCGCGAGCCAGGAGCAGGACCCGAGATGTGTTGAAGCCCCGCACGCATGGGCGCGGCACCGGCGGCTTCCGCCTGCGGCCCCGAGCTTTCCCGCCATCCGCCCGGCGCCAGGCGCCCGGGCCCCGAAGGACCGCCTGCTCATGTCCACGCTTGTGCTCGAACTGCGCCAGGGCGATCTGCTGGTCGTCAACGGCGCTCCGCTGCGCTTCCGCAACCGTGCCCGGGTGGAGCTGACCAGCCGCGCGCGCTTTCTCTTCGGCAAGCAGATCATGACGCCCGAGGCCGCCACCACGCCGGCCAGGCGCATCTATTTCGCCCTGCAGGCCGCCTATATCGGCAATGACGAGGAACGCGAGCGCGGCCTCGAACTGGCGCGCGACCTGGTCGCCGAGTTCCAGGGCGCCACCACCTCGGGCCTGGTGCGCGAGTTGCTGGAAAGCGCCCTGGCGCTGGCCCAGCAGGACGAGTGCTACCAGGCGCTGAAGCTGGTCCGGCGCGTCATGCAGCACGAGGACGCCGTGCTGCGGGACGCGGAGCCGGCGATTCCCTCCCGCCCCCCCTCTCCCCCCGGCGAAGGGGCGGGGGCGGTGGCGTGATGGCGCGCGATGGCGGCATCGCCCCGGGGCGCGCCTTCCTGGAAGGCCGCGCGGCGGAGGCCGAGGCGTTCCGCGCGGCGGTGTCGCGGCTACGGCAGGCGCGGTCGGGCGGCAGCGGGCGCCGCGCGGCGGCGGTGCGCGTCACGCGCCGGCTGTGGCAGGCCGTGCTGCTGGCGGTGAGCAGCCCCGGCTGCCCGCTGCCCGAGGCGCTGCGGGACGGCTTCGGGCTGCTGGGCAGCGCCGTGCTGCGCGAGCTGGAGCGGGAGCAGCCCGACCTCGACTTCCTGATCATGGTCAACGAGCAGGTGATGGCGGGTCTCGCCACCTACCACTGAGGATGCGGCCCGTGGGTTCAGCCGGCCTGCCAGCGCAGCCGCCGCAGCAGCCATTCGCGGTAGGCCAGCACCGCGTCGGGGGCCGGGCAGAGCGGCGCGATGGTGGCGCGCGCCTCGGCGCCCACCAGGGCGGGGGCGGTGGTCTCCGCCGGCTGCCGCGCCTCATCCTCCTGCCAGAGCAGGGCGGCACGGCGCCAGGCGGCGACCACGTCGGCCGAGGTGAGGGCGGGCAGCATCAGCGCCGCGCGCAGCCGCAGCGCCGCGAAGCCCGCCTGCGCCGCGGCCAGCGCGGCGGGGCGGAGCGCGGGCAGGGCGCTGGCGGCGGGAAGCTCGGGGTTCTCCCGCCGGCCGGGCGTGTCCAGCTCCAGCCAGGGGGTCAGGCCATGGCGGCGCGCCTGGGCGGCGGCGGCGGGCGCCGCGATCACCACGGCATCCGCCGCGCCCTGGGCGAGGGCGCTGGGAGCATCGGCCGCGGCGATGCCGAAGACGGGCAAGGCGGGCTGGCCCAGCAGGTCCAGCGCCAGCAGCGCCGCCGCCTCCGGCGCGTCGGGGCCGGGCAGCGCCAGCCGCAGCGGCCGCGTGGAAGGGGCGGCGGGAGCGTGGCCGGCCAGCACCGCCCCCTGCCAGGAGACGCAGAGCGGCAGCCAGCTTTCCGGCTGGAACTGGGCGCGGCTTTCCCCCACCAGCCGGGCATGGGCGGCAAGGCCTGGCAATACCAGCAGGGTGCGGCCATCGCCGGCTTCCAGCGTGGCGAAGCGGTTGGCCGCCGTGACGCCGTCCGGCCCGCCCAGGATGGTGGCGCGCAGCGCCACGGCATGCGGCAGGCCGCGCGCCAGCCCCGCCATCACGCCGCGCGCCCAAAGCGCCGCGGCACCGCCCTCGGGGCCGGGCAGCAGCAGCGTCACGTTGTCGGCCGCCAGGGAGGCGGGGGCGGTGGCGGCGGGTGCGAGGTTCGGCGGCACGAGGCCCGGGGGGACGAGGCCGGCGGGATTGGGCTGCCCGCGCAGCGGCAAGGGCAGGGCGGGCAGCAGGGCCGCCGCGCCGGCCAGCCGCAGCCAGGCCCGCCGTGGCAGGGCCCGCTGCGGCAGGGCCTGCGGGGCCCGCGGCTCGCCGCCGGGCGGCGGAGCCGTGAAGGGGGAGGAAGTGCCGCGCCCCGCCATGCCGCTCAGTCGTCGTAGGCGGCCAGGGTCTCGACCGGCACGTCGATGCGGGCGCGGCCGTTCAGGAAGCGCAGCTCGATCAGCGTCGCCGCCACCGGCACCTCGGCCCCCGCCCGCTTCAGCAGCTGGATGGCGGCGGCCATGGTGCCGCCGGTGGCCAGCAGGTCGTCCAGCAGCACCACGCGCTCGCCGGGGCGGAGCGCGTCGGCCTGCATCTCGATGCGGTCCTGGCCGTATTCGAGGTCGTAGTCGTAGCCGATGGTGGCGCCCGGCAGCTTGCGCGGCTTGCGCAGCATGATGAAGCCGAGGCCCAGCTCCAGCGCCAGCGGCGCCGCCATCAGGAAGCCGCGGCTCTCGATGCCGGCCAGCAGCGTCGGCTCATAGGGGCGGATGACCTCGGCCAGCCGGTCCATCGCGCCGCGCCAGGCGGGGCCGTTCCGCAGCAGGGTGGAGATGTCGTAGAACAGGATGCCCGGCTTCGGGAAATCCGGCACGCTGCGGATATGCGCCTTCAGGTCGAAACCTCCGGCGCCGGAGGGAGCGCCGGAGGAGGCACCGGAGGCGGGGGGGAGGCCGGTGTCGGGCATCGGGGTCTTTCAATCGGCAGGAGGTGGCAGCCAGCAGGCAAGGTTGGGTGGGCGGCATGGCCCGTCCGGTCGGGGCGGAGACTAGGCGCCCGGGCCCGCCGCTGCAACGCAAGCCGCGCGATGCGCCGCAGGGCGGGGGGGGGCGGGGTGGCGGCCGGAACGGAGGAGCGTGGCCGGAACAGAGGGGATCCGCGCCCGATCAAGGCTTGGCGAAGCGGCGCGCTCCTGCCAAGAGCAGGCCATGCCGCGCATCCTTCTCGCCTGCCTGGCGGGCTTCCTGTTCCTGCTCCTTTACCTGGTGGCGGTGCTGCGCATTGCCGACCTGGTGCTGGGCCTGCACTGGGCACTCCAGGTGCCGTTCTTCATGCTGGCCGGCTTTGTCTGGGTGTTCCCGATCCGGGCCCTGATGATCTGGGCGGCCCGCCCGCAACGCTGAGGCGCGCCGGGGGCGGGAAGCCCCGAGGCCATTTCCCCAAAGGCCACCCCGTGGGAGCGTTCCCTGCGGAGCGCCCCTCGGGTCGGGCCTCAGAAGGCGCGGCTCAGCATCACCATCGCCCGCGCGTCGCACAGCTTGGTGCCGGCGAAGCACTCCGCCTTGGAAAGGTCGGTGTCGTAGTAGCCGACCGTCAGGGTGAAGCCCGCCACCACCTCGCGCGACAGGGCGACAGACCAGTTGGCATAGTCCGGCGCGCCGTAGCGCGGGTTCCTGTCGATCCACTGGTAGCCGTAGCGGCCGGCCAGGGTGACGTCGAGCGGCAGCGCCACATCGGCGCCGCCCTCGAGGTAGAAGGCCGAGCCGGCCTCGAAGTAGAAGTCCGGCGAATAGGCGGCGCTGCCGACGAACTTGACTGCGTCCAGGGTGTAGCTCGCCTTCGCGACCGCCTCGAAGTAGTTGTACTCGTAGCTGCCCGCCGGCTTGTCGTAGCCGGGATAGGTGTAGAACACCCCGCCCAGGTCCAGGCTCACCGGCCCCACCTCGAAGCGGTACCCGGCCAGCAGGTCCAGCTCCTGCCGTGCATTGCTGCCGGGAAAGGCGACGTTGCTGAGAAAGGCGCCGACATACAGCCCCGTCTCGTGCTGCACGTCGAGCGCCAGCGAGAGCGCGGGCCGGTTGCGCGTCTGCGAGATGCCGCGGAACAGGTAGTCCGAGGAGATGGCGGGCGTCGCCGTGACGGTCAGGCCGGCGCTATCGATCGTGGTCTGCGCCGCTGCGGGCAGGCCCAGCGGCAGAATGCCCAGAGCAAGGGCAGCGGCGGTGGCAAAGGAAGGCTTCATGGGCAGGTTCCCTCCAGCCGGAAGCCTCGTGCTTCCAGTGGCAACCGATGCCTTAGCAAAATGTGTGCAACTTCACGGCGCCGTGCCCGCCTGGGGGTGTGGAATCAGAAAGCCCCGCCCGCCTTGGCCCTTTCCGGGCTGGCGGGCAGGGCTTTCCCCGGCCGGATCATTTGGTCGGAGCGAGAGGATTCGAACCTCCGGCCCCTGCGTCCCGAACACAGTGCTCTACCAGGCTGAGCTACGCTCCGTCGTTCCGGCCGGCGCGTCCTCTCGGGCACGGCGCGGCGTATAGCGGCAGGCGGGGGTGCCAGCAAGGGCGCCCGGGCCATGGCGGAGAAGAAAAAGTCACTTTTCTGCCGCGCCCGCCATGCTGTGATACGGCGGGACGGCAACAGGAGAGAGTTCCGACATGCGGATGACAGGAGCCCGGCTGGCGGGCGTGGCAATGGCGGCGATGGCCCTGGCGGCCATGGGGCAGGCGGTTCCGGCGCTGGCCCAGGGCGGCGCGGGGGACGTGGTGGCCGAGCGCAAGGCCGGGCTGAAGCAGATGAGCGGGCATCTGGAGGCCATCAAGGAGATCCTCGATTCGCGTGGCGCGCTGGAGCCGGTCGCCGGGCGCGCCGCCGAGATGCAGCGCTTCTTCGAGACCTTTCCCGCCCGCTTCCCGCCGGGCAGCGACACGGGCGAGAGCCGCGCCCGGCCCGCCGTCTGGTCCGAGCGCGCCGGCTTCGAGCAGGCGAGCGCCAACATGGTGGCGGCGCTCGGCAAGCTGCGCGCCGCCGCCGCCTCGGGCGATGCCGGGGCCACTTCCACCGCCTTCCGCGAGGCGGGCGGCACCTGCGGCGCCTGCCACCGCAACTACCGCGCGCGCTAGGCGGCGCCGCCCTGGCGTGTCTCGGGGCGCGCTCCCTGGCGCCGCCCCTGGCGCCGCCCGGCCATGCCGCTCAGCCGAGGCGGGAGAGGAGCCACACCGCCCCGGCGGCGAGCGCCAGCAGCGCCGCCGCGCGCAGCGGCGGGGCGATGCGCGGCGCCGTGGCGGCCAGCGGCGCGGGCAGCCACTTGCCCCCGGTGAGCATCGGCAGCACCAGGTTCTGCCCCTTCACCAGCGCGTAGAGCGCCACCACCGCCACGTGCAGCGCCGCCAGCGCCAGGATCAGGTTGAAGTTGCGGATGTGCAGGAAGGTCATCCAGTCGCTGACGGCGGCCGGGGCATGGGCCGCCAGCGGCCCGCGGGTGAAGATCATGTCGTCGGCGAAGAGGCCGCTCACCGCCTGCAGCAGCAGCGTGGCCAGCATCGCCAGAACCATCCAGCCGCCGGCGGCGTTGTGGCCGAGCTCGGTGTCGGGGGCGGGCCGGAAGAAGTGCCGCAGATGCCCGAGCGCCGCCAGCGGCGAGCGCAGGAAGCGCGAGAAGCGCGCCGTGTCGGACCCCACCACGCCCCAGGCGAGGCGGAACAGCAGCAGTGCCAGGATGGCGTAGCCGCTGGTCATGTGCAGATCCATGCGCGACGTCTCGGCCGTCCACCAGGACAGGCCGAGCAGGGCCACGATCAGCCAGTGCGTCAGCCGCACCCAGCCATCCCAGACCTGAACGCGAATCCTTGTCTCGTTGCGCATCGCAGCCTTGCTCCCATGGCCTGTGGCAGGGCAGCATTCAGCATTTCACCGGCCCCCTCCCGCAAGAGGCCGGAATGCCGGGCCATTGGCGCTATGGCCGGATCGCGGGAAGGGTCGGCGGGAAGGGACGGATTGGCCGGATGAGGCGGAACATGACGGATCGGACGCGCCTGTCCCCGCCCACGCGCCCGAGCCTGCCCGCCCGCTTGTCCCTGCTGGGCGTGGCCGGGGTGGCGGCCAGCGGAGGCCTGGCCTGGTGGCTCGCGCACAGCCTGCCCGGGCTGTGGCCGACGCACGCCCCGGCGCGGGACGCCCCGGCCCGGCTGGCGCCGGAGTGGCCATCATCGGCACCGATGCCGCCGGCGCGTGGCGCCGCGCTGCCCCTGGCCGCCGCCGACATGCCGCCGCGCTTCGACATCGTCCGCATCGGCGCGCGGGGCACCGCCGTGGTGGCCGGCCGCGCCGCGCCGGGCGCCGAGGTGGTGCTGATGCGGGAGAACGGGCGCGAGCTGGGCCGGGTCCGGGCCGATGCCCGGGGCGAATGGGTCATCCTGCCCGCCGAGCCGCTGCCGCCCGGGCCGCATGAGCTGAGCCTGACCGCCCGGCTGGGGCAGGATCCGCCCCGCCGGGGGGATGAGGCCCTGCTGGTGCTGGTTCCCGCGCCCGAGCCCGGCCAGGAGAACCCCGAGGCGGAAGGGCCGCTGGCGGTGCTGCTGCCCTCCGGCGGCAAGGCGGCGCCGCGCCTGCTGCAGGCGCGCGCTGCCGCCGGCCGGCCCACGGCGCCGGCGGCCGGTCCCGCGCTGGCGCTCGACGTGGTGGACTATGACGAGGATGGCGCGCTGCGCTTCGCCGGCAGGGCGCCCGCGGGCAGCCATCTGCGCCTCTACATCGACCAGGGCCATGCCGGCGATGCGCGTGCCGACACCGAGGGGCGCTGGGCGCTGCGGCCCGAGCGCGAGGCCGCGCCGGGCCTGCACATGCTGCGGCTGGACCAGCTCGACGCGCGGGGCGGCGTGGCGGCGCGGCTGGAGCTGCCCTTCCAGCGCGACCGTGCGGCGCCGGCCGAGGGCCGCGTGGTGGTGCAGCCAGGGCACAACCTTTGGCGGATCGCCCGCGCAACCTACGGCCGCGGCACCCGCTACACCACCATCTACCGTGCGAACCAGGAGCAGATCCGCGATCCGGGGCGCATCTATCCCGGCCAAGTCTTCACCCTGCCACCCCCCTGAGGGCCGGCCTGGGCGGGGAGCCGGGGGCGGGGGCCGCGGGCCGGGGATTGTTTGCGGTTCCACGACGGACCATAACCAGGGGTATCATGGCGCTTATTGAAAGCCTTCGCATGGTCCTGGCCCCGCCGCATCCGGCAGGCCGGCCCTTCATCATCGGTGGCGCGGCCGTTGCCGTGGTCGGGGGCCTGTTGCTGGGCTCCTGGCTGTTCTGGCTCGGTGTCGCCTTCACCCTGTTCTGCCTCTACTTCTTCCGCGACCCGGAAAGGGTGACGCCGAACCGCTCGGTCTTCGTCGCCCCCGCCGATGGGCGGGTGGTGAGCGTCGGGCCCGCCGTGCCGCCCGCCGAGCTCGGCCTCGGCGCCGCGCCGCGCTGGCGCGTGGCCATCTTCCTGTCGGTGCTCGACGTGCATGTGAACCGCAGCCCGGTCGATGGCGTCGTCACCCGCATCGCCTACCGCCACGGCAAGTTCCTCAACGCCAGCGTGGACAAGGCCAGCGACGACAACGAGCGCAACGCGCTGGCGATCCGCCTGCCAAGCGGGCAGGAGATCGCGGTGGTGCAGATCGCCGGGCTGATCGCCCGCCGCATCCTCTGCAACGTGCGCGAGGGCGACGAGCTGCGCGCCGGCGAGCGCTTCGGCATCATCCGCTTCGGCAGCCGCACCGACCTCTACCTGCCGGAAGGCGTGAAGCCCGTGGTGTCCGAGGGCCAGCTGATGATCGGCGGCGAGACGGTGATCGCCGAGCTGGCGCCCGCCTCCACCCCAGCGGCGGCGATGGCGCCGGGCATGGTCCCCTGATGGACGAGGCCCCGCGTCCCGCTCCCGCCGCGCCCCCCTCCAGGCGGCACTTCCGCTTCGCCGCCCGCCAGCGGCCCCGCTTCCAGGGCCAGTCCTTCAACCGGCTGATCCCGAACATCCTGACGCTGCTCGGCCTCTGCGCGGGGCTGATGGCGATGCGCTTCGCGCTGGAGGGGCGGTGGGAGCCCGCCGCGGGCCTCATCATCCTGGCCGGCGCGATCGACGGGCTGGACGGGCGCCTGGCCCGCCTGCTCAAGGCCACCAGCCGCTTCGGCGCCGAGTTCGACAGCCTGGCCGACTTCCTCTCCTTCGGCGTGGCGCCGGCCATGGTGCTGTATCTCTGGACCATGCACGACTACCGGGGCCTCGGCTTCGTGCCCTGCGTGATGTTCGCCGTCTGCATGTCGCTGCGCCTCGCGCGCTTCAACGCGGCGCTGGATGCGGGCCCGATGCCGCTGCCGGGCCCGCCGCCCAAGCCCGCCTATGCGCAGAGCTTCTTCACCGGCGTGCCGGCCCCGGCCGGCGCCCTGCTCGGCATGTTCCCCATCTTCGCGGCGCTGGCCTTCGAGGGCTGGGGCCTGCCCGGCCTGGCCGGCGCGGTGCGCCACCCGCTCTTCGTGGGCCTGTTGCTGATCGTGGTGGCGCTGATGCTGGTCAGCACGCTGCCCACCTGGTCGTTCAAGAACTTCAAGGTGCGGCGCGAATACGTGCTGCCGCTGCTGCTCTCCATCGGCGCCTATGCCGCGCTGCTGGTCAGCGAGCCCTGGGCGGCGCTGGCGGCGGCGGGACTGATCTATTGCGGCATGCTGCCTTTCTCCTTCCGCTCCTATCTGCGGCTGAAGCGGGAAACGGAGGCGCTGATCCAGCCGCTGCCGCCCGCCCCGGGCGAAAGCGCAACACCCTCCCCATGAGCGGGCGGGGCAGGGGCCAAGCTGGCCTGGCCCCGCCCCCGCGCGGCGGCCTCCCCCCACGCGCCCGGCCCCGGCCCGGCCCTCATGCCCGCATGGCGGGAGGGGAGGCGCTCGCCGCGTGGCGGGGGCCTCGCCATGGCTGAGCCGCGACCCCGCCCGCCCGCGAATCCATCCTGGACGCGGCGCGTGCTGCCGGCCTACCGGCCCCCGCCGCCGCCCGCCAATGACCGGCGCCCGAGGCGCTGCTGCGGCCGCTGGCGGGCAGGGTGGCGGCTGGCGCTGCTTCTGCTGGCGCTGCTGTTCCTCGTTAGGCTCCTGTTCACCCTTCCCTCCTAGGCTGAGACCCGTCTCAATCACGCTCTGATGAGTTTGTGATTTGAGGGGTTTGGCTAATGTATTTAACCAAATGGTTGATGAACGCCTGGGAGCCTTCCATATGTCCGTTGCGTCGCCGCACCGCCGTGCCCTGCTGCGCGCCGCCCTGGGGGGCATCGTCCTGGGCGGAGGCACCAGCCTGCTGGCCGGCTGCGCGGCACCGCTCGGCCAGCAGGCGCGCGGCACCCCGGCGGAGGCCATTGCCACCGAGGGTTCCGCGGTGCTCCACAACGGGCTGGGCGGCCGGGGCGCGGCGGTGGGCTTCGGCACGCGGCACGCGCTGACCTGCGCGCATGTGCTGGAGGGCGGCGCCACGGGGGCGCGCCTGCGCCGCGCCGACGGGGCGGAGGCGGAGGCCGTGCTGGTCGGCCGCAGCGCGCGGATGGACCTTGCCGTGCTGTGCGTGCCGCGCGGCTTCCTGGCGGCGGCGCCGCGCGCCTCCGACCTGCCGCGCGAGGGCGAGGCGGTGTGGGCGGCCGGCGCGCCGGGCTTCGGCCCCGCCATCGCCCAGGGGCGGGTCGAGGCGCCGGATGCGGAGATGCCGGGCTTCGGGCGCGGCTTCACCGCCCGGATGCCGGCGCTGATGGGCTATTCCGGCGGCCCGGTGGTGGATGCCTCCGGGCAGCTGATGGGCCTGACGGCGGCGCTGCCCAGCCCGGGCGCCGCCGGCGCGCTGGCCTTCCTGACGGGCGCCGACCTGGACGGGCTGGCGCGGCGGGACCGGCAGGTCTTCGTGCTCGGCATCCGCCGCGCCGAGGCGGAGGCGCAGCGGCTGCTCGGCCGCACGGCCGCTTGAGCGCCCCGGCCGGCACGCCGATTCTCCTGGACTTGCGGCTTCCGCCCGCCGCATCGTTGCGGCAACAACCAAGGCGGGCCAATGCCGTCTTCCCCTGGCGGCGCCGGCCCGCATGCCAAGGAAAGCCGTCCATGACCATCGCCAACATCCTGCGCGGCAAGGGTTCGCAGGTGGTGTCCGTCGGGCCGGAGGAGGATGCCGCCGCCATCGCCCGCACCCTGGCGCAGCACCGCATCGGCGCCGTGCTGGTGCGGGATCCCCAGGGCGGCGTGCTCGGCATCGTCAGCGAGCGCGACATCGTCCGCGCCCTGGCCGGGCAGCAGGAAGGCATCAGCCGCCTGCGCGCCGATCAGCTGATGACCCGCGTGCTGCACACCGTCACGCCGGAGACGCCCATCACCACCGCCCTGTCCATGGTGACGGACCGCCGCGTGCGCCACCTGCCGGTGCTCGATGCCGGCGGCGCGCTGGCCGGCATGATCTCGATCGGCGACCTGGTGAAGGCGCGCATCGCCGAGGCGGAGCAGGAGGCGAGCGACCTGCGCAACTTCGTCACCTCCGGCGGCTGAGCCGCGGGAGGAGCGATCCGCCCGGAAGGCGGTTCTGCCCGAAACACGGTCAGACGCCGCGCGGGAATTGCCCGAAAGCCGCCCTTTGGCGCCGCGAACCCCGCCAAAGGGCGCCCGAAACACCCTTGCAAGCCTTTCGCGGGCGCGACGATGATGCCCTCAAGCAACAGGCAAGGGTCTGGGTCCATGAATCTCCACCGCCGCTCCCTTCTCGCGGCCGGCGCCGCGGGCGCGATGCTGCCGCTCGCCGGCCGCCCGGCCCTGGCGCAGGCCCGCTGGCAGCTCGCCACGCCCTATCCGGACGGCAACTTCCACACCCGCAACCTGCGCCAGTTCGTCGAGGCGGC
This sequence comes from Teichococcus rhizosphaerae, assembly GCF_002631185.1. Classification (GTDB taxonomy): domain Bacteria; phylum Pseudomonadota; class Alphaproteobacteria; order Acetobacterales; family Acetobacteraceae; genus Pseudoroseomonas; species Pseudoroseomonas rhizosphaerae. The sequence goes on along the minus strand of NZ_PDNU01000004.1, from coordinate 87,487 downwards.
GCAGCAGGCCTCGGGCGGCGCGGTGCAGATCCAGATGCACACCAACGCGGCCCTGCTGAAGATGCCCGAGATCCGCCGTGGCGTGCAGACGGGCCAGGTGCAGATGGGCGAGATCCTGATCTCGGCCTATGGCAACGAGGACCCGTTCTTCGAGGTGGACGGCATTCCGCAGCTCGTCACCTCCTACGAGCAGGCGCGCAAGCTGGCCGACCTTTCGCGCCCCTATATCGAGGCGCGGCTGAAGCGCACCGGCATCACGCTGCTCTACATGGTGCCCTGGCCGCCCTCGGGCTTCTACACCAACTTCCCCGTGGACACGATCGAGGCGCTGCGCGGCAACAAGATGCGCACCTTCAGCGCCGCCACCAACCGCTTCGCCACGCTGGTCGGCGCCACGCCCACCCTGGTGCAGGCGGCCGAGGTGCCGCAGGCCTTCGCCACCGGCGTGGTCAACAGCATGGTCACCTCCGCCGCCACCGGCGTCGACGTGCAGGCCTGGGACTTCGCCAAGTTCTTCACGCCGATCGGCTTCACCTGGACCAAGAACGCGGTGATGGTGCAGAGCCGCGCGCTGGAGGCGCTGCCCGAGCCGGCGCGCAAGGCGATCCTCGATGCCGCGAAGGCGGCCGAGACGCGCGGCTGGGAGATGTCCGCCGCCGAGCAGGTGGCGCGGGAGAAGATCCTGGCCGAGCGCGGCATGACGGTGAGCCCGCCCACCGCCGCGCTGAAGGAAGGCATGGCCAAGGTCTCCGAGACCATGGTGCAGGAATGGCTCGCCAAGGCCGGCGAGGACGGCAAGAAGCTGATCGACGCCTATCGCGCCGCCTGAGGCCGCGCCCGTCGCGCCGCCCCCCGCCACGGCGCGGCGGGGGGCGGCGCGCACCGCCGCAATCGCCGAACCAGAAAGGACACGCATGCGCGCCCTGCGATCCGTGCTCGACTTCCTGTATCTGCTGGGCGGGGTAGGGGGCGCGCTGGCGCTCGCCGCCATCGCCGTCATCATCGCCGCCCAGGTGGGCGGGCGCTTCCTGGGCCGGACCGTGCCGGGAGCGGACGACCTGACGGCCTTTGCCGTCGCCGCCTCCGCGCTGCTGCCGCTGGCTTACGCCTTCCGCCACGGCACGCATATCCGCGTCGACCTGATCATCGGCGCGCTGCGGGGCCGGGCGCGCTTCGCGCTGGAGGCGGTGGCGCTGCTGCTGGCGCTGGCCATGGTGGTGATGCTGGCCTGGGCGCTTTCCGACCTCGCCAGCGACTCGCTCGCGTTCGACGACGTGGCGCAGGGCAGCGTGGCCTGGAAGCTGTGGATCCCGCAGGCGCTGGCGGCCATGGGCGCCGCGCTCTTCGCGCTGTCGCTGCTGGACGACCTGGTGGTCCACCTGGCGGGTGGCACCCCCTCCTACCGGCGGGCGGGCGGCTCGGCCCTGGACCGCGCGGGGGAAGAACTCTGATGGAGCTGGCCCAAACCGGGGCGGGGCTGCTGCTGCTGGCCCTGCTGTTCCTGTTCCTCGGCCTCGGCGTCTGGATCGGCGTGGCGCTGATGATGGTGGGGTTCTGCGGCGTCGTGGTGCTGCCCTGGCTGATCCCCTCCATGCCCACATTCCCGGTGGACAAGGTGATGGGCACGGCCATCTGGCAGTCCATGGCCTCCTGGACCCTGGCGGCCCTGCCCCTGTTCATCTGGATGGGCGAGATCCTGTTCCGCACCAGGCTGTCGGAGGACATGTTCCGGGGCCTGGCGCCCTGGGTGCAGCGCCTGCCGGGGCGGCTGATGCATGTGAACGTCATCGGCTGCGCCATCTTCGCCGCCGTGTCCGGCTCCTCCGCCGCGACGGCCGCCACCATCGGCAAGATGTCCCTGCCGGCGCTGACGCAGCGGCGCTACCACCTGCCCATGGCCATGGGCAGCCTGGCCGGCGCCGGCACGCTCGGCCTGCTGATCCCGCCCTCCATCGTGATGATCGTCTATGGCGTGGCGGCCGAGGTCTCGGTGGTGCGGCTGTTCATCGCGGGCGTGCTGCCGGGGCTGCTGCTGGTGGCGCTGTTCAGCGGCTACATCGCCCTCTGGTCCCTGCTGCACCCGGAGCTGACGCCGCCGCGCGACCCGCCGATGCCGCTGCGCGCGCGGCTGCGCGAGAGCGCGCAGCTCCTGCCGGTGGTGGCGCTGATCGGCTTCGTCATGAGCAGCATCTATTTCGGCTGGGCCACGGCGACGGAGGCGGCGGTGTTCGGCGTGATCGGCGCGCTGGGGCTCTCCGCCTGGGGCGGCACGCTGAGCTGGGCCTCGCTGCGCGACAGCCTGATGGGCGCCACGCGGCTGGCCTGCATGATCAACCTGATCCTGGCCGGCGCCGCCTTCCTGACCCAGGCCATGGCCTATTCCGGCATCCCCGCCGCCATGGGGGCATGGGTGGGCGAGCAGGGCTTCAGCCCGGCCATGATCATCCTGGTGCTCACCCTCATCTACCTGGTCCTCGGCTGCTTCATCGACGGCATCAGCATGATCGTGCTCACCGCCTCCGTGGTGCTGCCGGTGATCTCGGCGGCGAATTTCGACCTGGTGTGGTTCGGCATCTTCATCGTGCTGGTGGTGGAGATGGCGCAGATCACGCCGCCCGTGGGCTTCAACCTCTTCGTCATCCAGGGGCTGACGGGGCAGGGCATCTTCGCCGTGGCGCGTGCCACGCTGCCCTTCTTTTTCCTGATGCTGTTCGCGGTGGTGATCGTCTTCCTCTTCCCCGGCATCGTCACCTGGCTGCCGCGGACCATGCTGTCCGGCTGACCGCCCGCCCACTGAGGCCGGCGCGGGGAGCGATGGCTGCCCGCGCCGTGTCACGAAACGTGACAGCGGCAGCACAACCTTTCTCCCCTTGCCGCGTTGTCGCGGCACCAGACAGGGAGAACTTCCGATGAAGCTTCATATGATCGGTGTGGCCGCCATGGCGCTGGCGCTCGCCGCCTGCGGCACGAACGAGCGGGACCGGGTGCAGGGCGGCGCGGCCGCGGGCGCCGCCACGGGCGCCGGTGTCGGCGCGCTGGGCGGGCCGGTGGGCGCGGCGGTGGGCGCCGTGGTCGGCGGCGGCGCGGGCGCGGTGACCGGCGCCACGACCTCGCCTTCCGACGTCAATCTCGGCCGCCCGCTGTGGCGCGACCCCGAGGTGCGCACCCCGCTCGACAATGACAACCGGCGCGGCCGCGGCACCTCCCGTTCCAGCCGCTCCAGCAGCGATGGCGCCTATATGGGCGGCGGCATGGTGGTCGAGCAGGGCGGCACCCCGTCCAACCCCACCCCCTCGGGCGGCACGGGCATGAGCGGCTCCGGCACGGGCGCGACGGGCACGGGCGCGACGGGCACGGGCAACATGGGCGCGGGCGGCGCGGCCACCACCACGACGGGCGGTGGCACCACCACGGGCGGCGCGCTGTCCACCCCCACGCCCACCACGCCGCGCACCGCGCCCTGAGGCACGGATCCGGGCCCAGGTCCTAGGCCCGCGAGATTGGGCTCACCCTGGCCGGAGCGGACGGACCCGCCCCGGCCAGTGGACCGTCAGGCTTCCTCCGGCGGCTCCGGCCAGCCACCACGGCCGAAGCGCTGCACCTCCAGCAGGTAGCCCGCCGGGTCGCGGAAGAAGAAGTGCTCCACGCCATAGCTTTCCGACCAGGCGGGGGCCTCGCCCACATCCACGCCCTTCGCCTTCAGCGCCGCATGGCACTCGGCCACGCGCGGCGTGACGAAGGTGAGCACCACCCCGCCCTCGGCGCGCGGCTCGTCGCCGGCCCGCGGCGCACGGGCCTGGCAGACGCCCAGGAAGGCACGCGGCGCATCGGCGCCGCCGGCCACCGCATAGATGCGGCAGCGCCCCTGGTCCTGCACCAGCGGAAATTCCAGTACGGTCTCGTAAAAGTGCCAGCTGGCCTCGGCCTGCTCGGCATAAAGAAAGGTGATCTGTTGGCCGAGGCCGGGCAGGGCGGTGCGCATGCGCCATCCTGCTCCGCTCCGGCCATCCCGGCAATGGGAGGCGCCGCCTCCCCCGGCAGCAGGAGACCGCATGAAGCCGCCCTGTCCAGGAGCCGCTCTGGCTGAAGGAGTTCAAGGCCTTCATCATGCGCGGCAATGTTGTCGACCTCGCGGTCGGCATTGTCATCGGCGCCGCCTTCACGGGCATCGTCAGCTCGCTGGTGGAGGACCTCATCAACCCGCTGATCGGCCTGCTGATCGGCGGCGTCGACTTCTCCAACGTCTTTGTCGTGCTGCGTGGCGAGCGCGGGCCGTCGCTCGAGGCCACCCGCCAGAGCGGCGCCGTGGTGCTGGCGGTCGGCGTGTTCATCAACGCCATCATCCGCTTCCTGATCGTGGCGATGGCGATCTTCTGGCTGCTGCGCGTGCTGACCAGGCTGCGCATGCGGCAGAAGGAGGAGCCGGCGGCGCCGCCCGCGCCCACCACCCAGGAGAAGCTGCTGATGGAGATCCGCGACGCGCTGGTGGCACGGCGCGATCCGGCTGCTCCCATTCCCGGCCCCACTCCGAGCCCTGGCCCCCGCCCGCTCTGAAGGCGCGGCATGGTCGCTCTGGGAGGCAGGGGATGCTAGGATGAAGGCCATGCGCTTCAATCATCCCCCCTCCCTCGAGGATCTCCAGGACATGGCGGAAACGGCCTTCGCCGCCATTCCGCAGGAGCTGCGCGAGGCCGTGAAGGGCGTCGCCATCCTGGTCGAGGAGGTGCCGGACGAGGAAACGCTGGAGGCGCTCGACCTGCAGCACCCCTGGGAGCTGACGGGCCTCTACCGCGGCACGCCGCTGACGGAAAAGACCAGTCTCGGCGTGCCCGCTGAGCCGGACATGATCCTGCTCTACCGCGAGCCCATTCTGGTGGAATGGATCGAGACGGGGGAGGACCTGTTCCGGCTGGTCCGCAACGTGCTCATCCACGAGATCGGCCACCATTTCGGCTTCTCGGACGACGAGATCACGCGCCTCGAGAACGAGGGCTGAGAAGCCTCCCTTCGGGAAGGCCCCTACGGCGGTTTCAGCCCGCCAGGGCGCGCGCCACCGCCTCGCGCAGTCCCGGCAGCACCTCCTGCCCGAACCAGGGCCGGGCATCGGCCCAGACCTTGGTGCGCCAGGAGGGGTGCGGCAGCACCGCCAGCCCCCGCGCCCGCAGCCCCGCTTGGTTCCGCACCGTCTCGCCGAGGCGCGCGGCGGCCCGCCGCCCCAGCACCGCCCGCACCGCATGCGCCCCCACCAGCAGGGTCAGCCGCAGCTGCCGCATGGGCGGGATCAGCCGGGGGTGCCACAGCGGCGCGCATTCCGGGCGCGGCGGCGCGTCGCCCCCGCGCGGCAGGCGGCCGGGATAGCACAGCCCCACCGGCACGATGGCCACCCGCGCGCCATCGTCGAAGGTGGCGCGGTCGATGCCCAGCCAGCCGCGCAGCCGCTCGCCCGAGGCATCGTTCCAGGGCAGGCCGGTGACGTGGACGCGGCTGCTCGGCGCCTGGCTGATGATCAGCAGCCGCGCCGCCTCGCCCACGCGGAAGACGGGGTTCGGCCCCAGCGGCAGGGCGGCGGCGCAGAGGGTGCAGGCGCGCGCGGCGGCCGCTTCCTCCTCCAGCGTCAGGGCGCGTGCTCCGCCAGCAGGGCCGCGACGAATTCGGGCACCAGCGCCGTCGCCGGGCCGTGCCGCGCCTCGTCGAACAGGCGGCTGCCGGCGCTCGGCTCCAGGTTCAGCTCCACCGTGCGGGCGCGGCCACGCAGCGCCGAGACGAGGCCCGCCGCCGGATAGACCTGCCCCGAGGTGCCGATGGAGATGAACAGCCGGCACCCCGCCATGGCCGCCTCGATCCGTTCCATGCCGAGCGGCACCTCGCCGAACCACACCACATCCGGCCGCATCCCCCCGGCGCGGCCGCAACCGGGGCAGGGGGTTCCGGTGGAAAGGTCTCCGGGCCAGGGGCGGGTGGCGCCGCAGCGCAGGCAGCGCGCGTGGCCGAGCCGCCCATGCATGTGCAGCAGGCCGGGAGCGTCCTCCCCCATGGCGCGGTCGTGCAGGTCGTCCACGTTCTGGGTGACGAGCAGGAAGGGCGCCGGCCAGCGCGCCGCCAGCTCCGCCAATGCGTGATGCGCGGCATTGGGGCGGATGGCCGGGTCGCGCAGCTGCGCCCGGCGCATGTTGTAGAAGGCATGGACCCGCGCCGGATCGCGCGCGAAGGCCTCGGGCGTCGCGACGTCCTCGATGCGGTGGCGGGCCCAGAGGCCATCGGGGTCGCGAAAGGTGGAAAGGCCGGATTCGGCGGAGATGCCGGCGCCGGTCAGGACGATCAGGGGCGGGACGGACATGGTTCCAGCCTTCCCGCGCCGGAATGGCGCGGTCAAGCGGTGCCTTCAGGCGGCGCAGAAGGGCGGAGGCCGGGAAATGGGCCTCCGCCCGCCCTCAGTGCCGGTGCCCGCCCTGACGCGCCGGGTTGGCGCCGGCCGCCTCTACCGCCAGCTCGACGGTGACGCTGCCCGCCCGCTCGAAGGTGAGGGTGACCGGCACGCGGTCATCCTTCCGCAGCGGCTCCCTCAGCCCGATCAGCATCAGGTGGTAGCCGCCGGGCGCGAGCTTCACCTCGGCGCCCGGCGCGATCTCGATGGCCTCCACGGGGCGCATGCGCATCACGCCGCCTTCCTGGATGTGGGTGTGGATCTCCACCACGCGGGCGATGCCGGCCCGGGCGCCGACCAGGCGGTCGGGCAGGGTGCCGGTGTTGCGCAGGCTCATGAAGCCGGCGCCGGTGCCGTTGGCCGGCGCGGCGCGGCTCCAGGGATGGCCGATCTCGACATCCCCCGCCTTGTATCCATGGGCGGCGGCGATCTGGGCAGTGGCGATCTGGGCAGTGGCGATCTGGGCGGTGGCGCCGAGGGCGAGGGTCAGGCCGGGCAGGGTGGCCAGCATCAGGCGACGCGTGAACATGCGGGAATATTCCGCTTTCGGGCCAGGGCGGCCCGGGGGTGCCCCGGAAGGGCGGCAAGGGGAAGGGCGCGTGCTCAGGCGGCGGCGGGCGGTGCCCGGGGCATGGTGGGCGGCGCGCGGGCCGGAGGGCGCGGCGCGCGCGCCTCCGGCAGCCGCGGGGCGATGTCGGCCAGGTGCCAGCGCGGCGCCGGCAGCAGGGGTGGGGCGGGCAGCGCGAGCTGGGGCAGGGCGTGGCAGGCCGGGCACCAGCCGCCGAGGCCGGGTTGCCCGGGTGCGCCCTCCTCCTCCGCCGGCTGGTCCGGGCCGGCGGGCATCCGCACCAGCCGCAGCCCTTCCGGGGTGCAGAGATGCACCATGAGGCCCTGGGCAGGGGGCTGGGCCGCGCGCAGGCAATGCACGGCCGCCGCCAGCCCCTGCCCGATCAGCAGCAGCGCGAGCAGGCTCAGCAGGAAGGGGCGCGGCCGGGTCATCCTGGCCGCTGCCTAGAACTCCGCTTCGCGCGGGGCAAGCCCGCGGTGATCGTCCGGCTGGCCTTCCAGCAGGTAGTCCACCTCGGCCTCGTAATGCGCCTGTTCCTTGCCGAGACGGGAGGAGAACAGGGAGAAATGCGTCACCGCCACGGGCGGGGGGCGGAACAGGTTGTGCGCCTGGACGAAGCTGATCAGCTTGTCCGGCGCCGCCTTGTCGGTGCGCGCCAGCGTCACGTGGGGGGTGAAGCGGCGGCGCTCGGGGGGCAGGCCCGCGCGTTGCAGCGCCGTCTCGACCTTCGATTGCAGGTGCGCCAGCGGCTCGCTCCGCTCCGCCTTCACATGCAGGGAATGGATGCGCCCCGCCTTCTCGAAGATGTCGAGCCCCGCCAGTTGCAGCGCGAAGGGCTTGGCGCGGATGCCGGCCAGCGCCTCGTCCAGCTCATCGGCCCGCCAGCCCTCGGTCTCGCCGATGAAGCGCAGCGTCAGGTGGTAGTTCTCGGGCGGCACCCAGCGCGCGCCGGGAATGCCGCCCGCGAGGTCGGAGAGCTGCTCCCGCAACGGCTCCGGCAGGGGCAGGGCGACGAACAGGCGTGGCATGGTGGCTCAACCTCCCTGCACCTTGGACAGAAGCTCCCGCACGGCGGGCAGCATGCGCCGCGCCATCTCGGCCGCGCCCCGCGCATTGGGGTGGATGCGGTCCGGCTGGTTCAGCGCCGGCTCCCCCGCGACACCCTCCAGCAGGAAGGGATAGAAGACGGCCTCCGGATGCGCCTCGGCCAGCCGGGTGAAGGTGGCGGCGAAGTCGCGCCCATAGTCGGCGCCGAGATTGGGCGGCGCCAGCATGCCGGCCAGCAGGGTAGGCAGGCCGCGCGCCTTCAGCCGGTTCAGGATGTCGTCGAGGTTGGCGTGGCTGTCGGCCGGCGGCAGGCCGCGCAGCCCGTCATTGCCGCCGAGCGCCACGATCACCGCCTGCGGCCGGTCGGCCAGCGCCCAGTCGAGCCGCGCCCTGCCGCCCGCCGTGGTATCGCCCGAGACGCCGGCGGGGATGACGCGCACCGCTTCCCCCGCTTCCCGCAGCAGCCGCTGGAGCTGGGCGGGAAAGGCCTCCTCCGGCGCCAGCCCGTAGCCGGCGGTGATCGAGTCCCCCAGGATCAGCAGCCGCACCTCGCCGGCCGGCTGCGCCGCCCGCGCCCCGGCCGGCCGCACCGAAAGAAATATTCCGATACCGAGAGCAGATCTTCGCAGTGCGGCACGGCGGCCATATCTGCGGAACATGCTGGACGCACCGAACGCCATCCGTTCCCCCGCTGCGAGGCCCCCCGCGGGGGCCGGACGCGACGCAAACCTCATCGAGGCCCGCGGGCTCGCCTTCAAGGTGGCGGGGCCGGGGGGTGAGGTCAACATCCTCCGCGGCCTCGATCTGGACATGAAACAAGGGGAGGCGGTGGGGCTGGTGGGCCCTTCCGGCTCCGGCAAGACCTCGCTGCTGATGCTGCTGGCCGGGCTGGAGCGCGCCACGGGCGGCAGGCTCACCGTCGCCGGCACCGATCTCGGCGCGCTGGACGAGGATGGCCTCGCGCGCTTCCGCCGGGACCATCTCGGCATCGTCTTCCAGGCCTTCCACCTGATCCCCACCATGACGGCGCTGGAGAACGTGGCGGTGCCGCTGGAATTCGCCGGACGCGACGATGCCTTCGACCGCGCCCGGGTGGCGCTGGAGCGCGTGGGCCTCGGCCACCGGCTCGGGCACTACCCCGGCCAGCTCTCGGGCGGCGAGCAGCAGCGCGTGGCGCTGGCCCGCGCCGTGGTGGGCGAGCCCAGCCTGCTGCTGGCCGACGAGCCCACCGGCAACCTGGACGGCGCCACCGGCCAGGCGGTGATGGACCTGCTGTTCGGCCTGCGCGAGCAGCTCGGCACCACCCTGCTGCTGATCACCCACGATCCCGCGCTCGCCGCGCGCTGCGGCCGCCGCCTGCGCATGGCGGACGGGCTGCTGGCGGAGGACACGGCCCTGGCCGCCTCCTCCCCGGCGGCGTCCCCGGCATGAGCGGCGCCTTCGGCCGAGGCACCTCCGGGCTGAGCCTCCGATTCGCCCGGCGCGAGCTGCGCGGCGGATTGCGGGGCCTGCGCATCGTGCTGGCCTGCCTGGCGCTGGGGGTCGGCGCCATCGCCGCCGTGGGCACGCTGCGCGCCGGCATCCAGGCAGGGCTGTCCGCCGACGGCGCCCGCATCCTGGGCGGCGACCTTTCGGTGCGCGTCTCCTACCGCCCCATGCCGCAGGCGGCGCGGGACTGGATCACCGGCCGCGGCACGCGCCTGTCCGAGGTGGTGGAGATGCGCGCCATGGCCGTCGCGCCCTCGGGCGAGCGCACGCTGGTGGAGCTGAAGGCGGTGGACGGGAGCTACCCCCTTTATGGCGCGCTGGAGCTGGAGCCGCCGCTGCCGGCCGCGCGGGGCGGCCACCTCGCCCCCGGCGAGGTGGCGCTGGACCCGCTGGTGGCCGAGCGCCTGGGCGTCTCCCCCGGCGACATGGTGCGGCTGGGCGAGGCCTCCCTGCGCCATGCCGGCACCATCCGCGCCGAGCCGGACAAGGTGGCGAGCCCCGCCATTCTCGGGCCGCGCGCCATGATCGCGCTGGAAAGCCTGCCGGACACGGCGCTGATCCAGCCCGGCAGCCTGGTGCAGTACGAATACCGCATCGCCCTGCCGCCCGGCATGGCGCCCGGTCCCTTCGGCGAGGCGCTGCGGGCAGCGCATGACGATGGCGGCTGGCGCATCCGCGGCGCGGCGGAGGCCTCGCCCGGCGTCAACCGCTTCCTCGACCGCGCCGCCTCCTTCCTGACGCTCGCCGGGCTGACGGCGCTGCTGGTGGGGGGCATCGGCGTCGCCACCGGCGTGCGCGCCTGGCTGGACCAGCGGGCGCGCACCATCGCCACGTTGCGCTGCCTGGGCGCGCCGGCGCGGGTGATCTTCACCACCTATCTCATCCAGGTGCTGGTGCTGGCGGCGCTCGGCATCGTGCTGGGGCTGGCGCTGGGGCAGGGGCTTTCCGTGCTGGCGGCGCGGGCGCTGGAAGGCGCCCTGCCGGTGCCGCCGCGCCTCGGCTTCTATCCCCTGCCGCTGGCCCAGGCGGCGCTCTATGGCGTGCTGACGGCGCTGACCTTCGCCCTCTGGCCGCTCGGCCGCGCGCGCGAGATCCCCGGCGCCGCGCTGTTCCGCGACGTGGTGCAGGGCGGGCAGGCGCGGCCGCGCTGGTCGCTGCTGGCGGTGAACGCCGCCGCCGCCCTGGCGCTGGTGGCGCTGGTGGTGGCCAGCGCCGAGCAGCCGGGCTTCGCGCTCGGCTTCTGCGCCGCCGCCGGCGGCACGCTGCTGCTGTTCCGCCTCGGCGCCTCCGCGCTGATGGCGCTGGCGCGGCGCTGGCGGCACCAGCGGCGCCCCGCGCTGCGCCTGGGGCTCGCCAACCTGCACCGCCCCGGCGCGCCCACCGCGCTGCTGCTGGTGGCGCTGGGCATCGGCCTCACCACCCTCTCGGCGGTGGCCATGATCGAGGGCAACATGCGCCGCCAGATCCGGGACCAGCTCCCCGAGGCGGCGCCGAACTTCTATTTCATCGACATCCAGTCCGACCAGGCGCGGCGCTTCGACGAACTGGCCATGGCGCAGCCCGGCGTGGCCGAGATCCGCCGCGTGCCATCGCTGCGCGCCCGCATCACCGCCATCAAGGGCGTGCCGGTGGAGCAGGTGCGCACCACGGGCGACACCGCCTGGGCGCTGCGCGGCGACCGCGGCCTGACCTATGCCGCGACGCCGCCCGAGGGCACGCGGCTGGTGGGCGGCGAATGGTGGCCGGCCGACTACAGCGGCCCGCCGCTGCTCTCGCTGGACGCGCGGCTGGCCGAGGGCTGGGGCGTCACCATCGGCGACGAGGTAACGGTGGACGTGCTGGGCCGCGACGTCTCGCTGAGGATCGCCAGCCTGCGGCAGATCGAGTGGCAGGGACTGGGGCTGAACTTCGTGCTGATCGCCTCGCCCGGGCTGCTGGAGGCGGCGCCGCACACCCACATCGCCACGCTGCGCGGCGACCCGGCGCGGGACGCCGCCGTGCTGCGCGCCATCACCGATGCCTTTCCCAACGTGTCCGGCATCCGCGTGCGGGATGCGTTGGAGGCGGTCTCGGGGCTGCTGGAGCGGCTGGGCACCGCCGTCTCGGCCGTGGCGGGGGTCACGCTGCTGGCGGGCGGGCTGGTGCTGGCGGGCGCCATGGCCGCCGGCCAGCGCCGCCGGGTGCGGGACGCGGTGGTGCTGAAGGTGGTGGGCGCCACGCGCGCCCAGGTGCGCCGCGCCTGGATGGTGGAGTTCGGGCTGCTCGGCGCCACGGCGGGGGTCATCGCCGCGCTCTGCGGCACGGCGGCGAGCTGGGCCGTGGCACGCTGGGTGATGCGGACCGACTGGGTGTTCCTGCCGGGGACGCTCGCCGCCACCATCCTCGGCTGCACGCTGCTGACCCTGCTGCTGGGCTATGCCGGCACGGCGCTGGCGCTGCGCGCCCGGGCGGCGCCACTGTTGCGCAACGAATGAGCCCCCATGATGGAGAAAGTCCGATGAATTCTGTGCGTTGGGCACGGCCTTGCCCGTGATTCCCGTTGAACGAGATTACCGATAGTCCATATTGATCATGACCCGCGGATTCTCCGCGCTGGGAGGAGTTGAGACACCTATGGCCACTGGTCCCGACTATCGATACACGACGGGTGCGCCGGGCTGGGGTCGCACCGCGACTGCCGACGCGGCCGCCGTCGATGCCGGGCTGCGGTCCTACATGCTGCGCGTCTACAACTGGATGGCCTCCGGCCTGCTGCTGACGGCGATCGTTGCCTATGTCATCGCCAACACCGGCGCGGCCGACCTGTTCTACACGGTTGTCCGCACGCCGCGCGGCCTGGCCACGCAGCCGACCATCCTGGGCTTCGCGGCCATGTTCGCCCCGCTCGCCTTCGTGCTGGTGCTCTCCTTCGGCATCAACCGGATGAGCAAGGGCACGGTGCAGGCGCTGTTCTGGGTGTTCTGCGCCGCCATGGGCGCCAGCATGGCGAACATCTTCGCCGTCTATGTGGGCGCCTCGATCGCCAGCACCTTCTTCATCACCGCCGGCATGTTCGCCGCCGTGAGCCTGTACGGCTACACCACCAAGGCGGACCTGACGAAGCTCGGCGCCTTCATGATGATGGGCCTGATCGGCATCATCATCGCGAGCCTGGTGAACATGTTCGTGGGCTCGTCCGCGCTGCAGTTCGCCATCAGCGTCATCGGCGTCGTGGTGTTCGTGGGCCTGACCGCCTATGACACGCAGCGGATCAAGTCCGACTATGTCGAGTATGCCTATGCCGAGGGCACGGACATCGCCGCCAAGCGCAGCGTGTTCGACGCGCTTGGGCTGTACCTGAACTTCATCAACCTGTTCCAGCTGCTGCTGCAGTTCATGGGCGTGCGCCAGCAGGACTGACGCCCGCTGCCACGGAACGCGGCGGAAATGGCCCCGGAGGGAAACCTCCGGGGTTTTTTTCATGCCCTCCGCCGGTGGGGAGGGAAGGGCACGAAAAAAGCCGGGGGATCTCTCCCCCGGCTCCGGCCCTCCGCCCGGGCGGTCAGCCCTGCTTCAGGTGTTCCAGCAGCTTGTTCATCGCCGCGTTCTTGTCCGTGCCGTCGATGGCCGCGACCTCGGCGGCGAGGCGGTCCATGGCCAGCTCGTAGATCTGCCGCTCGGAAAAGGACTGGTCGGGCTGGCCGGCGTTGCGGTGCAGGTCGCGCACCACCTCGGCGATCTGCACCGGGTCGCCGCTGTTGATCTTCTGCTCGTATTCCTGGGCGCGGCGGGACCACATGGTGCGCTTGATGCGGGCGCGGCCCTTCAGCGTCTCCAGCGCCTCGCCCATCATGCCGGTGTTGGCCAGCTTGCGCAGGCCCGAGGAGGCCGCCTTGTTCAGCGGCACCCGCAGCGTCATGCGGTTCTCCTCGAAGGTGACGATGATCACCTTCAGCTCCGTGCCGGCCACCGCCATGCTCTCGATGCCCTGCACCTGGCCCACGCCATGCGTCGGATACACCACATGGTCGCCCGCCCTGAACTCGCTGCCCTGGTTGCCGAGCGGCTTGGGCGGCGGCACGGGGCGGGAGGAGCCGCCCTCGGTGGGAGAGGGGCTTTGCGATTCCGACATGCCAGGGCGACGTCCGGGTAGGGTGCGGGAGGAGGCTCGGGGTTCCGCCGGAGCCGGCTCGGGTGGTGTGCTGGTGGATCTCGCGCCGGCGGGTGACTTCATCCGCTGTCTACTCCTGCGAACCGCAAGTGCTGAAAGGGGCCGCGCCGCCGGAAGCAACCGGCAGCGGGATCATCGCCTCACGCACCCAGAAAAGCTGGGGCCGCGCCTGGGCGCGGACAACCAGGGCCAAATCGCAGGATAGCAAAAAACGCGTGATTCGTCACGCGGTGCCCGGTGCCGGGTCGAACAGGGCCTTCTTGTCGGGCTTGCCGTTCCATTCCTCGGCATCGGCCGGGGCCTCGCCCTTGCGGGTGATGTTCGGCCATTGCTGGGCATAGGTGCGGTTCAGCTCGGCCCATTCGGCGGCGCGGTCGTCGCTGTCGGGGAAGATGGCCTCGGCCGGGCATTCGGGCTCGCAGACGCCGCAATCGATGCATTCATCGGGATGAATGACCAGCATGTTCTCGCCCACATAGAAGCAGTCCACCGGACAGACTTCCACGCAGTCCATGTACTTGCAGCGAATGCAGTTCTCGGTGACGACGTAAGTCACGGGCCCCAATCCTTCTGCCACCCGGTCCACACAGCCCGGCGCGCGGCGGAGAGATGGACCGCAATCCCCGCCCGCGCAACCGCCTTTCTGCGATGGCCCGGCCCCGCCTGGGGCATGGCGCATCCCGCCTGGGGCATGGCGCGTCCCGCCTGGGGCATGGCACGGCTCAGGGTTCGGCCGGTGGCGCCTGGGGTGGCACCTGGGGCGGCGCCGCTTCCGCGGAAGCCGGCCTGGTGAGGTCCTCGTAGAGCGCCCGCGCCTCGGGGGCGGGGCCGCGCCGGAGGGCGAGGGACAGGACGCGCCAGACCTTGACCGTGCCACGCTCCGGCCCGCCCAGGGCCAGGGTCATCACGTCGCCCGGGCGGATCCGGGCATGCGGCTTGTCCACCGGCTGGCGGTTCAGCCGCACCGCGCCGCGCGCCACGAGGCGGGAACACTCCGCGCGGGTCTTGGCCACCCGCGCGCACCACAGCCACTTGTCGAGCCGCTGCCAGTCCCGGTCCTCGTCGCCGCCGGCGGCCAAGTCAGTCCTTGCCCAGCTTCAGTCGCGCCAGCACCGCGAAGGGGCTGTCCGGGTCCGGCCCCTTGCCCTTCTCGGGCGAGAAGGAGAAGGAGCGCGGCTCCTGGCCACGGTCGTTGCGCGGGCCGCGCCGGTCGCGCGGGCCATCGCCGCGATCGCCCTGCGGCCGCCGCTCGCCCTGAGGGCGCTCTCCTTGCGGGCGGGGGCCGCCCTTGCCCTGGAAGCGGGGCGCGCCACCGGCCTGGTCGCGCGGGCCACGCTCGCGGCGCGGCTCGCGCTCCGGCGCCGGGCTCGCGCCCTCGGCCGCGCCCTCGGCGGCGGGGGCGGCCTCGCGCGGCGGGCGCGGGCCGCGCTCGCCACCCCGCTCGGGGCGGCGGTCGGGCTGCCGGCCGTCGCGCCGCTCGCCCTGGCGCCCCTCGGGGCGCCCGCCCGGGCGGAAGCGGCCGCGATCCTCGCGACGGGCGCTGACCATGGCGGGAGCGGGCGGGCCGAACGCATCCTCGGCCATCGGCTCCGGCGCCAGCAGGCGGAAGCCCAGCGCCTGCAGCACGCCGGGCAGGATGTCGGCCTTGACGCCGAGGCGGCTGGCGACATCGGGCGGCAGCATGGCGGGGGCGCGGCGCGTCAGGTGGCCAAGCTCGCCCGCCACGCGCTCGGCCACGTCCAGGCGCAGCAGCACGGGCCCGGCCTGCACCCAGCCCATGGTGGCGGCGAAGCCTTCCGGCCAGCCTTCCGGCGGCGGCACGGACACCAGGCCGCCGCCCGGCACGGACGGCACGTCGCAATCCGCCTTGAGCGCCCAGAGCTGGGCGCGCAGCGCCATGGGCTTGGGCTTCAGCATCTCGGGCAGGTAGAGCGCGAAGCGGCCGGCGCGGATGCCGATCGCCTTCAGCTTCTGCCGCAGCTCGGGGTTCACCTCCGCCTCGGTGCCGCCGGGCACCAGGCCGAGATACTCGCGCAGGCGGAAGGCCGGGCCGCGCAGCGTGCCGTCCTCGGCCGCCTTGGCCTCCACCGTGTCGAGCGGGGCGAACTCCCGCTTGATCGCCGCCTCGATCCAGGTGGCGAGCCGTGCCCGGAGGCGCTCGCGCTGCGCGCCGTCGAGGAGGTCGGAGGGCAGCGGCTCGACCAGCGGCTTGTCCGGGGCGGGCCCGGGCCGCAGGCGGGCGACCTCGTCACCGTTCCAGGTGATGCGGTGGGACGGGGTCAGGGCGAAAGCGTCGTCGGACGCGGTTTCGATCTCAGTCACGCGCTTCGGCATCTCACTCTGCAAGGCACGGCGGGCGGCACGCAGGACAAGCTTGCGCTCTTCCCCATTACCCGCAGCGGCATCGGGTTCAAACACGAAACCCTTCACTTGGCCAACCGGGTGGCCTTCCACCACCACTTCACCCTGCCGGTTGACGGCGGAGAGCAGCTCGTCGGCTGATTCGTCGAGCCGCCGTATCAGGTGCGCCGCGCGGCGATCGACGAAGCGGGCGGTCAGGCGCTCATGCAGGGCATCGCTGACGGCATCCTCGGCGGCGCGGGCGGCGTCCTGGAAACGGGCGGCGTCGCGCACCCAGTCTGCACGCGCCGCGATATAGGTCCAGACTCGAATCGCCGAGAGGCGTGTCATCAGCGTGTCGAGGTCGCCCTCGGTGGTGGCGCATTGCGCGATCTGGCCGGCCACCCAGTCGGCGGGCAGGTGCCCGTCCTTGACCAGATGGCCGAAGACCCGGGCGCAGAGCTTGGTGTGGCTGTCATCGGCCAGCTTGCGGAAATCCGGGATCTGGCAGGCTTCCCACAGCAGCCGCATGCGCGCCTTGCCGCGGGCGAGGCGGCGGATCTCCGGATCGCGCGAAAGGGCCTCCAGCGTGATGTGGTCGGTCGCGTCGTTGCCCTTGGCGAGGCCGGGCACGGGCGGCGGCGCGGCCAGGCTGTCGAGCAGGGCGTCGATGCCGGACAGGTCCAGGTCGGCGTTGCGCCAGGCGAGCGTGCTCAGCGACTCGAAGTGGTGGCCCTCGATCTTGGCCACCATCTCGTCCGGCAGGGGCGGGCAGTCGGCGGTGACGCCAAAGGAGCCGTCGCGCATGCCGCGCCCGGCGCGGCCGGCGATCTGCGCCGCCTCCTGCGCCGAAAGGGGGCGGGGGCGGTGGCCGTCGAACTTCTGCAGGCTGGCGAAGGCCACATGGTCCACGTCCATGTTCAGCCCCATGCCGATGGCGTCCGTCGCCACCAGGAAGTCCACCTCGCGGTTCTGGTAGAGCGCCACCTGGGCGTTGCGGGTGCGCGGGGAAAGGCGGCCCATCACCACCGCGCAGCCGCCGCGCCGGCGGCGGATCGCCTCGGCGATGGCGTAGACCTCGCTGGCGGAGAAGGCGACCACGGCGGAGCGGGGCGGCAGCCGCGTCAGCTTGGCCGGCCCCGCGTAGTGGAGCTGCGACAGGCGCGGCCGCGTCTCGATCTCGGCCTGCGGCACCAGCCGCTGCAGCAGCGGGCGGATGGTCTCGGCGCCGAGGAACATGGTCTCGACCATGCCGCGGGCATGCAGCAGCCGCTCGGTGAAGACATGGCCGCGGTCCGGGTCGGCGCAGAGCTGGATCTCGTCCACCGCCACGAACTCCACCCGCCGGTCGAGCGGCATGGCCTCCACCGTGCAGGCGAACCACTTGGCGCCGGGCGGCAGGATCTTCTCCTCGCCGGTGATGAGGGCGACCTGCCGCTCGCCTTTCACGGCCACCATGCGGTCGTAGTTCTCCCGCGCCAGGAGCCGCAGCGGAAAGCCGATGATGCCGGTCTCATGCGCCAGCATGCGGGTGATGGCCAGGTGGGTCTTGCCGGTGTTGGTCGGACCCAGGACGGCCTTGACGCGCGCGGGAAACATGGAGGCGGTGGAGGACGAGTACGGGGCGGGAACGGGCATCTGCCGCTCTAAGTGGGCCAAGCGGGGGGGCTTGGCAACCGCGGCGCGCGTGGCGGCGCCATTTGGCCGGGGGCGCCTTAACGGAATGGAAGCATGCGCCCGCCGAGGATGGCCGCGCCTGGCCGGCCCCTTTCGCGCCCGGCGGCATGTCCGGGACGAAGAGAGGCTCCGATGATCGGCTGGCTGTCGCGCTCGCTCGCCACGCGCCTTTACCTCCTGCTGGGACTTTCGGCGCTGGTGGCGCTGGTCACGGCCTGCTTCGCCATGTGGGCGCTCTCCAGCTACCAGGAGGAGGTGCGCGCGACGCAGCGGAGCGGGGCGGTCGCCTGGCAGGTGGAGCGGGTGAACGGGCGGGTGATGGAGGCGGTCTCCGACAGCCGCCTGCTCTATTTCGCGGCGCCGGGCGCCGATGCGGAAAAGGCCGCCGCCTCGCTGCGCCGCGCCCTTTCCGGGCTGGAAGCCGAGATGGCGGCCTGGCAGTCCCTGCTGCGGCCGGAGGAGCGGCCGGCCTTCGAGGAACTGGCGCGCGTCGCCGGCGAGTTCGTGCGGTTCCGCGCCGAGATCGCCCGCCTGGGCGTGGCGGAAGGGCCCGCCGCCGCCAACATGATGGGCAACAACGAGACCAACCGGGCCAACCGGCGGGTGCTGAACGACATGCTGGACAGGGCCGCCAGCAGCGCCGGGGCCGCCAGCCAACGGACGGCGCAGGAGGCGATCGCCTATGCGGACCGCCTTTCCGTCATGCTGCTGATGCTGGTCTGCACGGGGCTCGCCCTGCTGGGGGGCGTGCTGGTCGTCACCGTCCGCCGCAGCATCCTGCGCCCCCTTTCGGCCACCACGGGCGGCATCGCCAGCATGGCGGCCGGCGACCTGGACCGGCCCGTGCCCGGCGCCGCCCGCGCCGACGAGATCGGCGTGCTGGCGGGCGCGGCCGAGAACCTGCGCGAGAACCTGCGCCATGCCCGGACGCTGGAGGAGCAGGCGCGGGAGGCCGCCACCGCCCGCCTGCAACGCGCCGAGGTCTATGCCGGCGCGGTGGGAACCTTCCGCCAGGAGGTGGACGCCGCCATGGCCGGGCTTTCCCAGGCCGCCCAGGCGGTGGGGGAGGCGGCCGGCACGCTGCGGCGCGTGGCCGACCACACCACCCAGGCGGGCGGCGCCATGGCCGGCGCCGCCGACGGCACGGCGCAGGAGGTGCGCACCGTGGCCGCCGCCGCCGAGCAGATGGCCTCGGCGGTGCAGGAGATCGCCCGGCAGACCGCCCAGGCCACCCAGGTCACCGCCGGCGCGGCCGAGGCCGCCCGCCGCAGCGACCGGACGGTGCAGAGCCTGACCGAGGCGGCGGCGCGCATCGGCGACGTGGTGAAGCTGATCGGCGACATCGCGGGCCAGACCAACCTGCTGGCGCTCAATGCCACGATCGAGGCGGCGCGCGCCGGCGAGGCGGGCAAGGGCTTCGCCGTGGTCGCCTCCGAGGTGAAGAACCTCGCCGGCCAGACGGCGCGCGCCACCGAGGAGATCGGCAGCCAGATCGCCGCCATGCGCCAGGCGACCGGCGCCGCCGTGGAGGCGATCAGCGGCATCGCCGGCACCATCGCGGAGGTGGACCGCATCAGCGGCAGCATTGCCGCGGCGGTGGAGGAGCAGGGCGCCGCCACCCGCGAGATCGCCCGCGCCGCCGCCGCCGCCGCCCATGGCACGGGCGAGGTGGCCCGCCGCAGCGGCGAGGTGCGCGGCGCCGCCGGCGAGGCGCAGCAGGAGGTCACCCGCCTGTCCGAGGCGGCGCTCGGCCTGCAGCAGCGCAACGCCGCGCTGCGGGGAGCGGTGGACGGATTCCTGCTGCGCATCGAGCGGGCCTGAGGCAGAAGGGAAGGCCTCGGCGGGCGCGGTCCGGCCCGCCGCCTTTCCGCTCCGCCGCTTTCCGCTTCCCTGGTGCCCGCCATTTCCGCCCTTCGCTTTCCCGTGCTCCGCCACGTCCTGCTGCTGAGCGCCATCTTCGCCGCCATCGGCGTCACGCAGCCCTTCCTGCCGGCCTTCCTGGCCGCGCAGGGCCTGTCATCCGGCGAGATCGCGCTGGCCCTGGCGCTGGGCTCGCTGGCGCGGCTGCTGGCGGGGCCGGCGGCCGGGCGCTGGGCGGATGCGCTGGGCGATGCCCGGCTGCTGCTGGGCGGGCTGGCGCTGCTGGGCCTGCTGGTGGCGGGCGGCTTCCTGCTGGCGGCGGGGTTGCTGGGCTTCATCCTGGTGCAGGTGCTGCTCGGCATCGCCATGGCGCCGCAGGTGCCGCTGGCGGACGCGCTCTGCCTCGCCGCCGCGCGGCAGGGGCTGCTGGACTACGGGCCGGTGCGCGCGGCCGGCTCCGTGGCCTTCATGGCGGCGGCGGTGCTGGCCGGCTGGCTGGTCGGGCTGTGGGGCCATGGCGCGGTGCCGGTGATGATCGGCGCGGCCATGCTGGCCACCCTGGCCGCCACCCTGCTGATGCCGCGCCCGGCGGCCGTGCCGGCGCGGCAGGCGGGGGGCGGCTTCCGCGCCACGCTGCGCCTGCCCGGCTTCGCGCGGCTGCTGCTGCTGTCCGGGCTGATCCAGAGCAGCCACGCCGCCTATTACGGCTTCGGCAGCATCCACTGGGGTTCCATGGGGCACGCGCCCGCCACCATCGGCCTGCTCTGGGCGCTGGGGGTGGTGGGGGAGGTGGCTCTGTTCCTGCTGGCGCGCCCTCTGCTGGCGCGGGTCGGGCCGCGCGGCATGGCGCTGCTGGCGGCAGGCGCGGGCGTGCTGCGCTGGGGGCTGATGGCTACCACCGCCTGGCTGCCGGCCCTGGCGCTGATGCAGCTGCTGCACGCCCTGACCTTCGGCGCGCAGCACCTGGCCGCGATGCACATGATCCTGCGGCTGGTGCCGCCCGCCCAGGCGGGCACGGCGCAGGCGCTGCACGCGGCACTCGGCGTCGGGCTGCTGATGGGGGTGTTCACCCTGCTCTCGGGGCCGCTCCATGCGGCTTGGGGCGGCGGGGTGTTCCTGCTGATGGCGGGGCTTTGCGCCCTGGCGCTGCCGCTGGCCTGGCGGCTGCCCATCCGCTGAGGGCGGCTCAGCCTTCCGCCAGCATCGTGGTGGGCCAGGCGGGGGCGGGGGCGCTGATCCAGGCCTCGCCGTTCCAGCGGCGCGGCTCGATGCGCGCCGCGTGGTCCTGGATGACGATGCGGTTATAGGCGTTGGGCTCGCCGCGCAGCCGGGTGGAGATGGCCGAGCCGGCCTGCACCACCAGCAGCTCCGGCTTCCGCGTGTCCGGCGCGGCGGCGCCGCGGTGAAGCCGCACATAGCCCCGGTGCAGGTGGCCCGAGAGGATCAGCCGCACCCCCGCGCGCTGCAGCGCCTCCAGCGCCGGCGCCGCGCGGCGGGCCAGGGGCGTGTCCGGCGCATCCTCCGGCGCCAGGAAGGGGTGGTGCGCCACGACGATGCGGAACAGCCCGGGCGGCAGCTCCTCCAGCCGGTTCAGCAGGCGCTTCAGGCGGTGGCGCTTCACCCGCCCCCCCTCCCAGGAGAGGTTCAGCCCGCCCCGCACCACCGTGTTCAGCCCGATCACCGCCACATGGTCGTCGCGCCACACCGGCTCCGTCTCGCCGCCGATGAAGCGGCGCCAGCGGCCGAACGGGTCCAGGAAGCGCTCCCACGGCCAGTAGTTGGTGATGTCGTGGTTGCCTGGCACCACCAGCAGCGGCGCGCGCAGCGCCTCCATGAAGCGGCGCGCCGCCTTGTACTCGCGCGAGCGCGCCCGCATCGTCAGGTCGCCGCTGATCACCACCAGGTCGGCCGGCTCGGCGTTCAGCGTCTCGATCAGCGCCCCGGCCACGCGCTCGTCCACCCGGCCGAAATGCAGGTCGGAGATGTGGTCGATGCGGCGTGGCAGGCTCATCACGTTCCTTCCGGGGCGGGCATGGTGGCGGGCGATGCCTTGCAGAACGCGCGGCGCGCGCCAAAGGATGCGCCGCCTTCAACCGGCCTCCGCCCCTGCTTCCGTGGCATCGCCGCGGCCGGGCGGCACCAGCACGCGCAGCGCCCGGGGGTGGATGCGGTAGTGCAGCGGCGTCTCCAGCAGCAGCGCCTCGCCATCGTTCACCACCCAGAGGTGGCGCTTGCGGGCATGGATGGTGATGGCCGCCGCGCGGCGGGTGAGCAGGTCGGGCCGCCGGCGCCAGCGCCCCGCCGCCATGGCCAGCAGCAGCCGCAGCAGCCACCACAGGCCGAAATCGCGCGCCACATGCAGGGCGAGGATGCCGCCATCGAGCTTCGGGCGGTGGAACAGCGCGCCGGGCGCCTCCTCATAGGCGTTGTTCACCACGGACAGGGCGCGGGTCCAGACCCGCAGCACCGGCGCCGCCTCGGGCGGCTGCCCGGGCGTGCCGAGGCGCAGGCCGAGCCGCAGCGGCGGGTGCCGCCAGAAGGCGCGCGCCGCCCCCACCACCACCCGCCAGCGCGAGGCCAGACGCGCATCGCCGCGCGAGCGCTCGCGGTGCTGGCCGATCCGGTTGGGCAGGCCGATGACGGACTGGCACAGGAAGATCTCGCCATTCACCTCCGCCAGGTCGATCGGCGCGACCCGCGCGCGGCCCAGCGCGGCGGCGGCCTCCAGCGGCGCCAGCGGCAGGCCGAGGTCGCGCGCCAGCAGGTTCATGGTGCCGAGCGGCAGCACGCCGAGCGCGATGCCGGTGCCGCGCAGGGCGGCGGCGGCGCTGCGGATGGTGCCGTCCCCGCCGCCGACGATCAGCGCCTCCGGCGCGGTGGCCAGGGCCAGGGCGATGCGGCCGGGCAGGTCGGGCGCCGCGTCGGGCGGGATGACGGTGAGCGCGAAGCCCGCGCGGCGCAGCGCCGCCGGCAAGGCCTCGGCGAGCGCGGGCTCGCCCAGCAGCGTGCCGGAGCGGGGGTTCAGCAACAGGGTGGCGCGCATGGACGGGACGGGTCTCCAGCGCCCGAACGCGGCCTGAGCAGGGCGGTTGCGGTGGGCCGGAGAAAGCGGCGGATTTCCGCCTGGATGAACTCCAGTTCATGGGCGATTCAGGAATTGTTCACCCTTCGAAACCATACTCAATATGGTCGCTCAACAGAGGAGACGCTTCCATGTCCTGGACCACCCGCCAGCAGCCCCTCACGCCCCGCAACGCCCTGCGCGGCCTGATGGACCTGCCCTGGAACGCGCCGCTCTTCGGGCCGGTCCGGGTGCAGCGACCCGAAAGCTGAAGCCGGCCGGGGGCGGCGCTCACCGGGCCTGAAGCCCGCCGCGGAACGTGAAAAGGGCGCGCCCCCGGCCTGGGGGCGCGCCCTGCTTTCATGCGGCGCCCGGAAGGAGAGGCGGCCGCCCCTCCCGCCCGGGCCTGGGCCTCAGGCGGCCTTGGCCATGTTGCGCAGCACGTAGTGCAGGATGCCGCCGTTCTTGTAGTACTCGACCTCGTCGGCCGTATCGACGCGGCACTGCACCTGGGTGGTGGTGGTGGTGCCGTCGGGGCGGTGGATCACGAGGTCCAGCAGCATGCGGGGCTTGAGATCCTCAAGGCCCAGGATGTCGATGGTCTCCTCGCCGGTCAGGCCCAGCGTCTCGCGGTTCTCGCCCGGGCGGAACACCAGCGGCAGCACGCCCATGCCGACCAGGTTCGAACGGTGGATGCGCTCGAAGCTCTCGGTGATGACCGCCTTGACGCCGAGCAGGAAGGTGCCCTTGGCCGCCCAGTCGCGCGACGAGCCGGTGCCGTATTCCTTGCCGCCGAAGATCACCAGCGGCGTGCCCTCGGCCTTGTAGCGCATGGCCGCGTCATAGATCGGCATCACGTCGCCCGAAGGCTGGTGCTTGGTGATACCGCCCTCGATGCCCGGCACCATCTCGTTCTTGATGCGGATGTTGGCGAAGGTGCCGCGCATCATGACTTCATGGTTGCCGCGGCGGGCGCCGTAGCTGTTGAAGTCCGCCTGCCGGACCTGGTGCTCGCCCAGATACTCGCCGGCGGGCGAGGTCTTCTTGATGTTGCCGGCCGGGCTGATGTGATCGGTGGTGATCGAGTCACCGAGCTTGGCCAGCACGCGGGCGCCATGCACCGAGGCGATCGGCTTCGGCTCGGCGTCCATGCCCTCGAAATAGGGCGGGTTCTGGACATAGGTGGAGCCGGAGTTCCAGCGATAGGTGTCCGAGCCCGCATCGACGCGGATCGCCTGCCACTGCTCGGGGCCCTTGAAGACGTCCGAGTAGCGGCTCTGGAACATCTCGCGCGTGACCACGGAGGCGACGGTGTCGTTCACCTCCTTCTGCGTCGGCCAGATGTCCTTCAGATAGACCGGCTGGCCGTTCTTGCCGGTGCCGATCGGCTGCGTCGTCACGTCGAGCGTGATGGAGCCGGCCAGCGCGTAGAGCACCACCAGCGGGGGCGAGGCCAGGTAGTTGGCGCGCACGTTCTGGTGGACGCGGCCCTCGAAGTTGCGGTTGCCCGACAGGACGGAGACCGCGACCAGCTTGTTCTCCTCGATGGCGTCCACGATCGGGTCCGGCAGGGGCCCCGAGTTGCCGATGCAGGTGGTGCAGCCATAGCCGACCGTCTGGAAGCCCAGCGCGTCCAGGTGCGGGGTCAGGCCGGCCTTGTTCAGGTAGTCGGTCACCACCTGGGAGCCGGGGGCCAGCGAGGTCTTCACCCAGGGCTTCGGCGTCAGGCCAAGCTCGTTGGCCTTCTTGGCCACCAGCCCCGCCGCCACCAGCACATAGGGGTTCGAGGTGTTGGTGCAGGAGGTGATCGCGGCGATCACCACGTCGCCATGGCCGAGGTCGTAGTTGGCGCCGGCCACCGGCACGCGCAGGTCGGCCTTGTCGCCCGGCACGCCGAGGTTGCCGGAGGCCAACTCCTTGGCGAAGGCGGGGGCGGCGTTGGTCAGCTCGACGCGGTCCTGCGGGCGCTTCGGGCCGGCCATGGACGGCACCACCGTCGACATGTCCAGCTCCAGCGTGTCCGTGAACACGGGGTCGGGCTGGCCTTCCTCGCGGAACATGCCCTGGGCCTTGTAGTATTCGCGCACCAGGTTGATGCGGTGCTCGTCGCGCCCCGAAAGGCGCAGATAGTCCAGCGTCACCTCATCGACCGGGAAGATGCCGCAGGTGGCGCCGTATTCCGGGGCCATGTTGCCGATGGTGGCGCGGTCCGCCAGCGCCATGTCGGCGAGGCCCGGGCCATAGAACTCGACGAACTTGCCGACCACGCCCTTCTTGCGGAGCATCTGCGTCACCGTCAGCACCAGGTCGGTGGCGGTCACGCCCTCGCGCAGCCTGCCATGCAGCCTGAAGCCGATGACATCGGGGATCAGCATGGCGATCGGCTGGCCGAGCATGGCCGCCTCGGCCTCGATGCCGCCCACGCCCCAGCCCAGCACGCCCAGGCCGTTCACCATGGTGGTGTGGCTGTCCGTGCCGTAGCAGCTGTCCGGGTAGGCGAAGGTCTCGCCATCCTCGCTGGCGGTCCAGACGCCCTGCGCCAGGTATTCCAGGTTCACCTGGTGGCAGATGCCGGTGCCGGGGGGCACGACGCGGAAGTTGTTGAACGCCTCCTGGCCCCAGCGCAGGAACTCGTAGCGCTCGCCGTTGCGCTCGAACTCGATGTCGACGTTCTTCTGCAGGGCGGTGGGGGAGGCGGAGACGTCCACCATCACCGAGTGGTCGATCACGAGGTCCACGGGAACCAGGGGGTTCACGCGCCGCGGGTCGCCGCCGAGCTTGGTGATGCCGTCGCGCATCGCGGCAAGATCCACCACGGCAGGGACGCCGGTGAAGTCCTGCATCAGGATGCGCGCGGGGCGGAAGGGCACTTCCTTCTCGCTCTTGCCTTCCTGCACCCACTCGGCGATCGCCTTGGCGTCGTTCGTGGTGTAGGCGCGGCCATCCTCGTGCCGCAGGACGTTCTCCAGCAGGACCTTGAGGCTGAAGGGCAGGCGGCTGACATCGCCGATGCTCTTCGCCGCCTCGGGCAGGCTGAAGTAGTGATAAACCTTGCCGTCCACCGTCAGGGAGCGACGCGCCTTCAGGCTATCCTGCCCGATCATCCGCATGGTCCGGGGTCCCCTCAATATTTGCTGCGAACGCTGCCGCTTATTACACGGGGAGCGGCCACGGTCCATCGGCGGGCGGGGGTGTGAGGTGCCGTGCTGGAAGCGAATTCATTGGCGGTGGTCCGTGGCGGCAGGGTGGTGTTCGCCGGCCTGTCCTTCAACCTGGGCGCGGGGCAGGCGCTGGTGCTGACGGGCGCCAACGGCGCGGGCAAGTCCACCCTGCTGCGTGCCCTGGCCGGGCTGGTGCCGCTGGCCGAGGGGGAGCTGCGCTGGCGAGGCGCCGCGGCGGAGGCCGAGGGGCCGGAGTCGCGCCTGCGCTACCTGGCCCATGCCGAGGCGCTGAAGCCCGGCCTCTCGGTGGCCGAGAACCTGGCCTTCTGGGCGAGCTGCTGGGGCGGGGCGGTGGAGCCGGCGCTGGAGGCGGTGGATCTCGCGCCGCTCGCCGGGCTGCCGGCGCGGCTGCTCTCGGCCGGGCAGCGGCGGCGGCTGGCGCTGGCCCGGCTGGCGCTCGCCCCCGTGCCGCTCTGGCTGCTGGACGAGCCCACGGTGGGGCTGGACGCCGCCGCCATTACCCGCTTCGGCGCGCTGCTGGCGCGGCACCGCGCGGCGGGCGGCGCGGTGGTGGCCGCCACCCATGTGCCGCTGCCGCTGGAGGGCGCGGGCGAGCTGCGCCTGCGGGGCGCGGCATGATCGCGCTGCTGCGTCGGGAGCTGCTCCTCGCCTTCCGCCACCCGGCCGACACGCTGGCGGCCATGCTGTTCTTCCTGCTGGTGACGGCGCTGTTTCCCTTCGGCGTCGGGCCCGCGCCGGAGGCGCTGGCGCGCCTCGCCCCCGGCGCGCTGCTGGCCGCCGCCCTGCTCGCCGCCCTGCTGCCGCTCGACCGGCTGTTCGGCGCCGAGGCGGAGGATGGCTCGCTCGACCAGCTCCTGCTGTCCGGCCTTTCGGGCTGGGAGATCGCGCTGGCCAAGGCGCTGGCGCACTGGCTGACCACCGGGGCGCCGCTGCTGCTGGCGGCGCCCGTCGCCGCCGCCATGCTGAACCTGCCCGAGCCGGCCTGGGGCGTGGCCATCCTGGTGCTGGGGCTGGCCACGCTGTTCCTGTCGCTGCTGGGCACGGCGGGGGCGGCGCTGACGCTGGGCGCGCGGCGCGGCGGCGTGCTGCTGCCGCTGCTGGTGCTGCCGCTGGCCATCCCCGCCATGATCTTCGGCGCGGCGGGCATCGAGGCGGCGGCGGGCGGCGTGGCGGTGCGGCCCTTCCTGCTGCTGCTGGGGGCGCTCACCGCCGCCGCCCTGCCGCTGGCCCCGCTCGCCGCCGGCGCCGCGCTGCGCGCCGAGTGAGGCGCGCAGCCAGCCCTACTCGTCTCTGAGCGGCCGCGCCATCAGCCCCCGCACCGCGGCGGGCACGTCGTGGCGGCCCTCCAGCAACTCCGCCACGGCGGCCGCGATCGGCATCTCCACCCCCGCGGCCCGGGCGCGGGCGAGCAGGGCGGGGGCGGTGGCCACGCCCTCCGTCACGCTGTTGCGCTCGGCCAGGATCTCCCCGAGCGGTCGCCCCTGGCCGAGCGCGAAGCCGAGCGAGAAGTTCCGGCTGCCGGGGCCGGTGCAGGTCAGCAGCAGGTCGCCCAGACCGGACAGGCCGGCCACCGTTTCGGCGCGCCCCCCCAGCGCCAGGGCGAGGCGGCCGATCTCGGCGATGCCGCGCGTCACCAGCGCGGCGCGGGCGTTCTCGCCGAGCCCCGCGCCCATCACCGCGCCGGCGGCGATGGCGATGACGTTCTTCGCCGCGCCCCCGACCTGCGCGCCCACCGCGTCGTCCTGCCCGTAGAGGCGGAAGGCGGGGGTGGCCAGCGCCGCGATGGCCTGCTCGCGCAGCTCGGGCGGCAGGCCGGCCACCACGGCGGCGGCGGGCAGGCCGGCGGCCACCTCGGCGGCGAAGTTGGGGCCGGACAGCACCCCCGCCGGCAGGCCGGGGCGCGCCAGGGCCAGCGTTTCCAGCGGCAGGTGCAGCCCCCGGGCGGTGACGCCCTTGGCCGCCACCAGCGCCGGCGGCAGGCGGGGGAAGCCTTCCAGGGTCGTGGCCATGTGCTGCGCCGGCACCACCAGCAGCGCCAGCTCCGCCCCCGACAGCGCGGCGGCGGGGTCGGCGGTGACGGCGATGGCGTCGGGCAGGCGGTGGCCGGGCAGGTGGGCGGCGTTCTCGCGCGCCGCCCGCATCGCGGCGGCGCGGCCAGGGTCGCGCGCCCAGAGGCTGACCTCGGCCCCGGCGCGCGCGGCCTGGATGGCCAGCGCCGTGCCCCAGGCCCCGGCGCCGATGACGGCGATGCGGCGCATGCTCATTCCTCGGCGATGCGGGTGACGGCGCAGCCCTGCCCGGGCTCGCCCTCGCCCAGGCGTTCGAGCAGGGCGGCGAGGATCGCCTGCGCCTCCTCCTCGAACCGCCAGGGCGGGTTCACCACCGCCACGCCGCAGCCATTCAGCCGCTGCGGGTCGGTGGGCTCGCGCAGCCACAGCTCGCAGGCCAGGATGTCGCGCACCCCGCTGCCGGCCAGCGCGGCGTGGAAGGCGCGCACCGGCGCGCGGTGCTTGATGGGATACCAGTGCGCCTGCACGCCCGCGCGGAAGCGGTGCGCCAGCGTGACCAGCCCCTCCGCCATGCGCCCGAACTCGCCCTCCACCTCGAAGGGCGGATCGACCAGCACCAGGCCGCGCTTCTCCGCAAAGGGGGTGAGCGCGGCCAGCGCCTCCCAGGCGTCGCGCTTGTGCACGGCGGTCTGCGGGTCGCCGCGGAACAGGGTGCGCAGCGTGGCGTGGTCCTCCTCGTGCAGCTCGCACAGCACCAGCCGGTCGTTCGGGCGCAGCATCATCCGCACGAGCGAGGGGCTGCCGGGGTAGCGGGGCGGGAAGCCCGCGTTGCGCACCAGCGCCAGCCAGTCTGCCAGCGGCCCCTCGGTGATGTCGAGCAGCCGGCCGATGCCGCGCTTCCATTCCCCCGTCCGCTCCGCCTCCGAGCCCGAAAGGTCGTAGGCGCCGATGCCGGCATGGGTGTCGAGCACCCGGAAGGGCTTGTCCTTGGCGGCGATGCGGCGGACCAGCGAGACCAGCAGCGCGTGCTTCACGCAATCGGCGAAGTTGCCGGCGTGGAAGGCGTGGCGGTAGTTCATGCGGCCCGGTCCCCCGGATGCCCCCCTGGTT
Source organism: Teichococcus rhizosphaerae (assembly GCF_002631185.1). Lineage (GTDB taxonomy): Bacteria > Pseudomonadota > Alphaproteobacteria > Acetobacterales > Acetobacteraceae > Pseudoroseomonas > Pseudoroseomonas rhizosphaerae. Next base: position 58,571 of record NZ_PDNU01000004.1, on the reverse strand, counting down.
GGGCTCCCGGTTGGCCTGCCGGTTGGTTTCGGGGGCGCTCCGCCGAAAGCTCGGCCAGCGGCCAGCGCGGGCGGGGGGCGTGGTCCAGCCCGTCGGTCAGGCCGGCGCGCAGCCGCTCGATGCCGGCCCAGGCGATCATCACCGCGTTGTCCGTGCAAAGCCGGATGGGCGGCGCCACCAGCGGCAGGCCGGCCCGCCCCGCCTCGGCCGCGAGGGCCGCGCGCACCCCCTGGTTGGCGGCGACGCCCCCCGCCACCACCATGGCCGTGGCGTCCGGCAGCATGGCCAGGGCGTTGCGCGCGCGGTCGGCCAGCACGACGGCGACGACGCGCTGGAAGGCGGCGGCGAGGTCGGCGCGGTCCTGCTCGTTCTCCAGCTTCGGCACGAGCTGCGCCACGGCGGTCTTGAGCCCGCTGAAGGAGAAGTCGCAGCCGGGGCGGCCGAGCATGGGGCGGGGCAGGGGAAAGCGCATCGGGTCGCCCGAGGCGGCCAGCTTCTCCAGCGCCGGGCCGCCGGGCCAGGGCAGGCCCATCAGCTTGGCCGACTTGTCGAAGGCCTCGCCCACCGCGTCGTCGAGCGTCGAGCCGAGGCGGCGGTAGCGGCCGAGCCCCTCCACCGCCACGCACTGGCAATGCCCGCCCGAGAGCAGCAGCAGCAGGTAGGGGAACGCAACCTCCCCCTCCACCACGCCCGTCTGCCGTAGCAGGGGCAGCCGCGCCGTCAGCGCGTGCCCTTCCAGGTGGTTCACCGCCACGAAGGGCAGGTTGTGTGCGATCGCCATGCCCTTGCCGAAGCTGGCGCCGACGATCAGCCCGCCGATCAGCCCCGGCCCGGCCGTTGCGGCGATGCCGCCGAGCTCCGCCGGCCGCACGCCCGCCTGGCCCATCACCTGCGCCGCGAGAGCCGGGAGATGGGCGAGATGGGCGCGGGCCGCGATCTCGGGCACCACCCCGCCGAAGGGGGTGTGCTCGGCCAGCTGGCTGCGCACCGCCTCGGCCAGGATGGTGCCGTCGGGCGCCAGCAGGGCGGCCGCGGTTTCGTCGCAGCTCGCCTCCAACCCCAGGACTGGACCTCTGATAGGCGCCGATTGCATCCGTTCTTGCCTTCCCCAATGCCGGGCGGTGGTTCTATGACGCCCGCATGTCCCTTGCCCACCCCGTCCCGCCGTCTGCCGCGGCGGGCGCCTTCGCTCATTCCCGCGTCGCCGCCCCGGCCGACATCCGGACGGGGGGCGCCGTGCCGGCCACCGCGCATCCAGGCCATGCCGCGCCCGCCGCCCGCTCATCCGGGCCGGTCAAGCCGCATGCCCGGCGGCCGCTGCCGCTGCGCGTCGGCACCCGCGGCTCGCCGCTGGCGCTGTGGCAGACCCGCACCTTCCTCGACCTGCTGCTGCGCTTCTGCCCCGTGCTGCGCAACGCCAAGGCGTTCGAGGAGCATATCATCACCACCTCGGGCGACCGCATCCAGGACAAGCGGCTCGCGGATATCGGCGGCAAGGGCCTGTTCGCCAAGGAGATCCACGAGGCGCTGCTGGACGGACGGATCGACTTCGCCGTCCACAGCCTCAAGGACCTGGAGACCGAGCTGCCGCCCGGCATCGTGCTCGCCTGCACCCTCAAGCGCGAGGATGCGCGGGACACGCTGATCCTGGGCCCGAGCTGCCACGCCGTCGATCCGGCCGATCCCTATTCCGCCATTCCCGCCGGCGCCCGCATCGGCACCGCCAGCCTGCGCCGCCAGGCGCAGCTGCTGCACGCCCGGCCAGACCTGAGGGTGGAGATGATCCGCGGCAATGTGGGCTCCCGCCTGTCCAAGCTGGCGGCCGGCGAGGCCGATGCCACGCTGCTGGCGCTGGCCGGGCTGAAGCGCCTCGGGCTCGAGGAGCGCGCCTCGGTGGTGCTGGATGCCGAGGCGATGGTGCCGGCCGCCGGGCAGGGCATCGTCGGCATCACCGTGCGCGCGGCGGACGGGGAGCTGCACGAGCTGCTGTCAGGCATCGAGGACCGCGCCGCGCGCGCCGTCTCCCGCGCCGAGCGGTCGCTGCTGGCGGCGCTGGACGGCTCCTGCCGCACGCCGATCGGCGGCCATGCGCGGCTGCTGCCCAATGGCGAGCTGCACCTGACCGGGCTGGTGGCGCGCCCCGATGGCAGCTTCCTGCTCAAGCGCAGCATCCACGGCGCCGCCGCCGATGCCGAGCGGCTGGGCCGCGAGCTGGGCGACGGGCTGCGCGCCGACAGCCCCGCCGACATCTTCATCAGCTGATCCCGTGCGGGAAGCGCCCGCCATCCTGGTGACGCGGCCGGAGCCCGGCTGCGCGGAAACCGCGGCCGCCGTGGCGGTGCTGGGCTGGCGTGCCCTGGCGGCGCCGGCGCTGGTGCTGACCGCCCTGCCGGCGCCGCGCGAGGGCGGCCGCCCCGCACAGGCCATCCTGCTGCCGAGCCGCGCCAGCGCCCGCGCCCTGGCCGGCTGGCCCGACAAGGCCCGGCCCGTGCTGGCGGTGGGCGAGGGGACGGGCGATGAGGCGCGCCGCGCCGGCTTCCTGCGGGTCGAGCACGCCAGCGGCGACGCGGTGTCCCTGGCGAAGCTGGCGGCGGCGCGGCTCGACCCGCGCGGCGGCCCGCTGCTGCTGGCGGTGGGGCGGGGCTACAGCGCGGCGCTGGCGGCGGCGCTGCGCGGGGCGGGCTTCACCGTGCGCCGCCGCGTCGTCTATGAGGCGCGCCCGGCCGCCGCCCTGCCGGCGGATTGCATCGCCGCGCTGCGGGAGGGGGCGGTGCGCGGCGCCCTGTTCCTTTCGCCGCGCTCGGCGCTTCACACCCAGGCGCTGCTGCGGCAGGCGGGGCTCGCCGAAACCGTGCGGCGGACCGTGGCGTTCGCGCTTTCGCCACGCATCGAGTCGGCCCTGGCGGGCATGCCATGGCGGGCGATCCATGCTACCCGGGTGCCGGAGCTTCCGGCGCTGCTGGCCCTGCTGGGCCGGCCGCCCGGGGCATGGCCGGATGCGGCGCCTCCCGGCGCCCCATGGGCCGGGTTGCCAGAACCGGAAAGCGAGGGGCAGGAGAGAGAATGACCGACACGCCGAAAGACAGCCCCAAGGGTGAGCCGGTGCCGGGCAGCCGCAACGCTCCGCCGAAAGGCAGGCCGGGCCGCGAGAACCCGACCGTGACGCCGCGCGCCTTCAGCGGCATCAACCCGGCGGCGAAGCCGGCGCCGGAAGCCGCCCGCCCCGCTGCCCCGCCCGCTTCCGCGCCGCCCGCTTCCGCTCCTCCGGCTCCGGCCGCGCCGGCCTCGGCCACCCCGCCCGTGGCGCCGCCTTCCGCCGACGCGCCGCCCGCCGCCCCTTCCGCGGGCAGCGTCCCGGCTTCCGCCAGCGGCGGCATGAACCCCACGCCGCCCGCCGCGCCGGCCGGTGCCTCCGGCACGTCGCCCGGCCCGACCTCCAGCCCGGCCCCCGGCATGGCCCCCGGCCCGGCCCCCGCTGCGCCCGCGCCCTCCGCCCTGCCGGCAAAGCCGGCGGCGGCGCATCAGCCGGCTTCCAGGCCGCCGGCCCCCGCCCAGGAGACAGCCATTCCGCCCGTGCCGACGCCACCCCGCCCCGCCACCCCGCAGGACAGCTCCCCGCCCCGCATGACCAAGCCTACCCCCACCCCGCCCGCGCCCCCCGCCAGGCCGCGTGGCCGCCTGGAGCACCTGGCCCTGCCCATCGCCGCGGCGAGCGGCGTGGCCGCCCTGCTGGCCCTCGGCATCAGCCTGGCCAACCGGCCGGGCCCCACGGTGGAGCCGGCCCGCCTGGAGGCGCTGGAGCAGCAGATGGCCACGCTGCAGCCGGTGCCGGAGCAGCTTCGCGCCCTGCAGCCGGTGCCGGAACAGCTCCGCGCCCTGCAGCCCCTGCCGCAGCGCCTGCAGGCGCTGGAAAGCGGCCCGCTCGCCCAGGCCGGGCAGCGGCTCGGCGCGCTGGAGGCCGGGACGGGCGAGAACCGGCAGGCCGTGGCCGCGCTGCGCGAGCAGCTGCAGAGCCAGCGCAGCGACCGCGAGGCGCTGGAGCGCGCCGCCAATGCCCGCATCGAGGAGGCGGAGCGCAACCTCGCCCAGCGCATCAGCGGCGCCGAGGCGCAGATCGCCCAGCGCCTGGCCGCCGCCGAGGCGGCGCTCGGCCCGCGCTTCGCGGCGGTCGAGGAATCCATGCGCCAGCGCGTCATCGCGTCCGAGGACGCGGCGCGCGAGCGCAACGCGGCGCGCGACCGGGCGCTGGACGAGCGCTTCGCGGCGCTGGAGGCGCGCGAAAGCCGCCTCGCCGCCGCCGAGCGCCGCCTTTCGCGGCTGATCGCCAGCGCCGGGGTGGAGACCGCCCTGGAAGCCGGCCGGCCGCTGGGCCAGGCGCTGTCCGGCCTTGGCGGCGAGGCGCCCGCCGCGCTGCGCCGCTATGCCGAGGCCGCGCCGCCCACCGAGGCCTCGCTGCGCCTGTCCTTCGAGGATGCCGCGCGCGCCGCCCGCGCCAGGGCGGAGCCGGCGACCGAGGGGCAGAGCGTGTGGGAATCCGCCGCCACCCGGCTCGGCAACCTCGTCACCGTCCGCCGCGGCGAGAACGTGGTGTGGGGCGACTCCGTCAGCGGCGAGCTGGAAACGGCCCGCCGCGCCCTGGAGGCGGGCGACCTGCCCGCCGCCATCCGCCGCATCGAGGGCCTGCCCGAGCCGGTGCGCGCGCCGATGGGCCAGTGGCTTGAGCAGGCACGCGGCCTGGTGGCCGCCCGTGGCGCCCTGTCCGAGCTGCGCAGCGGAGGGCAGGGCTGATGCGCCGCGCCATCGGGCTGCTGCTTGTCAGCCTCGTCGCCGTCGCCCTCGCCTGGGGGCTGATGCGCCTGGGCGGCTCGGTGGAGCTGCGCGTCGGCGACATGTTCATCGGCGTCTCGATGCCGGTGCTGCTGATCGGCCTCGTCGTGCTGTTCATCGTGCTGCACGGGCTGCTGGTGGGGCTGCGCGCCCTGATCGGCTGGCCCGCCCGCGCCCGCGCCCGCCGCGCCGCGCGCCGGCGCGAGCAGGGCGAGGCGGTGCTGACCAAGGCCCTGGTCTCCCTCGCCGCCGGCTCGGCCGACACGGCGCGGAGCGAGGTGAGGCGCGCCCGCTCCCTGCTGGGCGACACGCCGCAGCTGCTGCTGCTGACCGCCGAGGCCGAGCGCATGGCCGGCCGCGAGGAAGCCGCCACCGAGGCGTTCCAGGCGCTGGCCAGGCGCGAGGATGCCCGCTTCATCGGCCTGCGCGGGCTGCTGCGGCAGGCGATCCAGCGCAAGGACTGGCCGGCCGCCCAGGCGCTGGCGCGCGAGGCGGAGGCCGCCCATCCCGGCGCCGCCTGGCTGCGCGAGGAGCGCGCCCTGCTGGCGCAGCGCACCCAGGACTGGCGCGAGGCGCTGGCGCTCGCCGCGCCGGAAACGCCGCGCGCCCCGCTCGCCCTGGCCGCCGCCAGCCAGGAGACGGATGCGGAGCGCGCCGCCGAGCTGGAGCGCCAGGCCTTCCAGGCCGATCCCGGCTTCACCCCGGCCGTGCTGGCGCATGCGAAGCGCATGGCCGCCACCGGCAGCCCGCGCCGGGCGCGCTCGGTGCTGGAGCAGGGCTGGGCCACGGCGCCGCACCCGCAGATCGCCGAGGCCTACCTCGAAGGCGAGGCCGATGCGCTGGCCCGGGTGAAGCTGGCCGAGACCCTGGTCAGCCGCAACCGCACCGCCGCGGAAAGCCGGCTGCTGCTGGCCCGCGTGGCGTTGCAGGCCAGCCTCACCGGCCGCGCCCGCAGCGAGCTGGAGGCGCTGGTGGAATCCGGCGAGGCCGATGCCCGCGCCTACCTGCTGCTGGTGGAGCTGGAGCAGCTGGAGCATGGCGACAGCCCAGTGGCCCGCGCCGCCGAGGCCAAGTGGCTGCGCGCCGCCACCGCCGCCCCCGCCGAGCCGCGCTGGCGCTGCGGGAATTGCGGCAAGGCGCACGCACAGTGGAAGCCGGTCTGCGAGGCCTGCGGCACCGCCGGGCGGATCGCCTGGGGGCGGCAGGACTGAGGGGAAGCTCTTCCCCACCCATCCAGGGGCGCGCCGGTGGCGCGCCCCTTTTTTGTCAGCGCAGCGGATTGGCCAGCAGCAGGCCGGCCCGGCGGAAGCTCAGCGCCAGGCCGATGGCCGGGCCCATCGCGGCATAGGCCCCGGCGGGCTGGAGCAGGCGCAGAAAGGCCGCCAGCGCCTCCCGCCGCGGGCCACGCTGCGCCAGGGCGAAGGCCAGCAGCAGGGCGGGCTCGTTGCCCACCAGCGCCGGATGCACCGTCTCGCCGGCCAGGAAGCGCTGCCCGCCCAGGCGCATCACCGCATCCAGCGCCGGCGCCGCGGGCGCCACATTCTCGGCGATGAAGGGCAGCCGCGCCTCGGGCAGGCCCGGCAGGCCGCGCCGCTCGGCGCAGGACCAGCGGCGGATGCCTTCCAGCAGCAGGGCCTCGGGCGCGGGCAGGGCGTCCACATGCGCGTTGGTCCAGGGCCAGGTTGGCAGGCCGTGTGTCGCCATGGCTGTTGGATCTCCCTGTTGGCCGGAGGTGATCGGGACAGCTTGCCGCAAGTGAGAATGAGTCGCAAAAAATCCCTCGCAGCCGCCGGGCGCGCGGCACCCCTCAACGCAGGACGAAATCCTCCTCCGACAGCAGGGCCATGCGCAGCACCAGCTCCGTCCGGTCCAGGGCGTGGCTTCCCAGCATCTCCGTCCAGTGGTCGAGGATGGCGGGGCTCGGGTCCTGGTCATGGGTGTTGCGGTAAAGGCCGGCCACGAAGTCGCGGTCGCTGGCGCCGCCATGGCGGGCGAGGAATTCCGGGCTTTCCAGCAGGGCCTGCGCCACCTGCCGCGCATCCAGCGGGCCGCCGCCTCCATGCCCGATCCAATAGGCCATGTCGGGCCGGCTGGGGGCGCGGTCCAGCACCGCGTCATAAAGCACGGCGATCACCGCCTTGGGCTGCAACGGGCCAAACAGGCCGGCGGCGGGGGAAAGCGGCGCCAGCACCTCGAGCGTGAGCGAAACAGGGGGTGCGGGCGCTTCTCCCGCCAGGGCGTGCAGCGCGTCCAGCAGCTGGCCGCCGGCGGGCAGGCTGAGCTGCTCCAGCTTCTCGCGCTGGCCGAGCAGCCCTTGCAGCAGGCCGGACAGCTCCGCTTCCGGCTCGGCCGCCGCCACCCAGACGAGCATCTTCCGCTCCTCGCCATTGCCGCCGAAGTCCAGCCGGTATGCGGCGTCCGCCGGCGGCTCGAACTGCGCGAGGCCGGATTGCAGCCGCTGCCGGTCCTCGGCCGAGAGCCAGAGCAGGCCGCCGGAGGTCAGGCTGGTCTGGGCCGCGCCACCGGCCGGGATGCTGGTGTGCTCCGCCTGCCAGACCAGCTTGAGGCTGTTCAGCAGCGCCGGTGCCGCCATGGCCGTGATGTGCAGGCTGTCCCGCGTCTCCGGCGGCGGTGGCGGCGGTGGCGGCGGTGGAGGCGGTGGAGGCGGTGGAGGCGGTGGCGGCGGTGGTGGTGGCGGCGGTGGTGGTGGCGGCGGCGGTGGTGGCGGTGGAGGCGGTGGAGGCGGTGGAGGCGGCGGCGGTGGCGGCGGCGGTGGTGGCGGTGGAGGCGGTGGAGGCGGTGGAGGCGGTGGAGGCGGTGGAGGCGGCGGCGGTGGCGGCGGTGGTGGTGGCGGCGGGGGCGGTGGCGGCGGCGGTGGTGGCGGTTCGATGGCGGGCGGGGCCGGGGTGACGTCCAGCGTGGTGACGTCGATCACCGCGACATCCATCAGGAAGCTCGCCTCCTGCCGGCCGTCGGAGACAATGATGATCACCTGGCGCGTGGTGCCGCCTTCCCGCAGCAGGTCAACCCCGTCGCGCAGCTTCAGCACGTCACCCACCACCTCGAACAGGGCGGAGTCCGGCCAGGCCACCTCATAGGTCAGCGTGCGGATGTCGGTGTCCGAATCATAGCCTTGCAGCCGGCCGACGACGCCGCCCAGCTCGGTTTCCAGCACCGAGCCACCGGAGGCGAAGAGCAGCCGCCGGGGCGGCGCGTCGTCCACGCCGCGCAGGGTGACGGACCAGCTCCGCGGCGCATCCTGCCAGCCGCTGGCGGTGCGCACGGAAAGGCCGAAGGTGAAGACGGGGTCGGTGGCGCCGGTATCGGCCTCGCGGTCGAACACCATGACGGGGGTGATGGTGACGGTCCCGGTCAGGCGGTCGAGCGTCGCCTCGAACAGCCGGGCGGATTCGCCGGTCAGCCGCACCTCCAGCGGACTGGCGATGCCGGACAGCTTGAGCTGCGCCACCCAGTCGCCCGCGCGGTCATTCTCCAGGATGGTGTTCGGGACCTCGCCGGTCACCAGCAATGCCATCCCTTCCTTCCTTCCTCGTCCGGTGGCGCCGGAGGGAAGGTCGGGGGCAGGCGGTAAAGGAAGGCTAAGAGGGTTGTGCCTGCAACAGCCGCCAGGCCAGGGCCGTCAGCATCACCGCGTTCAGCCCGAACAGCGCGGCGCCCGCCTGCCGCAGGCGCGGCCCGGCGCGGCGGCCGAAGAAGCGGCCCAGCAGCGCCACGCCCATCAGCGCCGGCACGGTGCCGGCGCAGAAGGCCAGCATCGCCAGCGCCCCGCCGAGCGCGCTGCCGGCGGCCGCGGCGCCCGCCAGCGCGCCATAGAGCAGGCCGCAGGGCAGGGCGGAGAGCATCAGCCCCAGCGCCACGCCGCGCCAGCCGCCGGGCGCCGCCAGCAGCCCGCCCAGGTGCCGGGACAGGAAGCCCGGCAGGCGCGGCGCGGGCAGGCGCGGCAGCCACTGCGCCAGGCGGCTCCCCCCCAGCCGGGCGGAAGCCTGCCCCAGCATCAGCAGCGCCGCCAGCAGCAGCAGCGCCGCCAGCGCCAGGCGCAGGGCGCCGGGAGTGGTGCCCGCCTCGGCCAGGCCCCCCGCCAGCCCGGCGCCGCCGCCCACCAGGGCGCCCAGCAGGGCGTAACCCAGCATCCGGCCCGTGTGGTAGGGCAGCAGCGCCGCGCCGCCGAGCCGCGCCAGCCGGCCGCCGCCCGCGCTGCTTGGCGCCACCGCCGCCGCCTGCGCCAGCACGAAGGGGGCGCACATGGCGGCGCAATGGGTGGCGCCGCCCGCCAGCCCGGCCAGGAACAGGGCGCTCATCAACGCGGCCAGCCCACCGGGGCCAAGGGCGGTGAGGTCATGCAGGCAGTTGGCGATCATGCGCCGCAGCCTAGCGCGGAAAGGGGGGCGCCGTGTTGCGCCAGATCAAGCGGCACGGCGCCGCAGCCTGCCATCCAGCAGCGCGAAGCCGAGCGCGATCAGCGCCATGCCCGCCAGGTGGCGCGGCAGCAGCGCCTCCCCCAGCACCAGCACGCCGAGAAGGATGGCCATGACGGGCACGAGCTGCGTCACCAGCGCGGTGTTGGTGGCGCCGGCCTCGGCCAGCAGGCGGAAGAACAGCGCATAGGCGATGCCGGTGGAGATCAGCCCCAGCGCCAGCACGGCCAGGATCACCTCCGGCCCCGGGGGCGGCAGGTGCCAGGGCCGGTCCAGCAGCAGCACCAGCGGCAGGGCGAGCAGGCAGCTCGCTGTGGTCTGGCCGGCGGCGGCGGCGAGCGGTGGCACGCCGAGGCGGCGGAAGCGCCGGCCCCACACCCCCGCCACCGCGTAGCTGAGGCAGGCGCCGAGCCCGGCCAGGATGCCGGGCAGCTCGGCCCCCGCGCCGAAGGCCGCGGGCCCGGCCAGCACCGCCACGCCGCCCAGCCCCACCAGCACGCCGACCAGGCGGTGGCCGCTGAGCTTCTCGTCCGCCGTGGCGAAATGCGCGACCACCGCGGTCAGCACCGGCGTCGCCGCGTTCACCACCGAGGCCAGGCTGCTCGGGATGCTCTGCTGCGCCCAGACGATCAGGCTGAAGGGGGTGAGGTTGTTCAGCACCGCCATGCCGAGGCAGGCCAGCAGCACCGGGCGGCGCAGCGGCAGGCGCTGCCGGTTCAGCGCCAGCAGGCCCCACAGCAGCGCCGCCGCCAGCGCCACGCGCGCGAGCACCACGGTGAAGGGCGGCCAGGCCGCGCCCGCCACGGCCATGAAGAAGAAGCTGCCGCCCCAGGCCAGGGCGAGCATCAGCAGCAATCCCCATTGGCGGGGCGTGAGGGATGTGTTCATGGCCGGGGTTGTGGCGCGGAAGGCGAGGCGGCGCACTCCGGCGGGTGCGGCCGGGCGGGAAAGAAAGGCCGGGGAAGGAGTTCCCCGGGCCTCATCCTTCTTGCGTCAGTTCAGCGGCGCTTCTCGATCAGCACGCCCTCGGCCTTCAGGGCGGCGATCTCCTCGGGGCTGTAGCCATGGGCGGCCAGCACGTCCTCGCCATGCTGGTTGAAGGCGGGGGGCGCCGCGCGCGTGCCGCCCGGCGTGCGCGAAAGCTTGATGGGCGTGCCCAGCGCGCGGAACTCGCCGAGCTGCGTCACCATCTCCCGGTGCGCCGTGTGCGGGGCGGCCAGCGCCTCGTCCACGTTCAGCACGGGGCCGGCGGGCAGGCCGGCGGCCAGCAGGCGGTCCGTGAGGTCGTGGCCGTCCTCGGTGGAAAGGCGCTGCTCCAGGATGGCGGCCAGCGCCTCGCGGTTGGTCACGCGGTCGCCATTGGTGCGGAAGCGCGGGTCCTCCGGCAGCCCATCCAGGCCGAGGAAGGCGCAGAACTTGCGGAAGGCGGGGTCGTTGCCGCAGGCCACGAAGATCTCGCAGGTCCGGGTGCGGAAGGCCGAGTAGGGCGCGATGTTCGGGTGCGGGTTGCCCGTGGCCTTGGGGCGCTTGTCGTTCAGCAGGTAGTTGGCGGCCTGCGGGTGCAGCAGCGCCATGCCGCAATCGTGCAGCGTCATGTCCACATACTGGCCCTGGCCGGAACGGGCCCGCTCCTGCAGCGCCATCAGGATGCCGATGGAGGAATACAGGCCGGTGGCGAGATCGACGATCGGCGTGCCCATGCGCACCGGCGCCGTCTCCGGCGTGCCGTTGACCGACATCAGCCCGACCATGGCCTGGATGATGGCGTCGTAGCCTGGCAGGCCGCCGCGCGGGCCGGTGGCGCCGAAGCCCGAGACGCGGCAATGCACCAGCCGCGGGAACTTCTTGCTGAGAACCTCCTCATAGCCCAGCCCCCACTTCTCCATGGAGCCGGGCTTGAAGTTCTCCACCAGCACGTCCGCGTCCTCCAGCATGCGCAGCAGCACGGCGCGGCCGGAGGGCTTGGCGAGGTCGAGCGCGATCGACTTCTTGTTGCGGTTGACGCCGATGAAGTAGCTGGCGGCGTCGCCGTGGAAGGGCGGGCCCCATTCGCGCACCTCGTCGCCCTGCGGCGGCTCCACCTTGATCACCTCGGCGCCGTGGTCGGACAGGATCATGGTGCAGTAGGGGCCGCCCAGCACGCGCGTCAGGTCGATCACCTTCAGCCCGGCGAGCGCGCCGGCGGAGCGCGCCAGGCCGTTGCCCATGGAAGCGTCGCCCGTGGCAGCATCGTTGGTGGGGAGGGCATCGGTCATGCGGCGGCGTCCTTCTTCTCGGCTGCGCCGAACACGCGGGCGCAGAACTCGGGGTAGGTTTCCAGCATCTCGTCGCGCACCGGGCCGCGCAGCAGGGCGAGCTGCTCCGGCGCCGGGTCCGGCGTGGCGGGGAGATGCGCGGGCTCGTCATAGTCGAAGCCGGTGGCGGCGCGGATGCTCGCGGCGTCCTCGCCGGGATGGGCGCTTTCCAGCGCGAAGCGGCCGCGCGCGGGGTCGAAGCGGAAGACGGCGCGGCCGGTCACCAGCGCCTGCGCCGTGCCGCGCCGGAACACGCCGGGGGCGGAAAGGCCGGGGGCGGAGATGTTGTCCACCCGCGGCACCAGCACGCGGGGCGAGTGCTCCTCGCGGAACAGGATGGTGCGCGGCGTCATCATGTACATGAAGGCGCTGCCGAAGCTGCCGGGGAAGCGCGCCTCCGTGCCGGGCCACTCGCCCGTGCCGACCAGGTTGATGTTGGCCTGGCCGTCGATCTGCCCGCCGCCCAGGAAGAACAGGTCGATCCGTCCCTGGCCGGTGAGGTCGAACAGCTCCCGCGTGCCCTCGGTGAAGGGGTTGCCGCTGCGCTTGTGCAGCAGGGAAAGGCGGACCGGGTGGCCGGACTTCCGCACCAGCCAGCAGGCCGCCGCCGGGATGGGCGAGGCGGCGCCCACCGCGATGTGGCGGGCGGGCGGCGCGGCCGGATCCAGGATCAGCCGGGCCAGGGCGGCGGCGAGGCGCTCCTCGGGGTGGATCATGCCAGGGCCTCCTCGGCCTGCGGGGTGACGTGGCGGGCGAGCCACTCCTGGAAGCCTTCCTCGGTGCGGGCGGCGCGGGCGTAGCCGGCGATGAAGGCGCTGTCCATGCCGTATTCGTCGAGCAGCGCCACGGGCCGCGCGCCGCGCGGCGCGAGGGCGATGCCGCTGACATAGGTGGCGCTGATGGTGCCGGGGGCGAGGCGCTCATCCTCCAGCAGGTTGCCCTCGTGCAGGCGCTCCACCGTGACCAGCGCGGCGCGGGCGGCATGGGCAATGGTGGCGCATTCCCGCCGGCGGCCGACCCAGACATTGCCCTCGCGGTCCGCCATGACGGCGTGGAACAGGGCGAAGTCCGGCGACAGGGCGGGCAGCAGCACGATCGGGTCCCCTCCCTCGGCGAAGGGGTTGTCGATGACGCGCCAGTCCGGCCGGTTGGCCAGGATGTCGCTGCCGATCAGCCCGCGCAGCGGCATGAAGGGAACGCCCTTCTCGGCCGCCTGGAGCATGGTGTGGATGGCCGGGCAGGTGGCGTCCCGCACCGTGATGCGGCCTTCCCTCAGCGCGGCGGTGAAGCGGGGGGCGAAGCCCGCCTCGCCCAGGCTGACGGCGCTGGTCTGCACCTCCGCCACGCAGCCCGCGCCGATCAGCATGTCGGTCGCGAAGCCCGAGACGGGGACGCCCAGCAGCCGCAGCCCCCGGGCGCGGCGGCGGATCAGCGCCTTGGCCAGCGCGACCGAAGGCAGGGAATTGTCGGGCGGCAGCGCCACCATCGCGCCGTCCGGCACGCGCTGCGCGAGGGCCTCCAGGGTCTCAGGGGTCATGGGCCGTTTCCTCCGTGCGGCACCATAGCCCCTTCGGGGCGCGCGGGGGGAGGGGGGTGGCTGGCGGGCCGGCCCGTGGCGGGCGGTGGGCAGCCTCGCCCCATCGGGCGATTCCGCCCAAGGGGGATCTGCTCTAGGCTGGCGGGCATGGCCACCCCGCTCACCCTGCACACGCCGCGCCTGATCCTGCGCCCCTGGCGGGAAGAGGACCGCGACGCCCTGGCCGCGCTGAACGCCGACCCGGCGGTGATGCGCCATTTCCCCACGACGCTCGACCGCGCCGCCTCGGATGCCTTCATGGACCGGCTCACGGCGCATCTGGAGGCGCATGGCCATGGCTTCTGGGCGGTGGAGCGGCGGGAGGCGCCGGGCGTGATCGGGCTGTGCGGCCTGGCGCGGCTTTCCTGGGAAAGCATCCCCTGGGACGCGCCGGCCGACCCGCCGGTGGAGATCGGCTGGCGCTTCGCCACCGCCTTCCAGCGGCAGGGCTATGCCGAGGAGGCGGCGCGCATCGCCCTGGCGCATGGCTTCGGGCCGCTGGGGCTGGCGGAGATCGTCGCCTTCACCGTGGCCGAGAACCTGCGCTCCTGGGCGCTGATGGAGCGGCTGGGGATGCGGCCCGCCGGCGCATTCGAGCATCCGCGCATCCCCCAGGGCCACCGCCTGCGCCGCCACATGCTCTACCGCCTGGACCGCGCCGGCTGGATCGAGGCCCGCCTCGGCCCCTGAAGCCCGGCCGGACAGGAAGGCGAGCCGGGGGAACTCCTTCCCCCCCGGCCTTCCCGCCTCACCCCAGGCACTTCGCCAGCAGCTCCGCCGTGCGCCCGTTGGCGATGGTCGCCGCGCGCCCGTCCCAGCTATGCCCGCCCATGCGGGCGAAGGCGTGATCGACCCCCGGATAGACATGCGCCGCGACCTGGCCGTTGCCCCCGACGCCCGCCAGGATCTTCCGGCGCGCCTCCTCCGGCACGAACTTGTCCAGCTCGGCGATGTGCATCAGCAGCGGATTCCTGATGCGGCCCACTCCCTCCAGCAGCCCGTCGATGCCGACGCCGTAATAGGAGATGTTGCAGTCTGCATCGGAGTCGGTCGCCATCATGAAGGCCAGCCGCCCGCCCAGGCAGAAGCCCATGGTGCCGGCCTTGCCGTTGCAGCCCGGCATGGTGCGCACCGCGGCGAGCGTCGCCTTCAGGTCCTCGATGCCCTTCCGCTGGTCGAAGCCGTTCATCAGCGCGAAGGCTCGGTCCCACTCCTCCTTGCTGCCGTCGGTGAGCTGGATGCCGGGCTCCTGGCGCCAGAACAGGTCGGGGCAGATGGCGATGAAGCCCATGTCGGCCACCCAGTCGGAGAGCGAGCGCATGGCGTGGTTCACGCCGAAGATCTCCTGGATCATCACCACCGCGCCGGCCGGCACCTGCTTCGGCATGGCCAGGTAGGCCGAGAAGCTGCCGCTGCCATCGGCGGCCTGGATCGTGATTTCGGGCATGTCGTCTCCTCGCTCGCGGTTCCGGAGCGACGCAGGATAGCGGGATGCCGGGCGGGCGGAAGCGCCCCGCCGCTTCAGGCTTTCGCCAGCGCTCCCTTCGCCGGGCGCCCACCCCTTTCGCCGGCGCCCCGGGTGGTTTGCAGGAGGCCCGCATGGCACCATGTGACACGCATGCCCGAAGGTGCCTCCCGCATGACCGTCTCCCGCCCCGATTTCCGTGAAGCCATGGCGCGCCTGGGCGCGGCGGTGAGCCTGATCACCAGCGACGGCCCGGGCGGCCGCGCCGGCCTGACCGCCAGCGCCGTGTGCAGCGTGACCGACGACCCCGCCACGCTGCTGGTCTGCATCAACCGCAACAGCGGGCAGAACGCGGCCATCAAGGGCAATGGCGTGCTGTGCGTGAACGTGCTCTCGGCGGGGCAGCAGGAGCTGTCCAACGTCTTTGCCGGCTTCACCGGCGCCACCACGGCGGAGCAGCGCTTCGCCCATGGCGACTGGACGGCGCTGGAAACCGGCGCGCCCGTGCTGGCCGATGCCGCCGTGTCGATGGACTGCGTGATCGACGAGGTGCTGGAGAAGGGGACGCACAGCGTATTCTTCGCCAGCATCCGGGCGATCCGCTTCGGCGCGCCCGGCCCGGCGCTGATCTGGTGGCAGCGGGACTACCACCATCTCGGCCATCCCGTGGCGTAGGGCGGGGCGGCAGGGCGGGAAGGGGGGCGGCTCCCCCTCCCCGGGCGCCTCAGGAAGCGGCCTCGATGGTGTCGCGCACCAGCGGATAGACCTCGTTCGCCCAGCGGCGGCCGCTGAACACGCCGTAATGGCCGGCGCCCGTCTGCAGGTGGTTGCGCTTCATGCCGGCGGGCAGGCCGGAGCAGAGGTCGAGCGCCGCCGCCGTCTGGCCGATGGCGCAGATGTCGTCCCGCTCGCCCTCCACCGTCAGCAGCCGGGTGTGGCGGATCAGCTCCGGCCGCACCAGCCGGCCGCGGTAGTGGAACTTTCCCAGCGGCATGTGGTGCTCCTGGAACACGGTGCGGACGGTTTCCAGGTAGAACTCCGCCGGCAGGTCCATCACCGCCAGGTACTCGTCATAGAAGCGCCGGTGCGCATCGGCCAGCTCCGAGTCGCCGCCCACCAGGTTGCGGTACTGCTCCAGATGCGCCCGCACATGGCGGTTCATGTTCATCGACATGAAGGCGGTGAGCTGCAGGGCGCCCGGATAGACCTTCCGCCCGCCGCCCTGGAAGCGCCACGGCACGGTGTCCACGAGGTTCTTCTCGAACCACTCGATGGTGTTGCCCTGCGCCAGCTCGTTCACCTTGGTCGGGCTGATGCGGGTGTCGATGGGGCCGGCCATCAGCGTCATGCTGCGCGGCGTGGCGGGGTTCCGGCTCTCCGACATCGCGGCGACCGCGGCCAGCACCGGCACGGCCGGCTGGCACACCGCCAGCACATGGCCGCCCTGCCCGATCTCCTCCTGGAAGCGGATCACATGGTCGATGAACTCGTCCATGCCGAACCGGCCGGCGGAAAGCGGCACGTCGCGGGCATTGGTCCAGTCGGTGATGTAGACGTCGTTCTCCGGCAGCAGCACCTGCACCGTGCCGCGCAGCAGGGTGGCGAAGTGGCCGGACATGGGGGCCACCACCAGCACCTTGGGCTGGGGCAGGTCGATGTCCTTGCGGAAGTGCAGCAGCGTGCCGAACGGGGTGCTGTGGAGCGGCACCTCCTCCACGGCGACATCCCTGTTGCCGATCTCGACGCTGGTGAAGCCGAAGGGGGGGCGGGTGTGGGTGATGCCGGTGCTGCCGAGCAGCTCCAGGGCCGCGGTCAGCTGCCGCAGGGCGAAGGTCTCGGGCCGCCCGGTATCGAACTGCCGCAACACCGCCCCGGTTCCCCGGGCAAAGAGCCGGATCGGTGTCATCAGGTCCTGCTGGGCCTGATAGATCTGGTACATCATCCGCTGGAGCCTCTCCCGCGCCCATGCCTTGCCCAAGTGGCCAGCA
Source organism: Teichococcus rhizosphaerae (assembly GCF_002631185.1). GTDB lineage: Bacteria > Pseudomonadota > Alphaproteobacteria > Acetobacterales > Acetobacteraceae > Pseudoroseomonas > Pseudoroseomonas rhizosphaerae. Next base: position 41,985 of record NZ_PDNU01000004.1, on the reverse strand, counting down.
TATTGCCGCCGCCCCAGCGAACGGTAACGGTAAGGTTCCTTCGCCGCGAGGGGAATGTTGGCCGGGCATATATTGCCATTCCGTCAAGACCGTGGCGGGGCTAAGGTTGCACCCCAATCGTGTTCAAAGACGCCGCCATGGTCCCGTCCCGGCTCCTCATCAGCAGCCGCAACTATTCCTCCTGGTCCCTCCGGGGGTTCCTGCTGTGCCGGCTGGCCGGCATTCCCTTCACGGTGCAGGTGGCGGCGGCGGATGACCCGCGGGCCCGGGCGGAGCTGCTCTCGCGCAGCCCCACCATCCGCCTGCCCTGCCTGCTGCAGGAGGAGATCGCCATCTGGGACACGCTGGCGATCGCCGAGCACCTGAACGAGAGCCACCCCGAGGCGCAGATGATGCCCGCCCAGCGCCTGGCGCGGGCGCGCTGCCGCTCGATCTCGGGCGAGATGCATTCGGGCTTCGCGGCGCTCCGTGCCTCGCTGCCGCTGAACATGCGGGCGCGGCGGCCGGGCTTCACCCTCTGGTCCGGACCCCGCGCCGACATCGCGCTGATCCAGGAGATCTGGCGGGACTGCCTCGGCGGCTGGGGCGGCCCCTGGCTGTTCGGCAAGCGGCCCAGCGTGGCGGATGCCATGTACGCGCCCGTCGCCAGCCGCTTCCTCACCTATGACGTCGCGCTGGAGCCGGATTGCGCCGCCTACCGTGACCACCTCCTCGCCTGGCCGGACATGGTGGAGTGGATGGAGGAGGCCAAGGCCGAGCCGGAGGCGATCGAGGAGCTGGAAGTGGAGTTCTAGGCGGCGGGGCACGCGCTACAGCGCCTCGCCCGCGCACCAGCCGCTGGCCCAGGCCCATTGGAAGTTGTAGCCGCCGAGCCAGCCGGTCACGTCCACCGCCTCGCCCACCACATGCAGGCCAGGCACCGCGCTCGCTTCCATGCTGCGGGAGGAAAGGGCGGCGGTGTCCACGCCGCCCAGCATCACCTCGGCCTTGGCGTAGCCTTCCGTGCCGGACGGGGTGAGGGGCCAGTGCGCCAGCGTGCCGGCCACCCGCCTCAGGTCGCGGTCGGTCTGCATGGCCATGGGGCGATCCGGCAGCCAGGCGGCGGCGAGGGACTGCGCCAGGCGCTGCGGCAGCAGCTCGGCCAGCACGGTGCGCGGCTCGGCCCTGGGGCGGGCCACCTTGCGCGCCACCAGCGCCTCGCTGGCGTTCGTCACGCCCGGCAGCAGGTTGAGCGCGATGCTCTGCCCTTCCCGCCAGGCGGACGAGACCTGCAGGATGGCCGGCCCCGACAGGCCCCGGTGGGTGAACAGCACCGCCTCGGGAAAGCCGTGCCGGCCGAGCCGGGCCACCGCCGGCAGCGCCACGCCGGAAAGCGGGCGCATCAGCTCCAGCATCTCGCCGGCGAAGGTGAGGGGAACGAGCCCGGGGCGGGTCTCGGTGAGCGGCAGGCCGAAGCGGCGGGCGATGTCGAGCGAAAGGCCGGTGGCGCCCATCTTGGGGATGGACAGCCCGCCCGTGGCCAGCACCAGGGCGGGGGCGGTGAACTCGCCGCGGTCGGTCTGCACGCGGTAGTGGTCGGCGCGGGAGACGTCGGTGACGCGGTGGCCGAGGCGGATCTCCACCCCCGCCGCCGCGCACTCCGCCAGCAGCATGGCGACGATCTCGCGCGCCGAGTTGTCGCAGAAGAGCTGTCCCAGCGTCTTCTCGTGCCAGGCGATGCGGTGCTTCTCCACCAGCGCCAGGAAGTCGGCCGGGGTGTAGCGCTTCAGCGCCGACTTGCAGAAATGCGGGTTGGCCGAGAAGAACCGCTCGGGCGTGGTGTGGATGTTGGTGAAGTTGCACCGCCCGCCGCCGGAGATGAGGATCTTGGAGCCGGCCTGGGGGGCGTGGTCCAGCACCAGCACGCGCCGGCCGCGCTGCCCGGCGCGCATGGCGCACATCAGCCCGGCCGCGCCGGCGCCGAGGATCACCGCATCGAAGTTCCGCATGGGGGCGGGCTTTAGCCGCTGGCGGCCGCCAAAGGAAGCGGAGGGCGGAAGGGGGAGGCCGCCGACTTATCCCCCGATCCCGTGGATGAGGCTGGGGATAAGTGGCGGCATAGGGTGGGGACAGCGATGGACTGCGCGGAAAGTCCCGAGCCCCGCCAAGGGCTTCCCGCGGATGCCCCGAAGGTGGCGTTGCGATTCCGCACCGGCCGCGCCGCCTCCGTTGCCGCCTCCGTTCAGGCCGGGCGCGGCGGCTGGAGGAAGGCGCGGCCGGCCGCCTCGTAATCCTCCGCCCTCAGGGCGCGGCGCAGCAGGGCCGGGTCGCTGGCGGGCGGGGCGCCGCCCTGGCGCAGGGCGCGCAGCGTCTCCTCCACCGCCCGCAGCGCGGCGGGGAAGCTATGGTGGCCCTGCAGCATCACCCGCACGCCGAGCCCGGCCAGGGCGGCGGCGTCGCCCAGCCCCTCGCGGCTGCCGCCCACCAGCAGGGGAAGATCGACCGCCGCGCGGAGGGCGGCGAGCTGCTCCAGGCTCTGCACCCCGGTCAGGAACAGCCCGTCCGCGCCCGCGGCGGCATAGGCGCGGGCGCGGGCCAGCGCGTCCTCGAGGCCGGTGACGGACAGCGCCCCGGTGCGCGCGATCACGGAGAGCATGGGGTCGCGCCGTGCGGCCAGGCCGGCGCGGATCTTGCCCAGCCCTTCCTCCAGGCTGACGAGCCGCGTGGCGCTCTCGCCGAAGGGCTGGGGCAGCAGCGTGTCCTCCAGCGTCAGGGCGGCGGCGCCGGCGGCTTCCAGCTCCTCCACGGTGCGCGCCGCCGAGAGGGCGTTGCCGAAGCCATGGTCGGCATCGACCAGCAGCGGCAGCGGCGCGGCGCGGGTGATGCGGCGGACCAGCCCGGCCAGCTCGGAAAGCGTCATCACCATGAGGTCCGGCGCCGCCAGCACCGCCGCCGAGGCCACGGAGCCGCCCAGGATCGCGCATTCATAGCCGAGATCGGCGGCGATGCGGGCGGTGGCGGCATCATAGACGGAGGCCGGGTGAACGCAGCCGGGGCCGGCGAGCAGGGCCTGGAAGGCGGCGCGGGGATTGGCGGTCATGGCGGCGTGTTTCCTGTGCGGTTCCTCGGCGCCCAGCATGCCGCAGGCGGGCCGGAGGGGCCATGCGCCGGAACCGGGGGAGGGGCGCCCGGTGCGGGGTGGCGCGGTCTTCGCTTGCCGATGGGCGGGGCGGGTGGCTTCATGCCAGCCAGCGATCAATGCTCGCGTATCGCCAGGAGATGCGGCTTGCCGGCACAGGGGCCGGCCGCCCGCCAGGGGAAGCGCGCCGCTCGGCGCATTGCAGGGGAGCGTGGGGAATGCGGATCAGGACTTGGCTCGGGCGGAAGGTGCTGGCCTCGGCCCTGCTGGGGGCGGGGCTCGCCCTGGCGCCCGTTGCCGCGCGGGCGCAGCCGACCGACAGGGCGGCGGAGAAGCCGCTGCGGCTGGTGGTGAATGTCGGGCTGCAGGTGCTGGACCCGATCGCCGGCACCTCCTTCGTCACCCGCAACTTCGCCTACATGGTGTTCGACACGCTGGTGGCGATGGACAGCCAGGGCCAGTACCGCCCGCAGATGCTGCAGGGCTGGGAGGTGAGCGCGGATGGCCTGACCTACCGCTTCACCCTGCGCCCGGGCCTGGAATGGCATGACGGCCAGCCGGTGACGGCGGAGGATTGCGTGGCCTCGCTGAAGCGCTGGGGCGCGCGGGATTCCACCGGCCGCCGGCTGATGGGCGCCACGAAGGAACTGCGCGCCACCGGCCCGGACAGCTTCGAGCTGGAGCTGTCCCGCCCCTATGGCGGCGTCATCGACGCGCTGGGCAAGCCCAGCCTGCACACGCCCTTCATGATGCCGGCGCGGCTGGCCGCCACCCCGCCCACCCAGCCGGTGGCGGAGATCGTGGGCTCCGGCCCCTTCCTCTTCGTGAAGGAGGAATGGGTGCCGGGCGAGCGCACCGTGTTCCGCCGCAACCCGCGCTACCGCCCGCGCGACGAGCCGGCCGACGGCCTGGCCGGCGGCAAGGTGGCGCATGTGGAGCGCGCCGAGTTCCTCACCATCACCGACCCCGCCACCCGCGCCGCGGCGCTCCAGAACGGCGAGGTGGACTACCTGGAATACGCGCCGCTCGACTACCTGCCCATGCTGCGCCGGGACCGGAAGCTGGTGCTGGCCAAGCCCGGCGGCATCGCGCAGATCATGGGGGCGGTGGCGGTGAACCACGCCCAGCCGCCCTTCAACAGCCTGCCCGTGCGTCAGGCGCTGCAGATGGCGCTGGACCAGCGGGAGGTGGTGGCGGTGCATGGCCTGCCGCCCGACATGACGCGCGTGCCCTGCCAGTCCATGACGATGTGCGGCACGCGCTACAGCAGCGAGGCCGGCGGCGAGGCGCTGCGCGAGCCCGAGCTGGAGCGCGCCCGGGCGCTGCTGAAGCAGAGCGGCTACAACAACGAGCGCGTGGTGTTCCTGCACCCGGCGGACTCCGCGCTGATCAACCCGATGGCGATGGTGGTGGCCGACCGCGTGAAGCGCGCCGGCTTCAACGTGGAGGTGCAGACGCTGGACTGGGCCACCGTGGCGCAGCGCTGGCTCAGCCGCGCGCCGGTGGAGCAGGGCGGCTGGAGCCTGGTGCCGGTGATCTACACGGGCTTCGACATGTCCGAGCCGCTGAGCAACCCCGGCATCGGCTACAACTGCACCGGCTCGGCGCCCTGGCTTTATTGCGACGAGGCGCTGAAGCCGCTGCTGGAGCGGTTCGAGGCGGAAAGCGCGCTGGAGAAGCGCCGCGCCACCGTGGCCGAGATCAACCGGCGCGCCCTGGCCAATGTGAACTTCCCGCTCACCGGCCAGTTCTCCAGCCCCGCCGTGTGGCGCGCCGAGCTGGAAGGGGTGATCGATTTCGGCTTTCCCGTGCTGTGGAACATCCGCCGCGCCGCGCGCTGAGACAGGGCGCAGGAACGGCGAAGCCCCGGGAGGCGGTGCCTTCCGGGGCTTTCCCGTTTCGCGGGCTTCCCCTGCCCTGGGGCTGGGTTCAGCGCCGGCGGGTCTGCGCCCAGGCCTCGGCCATGCGGTCCAGCCGGATCTGCTCGGGCGTGCGGGCGGGCGCGCGGGCCACGCCCGCCGCCCTGTCGAAGCCCCAGCTCCGCACCGGCCCGGAATCGACATGCACGAAGCCATGGTCGGGATAGCTTCCCACCCCGCCGCGGCCGAGCGCGAGGGCGGCATGGCCGAAGGAGGCGAGCTTCGCCTTCGGGACCTGCACATCCAGGGCGGCGGCGCGCATGTGCTGGCTGTCGCCCGCGCCGTGCACGGCGGCGTTGCTGGCCGGGGTGCGGTAGCCGGAAAGCACGTTGAAGGAAGCCATCCGCTCCCGGGCGCCGACCTCCCAGAGGATGTCGATGGCCTTGGGGTCGAAGGGGCGGACCGTGCCGGTGCGGGTGTCCGCCAGCACGATGGAGAGTTCCCGCATGGCGCCCGCGTCGAAATCCACCCCATTGTGGTAGGGGCCCTCGAAGCGGGCGCCGGTGGCGGCGTGGCGCAGCTCGAGCCGGCGCTGCGCGAGCGGGGGGCTTGCCCGCCGCCGGGCTGCCGCATGGGCGAGGCCGGGGGCGACGAGCAGGGCCGGGGCCGTGGCGGCCAGGAACAGGAATTGGCGGCGCATGGCGCGGGACCCTAAAGAAGGGTCAGGCCAGGCGGAAGCACACCTCACGCGATTGGGACCAAATTGAAAACAAAGTCACGGATTTTTCTCAAAAAAGCGATGAAGCCCGGAGCTTTTCGCCCCTAGAGCAAGCCTCGCATCCGCAGCATGCCCAGCGCCGCGAGGCTCTGCGAGTCCTGCAGCACATTGTCCCGCACCATCGCCTCGATCTCGACCAGGCTGAAGTCGCGGCAGATCAGGTCCTGCTCGGACAGCTCCCGCGCATGCTCGCCCTGGGTGAGGCCGGTGGCGAGAAAGACATGGCCGCGCTGGTTGCAGTAGCCGGCGCCCTGGAAGATCGTCCCCACCGGCGTCATGCTGGCCGCGACCAGCCCGGTTTCCTCGCGCAGCTCGGCGGCGGCCAGGATGGCGGGATCGGCGCCCGGCTTGTCCTCCCACGTGCCCATCGGCATCTCCCATTGCCGCGCGCGGATCGGGTAGCGGTACTGCTCCACCAGGGTGATGCGGCCGTCCTGGAACGGCACCACCACCACGAAGTCGCTGCGCTCCACCACGCCATACAGCCCGTCCGAGCCGTCGCGGCGGCGGATGCGGTCCTCCCGCACGCGGAGCCAGCGGTTCTCGTAGGCGATGCGGCTGCTGAGGGCGATGATCTCGTCGGTCATGGCGGTGTTCCTCAGCGGCCCGGCGCGAGGCGCCAGCTGCGCGCCTGCAGCTCGGACACCGCGCCATCGAAGGAGGCGATGCGGTCGGGGCCGGCGGGGTGGGTGGACAGGCGGCCGGTCTCGGTGCGGCCGGACAGCCGGGCGAGCGTCAGCAGCATCTCGCGCGCCTCGCCGATGTCGTAGCCCGCCCGGTGCAGGATGGCGGCGCCGAGCACGTCGGCTTCCCGCTCCTGCGCCTTGCTGTAGGAGATGACGCCGAGCTGCGCGCCGACGCCGGAGGCGGTCTGGGCGAGCTGGCCGGTCTCCAGCCCCGCATAGCTGCCGGCCAGCGAGGCCAGGATGCCGCCCAGCACCGCCCCGGCCTGGGCGCGGTTCTGGGTGGAGCGGACATGGTCGGCCACGTGGTGCGCCATCTCATGCGCCACCACGAAGGCGATCTCGGCGTCGTTGCGGGCATGCTCCGCCACGCCCCGCTGCACGACGATGACGCCCTCGCCGGTGGCGGCGGCGTTCAGGTCGGTGCTGGGGTCGTAGACGAAGCGCCATTCGCAGCCGGCGCCGCGGCCCACCTCCTGGCAGACGGCGCTGCCGGCCGGTGCCAGGCGCTGCGCCACGCGGGTGATGGCGGCCTTGGCCTCCGCCTCGGTGAGGCTGCGCCGGCCCGGCGCCGCGCCCTGGCCGATCTCCGCCACCGCCGCCTGCACGCCCGCCGGCGTGGCCACCGGCACCTCGTAGACGGGCTGGGCGCAGGCCAGCAGCGGCAGGCACAGCAGCAGCGGGAGGGCAGGGCGCATGGTCATGTCCTTCGGCGGTGGGCGGGGCGGGGAGGGAGCGGCGAGAAGGCGCGGCCGGGTTCCGGCCGCCGCCTCAGACGGTGTCGCGGAAATAGGGCTCGACGGTGCCCTGCAGCTTCATGGTCATCGGGTTGCCCTTGCGGTCCACCGAATTGCCAAGGGTCAGGCGCACCCAGCCCTCGCTGACGCAATACTCGTCCACGTTGTTCTTCTCGACGCCCTTGAAGCGGACGCCCACGCCCCGCTCCATGGCGGCGGCATCGTAGTAGGGGCTCTTCGGGTTGCTGGAGAGGCGGTCGGGCGGGGTGTCGGTGCTCATGCTGGGCCTCGTGCTGGATTGGCGGGCAGGCGCCGCCGCGCGGTGGGTGATACCCAACCGCGCGGCGCTTTGCCAACCATCGGGCCGGGAATGGCCGCCGGGGAGGGGCCTCGGGGAAGCCCCCGGGCGCTTCCGGAAGGACGCCGCGCCTCAGGAAACCGGGGTGCCGGCCTCCTGCGCCATGGCCACCATGTCGTGGCGGGCCTTCTGCATGTCGTCGAGCGTGCCGAAGGCGTTCATGTAGTGGCCCTTGAAGCCCTTCCGCTCCAGCAGCGCGAACATGGCGCCGAAGTCGAAGTCGCCCTGGCCGGGCAGCAGGTGCTGCTCATGGCCGTTGCGGAAGCAGTCCGCCAGCCGCACCTCGGCCACGCGCTCCAGCGGGATGGCGTCGACGAAGCCCTCCACCCCTTCCGGCATCAGATGCGCGTGGTTGGCGGTGAAGGACAGGGCGAAGGCGGGCGAGTTGATCCGCTCGTAGTAGTGGCGCCATTCCTCGATGCTGTGCGCCAGGTAGTGAACCTCGGCGTCCTCGGGCTCCTTGTTGAGGTTCTCGAGCAGCAGCAGCGCGCCGCGCTCCTCGGCATGGCCCACCATGCGCTTGAGCCGCTCCAGCCCCGCCTCCATGCGCGGCTTCACGTCGGCGGTGAAGTGGTAGCCCGCATGCACCACGATCCATTCCGCGCCCAGCTTCGGCGCGAGGTCGATATAGGCGCGCATGTAGGCGTCCACGGCTTCCGACAGGAAGGGCGAGTATTCCGCCACGTTCACCGCCGAGAGCGTGTGCAGGCCGATCGTCACGCCGCGCCGCGCCGCCTGCTCGCGGATCGCGGCCGCGCGGGCGTCGTCGAACGCGTTCACCCGGTTGGGGCCGGTGTCGAGCTGGATGTCGATGTAGCGGACCTGGTTCGCGGCCGCCCATTCGATGGCGTCCTCCAGCTTCAGGCGGCGGCCGATGTCGACGCCGATCCGGTCAAGCAGCAGCATGGTGTTTCCTTCCGATCCGCCGTGTGTCACGGCGCCTGTTCATGGGGCGTGTCGCTGGGCTCCGCCGCCGCGCCGCCCTGCGCGATGGCGGCCAGGAAGCGGGCCCGCCCGGCGCGCGTGTGCGCCTCCGCGTGGCGCCGCGCCGGCTCTGCCGCCCCGGCCAGGATGCTGGCCAGCAGGCGATGGTGCTCCGCATTGGCCGCCCGCATGTTGCCGGCGGCATCGAAGGAGCGGCGGCGCAGCAGCAGCAGCTTGCGCGTGTGCTCCAGATAGACCGCGCGCAGCGGCTGGTTGCCGCAGAACTCCACGATCTGCCGGTGGAACAGCGCGTTGTCGGCGAAGAAGGCCTCAAGCGCGCCCTGTTCCACGGCGCGGTCCATGCGCGCCACCGTTTCGCGCAGCGTGGCGGCCTCCGGCGCGCCGGCGCGGCCGGACAGGCGCTCGGCCAGCAGGGCGGCGGCATGGCCGAACAGCACCGCGTTCAGCTCGTAGATCTGCGCCGCCTCCTCCAGCCCGAGGGTGCGCACGAAGGCGCCTCTGTTGAGGATGACGGTGACAAGCCCGTCCTTTTCCAGCGCGCGCGCCGCCTCGCGCACCGGGCCGCGGCTGACGCCGAGCCGCGCCGCCAGCGCCACCTCGTTCAGCCGCGCGCCGGGCGGCAGCGCGCCGCTCTCGATCAGCGCCTCCAGCGCCGCCTTGACGCTGCGGCCGAGCGGCTGCCGCGCGGCGATGCGGTCGCGCAATGCCGAGACGCCGCTCGCGCCTTCGCGTGTCTCGTCACCGGAGCGGCCGCCGGCTGCCGGTCGGTGTGACATGGACGGTGGCCTCCCCGCCTGAGCGCGGTGTTTATTGTTTACAGCCTGCATGGGCGGTGACAAGCTTCCTCTCAGGAGAGGAACGAACCGGAAGCGTGGACCGCCCCCACGGGCAGGCCGCCGCCACACGCCGCCACGCTGGCCACTGGCCCGGCGCCGTTCCCCGACGCGCGTGATCGCCTCTGGCACTGCAGCAAGGTCCGGCATTCCATGAACGTCCAGTTTTCCCCTGACGCCGCCAACAAGATCCTGACCCGCAAGGAGCACGGCATTGGCTGGCTGACGATCAACCAGCCGGAGAAGCGCAACGCCATCTCGCTGGCGATGTGGGACGCGATCGCCGCGGCCGCCGACGACTTCGCCGCCGACGACGCGGTGCGCGTGGTGGTGATGCATGGCGCGGGCGGCAAGGCCTTCGCCTCGGGCGCCGACATCAGCGAGTTCGACCGCGTGCGCGCCGATGCCGCGGCGCAGCAGGAATATGGCCGGCGCAGCGGCGAGGCGCGGCGCAGGCTGGAAGGGCTGCGCAAGCCGCTGATTGCGATGATCCAGGGCTTCTGCATCGGCGGCGGCTACGCCACGGCGCTAATGGCCGATCTGCGCATCGCCTCCAGCGACAGCCGCTTCGGCATTCCGGCGGCCAAGCTCGGCATCGCCTATGGCTATGAGAGCCTGTCGCGGCTGGTGGCGCTGGCGGGGCCGGCCATGGCCAAGGAGATCCTGTTCACCGGCCGCCAGCTCGACGCGGCCGAGGCGCTGGCCTGCCGCCTGGTCAACCGCGTGGTGCCGCCGGAGGAGCTGGAGGCCACCGTGACCGAGCTGGCCTTGCAGATCGCCCGCAACGCGCCCCTTTCGGTGGAGGCGTCCAAGGTGGCGATCGACCAGCTCGCGGGCGACCCGATGGCGCGGGACAAGGCACTGGTGGAGCAGCTCAACCGCGCCTGCTTCGACAGCGCCGACTATGCCGAGGGCCGCCGCGCCTTCCAGGAGAAGCGGCCGCCGGTCTTCGCCGGGCGCTGAGGCTTCCGCGGCCCGATCTTCCCCGGCCCTTGGGCCGGGCTGCCACCGTGCGGGGCGCCAAGGCGGACGCAGAGCCGCCACCCCGCCGCGACAAGGGAGGAAACTGGCGATGGTGGTTCTGAACAGGCGTCTGCTGCTTGGCCTGGCGGCGGGCGGGGCCGCGGCGAGGCTCGCGCAGGCGCAGGAGGCGCGGGCGCAGGACATGCCCGCGCATGAGAAGGCGCTGTACGAGGCCGCGAAGAGCGAGGGCGAGGTCACCTGGTACACCGGCCAGATGCAGGCCGAGCCCTCCGAGGCGCTGGGGCGGGGCTTCTCCGAGCGCTATCCGGGGGTGAAGGTGAATGTGGTGCGCAGCACCTCGCAGGTGGCCTTCCAGCGGCTGGCGCAGGACATGCGCGCGGGCATCGCGCAATGCGACGTGTTCAGCTCCACCGACCACAGCCACGCCGCCCACCTGAAGCGCCAGGACCGGCTGGCGGCCTACCGCCCGCGCAACGCGGATGGGCTGATCCAGGCGGCGCGCGACGCGGGCGATCCGGACGGCTTCTTCCACGTCACCTATCTCGGCCTCTACCTGATGGCCCGGAACAGCAACGCCGTGTCCGAGGCGGAGGCGCCGAAGAGCTGGAAGGACCTGACCGACCCGAAGTGGCGCGGCAAGATCGCGGTGGGCCATCCCGGCTACAGCGGCGCCATCACCTCCTGGTGCCTGCTGATGCGCAAGATGTATGGCTGGGATTACTTCAAGGCGCTGGAGAAGAACCAGCCGCAGATCGGCCGCTCCAGCGGCGACCCGGTGACCACGCTGAACGCCGGGGAGCGCGTCATCGGCGCCGGCATTCCCTCGGCCACCACGCTGCTTTCCATCTCGCGCGGGAACCCGATCACGCTGATCTACCCGACCGATGGCACGCTGATGGTGCCCGCGCCGAGCGCCGTGCTGAGGAACGCGCCGCATGCCAGCGCGGCGCGGCTGTTCATGGAGTTCCTGACCGGGCCGGAGGGCCAGCGGGTCACCCGCCGGTTCTTCGGTGAGTCGCTGCGCGACGACGTGCCGCCGCCGCCCGGCGCGCGGCCGCTTTCCGAGATCCCGCTGATCACCGCCGACCCGGAGGCGCTGGAGCGCGACGGGCAGGAGGTGAAGGAGCTCTGGCGCGACACCTTCGGCGTCTGAGGGAACGGCGCCCGAAGGCCGGCGCCTGGCCGGACCGGGCCGCGGCGCAACGACGCCGCGGCGGCAAGCAGGAAGCACAGGGGAGAGACACCATGGAAGGGATCAGCCGGCGCGGCCTGCTGGCCAGTGCCGCCATCATCGCGGGCAGCGGCGCCGCCGCGCGCGCCGCCGCGCAGGAGCTGCCGGCGCATGAGAGGGAGCTCTACGAGGCGGCCCGGCGCGAGGGCCAGGTCACCTGGTATTCCGGCCAGCAGAGCGCGGAAACCTCCGAGGCGGTGGGCCGCGCCTTCGGGGAGCGCTATCCGGGCGTGCATGTGAACGTGGTGCGCAGCACCTCGCAGGTAGCCTTCCAGCGGCTCTCCCAGGACATCCGCGCCGGCGTCGCGCAATGCGACGTGTTCAGCTCCACCGACTACAGCCACTCCACCTTCCTCAAGCGGCAGGGGCGGCTGATGGCCTACCGCCCGCGCAATGCCGAGGGGCTGATGGAGTTCGTCCGCAAGGCCGGCGACCCGGACGACCAGTTCCATGTCTTCTACATCGGCGTCCACCTCATCTCCCGCCACACCCGGCAGGTGAGCGCGGAGGAGGCGCCGAAGAGCTGGCAGGACCTGCTGGACCCGAAATGGCGCGGCAAGCTGGCCGTGGGCCATCCGGGCTTCAGCGGCGCCATCGGCGCCTGGGCCGTGCTGATGCGCAAGATGTATGGCTGGGACTACTTCACCAAGCTTGAGAGGAACCAGCCGCAGATCGGCCGCTCCAGCATCGACCCAGTGACGGCGCTGAACGCCGGCGAGCGCAGCATCGGCGTCGCGGTCCCATCGGCCACGGCGCTGCTGTCCATCTCGCGCGGCAACCCGCAGGAGCTGATCTACCCGACGGACGGCACGGTGGTGATCCCGTCGCCGAGCTGCATCCAGAAGAACGCCCCGCACCCCAATGCGGCGAAGCTGTTCATGGAGTTCGCCACCGGGCCGGAATACTTCCGCACCACGCGGCGCTACTTCTCGGAGTCCCTGCGCAGCGACGTGCCGCCGCCCGAAGGCGCGGCCCCGCTCAGCGCCATCAAGATCATCATGCCCACACCGCAGGAGGTGGAGAGCGGCGTGCCGGAGGTGAAGGAACAATGGCGCGACACCTTCGGCATCTGAACCCACCCCGACGCCGCGAGGGAGACGCGACCGCATGACGGATTCCGCCGCGATCCTGGCCAAGCCCGCCGCGCTGGAAGCGCGGCGGTCCGGCCTGCTCAGGCGCCTGCGCTACCTGGAGCCATCGAACCTGCTCTGGGTGCTGCTGGTGGCGGCCCTGCTGTTCCTGGTGGCGGTGCCGATCGGCAAGCTGCTGATCGTCTCCTTCGAGGAGCAGGGCACCGGCGCCTTCACCCTGTCCAACTACGCCACCGCCTATGGCCGCGCGCGCTACCTCGAGGCGCTCGGCAACTCCCTGATGCTGGGCGCGCTGTCCTCGCTGTTCTCGGTGGTCTTCGCGGTGCCGATGGCCTGGGCCGTTTCGCGCACCGACATGCCGGGCAAGGGCTTCACCTGGGCCATGGTGATGGGCGCCTTCATCATGCCGCCCTATCTCGGCGCGGTGGGCTGGATCCTGCTGGCGGGGCCGAACTCCGGCTTCCTCAACCAGGCCTGGAGCTGGCTGACCGGCATCGAGGCGCCGCTGGTCAACGTCTACAGCTTCACCGGGCTCGCGCTCGTCATCGCGCTGCACTCCTTTCCGCTGATCTTCATCTTCGTGAAGTCGGCGCTCGACCTGATCTCGTCGGAGATGGAGGACGCGGCCAACATCCTCGGCGCCGGCACCCTGACGGCGATGCGCAAGGTGACGCTGCCGCTGGTCTGGCCCGCCGTGCTGGGCGGCATCATCGTGGTGTTCCTCGAGACGGTGGCGCTGTTCGGCACGCCGGCCATCATCGGCATCCCGGCGCGCATCAACGTCGTCACCACCCAGCTCTGGCAGTTCTTCGAGTATCCGGTGCGGGTGGAGGTGGCGGCCGCCTACGCCATGCCGCTGCTGCTCATCACCATCGGCATGATCGCGGTGCAGAAGCTGCTGCTGGCGCGCAAGGGCTTCGTCTCGCAGACCGGCAAGGGCGGCGAGCGGCGCCCGATCCGGCTGGGCGGCTGGCGCTGGGCGCTGCTCGGCTATTGCGTGTTCGTGGGCGCGCTCTCGGTGCTGATGCCGCTGGCGGTGCTGCTGCAGGCCTCCTTCGCCAAGGCCTGGGGGCGGGGCCTCTCCTTCTCCAACCTGACGCTCGACAACTACGCCTACCTGCTGTTCCGGCACGAGATGGCGCTCACCTCCATCTGGAACACGCTGTGGTTCTCGGCCGCGGCGGCGACGGCGGCGGTGATCATCGCGGTGCTGGTGGCCTACATCGTGGCGCGGCGGCTGGTGCCCTTCGGCTCGGCGCTGGGCTTCCTGGCCATGGCGCCCTTCGTCATCCCCGGCATCGTCATGGCGATCGGCTTCTACGCGGCCTACGCGGCGCCGCCCGTGGCGCTCTACGGCACCGCGCTGATCATCATCCTGGCCTTCACCGCGCGCTTCCTGCCGATCGCCTTCGCCAACTCCTCGGCCGCGGTGCGGGCGGTGCATCCGGAGATGGAGGAGGCCTCGCGCATCCTGGGCGGCGGCCGCCTGCTGACCATCCGGCGCATCACCGCGCCGCTGATCAGCCGGAGCCTGATCGGCGGCTGGCTGATCGTCTTCATCGTCGCCTCGCGCGAGCTGTCGGCGGCGGTGTTCCTGGTGGGGCCGCGCACCCGCACCATGGCCGTGCTGCTCTACGACCTGAGCGAGGCCGGCAATTTCGAGGTGCTCGCGGCCTTTGGCGGGCTGCTGCTGGCCATCACCCTGGTCCTGGTCGCCATCGGCATGAAGCTGGCCGGCCGCGACTTCATGCTGCGGAGGAACTGAGAACCATGCCCCGTCTGACGCTCAAGGGCCTCGGCAAGGCCTATGGCCCGCTCAAGGTGGTGGACAATGTGGACCTGACGCTGGAGGAGGGGGAGTTCGTCTCCCTCCTCGGCCCCTCGGGCTGCGGCAAGACCACGACGCTGCGCATGATCGCCGGCTTCATCGAGCCGACCGAGGGCAGCATCACCATGAACGGCGAGGTGCTCTCCGCCCCCGGCGCGGTGCTGCCGCCGGAGCGGCGCCGCATGTCGATGATCTTCCAGAGCTACGCCATCTGGCCGAACATGACGGTGGCCGAGAATGTCGGCTTCGGCCTCAAGCTGCAGAAGCTGCCGGGCGCGGAGGTGAAGGCGCGCATCGGCCGCATCCTGGAGGTGGTGAAGATGAGCCACCTCGCGGACCGTTACCCGGCCGAGCTTTCGGGCGGGCAGCAGCAGCGCGTGGCGCTGGCGCGCGCCATCGTGGTGCAGCCCTCCGTGCTGCTGCTCGACGAGCCGCTCTCCAACCTCGACGCCAACCTGCGTGAGGAGATGCGCTTCGAGATCCGCCGCCTGCATGACGAGTTCCGCATCACCACCGTCTATGTCACGCACGACCAGGCGGAGGCGATGGCGACGGCCGACCGCATCGCGGTGATGAACGCGGGACGCATCGAGCAGGTGGACGCGCCGCACCTGATCTACACCCGGCCCCGCACGCGCTTCGTCGCCGCCTTCATCGGCCGCACCAACCTGCTGGAGGGGCGGCTGGCGAATGGCGAGATCGGGCTCGACGGCTTCGCGCTGCGCGCCGCGCAACTCGGCGGGGCGGTGCCGGATTCGGCCAGGCCCATCCTGCTGTCCGTGCGGCCGCAGAGCATGGCGCTGCACCGCACGCCGCCCGTGGCGCGCGAGGGCCATCCGCTGCTGCCCGCCACCGTCTCGCAGCGCACCTATCTGGGCGAGTCCTGGGACTATGTGGTGCGCCCGCAGGAGAGCGGCCTCCAGCTGCGCGTCACCGCGCCGCCGCTCCAGGTGCACGAGGTGGGCGAGAAGGTGTGGCTGGAGTTCGACCCGCAGCAGATCGCCGTGGTCAACTGACGGGGAGGGCGCTGGCGCCCGGGCCGGCGCCATGCCCTGCTCCCACCATGGATGAGCTCACCTTCCTCACCCGGTGGCACCGGCCGGGCCTGATCGTCGATGCCGGCGCGCATGACGGCCTGCTGACCCTGCCGCTGGCCCGCCTGCCGGGCGCGCGCGTCCTGGCCTTCGAGCCGCTGCCGGAGGCCCATGCGCGCCTCGCCCGCGCCTGTGCCGGGCTTGCCAACGTCACGCTGCGGCGGGAAGCGCTGTCGGATGCCGCGGGCACGCTGAAGCTCGTGCTGCCCGTGCTGGACGGCGTGCCGCAGGAGCAATGGGCTTCCACCGTGAAATCCTATGCCGGCTTCGGGCAGCGCGTCGGCACGCGCCGCCTGTCCGTCCCGGCCGTCACCCTGGACAGCCTGGCGCTGGCGGATGTGGTGGCGCTCAAGCTGGATGTGGAGGGCGCCGAATACGAGGTGCTGCGCGGCGCCCGCGAGACGCTGCGCCGCTGCCGGCCCCTGCTCACGCTCGAGCTCGAGGAGCGGCACCGCGAAGGCGCCACCTGGGCCGTTCCCGCCTTTCTCGACGCCCTCGGCTACGACACCGGCTTTCACCTGGACGGGCGCTGGCATCCCGTCGCCGCGCTGGACCGGCCGCGCATGCACCGCGCGAGCCCCGATCCCTCGGTCTTCGGCGCAGCCTCCGAGCGCTATGTCTTCAACTTCTTCGCCTGGCCGCGCGAGCGGGACGCGGAGGTCCGCGGCGTGTGACGGCTGCGTAACGGCAGGGGCGGGCAGGCAACCAGTTCCGCGCTTCGCCGTTTTCCGGCCAGTCGAAACAAGGAGAAGCGCCGATGGCTGTTATCATAGGCACCGAAGGCAACGACGACCTGGTCGCTCCCGATTCGCGCGAGAATGACACCATTGTCGGCCTTGGCGGCAATGACCGCATCGAGGCGCGTGGCGGCAACGACCTGCTCCAGCCCGGCCCGGGCATCGATCGCGTCGAGGGTGGCGACGGGCGCGACACCGTCCGCGTCGGCGGCGCGCTGGAGGCGTGGGAGGTCTACCGCTACGAGAATGAAGGCGTGCTGCGGGGGCCGGAGGGCGTGAAGACCCTGCTGGACATCGAGGCGCTGGAGTTCACCGGCAACCCGGGCGCCTACGAGTTCAACGACTTCAACGAGTTCCTGTCCTACACCTACCTCGCCTCGAACCTCGACGTGGCGGACGCGCTGGGTGTTGATCCGGGCGCCGCGTTCGATCACTTCCGCGACTATGGCGCGGTGGAGGGCCGCGGCTTCGGCTTCGACGGTAATTCCTATCTGGCCGCCAATCTGGACGTGCTGGCGAGCCCCGATTTCGGCGCCAACGCCGATGAGGGCGGCGCCCGCCATTATCTCGTCGCCGGCCGCGCCGAGGGCCGCCCGACCGATTTCGCCGGCCTGTCCTACATCGCGAGCCATGAGGACCTGATCGGCGTCTTCGGCGCGAACGACGTGGCCGGCACCGAGCATTTCGTGCAGTTCGGCTTCAACGAGGGCCGCACCGTCACCTTCGACGGGCTGGACTATGTGGCCAGCCATGACGACCTGATCGCGGCCTTCGGCGGCGCGGGCGGTGCCGCGGCGATCGAGGATGCGGGCGCCGCCCACTACATCCAGAACGGCCTCGGCGAGGGCCGCGACATCACCTTCGGCGGCCTGCAATATGTGGCCAGCCATGTCGATCTGGTCGAGGCCTACCGCGGCGCCAACGGCGCCGAGGGGATCTCGGATGCCGGTGCCCTGCACTTCATCCAGTACGGCTCCGGCGAGGGCCGCGAGGCCGACCTGTTCAACGAGACCAGCTACGCCGCCGTCAATGCCGATCTCGCCGCCGCCGGCCTGACCTCGGCGGAGGACCTGGCGCTGCACTGGATCCAGTACGGCCTGTCCGAGGGCCGCGCCGGCGCCTACGACCCGCTGGTCGGCTGAGGCGACGCTCTCCGGGGAGCCCGCGCGGCTTCCCGGCCGGGCCTCCTGTCCAAGAGGCCGGCATCCGCGCGATGCCGGCCTTTTTCATGCCTGCGCCGCATCCGCGCTCTCGCCTTGCGGGGCGGGTTGGGTATAGCGGGAGGCATGATCCAGCCCCGCACAACCCTGGCCAGCCAGCCGCACCGCCGCCTGGCGGCCGCCATCGCCGAGCTGCACCGCAGCCTGCTGAACGCCCAGGCCGCCGGCTCGCCCGTGGCCAGCAACCCCTATGCCCTGTTGCAGGCGGTGATGCACGACCCCGCCTTTCTCTGGCTGCGCCGGCTGAGCGACCTGATCCTGGCCATCGACGAGGCGGGCGCGAAGGGCGCCACGCCTTCGCCCCAGGCGATGCAGGGCTTTCTCTCGCGTGCCACCGCCATGGTGCTGGAGGAGGGCGGCGAGGAGGAGGCCGAGACGCGGCAGAGGATCGGCGGCTTCCTGCTGCGCCCCGACGTGGCCGCCGCGCATGCCCGGCTGCGGGAGCTGCTGGCGGAGCTGCGCGGCCAGCGGCCCCATTGAGCGGCGCCTCCTGCCCATGATGCAGCACAGCCGGCGGCTGGAGATCGCGACAACGGGCCGCGGTCTGCGCGACATCACCGCCCCGCTTCGGGGCTGGGTGGCGGAATGCGGCATCGGCACCGGGCTGCTCACGGTCTGGTGCCGCCACACCTCCGCCTCGCTGCTGGTGCAGGAGAACGCCTCGCCGGAGGTGCTGGAGGACCTGGAGGATTTCCTCCGCCGCCTGATCCCCGACGGGGACGCCATGGCCTACCGGCACGACGAGGAGGGAGCGGACGACATGCCCGCCCATCTGCGCGCCGTGCTGACCCAGACGCAGCTTTCCATTCCCGTGCTGGAGGGGCGGCCCGTGCTGGGCCGCTGGCAGGCCGTCTATCTGTGCGAGCACCGCACCCGCCCGCACCGGCGGGAGCTGGTCCTGCACCTGCTCGGCACGCCCGGCGGCTGAACGCCCCGCCTCAGCCGGGCGGGGAGGGAGGCCGGGGCGGGGGCGAGCGCTCGAGATGCGACCGCAGCAGCCGCATGTTGCGCTGGTTGGCGCGGTAGAACACGTCCCCCGCCCAGCCCACCAGCGGCACGGCGCTGATCAGCGCGTCGAGGCCGAGATGGCCGAGCATCCGCAGCAGCGTGCCCGGCGGCACGCCGAGCCGCCGCGCCTCCCAGAGCAGATAGACCGACACCCCCTTGGAGGCCAGCAGGCCGAGGCCCGGGATCAGGTTCAGCACGGGGTCGGCGCCGAAGCGGATGTTGGTCAGCGGGATGCGCCAGCGGCTGTCCAGCAGCCGGGCGATGGCTTCCAGCCGCCGCCGGACGGTCTCCGTCTCGGGCGGCGGGGGAGGGGTGGGGGAGAGGGGCGGCATGAGGGAGCTTCCGGAGCGTTCGGGGAAAGAACGCGCATGAGGCAGGCGCGTTCCGGCGCCGCGCACGCCCTGGCTGTGGGGGCGGCCGGCGCCGTTCCTTTCCCGTGTGATTGATCGGACGAACAAAAGAAGAACATTGCCCCCGCCCAGGCCGCGTGGCACACCGGATGGAGACGGGAGGAGGGCATGGAGAACCTGGCGCGCTGGACCCTGGCCCAGACCTTTGGCCTTCTGGGCACCCTGGCGGTGATCTTCCGCGACAACTACCGCTCCCCGCTGCCGGCGCTGGAACTGGGCGAGATGCTGGTGCGCTTCGGGCCGCAGGCCTCGGCGCTCGGGCTGCTGCTGGCGCTGTGGCCGATCTCGGACCTGCTGTTCCGCGCCTGCGCGCCGGACCGGGCCTGGCAATGCGCCGGGGCCTTCAACCGCTGGGCGGTGGGGCTGCTGCTGTTCTTCCTGTGCGCCCATGCGGCGGTGCTGGGGCTGGTGGTGATGTCGGACCCCGTGGTGCTGGCGCGCGCGGTGCGGCCCGCGCTGCGCAGCGCCTATGGGGCGGCGCTGCTGGCCACGGCGCTGCTGTCCCTGGCCTATGTGCTGAGGCTGGAATTCACGCTGTGGAAGGCGCATGATCGGGGCATGAGGAACGACCGCCAGGGCTAGCATGGGGGGGCAGGACATCCTCGCCACCCTGATCTGGGGCGCCAGCCTGCTCGGCATCGGGCTGGGCGGCTACGGGGTGGCGCGCTACGGGCTGGCGCTCTGGCGGGTCTCGCGAGGGCGCGGGCGCCGCTGAGGCCAGGTTCCTCCCGTTCAGGCTCCTCCCGTTCAGTCCCGCCGCCGCCGGCCGATCAGCCGCGCGACCAGCATCAGCATGCCGCCGGCGGCGACGAGCCCCGCCGTGCCGGGATTCTGCCGCACCGTCTCCAGCACCATGGAGGGGATCCACAGCAGCGTGTCCCAGCCCAGCACATGCGCGGCGATGCCGAGCGCCACCAGCAGGCTGCCCAGGAACCAGAGCTGTGACGCCATCGGATCGCGTTCCGCCTCATCCAGGGGGGCGCGGGCGCGGCACCATGCCGGCCCGGTCGCCCGGAGGGCGGGAGATCGTGCCTCGCGGCGCGGCTGGCAAGGGGGCGGCCGCCAGGGCCGCGCCGCCGCGGCTCAGTTGAGGAACTCGGGCGAGACGAGGCCCGGCAGGAACAGCACCACCGCCGGCCAGGCGATGATGAGCAGCAGCACCCCCAGCATGGGGAGGAGCATGATGAAGGTGTCCTTCAGCACATCCGCCATGCGCATCCCCGCCACCGAGCAGGCGATCATCAGGCAGAGGCCATAGGGCGGCGTGACCAGGCCGAAGGCCAGCGAGACGATGCCGATCATGGCGAACTGCACGGGGTCGATGCCCGCCGTCACGGTCAGCGGCTGCAGGATGCTGCCGACGATGATGATGGCGGGGATGGCGTCGAGGAAGCAGCCGGTGACGAGGAACACGGCGGCGATGAACAGCCCGACGCCGAGCGGCCCCATGCCCCAGGCCTCCACTCCCGCCAGCAGCGCCTTCGGGATCTCGTAATAGGCCAGCAGCCAGCCGAAGGCGCTGGCGGTGCCGACGCAGAACAGCGCCACCGCCGCCAGCCGCCCGGAGTCGAGCAGCGCCAGCCACAGCCCCCGCATGTCCATCTCGCGATAGACCAGCAGCGACAGCGCCCCGGCGTAGAGCACCGCGATGCAGGCGGATTCGGTCGCGGTGAACCAGCCGAACAGCTTGCCGCCGATGATGATGAAAGGCGTGGTGAGCGCCGGGACCGAGACGAGCAGCGCGACGCCGAGCTCGCGCAGCGTCGAGCGCGGATAGGTGGGGTAGCCGCGCAGCCTGGCATAGGCGTGGACGGTGGCCATCTGCACGCCCGCGATCAGCAGCCCCGGCACCACACCCGCCAGGAACAGCGCGCCGATCGAGACGCTCAGCACGCCGCCCCAGACGATCATCAGGATGGAAGGCGGGATGATGACGGCGAGCACCGCCGAGACGGCGGTGATGGCGACGGAGAAGCTGTCGTCATAGCCCTCCCGCCGCTGCGCCTCGATGAACACCTTGCTCTGGCTCGCCGCATCGGCGGTGGAGCTGCCGGAGATGCCGGCGAAGAAGAAGGAGAGCACCACGTTGATCTGCGCGAGCCCGCCGGGGAAGTGGCCCACCATGGCGCGCGCCAGGCGCATCAGCCGGTCGGTGATGCCGCCGATGTTCATCAGGTTGGCGGTGAGCAGGAAGAAGGGCACCGCCAGCAGGATGAAGCTGTTGTAGGCGTTGAAGGTCTCCTGCACCAGGATGGAGGGCGAGAGGCGCGGCTCGATCAGCAGGATCGGCAGGCAGGCGAGGCCGAGGCAGAAGGCCACCGGCACGCGCAGCGCCATCAGCCCGAAGAACACGCCGAACATCAGCACCGCCGCCACGCCCGGGGAAAGAAGGGCGCCGCTCATGCCCCGCCGCCCCGCAGCACGGCCAGCGCATCGGCCATGCGCTGGCCCATGAACAGCACCCAGGACAGCCCGGCCAGCGGCCAGGCGACATGGATCAGCCAGAGCGGCAGCTCCGCCATCTCGCTGATGCGGTAGAAGGCGAACTCGGTGAACTCCCAGCCCCAGACGAGGAAGGCCACCGCCATCGCCAGCACGAAGGTGCCCGAGACCAGCTCCATCAGCGCGCTCGCGCGTGGCGAAAGGACGGGAAACACATCGACGATGAAGTGGGTGCCCTCGCGCACCGCCAGGATGGCGCCCAGCATCACCATCCAGACCAGCGCGAAGCGCGCCATCTCCTCGGTCCAGATGTAGTGCGGGATGAAGGGCGTGTAGCGCGAGAACACCTGCAGGGTGACGGGAAACAGCAGCAGCAGCACGGTGCAGCCGAGCAGCCCGCGCAGCAGCGCCGCATAGGCGTCGGCGAGGCGCCGCAGCGGCCCCGCCCTTCGTGGTTCGGTCATGGTGTCGTCCGGCTGGAGGGGAAGGGTCGCATCCGGCCTTTCCCTCAGCTCGTCACCTCGGCGATGCGGCGCAGCATGCTCTCGGCGTCGATCTCCCGCGCATAGGTGGCCAGCACCGGCGCCACCTTCTGCTGCAACGCGTCGCGGTCGGCGAAGGGCACGCGCTTCAGCCGCCCCGCCGCCTCCAGCGCCGCGATCTTCTGCCCGTCCTCGGTGGCTTCGATGCGCCGCCCATAGGCGGCCGCCTCGGGCCCCGCGCGCCGGATCGCCGCCTGGAGGTCGGCGGGCAGGCGGGCGAAGGTGGCGACGGAGAAGCAGAGCGGGCGGATGGTGATGGCGTGCTGCGTCATCGCCAGGTGCGGCGCCACCTCGTAGAAGCGCATCTGCTCGACGCCCGCCGCCTCGTTCTCGCCGGCCTCGATGACGCCGTTCTGAATGGCGTTGTAGATCTCGTTATAGGCGATGACGGTGGGCGACATGCCGGCCGCCGCGAAGGTGCGGCTCCAGATCGGCGCCCCCTGCACGCGCACCTTCATGCCGCGCAGCGCGTCCAGGCTGCCGGCGGGGCGGCTGGCGAAGATGTTGCGCACGCCACCCCCCGCATAGCCGATCAGCATCACCCGCGCCCGCTTCTCGATCTCCTCGGCGATGGGCTTCAGCATGTCCTGGTCCAGCACCTTGTTCCAGTGCGGCAGGTCGCGGAACAGGAAGGGCGCGTCGATGAAGGGCGCGGCGCGCGAGAAGGTGGACATGTGGGCCGGCGAGACGATGCCGTAATCCACCGCCCGGCCCTGCGCCATGTACTCGAAATACTGCTTTTCCAGCCCGAGGCTGCTGTTCTTGTGCAGGACGAAGTTGATGGGCTTGCCGTAGTACTGCTTCACCAGCTCCTCGAAGCGCGCGATGCAGCGGGTGAAGGCGTGCTCGTCGTTGAACTGCGACGCGCCGTTCAGGGTGATGGCCTGGGCCTGGGCGCGCCCGGTGATGGCGAAGCCGGTGACCCCTCCGGCCACCCCCAGCGTGGCGCCGAGCAGCGTCCTGCGGTGCATGGTCGTCCTCCCCCTTGATCGGATGGCCATACGTTCGATGGCCTGGGAAACAGACTAGACCGATACCAAAGGAAAACGAAACCTCCGAAACAGGGCGCCCCGCGGCCGCCCGGCCTTCCGCTCAGCCGAGAGGCCCGACCGGGTTGGCCGGCCGGCCCGTCGCCTCGAAGCTCGACAGGTTCTCGAGCGTGGTGCGCGCGATCGCCTGCATCGCCTCGGCCGTGAAGAAGCCCTGGTGCCCGGTGATCAGCACGTTGGGGAAGGTGAGCAGCCGGGCGAAGACGTCGTCCTGCAGGATCTGGTCGGACAGGTCCTCGAAGAACAGGTCGCCCTCCTCCTCATAGACGTCGAGCCCGAGATGGCCGATGGCGCCGCTCTTCAGCCCCTCGATCAGCGCGCCGGCATCGACCAGGGCGCCGCGCCCCGTGTTGATCAGCATGGCGCCGTGCCGCATGCGGGCGATGGCTGCGTGGTCGATCATGTGGCGGGTGTCGGGCGTCAGCGGGCAGTGCAGCGAGACGATGTCGGAGCCGGCCAGCAGCGTGTCGAGCGGCACGGCCGCCGCGCCGAGCGCGGCCAGTTCCGGCGGGGGGAAGGGGTCGTGCGCGAGCAGGCGGCAGCCGAACCCGGCCATGATCCGCGCGACGGCCATGCCGATCTTGCCGGTACCGACGATGCCCACGGTGCGGCCGCGCAGGTCGAAGCCCAGCAGCCCTTCCAGCGCGAAATTGCCTTCCCGCACCCGCGCATAGGCGCGGTGGATCTTGCGGTTGAGCGAAAGGATGAGCGCCACCGTATGCTCGGCCACCGCATGCGGCGAATAGGCCGGCACGCGCGCCACGGCAAGGCCGAGCGCGGCGGCCGCCGCGAGATCGACATTGTTGAACCCGGCGCTGCGCAGCGCGACCAGCCGCGTGCCGCCCGAGGCCAGCGTCTCCAGGGCGGGGCGGTCCAGCACGTCGTTGACAAAGGCGCAGACCGCCTCGGCGCCCGCCGCCAGGGGCGCGCTGTCCCGCGTCAGCCTGGCCTCCAGGTAGCGGAAGGCGTGGCGCCCGCCCTCCGCCGCGTTGGCGGCGTCGAGGAACCGGCGATCATAGGATTTGGTGCTGAAGACCGCGACCTGCATGGCTTCCTCCTTTCCGGCGGGGCGAGCGGCGAGCCTCGCAGATTCCGCCGCCCCCCGCACCTCCCTCGGGGCGGTGCCGAGGCCAGCGCCCGAGGCACCTCCGGCCGCCCGCGTTAACGATGCGTTCAGCGGATGCCGCGAAGATCCGCCCGTGCCGATCCGCCCCGTGGCGGAAGCGCCCGCAGCGGAACAACGTGGCATGAAGATCTGGACGAGCCATATCGGCAGCCTTCCGCGCCGGCGCCCCGGGCGGCCCTTCCGCGCCGGCCGGGCGGGCGGGTGACGCGATGCTCCGCGCGGCCTTTCCCCCGCCTTCCGCCAGCGGCTCCGGCGCGTGGCTGACACGCCCTTTCCGCAGCGTCCTTGGCCGCTTCGGCGGCGCCTTCCTCCTGCCCGTCACGCTGGCCACGCTGCTGCTGACCCTGCTGGCCCTGGCCCTGCCGGCGATGCTCCTGCAGATCTATGACCGCGTGCTGCCGAACGCGGCGCTCGGCACCCTGGCGGTCCTGGCCGTGGCGGTCGCCTCCGCCATCCTGCTGGAGGCGCTGGTGCGGCATGCCCGCGCCCGCATCCTGGCGCGCATCGCCGCCGCCGCGGAGGCGCGGGCGCACCGGCAGGCCATGCAGCGGCTGCTGCACGCACCCCTCGCGGCGCTGGAAGCGCATGGCAACGGCTACTACGCGGAGCGGCTCTCCGCCATCGGCACCCTGCGCGAGGCGTGGTCCGGCCCGGCCTTGCAGGCGATGCTCGACCTTCCCTTCGCGCTGCTCTACCTGCTGGGCATGTGGTACCTCGCCGGGCCGCTGGTGCTGGTGCCGCTGGCGCTGCTGGCCCTGGCGGGGCTGCTGGCCGCGCTGACCGGCCGCCGCGTGCGGCGCGCGGCCCAGGCGCTGGCCCTGGCCGAGGAGCGGCGCTTCAACTTCCTGTTCGACACGCTGCACGGCATCCAGGCCATGAAGATCCTGGGCGCCGAGCCGCTGCTGGAGCGCCGCTACGAGCGCCTGCAGGGTGGCTCCGCCCAGCTTCGCCGCAGCCTGGGCGAGGCGGTCGCCGCGGGGCAGGAGGGGGGGCTGCTGCTGGCGCAGATCGCCACCATCGGCGTCGCCGCGCTCGGCTGCCGCATGGTGCTCGAGGGGCAGCTGACCGTCGGCGGGCTGAGCGCCTGCACCATGCTGGCGGGCCGCACCATGCAGCCGCTCCTGGGCGGCATCGCCCTGTGGTCGCGCCTGCAATCCCTGGCGGAAAGCCGCCGGCGCGTCGCCGAGATCGCCGCCCTGCCGCAGGAGCGCCACGCGGAGCGGCCGCCGCTGCGGGTGCCCGCCGGCCAGCTTTCCCTGGAGGACATCCGCTTCCGCTGCGCCGGGCAGGGGGGCTGGCTGTTCGGCGGGCTTTCCCTCGAGGCGCGGCCGGGGGAGATCATCGGCATCGTCGGCGCCAACGGCACGGGGCGCTCGACCCTGCTGCGGCTCATGGCCGGGGAATTGCGGCCCGACCAGGGGCGCGTGCGCATCGACGGGCAGGACCTCGCGGGGGTGGATGTGTGGCCGGCGCGGCGCCTGGTGGCCCTGGTGCCGCCGGACCCGGCGCTGGTGCGCGGCACCCTGCTGCAGAACCTCACCCTGCACGAGCCG
Organism: Teichococcus rhizosphaerae; assembly: GCF_002631185.1. Taxonomy (GTDB): domain Bacteria; phylum Pseudomonadota; class Alphaproteobacteria; order Acetobacterales; family Acetobacteraceae; genus Pseudoroseomonas; species Pseudoroseomonas rhizosphaerae. Next base: position 16,359 of record NZ_PDNU01000004.1, on the reverse strand, counting down.
CACCAGGAGGCGGCGGCCCTGCGCCTGGCCGCCGAGCTGGGCCTCGACCACGTCGCCAGCACCCTGCCGGGCGGCTGGCACACGCCGGTGGGCATCGCCGCGACGCCGCTGCCGCGCGGCGCGGCGCAGCGCATCGGCGTGGTGCGGGCGCTGATCGGGCAGCCGCGCATCCTGCTGCTCGACGACATCACCGCCCAGCTCGACAGCGAGGGCGATGCGCGCCTGGCGCGGCTGCTCTCGGCCCTGCGCGGCAACGTGACGGTGGTGATGATGACGCATCGCCGCTCCACGCTGAGCATCGCCGAGCGCGTCCTCACGCTGCGCGGCGGCCTGCTGGAGCCCGGCGCATGAGCCTGCTGGGCGACGGCCGCGCGCGGCCCCCGCTGGCCCTGCCCGGGGCGCTGCTCGCACCCTCCGACCTCGCGCGCTGCCTTTCGGCCCTGCTGTGGCTGCTCGACTGGTCGGGCGGCGCGGACGACCTGCTGGCCGCCCTGCCGCACGCCAAGCCGGACATCGACATCACCGACCTGCGCAACACGCTGGCGGTGCTGGGCTATCCCACGCGGGAGGAGCGGCTGCGCCCGGGCCGGCTGGACCCCCGGCGCCTGCCGGCCATCCTGCTCGCGCCCGGCGCGGCGGCGGCCGTGCTGTACCGGAACGAGTACGGCCAGCTCCTGCGGCTCGACGGCGCGACCGGCGCCGTGGTCCCCTGCGGGACGGAAGGGCTGCGCGGCAGGCTCCTGCTGCTGGCGGAGCCGCCCGCCACCCTTTCCCGGCAGAACTGGTTCGCCGGCATGGCGCGGCGCTTCCGGGCCGACCTTCCGGCGCTGCTCGGCATCAGCGGCCTGATGGCGCTGCTCGGCCTCGCCGTGCCGCTCTTCACCATGGCGGTGTTCGACACCGTCGTCGCCGGCCACAGCCCGGAGACGCTGCCCATGCTGGTGGCGGGGGGGCTCGGCGCCCTGCTGCTGGAGGTCGGCTTCCGCGGCATCCGGCAGCGGGCGCTCCTGCGCATCGGCGAGCGGCTGGACCGGCTGGTTTCCTGCGCCGTCTTCACCCAGCTGATGTCCCTGCCCACCGCCCTGGTGGAGCGGGCGGGCACCGCCGCGCAGGTCTCGCGCCTGCGCGACTTCGCCTCGATCCGCGAGTTCCTGACCGGCAGCTTCGCCATCGCGGTGCTCGACCTGCCCTTCACCCTGGTCGTCATGCTGCTGATGGCGGCGCAGGGCGGCTGGATCGCGCTGGTGCCGGCCGGCACGGTGGCCGGCTTCGCGCTGCTGTTCCTGGCTTCCCGCGCGGCCATGCGTGCGGCCATCGGCCAGGCGGCGCGCGCCACCCAGGCGCGGGAGGCGCTGGCGGTGGAGGCGCTGGAGGCGGTGCGCAGCCTGAAGCTCACCGGCGCGGAGGACCGCTGGATCGAGCGCTACGCCGCCGCCGCCGCCGCCGCCGCCCTGACCTCGGCGCGGGTCGGCACGCTGTCGAGCGCCGTCCACGCCACCAGCCAGGCGCTGGTCACCCTGTCAGGGCTCGCGGCGGTGGTGACGGGGGTGCTCGCCGTGCTGGGCGGCTCGATGAGCGCGGGTGCGCTGATCGCCGGCATGATGCTGATCTGGCGCGTGCTCGGCCCCTTGCAGACCGGCTTCCTGATGCTGTCGCGCTGGGAGCAGACCCAGGCCTCGATCCGTCAGGTGGACGGGCTCCTCGCGCTGGAAACCGAGCGCCCCAGCGCGCTCGAGGCCCGGATGGCGCCGCCGGAGCAGGGCGCCATCGTCTTCCACCGCGTGACCCTGCGCTACCTGCAGCAATCCGAGCCGGTGCTGGCGGGCGCCAGCTTCTCCATCCGGCCGGGCGAGGTGGTCGCCATCATCGGCGCCGAGGGGGTGGGCAAGTCGAGCCTGATGATGCTGGTCGCCGGGCTGTACCGGCCGCAGGGCGGCGTGGTGCGGATCGACGGGCATGACGTGCGCGCCTTCGACCCGGCGGTGCTCCGGCGCAACATCGGCTGGGTGCCGCAGGCGCCCGAGCTTCTCTACGGCACGATCGCGCAGAATCTCCGCCTGGCGCACCCCACCGCCTCCGAGGCTGAGCTGCGTGCGGCGACCGCCGAGGCCGGCGTGCTGGACGCCATCGAGGCGCTGCCGGAGGGCTTCGACACGCGGGTGGGCGACAACTACAGCGGGCGCCTGCCGCGCAGCATCCTGCTGCGCATCGCCCTGGCCGGGGCGCTGCTGCGCGACGCCCCGATCCTGCTGCTCGACGAGCCCGTCAGCGGGCTGGACGATGCCTGCGCCAAGGCCTTCACCGAGGTGATCGCCGCGCGCCGCGGCCGCTGCACCATCCTGATGGCGACGCACCGGCCCAGCCATATCCGGCTGGCCGACCGGGTGCTGCGCCTGCGGGACGGGCAGGTGGAGGAGGCCGAGCCGCCCGGCGCGCCCCGCCCCGCGCGCATTCCCGTCTTCGGCGCGCGGGGGGCGCGGTGACACCCCGCGCCGCGCCGCCTGCCGCGCCCCCTGGAGACCCGACCGGCATGGAGCCCTCTCCCCCCGCAGCCCTGCCCGCGGCGCCGCTTCCGGCATCCCCGCCGCCCTCTCCGGCGTTGCCGCGCGCGAGCCGCGTGCCACGCCCCGACAGCCATGTGCTGGCCCTGGAGGAGGTGCGCGTGCAGGGGCTGGAGCGGGCGGTGGTGTTCGGCACCGCCCTGCTGGTGGCCGCCGCCCTGTGCTGGGCGGCGGTGACGCGGGTGCCGGAGATGGCCATGGGCACGGGCGAGATCGCCCCGCCGGTGGCGCCCGCGCCGGTGCAGCATCTGGAGGGCGGCATCGTCGACGCGGTGCTGGCGGCCGAGGGCGACATGGTCGAGGCCGGGCAGCCGATCCTGCGCATGAGCGGGGTGGCGGCACGGGCCGAGCTGCGGCAGGCCGAGGCGCGGCTGGAGGCGCTGCGGCTGCAGGCCGGGCGGCTCGCCGCCATCGCCATGGGGCGGGCGGAGACGTTGCCGCCCGCGCCGGATGGCGGCATCGCCGCCCCGCAGCAGGCCGCGCTGGAAGCGCGGCTGGAGGCTCTGGCCGGCCGGCGCGCCGTGCTGCGCGAGCAGGTGGCGCAGCGGCAGGCCGACCTCGCCACGCTGTCCGGCCAGATCCTGGCGCTGGAGGAGCAGGTCGCGCTGCATGGCATGGAGCTCGGAACCCGCGAGGAGCTTGCCCGCGGCGGCCTCACCACCCGGCTCGCGGTGCTGGAGGCGCGGCGGCTGCTGATGAACGCCACGGCGGAGCGCGACCGCCTGCGCGGCCAGCACGCCTCCACCGCCCGCGCCCTGGCGGAGGCGGAGGCGCGCATCCTCGACCTGCAGGCCGGCGCCGCCGACGAGGCGCGGCAGGACGCGGCCCGCGTGGCGCTGGAGATCGCGGAAACGGCCGAGGCGGTGCGGCGGCTCGCGGACCGGGCGGAGCGGACGCTGGTGCGCGCGCCGATCGGCGGCATATTGCGCGGGCTGGCGGTGCAGCGCCCGGGCACGGTGCTGCCGCCGGGCGGACTGGTCGCCGAGATCATGCCGCAGGGCGCGCCGCTGGTGGCCGATGTGCGCCTCGCCCCGCGCGATGTCGGCTTCATCGCGCCCGGGCAGGTCGTGCATGTGAAGGTCCAGGCCTTCGACTATGCCCGCTTCGGCGCCCTGGAGGGGCGGGTGGAGCGCATCTCCGCGGGCACCTTCCTCGATGACCAGCGCCAGCCCTACTACCGCGCGCGCATCGCCCTGAGCCGGCAGCATCTGGGCCATGACCCGGCTCATGCGCGGCTGGCGCCGGGCATGACGGTCCAGGCCGACATCACCACGGGTACCAAGACGGTGCTGCAATACCTGCTGAAGCCGATCTACGCGGCGGCGGCGGCGTCCTTCCAAGAGCGCTGAAAGGGTTTCCCGCATGGCCGAGCATCCGGCTTCCCCGCCTTCCACCCCGGACTCCAGCGTCGTCAACGAGGAGGCGCTGCGTGCCTTGCGCGCGGTGCAGCGCATGCTCGTGCCCGGCTCGGAAGCGGGGCAGGGCGCGCTGGTGGGCGGTGTCGCCGCGGCCCAGGGGGGGCGGGCGGTCAGCGGCCCGGCGGTGGAGGCGGGCACCCAGCCGCCCGGGGCCAGTGCCGCGCCCGGCGTTCCGCGGCCGCTCTCCGGGGAGGTGCCGGAGCCTGCGCGGCCCCAGCCGCAGGCGCCGGCGGATCTGGCGCCCGGCGCTGTTCCGGCGGCGCCTCGGGCGGCGCCGCTTGCGCCGAACCAGGCGTTGGACGGCGGCGCGCCGGTTGCCGCGCCCTCCTGGCCGGGGCCGCCAGCGCCCCCTTCCGCCCTGCCGCCGCCCCCCCTGGAAGCCCCGCAGGTTGGCACCCCCGTGAAGCGGTCGGGGCCGGCGGCCGCCTCCCCGGCAGCGCCAGGGGCGGAGGATGCCGCGTCCCCCGATCCCGCCCCGCCACCCGGCATTCCGCCGGCCCCGGACGCGGCGCCCGCCCGCTCTGCCCCACCCCTGCGGCTCGCCGAAGCGGCGCTGCCGCCGCGGCCTCCTCTCGCCGAGCTGCCCATCGTTGAGCCTTCTCTCGCCGAGCCACCTGCTGCCGAGCCACCTGCCGCCGAGCCACCTGCTGCCGAGCCACCTGCCGCCGAGCCGCCCGTCGCCGAGCCGCCTGCCGCCGAACCGCCCGTTGCCGAACCGCCCGCTGCCGAACCGCCCGCTGCCGAGCCGCCCGCTGCCGAGCCGCCCGTCGCCGAACCGCCTGTTGCCGAGCCGCCCGTCGCCGAGCCGCCTGTTGCTGAACCTGTTCTCCCTCCTCCGCCGCGGCCAGATCCGACGCTGCTGCTGCATGCGGCCGATGCCTTCGTCCTCGAGGACTCGGCTGTCGCCCTGGATCTCTCGGCGGCGCTGATGGGCATGGACGGGTCGGAGACGCTGCTGCTGCGGCTGGAAGGAATGCTGGAGGGGGCGGCGCTGTCCGCCGGGGCGCGGCAGGCGGATGGCGCCTGGGCGCTGGCGCCGGAGGACCTGCCGGGATTGCGGCTGACGCCACCGGCCGATTTCGCCGGCACGCTGCGCCTCGCCCTGCGCGGCACGGCGCGGGAGGAAGGCGGGGAGGCCGCCAGCAACCTGGCCTCCTTCACCGTCACCGTGGCGCCGGTTGCCGACCCCGTCCTGCTTGGCGCGGAAGGCAGGGGCGAGGAGGATGGCTGGATTCCGCTGCGCGGCAGCCTGGCGCTCAGCGACGGGGACGGCTCCGAGCGGTTCGGCGGGATGCTGACCGTTCGGGGCCTGCCGGCCGGGGCGCTGCTGTCGCAAGGCCGGGAAACCGCGCCGGGCATCTGGGAGGTGCCGCTGGAAGCCTTCCGCTCCGGCGCGCTGGCGGTGCTGCCGCCCGCCGACAGCGATGCCGACATGCGCCTCGTCCTCTCCGTCACCAGCACCGACAGCGCCGCGGGGCTGGAGGACAGCCGGATCACCGAGGCCGAGGTGAGCGTGGTGGTGCGGGCGAGCGCCGATGCGCCGCTCGTGGCGGTCGCCGACTTCCAGGGCCAGGAGGACATGCCGCTGCGGCTTTCCGGGCTTGGCGGCGCGCTGCGCGACATGGATGGCTCGGAAAGCCTCGGCTATGTGCTGAGCGGCGTTCCGGCCGGCGCCAGGCTGAGCGCCGGCACGAAGCTGGCGGATGGAAGCTGGGCGCTCACCCCGGCGCAGCTCGCGGAGCTGACCCTCACGCCGCCCGCGCAGTTCTCGGGGCGCATCCCGCTTACCCTCACCGCCATCGCCACCGAGGCGGCGGATGGCAGGCCCGCCGCCAGCAGTTCGGCCGGCTTCACCGTCAGCCTCGACCCGGTGGCCGACCCCGGCACGATCGGCGGCCAGGCGAGCGGCAAGGAGGACAGGGCCATCACGCTGCGCCCCGCCTTCGCCACGCCCGACGCGGACGGATCGGAAAGCTGGTCGGCCTTCAGCGAGATCGGGGGCGTGCCGGCCGGGGCCGTGCTGAGCCAGGGCACCGAGGTCGCCCCGGGGCTTTGGCGGGTTTCCACCGCCGCGCTGCGCGACGGGCGCGTGACGCTGACGCCGCCTCCCGACAGCGACGCCGATTTCCAGCTGACCATCGCTGCCAGCCTGACCGACACCGGCAACGGCCTGGCGGTGAGCCGCGACATCGCCGGCAGCTACACCGTCAAGGTCGCCGCCGTGGCGGATGCGCCGCTGGCCAGCGCCGCCGGCGCCGCAGGCGAGGAGGACCGGCCCATCGCGCTGTCCCTGTTTGCGGCGCTGCGCGACACGGATGGCTCGGAGAAGCTCGGCCTGGCCATCCTCGGCGTGCCGGCGGGTGCCACGCTCTCGCGCGGCAGCCGCGCGGCGGATGGCAGCTGGACGGTGACGGCGGCCGATCTGGAGCATCTGTCGCTGACGCCGCCGCGCGACTTCTCGGGCGAGATCGGCCTGACGCTGCGCGCCACCGCGACAGACCGCGACAACAGCGTGGCCGTCACCAGCGTGCCCTTCACGGTGCGCGTGGCGGCCGTCGCCGACGCGCCGGGGCTGCGCACGGGGCCGGTGGCGGGCGACGAGGACAGCGCCATCGCCCTGCGCACGGCGGGCTGGACCACTGACGCCGATGGCTCGGAATCCCTTATCGCCTTCCGCCTCGCCGGTGTGCCGGAGGGCGCGGTGGTGCGGGCGGCCGGCGTGGTTCTGGCGCGGGAGGCGGATGGCAGCATCCTGGTCGCGCCGGAGGCCATGGGCGGCCTGACCGTCACCCCGCCGCCGCATTCCGGCTGTGACTTCACCCTGAGGATCTCCGCCATCTCGGCCGAGCCGAATGGCAGCCGGGCGGAGGCCGCGCCGCTGGACCTGCCGGTGCGGGTGCGCGCCGTGGCCGATGCGCCGGTCGTCACCGGCGCGGGCGGGGAGGGCGCCGAGGACAATCCCGTGCCGCTCGACCTTTCCGCCCATCTCGCCGACGAGGATGGATCGGAGCGGCTGTTCCTGCTGGTGTCCGGCCTGCCGGAGGGGGCGCGGCTCTCGGCCGGCGCCTATCGGGGCGGCGGCGCCTGGTCGCTCACGGCGGAGGAGGCGCGGCACGTCTCGCTGCTGCCGCCGCGGGATTTCGCCGGCACCATCGGCATCACCCTGACCGCCGTGGCGCAGGAGGCCGATGGCGGCTCCACCGCCCGTGCCGCCGCCCTGCTGCCGGTCCGCATCGGCGCCGTGGTGGACGCGCCGGCCGTGGGGGGGCTCGATGGCCATTCCGGCGACTGGGGCCGCATGGCGGGCACGGAGGACACGCCCATCGCGCTGCGGCTGGACCCTGGCCTGCGGGACCGCGACGGGTCGGAGCGGGTGGTCGGCGCCATCGTGCTGGGCGGCGTGCCGGAAGGCGCCGTGCTGCGCCTGGCCGATGGCAGCGCGGTCGCGCCCGGCGCGGACGGCCTCCACCGCATCGACGCCGCGCGGATGGAGGGCGTCACCCTCACCATGCCGCCGGACAGCGACGCCGCCGCCACCCTGACGCTGCGCATGACGGTGGAGGACACGGGCGGCGTGCGCCAGGAGATCGGCGGCCGGATGGTGGTGGACCCGGCCGGCGTGGCGGATGCGCCCGTGCTGGCGCTGCGGGACGTGCAGGCGCCCGCGCATGCCGGCGGCGACCCGGCCGCGGGCTGGGTGGGCCTGCCCGTATCGGCGTCGCTGGCGGATCTGGATGGGTCGGAAACGCTGGCGGTCTGGGTGCGCGGCGTGCCGCAGGGTTTCATGCTCTCCGCCGGCACGCCGGAAGGGGAGGGCGCCTGGCTGGTGCCCGCCGCCGCCCTGGAGGGGCTTTCGCTCCGCCCGCCCGCCGGCTTCACCGGCGGGATCGCCCTGCGGGTGCAGGCGGTGTCGGAAGAGGCGGAAGGCGGGCGCGCCATCTCCGGCGGCCTGCTGCACGTGACGATCACGCCCGCGCCAGAGGCCACGCCAGAGCCTGGGCCCGAGCCCGAGCCCCAGCCTGGACCGGGACCCGAGCCTGGACCTGGACCTGGGCCTGCGCCGGGGGCGGGGCCGGGCGGCGGGAGCCCGCCCCCCGGCGCGCCGCCGCTGCTGGTGGCGGAGGCGGAGCCGGCGCGGGAGGATGGCAGCGCCGCGCTGCGCATCGCCCTGGCCAGCGCCGCCCCGGAGGGCCGCGGGGACGTGCTCGGCCTGCGGGTGGAGGGGCTGCCCGAGGGGGCGCGGCTTTCCGCCGGCGCGCGGGACCCGGAAACCGGCGCCTGGGTGCTGCGGCCCGAGGAACTGGCGGAACTGCGCGTGCTGCCGCCGGCCGATTTCTCCGGCACCCTGCACCTGGTGTTGCGCGGCGTCGCGGTGGAGCCGGGCGGCACCAGCCTGACCACCACCCGCGCGCTCGACATCGCGGTCGAGGCCGTGGCCGATGCCGCCCTGGTCACCGCCGCGCCGGCTCCCGCGCGCGAGGACGGGCTGGTGGCGCTGAACCTCCGCGCCGCGCCCGGCGACACGGATGGCAGCGAAAGCGTGGTGGCGGTGCTGATCTCCGGACTGCCTGCCGGCGCCTCCATCGCGGCAGGCCCCGGCATCGCCGACAATGGCGACGGCACCTGGTCGGTCGCGCCCGAGCACCTGGCGGATGTGCGGCTCCTGCCGCCGCCCGATGCCTCCGGCACCTTCCGGCTGACGGTCACGGCCATCACGCGGGAGGCCGGCAATGGCGACACGCGCGGCCAGTCGGCGGAGGTGGCCTTCACCGTCAGCCCGGCGCCGGACGCCCCCCTCGCCGCCGCCGCCGATGCCCGGGGGCTGGAGGACCGCGCGGTGCCGCTCGCGCTCTCCGCGCTGCTCGCGGACCGTGACGGCTCGGAGATCCTCTCGGTCGTGCTGGAAGGGCTGCCGCATGGCACGCGGCTTTCGGCCGGCGTCAACAACGGCGACGGAAGCTGGACCCTGACATCCGCGCAGCTGGCCGGGCTGACCCTGACGCCGCCGGGCAACTGGAGCGGCCGCATGGCGCTGACGCTGGTGGCCCACGCCATGGAGGGCGAGGACGCCGCCGCCGCCTCCAGCCGCGCCAGCTTCCATGTCGAGGTGGCCGGTGTGGCCGATGCGCCGATGGTGGATGCCGCGAGCCACGCCGCGGGTGGGGAGGACGCGGTGCTGCCGCTCGACATCCGCGCCCTGCTCGCCGATGGCGACGGGTCGGAGACGCTGTCCGTGCATGTGGCGGGCGTCCCCGCGGGCGCGCGCTTCACCATGGGCACGGACCATGGCGACGGCAGCTGGACCATTCCGGGCGGGGCACTGCCCTCGCTCGGCTTCCAGCCGCCGCCCGACTATTCGGGCACGCTGCGGCTGCGCTTCACCGTGGTCGCGGCGGAGGCGGATGGCGACAGCAGCAGCCACCCCCCCTTCGACATGACCCTCGCCATCCACCCGGTGGCGGATGCGCCGGTGCTGGGCCTGGCCGGCGCCAGCGGCGCCGAGGACATGCCGGTGGCGCTGCCCATCGCCGCCGCCCTGTCGGACACGGGCGGCTCGGAGCAGCTGGCGCGGATCATCGTCAGCGGGGTGCCGGCGGGGGCGCGGCTTTCCGCCGGCAGCCGGGCGGCTGATGGTGGCTGGGTGCTGCGGCCCGACCAGCTGGCCGGCCTGACCCTGGCGCCGCCGCCGAACTTCTCCGGGCCGCTGACCTTGTCCGTCACCGCTGTCTCGGTCGAGGGGGCGACGGGCATGGAGGCCGGCAGCACCGGCAGCATGAGCGTGCATGTGGCGCCCGTGGCCGATGCCCCGCTTCTGGCGGCGCAGGACGCCACCGGCCTGGAGGACCAGCCGGTGGCGCTGCCGCTCGGTGTCACGCTGGCCGACCTGGACGGCTCGGAGCGCCTCTCCGGGGTGACGCTGCACGGCTTGCCGGAGGGCGCCGCCCTGTCGGCCGGCCAGCCGGATGGCGGCGGCGCCTGGCATGTCGCGGCGGCGGATCTCGGCACGCTGCGGCTCCTCCCGCCGCCGGACTGGAACGGCACGATGCGCCTGACGCTGCGGGCCGTGAGCGAGGAGGGCGCATCGGGCGCCACGGCCGCCGCCAGCCGCGACTTCACCGTCACCCTCGGCGCGGTGAACGATGCCCCGACGCTCGTCCTGACCCCCGCCGCGCAGCCGGGCGTGGCCGGCGCGGCGGAGGTGGCGGTGCTGGAAGGCGCTTCCGCCGCCGACACCGACAGCGCGCAACTCGGCGGCGCGGCGATCACCCTGGGCGGCGCCCGGGAAGGCGATGCCCTGGCCTTCGAGGGCTACGCGCCGCGCGAGGCGGAGGGGCGCATCCTCCTCGGCGATACCGGCATCGAACTGGTGCAGGGGGGCTATGACGGCGCCACCGGCCAGCTGCTGCTGCGGGGGCCGGCGAGCGCCGAGACCTATTCGGCCGTGCTGCGGTCCCTGGTGCTGGAGAACAACGGCGCGGAGGGGCTGGCGGCGGGCGCGCGGTCGGTCAGCGTGGTGCTGCGGGACGAGCAGGGCGCCGAGGCGGCGCGGCAGACGGTGAGCCTGACACTGGAGCAGCCCGTGCCGCCGGCCCCGCCCCCCGGCATGGCCGAGGCATCAGGCGGCGCGCAGGACGTGGCGGGCCCGGACGCCCTCACCCTGGCGGTGGCGGCGGCGGGGGATGCGGCGGGCGATGCCGCGGCGGACTGGGCCAGCCCGCCCGCCGGCGCGGAGCCGGCGCAGGGAAGTGACTGGATCCGAATGGAGGAGGCTGCCGCCACGGAACCTGTGGAGGCGGATGCCGGCGCGGGCATCCCGCAGGATGACGGCATGCTCGGCATCACCCTGCCCGAGCGCCCGCACTGGCCCTGAGCCTGCCCAGCGCGGATCTTTCCGCGCGCCGGGCACTGGCTGGCGCGCGGGCGGCCCTATTCCGCCTCCTCCGCCACGATCTCCCCGGCTTCCGCCGGCAGCGCGGCCGCATCGGCCTCGTCCAGGCCGAAGCGCCGCGCCACATCCGGCGCGTAGCGCAGCAGGTCCGAGCGCAGGCGGATCAGCGCGAGGTCCTTCACCTTGGCTTCCAGCATCACGTCGAACTCCAGCCCCTCGGCGATCCGCATGAAGGTGATGAACTCGAAGGGATTGCAGAAATCGGCGTGTCCGGTGTTCACCGGCGCCACCAGCACCGTCCTCGGCTTTCCCGTGGCCCTGTCCTTGCGCTTCTGTTCCCGCATTTCCGTGCGCGGGGACGAGAAATGCACCTTCGGCCGCTGCCCGGCGGGCCAGGAGCGCAGGATCCGCTCCAGCGCGTCCCGCATCTCCAGCCGTTCCGGGTTGAGGCACCAGAAATGCTGGTGATCGAAGATCAGCCTGACGCCGGTATGCTCGTGGATCCAGAGGATGTCGGAGGCGGAGAAGCGCAGGTCGTCATGCTCCAGCACCAGGCGGCGCCGCACGTGCTCGGGCAGGCGCGTGTTCCAGCATTCCACCCAGCGCGCATTGGCGGCGCCGCGGTCGCCATAGGTGCCGCCGACATGGATCACCATCACCGCCTCGGGCCCGAGCTCCATGCGGTCCAGCATCTCGGCCTGTGAGCTCAGATCCCAGATGCTCTTTTCCACCAGGGCCGGGTCCGGGCTGTTCAGCACCACGAACTGCGAGGGATGGAAGCTCAGCCGGATGCCCAGCCGCCGCGCCTTGGCGCCAAAGGCGCGCAGCTCGGCATCGCTCTCGCGCACCATGTCGTGGAACTGCGGCATGTCCGGATGGGTGGCATAGGGCGCCAGATCCGAGGAGAGGCGGTACATGCGGATGTCGTGCCGGTCCAGGTAGTCCAGCGCCCGGTCCATGTGTTCGAGCGAGACCTTCAGGTGCGGGTTCTGCTGCCAGCGCCGCGTGTCGTTGCTCCGGATCCCGGGATCGCCCATCAGCTTCACCGGAAAGCCGAGGCGGAGCGGCGCCGGTTCCGGCCGGCTATCGGCGGGTGCCTTCACGCCGGCACCCGCCGCCTGGCCCCGGCCATCCTGGAGGCAGCCCCGCGCCCGGCTTCACCGGCGGCCCGCTGAGACATGGTTCCGCTTCCTCCCGCTCCATCGCCGGCTGGCGCCTGGCTCCAAGACGCCCGGGGCCGCGGCAAGGTTTCCGGCCCTATGCTTCCGGAGCCTCCCCGTGCGCCGCGGTGCCGCGCGGGCGCCCGCTCAGCCATTTCCGGCGAAGCCGGGATAGAGCGTCATGCCGCCATCCACGAACAGCGTCGTGCCGGTCACGTAATCGGCCTCGTCGGAACACAGCCAGGTGACCGCCCGCGCCACGTCCTCCGGCTCGCCGATGCGGCCATAGGGGATGAGCCGCAGCAATCGCTGCAACGCCTCGGGCGTTTCCCAGCTCTCGCGGTTGATGGGGGTGCGGATGGCGCCCGGCGCCACGGCGTTCACGCGGATCCGCTCGGGCGCGACCTCCTGGGCCAGGCTTTGCGTCAGGAGCTTCGATCCGCCCTTCGAGGCCGCGTAGTTCGCATGCCCCGCCCAGGGAATGACCTCGTGCACCGAGCTCATGCAGACGATGCTGCCCAGCGCCCGTGCCGGGCGGGGCTGGTCCTTCTGTTCCCGGAAGAGGCGGATGGCCTCGCGGCAGCAGAGGAACTGGCCCGTCAGGTTCACCTCCAGCACCGCCTGCCATTCGGCGAGCGTCATCTCCGCGATCCCGGCGTCCTTCTGGATGCCGGCATTCGCCACCAGGAGGTCCAGCCGGCCAAAGGCGCCCCTGGCCTCCTCGAACAGCCGCCGGACCTCATCCTCCCGCGAGACATCGCCCTCCAGGGCGATGGCCTGGCCGCCTCCCGCCCGGATCTCGGAGACGAGCTGGCAGGCCGCCTCTCCGTCGGAGTGGTAGTTCACGGCGACGGCGGCACCGGCCTCTGCCAGCCCGCGGGCGACGGCGAGGCCGATCCCGGAGCTGGCACCGGTGACCAGCGCGTGGCGGTCCGCCAGGATGCCTTTTCCTGTGCTGCTCATGTTCCACTTCTCCGGCCAGACGAGACGATGGTCTGATCAACACGGGAAAGGCCCGTGGGGTTTTGCCACGCTGCACCGGAGAAGGGCCCCGGAAGCATGCGCAAGCCGCTCCCGCGCCCCCTCGCTTGCTCAATCCCGCAGGGGGCGGCTGAGAAAGCGCGAGCCGGCGAGGCCGAAGCGCCAGGGCGTCTCCGCCCCGCGCGTGATGCCAATCCTGCGCCCCGCGATGGCCGCCACCCCTTCCACCGGGGCGGCGAGGATAAAGGGAGGCGCGCTCATGGAGCATCCATCCAGCGCCCCGGTGACGGCCAGCGCCTGGCAGAGCCGCCCGGGGCCCCGGCAGAGATCGCGCGGCGCCAGCCCGCCCCGGCGCGCCTGCATCCTGTCCAGGCCGCGTTCCGGCTCGAGCGCCCGGATCAGCACGGCACCGCCCGGCACCGTGCCGCAAACCACGTTCAGGCACCAGTGAAGGCCATAGGAGCGATAGACATAGGCATGGCCCGGCGGCCCGAACATGGAGGCATTCCGCAGGGTCCGGCCGCCGAAGCTGTGCGAGGCCGGATCATCGGCATCATAGGCCTCCGTCTCGACGATCCGCCCGCCTGCTCCATCGACAAAGAGGCGGCACCCGATCAGCGCCCGCGCAAGCCGGGGCGGCGGCTGCCGGTAGAAGGCCTCGGGCAGTCTGGCATCCGGCGGCACCGGTGGGTCGGTTTCCTGGATCGTCATCGGCATGCGGCGCGTCGGCCGGGCATGAATCGCGGGCTGCCTCCGGCTTCGCGGGTGCCGAAGGGCGGAAAGCGGCGCCGGGGAAACGGGCACCGGTGTCGGCGGAGACGTTCGTTCCCTGCAGGCAAGCGGGCGGCGCTCCGGCCGTGTCAGTCGACCCGGAGGATCTCGACGGCGGGTGGCGCGAGGAGGATCTCGCTGAAGGCCCGCATCCAGTCCCCCGTTTCCTCGGCCGGGCTGCCGCCGCGGTGGCGGATGCCCTCGAGCTGGTCCAGGCTGGTCAGCTCCACCTCGAACTGGAGGGCCGCCCCGCCCTGGCCCCGGGTCAGCGGCACGAGAAGCCGCGCATTGAGCCCTTCGCGCCGCGCGGCCTCGACCTCCCGCCGGATGAAGCCGAGCGCGTCCTGCCTGTTGGCGGGAAGCACATCATAGGAAAACCGGGCCAGATACATCCTGCTCTCCATCCATGCGCGGCGGCGCCTGCCGGGCAGGAGCCGGAAGATTCCCACCCCTTGCGGGCCCTGGAACAGGCCGGCTTCCAGGGGCCGCCGCTCCGGCAGCCTTCCCGGGCGTGCTTCTCGGGCCGCGTTGCTGGTGAACGCATGAGCGGGGATGCGGTTGAGGGGCCGCATCGCTCCCCGGAACGCCCGATCCGCCGGGCTGGTCAAGCAGGCACGAGACGGGGCGGATGGCGCGTGGCAGGCAGGCGGAGATGATGCGCCGGGGCAAGGAAGCCGCCCCTGCGCGACAGGTTGGCGGCCGGCATCGCGCGGAAAAGGAGATGGTGCCCAGAGCCGGGCGGAAGAACGCCCGCTGAATCAGCAGTTTAGCACACGGTGGGACCAAAGTTCATCCCCTGTGAATACAAGGGTTTCCGCGAAGGATAGTCCCACCGACAATTTCTATTCGGCGCGCTCAGATGGTGCAAATGACAACCGCACGGCGCTGCGTCTTCAACTGCTGAGCCAGGGCTACAAGCCCGTGCCGGTGATGGGGAAGCGGCCGCTGCTGCCCGATTGGCGGGGATGCGCCGCGAGGGCCGACCGTGCCGAGCTGGAGCGGTGGACCACCAGCTTCAGCTACGCGAACGCCAAGGGTAGACAGAGCGTCTATCGCGGCGACCAGCACACCAACACGGGCATTCTGTGCGGGGCGCTGATCGGCCTGGATATCGACGTGCTGGTGCCTGAGCTGGCCAAGAGGCTGGAAGGCATGGCCGTGGAGATGCTGGGAGCCACACCGCTGCGGCGCGTGGGAAAGGCGCCCAAGCTGCTGCTGTGCTACCGGGCCGGCGAAGGTATCTCCAAGATGGAGACGCCCGAGTTGACCCTACCCGATGGCAGCAAGGCGCAGGTGGAGGTGCTGGCCGAGGGGCAGCAGTTCGTCGCCTACGGCATCCACCCCGACACCGGGCAGGAATACGAGTGGACGGAGAGCGGCCCGGACGTGGTGCCGCTGGCAGACCTTCCGCCGACCACGGCGGCGGCCCTGCGCGGCTTCCTGGCGGCGGCGGAAAGCACCCTGCGCGGGGCAGGTGGTCAGACGGAGAAGGAGCGCGCCGCCGAGCCCGAACCCGAGCCAACCATCAACCCGGCGCGGCCCAAGCACGGGGCAGGGGGCAATGCCTTCTTCCAGGAGGTGAACCGCCGGGCATTGGCCGATCTGGGCGCCTGGTTCCCTGGCCTCTTTCCCAAGGCCGAGCAGCAGCCGGGCACGGGCGCCTGGCGAGTTCACTCCGCCGATCTGGGACGCGGGCTGGAGGAAGACCTGTCCATGCACCCGACCGAGGGCGGGCAGGATTTCGGCACGCGGGAGAGCTGTTCCCCCATCGACGTGGTGATGGAATGGGGTGGCGCCGCGAATCCGCAGGAAGCTGCCTTCTGGCTTTGCGAGCAGTTGAGCGTGACCCCGGAGGATTGCGGCTGGCGGGAGAAGCGCGAGCGGCAGCAGAGTGGCAAGGGCAGCCGGAAGGACAACGCGCCCGCCTGGCTAGAGCACTGCCAGACCGACCGCGAAGGCGATCCGCGCGGCAACCTGTTCAACACCATGACCGCGCTCCGGGCGGACCCGCATCTGTCCGACCTGCTGGCCTATGACGAGATGCTGCGGGCCGAGCTGCTGACGCGGCCTGTTCCGGCCAGCCTGCGCCCGCCGGAGGAAGCACGGCCGATCCAGGACGCGGACGTGTCGGCCCTACAGGAGTTCTTGCAGCGGCGTGGGCTGGAGCGGGTCAGCAAGGATACGGTGCATCAGGCGGTGGCGCTGCGGGCGAGGGAGCGCGGCTTTCACCCGGTGCGGGATCTGCTGAACGGGCTGCGGTGGGATGGTAAGGCGCGGCTGGGAACCTGGCTGCACACCTACCTGGGCGCCGAGGCGAACACCTACACCGCCTGCATCGGCACCATGTTCCTTATCGCCATGGTCGCCCGCGTTTTCCAGCCGGGATGCAAAGCCGATTACATGCTGGTGCTGGAGGGCGCGCAGGGCGCCCGCAAGTCCACCGCCTGCGCCATCCTGGGCGGCCCGTGGTTCAGCGACAACCTGCCCGATATTCGCGGCGGCAAGGACGTGTCGCAGCACCTCAACGGCAAGTGGCTGATCGAGGTGGCAGAGATGAGCGCCCTCGACCAAGCGGAGGT
>NZ_PDNU01000039.1 GCF_002631185.1 Teichococcus rhizosphaerae | reverse complement strand
ACGGCCGCCTCCTACACCACGCGGTGGGACACGACCCAGCGCACCAGCGGCACCCTCTATGACCTTGGCGAGGCGCGCCTCGGCTATGCGGGGGCCGAGACCTCGGGCGACGAGCCGCCGCGCCGCCATGGCGAGGACGCGGCGCGCGACCAGGCGGGCTATCTCGTTCCCCTGTCCGACGAGCGCCTGCGGCTGGAGCTGCCCGCCTCCCCGCCTGGGGAGGCGCGCCTCGACATGCTGGAGCTGCGCCGCGCGCGCAACCCCGGCTGAAGGGCGAGGAGGACCCTGAAGGGCGAGTAGGACCGGGAAGCCCTTCTCCCGGCCCTGCGTCTCAGGTCCCGAGACTGGCCGCCACCTCGGCGCGCAGCTCGTCGAGCAGGCGCAGCGTCCCGTCCCGCCGCTCCATGTGCCAGAACAGCCAGCCATTGCAGGAAGGCGCCTCCTGCACCGCCGAGCCGACCTGGTGGATCGAGCCGCTCGCCTTGCCGCAGCGGATGGAGCCGTCGGCGTTCACCTCCGCCTGGAAGCGTCGGTGCCGGTCGGTCAGGCGGGCGCCGGGCGGCACCAGCCCGCGCTCCACCAGTGTGCCGAAGGGGATGCGCGGCTGCTCGCGCTTGGTGGGCGTCACCAGCATGGCGCTTTCCGACACGGGCTGGATCGCCTGGATGCGCGCCCGCGCCGCGGCGGCATAGGCCGGGTCGCGCTCGATGCCGATGTAGCGGCGGCCGAGGCGGCGGGCCACGGCGGCGGTGGTGCCGGTGCCGAGGAAGGGGTCGAGCACCACGTCGCCGGGCGAGGTGCAGGACAGGATCACGCGGTGGAGCAGCGCCTCGGGCTTCTGCGTCGGGTGCAGCTTCTTGCCGTCGCCGTCGCGCAGCCGCTCATGGCCGGTGCAGAGCGGCAGAAACCAGTCCGACCGCATCTGCACGTCGTCGTTCAGCGACTTCATGGCGGTGTAGTTGAACTTGTAGCGGCTTTCCTGGCCGCGGCTCGCCCAGATCAGCGTCTCGTGCGCGTTGGTGAAGCGCCGGCCGCGGAAGTTCGGCATCGGGTTGGCCTTGCGCCAGATGACGTCGTTGAGGATCCAGAAGTCGAGGTCCTGCAGCGCGACACCGAGGCGGAAGACGTTGTGGTAGCTGCCCATCACCCAGATGGTGCCGTCCTTGCGCAGCACGCGGCGCGCCTCGGCCAGCCAGGCGCGGGTGAAGGCGTCATAGGCGGCGAGGTCCGAGAAGCGGTCCCAGGCGTCGTCCACGCCATCGACCACGCTTTCGTCGGGCCGCCGGAGCTGGCCCTTGAGCTGCAGGTTGTAGGGCGGATCCGCGAAGATGGCATGCACCGAGGCCGGCGGCAGCGCCCGCAGCATCTCGATGCAATCCCCTTCCAGGATGCAGTCCAACGGCAGATCCAGCCCCGTCCCCACGTCTGTGAAATCCCTCAGCGACTCGGGGGCCGACAATGCGCGGGCCGGAGTCGCGCCGTCAAGCGGCCCGAGTCGCGGTTTTTTCCGGCCCTTAAAGGAGGGCAAGCTGGTCCACGGGCGCGAAGCCCCGCCGGTGGTGCGGGCACGGGCCCAGCCTCAGCAGCGCCGCCCGGTGCGCCGCCGTGGGGTAGCCCGCGTGGCGCGCGAAGCCATAGCCCGGCCAGCGGCCATCCAGCCGCGCCATGGCGCGGTCCCGCGTCACCTTGGCCAGGATCGAGGCGGCGGCGATGGACAGGCTGAGCGCGTCCCCCTTCACCACGCAGCGCACCTCGCAGGGCAGGCGCGGCGGCTGGTTGCCGTCCACCAGCGCCACGTCGGGCACGGTGGCCAGGCGCGTCACGGCGCGCAGCATGGCGAGGTGCGTGGCGCGGAGGATGTTGATGCGGCCGATCTCGGCGGCGCTGGCGGCACCGATGCCGAATTCCAGCACGCCCGCCCTGGCCGCCGCGCGCAGCACGGTGCAGGCGGCCTCGCGCCGCGCGGCGTCGAGCTTCTTGCTGTCGTCCAGCAGCATCGCCAGCGTCTCGGGCGGCGGGCCGTGGAACAGCACGGCGGCGGCCACCACGGGGCCGGCCAGCGGGCCGCGCCCGGCCTCGTCCACCCCCGCCACGCGGCCGCCCGCCGCCTGCTCCAGCGCATAGTCCGGCATGCCGCCAAGGCTCCCCGATTTCCTGCTGATCTGCCCGCCAGCCGCCTTAGGGCGGGCCGGATGGCGGCCGCAAGGCCGGAAGGAGCCACGCCCCTCCCCCGGCCCTGCTTCCGCCCATCAGGGCATCAGAGCCTGATGTCGTAGGTCTTCCAGGGCGTGAGCTGGGCGAGGCGGTCATACACGGCGCGGCCGCGATAGTTGTTCTCGGCGGTGATCCAGCGGATCACGCTCCAGCCCTTGGCCCGGCCGACATTGGCCACGGCGCCGATCAGCGCATCCGCCACGCGCTGGCCGCGCGCGGCGGGATCGACGAAGAGGTCGTCGAGGAAGCCGCCGATGCTGGCCGAGAGCGGGCGCGCGAAGGGACGGTAATGCGTGAGACCCACCGCCCGGCCCGCGGCATCCAGCGCCAGGAAGCCCTTCACCTCATGCGCCGGATCCTGCAACCAGGACCAGACGCGGTCGCGCATCTCGGGCGTCTGCTCCACGCGGTAGAATTCGGCATAGCCCTGGTAGAGGCGGTCCCAGTCGGCGCGGCGCGCGGGCTCGGGGGGCAGGATTCGCAAGGTCGTTTCCGTCATGGCGGCAGGCTCCTGGCGGAACCGGGGGCCGGCGCCGCGCGTTGTTCTGGCTCCGCCCGTGCAGAAGGCGAAGCCGCACCATGCTGACGCAGACCCAGGCCGAGGTCGAGGTCGAGAGGCCCCGCTCCCGCTCCAGGGGCCCCGCCAAGGCCCCGGAGGCGCCCCCCGCCGCGCCGGACACGCCGCGCATCCCCGGCCTGCGCTACGTCTCGGACGAGACGCCCGGCCTGACGCGCCGCCGCAGCGGCAAGGGCTGGAGCTACCGCGACGCCAAGGGCGCGCCCGTGCGGGACAAGGCGGTGCTGGCGCGGCTGCGCGCCCTGGCCATACCGCCCGCCTGGACGGAGGTGTGGATCTGCCCCCACGCCAATGGCCACATCCAGGCCACGGGGCGGGACGCCAAGGGCCGCAAGCAATACCGCTACCATGCCGGCTGGCGCGCCGCCCGGGACGAGACGAAGTACCGGCACATCCTGCAGTTCGCCCGCCTCCTGCCGGCCCTGCGGGCACGGGTGGACCAGGACATGGCGGCGCGCGGCCTGGGGCGGGAGAAGGTGCTGGCCACGGTGGTGCACCTGCTGGACACCACCCTCATCCGCGTGGGCAACGAGGATTACGCCCAGGCCAATGGCAGCTACGGCCTGACCACGCTCCGCGACCAGCATGTGGATGTGCGCGGCGAATCGCTGCGCTTCGCCTTTCGCGGCAAGAGCGGCAAGGAATGGAGGCTCTCGCTGCGCGACCGGCGCGTGGCCCGCGTGGTGCGCGCCTGCCAGGACCTGCCCGGCCAGGACCTCTTCCAGTACCGCGACGAGGAGGGCGCGCTCCAGAGCATCGATTCTGCCGACGTGAACGCCTATCTGCGCGAGGTGACGGGGGAGGACATCACCGCCAAGGACTTCCGCACCTGGGCCGGCACGGTGCTGGCGGCCATGGCGCTGTCCGAGTTCGAGGCGTTCGACAGCCAGGCCGCCGCCAAGCGCAACATCCGCGCGGCGGTGGAGCGCGCGGCGGCGCGGCTGGGCAACACCCCCGCCATCTGCCGCCAGTGCTACATCCACCCCGAGGTGCTGGACAGCTACCTGCAGGGCAGCCTGCTGGTGCAGGTGAAGCAGGAGGTGGATGCCGAGTTGCGCGGCGACCTGTCCTCCCTGAAGCCGGAGGAGGCCGCGGTGCTGGCCTTCCTGCACAAGAAACTCGGCGAGGCGGCGGCGGCCTGACGGCGCCGCCAGGGAAGGCAGGCAAGCGGCCGGCGGCGTGACAGCGCTGCCGGCGCGCGGCACAGTCCGTGCCATGCAGCTCACCGAAGACCTCGCCAGCCGCTTCGCGCGCATCGCGCTCGGGCATGTGGAACGCGAATATCCCAGCAAGATCGCCCATGCCCTGGCGGGGCCGGAGGATGCGGGCACGCCGGCCCGGCTCTACCCCGTCTTCCACGGCAGCTTCGACTGGCATTCCTGCGTGCATGGCTACTGGATGCTGGCGCACCTGCTCCGCCGCTTCCCCGCCATGGAGCCGGCCGGCGAGATCCGCGCCCTTTTCACCCGCAAGCTGACGGCGGAGAGGATCGGGGGAGAGTGCGCCTATCTCGCGCGCCCGCTCTCGCGCGGCTTCGAGCGGCCCTATGGCTGGGCCTGGGCGCTGAAGCTCTGCGCCACGCTGCGCGGCACGGAATGGGAGGCCGCCACCGCCCCCCTCGGGCGGCTGGTCGAAGAGAGGTTCCGCGAATTCCTGCCGAAGGCCACCTATCCGGTGCGGGTGGGCACGCATTTCAACACGGCCTTCGCCCTCCGCCTTGCCGCCGACCATGCCGACGGGGAGTTCCTCGCCCTGCTGCGCGAGACGGCGCGGCGCTGGTACGGGCAGGACCGCGACGCCCCCGCCTGGGGCGAGCCCTCCGGCGACGACTTCCTGTCCGGCACGCTGATGGAGGCCGAGGCGATGCGCCGCCTGCTGCCGCCGGAGGAGTTCGCGCCCTGGTGCCGCGCCTTCCTGCCCCGCATGGCGGAGCGCGAGCCGGCCACCCTCTTCACCCCCGCCACGGTCAGCGACCGCAGCGACGGCAAGATCGCGCATCTGGACGGGCTCAACCTCAGCCGCGCCTGGTGCTGGCGCAACCTGGGCCAGAAGCGCGCGGCGGCGGCGCATCTGGAAGCCGGGCTGCCGCATGTGGCGGGCGACTACATGGGCGAGCACTGGCTCGCCAGCTTCGCGGTGCTGGCGCTGGACCCCTCGGCCTGAGGCGGGGGGCCCGGCCTGAAGCGAGGCCCGGCCTCAGGCGAAGCCCGCCTTCGAGGGCAGCCCGGACCTTCGCAGCAGGGCGACCACGGGGCAAAGCCCGGTGAAGGAAGCCTGCACCAGGTGCAGGCCCATCAGCCCGGTGAGCCAAAGCCAGCGCGTGTCGTGCAGCACCGCGAGCAGGGTGCTGCCCAGCACCACGACGCCGACGACCAGCAGGATCATGCGTTCCAGCGTCACGTTCCGCCTCCCGGCCCGCTAGGGGGACGCGGGCCACGGGGTGAATGAGCGCATGAATTTCGTTGCTGTTCAACAAGGATGTGGAAGGGGGCGCCAGGCGGCACCCCCTTCCCCGCGCTCATTCCGCCGCGCTCATTCCGCCGCCTGGGCGTATTCCTCCAGCGGCGCGCAGGTGCAGACCAGGTTGCGGTCGCCATAGACGTTGTCCACGCGCTTGACCGGCGGCCAGTACTTGTGCGCGGCGACGTAGGGCAACGGGAAGGCCGCCTCCTCCCGGCTGTAGGGATGCGTCCATTCCGTCGCCATGACCTCGGCGGCGGTGTGGGGCGCGTTCTTCAGCAGGTTGTCGGCGCGGTCCATGCGGCCCTGCTCCACCGCGCGGATCTCACCGCGGATGGCGATCATGGCGTCGCAGAAGCGGTCCAGCTCGGCCTTGGTCTCGCTTTCGGTAGGCTCCACCATCAGCGTGCCCGCCACCGGCCAGGACATGGTCGGCGCGTGGAAGCCGTAGTCCTGGAGGCGCTTGGCGATGTCCTCCACCAGCACGCCGCCGCCCTGCTGGAAGCCGCGGCAGTCCAGGATGCACTCATGCGCCACCATGCCGCGCGCGCCCTTGTAGAGCACGGGGAAGTGCCCCTCGAGCCGGCGGGCGATGTAGTTGGCGTTGAGGATGGCGACCTGGGTGGCGCGCGTCAGCGCCTCGGCGCCCATCATGCGGATATAGGCGTAGGAGATGGGCAGGATCGAGGCGCTGCCGAAGGGCGCGGCCGAGACGGGGCCATAGCCCGTGGCGGGGCCGGCCTCGGCCAGCAGC
>NZ_PDNU01000038.1 GCF_002631185.1 Teichococcus rhizosphaerae | reverse complement strand
GTAGGAGATGGGCAGGATCGAGGCGCTGCCGAAGGGCGCGGCCGAGACGGGGCCATAGCCCGTGGCGGGGCCGGCCTCGGCCAGCAGCGGGTGGTTCGGCAGGTGCGGCGCGAGGTGCCTCGCCACGCCGATCGGGCCCACGCCCGGGCCGCCGCCGCCATGCGGGATGCAGAAGGTCTTGTGCAGGTTCAGGTGGCAGACATCGGCGCCGATGCGGCCGGGGGCGGTGAGGCCCACCTGCGCGTTCATGTTGGCGCCGTCCATATAGACCTGCCCGCCCGCCGCGTGCACCGCCTCGCAGATGCGGATGATCTCCTCCTCGAAGACGCCATGCGTCGAGGGATAGGTGATCATCAGCGCCGAAAGCTTCTCCGCGTGCTGCGCGATCTTGGCGTCCAGATCGGCCAGATCGACATTGCCGTCGCGGTCGCAGCCGACCACCACCACGCGCATCCCCGCCATCACCGCCGAGGCGGGGTTGGTGCCATGCGCCGAGGAGGGGATCAGGCAGATGTCGCGCTGCCCCTCGCCGCGCGCCTTGTGGAAGGCGCGGATGGCGAGCAGCCCGGCATACTCGCCCTGGCTGCCGGCATTGGGCTGGAGCGAGACGGCGGCGAAGCCGGTGATGTCCGCGAGCCATCCCTCCAGCCGCCGGACCAGCGCGATGTAGCCCGCCGCCTGGTCGGCCGGCGCGAAGGGATGCAGGCCGGAGAAGCCGGGGAAGGTGACCGGGATCATCTCGGCCGTCGCGTTCAGCTTCATCGTGCAGGATCCGAGCGGGATCATGCTGCGGTTCAGCGCGACGTCCTTGTCCTCCAGCGACTTCAGGTAGCGGAGCATGCTGTGCTCCGCGTGGTGCGTGTTGAACACCGCCGCCGTGAGGAACGCCGAGCCGCGCTCCAGCGCGGCGGGGATGCCGCCCGCGCCGGCGAGGTCCGCCAGCGCCACCTTGCTGCCGCCGACGCTGCCCAGCAGCGCCACCAGCGTCTCCATCTCGGTGCGGGAAACGGTCTCGTCCAGCGCGATGCCGACGCCCGTGGCATCGATGCGGCGCAGGTTGAAGCCGTCGGCCAGGGCCGTGGCCATCAGCGCGTCGGCCTTGTCGCCGGCCTCGATGGCCAGCGTGTCGAAGAAGCTGCCGTGGCGCAGGGTGAAGCCGGCGCGCTGCGCCGCATCGGCCAGCAGCCGCGCCTGCAACGCCACGCGGCGGGCGATGCGCTTCAGCCCCTCCGGCCCGTGCCAGACGGCATACATCCCGGCCATGACGGCCAGCAGCACCTGCGCGGTGCAGATGTTGCTCGTCGCCTTCTCGCGCCGGATGTGCTGCTCGCGCGTCTGCAACGCGAGGCGCATGGCGGGCTTGCCGGCGGCATCGACCGAGACGCCGACAAGGCGGCCCGGCATCAGGCGCTTATAGGCATCCTTCACCGCCATGAAGGCGGCATGCGGGCCGCCATAGCCCATCGGCACGCCGAAGCGCTGGGAGGAGCCGATGACCACGTCGGCGCCCATCTCGCCCGGCGGCGTCAGCAGCACCAGCGAGAGCGGGTCGGCCGCCACGATGGCGAGGCCGCCCGCCTTCTGCACGGCGGCGATCTCGGGCGCGATGTCGCGCACCTCGCCCGTGCTGCCCGGATATTGCAGCACCAGCGCGAAGGGCTTCCGCGCCTCGCAGGCCGCGGCGATGCCGGCCACCGGCACCACCGACACCGTCAGCCCCAGCGGCTCGGCGCGGGTCTGGATGACGGCGAGGGTCTGCGGGTGCACGTCCTCCGCCACCAGCAGGGTCTGGGACTTGGCCTTGGTGGCGGCCAGCGCCATCGCCATCGCCTCGGCCGCGGCCGTCGCCTCGTCGAGCAGCGAGGCGTTCGCCACCGGAAGCCCCGCGAGGTCGCACACCATGGTCTGGAAGTTGACCAGCGCCTCCAGCCGCCCCTGGGCGATCTCGGCCTGGTAGGGCGTGTAGGCCGTGTACCAGCCCGGGTTCTCCAGCACGTTGCGCAGGATGACGGGCGGCACATGGGTGCCGTGATAGCCCATGCCGATCAGCGAGCGGCGGGCCGTGTTCAGCTCCGACAGCGCCCGCAGCTCGGCGATGGCCTCCGCCTCCGAGGCCGGCGGCGGCAGGGTGGAGAAATCCTGGCCCCGGATGGCGGCGGGCACGGTGCGCTCGGCCAGCGCCTCCAGGCTTTCCACGCCGACCACCTCCAGCATGGCGGCGACCTCGGCCTCGCCGGGGCCGATATGGCGCGCGGCGAAGGCGCCGTGGTCCTCCAGCGCCATCAGCTCGTCGAGCGCGGCGCTCGCGGAGGCCCCGCTCACGACTGCCCCCTTCATGGCTGCCCCGCTCACGACTGGCTGTCCACGAAGGACTGGTAGGCGTCCGCGTCCATCAGCGCCTCGATCTCGGCGGTGTCGGCCGGCTGGATGCGGAAGAACCAGCCACCCTCGGTCGGCGCGCTGTTCACCAGGGAGGGGTCGTCGGGCAGGGCGGCGTTCACCTCGACGATGGTGCCGGCGATCGGGGCATAGACGTCCGACGCGGCCTTCACGCTTTCCACCACGGCGATGGAATCGCCGGCCGCCACCTCGCGCCCCACCTCGGGCAGGTCGACGAAGACGACGTCGCCCAGCGCGGTCTGCGCGTGGTCGGTGATGCCGACGGTGGCGACGCCACCCTCCAGCCGCACCCACTCATGATCCTTGGAGAATTTCAGCTCGGCCATCGGGGCAGGTCCTTATCGGGCGTAACGGTGGGGGATGAAGGGCGTGGGGGCGACGCGCGCGGGCAGTTCCCTGCCGCGCACCATCAGGGAAAGGGCGGTGCCGTCGGCGGCATGGGGGCGGGCGACATAGCCCATGGCGCAGGGGCCGCCGAGCGAGGGGCCGAAGGTGCCGCTGGTGATCTCGCCCACCGTCTCGCCGCCCGCCGCGATGGCGGTGTGGGCGCGGGCCGGCTGGCGGCCTTCCGGCAGCAGCCCGACGCGCAGGCGGGCGGGGCCGTTGTCCAGCTCCTGCCGCACGCGCTCCGCGCCGGGGAAGTCCCACGCCATGCGGCGGCGCTTGCCGATGGTCCAGACGAGGCTGGCCTCCACCGGGCTGGTCGTCTCGTCGATGTCGTTGCCGTAGAGGCAGAGCCCCGCCTCCAGCCGCAGCGAGTCCCGCGCGCCGAGGCCGGCCGGCGCCACGCCGGGCAGGGCGAGCAGGGTACGGGCCAGCGCCTCGGCCTGTTCCGCCGGCACGCTGATCTCGACGCCGTCCTCGCCGGTGTAGCCGCTGCGGCTGACCAGCACGGGGATGCCGGCGATCTCCGTCTCGGCCACGCCCATGAAGCCCAGCGCCGCGACGGCGGGGGCGAGCGGCGCCAGCAGCGCCACCGCCTGCGGCCCCTGGAAGGCCAGCAGGGCGCGCCCGTCCAGCCGGTTGAGCCGCACCCCCGCCGGCAGCACGGCCTCGATCGCCGGCAGGTCCACATGCTTGCGGCTGGCGTTCACCACCAGGAACAGCCGGTCGCCGCCCAGATTGGCCACCATGAAGTCATCGACGATGCCGCCGGCCTCGTTGGTCAGCAGGCCGTATTTCTGCCGGCCCGGCTTCAGGATCTGCACGTCGGCCGGCGTCAGCCGCTCCAGCGCGGCGGCGGCTCCCTCGCCCACCAGCTCGGCCTGGCCCATGTGGGAGACGTCGAACAGCGTGGCGCCGGCGCGGGTGGCCAGGTGCTCGGCCAGGATGCCGGCCGGGTACTGCACCGGCATGGCATAGCCGGCGAAGGGCACCATCTTGCCGCCAAGCTCGCGGTGCAACGATGCCAGGGGGGTTTCGAGCAGGGATTCGGCCACGCAGCCTCCAGCGCCGCGCGGGGCGGCGGGTCAGGGTTCGTGGCCCCCCTCTGTCCGATGACCTGAGAGATTCAGCGCGGGCGTTGCGCGCCTTACTCCGTCGGTGCCAGCGCCCGTTTCCGGGCATGCCTGCTTCCAGGCCTGGGCTTTCCAGAGGCCCCTTCCCCACGCGGCCCTTCTGCCTGAGCGTTTCCGGGGGCCGGTTGCGCCTTCGGCGACGGCCACCGCGGACGGCAGCCGTTCTCTCCCGCGCGGGATCTGCGGGTAGGCCACTCTGTGCCCCAGCGCGGGGCGGGGCGCAAGCGTTCCTCTCCGCCCGCGCCCCGCATCCCCTCCTTCAATGCGTGGCGCCCGGCCTGACCACCACCTCCAGATACTCGGACGGCACCACGAGGCCCGCGCCGCCGCCACGGTCGCAGCGCCCGAGCAGGGCCAGGATCTCCTGCTCCAGCCTCCCCTGGGCTTCCGGGTCGAGCGCCTGGAAGGCCTTGTGGACCGGCCCGTAATAGCCGCGGAACACCTCCAGCCAGTGAGTGGGCGAGCGGTAGCGGAACTGGAAGTGCCGCGGCGTGGCCGTGACCGTGGCGTTCGGAAAGAGCTGGCGCAGGCGCTCCTCCGTTCCCCAGAGCGCGGGGGAGCGCACCCCGGCCGGCGGCGGCAGGAAGCCGCCGAGCAGCTTGAAGAGCTGGCCGACGAAGCCGGCCGGCGTCCAGTTGGCCAGGCCGATCCGCCCGCCGGGGCGGCAGACGCGCCGCATCTCCGCCGCCGCCCGGTCCTGGTCCGGGGTGAACATGACGCCGAAGGTGGACAGCACCACGTCGAAGGCGCCGTCCTCGAAGGGCAGCGCCTCGGCATCGGCGACCTTGAAGGTGATGGGCAGGCGGTTCGCCTCGGCCCGGGCGCGGCCCCGCTCCAGCAGGGCCGGCACGTAGTCGGTGGAGGTGACCTCGGCGAAGCGGCGGGCGGCGGCCAGGCTGGCATTGCCATTGCCGCTGGCCACGTCCAGCACCCGTTCGCCGCCCCGCAGGTCCACCGCCCCGCACAGGCTTTCGCCCACGATCTGCAAGGTGGTGCCGATGATGGCGTAGTCGCCGGACGACCAGGCCGCCATCTGCCTGGTCTTCAGTCCCGCCAGATCCGGTGCGGGCGTCGCGCTGGATGGGTCGGACATCGGCTGCCTCCGGATATTGTTGCGATGTCGCACCTTACCCGATCGGCCGGCTTCCCCTCCAGCGGCGCCACCCCTTCTCCTGATGGCGTGAAAGGGGCGCGCGCGCCACCCCGCCTCGCCCGGCCCGGCCCCGGGCGGGCCGCCTCAGCGCGGGCCGCGCTCGCGGTTGAGGGCCAGCTCCTCGGGGCTGAGGACGAAGCCGAGCCAGACCTGCTTCCGCGCCGCCTCCTGCGGGCTGCCGGGGATGCGGATGGTCACCTCCTCCCCCGTGCTGCGGATGCGCGACACATTGGCGGGGAAGCTCACCCGCATGGTGTAGGCCTGGCGCGCGAGAATGCGGTTCTCACCCTCGGCCACCGCCACCATATAGGGGATCTCGGCGGTGCGGCCCGTGGCCGCCGGGCCGCGCTCGGCGGTGAAGCCGGGCGTCAGCGTCACATCCAGCCCGGCCCCTCCGGGCGCGTAGTCGCAGCGCGCCTGGAAGCCGGCGACGGAGGCATTCAGCTCCATGGCCGTCAGGTCCCGCCCGCCCCCGGCGCGGAAGCGCGTCAGATCCGCGGCATCGGCCAGGATGGCCACGCGCGGGCATGGCGCCGTCATCTGCGGCAGCGCGCCGCCGCCGCCGCACCCCGCCAGCAGCAGGAGCGCCCCGCCCATCGCCGCCATCTCGCCGCTTCGGAGCTTCCGCGCCTTGACCATGCCGCCACTCTTCCCCTTAGTGCCGCGTCCGGATGCCATGGCCTCCGGCGCCACGGCCGTCTATGCCATGCCCGCCTACGCCATGCCTGCCTATGCCATGCCCAATGGGCCCGGCACCACCCTGTGAAGCGACCATTCGTGAACGCCAACGCCCCCATCGAACAGGCCAGCATGACCGTCAAGCCCGCCCTGCATGTCCTGCTCGCCGGCCCCCGCGGCTTCTGCGCCGGGGTGGACCGCGCGATCAAGATCGTCGAGGAATCGCTGCGCCGCTTCGGCGCGCCGGTCTATGTCCGGCACGAGATCGTGCACAACAAGTTCGTGGTGCAGAGCCTGGAGGCGCAGGGCGCCGTCTTCGTCGAGGAGCTGGACGAGGTGCCGGCCGACGCGCCGGTGGTGTTCAGCGCCCATGGCGTGCCGAAATCGGTGCCCGCCGAGGCGAGGCGGCGCAACATGGTCTATCTGGACGCCACCTGCCCGCTCGTCTCCAAGGTCCACCGCGAGGCGGAGCGCCACGCCGCCGCCGGCCGGCACATCCTGCTGATCGGCCATGCCGGCCACCCGGAGGTGATCGGCACCATGGGCCAGCTCGAGCCCGGTACCGTGACGCTGGTGGAGACGGTGGCCGATGCCGAGAGCATCCAGGCGCCCGAGGGGCCGCTCGCCTACACCACCCAGACCACCCTTTCGGTGGATGACACGGCGGAGATCGTGGCGGTGCTGCAGCGCCGCTTCCCGCAGCTCGTGGCGCCCGCCAAGGAGGATATCTGCTACGCCACCACCAACCGCCAGGCGGCGGTGAAGGCGATCGCGGCGCGGTCGGAGATGGTGGTGGTGGTGGGCGCGCCCAACTCCTCCAACAGCGTGCGCCTGCGCGAGGTGGCGGAGCGCGCCGGCTGCGCCCGCGCCATCATGGTGCAGCGCGGCCGGGAGCTGGACCCCGCTCTGGCCGACGGCCTTTCCACCCTCGGCATCACCGCCGGCGCCAGCGCGCCGGACATGCTGGTGCAGGAGGTGCTGGAGCGGCTGGGCGAGCGCTTCGCCCTCACCATCGAGGAGGTGGTGGTGGCGGAGGAGAACGTGGTGTTCAAGCTGCCCGCGGCCCTGGCCAAGTAGGGCGGCGCGCACCGCCGGCGGGGGAAGGCCGGCGCGGAGGGGTATGCCGGCATCGCGCCGGTGCCAGGGGGTATGCCGGCCTAGCGCCGGCGGGGATTTCACGAGAACGGGGCGCCGATGGCGGTCTATACCGAGATCTCGGACGAGGCGCTGCGCGCGTTCCTCGCCGATTACGATTTGGGCGAGCTGCTGGCCTTCCGCGGCATTGCGGAAGGCGTGGAGAACAGCAACTACGCGTTGAAGACCAGCGAGGGCGGCGACTTCGTCCTCACGCTGTACGAGAAGCGCGTGGACCCGGCGGAGCTGCCCTGGTTCCTCGGGCTGATGCGCCACCTGGCCTCGCAGGGCCTGTCCTGCCCGCTGCCCGTGGCGGGTCGGGACGGCATCGCGCTGCGCGAGCTGGCGGGGCGGCCGGCCGCCATCTGCACCTTCCTGCCCGGCGTCTGGCCGCGCCGGGTGCGGCAGGAGCATTGCGCCCCGCTCGGCGCCGCGCTGGCCATGCTGCACGCGGCCGGCGAGGGCTTCCGCGCCGAGCGGCCGAACGGCCTCGGCCCCCGCGCCTGGGCGCCGCTGCTGGAGCGCTGCCGCGAGGGCGGCGACGCGGTGCAGCCTGGCCTCGTCGCCGAGCTGGAGGGCCACCTTTCCGGCATCCTGCGGGAATGGCCGCGGGGCCTGCCGCGCGGCCACATCCATGCCGACCTGTTCCCCGACAACGTGTTCTTCCTGGAGCAGGAGCGCGGCACGCCGCGCGTCTCCGGCCTGATCGACTTCTACTTCGCCTGCACCGACCACCTGGCCTACGACATCGCCATCTGCCTGAACGCCTGGTGCTTCGAGCCGGACCTCGCCTTCAACATCACCAAGGCCCGCGCCCTGCTCGGCGCCTACCAGGCGCTGCGGCCGCTGAGCGGGGCGGAGCTGGAGGCGCTGCCGGTGCTTTGCCGTGGCGCCGCCATCCGCTTCCTGCTCACCCGCCTCTATGACTGGACGCACACGCCCCCCGGCGCGCTGGTGACGCGCAAGGACCCGCTGGAATACCTCAGGCGCCTGCGCTTCCACGCCGCCGCGAAGGATGTCGGCGCCTATGGCCTCTGACGTCTTCGAAAGCGCTCCCGCCGAGGCGGCGGAGCGCGTGGTGGAGATCTGGACCGATGGCGGCTGCAAGCCCAATCCCGGCCCGGGCGGCTGGGCCGCGATCCTGCGCTTCGGGAGCGCGGAGAAGGAGCTTTCGGGCTTCGACGCCGCCACCACCAACAACCGCATGGAGCTGACCGCCGCCTGCATGGCGCTGGAGGCGCTGAAGCGCCCCTGCACCGTGAAGCTGCACACCGACAGCGAGTATGTCCGCAACGGCATCAGCCGCTGGGTGCATGGCTGGGTGCGCAACAACTGGCGCAACGCGGCCAAGGACCCGGTGGCGAATTACGAGCTGTGGCAGCGCCTGCTGGCCGCCGCCCGCCCGCACAAGGTGGAATGGCTCTGGGTGCGCGGCCATGCGGGCGACCCGATGAACGAGCGCGCCGACCAGCTCGCCACCGCCGCGCGGCTGGCCGGCGAGGGCTGAGCACCCGGCGGCGGCTGGCCGGGCTCAGGCTTCCACCGTCCCGGCGCGCAGCAGGGCGGGCCGTTCGCGCAGCTCAAGCCGGGCCGCCGCGTATTCCCGCCGCAGCCGGGCGATCAGCGCGGCGGCGGGCTCCACGGCGCGGATGGCGCCGATCCCCTGCCCCGAGCCCCAGATGTCCTTCCAGGCCTTCTTGCGGTCGGAGGAGAAGTCCATGCGCGAGGGGTCGGAGGCGGCGAGGTTGTCCGGGTCCAGCCCGGCATTGGCGATCGAGCCGCGCAGGTAGTTGCCGTGCACGTCGGTGAAGAGGTTGCTGTAGACGATGTCGCCCGCGCCGCTTTCCACGATCATGCGCTTGTAGGCCTCGGCCGCCCTCGCCTCCTCGGTGGCGATGAAGGCGCTGCCGATATAGGCGAAGTCCGCGCCCATCGCCTGCGCCGCCAGGATCGACCGCCCGTTGGCGATGGCGCCCGACAGCGCGACGGGCCCGTCGAACCAGGCGCGCGTTTCCTGCACCAGCGCGAAGGGCGAGAGGCTGCCGGCATGGCCGCCCGCCCCGGCCGCCACCAGGATCAGCCCGTCCGCCCCCTTGTCGATGGCGCTGTGGGCGAAGCGCTGGTTGATGACGTCGTGCATCACATGGCCGCCATAGGCGTGGATGGCCTCGTTCACCTCCCGCCGGGCGCCGAGGGAGGTGATGATGAGCGGCACGCGGTGCCGCGCGCACAGCTCCAGGTCCTGCTCCAGCCGGTCGTTCGAGCGGTGGACGATGAGGTTGATGGCGAAGGGCGCGGCCGGCGCCTCGGGGTGGGCCGCGTCATGCGCGGCGAGCCGCTCGCGGATCTCGCCCAGCCACTCGTCGAGCTGCGACAGCGGGCGGGCGTTCAGCGAGGGCATGCTGCCGATGACCCCCGCGCAGCACTGGGCCACGACCAGGTCCGGCACGGAGATGATGAACAGCGGCGAGGCGATCACCGGCAGGGAGAGGCGGCCGCGGAGCGAGGCGAGCAGGGTCATGGTGCAGGGCGTTTCCCGATCGGGTTGGCAGGGCGGAGGGAAGGCGCCGGGACGGACGGCTCCCTCCTCCGCGTCGCGCGGCCGATCCTTGCCGAAGAACGCCTCCCCGCCAATGAGGAAGCTGCCCCTGCCGCCGCGCGGCAGCTCCGGCAACCCAGGGCGGGTGGCGCGGCTTAGAGGGTGGGGCCGGCGGAAATCCCGGCAGGCGGGAACCGCCCCCTGCCCCGCCGGTAGGTGCGGCATGCCCCGCGCCAGGCCGGCGCCCCTCCTTCGCAGCCCCGGAGTTCCTCCCGCATGTCCGCATCCCTTCCTTCCGACACCAGGCGCCGGCCGGTGCTGGTCATCACCGGCGGCTCCTCCGGCATCGGCCGCTGCACCGCGGCGCTGTTCGCGCGGCGGGGCTGGGATGTCGGGCTCATCGCGCGCGGCCGGAACGGCCTGGAATCGGCGCAGGAGGAGGTGCGCCAGGGCGGCGCCCGCACCGCCATCGCCGAGGCCGACGTGTCCGACTCCGCCGCGCTGGAGCAGGCCGCCACGGCCATCGAGGCGGAGCTCGGCCCGATCGACGCCTGGGTGAACTGCGCCGGCGTCAGCTCCTATGGCCGCTTCATGGACGTGCCCGAGGAGGATTACGAGCGGGTGACGCGCGTCACCTATCTCGGCGTCGTCAATGGCACGCGGGTGGCGCTGAAGCGGATGCTGCCGCGCAACCGGGGCAACATCGTCAATGTCGGCTCGGCCGTGGCGCTGCGGGCGGTGCCGATGCAGTCCGCCTATTCCGCCGCCAAGCACGCGGTGGCCGGCTTCACCGAGGCGCTGCGGGCCGAGCTGGTGGAGGCGCGCAGCGCGGTGCAGCTCGGCATCGTGCATCCGCCCTCGACCAACACGCCGTTCTTCAGCCATGCCGCCTCGCACCTGCCGGAAGGCGGCGTGCCGCGCCCGCCGCCGCCGATCTACGCACCGGAGATCACCGCCGACGCGATCCACCTGGCCGTGACGCAGAACCGGCGCTCGGTGCAGGTCGGCGGCCAGACGGCCATGTTCGGGGTGGCCAACACGGTGATGCCGGGCGCGCTGGACTGGCTGCTGGGCCATCTCGGCACCACCGCCACCCAGGTCACGAACTCCGAGCGCATCGCCGCGCAGCGGGACGAGACGCTGCACCGCCCCTCCCTGCGGGCCTCGCCGGTGCATGGCCCCTTCGGCGGCGAGACGCTGGGCCACAGCGTGCAGATGGCGCTCTCGCGCAACCCCACGCTCTGCGTCGGCCTCGGCGTCGCCGCCCTGGCCTTCCTGACCTCCCGGCTCACCCGCCGCTGAGCCGGGCCGCCGGGGAAGCCCGCCGGGGGGCCACTCCTGCCCGGCGGGCTTCCGGCGCCGCCGCCCGGGCCCTGCTAGGGCCTGGCCGTCACCAGCCCATCGGCGATGTCGCGCTCCACCAGCCCCGGGTCGCGCTCCGCCGGGTCGCCCATCCCTCCCCCGCCGGGAAGCTTCAGCAGCAGGCGCCGGCCCTTGGGCACCACCTGGTAGCCCTTGGTGCGCAGGGGTGTGCCGTCGTCCAGCCCCACCCAGCCCGGCGCGCCGTCGCCACCGCCGTCGCGGCCGCGCGGGGCGTTGGCCACGCGGTCGAAGATGGCGTTCACCGCGAATTCCGCCTCGCCCTTGGTGCCGATCTCCATGATCTGCCCGAAGCCGCCGCGGGTGCGCCCCGCGCCGGCCGAATCCGGCCGCAGCTCCTTCTTCCAGAACACCACGGGCGCCACGTTCTCGGTGGCCTCCACCGGCATGGTGCGCACGCCGGAGGGGAAAGCCGTGCCATCCAGCCCGTCCTTGGCCGGCCGCGCGCCGGTGCCGCCGGAGTTGAAGGTGATCACCTCGAAATCCGGCAGCTCGGCGGCGGCACCGGAAACCTGGCCGCCACCGCGGAGCGGCGGGTTCCACAGGCAGGAGGAGCCCTCGGCGGTCACGCGGTCCGGCACCACCTGGTGCAGGCATCCCATCATCAGGTCCGGCAGCAGCTGGCCGGTGACATGCCGCACGCTGACCGGGAAGGGCCGCGGCGCGTTCAGGATACAGCCTTCCGGGATCTCCATGCGGAAGGGCGCCAGCGAAGCCCAGTTGTTGGGAATCTCGGGCGCCACCACGCACTTGATGCCGAAGCAGGAATAGGCGCGGCAATAGGCCGCCGGCACGTTGATGCCGCGCCCCGACAACCCCGAGGTGCCAGCGAAGTCCACCGTGATGTGGTCCTCGTGCAGCGTCATCGCGGCCTTCAGCGTGACAGGGGCTTCGTAGCCGTCGCTGCGGATGCTGGCGCTGTAGGTGCCGCGCGGCAGCTTCCGGATCTCCGCGATGGTGGCGGCGAGCGAGCTGTCGAAGATGTACGCGGCCAGCGGGTCGATGCTGTCCATGCCGAACTCGTCCAGCATCTCCACTAGCCGCTTGATGCCGGCGTCGTTGCAGGCGCAAAGGGAATAGACGTCGCCTTCCAGCTCGACCGGCGTGCGGGAGCCCGCGCGGATGAAGTCGAAGAAGGTCTCGTTGGCGCGGCCCTGGTCGAAGCACTTGACGATGGGGATGTACATCCCCTCCTCGAATACGCTGCGCCCCTCGGGCCCCATGCCGAGGCCGCCCACGTCGATCACATGCGCGGTGTTGGCGAAGAGGCCGACGATCTTCCCCTGCCGGAAGGCGGGCGAGACCACGGTGAGGTCGTGCAGGTGGCCGGTGCCGAGCCAGGGGTCGTTGGTGATGTAGTGGTCGCCCGGCTTCATCGTTTCCGCCGGGAACTTGGCGAGGAAGTGGCCGACGGACTCCATCATGGAGTTCACATGGCCGGGCGTGCCGGTGACAGCCTGCGCCAGCATGCGGCCCTTGAGGTCGAAGATGCCGGCGGAAAGGTCGCCCGCCTCGCGCACCGTGGTGCTGAAGGCGGTGCGGATCATGGTCTGCGCCTGCTCCTCCACCACCGCGATCAGGCGGTTCCACTGGATCTGGCGCTGGATCTTCTCGAGCGCATTCATCGGCTGGGCGTCCATGTCACGCGGCCTCCTTGAACAGTTCCAGATATCCGAGCGCATCCATGCGGCAGGTCCAGCCGGGGCCGACCAGCGTGCTGGTTTCCGCCTCGGCGACGATGCAGGGGCCGGCGAGCGTCGCGCCGGGGGAAAGGTGCTCGCGGTCATACACCGCCCAGTCGGCGACGGTGCCGTCGGTGGTGTCGCGCACCGCCTGGTGGCGGATGGGGGACGGCGCAGGCGCCTCCTCCACCGCGCCGGCGGGCGCCACCTCGGGCAGCACCGTCGCCACCGTCACGGCGAAGGACAGGATCTCCACGTCGCTGCCCGGCACGGGGCGGTCGTAGAAGCGGGAATACTCGGCATCGTAATCGGCGCGGATGGCGGCGATGTCGGCCTCCGTCAGGTCGCGCGCCGGCAGCGCCACGGAGATCTCGTGGCCCTGGCCGACATAGCGCATATAGGCGATGCGGCTCTCGGCGAGCCTAGCGCCGAAGCTGCCCTGCTCCACCACGCTCCGCGCCTCGGCCGACATGGCGCCGAGCAGCCCGTTCACCGCCGCCACGTCGAAGCTGCGGAAGCGCTGGTAGAGGCTTTTCACCACCTCGTAGCCCACGGGCGCGCGCAGGAAGCCGATGGCGCTGCCGACGCCGGCGCCCGAGGGCACCAGCATGCGCGACACGCCGATCTTCTCCGCCACGCGGTAGCCATGCACCGGCCCGCCGCCGCCGAAGGCGATGATGGCGCGGCCCTCATAGCCCTTGCCGCTCTCGATGGCATGGACGCGGGCGGCGTTGGCCATGTTTTCGTCCACCATCTCGACCACGCCGAGGGCGGCCATTTCCGGGGCCAATCCAAGCCTGCCGCCGACATGCTCCTCCAGCGCGGCCAGCGCCGGGGGCACCTGCAGCGGGAACTGGCCGCCGGCGAACAGGGCGGGCTCGTAGCGGCCGAGCGCCAGGTTGGCATCCGTCACCGCCGGCCGCGTGCCGCCGCGGCCATAGCAGGCCGGGCCGGGATCGGCGCCGGCGCTTTCCGGCCCCACCTGGATGCGGCCCAGCGCATCGACCTGCGCCAGGCTGCCGCCGCCCGCGCCGATCTCCACCATCTCGATGACGGGGATGCGCAGCGGCAGCCCCGAGCCCTTCTTGAAGCGGCCGACGCGCGCCACCTCGAAGCTGCGGCTGGCCTGGGGCTGGAAGTCGTCGATCAGGCAGACCTTGGCGGTGGTGCCGCCCATGTCGAAGGACAGCACCTTCGACAATCCCCGCTGCCGCGCGACATGGGCGGAGAAGATGGCGCCGCCCGCGGGGCCGCTCTCCACCAGCCGGATGGGGAAGCGCGCGGCCGTCTCCACCGTGGTGAGCCCGCCGCCGGAGAGCATCATGAAGAAGGGGCAGGCGAAGCCGCCCTCGGCCAGGCCCTGTTGCAGGCGGCCGAGATAGCTGGCCATCAGCGGCTGCACATAGGCGTTGGCGACGGTGGTGGAGAAGCGCTCCCATTCCCGCATCTCGGGCGAGACCTCGGAGGAAAGGGAGACCCGCACCTCCGGCCATTCCTCCGCCAAAATCTCGGCGGCGCGGCGCTCATGCGCCGGATTGACGAAGGCGTGCAGGAAGCCGATGGCGACGCTCTCGATGCCCTCCGCCTTCATGAAGGCGATCTGCCGGCGCAGCGCCGCCTCGTCCAGCGGCAGCAGGACCTTGCCTTCATTGTCCAGCCGCTCCGGCACGGGCAGGCGCCAGCGGCGCGGCACCAGCGGCCGCGGCAGCTCGATGTTCAGGTCATACTGGTCGTAGCGGGACTCGTTGCCGAGGGCGAGCACGTCGCGGAAGCCCTCGGTGGTCAGCAGCGCGGTGCGGGCGCCCTTGCGCTCGATCACGGCGTTGGTGGCGAGGGTGGTGCCGTGGATGAACAGCGCCACATCGGCGGGCCGCAGCCCCGCCTTGTCCAGCACGACGCGGATGCCCTCCAGCACGCCCAGCTCCGGCGCGTGCGGCGTGGTGAGCACCTTCGCGGTCCAGCGCTCCCCATCGCGTTCCAGCGCGAGATCCGTGAAGGTTCCTCCGATGTCGGAGGCCAAGCGAGCAGAAGGCATCAGTCGGAACACTCCCAGCCAGGACGGGCGGGGAGTGTTCACCGCTTCGGGGCGGCTGAAAAGCCACCTTCGCCCCTCTTGTTGGACCCGGCCGGCGCGGATCTGCCCGTCCCTTGCACAGCCCTGATGACGGGCTGGGCAACGGGCGGGCCAGGGGGAAGGGCTTCCCCTCCCCTTCCGGTCAGGCCGGCTCCTCGCTGCCGAAGGCCACGGGCGGGGTCCAGCCCTGCCCGGGAATGGCCGCCATCAGCGCCCGCGTGTAGTCATGCGCCGGCCGCGCGAAGACCTCCGCGACCGGGCCGCTTTCCACCACCTCGCCCTCGCGCATCACCGCCACATGGTCGCAGAGCTGGGCGGCGACGCGCAGGTCGTGGGTGATGAACACGATGGACAGGCCGAGCTGCGCGCGCAGCCGCGCCAGCAGCTTCAGCACCTGGGCCTGGACGGACACGTCCAGCGCCGAGACCGGCTCGTCCGCCACCAGCACGCGCGGCCGCATGGCCAGCGCCCGCGCCAGCCCGATGCGCTGTCGCTGCCCGCCGGAGAATTCGTGCGGGAAGCGGTCCAGCGCGGCGGGGTCCAGCCCCACCAGCCCGAACAGCTCCCGCGCGCGGGCCATGGCCTCGGCCTTGGGCGTGCCATGGATGATCGGGCCTTGCGCCACCAGCTCGCCCACGCGGCGGCGCGGGTTGAGGCTGGCGAAGGGGTCCTGGAACACCATCTGCACCTGCGGCGCGGCCTGGCGGAGTTCTTCCCGCGAAAGGGCCAGACGGTCCTTGCCCTCCAGCCGGATCTCGCCGCCATCTGGGTCCAGCAGCCGGACGATGCAGCGGGCCAGCGTGGACTTGCCCGAACCGCTCTCGCCCACGATGCCCAGCGTGGCGCCGCGCGGCAGGCTGAGGGAGACGTCCTTCACCGCGTGGGTGACGCGCCGGTTGCGCTTCAGCCAGCCGCCCTTGCGGTAGGTCTTGGAGACGTGGTCGATCTCCAGCACCGCCTCGGCCGAGACGGGCTGGGGCGCGGGCGGCGCCAGCGGCGGCACGGCGGCGACAAGGGCGCGGGTATAGGGGTGTTGCGGACGGTTCAGCACCTCATCGGCAGGCCCCTGCTCCACCAGCAGGCCGCGCCGCATCACCGCCACGCGGTCGGCGATGTCGGCCACCACGCCGAAATCATGGGTGATGAACAGCACCGCCGTGCCGGTGCGCCGCTGCATGTCGCGGATCAGGCGCAGGATCTGCGCCTGGGTGGTGACGTCGAGCGCGGTGGTGAGCTCGTCGCAGATCAGCAGGCGCGGCTCCAGGGCCAGCGCCATGGCGATCATGGCGCGCTGCCGCTGGCCGCCCGACAGCTCGTGCGGAAAGGCGCGCCCCGCCGCCGCGGGGTCGGGGATGCGCACATCCCCGAGCAGCGCCAGCACGCGCCGGTCGATCTCGGCGCCGGAAAGCCGCGTGTGGACGCGGAACATCTCGGCGATCTGGCTGCCGATGCTGCGCAGCGGGTTCAGCGCCGTCATCGGCTCCTGGAACACCATGCCGATGCGCGCGCCGCGGAGCTTGCGCATCTCGGCCGGAGACAGGGCCAGCAGGTCCCGCCCCTCGAACAGGATGCGCCCCGCCGTGGCGCGCACCCCCTCGGGCAGCAGCCCCATCACCGCGCCGGCGGTGAGCGACTTGCCCGAGCCGCTCTCGCCCACCACGCAGAGGATCTCGTTGGGCGCGAGGCGGAGCGAGACGTCCTCCAGCGCGTGCGGACGGTCGGCGCCCCGGGGCAGGGCGACGGTCAGCCCCTCGATGGAGAGCAGAGGGGGGGAGAGGAGTGTCGTGTCGCTCATCGGCCCCTCAGCCTCGGGTTCAGCGCGTCGTTCAGCCCCTGCCCGACCAGCGAGACGCCGAGCACGGTGAGCAGGATGACGACGCCCGGAATGGCGGAGACGTACCACTGCACGCGCAGCACGCCGCGCCCGGCGCCGATCAGGTTGCCCCAGCTCGGCACGTTGGGGTCGGACAGGTTGAGGAAGGCCAGCGCGCTTTCCAGCAGGATGGCCACCGCCATGATGACGCTGGCATAGACGATGACCGGCGGCAGCGCGTTGGGCAGGATCTCGCGGAAGATGATCTGCGCGTCCCGCATCCCCAGCACGCGGCAGGCCTGCACGAACTCCCGGTTGCGCAAGGACAGGAACTCCGCCCGCGTCAGCCGCGCCGAGGGCGGCCAGGAGACGATGCCGATGGCGATGGTGACGAAGGTGATGTCCGAGCCGAACACCGCCACCAGCACCAGCAGCAGGATGAAGTTGGGCAGGGTCTGGAACGCCTCGGTGACGCGCATCAGCACGTCGTCCACCCAGCCGCCATAGAAGCCCGACACGGCACCGATGACGATGCCGATGACGATGGCGATGACCGTGGCGACGAGGCCGATCAGCAGCGAGACGCGGGCGCCGTGGAAGATCTGCGCCGCGATGTCCCGCCCCGTGTTGTCGGTGCCGAGCCAGAAGCGCGGGTTGTCCATCGGCCATTGCAGCGGGCGGCCCGCCAGCGAGAGCGGGTCGCGCGGGAAGACGAAGGGGGCGGAGACGGCCATGCCGATCACCGCCAGCACCAGCAGCAGGCCGATCACCGCCGCCGGGTTGCGCATATAGCGCCGGAGGAAGCCGAGCATCTCAGCGCCCCGACACGATGCGCGGATCGAGCTTGGCGTACAGCATGTCCACGATGAAGTTGATGGCGATGACCAGCAGCGCCGAAACGAAGACGATGCCGAGCAGCGTGTTCACGTCCCGCTGCACGACCGATTCATAGGCCAGCCGCCCGAGGCCGGGCAGCGCGAAGACGCTTTCCACCACCACCGAGCCGCCCAGCATGGTGCCGGCCTGCAACCCCATCAGCGTGACGCCGGGCAGCAGCGCGTTGCGCAGGACGTGGCGCAGCACCACCGCCGTCTCGCCCAGGCCCTTGGCGCGGGCGGTGCGGACGAAATCCAGCGTCAGCACCTCCAGCATGGAGGCGCGCATGATGCGCAGATAGGTGGCGAGGTAGGTGAGCGCCAGCGTCGCCACCGGCAGCACCAGGTGCCAGGCGATGTCCAGCACGCGCGTGAGGCCGGCGTTGCCGCTGCCGATCTCCTCGAAGCCGCCCGCCGGCAGCCAGGAAAGCCGCACCGCGAAGACCACGATGCCCATCATGCCGAACCAGAAGGAGGGGGTGGCGTAGAACACCAGCCCGAGCGTC
Source organism: Teichococcus rhizosphaerae (assembly GCF_002631185.1). GTDB lineage: Bacteria > Pseudomonadota > Alphaproteobacteria > Acetobacterales > Acetobacteraceae > Pseudoroseomonas > Pseudoroseomonas rhizosphaerae. The sequence continues at coordinate 36,361 of NZ_PDNU01000038.1, read as the reverse complement.
GAGATCAGCGTGTCCGGCCAGCGGTTGACGCGCCGCGCGGCGACGACGCCGAGCGCCATGCCGGCGGCGAAGGCGAAGCTCAGCGCGCTCGCCATCAGCAGCAGCGTCACCGGCAGCCGCTCCAGGATCACCTCCGCCACCGGCTTGCCGTAGATGGCGGAGAAGCCGAGGTCGAGCGTCACCAGCCGCAGCAGGTAGCGGCCGAGCTGCACCACCACCGGCGCGTCCAGCCCGTAGAAGGTGCGGAGCTGCTCGGCCATGGCCGGGTCGCCGCCGCCCATCTGGGCGATCAGCGCGTCCACCGTGTCGCCGGGCGCCAGCTGCAGCAGCAGGAACAGCCCGACCAGGATCAGCAGCAGCGTCGGCAGGCTGGCGGCCAGCCGGCGCAGGGCGAGCAGCAGGATCTGCATCCGCGGCGTTACGAAGGCAACAGCCAGGTGTCGTGCCAGTCACCGGAATCCCAGCGCGGCACGTTGTGGTGGTTCTGCACCCGCTTGGAAGTGGCGGCGTAGAAGGGCCGCTCGGTCATCATCCACACCGGCAGCTCGTCATTCACCTGGCGGACGAACTCGGCATAGAGCGCGCGGCGCTTCGCGGAATCCAGCTCCGTGGCGGCCTGGTCGATCAGCTGGTCCACCTTGTCGGACTGCCAGCCGAACTGGTTGGTCCAGGGCGAGCCCTTGGGGCTGCCGGAGCGGTACCAGACGGTGGTGGAGACCGCCGGGTCGCCGCGATACTGGTGCCAGCCCGTGGCGAGGTCGAAGTTCCAGTCCCGGTACACGGCGGAGAGCGCCCCGGCGATGTCGAGCTGCACGATCTCGACGCGGATGCCCACCTGCTGCAGCGATTGCTGGATGAAGGTGGCCAGCAGCGGCACGTCCTCGCCGTTCATGATCGGCACGATGCGGAGCGAGAAGCGGACGCCCCCCGCGCCACGCCGGTAGCCCGCCTCGTCCAGCATCTTCTCGGCGCGCGCCTTGTCGTAGGGGTAGGGCACCGGATTGTTGGGGAAGAACTCCGGCGAGAGCGAGGGGATCGGCCCCGTGGCGCGCTTGCCGAGGCCGTAGAGGAAGTTCTCCAGGAAGAAGTCCACGTCGATGGCGTGGGCGATGGCCTGGCGCACGCGCTTGTCGGACAGCTCCTTGCGGCGCGTGTTGAACTCCAGCGTGTTGTTGAACACGTTGCCCTCGACGCCGCGGGTCGAGACCTCGAAGCGGTCATCCTTGCGCAGCCGGTCGAGATCGGCCAGCGGCAGGCCGTTATAGGCGGAAAGCTGCACCGCCCCCGTTTCCAGCGCGGCGGTGGCCGCCGAGCGGTCGGTGATGAAGCGCCACACCACGCGGTCGAGATAGGGGAAGCCCTGGCGCCAGTAGTTCGGGTTGCGCTCGGCGATGACGTACTGGCCGCGCTGGTACTCGACGAACTTGAAGGGGCCGGTGCCGATGGGGGCCGTGTTGGCCGGGTTCTCCAGCACGTTGGTGCCCTCGAACACATGCCTCGGCACCACATAGCCCAGGTCGCAGAGCGCGCGCAGCAGCAGGTCGAGCGGCATCGGGCGGGAATAGCGGAACACCGCCGTGTGGGCGTCCGGCGTTTCCACAGCATCGAGGTAGAGTTGCAGCGTGGTGCCGTAGTTGAGGTGCTTCTTCCACTGCTCCATCGCGCTGTACTGCACGTCGGCGCTGGTGAAGGGCTTGCCGTCATGCCACTGCACGCCCTCGCGCAGCCGGAAGGTGACGGTCTTGCCGTCCGGCGCCGCCTCCCAGGCGGTGGCCAGCACGGGGACGATCTTGCCGCCCGCACCGAGATCGACCAGCGGCTCGATGATCTTGCTGGTGATGACATAGACGCCGGTGGAGGCGCGCAGCGCCGGGTTCAGGATGCGCTGCTCGGAGCCCAGATGCACCGTCAGCACGCCGCCGCGGCGCGGCTCCTGGGCAAGGGCGGCGGGCAGCGGCAGGCCGCTGGCCAGGCTGGCGAGGCCGGCGCCGGACAAGAGCAGATGACGGCGGGAGAGGCGCATGGTCTGAGGCTCCGTCGGTGGTGATGGAGGCGGGGCGATCAATGGACGCTGAGCGTCCGCATGATTGGAACAGCCACTAAGGCAGATCGTCGAATTGAGCCAGGGTCAAGGCAGCGCTGAAGGCGCCTTGCCGCGTTGCAGCGAGGCTGGCGCGAATGATGCTGCTTCGCAAGAGGGAAGCGCCCGGCTCCCCGCAGGCCCGCTCAGGCGCCGACGCGGGTCAGCACCGGCGGCGCGGGGGCGGTGGACCAGCCGGCGAGCTCTTCCATCGCGGTGCGGTCCAGGAGGTCGAGCCGCCCCTTCTGGAAGGAGGCCACGCCGTCCCGCCGCAGCACCGCCAGGGCACGGTTGGCGTGTTCCACCGAAAGGCCCAGCGCATCGGCCAGGTGCGCCTGCTTCAGCGGCAGGGGAGCGCCGCTGCGGTCCGCCCCGCCGCGCCGGGCAAGCCGGCCATGCAGCTCCAGCAGCAGGTGCGACACCCGCCCCAGCGCGTCGCGCCGGCCGAGGCTGGTCAGCCGCTCGCGCAGCCGGGCGCGGTCGCGCACCAGGCCGTCGGCATAGGAAAGGGCGAGGCCCGGGTCGCGGCCCATGAACTCGCAGAGCCGGTCCTTGGCGAGCACGCAGAAGCTGACATCGGTCAGCGCCGAAACCTCGGCGCCGTCCTCGCTGCGCTCCACCAGGTCGCCGGGCAGGTGGAAGTCGAGGATCTGGCGGCGCCCGTCCGGCGTCGTGGTCCAGGAGAAGGCCCAGCCGGCATACAGGGTGAAGACGGAGTCGCGGATCGCCTCGTTGGCGCGCACCAGCCGGACGGCGGAGCGGACGCGGGCGATCTCGCCCACCCGCGCCTGGGGCACCACCCGGAACAGGGCAAAGGGCCGCACCGCGCAGGCCGCGCAGGAACCGGGCAGCGGAGTTGGGCTGTTCTTGGCGACCATGGGCTGCTTATAGAACTGCTTCCAGGGTGAAACAAAGGCGGAATGCGCAACCCACCTCGGTTCCGCGCGCGCGGCGGGGCGGCGCGGCGGGGCGGCGCGGAACGGGCCGGGGGAAGAGGCCTCCCCGCCCCCGGCCCGCCGGTCACTTCTGCAGGGCCTGCACGATCTGCTGCGTCACCTTCTTGGCGTCGCCGAACAGCATCATGGTGTTGTCGCGGAAGAACAGCTCGTTCTCCACGCCGGCATAGCCCGAGGACATGCCGCGCTTGACGAAGAACACCGTCTTGGCCCGCTCCACGTCCAGGATCGGCATGCCGTAGATGGCGCTGGACTTGTCGGTCTTGGCGGCGGGGTTGGTCACGTCGTTGGCGCCGATCACATAGGCCACGTCGGCCTCGGCGAATTCGGGGTTGATCTCCTCCAGCTCGTGCACCTCGTCATAGGGCACGTTGGCCTCGGCCAGCAGCACGTTCATGTGGCCGGGCATGCGCCCCGCGACGGGATGGATGGCGTAGGAAACCTCGACGCCCTCCTTCTTCAGCAGGTCCGCCATCTCGCGCAGCACCTGCTGGGCCTGCGCCACCGCCATGCCGTAGCCGGGCACGATGATGATCTTGCCGGCGTTCTTCATCAGGTAGGCGGCATCCTCGGGGCTGCCGGCCTTGACGGGCCGCGCCGGTCCGCCGCCGCCCGCCGCCTGCGCCGCCGCCGGGTCGCTGCCGAAGCCGCCCAGCAGCACGTTGACGATGCTGCGGTTCATCCCCTTGCACATGATGTAGGAGAGGATGGCGCCCGAGGCGCCCACCAGCGCGCCGGTGACGATCAGCAGCAGGTTGCCGACCGTGAAGCCGATGCCCGCCGCCGCCCAGCCCGAATAGCTGTTCAGCATGGACACCACGACCGGCATGTCCGCGCCGCCGATCGGGATGATCAGCAGGAAGCCCAGGCCCAGCGCCAGCAGCGCGATGACCCAGAACAGCACGCCGCTGCCCGTGGCGACAAAGGCGATGACCAGCACCAGCAGCAGGATGCCGAGCGCGAGGTTCAGCCAGTGCTGGCCCCGGAAGGTGATCGGCGCGCCGGACATCAGCGCCTGCAGCTTGGCGAAGGCGATCAGCGAGCCGGAGAAGGTGATGGCGCCGATGGCCAGGCCCAGCGACATCTCGACCAGGCTGCCGGCCTTGATGTCGCCCGGCACGCCGATGCCGAAGCTCTCCGGGTTGTAGAAGGCGGCGGCGGCGACGAACACGGCGGCCAGGCCCACCAGCGAGTGGAAGGCGGCCACGAGCTGCGGCAGCGCCGTCATCTGGATGCGGTTGGCCAGCGCCGTGCCGATGCCGCCGCCCAGCACGATGCCGGCCAGGATCAGCGCCAGCCCGCCGCCGCCCATGCCGGGCTGCGCCAGCGTCGCCACGATGGCGAGCCCCATGCCCACCATGCCGTAGAGGTTGCCGCGCCGGCTGGTCTCGGGGTGGGACAGGCCGCGCAGCGCCAGGATGAACAGGACGGAGGCGACGAGATAGGCGAGGGTGGAAAGGGTGTGGGCCACGGCTCAGCCCTTCTTCTTGAACATGGCGAGCATCCGGCGCGTCACCATGAAGCCGCCGAAGATGTTCACGGAGGCGAGCGTGACCGCCAGGAAGCCGAAGGCCTTGGCGGCCCAGGAATCGCCGAGGCCGGTGGCCAGGATGGCCCCCACCACGATGACCGAGGAGATGGCGTTGGTGACGCCCATCAGCGGCGAGTGCAGCGCCGGCGTCACGTTCCACACGACGTGATAGCCCACGAAGCAGGCGAGCAGGAAGATCGTCAGCAGCAGCAGGAAGGGCTCGGCGGCGGCGGCGCCGTGCGCGATGGCGGGTGCCGCCGCCTCGGCCATCTGCCGGGCCTGGGCGGCCAGCGCCAGGGCCCGCTCGGCGGTGGCGCTGGCCTGGTTGGCAAGGTCGGTCGCGTTCATGTTCGTGGTCCCTCCCCTCAGGCCGCGGCGGCCGTGGCGAGTTGCGGGTGCACCACCGCGCCCCCCCGGGTGAGCGTGACGCCGCGGACGATCTCGTCCTCCTGCGGCAGCTTCGGCGCCTTCGCCTCCCTGTCCCAGAAGGTGGACAGGAAGGTCAGCAGGTTGCGGGCGTAGAGCGCGCTGGCCGCGGCGGGGATGCGGCCCGGCCAGTTGGTGTGGCCCAGGATCTTGACGCCGCCCTCCGTGACGATGGCCTCGCCCGGCTTCGTCAGCGCGCAGTTGCCGCCCGCATCGGCGGCGATGTCCACCACCACGCTGCCGGGCCTCATGCTCTCCACCATGGCGGCGGTGAGCAGGGTCGGCGCGCGGCGGCCCTGCACCAGCGCGGTGCAGACCACCACATCGGCCTTGGCGACCGCGGCGGCGATGACCTCGGCCTGCCGGGCGTAGAACTCGGGCGAGAGCTGCTTGGCATAGCCCCCCGCCGTCTGCGCGGCGCGGCTTTCCTCGTCCTCGTAGCCCACGAAGGCGGCACCAAGGGACTTGATCTCCTCCTTCGCCGCCGGCCGCACGTCGGTGGCCGAGACGCGCCCGCCCAGGCGCCGCGCCGTGGCGATGGCCTGCAGCCCCGCCACGCCCGCGCCCATGATGAACACATTGGCGGCCGGGATGGTGCCCGCCGCCGTCATCAGCATGGGAAAGCCCTTGTCGAAGGCGGCCGCGCCCTCGATCACGGCGCGGTAGCCGGCGAGGTTCGCCTGGGAGGAGAGCACGTCCATGCTCTGCGCGCGGGTGATGCGCGGCAGCAGCTCCATGCTGCAGGCCTCGATCCCCAGCTCGGCATAGGCCTGGGCCCGCCGCGGGTTGGCGACCGCCTCCAGCGTGCCGATCAGCAGCGCGCCGCGCGGGATCAGCGCCAGCTCGTCCACCTCGCCCTCGCCCGTGCCGAGCGGCGCGCGCACCTTCAGCACCACCTTGGCGCCGGCCAGCGCGGCCGCGGCGTCGGGAACGATCTCGGCGCCCGCCTCGCGATAGGCGGCATCGGTGAGGCCGGAGCCGGCGCCGGCGCCGGTCTCCACCACCACGCCGAGCCCGAGATCCATCAGTTTCCGCGCCGTCTCCGGCGTGGCCGCGACACGGGTCTCGCCCGCCCGCCTTTCCTTGAGCACCGCGAGGCGCATTCCCCGCCCTCCTCACCTGTTTAATTGGGGGCGGAGGATGCCGGGCGGGTCGGGATGCCGCAAGGCTCACATCAGCGGGCCAGCCCCGCCGGATGAGCGCGCGCGCCGGGCGGACACCGCCGGGCCGCCTGGCGCGCCGGAATGCCGGCGCCTAGCTGCCGTAGCGCAGCTCCGCCAACCCCGGCTCGTGGCGGACCAGGCGGAGCTGCGGCCCACCCTCGGCGCCGCCGCCCTGCTGCTGCGCCAGCCAGGCCGCGTAGAGCCCCTCCAGCACAGTGGCGAACCATTCCCCCGCCTCGTCCCCGGCCGCGCCCACGGCGGGGGCGGCGTGGTGCGAAAGGCGCAGGCTGCGGTCGGTCTCGTCCAGCGCCACGGCGACATAGCCCCAGGAAAGCTCGGCCAGGGCGGCGTTCATCCGCGCCTCCAGCTCGGGCAGCGTGGCCGCCGCCGGCAAGGGCACCGCCTGGCCGAGCCGCGTGCCCACGGCGCGCAGCAGGCCGTTGCGGGTGTTGCGGTCGAGATGCGCGTCCAGCGTCTCCAGCAGGGCGCGCAGGAAGCCACGCCACTGCGCGCTGACATCCCGCCGCGCGAGATAGGCCAGCGCCGCGGGGTCCATCTGCGTCATGCCCGTTCCTTCATGCACACCACCCCCAGGATGCCCGCCCGGGGCTCACTGGTCCAGCCGGTAGCGGGCATAGAGCAGGCCGCGGGCCTCGCTCCAGTCGGCGGACTTGTCGTAGCGCAGGGCGGCGCCGAGGCGGAGCGCCGGCGTCAGGTTGTATTCCAGGTCACCGCGCAGGCCGCCGGCGAAGCCGGTCTGCGACTGCCCCGGATAAAAGGCGCTGACGGTGGGGTCGGAGGCCGCCTGCGCCTCGAGCCGGCCCTGCGCCGCCGCATCGGTCGGGAAATAGGGCGCGCGGTCCTCCCGCCAGGAGGCGATGCCGGCCGTGCCGCCGATGCGGTAGGTGAAATCCCCCATCCGCGCGCGGTAATCCAGCGGGATCGAGGCGCCGAGATAGGATTGCGGGCTGTAATAGCCGCCATGGCCGAGGGTGAAGAGGCGCAGGTTCTTGTCATAGGCCTGGTAGACGAGGTCGAGGCCGGTCACCAGCTCCGAATCCGGCCGGCGGTACAGGGCATGGCTGAGGCCCGCCCCCGCCTCGATACGGGTGTTGTCGGCGACGCCATCGCCCTCCAGCGTGGAGTAGCCGCCGCCCACATAGAAGTTGGTGTCGCCCACGGCGAACTCGAACTGGCCGCGCGCGGTGTTGCGCACCACGCCGCCCCAGACCTGACCCGTGCCGCGGTCCCGCATGCCGGCCCAGGAGAGCATGGTGTCGGTCATGGCGCGGCGTTCGGCCGTCACGCGCAGGCGCAGGCTCTCGGTCAGGGCCGGCGCTACCTCGACGCCGCCCAGCACGTTCTGCTTGCGGAAGCCGAGCGGCGTGGTGCCGATGTCGAGCGAGAAGTTCGGCCGCGTGTAGCCGGCTGCGAAGGAGACGCCGGAGGCGGAGGTGTCGGTGGGGGTCAGCGCCCGCGCCACCGCCGCAGGGACGGCCACGCCCGGCCCGGGCAGGCGCAGCGCGTTGCCGCCGAAGCGGCGCAGCGTGCCGGAATCCTGCGCCATGTCGCCGGAGTCGATGTTGACGGCCTGCGCCCGCAGCGCCACCCGCCCGCCAATGCCCGGCATGGCGGTGGAAACCTCCGCGCCGGCACCGAACTCGGTGAGCTGGTCGAGCCCCGCCTCGCCGCTGCGGGTGCGGAAGTTGAAGCCGGGCGTGGCGATGGTCGCCGCCTCCTCCCGCACCTGCGCCAGCTCGCGCTGGATCTGCGCCAGCACCGGATCGGCGGGCGCCGCGGTCTGGAGGCTGCCCGCGTAGCCGCCGGAAGCCGGGCCCAGACCCGGACCCGGACCCGGACCCGCCAGGGCCACGCGGCGGAACGGGTTCTCCGAGGCGACACCCGGCGCGGCGCCGCCAGGGGAAACGCCAGGGGAAACGCCAGGAGAACCAAAGGGCGCGCCGCCCATGGCCGGCGCGCCGGCGCTGATGCCGAGCTGGCTGCGGCGCTGCTCGGCCGCCAGCTCGAGCGCGGCGCGGGCGCGGCGCGGATTGCCCGCGGCACGCGCCAGCCGCGCCTCCAGCATGGTCAGGCGTGGGTCGTTCGGCGCCATGGCGCGGCCATCCGCCAGCAGCGCCTCGGCACGCGCGTTCTGCCCCAGCGCCAGCGCGGCATCGATGGCGCCGGCGCGCGCGTCGAGGTTGCGCGGGTCGCGCTGCAGCACCGCCTCGGCGATGCGCTGCGCCTCGCGCGGCTCGCGCGCGCCCTGGTAGAGGCGGGCGAGCGCCAGATTGGCGTCGGCGTTCTGCGGGTCCTGCCGCAGCGCCGGCACCAGCCGGTCATAGGCGGCGGCCTGGTTGCCCTGCTCGTTCAGCCGGTCGCTGGCGCGGATGGCGACGCCGGCATGCAGACCGGCGAGCTGCCGGCGCTCATCGGCGGTCAGGCGCGGGTCCTGGGCGAGCTGGGCGGCGAGCTGCGTCGCTTCCGCCTCCATGCCGCCCTCCAGCAGCGCGCTGGCCAGGGCGATGCGCCCGGAAGGCGGCGCGCCGCGGTTGACCGCGAGGGCGACGCGCGCCGCCTCGGCCGCGCCGCGGCTGTCCCCCATGCCGGCCAGCGCCTCCACCACCAGGCGCGGCGTCTCGCCGCTCGGATCGGGGCGCGCGGCGAGCGCCATCAGCCGGCGGCGCGCCTCGTCCGGCTGGCCATACTGGGCCGGCTCGGCGGCGGCGGCCACCTGCTGCTGGATGCGCACGCCGCGCAGCAGACGCGTCTGGTCGGCGCTGCGCAGCCGCTCGGGGATGCGCTCCACAAGGGCGGCGGCATCCCGGGTGCGGCCCTGCTCGGTGGCGAAGAGGGCGGCGGCGTGCAGCGCCTCGGGCTTGCCGCTGGCGGCAAGCTGGTCCAGCACGGCGCGGCCCTCCAGCGGCTCGCCCTGGCTCGCCAGGGCACGGGCAAGATCGAGGGCGACCCAGGGATTGTCCGGCGTGGCCTGCTGCGCGGCGCGCAGCAGCGCCAGGGCGGCGGCCGGATCGGCGCTGCGGGTGGCCTCGGCGCGCAGCGATTCCGCGCGCTGCGTGGCGGCCGCCGAGGCGAAGGCGCCACCATGCTGCGCGGCGAGCTGCTCCGCCTCCGCGAAGCGCCCCTGCTGCTGCAGGGCGTCGTAGAGCCCGGCCAGGGCGTTGTTCAGGTTGGGCCGGCGGGCCAGGGCGGCGCGGTAGCGCTGCTCGGCGCCCAGCGGGTCGTTGCGGCGCAGCGCCAGGTCGCCGAGCAGCGCCTCGGCATCGGCGCGCTCGCCGCTCTCGCGGCGGGTGGCGGCCAGCAGCAGCGTCTCCGCCTGGTCGAGCTGGCCGCGCTGGATCAGGCCGCGGGCCTGGGTCAGCTCGCCCGTGTAGCTTGCGCCATCCAGCGCGCGGCCCCATTTGCGCCGGCCCTCCCGCGGGTCGGCGGCGATGGCGGCGGCGAGCAGCCGGCGCGCCTCGGCCGTGCGGCCCTGGCGCAGCCGCACCAGCCCGAGCCCGCCCGTGGCGTCCGGGTCGCCCGCATTCGCCGCCAGCACGCTCTCGAAGGCCTGCGCGGCCTCGCCCAGCCGGCCGGCGTTCAGCGCCTCGAAGCCGCGGATGCGCGCCTGGCCCACCTCGTCCACCGGCCCGGCCGGCGGATTGCGCGCCTCCTCCAGCCGCTGGCGAAGCGCCGTGTCGCTAGGATTGGCGCGCAGGTAGTCCTCGATGGCGGGGGCGGCCTCCGGGTTCGGGCCCTGCCACAGCAGCGCCTCGCGCCAGGCGGCGCGCGCCGCCTCGGCGGTGTCCTGCCGCTGCGCGAGCGCCTGGAGGCGGCGGATGCCCTCCGCGCGCGAGCCCTCGCGGTAGGTCAGGATCTGCGCGTAGGCCAGGGCCAGCCGGGCGTCGCCGGGGCGGCCCTCGGCCAGCCGCTCCATGGCGTTGCGTGCCTCGGCATAGCCTTCCTGGGTGCCGGCCAGCGCCTGGTAGTACTCGACGGCGTAGTTGTCGGGCGGGGTGCTGCCGCCGAACATCTGCCGGTAGCGCGCCACGGCCTGGGCTTGCTGGCCGGCCTGCGCCAGCCGCCGCGCCTCGGCCACGGCGCCCGGATCGACCGTGGCGCCGCGCACCGAAAGGGCGGCGTCCGACAGGCGCGGATCGGCCGGGGCGAGCTGGCGGATGCGCGCCAGCAGCCGGTCCGCCTCGGCGCGGTTGCCGTTCTCCGCCTGCGCCGCGGCGGCGGCGGAAAGCGCGTCCACGTTGTTGGGCTCGACCGCGAGCACCCGCTCCAGCGTCTGCAAGGCGCGGTCGGGTCGGTTCTGGCTGCGCCAGAAATTGGCCTGCTCCAGCAGCACGCCGATGGCGCTGTCCTGCGCCCGCGCCGGGGCGGCGGGCAGCAGGGGCAGAAGCGCGGCCGAGACGACCGTGGCCAGGAGGCGGGAGCGGAATCCGGTCATTGCGTCCTGGTCCTCAGACGGCGGGCGGCCCGGCGGCGCAGCAGCCAGTAGGTCGGGATGGCGATGAGCAGGGAGGACAGCAGGGCCAGGCCCAGCAGCATGTCCGGCCGCTTGCCCAGCCAGTATTGCGGCCAGAGATGCAGCGGCAGATCGCCCACCGTGTAGCTGGGGACGGTCTTGAAGGAGGCCATCCGGCCGCCCGAAAGCAGCGCCAGGTCGCCCTGGATCAGGGGCACCAGCGCGGGGTCGCGCAGCGCCGCCATCATCGCCTCCATCCCCTGCGGGTTGGTGCCGCTGATCGCGACCACCGAGCGGCCGCCGCGCAGCGGGCTCTGGAACCCGGCCAGCATGCCCATCCCCTCGCCCGGCGAGGCCAGCATCGCCTCCAGCCGCTGCCGCTCGCGCAGCCGGTCGTCGCCAATGAAGAAGTTGCGGAAGCCTTCCAGGGCGCCCGGCAGGGCGAGACTGACGCGGCTGCCCTCGACCCTCACCGGCCCGTCCTGCCGCAGCAGCGCGCCAAGCGCCGGCTGGCGGCCGAGCGAGCCCACCACCAGCAGGTCGCGGTCGGCCATCTGCTCCAGCGCGTTGGGGCGGACGATCTGGAGCTGGGTGGCGGCGTGGCCGACATTGGCCGCCAGGTGGCCCACCAGCGCCAGCGCGGTGGACAGCTCCAGCGTGTTGGCGCGGTCGGGCAGCACCAGGGCGGTGGTCGAGAAATCGGCCAGCCGCGTGTAGGGGTAGCCGGCGCCGGCGAAATAGGCGAGGTTGGGCAGCTCGGTGAAGCGGTAGGCGCGCGAAAGGTCGATGGTGCTGTCGGGGTCGATGGCGGCGCGCACGTCGCCGGGGATGGAGATGCAGTCGCCGCGGTTCAGCGGCCGCATGTCGAAGCGCATCTGCAGCTCGTTCTGGCCGAAGACCAGATAGGGCGGCAGCCCCACCTCGCCGCTGCCCCGCTCGCCCGCGGCGCCGAGGCCGGTCTGCCGCGCCAGCCAGTTCCACGGCCAGCCCGGCTCCATCTCGCGCAGCGGGAAGGAGTGCAGGTAGAGGTTGTTCAGCGCCACGTCGAGCCGCGAGACCGCCACGTCGGTGATGGGGCCGGGAGGGGCGCGGAAGTGCAGGTTCACCGGCATGGCGCGGTCGCGCCAGGTGTAGAGGTCGGGCGCGGTGCGGAAGGGGATGGCGATGTTGCCGGGCGCGAAGCCGTAGCTCTGCAGCTCGGAGGGATCGACCAGCTCGCCGAAGCGCACGGGGCGGTCGCTGTTGATCCAGCGCGGCGCATCATAGGGCCGGCGCGCCACCATCTCCGGCGACGACACCATGGCGATCTCGCCCGAGAGCGCCTGCGGGCCCACGGCCAGCGCCTGCGCCGCCGTCACCGCCTCGGCGGCGGTGCGGCCGCCCACCACCAGCAGCGTGGCGCCGGGATCGGCGGGGTTGGGCACCACGGCGAGGGTCGGCCCCTCCATCCGCGGCAGGGCGAGGCCGGGCACCGTCTCCTGCCCCGCCACCATCACCATGGCGTTGCCGCGCGGCGGCACGCTGGTGCTGACGGGGAAGCTGGCGCCGCGGTAGTCGGCCTGCACGGCGAACCAGGAGCTGGCGATGGCGGCGGCGCGCACCAGCTCGTTGCCCGCCATGTCGGGCATCACCACGGGCAGGACCAGCCGCTCGTTGCGCAGGCGGCGGTCGAAGAAGGGCTCGGGCAGCCGCGCCAGGTCGCGCGCCAGCGGCAGCCGCTCGACCGTCAGGTGCAGGGTGGAGAGGTCCGAGATCGTGGACCAGAGCAGGCCCGAGAGCGGGTCGTTGCACTCCACCGCGTAGCGGCCGGTGAAGCGGAAGTTCAGCCGGTTCACATCGGCGAAGAAGACCGGGTTCACCGGGAACTCGACCGGCCCGAAGGAGGGGCGCGCGCGGTCTGGCGTGATGGTGCCGACGAACTGCTCGTTCAGCGTGATGGCGATCTGGCTGAGCTCGGGGATCAGCGCCGGGCTGCTCGCGCCCTGCAGCACCAGCCGGGCGCCGGTCACCACCTCGTCGGAGCGGATGCCGAACAGCACGCCCTGGAGGTCCGACGTGCCGCGCAGCTGCATCGGGCCGCCGAGGCCGAGCTGGCGCAGGGTGCGGGTCTGGATGCGGACATTGCCATCGGCCGGGGGCGCGCCGAAGAGCGTGCCGCCGGGCAGCGGCGCCACGCCCGGGTCGGGCTGCGCGAAGGCGGGCGCGGAAGGCTGCGGGGCGGCGAAGGGCGGCGCCGCCTGCGGCATGGAAACCGGCGGCGGAGGCGGAGGCGCCTGCGGCCGCTGCGCGGCGGCCGTGCCCGGCCAGGCGAGGCCCGCGGTCAGCAGCAGCGCGGCGGCGCGGCGGAGCCTGGCCGCCTTGCCGGTGGCGCCGCCCGCCTCGGCGCGGGCCCTGGCGGCGCGGCGGTTGCGCCGGCCCCGCAGCGAGATCTGGCTGTCGCCACGGAACAGGCCGGTGATGCTCACCACCACCTCCAGCAGGGCGCGCAGGGGGCGGTCGGGACGCACATGGTCCCAGTCCAGCCAGGCATCGGCACGGCCGAGCACGACGCGGACAATATTGCCTTCATCCATCAGCCCTTGTGGCTCGAAGCGGGCCTGCAGGCGGCCGTCCTGCCACCGCAGCACTTCGGCCGGCAGCAGAATGCGCTCCGGCCCGATATCGAATTCCAGGTGCAGCCGCGTCTCGGCCGGGATCTCGTCGCGGCGTTCCAGCATCAGGGCGGCGCCGCCCAGCGAGACGTCGATGCTTTCGCCGGCGAGGCGGGTCCCATCCGCCAGCACGGCCGCCACCGGCAGGCGCGCATGCACGCGGTGCCGCTCGCGCACCTGCCGCCGCTCGCGGCCCACGGCGAGGCCCGCCATCACCGTGACGAGCGACAGCACCACCCAGATGGAGTTCAGCGCGTTGGCCTGGAACTCGAGGCTGGAGGGGGGGTTCGCCGCCATGCCGTAGATGCCCGACAGCAGGCCGAGCACCAGCACGATGGCCAGCACGAAATTGGCGGCCACGGCGCGCAGGTCGAAATAGCCCTCCTCCAGCGTGCCGCCCTTGTCGGTGACGTTGAACTTGCCCTTCTTGGGGTCGAACAGCGTCGCCAGCACCACGGGCAGCAGGTAGAGCGCCAGCACCGTCTCGTAGATCTCGGACCAGAAGCTGTGGCGCACCTTGCCCTGCACGCGGCTGTTGGTGCCGATGGAATGGAAGATGTGCGGCCCGGCATAGGCCAGGATGGCCAGCGGCGAGGCGGCGATGATGCTCTGGCCGAACAGCAGGAAGGCCAGCGGCGCCGTGAGGAAGACGAAGCGCGGCAGCGGGAAGAGGAAATGCCACTGCGCGTTGACGTAGCAGAGCCGCTGGTAGAGCTTCAGCCCCGGCCCGAGCATCGGGTTGTCCACGCGGAAGATCTGCACCATGCCGCGCGCCCAGCGCATGCGCTGGCCGATATGCGCGATGAGGCGGTCCGTCGCCAGGCCGGCCGCCAGCGGCACGCGCAGATAGGCGGTGCGCCAGCCGAGCCGCTGCATCTTCAGCGAGCAGTGGCAATCCTCCGTCACCGTCTCGGTCGGCACGCCGCCCACCTCCTCGAGCGCGGTGCGCCGGAGCACGGCGCAGGAGCCGCAGAAGAAGGTGGCGTTCCAGAGGTCGTTGCCCTGCTGCACCAGGCCGTAGAACAGCAGCCCCTCGTTGGGCACGCGCTTGCCGGAGGCGAGGTTCCGCTCGAAGGGATCGGGCGAGTAGAAATGGTGCGGCGTCTGCAACATGCCGATGCCCTTGTCGCGCACCATCCAGCCGATGGTGAGCTGCAGGAAGGCACGGGTGGCCACGTGGTCGCAGTCGAAGATGACGATGTACTCGCCCTTCGTCCTGGTCATGGCGTGGTTGATGTTGCCGGCCTTGGCGCCCTTGTTGTCGGGGCGGATCATGTAGCCGCAGCCCACCTCCTCGGCGAACTTGCGGAAGTCCTCCCGGCGCCCGTCATCGAGGATGTAGACGTTCAGCTTCTCGCGCGGCCAGTCCATGGCCATGGCGCCGAACACCGCGGGGCGCACCACCTCCAGCGGCTCGTTGTAGCTGGGGATGAACACGTCCACGACCGGCCACTCCGCCGGGTCGGGCGGCAGCGGCACCGGCCTGCGCTCCAGCGGCCAGAGCTGCTGGAAATAGGAGAGCAGCAGCGCGATGACGGCGTAGATCTCGGCCAGCAGCAGGCCCGTGCCGAGAAAGGTGCCGATGAAGCCGCCATAATCGAGCGTCTCGGTCAGCCGCCAGTAGAGGTAGCGCAGCGACATCAGGCTGGAGAGCGCCATCAGGAAGAACATCGCGCCACGCCCCGGCACGCGCGACACCGCCAGGAAGATGAGCAGCCCCGCCCCGGCCAGGGCGAGCTGTTCCATCGGCTCCAGGGGCGAGACCACGAAGACGAAGCCGAGAAGGGCGCCCAGGATCGCCATCATGCCGCTGAGGAGCGGCAGGCGCGCCATCAGCCCGCGGAAACGCCGCATTCGCTTACCATCCCCCCCGCAGCAGCCCCGGCAGCGGGCCGGCGGCGGAAGCCGCGGGCGCCACCTCGGGCATGGCCGGCAACAGCATCTCGATCGCGCGCGCGACGTGGCGCAGATCGCCCGCCGCCGCGCTGGCCGGCGCCATGTCCTGCACCAGGCGCATCTCCGACAGCGCCTCGGCCACCGCCTCGTCGCGGCTGACGGCCCCGAGCAGGCGTGGCCCCAGATGGCGCGCCACGACCTCGGCCGCGCTGCGCGACAGCCGGGCGCGGAGATCGACGCCGTTCAGGACGAATTGCAGCCTGCCGCCGAAAAGCGCGGCCATGGTGCCGCCGCCGAGGAAGCGCCCGCTCTCCACCTCGGCCAGCATGGCGGTGCTGATCGCCTCGCTCTGCAGCACCGTCACGATGACGGTGGCGAGCGGCGCGGCCACGGCCAGGGCCTGGGAAGGGCCGGGCGGCAGGTCGGCCACCACCAGCAGCTTCGGGTCGGACAGCATCTCGCGCAGGGGCGTGGCCAGCGTGGCGGGCTCGCGCTCCAGCAGCAGCGCCTGCTCCAGCGCCGCGCGCAGCTCGATGGCGCCATGCGGCAGCAGCAGCACGTCCGGGGCGGTGCGGCGGACCAGCGCGCGCCAGTCCGGCCGGCGCGGCAGCTCGGCCATGAAGCCGCCCGTGTCGTGCAGCGGCACGCCGAAATGCAGGCGCAGCGCGTTCTGCGGGTCCAGGTCCAGGGCCAGCACCGCACGGCCGCCGCGGCGGAGGGCATCGGCCACGTTGGCGGCCAGCGTGGTCTTGCCCACCCCTCCCTTGGGGGAAACAAACGCGATCAGCGGCATCAGGCGGCGTTCCTCAGGCCTGCCGGGTGGGGCGCAGGCCGCCCAGCACATCCGCCAGCGGGGTGACGCCCGGCGCGGCGGGTGGCGGCGGGGCGCCCAGGCTGCGCAGCAGGCCGGGCAGGGAGGCGGAGGCCGCGGGCGGGGTGTCGAGCGGCGCGAAGGGCACGCCGAGCGTCGCCAGCAGGGAGGGCGCGGCGGGCTGCACCGGCGGCGGCGTGGCCTGGCCGAGCTGTGCCAGCAGCCCGCTCCGCGGCGGCGGCAGGGCGGCTTTCGTGGCGGAGGCCTGCAGGGCGGCGAGCAGCGAGGCGGCGCCTCCGAGCGGGGCCGGCGCGGCAGGGGGAAGCGGGGCGGCGGATGGCGCGGCGGCAGGAGGCGCGGCCACCGGCGGCGGAGCGGCGGGCGGCGGGGCGGCGGGCAGCACTTCCCGGAACAGGAGGGAAGGCCTGGCGGCCGGCGCCTGCGGCCGGGGCTGGAACGCCGCGGCCAGGGGCGTGGAATCGAATTCCCCCGCCACTTCCCCCGCCACTGGGCGCGGCGGGCCGAAGCCTGCCCCTGCGGGGGCGGCGGCCGGCGCGGCCAGGGGTGCCGGCAGGGGGGCCAGCAACGGCGGCGGCGTGGGCGCCGCCACCGGTGCCACGGTGGCCGGCATGTCGGGCGGCGGCTGAAGCGCTTCGGGCATGGACGGGGCCGGATGTTCTGCTCTCAGCCTCGTGAGTACCGTTTCCAACCGGGAAAGGTCCAGAACAGGTTGCACCCCGCCCCCTCCCGCAACCTCGGAAACCCCGGTGCTGTGCTGCGGAGAACACGGTTCCTGCACGCTCGCCACTGAGGACTGGGGCAGCGGCGGAGCCTTCGCCTCAGGCGCCGCCGGCACGGGAACGGCCCGCGCGGCCACGCCGGGCACGTCCTTCCGTTCAGCCAAAACAGGTTTGTTTGCAAAGGTTTGGTAGCGGATTCCAGCCATGTTCAGCGCAGCCGCCACCCGCGCCACATCGACATTTTGTCCCATGTCCGCCCCGTTTCCCGGCCACCATGCAGAGTGGCCTTCCGTCGTCTATGTGGTAAGCAGCCTTCCTGCAAGATTATCCGAATCTGTATCGAAATTTGGTTAATTATATTTTTGCAGACAAAATCAACATTTTCAGGACATTCGAGTAATAATCGTCCTGGCGTGGCAGGCTTCCTGAAACTCCTGCGCGATAACCTCCCAGTTCGAGCACCCACCGTCCGATCTCCTGCATACCCGATGACGCGGGATAGGTCGCGTTGCGGTTGCCGGTGAGATCGACCCACGCGGGCCAGTAGGCATGGCCAGGGTCGGCCCAGAACCGGCGGGCCGCCTGCACAGGCGCCTCATCCTCCAGCCCCGCCCAGCACAGATAGAGCGGCACGCGCACCGCGTCGTAGGAGAAGCGGCCCGGCCAGCGGGGCGGCAGGGCAAGGGCGCCATCGGCCCGGCGCAGGCTCAGCCAGTCCGGCGGCAGGCTCCAGCGGCCGAAGCGGGCACGGCGCAGCAGGGCGAGCCCGTCCCGCGCCAGGCGCAGCCAGGCCGGGTCGGGCACCGCGCGGGCCAGCACGCCGAAGATGGGAAAGGCATAATAGGAGGGGTTCAGCACCACATGGTCCGCCTCCTCGAAGCCGTGCAGGGCGGGCAGCAGCACGGTGCCGCCCGCCACCTCGCGCAGCAGCAGGCGCAGCACGTCCCGCGCGATGGCGGCGCCCGCCTCCGTATAGGCGGCATCTCCCCAGCGTTGCCCGGCCAGCAGCAGGGCGGCGGCGGCGAAGAGGTCGCCATCGGCGGCGTTGTTGCGGTCGGGCACGGGGGTGAGGCCGCCGGGCATGTAGCGCCAGGCCAGCAGGCTGTCCCGCGGGCGGGCCAGCACCTGCCGGGTCCAGCCCCAGATGCGGTCGAAGCTGTCGCGGTCGCCGCAGCGCTCGGCGCAGTAGAGCGCCCATCCCTGCCCTTCCGAATGCGAGACACCCTGGTTGCCGGTATCCACCACCCGCCCCTCCGGCCGCAGGAAAGCCTGCCGGAAGTGCCGCCAGCTTTCCGCCAGCGCGGGCGGCGGCGGCGCGCCGGGCAGCGGCGCGGCCGCCAGGGCGCCGGCCACGGGCATGCCGGCGGCGGAGGAGGTGGCCAGGGCGGCCAACAAGGCGCGCCGGGGAACGGAGGACGGCATGACGCCCAGGCTCGCGCCGCGCTCCTTGCGGATTGGTTACGACGCCGGCCGCGGCGGTGCCTTTCCCCGCCCCAGGCCGCTCCTTCGCCCCTCCCCCGCCGGCCCCTTCGGGCAAAGGCGGGCTGGCCTCAGGCGGCGAGCCAGTCCCGCATCAGGGCGGTGGCCGCCTCGGGCTGCTCCATCGTCGGCAGGTGCCCGGAGCGGGCGATGCGCGCGAGCCGCGCGCCGGGGATGCCGGCGGCGATCTCCTCGGCCAGGGTGGGCGGCGTCAGCACGTCCTCCTCCCCCACCGCGACCAGGGTGGGCAGGCGGAGGCCGGGCAGCAGCGGGCGGGAATCGGGGCGGTGCAGGATGGCGAGCTGCTGGCGCAGGAAGGCCTCGCGCCCCACGCGGTCGGCCATGGCGCGCACCTCGTGGGCGAGCGGCCCCGCCACCGCATCGGGGTGCAGCAGGCTGGGCAGCAGGCGCGGCGTCACCCCGCGGAACTGGCCGGTGCGGGTCAGCGCCATCAGCCCGCGGCGGCGGCGCACGGCCTCCTCCGTGTCGGGCCGGGCGGAGGTGTCGAACAGCGCCAGCCGCGTGACCCGCTCCGGCGCGAGGCGCAGGATCTCGAAGGCGACGTAGCCGCCCATCGACAGCCCGGCCAGGGCGAAGCGCGGCGGCGCCCGCTCCAGCGTGCGCAGCGCCATGCCGCGCAGCGTGTCGTCCTGGGTCAGGTCCGCCACCTGGCAGTCCGCCAGGCCGCGAAGGGCCGCGATCGGGTCGCGCCACAGCCGCGCGTCGCACAGCAGGCCGGGCAGCAGCAGCAGGTCGTGTCGGTTCGGCATCACGGCCCTGCTGTTACGCTTCCGGCGCGGGGCGGGCAACCGCGCGGAATGGCCGCGGGGGCGGTGGAAAACCTTGCCAAGCCGGTGCGAGCGGCGCATATGCGGGTCTCGGAGACCGGAGATCGGCCGCGTGGCTATCGCGCGGCCGCCCGCACACATCCCGCCGCCTGCCGGCGAAGGAACCGACTGCCCTTGAGCGATCAGCCTGACGTGACCGCGCCCCGCGTGGCCGAAGACGAGCTTTCCGATACGATGACCCAACCGGCAACCTCCCCAGAGCCGGCCGAAGCCGCTGCGCCGCCCGCCGAGCCGGAGCCGCCGCGCGCCACCTTCGAGGATCTGGGGCTGTCCGAGGCGCTGCTGCGCGGCGTGTCCGAGGCGGGCTATGTGCATCCCACGCCGATCCAGGAGCAGGCCATCCCGGTGGTGCTGATGGGGCGCGACGTGATGGGCTGCGCCCAGACCGGCACCGGCAAGACCGCCTCCTTCGTGCTGCCGATGATGGACATCCTGGCCGGCAGCCGGGCCAAGGCGCGCATGCCGCGCTCCCTGATCCTGGAGCCGACCCGCGAGCTGGCGCTCCAGGTGGCCGAGAACTTCGTCAAGTATGGCCAGCACATGAAGCTGAACCATGCCCTGCTGATCGGCGGCGAGAGCATGTCCGACCAGCGGGACGTGCTGGACAAGGGCGTGGACGTGCTGATCGCCACGCCCGGCCGCCTGCTCGACCTGTTCGACCGCGGCCGCGTCATGCTGGCCGACTGCAAGGTGCTGGTGATCGACGAGGCGGACCGCATGCTGGACATGGGGTTCATCCCCGATGTCGAGCGCATCGTCTCCATGCTGCCGCCGCTGCGCCAGACGCTGTTCTTCAGCGCCACCATGGCGCCCGAGATCCGCAAGCTGGCCGACGCCTTCCTGCAGAACCCCAAGACCATCTCGGTCTCGGCCCCTGCCTCGGTCGCCACCACCATCACCACGGGCGTCGCCTTCGTGCAGCCGCACGACAAGCGCGAGGCGCTGCGCCGGCTGATCCGCAGCCAGGACGTCCAGAACGCGCTGATCTTCTGCAACCGCAAGCGCGACGTGGACGTCCTCCACAAGAGCCTCGGCAAGCACGGCTTCGCCGCCGGCGCGCTGCATGGCGACCTGCCGCAGTCGGTGCGCTTCGCCACGCTGGAGAAGTTCAAGGCGGGCGAGCTGCAGCTGCTGGTCTGCTCCGACGTCGCGGCGCGCGGCATCGACATCGGCGGCCTGTCCCACGTCTTCAACTTCGACGTCCCCTTCCGCGACGAGGACTATGTCCACCGCATCGGCCGCACCGGCCGGGCGGGCCGCGAGGGCCATGCCTACACCATCGCCACCGCCGACGACGTGAAGCTGGTGGAGGCGATCGAGAAGCTGACCGGCAAGCCGGTCCCCCGCATCGAGATCTCCGGGCTGGACCCGGTGAGCGAGGAGGAGCTGGCCGAGGCTGCCGCCGCGCCGCGTGGCGGACGCGACCGTGGCAGGCACGCCGCCAAGGGCGGCCGTGGCGGCGCCGAGCCGCGCCGGAGTGACAAGGAGCGGGGCGACAGGGAGCGGGGCGAGAAGGAGCGCGGCGAGAAGGAAATCGTCCGCCGCGGCGCCAACCGGATCCGCCCCGAGGCCGAGCCGGCCGAGGCGCGCGCCGAGCGCGGCCCCCGCCGCGAGGAAGCCCGCCCGCCGCGCGAGCGCGACGAGGCCCGGCCCCACCATGACGAGGCGCGCGCGCCGCGCGACCGCGACGAGACGCGCGCCCCGCGCGACCGCGACGACCGCCGCCGCGACCACCGGCGCGACGACCACCGCCGCGAGCGCGACGATCTGGGCCCGCCGGTGCGCGGCTTCGGCGACATGATCCCGGCCTTCATGCTCATCCCCATCCCGCGCCCGCAGCGCGATACCGGCATCGCCGAGTCGCCGGCCGAGGCCGAGGAGAACCGGGGGGCGGAAGCCGCCTGAGACCGGACCCCGCCGCGCGGCCCGCCCGGACAAGGGGATGGGCCGCGCGGCGCGGTTGCCGCGCGGGGACAACGGGGCCAGTCTCCGCGGCCGATACTGGCCCCATGCGCGCCCAGCCCGGCCACAGCGAGGCCGGTTCCAGCAGGAGAGAAACCCCATGAATGTCGTGACCCAAGCCGCCAAGCCGAGCTTCGTCTGGGACGACGCCCTGCTGCTGGAGGACCAGCTCTCCGAGGATGAGCGCATGATCCGCGACGCGGCGCGCGACTACTGCCAGGAGAAGCTGTTCCCGCGCGTGCTGGAGGCCAACCGCCACGAGGTCTTCCACCGGGAGATCATGAACGAGTTCGGCGAGATGGGCTTCCTGGGCGCGACGCTGGACAGCCATGGCTGCGCCGGCGTCAACTACGTCTCCTACGGCCTGATCGCGCGCGAGGTCGAGCGGGTGGACAGCGGCTACCGCTCCGCCTTCTCCGTGCAGTCCTCCCTCGCCATGTTCCCGATCTGGGCCTACGGCACGGACGCGCTGAAGGACCGCGTGCTGCCCGGCATGCAGAAGGGCGAGCTGGTCGGCTGCTTCGGCCTGACCGAGCCCGATGCCGGCTCCGACCCCTCCTCCATGCGCACCCGCGCCAGGAAGGTGGATGGCGGCTACCTCGTGTCCGGCTCCAAGACCTGGATCACCAACTCGCCGATCGCCGACGTGTTCGTGGTCTGGGCGAAGGACGAGGCGGGCGACGTGCGCGGCTACGTGCTCGAGAAGGGCATGAAGGGCCTTTCCGCGCCCAAGATCGAGGGCAAGTTCAGCCTGCGCGCCTCCACCACCGGCATGATCATGATGGAGGAGGTGTTCGTGCCGGAGGAGAACCGGCTGGACGTGAAGGGGCTGAAGGGGCCGTTCTCCTGCCTCAACCGCGCCCGCTACGGCATCGCCTGGGGCGCGCTCGGCGCTGCCGAGTTCTGCTGGCACGCGGCCCGCAACTACACCATGGAGCGCAAGATGTTCGGCCGCCCGCTGGCCAACACGCAGCTCGTCCAGAAGAAGCTGGCCGACATGCAGACCGAGATCACCCTCGGCCTCCACTCCGTGCTGCGCCTCGGCCGCCTGTTCGACGAGCACCGCGTGGCGCCGGAGATGATCTCGCTCTGCAAGCGCAACTCCTGCGGCAAGGCGCTCGACATCGCCCGCGTGGCGCGTGACATGCACGGCGGCAACGGCATCGCCGACGAGTATCACGTGATCCGCCACGTCATGAACCTCGAGGCGGTGAACACCTATGAGGGCACGCATGACGTGCACGCGCTGATCCTGGGCCGCGCCCAGACCGGCCTGAACGCCTTCGGCTGAACCGTCGGAAGGCGCGGAGGGAAACGTCTGCGTTTTCCCAGGCTTCCGCTCAGGAGTTCCAAGGGGGGCAAAGCCCCCCTTGTTCTGTTTCAAGGGGTCCGTTTCCGGTGCAAGTGACGATCGAAGCCCTGGGCGCCGCCGGCGACGGCGTGGCCACCGCGCCGGACGGCTCGCGCCTGTTCATCCCCTTCGCCCTGCCCGGCGAGGTGGTGCGCCCCGATGGCCCCGTGGTGCTGTCCCCCAGCCCGGAGCGCGTCGAGCCCCCCTGCCCGCATTTCGGCCCCTGCGGCGGCTGCGTGCTGCAGCACTGGGCGCTCTCCCCCTATGCCGCCTGGAAGCGCGGCCGCCTGGCCGAGGCCCTGGCGCGCGCCGGCTTCGGGGACGCGCCCGTGGCCGAGACGCGCGTCACGCCGCCTCGCACCCGCCGCCGCGCGGACCTGGCGCTGCGCCGCCGCGCCGATGGCAGCGTGGCGCTCGGCTTCCACGCGCGGGGCGGGGGCCCGGTGGAGGACCTTTCCACCTGCCATGTGCTGGACCCGGCGCTGGTCGCGCTGTTCGAGCCGCTGCGCACCCTGCTGCGCGGCCTGCCGGCCTTCCGCCGCGAGGGCTCGGCCGTGCTGAACCTGCTGGACACCGGCCCCGACCTGCTGCTCCGCCTGGATGGCGTGCCGGGGGTGCAGGAGCGTGCCACCCTCGCCGCCTTCGCCGCCGCGCGGGGCATTCCGCGCATCGCCGGCTCCGGGCTGAAGGGGGGCGTGACGGAAACCCTGGCGCAGCTCGGAGGGGTGGGCATCGCCTTCGCCGGCGTCACCGTGGCGCCGCCGCCCGGCGCCTTCCTCCAGGCGACGCCCCAGGGGGAGGCCGCCATCGTGGCCGCCGTGCTGGAGGGCCTGCCGAAGCTCACCGGCCGCGCGCGCATCGCCGAGCTGCATGCGGGGCTCGGCACGCTGTCCTTTCCGCTGGCCGGGCATGCCCGCGTCGCCGCCTTCGAGGGCGCGCCGGAGACCGTGGCGGCGCTGGATGCCGCGGCGCGCAAGGCGGGCGGGCGCGTCACCGCCACGCGGCGGGACCTGGCGCGGCAGCCGCTCGGCCCGAAGGAGCTGGAAGGCTTCGCCGCCCTGGTGCTGGACCCGCCCTTCGCCGGCGCCGCCGAGCAGATGCCCGCCCTGGCCCGCAGCGCCCTGCGGCGGATCATCTACGTCTCCTGCAACCCCGCCGCGCTGACGCGGGACGGCAGGACGCTGCACGCCGCCGGCTGGCAGGTGGCGCAGGCGACGCCGATCGACCAGTTCCTCTGGTCGGCGCAGCTGGAGGCGGTGGTGGTGTTCGAAAGGCCGCGCGCCGCCCGGCCGCTCTGAGGGTCCGGCGGCCGCTCAGCCGCCGTGGAAGCCCCACATCCCCTCGACGTCGCGCAGCATGGCGCGCACCTCGGGCGTGCCGCGCAGATCCACCATGCCGAAGCCGGGCTGCCGCACCCAGACGACGAACTCCGCATTGGCGAAGACCGGCGTGGCATTGCGGGCGAGGTCGCGCAGCCTGGGGTGGCCGAGGCCGGCCATGGCGCTCTTGCGCAGCACGGTCCAGTCCGGCGCCACATCCTCGGGCAGCGCGCTCACGCAGTCATCGAGGAGGGAGGCGAAGGCGCGGGGCGCCAGGACCCACTCTCCGGGGAGGCGGCGCTGGCGGATGAAGGCGGCCGTTTCCGCCCAGAGCGGGTCCCCGGCCGGAAAGCCGGGCGGGTCGGGCGCGTCCTGCCCGGTGTGGAGCGCCAGGCGGCGCAGCACATCGGCCAACACCGCCTGCTGCGCCGGCTTCAGCTCGTCGGGCAGAGGGCTGAGGGCAGCCTCCGCCTCGGCCACGCGGGCCTCGTCCAGCAGGCGCTGGGCCCGCTCCAGATGCAGGGCGGGCGCGTCGTTGCCGGCCGCCAGGGCGTGCTCCAGCAGCCACAGGCCGGCCTCCGGACCGAAGCGGCGGTCGAGCAGCTCCGCCACGGAGCGGGCATAGTCCGGGCAGAGCAGGCGCCGCTCCCGCCGCAGCCGGCGCGCTCGCCCCTCATCCACCCCGCCCTGCCCCAGCGCCTCCCGCAGCAGCCGCTCGACCAGCCCGGCATTGACGGCGAAGCGGATGGAATCGTGGCGGGAAAAGGGCGTCGGCACCCGCGCCACCGGCCCCGCCTCGCCGATCAGCGCCGCGTGCCGGGCATCCTCGCGGAACAGCGGGTCGAGGAACAGCAGCACCTGCCCCGCCATGTCCCCTGGCGTGACGCGCATGCCGTCATGCAGTTCGGGCCGAAAGAAGAGGCGGCTGCGGCGGTGGTCGAAATGGCCGACCTGGCCGGGCTCGATGGAGAATTGCGGCGAGAAGGCCAGCGTCACGTCGGCGCGCAGCCGGGCGCCGTATTTCAGCGCGGCATAGGCGCCCATGCTGAAGCCGTAGAGCACCACCCGCCGGTGGCTGGCCAGCACCGCCTCCAGCGCGGGCAGGACCTGCGCCATGTCCCGCTCGGGAAACCAGCTGGCATGGTAATCCGCCAGCCCCAGCAGCGAGACGCCAAAGCGACTGAGGAAGCCCTGCCCCCAGATCGAGGGGCGCTCCTGCCGCGGCGCGAAGGAGACGAGCAGCGTCTCGCCCTCCCCCTTCTGGTAGAGGGCCGCCACGCGTCCGGTGTCGATGAGGAGGCCGGGCCTCGCGGCGGGCTGCTTCGCCAGGGTCACGCTCGTCACTGATCTCTCCACGCCCCTGTCCCTTCAGGGCCGCGTTCCAGGGGGTGCGCATAGCAGAAGGCGGCGGCTGGGGGTATCGGCGCCGCCCCCGCCCCTTCCCCGCGCGGAAAGAGGGCGGTCTTGACCCGCGCCCGGGAGAACCCACCCTTCTGCCGGGTGGCCCGCTGGCCATATGGGAGATGAGGATGGAACTCGATCGACGCACGCTGCTGCAGGCCGCCGGCGCGCTGGCCATGGCGCCAGCCCTGCTCCGCCTCGGCCTGGCCGACGCCCTGGCGCAAGGCGCCGCCGCCCCGGCCTCCCCCGCCGCCGGCCCGCAGCAGGCGCCAGGCTTCTACCGCTTCCGGCTCGGCAGCCGCCTGGTGACGATGGTGCATGACGGCCATGGCCGCCGCCCCAACCCGACCCAGGGCTTCGTGCGCAACGCCGAGCCGGCCGCCGTGGAGGCGGCGCTGCGCGAGGCCTTCCTGCCCACCACCCATCTCGACATCCCCTACACCGTGACCGTGCTGGAAACGCCGGACGGGCTGGTGCTGTTCGACACGGGCACGGGCGGGCAGCTCGGCGCCACGGCCGGCAACATCCCGGCCAACATGCGCGCCGCGGGGCTGGACCCGGCGCGCGTCACCCTGATCGTGCTGACGCATTTCCACGCCGACCACATCACCGGCCTGACCGATGCCGAGGGCAAGCCGGCCTTCCCCAATGCCGAGGTGGCGCTGCCCAAGGCCGAGCACGACTACTGGATGGATGAGGGGCAGGCGAGCCGCGCGCCGGAGGCGATGAAGGGCGCCTTCGCCAATGTCCGGAAGCGGCTGGAGCCCTACAAGGCGCGCATCCGGCCGATCGACGGCGCGGGCGAGGTGGTGGCGGGCGTGCAGGCGGTGCCGAGCTTCGGCCACACGCCGGGCCACACCAGCTACCTGCTGGCCGACGGCAACGACCAGGCGATGCTGCTGGGCGACGTGACCAACCGCCCCGAGCTGAACCTGCGCAACCCGGGCTGGCACCTGGTCTTCGACATGGACGCGCAGATGGCGGAGACGACGCGCCGCCGCATGTTCGACCGCGTGGCGACCGACCGCATCCGCTGCATCGGCTACCACTTCCCCTTCCCCGCCAATGGCTATGTGGCGAAGGAGGCGCAGGGCTACCGCTTCGTGCCGGCCGGCTGGTCCAGCACGGTCTGACGGCGGCCGCCGGGGGGAGCGGCGCTTCCCCCGGCGAGGCGCCAGGGTCAGACGGCCTCCACCGAAACGTCGATGTTGCCGCGGGTGGCCTTGGAATAGGGGCACATCTGGTGGGCGGCCTCCACCAGCTCCTGCGCCTGCGCCTTGTCCAGCGCCGGCAGCTTCACCTTCAGCTTCGCCGAGAGCTGGAAGCCGCCCTCCACCTTGTCGATGCCCACGTCGCAGGTGACGGTGGAGCCGGTGGTGTCCAGCTTCTTCTGGCGGCCGACCGCGTCCACCGCGCCGCTGAAGCAGGCGGCGTAGCCCGCGGCGAAAAGCTGCTCGGGGTTGGTGGCGCCCGCCTTACCGGGGCCGCCCATCTCCTTGGGGATGGACAGGTCCTGGCTGATCAGGCCGTCGCTGCTGGCCACATGCCCGTTGCGGCCGCCCTGGGCCGTGGCGCTGCCGGTGTAGAGAGCCATGTCTTTCTCCGTTCTCGGTGGTTGCCGGGCCCAGAGTTGGGGTGCCGGCTCAGACGTGGAAACTCTCCCCGCACCCACAACGGCCCTTCTCATTCGGATTTGTGAAGGTGAAGCCGGCGGACATGGCCTTCACCTCGTAGTCCATGGTGGTGCCGAGCAGGAACAGCGTGGCCTTGCGGTCCACCAGCACGGTGACGCCCTTGTCGGTCACCACCTCGTCGCCGGGACCGGGAGCGTCGGTCCAGCCGAGGTCGTAGGCCATGCCGGAGCAGCCCTTGGTCTTGACCGCGATGCGCAGCAGCCTGCCCTGCTGGCCCTTCTCGTAGAGCCCGCGCAGCCGCTCCGCCGCCGCGTCGGAAAGCTGCATCAGCGGCGGCAGGGCGCGGCGCGGACGGGCCTCGGTGGTGGTGCTCATCTCTCCTCCTCCTCCGCGCTCAGTACATGTTGAGGGCCAGCCGGGCGTCCTCGCTCATGCGCGAGGGATCCCATGGCGGGTCCCAGACGATCTCCACCGCCACGTCCGTGACGCCGGGGACGGTGCGGACCATCTCCTCCACCTGCCCAGGCAGCTCCTGCGCCGAGGGGCAGGAGGGGGTGGTCAGCGTCATCTCGACCTTGACGGCACCGGCCTCGCTCAGCTCGATGGCGTAGATCAGGCCCAGCTCGTAGATGTTGACCGGGATCTCCGGGTCATAGACCTGGGCGATGGCGTTGATCACGGCGTCCTCGGACAGGCGGGGGGCCGTCTCGCCCTCCGGCGTCCAGGCGGCGTGGGCCCCGGTTGCATGAGCCCCGGCCGTGGTGGCCTCGGGAGCGGGGGTTCCGTCACTCACTGCTCGCCTCCTTGCCCGTGTTCTCCAGCGCGGCGTTCAGCGTGTGCCAGGCGAGCGTCGCGCATTTCACCCGGCTCGGGAACTCGTGCACGCCGCCCAGCGCCTGCAGGCGCTCCATCTCGTCCTCCAGCACGCCGCCGCAATCGGGGCAGGTGCCGGTCATCGCCAGCTCGCGGAACTTCTCCGCCAGCGTGCGCGCCTCCTCCTGCGTCTTGCCGCGCACCGTCTCGGTCATCAGGCTGGCGCTGGCCATGGAGATGGCGCAGCCCTTGCCCTGGAAGGCGACATCCGCCAGCCGCCCGTCGGGCGCCAGCTTCACCCAGAGCTGCATGCGGTCGCCGCACATCGGGTTGTCGCCGCGGCCCTCGCGGTCCGCCTCCTCCAGCCGGCGGAAGTTCCGCGGCTTGCGGCCATGGTCCAGGATCACTTCCTGGTAGAGATCGCGCAGATCGTCGAACATCAGCCCTCCGCGGCCCCGCGGGCATTCATCCAAAGAACTCCCGTGCCTTGCCCAGCGCCTCGGCGAGGTAATCGACCTCCGCCTCCGTGGTGTAGAGGCCGAAGGAGGCACGGCAGGTGCTCTCCACCCCAAATCGTGCGTGCAGCGGCTCGGCGCAATGGCGGCCCGAGCGCACCGCGATGCCCACGCGGTCCAGCAATGTCGCCAGGTCATGGGCATGGGCGTTGTCGAGCGCGAAGGCGAAGACGCCGCCGCGGTCCTGCGCGCGGCCGATCAGGGTGAGCCCGTCGACGGCCGGGAGACGCGCCATGGCGCGGTCCACCAGATGCCGCTCATGCGCCTCGATGGAGGCCATGCCGATGCCCCGCACATAGTCGATCGCCGCGTGCAGCCCGACCGCCTCGATGATGGGCGGCGTGCCGGCCTCGAACTTGGCGGGCACGGGCGCGGGCAGGAAGCCCTCCAGCGTCACCTCGGAGATCATGTCGCCGCCGCCGAGGAAGGGCGGCATCGCCTCCAGCAGTTCCATCCGCCCCCAAAGCACGCCGATGCCGGTGGGGCCGTAGAGCTTGTGGCCGGTGAAGACGTAGAAGTCGCAGCCCAGCGCCTGCACGTCGACCGCGCGGTGGACGGCGGCCTGGGAGCCATCCAGCAGCAGCCTGGCGCCATGGGCGTGCGCCAGGGCGGCCAGCCGCGCCGCCGGCGTCACCGTGCCCAGCACGTTGGACATGTGGGTGACGGCGACCAGCCCCACCTTGCCATCCGCCAGCTTGGCCTCGACATCCTCGAGGTCCAGCTCGCCGGCATCGGTCACCCGCGCCACGCGCAGCTCGATGCCGTGCGCGGCCTTGAGCATCTGCCAGGGCACGAGGTTGGCGTGGTGCTCCATCTCGGACACCAGCACCGCCTGCCCCGGCTTCAGCACGCCGCGCCCGTAGCTGTGCGCCACGAGGTTGATGGCGTTGGTGGAGGAGCCGGTGAAGACGATCTCCCGCTCGCTCGCCGCGTTCAGGAAGCCGGCCACGGCCCGGCGCGCCGCCTCATAGGCCTCGGTGGCGGCCTCCGAGAGGTGGTAGGCGCCGCGATGGACATTGGCGTAGGCCGTCTCCATCATCCGCGTCATGGCCTGGATGACCTGGCGCGGCTTCTGGGCGGAGGCGCCGGAATCCAGGAACACCAGATCCTTGCCGCGCACCTTCTCCGACAGGATCGGGAAATCCTGGCGGATGCGCGCGACATCGAAGGAAGGCGCCACCACCCCGTCCATCACGCCGCGTTCCTTTCCCACCAGCCGGCCACGGCCTCGGACAGGGCGGCACGGGCGGATTCCTCCGTCACGCCCTCGATCGCCTCCTGCAGGAAGGCCTCGATCAGCATGGAGCGCGCCACCGCCGCGGGGATGCCGCGAGCACGCAGGTAGAAGAGCTGGTTCTCGTCCAGCTCGCCTACCGTGGCGCCGTGGCTGCACTTCACGTCGTCGGCGTAGATCTCGAGCTGCGGCTTGCTGTCGATCTCGGCCTGGTCGGACAGCAGCAGCGCCTGGTTCATCTGGTAGCCGTCGGTGCGCTGCGCGACCTGGTGGACGTGGATCTTGCCCTGGAACACGCCGCGCGAGCGGCCGGCGAGCACCGTCTTGACCGTCTGGCGGCTCGGGCAGTCCGGCGCCGCGTGGTCGAGGAAGGTGGTGCAGTCGCCGTGCTGGCCATCGCCCAGCAGCTGCGCGCCGTTCAGGTGCGCGGCGGCCTTCGGCCCGACCAGCGCCACATGCGCCTCGGAGCGGGACAGCTTCGCGCCCACATGCAGCAGGAAGCTGTCATAGGTGCCGCCCTCCGCCACGCGGGCGAAGACGGTGGAGAGATGCAGGCCGGCGGAAGCCTCCTGCTGGATGCGCGCATGGGTGATGTGCGCCCCCGCCGCCACCTCGACCTCGAAGACCGGGCTGTGCAGGTAGCGGCTCTCGCCATGGCCCCAGCTGCGCTCGATCAGCACCAGCCTGGCACCCTCGGCCAGCCGCACCAGGTGGCGCGGATGGGCGGTGACGGGGCGATCCGCGCGGGTGACGGAGAGCAGCTCGACGACGCCCCCATCCTCGTCCGGCCCCAGCTCGATCAGCGCGCCATCCTCGAACAGCGCGGTGTTCAGCGCCACCAGCGGCAGGTCGTCGGTCCGCGCCAGGGCGCCGAGGCGGCCTTCCAGCTCCGGCAGGTGGCGGGCGAGGCTGCGCACCGGCACATCCGCGTCCGACAGCTCGGCGCTGAAGCGGCCATCGACGAACACCACGCGCTTCGGCGCCGCGTGGCGCGGCAATGGCAGCGCGCTCTCCACCGGCGTCAGCGGCTCGCCGAAGCCCGTCTGGGTGAGCGGGGCGAGATCGGTGTACTTCCACGCCTCGACCCGCCGGGTGGGAAAGCCCTGGGCGCGGAACGCCTCGGCCGCGCGGTCCCGCAGCGCGGCGAGCCAGGGCAGGCCGATGCCGGGCAGGCGGGCGCGCAGCCCCTCATAGCGGTGCAGGAAGCCCGCGGCCCCCGCCGCGCTCAGGCCCGCCTCGCTCAGGCTGTTCTCGACCGGGGCGTTCATGCCGCCTGCACCGAGCCGTAGCCGCTCGCCTCCAGCTGCTTCGCCAGCTCGGGCCCGCCCGTCTGCACGATGCGGCCGCCCATCAGCACATGCACGCGGTCGGGCACGATGTAGTCCAGCAGGCGCTGGTAGTGGGTGATGACTACGGCGGAGAAGTCGGGGCCGCGCATGGCGTTCACGCCGTCCGCCACGATCTTCAGCGCATCGATGTCGAGGCCGGAATCGGTCTCGTCCAGGATGGCGACCCTGGGCTGCAGCAGGGCCATCTGCAGCACCTCGTTGCGCTTCTTCTCGCCGCCGGAGAAGCCGACATTGACGCCGCGCTTCAGCATGTCCTCCGGCATGGACAGCTCCTTCATGCGCGCGCGCGCGGTCTTGAGGAACTGCATCGCGTCCAGCTCGGGCTCGCCCTTGCTGCGGCGCTGCGCGTTGAGCGCGGTGCGCAGGAAGTTGGCGTTGCCGACGCCGGGCAGCTCCACCGGGTACTGGAAGGCCAGGAACAGGCCGGTCGCGGCACGCTCCTCCGGCTCCATGGCCAGCAGGTCATGGCCGTTGAAGCTGGCGGTGCCGCCGGTGATCTCGTAGCCCTCGCGCCCGGCCAGCACATAGGAGAGGGTGGACTTGCCGGAGCCGTTCGGCCCCATGATGGCGTGCACCTCGCCCTGCGGCACCTCCAGGTCGATCCCCTTCAGGATCTCCTTGCCGTCGATTTCGGCGGTCAGACCTTCGATCTTCAACATCGTCTTCTCAGTTCCGTCCTTTGCGGGCGGTGGGGGGCCGCCCGAACAATCCCGCTTGGCGCCTGGCGCCCGGTTCCTGTGGCGGGCCTCAGCCCACCGAGCCCTCGAGGCTGATCTGCAGCAGCTTCTGCGCCTCCACCGCGAACTCCATCGGCAGCTCCTTCAGCACCTCGCGGC
Organism: Teichococcus rhizosphaerae; assembly: GCF_002631185.1. GTDB lineage: Bacteria > Pseudomonadota > Alphaproteobacteria > Acetobacterales > Acetobacteraceae > Pseudoroseomonas > Pseudoroseomonas rhizosphaerae. Next base: position 4,895 of record NZ_PDNU01000038.1, on the reverse strand, counting down.
AGAAGCCGTTGACGATGAGCCCGACCGCGTCCTCCTCCGACAGGCCGCGCTGGCGGCAGTAGAAGAGCTGGTCCTCGGCGATGCGGCTGGTGGTCGCCTCGTGCTCCACCTTGGCCGTCATGCAGCGGTTCTCGATGTAGGGCACGGTGTGCGCGCCGCACTGGTCGCCGATCAGCAAGGAGTCGCACTGGGTGAAGTTGCGCGCCCCGGACGCCTTCGGGCTGATCTTCACCAGGCCGCGATAGGTGTTCTGCCCATGCCCCGCGCTGATGCCCTTGGAGATGATGGTGGAGCGCGTGTTCCGGCCGATATGGAACATCTTGGTGCCCGTATCGGCCTGCTGGCGGTTGTTGGTGATGGCGACCGAATAGAACTCGCCCACCGAATCATCGCCCTGCAGGATGCAGGAGGGGTACTTCCAGGTGATGGAGGAGCCCGTCTCCACCTGCGTCCAGGAGATCTTGGAGCGCGCGCCGCGGCAGGCGCCGCGCTTGGTGACGAAGTTGTAGATGCCGCCCCGGCCCTCGGCGTCGCCCGGGTACCAGTTCTGCACCGTGCTGTACTTGATGGTAGCGTCGTCCATCGCCACCAGCTCGACCACGGCGGCGTGGAGCTGGTTCTCGTCGCGCATCGGCGCCGTGCAGCCCTCGAGGTAGCTCACATGGCTGCCCGCCTCGGCGATGATCAGCGTGCGCTCGAACTGGCCGGTGCTCTTGGCGTTGATGCGGAAATAGGTGGACAGCTCCATCGGGCAGCGCACGCCCTTGGGGATGTAGACGAAGCTGCCATCGGTGAAGACCGCCGAGTTCAGGGCGGCGAAGAAGTTGTCGCCCTGCGGCACCACGGAGCCGAGATACTGGCGCACCAGCTCGGGATGCTCCTGCACCGCCTCGGAGATGGAGCAGAAGATGATGCCTTCCTTGGCCAGCCGCTCCTTGTAGGAGGTGGCCACCGAGACGCTGTCGAACACCGCGTCCACCGCCACCGGCATGCGCGCCTCGCCGCCCTCGGCCGGCACCTCGCCCGCGCCCTCGACGCCGGCCAGGATCGCCTGCTCCTTCAGCGGGATGCCGAGCTTCTCATAGGTGCGCAGCAGCTCGGGATCGACCTCGTCGAGCGACTTCGGCCCCACCTTCTTCTTCGGCGCGGCGTAGTAGTAGGCATCCTGGTAGTCGATGGGCGGGTAGCTCACCGCCGGCCAGCGCGGCTCCTCCATGGTCTTCCACAGGGCGAAAGCCTTCAGGCGCCATTCCAGCAGCCAGGCCGGCTCGTTCTTCTTGGCCGAGATGAAGCGGACGATGTCCTCGTTCAGCCCCTTGGGGGCGAACTCCATGTCGATCTCGGTCTCGAACCCGTACTTGTAGGTGCCCTGTGTGACGGAGGCGACGGCGTCGATGGTCTCGGAAACGGCAGGCATGATCTTGACCCCTTACTCGGCGGGCGAATGGGCGGGCAGACGGGCCGGCGGCGCCGGCGGAGCGTTCAGGCCGGCCTGCGCCGGCGGAGCATTCAGGCCGGCCTGCGCCGGCGGGAATTCAGGGCCGGCCTGCGCCGGCGGGAAATCGGGGCCGGCCTGCGCCGGCGGGGGCTTCCTGCGGCCGGCGGCGGGGCGGGGGGCCGCCAGCTCGGCCAGGGAAATGGCGGAAAGCGCGGCGCGGATCGCCTCGTTCACCGGATCCCAGCGGCCGCGCACGGGGCAGACCGTCTCCGCCTCGCAGCAGCCGCTGGCACCGTCGACGCAGGCCGTGAGCGCGATCGGGCCGTCAATGGCGCAGATCACCTCCGACAGCGGAATGGCCCGCAAGGGGCGCTCCAGCCGGTAGCCACCCCGCGCGCCGCGCAGCCCCTCCACCAGGCCCGCATGGCCCAGCGCCTTCAGCACCTTGGCCACGGTCGGCTCGGCGATGCCGGTGGCCAGGGCCAGGCAGGGCGCGGTCTGCACCCCGCCCTCCGCTTCCAGCCGGGCCAGCACCACCACGGCGTAATCGGTCAGTTTCGACAGCCGCAACACGCGGACCTTCTCCTGAAAGCGGACCTGTCTTGTCCGGTATCGGGCAGATGCGCTCGCCCCCGGGGCTTGTCAAGAAGCCGTCATCTGGTTCGCGGCCGGCCTCCCCGGCATCCCTCTTTTCCGGGCGCCGCGGGAGTGCCACGCTAGGCCCATGAGCAACGAGCCCAGCCCCGCCGCACCCAGCCCTGCCGGCCCTGGCCACCCCGCAAGCACCCGCCCCGCGCACCCCCGCCACGCCGCCAGCCTGATCCTGTGGCGGCAATCGGCCGGGGGCACGGTGGAGGTGCTGATGGGCCTGCGCGCGGCCGGGCACCGCTTCATGCCCAACCGGCTGGTCTTTCCCGGCGGCCGGGTCGACCTGGCCGACCGCACCGCCCCCGCCGCCACCGAGCTGCGCGCCGACACCCGCGCCGCGCTGGAGCGCCGCGCGCCGCCGCGCCTGGCCCGCGCCCTCGCCATCGCCGCGGCGCGGGAGCTGGAGGAGGAGACGGGGCTGCGCCTGGGCGGTGCTCTGCCGACGCTGGACCGGCTGGACTATCTCTGCCGTGCCGTGACCCCCGCCCGCAGCCCGATCCGCTTCAACGCCCGCTTCCTGGTGGCGCCGGCCGAGGCGGCGGAAGGCAGTCTTTCCGGGTCGGGCGAGCTGGAGCGGCTGGACTGGCTGTTGCTGGAAGGGGTGCTGGCGCTGCCCGTGGCGCCCATCACCGCGCGCGTGCTGAACGAGTTCCGCGAATGGCTGGCCATGCCCGAGACGGCGCGCGCCACGCGGCCGCTGATCTGGTTCCGCGGCCGCGAGAACCGGTTGCAGGAAGCGGCCGCCTGAGGCGCCCCGCGCCCGCGTGGCGCGGTCCAGGCCAGGCCATGGCGGGCGCCACGGACACGCGGCGCCCGGTTCCGCCGCTCAGAGCGCCGCGAGGATCGCCTCGCCGCCCGACACCTCGAAGGCGCCCGGCTGCTCGACGGCGACATGCGCCACCTTGCCGTCCCTGGCGATGAGCGCGAAACGCTGGCAGCGCACGCCAAGCCCGCGCGCCGTCAGGTCCAGCTCCAGCCCGAGCGCGCGGGTGAAAGCCGCCGAGCCGTCGGCCAGCATCACCACCTTGTCGCCCACGAGCTGGTCCTTGGCCCAGGCCTGCATCACGAAGGGGTCGTTGACCGCCATGCAGGCGACCGTGTCCACGCCCTTGGCCTTCAGCGCGTCGATGTTCTGCAGGAAGCTCGGCATGTGCTTGGCCGAGCAGGTGGGGGTGAAGGCGCCCGGCACGCCGAACAGCACCACGGTCTTGCCGCCGAACAGCGCCTCGGTGGTCAGCTCGCGCGGGCCCTCGACGGTGGCCTGGGTCAGCGTCAGGGCGGGAATCGACTCGCCGGCTTGGATCGGCATCGGACCGTTCTCCTCGTTGGGCCCCCGGCATTTCACGCCGGCGCGCACCCTGTCAACCGAGCCCCTGGCCAGCTTTCCTCCACCCCGCCGGAGCCCTGGGCATCGCGCCGCTTGCGCGGGGCCCGCCCCGCCGCCATCTTCACCACACCATGGCAAAACGCGCACGCGAGGTTGAGATTCCAGGGGCTTCCCGTTCCGCCGCAGCCGGCTGGGGCCGGGCGGGCGGCCTGCAGGCGGGCTATCTGGGCGGGCAGCTCCTGGTGGCCATGCCCAGCATGCAGGACCCGCGCTTCGCGCGCGCGGTCATCTGCCTGTGCGCGCATTCGGCCGATGGCGCCATGGGCATCGTGCTGAACAAGCCGCTGGAGAATCTCAGCTTCGAGGAACTGCTCAAGCAGCTCGAGGTGGAGCCGCTGCCGCCGCAGCGGCAGATCCGCCTGCTGGCCGGCGGCCCGGTGGAGGGCGGCCGGGGCTTCGTGCTGCACACCACCGATTGGTCGAGCGAAGGCAGCCTCAAGGTGACCGGCGATCTCGCCCTGACGGCCAGCGTCGACATCCTCAAGGCCATCGCCGGCGGCGGCGGCCCGCGCCAGGGGCTGCTGGCGCTGGGCTATGCCGGCTGGGGCCCGGGCCAGCTGGAGGACGAGATCCAGCGCAATGCCTGGCTGAACGTGACGCCGGACGAGGCGCTTCTGTTCGAGGGCACGCCGGACGAGAAATGGCGCCAGGCCCTGGCCAAGCTGCGCATCGACCCGCTGCTGCTTTCCGGCACCGCCGGTCACGCCTGAGCCCGCCTCTCCCTTGCCCGATCTTCCCCGCGCCAGCGGCGAGACGCGCCGCGCCGCCGCCCGCCGCGGCATCATGCGCTCGGAAGAATGGCGGGGCGGCAACGTGTTAGCCCGGCCCTTGGCCAGCCGCGCGGCCATGGACACAGGGCAAGCTTGAGCTCGGGCTTTTGTTCTTCTGCCAAAATATTTTCGCGAGAGCGAAGAATCCCTTAACAAAGGCCTAAAGAACGGTGTATGTATTTATCACAGCTTTGTGATTGAAGGACGCCGAGATGGCCTCCCAGTTCCGCCGCATCAAGGACGATGCGATTCAGATCAAGCAGCATGACGGCTTGCCCAACAAGTTGCTGAACGCCTTTCACCAGGCCTGCGACGAGGGCGATCCCTATTGCGGGCTTGTGCTGCTCGAGCTCCTGGAACTGGAATTGCAGAGCATGGCGCCGAGCCAGCTCCGCACGCGCGCCCTGGAAGGGCTGATCATGGCCTATGAGAAGCTGTGGCAGCTCTGCCCCACCGCCCTTCCCTTCGCCCTGCGCAGCACGGCCTGCGGACTGGCCCACTAGCCCTCCCTTCCGTGGCGTTCGCGTAGCCTCCCGCGCTTGCCGGGCGGCCGCGCCGCCCCGAGCGGCAGCCGGCATCCTGATCGGATGGCGCCCAGGGCGCCACGACCGGGATGCCGGCGCCGGTTAGACCTCCAGGCCAACGTCATCCT
>NZ_PDNU01000037.1 GCF_002631185.1 Teichococcus rhizosphaerae | reverse complement strand
CCCCGCGATGGGGACGCGACCCGGTAGAGGGCCTCCGCTTCCCGCAACTCCCCCCGCTCCTGCAGCAGCAGGCCGAGATTGATCTGCGCTTCCGTGCATTCCGGGTCGAGGCGCAGGGCCTCGCGGCAACAGGCGGCCGCCTCATCGCCCTGCCCGAGATCGTGCAGGGCGAGGCCGAGATTGACATGGTAGAGCGCCACATCCGGCTCGATGGCGATGGCCGCGCGGATCAGCCCGGCGGCCTGGCCGGGCTCGCCCACCTGGCGGTGCACGACACCCAGCAGATGCAGCGTCTCGCCATGCTCCGGCACGGCCAGGAGCACGTTCCGGTACAGCCTGCCCGCCTCGGCCAGCCGCCCGGCCTCGTGATGCTCCAGAGCCAGATCGAAAAGCCCCCTCACGAGATGAAACACAGCGGGGTTGGCCATGCGCTGGACCCTTTCCTGATCAAGACAGCCGCGGGGCCTGGGGTGCGGCCGGCCACGGCTCATGCTGAGGCGGGCGGCGGGGAAGCCGGCACCTCATCCGGCTTTCAGGATAGGGGCGGGTTTATTGACAGGCGGTGAGCCCTGGCCGGCGCGAAACCGGAGGACGCCGGCACGGCCGCAAAGGCCAGTGGCAAATCCTGAAGAAGACTGAAGATCAGCAAGAGGGAGGTGCCTCAACTGCACTGCGGGGCGTCTCGATTTTCTTCGGAATGGCTCAAAAAAGAGATTTTTCTTGTTGGGATTTCCGCTGCCCTGCGGCAAGGTTACCCCAGGAAGACAACAGGACCAGGAACACGGACGACCCGGCGCCAACCGATGAACGCCATGGTCGCCTGCCTGAACCTCGAAGCATTCCGCACGATCGCCCCGGCAAAACCCGGAAAGGCACCGGCCAGAACACTCCTCTGGCCATTGCTTTCAGCAGGACCGTCTCTTTTCTGAGAAATGAGATGACCTGCCGCGAACCTCCCCTTTTGCCGCCAAAGGAAAGCCTTCATGCTCAGCGCCGTCTCCTCCCCCTCCGTCGGCACCCTTTCCTCGATGCAGAGCCTGCGCTCGCTGAACAAGCAGGTCTCGGTGCTGCAAAGCCAGATCGCGACCGGCAAGCGCGTGAACACGGCCAAGGACAACGCCGCCATCTGGTCGCTCGCGAACAGCCTCAAAACCGATCTCGCCATGAACAAGGAGGCTGCGATGAGCCTGAGCGTCGCCGCCTCGACGGTCGCCGTCGCATCTTCCTCACTGGAGGCGATCGTGACGGACCTGCAGAACATGAAGTCTGCGGCTGCCCAGCACCACACCAACGGCACAGCCTTCGCCACCTATTTTGACGAACTCAAGCAGACCTTCGACAACTTCGAAGGTGTGCTGAGCGGCGCCACCTTTCGTGGGACGAACCTGCTGACGTCAGGCACGGCAGCCAGCTTCACGGTTGGCTACAACAATGGCACGGCCATCACCTTGTCTGTCGCCTCCAACAACGTCGCTACGGGCACCGCCTATGATGCTCTTGGCGACCTGTTCGCAAGCGGCGCCGGCTCTACCAGTGCCACAGACCTCGGCATCGCCATCGACGCCGCCATCAACGAGACCAAGTCCCTGGCCGTCTATTATGGCTCGGCCGCGAACAGGATCGACACCCGGACCAGCCTGATCCAGGCGCTCAACGACAATCTGGGCTCTGCCATCTCCAACCTGGTCGACACCGACATGGACGAGGCCTCGGCGCGCCTGACGGCCCTGCAGACCCAGCAGCAGTTGGCCACCCAGCTGCTCTCGATCACCACGCAGAACCAGTCCACCCTGGTGCAGACGCTCTTCCGCGGCTTCTGATCCCTTCCGGCGGCCCGCCCCAGTCCCATGCCGGGCGGGCCGCCGGCACGCCTTCCTTCACCGGCGGCAATCGTGAAGGACAGGGGGCGGCGCCAGGGCATCGGGAGGCTCAAAACCCTGGCGCCGCCATCCCCGAACAGGAGAGGCCATGCCGCTCCCGGCCCTTATTCCCCGGGCAGGGCGAGCAGCGCCGCAAGCTGGCGCTGCAGCGCACGCAGCTCCCGCCGCTCCGCCGGGCTCAGCGGAAGCCCCGCCGCCCGGCGCCGCTCCAGCCCGGCGCGCCATTCCCGCAACAGGGCGGCAGGCAGGCCCGCCGGCGCGGAAGGGGAAGGGGAAGGGGAAGGGGAAGGCGCGGCCCGCGCCGGACGCGCGGCCCGGATGGCCCGCACGGTCAGCTCCCCCGCCCGCGCCAGCCGGATCAGCCGCTCCCGCACCGGGCCATCCTCCAGCCGCGCCAGTTCCACCAGCACGTTGCGCGGAACAGCAGGGGCCTCGGCCAGGAAGTCCTCCGGCAGGGTCAGCAGCCGCAGCGTGGCGCTGATCTCGGCGGGGCTCCGGCCCAGCATCTCGGCCGCCCGCCCCTGGTTGATGCCGCGCCGCGCCAGCAGGCGCTTCAGCGCGCGCGCCTCCTCCACCGGCGCCAGATCGACGCGCTGGAGGTTCTCCAGCAGCGCGGCCAGCTCGGCATCGCCCTCATGCGCGATCGCCAGCAGGCTGGGCCAGCCATTGCGCCGCGCCGCCCGCCAGCGCCGCTCGCCGGCCACGATGATCCAGCCGCCACGGCGCTCCGGGTCCTGCCGCAGCAGAACGGGCTGCAGCTGGCCCTCCGCCGCCATGGTCGCGGCCAGCGCGGCGATCTCCGCCTCGTCGAAACGCTTCCGGGGCTGGTCGGGATCGGGGCGGATCCGGTCGAGCGGCGCCTCGAAGGAATGGCGGAAGCGGCTGTCCTGGGTCACCAGCCCATCGGTGGCCGCGCCGATCACCGACATGGCGGCGCCCAGCATGGGGGAGGCGGGCCTGCGCCGCGGGCTCATGGGCCGGAGCCCTCCTCCGCCACGGCCTCGCGCGGCATGACCGGCAGGGGCGCGCCTGCCGCCAGGGCGGCGGCGAGCCGCGCATACACTGCGGCCGCCGCGGCGCCGGGCGAGGCCTCCAGGGCGATGCGGCCGTTGCGGGCGGCATGGCCGAACACGGCGCTGGCCGGCACAGCTTCCAGCACGGGCGCCTTGCCCTCCATCACGCCGATGAGCTGCTCCAGCACCTCGCGATCGACCGATTTGCGGGCGCCGAACTGCGTGGGCAGGATCCCCGCCAGCCGCAGGGAAGGGTTCAGGCGGCGCTGCACCTTGCCGATGGTGGCCAGGATCAGCCCCACCCCCATGCTGTCATAGGGCTCGGTCCGCACGGGGATGATGACGCAATCCGCCGCCGCCAGCCCCATGACGGTCAGCGTGCCGAGGTTCGGCGGCGCATCCAGGATGATGGCGTCATAGGCGCCGCGCACCGGCTCCAGCGCCTCCCGCAGCGCGGCGTCGAAGCCGGGCTCGCGCCGGCCATCCGTCTCGGCGAGGTCGATATGGCTCGGCGCCAGGTCGAAGCCCGCCCGCCCGCCCAGCAGCGGGTCGTCGTGCCGGAAGATGGCTTCCGCCAGGGGGCGGTCCCGCAACAGGACCTGCGCCATGGTGCGCCCCTGCCGGTAGGCCTCGACGCTGTGGCCCGTCATCAGCGCGACCGTGGCGGTGGCCTGCGGGTCGAGATCCACCAGCAGCACCCGCGCGCCCTGCCGGGCCATGCCGCAGGCCAGGTTGAGCGCGGAGGTCGTCTTGCCCACGCCGCCCTTCTGGTTGGCCAGCACCAGGGTGCGGGCATGGCGCGGCTGGCCGGAAGCGAGGGCGGCGGCGGCGCGGCCCACCTCCTCGGGGATCGGCTCCCGGCCGTTCTCCCAGCGCGAGATGCGCGGCTTGTCGTAGCTGCGCTCCAGCGCGCGGTTGAGCGCGTCCTTGAACTCCGTCTGGCTGAGCCGCAGCCCGAGCCGCAGGGCCTTCAGCGTGCCGCCTTCCACAGTGCGGCCTCCCCTTCCTTTTGCGCCGTGTTCTGACGTCAGAACACGGCCGGGCTTTGCGGAGACTGGCAGAGGCCCCCCGGGTCGTCAACCTCCCAAGGATCGGTTGACGCAGAGCGACGGAAAACGGCCACGCTTGCAGCCAGGCCGCGCGCCCGGGCAGATTCAGGGGAAGTTTCCGGACGGATGTGTCGCCCGCATGCTGAGCCTCTGGCTGCATCGCCAAGATCCGACGCGCAACATGAACCGCTTCTACCGGCTCTACGTCTCCGCCGATCTGCTGGGCGGGTGGTGCGTGGTGCGGGAATGGGGCCGGCACGGGGCGGCGGGACAGGTCCGCCGCGACCTTTACGCGAGTCCCGAGGACGCGCAGGCGGCGGGGCAGCGCCTGGCGCGGCAGAAATTGCGGCGCGGCTACCGCCCCGCCCTGGGAACCCCGCTGCCGGCGGAGCTGCTGGGCGCCGCCACGGGCTGAAGGCCCCGCCCCGCCAGGCCGGGGATGGCCCTCAGGCCGCGCCCTTGCCGCGCCCGCCCAGGCCCGGCTTCAGGCGGTGCGCCGCCGGCGCGGTGCCGTAGAGCGCCTCCAGCGCTCCGCCCATGGCCTCCTCCAGCGTGGCGGCCCACCAGCGCGGCGCCCGCGGCGCCGCCACGGCCTGGGCCGGGATCACGGTGCCGAAGGGCAGGCTCTCCAGCTCGCACTGGAACCTGGCCCGCGCCTCCCGCCCCGGCCATTCCCGGATGAAGATCGTCTGCAGATGGGTCCAGGGCTGCGCCGCGGAGGACGGCTCCAGGGTGTTCAGGTGGCTGCACGCCCAGATGCGCGGCAGGCCCGCCTCCCGGCGCATCTCCACAAAAGCCGGCGCCACGCAGCGCACCGGCTCCGCTCCGCCTTCCGTGGCGAAGGGCGGGTTGTAGGCGGCGCCCAGGGCCAGGGCGATGGCCTGCATCAGCCCCGGCGCCTGCCCCTCCATGACCAGCGGCTCGGCGGCCGGCGGCAACAGGCCGCCCGGCCCGCGGCTGGAAAGCGGCCAGCTTTCCGTGCGCCAGCGCATGGGCTCGCCTTCCTTCCAGCGGCCCGTGCCGGAAAACAGGGTGCAGCGGTGGTGGTGGCTCGCGCCTCCGGCGTTGCGGGGCCAGCCCGGCACCGCCGTGGTGAAGGCGCAGGCGCGCTGGACCGGGCCCGCCATGTCCGAGCAGCCCTCGGTCTCGATGAAATGCGGCGCGACGAAGCGCGGCGTGGAGGGCAGGGGCATCGGCAGGAATCCCGCATGATCCGGAGAGCGGGGACGCTCCCGCCCGCCTCGCCGCGATGTTACCCGCGAATGGGCCGCAGCAGCGGTGACTGGAGCCTCAATTTGTGGAATTAGGCAATTATTGATAAAAGCTTAATGCCCTGACCGGCTTCGGCTTCCCCGCCAGGACGGCGCCCAGCTTCAGGCGACCGCCATGCCCCGGACCGTTCTTGCCCTGATCCTTGTGGCACTTCTCGCGCTCTGCGGGGTGGCGATGTGGCGGAGCCTGGAAGCCGCCGCGCAACCTTCCGCGCGCTCTGCGGAAACCCAGCGGCTCACCCCCTCCGAGCGGGCGGCCCGCCTAGCGCGCGTGTTTCGCGAATAGATGCGCGGGAACGCCGATCCCGCTTTCCCGCCCCGGCTCGCGCCCTTCGCGCCGCAGCCGGTCGAGGGTTGATTGCAGGCGGATGATCATCTCCTCCGCCTCCCCCGCCCGCAGCGCCTGATGCCGCGTCTGGCGTTGTTCGCGCAGCAGGGCGATCTCCAGCACCGCGATCCGCTCCGCCATGCCATCCAGCAGGCGTTCCTGGGCCTGGTCGCGGCGGTCCCGCCGGAGCCGGGCGGCAGGACCGATGCGGAACAGGCCGAACAGCCACGCCATGGCGGAGCGGAGCCGCAGCCACGCGCCGGCCGGCATTCCGGCCGGCGCGTGCGGGCGGGCCAGAAGGCCGCGCCTCACCGCCCGGCCGGCACGGCCTGGGCGCGCAGCACGAAGAGGCGGTGCGAGGCGATGTCCACCATGCGGCGCATCCGCTCGAGCCAGACCTTCTCGGCCGCTTCCAGGCTGTGGAAGGGGCCGTGCAGCTCCTCGGTGCCCTCCTCCAGTTCCGCGAAGCTGGTGTCACGGAAAATCCCGCCCCAGACCACCCAGATCTCGCGGCCGTTGAGGGGATCGTTCATGCTGTAGTCCTTCCATTTTGGTCTGCGCGACAGGCCTCGCGGGGTGTGGGCCCGTGGCTGCCGGGGATTGCTGCTGTCAGCGCGCGCACCGTATGCGGATCTTCATCCGGCGGGCAGGCCCTCCAGGCCTCGCGCCCCGGATCATCTGACGCAGCGCAGCATAGCCCTGGAAGGAGGCGTCGGCGAGATCAGACCGCCAGCCGGCCAGCGCAAGGCCGGCGCCCAGGCTGATGAGGGCGAGGCCGATCAGCGCGGTATCCTGAGGCGCCAGCCAGCCGAGGGGAAGATCCGGCATCAGCAGCCCGGTGCTGCCCGTTGCAAGCAAGAGCGGGCCAAGCAGGCGTCCATCAAGCATGGGGTTCTCCCGTCCTGTCTCACGGCTTTGCCGCCGCGCCTGACCTTTTAGGCCATGGCGCCCCGTCTTCCAACGTTTTTCGCATAAATTCCACCCCGGAACGTCCTGGACGATCCTGTTGTTGCTGCGGGTCTTGTTTTCAGAAGAACGCAGGAGGCTCCGCGCTTTGGACCTGCCTGATGGAAAAGACCCTCGGCCTGTCGGTGTCGCGACGACCGCAATTTCCTGGCTACACCAGGAATCAACTCGAGATTTTGAATTGAGTTGCTGTTTATCAACCCAGAGTTGATTTAGCGCTTGATAGCGCGATCAGACTCGTCATTACGCCGACACTTGCGGAAAGCGGCTTCTGGTCTCCGCTTCTCATGGCCCTTTTCAGGGCTTTCCCGAACTTGGCCGCATCCTGCTTTCCCGGCTGGACGGGCGTTTTCTCCGCCAGACCTTTTAGAAGTGTTTCAAGAGTCAAAGAGTCAAAGAGTTATACAGTTATGGGGCCGGATTCAGGCTTTGATTTCATGGACTTGCTCCCTGTTCGCGTCGGCGTCACGACGAGGATGCGTCGGCGTCACGACGAGGATGTGTCGGCGTCACGACGAGGATATGTCGGCGTCACGACGAGGATATGTCGGCGTCACGACGAGTGCGGTGCAGGGTGTCGGCGTCACGACGAGTGAGGGGCTGTGGATAACTCTGTCCGCCTGTCCGGCCTGCCCCATGCCCCGCCTGTCGGCGTCACGACGAGGAGGGGCGGGAAAAGACTCGTCGTGACGCCGACAGCCCCGCATCCAGCGCTGGCATCTCCCGGCCGGCTCGTCCACAACGGTGCAGCAGGACGCGCTGGGGCCATGGACGAGCAGCAGACGTTTGACTTCTCCAAGACCGACAGCCCGCTGGTGGGCAAGGTCAAGGGCGACCGGAACACCATGGTCTACAACTTCTTCTCGCTGCGGCGGGAGAAGGAGACCGAACTGCCGCGCTACGACGACGGCAAGACCTGGATCGAGGTCGTCGGCACCAAGCATGGCGTCGCCTCGATCTGGGACAAGGAGCTGCTGGTCTATTCCGCCTCGCTGATCGCCGACAAGATCAACCGCGGACAGGCGCCCTCGCCGCGCATCACCTTCACGGCGCATGATTTCTTCATCACCACCGGCAGCACGCCCGGCGGCTCGGCCTATGACAGGCTTGAGGAATCGCTCGCCCGGCTGAAATCCACCTTCATCCGCACCAACATCGAAACCGGCGGGGAAGGCGAGGACCGCGGCTTCGGCTGGCTCGACGAATACAAGATCCTCTACCGCCGCGGCCGGGACGGGGCCAAGCAGATGCGGGCGGTGGAGCTCACCCTCTGCGCCTGGCTCTTCCGCGCGATCGTGCAGGACAAGCACTTCCTGACCTACAGCCCGCGCTACTTCGAGCTGCCGCCGGTCGCCAAGCGCCTCTACGAGATCGCCCGCAGCGGCCCGCCGGGCGGCTTCCGGATGGGGCTGTCGAAGCTGCGGGCGCGGGTGGGCACCACGCAGGACCTGCGCCGCTTCAAGGCGGAGATCAACGCCTACGCCACGCACCGGCGCAGCCTGCCCGACTACGGCATCGCGCTGATCGATCCGCGGGCGCGGCGGGCGCTGGACAAGGGCTTCCCGAAGCCGGTCGGGCAGACCGCGCTGAAGTCCTGGCTGGTGGCGTTCTACCCCACCACCAACATCACCAGCCTGGTCCCGGTGGAAGCCATGCCGCTGCTGGAGGAGGACGAGGTGGAGGCCGCTCCCGAGGCGCTTCCCGCCCCCGGCCTCCACGATGCCGCCGCTTCCCTAGGTGCCTCCCCAGGCGCCTCCCCAGGCGCCTCCAGGCCGGGTTCCCGCCGCCGCGCGGCCTGACCGTGGCCGGCCGGCCTGGCCGGCAGGCCCTAGGGGTCCTCCCGCGGCGGCTGGCCGATGCCGACGGAGCCGTCGCGCCGGAACACCACGCCGCTGCGTGCCAGGATCTCCTGCACCCTGACCAGGGTGCGGCTGGTGACGTTGCCATCCCCCTCGATGCGGCCCAGCGTGTTGACGGAAACGCCGGCCGCCATGGCGAGCTCGCGCATGCTCATGCCGAGGGCGGCGCGGGCCATGCGGCACTGGGAAGCCGAGATCAGCATGGCGCCGCCTCAGCGCCCCGGCGTCAGGTCGATGTCGATCTCGCGCAGCTCCAGCGCCGGCGAGGTGCCGATCTTGACGCGCACATGGCCGCCGCGGGCCAGCTTGCGGATCTCCCGCAGGCAGGCCTCCTGAATGCGTTGCGTGATGTCGTCGCCCAGCACCGCCATGCGGTCGGCGCTCACCTGCTTGCGCAGGCGCGCCGCGGCGAGGCCGGCCGTGTTGCGGCGGCGCTGGATCAGGGCGATCAGGGGCATGGCATCGGTCTCCTCGGGGTGTCAGGCGAACCGGAACAGCCGGCGCAGGAAGCCGCGCGGCTCGGCGCTGGCTTCCAGCACATGCCGCACCGGCGCCATGCTGGGCAGGCGGACGGGCTGGCGCACCTCGCCCAGAAAGCGCGACACGGCATCGCGATAGGCGCGGCCGGCATCGGTTTCCTCGTCCAGGCTGGCCGGCACGCCGGCATTCGAGGCCTTCAGCACGGCCTTGCTTTCCGGCACCACGCCCAGCAGCTCGGCCGAGAGGATGTCCTGGATGTCGCCCAGCCCGACCATCTCGCCGCTCCGCACCCGCTCCTGGTCGAAGCGGGTGACGAGCAGGTGCTCGCGCACCGGCTCGCGCCCCTCCTCCGCGCGCCGCGACTTGGCGGAGATGAAGCCCAGGATGCGGTCGGCATCGCGGATCGAGCTGACCTCGGGGTTGCAGACGACGATGGCATGGTCGGCGTGGTAGAGCGCCATCATGGCGCCGTGCTCGATGCCGGCGGGGCTGTCGCAGAGGATGTAGTCGAACTCCTCGCGCAGCTGGGCCATCACGCGGTTCACGCCCTCGAGGGTCAGCGCGTCCTTCTCATGCGTCTGGGAGGTGGCCAGGACGTGGAGGTTCTCGATCCGCTTGTCGCGGATCAGCGCCTGCTGCAGCTTGGCCTGGCCGTTGGCGACGTGCAGGAAGTCGTAGACCACCCGCTTCTCGATCCCGAGCACCAGGTCCAGGTTGCGCAGGCCCACATCGAAGTCGACCAGGCAGACGCGCTTGCCGCGCAGGGCGAGGGCGGCGCCGAAGGCGGCGGTGGTGGTCGTCTTGCCGACCCCGCCCTTGCCGGAGGTGATGGTGATGACGGTCGCGGACATCGGGTTCTCCCTGTTGTCGTGCGGTGTGGTGCCGTGGGATCGGGCGAGGGCGGGGTCAGGGAAGCGGGGCGAAGCGCAGCCAGCCATCGGCGATGCGCAGCTGGGCCGGCCGCCTCACCCATTCGGCCGGAATCTCCTCGGCGCCGAGCCAGAGGCCGGCGATGGAGAGCATTTCCGGGTCCATGATTTTCGCAAAGACGCGGGCATGCGGGTCGTCCCCCACCCCCGCGCTGGCCGAGCCGCGCAGCGCGCCATAGACATGGATGCAGCCATCGGCCAGCAGCTGCGCCCCGGGCGAGACGGAGTGCAGCACGACCAGGTCGGCCTCCGCCGCGTAGATGCGCTGGCCCGAGCGCACGGGCTCGCTGACGATGACGGTGGGGCGGCGGTCGCAGGGCAGGGCGACATCCTGGCTGGCCTCGGGCTCCAGCATCCGCCCGAGCCCGGCCGCCAGGGCGGCGCGGTCGATCTCCGGCCAGCGGGCGCGAAAGGCGGCCGGAACCAGCCCCAGCCGGCGGATCACGGCCAGCAGCCGGGGGATCTCCGGCGCCGCCCCGGCGGGCAGGGCCGTCAGGTCCAGCAGGACCGGCGCATGGCGGAAGAAGCTGGCGGTGCTGCTCAGCTTCGCCGCGAGCGCCTCCTCGAAGGTGGCCGGGTCCATCTCGGCCACCTCCAGGGTCAGAAAGGGATGGGAACGGCCGCGCAGGCGGAGAGAAGCCTGCGCCGCCGCCGCCCGAGTGTTGTCATGCCTCATGCACGCCTGCCTTCTGCCGGCGCTTCCCAGGTTTTTCGCATATCCCGGCGAAGCCATTCCCGCTTCCTGCGGGGAAGGCAGGGATACCTCTCACCGCGTTTTTTCGCAAGAGATTTCGCGTTTGCCGCCATGGATGAAGACCGATCCCTCAGGCGACATGCAGCGCGAGCGGCGGCGCGGCGGTGGTGAAGCCCTGCGCGGCTTCGGCGGCCGCGGCGAGCCAGGCCCGGAACAGCACCTGTCCGTCGAAGGCTCCGTCGAGCAGCGCCTGCGAGACGGGCAGGGCCTGACGGCGCAGCTGCGCCAGGGCCACGCGCCGCATGACGGGCCGCAGCACCCCGGGCGGCTCCCCCACATCCGGCAGGCCGGCGGCGCGCCGGAAGGCCTCCATGCTGCACCCGCCTTCCAGGGCGCCGGCCCGCAGGTCGGGCAGGGCGCCGAGCGGGCGCAGCCGCCCGCCATCCCACACCAGGAGCCGCACGTCATGCCGGTGGCTGCCCGCCGGCACGGTGAAGCCGGCCACCTCTCCCGGCTCCAGCCGCAGCAGGCCGCCCAGCCAGTCCAGCGCCGCCTCCATCAGCCCCGGCCGTGCCGGCAGGCTCGCCGAGGCGCAGAGCCGCGGCCCGTCCTCCTCCTGCAGGATGCGGGAGCCATGGGTCAGGTGGTCGAGGCTCTCGCCCATCAGCACCGCGCTCGCCTCGGGCACCGAGAACAGGGGGTGCGCGGGGGGACGGGCCAGCGCATGCCCCGTCAGCAGCGCCACGAGCGCCTCCGCATCCGGGCGGGGCAGGGGGCGGCGCAGCGGCGCGTCGAGCTCCAGGCGGCCCTGCCGCTCTGGCCGGCTCATGGCGCCCGCCCCGGCTGTGCCTGCAAGCGGCGCTCGGTCACGGCCAGCATGGCCTCCAGCGCCGCCGGGCCCGCCGGCACGGAGCGGCGCAGCAGCCGCAGGGGAGGATCGTCATGCGGATCCTCCTCCACCACCAGGAGCTGGAGCGGCAGGTCGGCCTCGACCTGCCCCAGCAGCCCCTCGCGATAGGCCAGGGCGATGCGCGGGGCGCCCCCGGCCATGGCCAGCCATGCCTCCAGCCGGTCGAGCAACTGCGCGAACTCCGCCTCGCCCGCCTCCACGGCCGTCAGGTCGAGAAGCTCGCGCCCGTCCTGGACCAGGCTGGCCTCGCTGGCGCTCCGACGGTTGATCTGCATTCGGTTTCTCCTGAAGCGATCACACGCCCCGGGTGGTGCCATGCGGCCCCTTCACAAACCGATAATTTCCCTGCCGCCGCCTGCCGGTCCGGGAGACAGGCAAGAAGGATTGACGCCACACGGAGGAGAGCGCTAGCTGAGGGGCAGGCAACCTAAAGGCGAATATATGATGATGAACAAACCAAATGGTTATGTTCCATCGTATGGCATGCCGTTGCAGGACCTCGCCGGTCTCGATCTGGGCAGCCCGCCCGGCATGGCCCTTCTGCGCCGGTTCGACGCCCAGCTGCGCCAGCTGCCCTCGCCCGAGGAGCGGCGCGAGGCGGTGCGGCGCCTGCAATGCATCCCCCCCCTTTCCGACCGCGCGACGGGGCTGATGGTCATCCCCGGTGGCTCCCTGGCGCTGCGCCAGGGCCAGGCGGTGTTGCTCTGCGAGCCGGCCTCCGCCCTGTGGCTGCCGCATCCCGGCGCCTTGCGCGAGGCGCTGGCCGCGCTGCCGGGCGTGCTGCACGTGGCGCATGGGCGGGAAGGGCTTGCCCTGGTGTCCGCCGGCGAGACCGCCCGCCACGCCCAGTGCGCCACGCTGGTGCCCGATGCCGCGGCCCTCGCGCCTTTCCATCCGGCCTGCGGCCAGGGGCAGGGGCCGGCGCTGCTGCGCTGGTCAGCCTGGGGCGCGGTGATGTGGCGGATGCGGCCCGCTCCGCCCCCCCTGGCGCTCGCCATCAGCGCCTCGGGCGAGAGCCTGCCGGCCGATGGCGGATGCGTCCCGCGCGAGATCTGGGACGCGCCGCAGGGCGATGAGCGCTACCAGCTCCTGTCCTCCGGCCTGTTCGCGCATCTGGACGAGTTGCTCGGCAACGAGGTGAGCGACTCGCTGCGCTTCGCCCTGGTCGATCACTGGACCGATGGCGACCACTGCATGGCGAGCCTGCTGGCCGACCAGCTCGGCCTGCTGCCAGCCTGCTTCGCCACGCCCTGGCACGCCCCGGCGGGGCTGGCGGCGCTCGGCTCCTGGCCACGCGCCGCCGCGGCGATGGGCCAGGCGGCCCGGCCGCTGGCGATGCTGGGCATCGCCCGCGGGGATTGGGGGGGCGCCTGGCGGCCGGCCGCGCGGCAGAATTTCCTGCGCCTCCTCCGCACGGCGCTGCCGGCGGGGCTGGCGGCGGAGCTGGTTTCGGAGAACGCGGCCCTGCCGCCCCAGCCCCTTTGGCAGCTGGGCGCGGACCGGCAGATGCGCTGCGGCGCGGAGGATTGCTGCGCCCTCCTGCCGGCTTCCATGAGCTTCGCGGCCTGCATCGCCCTGGCGCGGCAGCTGGCCGGGGCCTGTGGCGCGCCCGTGCAGTGCGCCGTGCCGGCCTGGGGCTTGGCGCAGCGCTTCGACCCGGCGGGCTGCGGCGAAGGCAATGCGGCCTGGTATGGCCTCGCCCCCGCCGTGGCGGAGATGGCGCTCGAGGCATGAGCGCGCGGGAAACCGGCGGGACGCCACCAATAGGTCTTGCGAAAAACGTCTAGAATGCGATGATGCCGGCGAGACGCATAAGGGGGACCGGCGCGTGAAGATTCTGGTGGTCGACGACTATCCCACGATGCGGCGTATCGTGCGAAATCTCCTGGACCAGATCGGCTTCAAGGATGTCGAGGAAGCCGGCAACGGCGCCGAGGCGCTGGAGAAGATCAAGGTCTCCCGCTACGACCTCGTCATCTCCGACTGGAACATGGAGCCGATGACGGGCCTTGAGCTGCTCAAGGAGGTGCGGGGGGACGCGAACCTGTCGAGGATGCCGTTCATCATGGTGACGGCGGAGAGCAAGACGGAGAACGTCATCGCCGCCAAACAGGCGGGGGCCTCGCAGTACATCGTGAAGCCTTTCACGGCGGAAACGCTGAAGGCGAAAATCGCTTCCGTGGTTGGCTGAGCACCCCAAGGTGCGGGCGACGCCAACGCTCCAGTCCGGCCTGGCCCGCATCGCCGGGCAGGCGGCGGCCATCTCCTCGGAGGTCGAGCGGCTGCTGGGGCTCGACGGCAGGAGGCTGGACGGGGCCGGTGAAGACGGGATCGGTGAGGATGGCGCCGATGAGAGGCTGCGGCAGGCCTTCGGCGAGATGCAGGCCATGTCGAAGCTGCTGGCCGAGACGCGGGCCGAGGTGGTGGGCCTCTCGCCACCGTCGGGCGAGCTGGGCGACACGCTGGACGCGGTGATCGGCGACACCGAGGGCGCCGCGCTCGAGATCCTGCGCCAGGCCGAGCGCGCGCAGGCCGCGGCCGCGCGCCTGCATGCCGGCACCTCCGCCGACACCACGGCGGACCTGGCGGAAGTGGACGAGGCCGCGACCGCGATCGTGCTGGCCTGCGCCTTCCAGGACCTGACCGGCCAGCGCGTGCGCAAGGTGCTCTCGACCCTGCGGCAGGTCGAGGCGCGGGTCGCCGCGCTGGTCGCCCTGCTCGGCATCGGCCCGGAGGAAGGCGGCACCCTGTTGAGGGCCGCCCCCTCACGCCCCGATGCCCACCTGCTGAATGGCCCAAGCACGGCGGCACAGGGCGGGCTTGGCCAGAGCGCGGTGGACGACCTGTTCGGCTGAGCCTCCGCGGACGTTTTACCGCGCCTCCCGCGCTCCGCGACGCCGGAGCCCGACAGAGGCGCAGGACAGGAAGAATTCCATGGCCATTCCTCCGGGTGGCGAGCCCCTCCTGCAAGCCGCGCCGACACCGGCCGGGCGCCCCGGCAAGGGCATGCCGGCCGCGATGGTGCCGGCTGTCGATCCGGCGGCCTTCGCGGTGCTGCTGGCGGGGCAGGGCACCGCCCCGGCCTTCGCCCCCGCCGCCCTGGCCGCCCCTGTTCCGCCAGCGAACCGGCCAGGCACGGACGCACCCGCCCTGCAGGACCAGGCGATGCCCTGGGAGGCCCTGGCCGCGGCCGCCGAGGAAGCGGGCCATTTGCTGGCCCTGCGGCAAAGCATGGCCATGGCGCCGCCACAGGCGGACGCTGACCCGCTTCCCGATCTTGCCACGCCATTGCCGCCCTGCGGGCCGGCCCTGCCCGCCCCTGCGCCCGCTCCTGCGCTCGCCCTGGCGCCCGCCCCTGTGCCGGCTGGCGGCCCCGGCCTCGCGGAATGGTCGGCCGAGACGCCGCCCGAAGCGGCCGCGATACCCCCTCCGGGCGAAGCGCCCGCCCCATCGCTGGTGCCTGCTGCGGCGGATGCGGCACCCCTTCCGGATGAGGCCGCGGCGCCAGATGCGTCCCTCGGTGCCAATGCTGATGCTGATGCTGATGCCAATGTCGATGCCGAGGCCGATGCCCAGCCCGGCGCATCGGCGGAGCCCGTCAGGGCCGCGCTGGCCATCGTGCCCGGCACAGCGGCCATGCCGGCCGCTTCCGCTCCGCGCCCGGTGACGGACGGACCTTCACCGGCCCTTGCCCTGTTCCCGGACGTCGGCGCCAGCGCCCTGCCGACCATCGGGGCGGAGCCTCCGGCGGCCGCGCCGATCCTGCCCGCCACGGGGGAAGCCAGGCCCGCTCCGCTTGCGAACACCGCGCGGCCGCAGCCTCGCCGCCCGTCCGGGGAGGCCGGCCCGCCGGGGCTCGCCACGCCGGCAGCGCCGCCCGCGGCAGCCGGAGCCGCTCCCCCTCCTGAAGCCGTGGCCTTGCCGGCCATTGTGGCGGACAGCATCGACCCACTCCGGCTGGCGCCGCCGGAGGAAGGCATGGCGCCGCTTCACGGCCCGACAAAGGTGGAGGGAGAGCTGCCGCATCGCCGCGTTCCGGTGCCGGACCCACGTCTTTCCTCCACACCCGAGGCGGCGGCGCGTCCGGAGCCTGTTCTTCTCGCCGCGGGCGGCGGCCTGCCGGCGCCGGCGCTCGTGGCTCCGGATCCCGCCGCGCCAAGGGCGCTGGTCCAGGCCGGGGCGCATCCCCGCCTGGCGGCCGAGGCGGCGCCGCAGATCGTGCTGCGTGTCCGGGAGGCGGCCGAACAGGGCGTGGACACCATCGCGGTCGATCTCCGGCCGCCGGAGCTCGGGCGGGTCGAGCTGCGCCTCACCTTCCGCGAGGGCACGGTGCAGGTGGTGATGCTGGCCGAGCGCGCCGAAACCTTCGAGGCGCTGCGCCAGGAGCGCCATAGCCTGATGCAGCAGATGGAGCAGGCCGGGCTGCAACTGGGCGGCAATGGCCTCGACCTGCAGCACGGCTCCCTGTCCTGGGCGGAGCGGGAAGCGCGCGAGCCCGAGCCGGCCCCGGCCATGGCCGCCGCTGCCGGCGAGGAGGAAGGCCCCCCCGCCGCCGAGGCTTCCCGCCGCGTCCCCTCCGACAGCCTGATCGACATCGTCGCCTGACGCCCCCACGCCATCCGGAGTGCACAGCATGGCCAGTGTTTCCAACGTGACCGCGACAGCCAGCGCCGGCGCGGCCAGCGGCACCCCCGCGCCCACCGCCCGGCTCAGCTCCTCCAGCACGGATTTCGACCGCTTCCTGACGCTGCTGACGGCGCAGATGAAGTTCCAGAACCCGCTGGAGCCGACCGACCCGACCCAGTTCGTGGCACAGCTCGCGCAGTTCTCGCAGGTCGAGCAGCAGACAAAGACGAACAGCCTGCTGCAAGGCATCGCCACCTCGCTGGCGGGCGGCGAGAGCCTGGCGGAGAACGCCGCACTGCTCGGCAGGACGGTGCAGACGGAGATGACGCGCCTGGTGCTGCCCGGAGCCGGCGCCAGCGTGCCGGTGACGGTCGAGATCCCGGCCACGAACCTGGCCAATACGCGCCTCGAGATCCTGAACGGCGCGGGCGAGGTGGTGCGGCGGATCAGCGCCGGGGCGGGCAGCACGGCCCTGACCTTCGACGGCAGGGACGGCAACGGCGTGGCCCTGGCGGCGGGGGGCTACGCCGTCCGCGTGGTGGGGGAGAACGCCGAGGGCGTCCGCCAGGTGGCCGGCACCGTGACCAGCAAGGGCAAGATCACGGAGGTCCGGCGCGACAGCCAGGGCCAGACGAACCTGGTGCTGGACCATGGCGGCGTCGTCAGCGCCGCGGACATCGCGCGCCTCGGCGTCTGAGGCGGCCTGTGCGGCCCTGTGCCCGGGCAGGGCCGCCAACCCCAGGCCGCCAATCCCAGGCCGCCAGCCCCAGCGGCCGCCAGTCCTCAACCGCCGCCGGTCCTCAGCTGTGGATGAGGCGGGTGATCACCACGTCCTTGAGCCCTTCCTCCTGAATGCGCGCGAGGCTGTCGAACAGCTTATCGCGCAGCCGGGCGGGGTCGGTGTGCCCCGGGCGCAGCTCCTGGCGTTCCGACATGGCCATCAGGCGCTGCAGCACCGCCTGCTTCAGCCGGGGCGAAAGATCCCGGAAGTTCTGGCTCTGGGCCGCCTGCGTCTCCAGCGTGACCGAGACGACGACATAGGACATGCGCCGGTTCTGTGCCGGCAGGTTCACCGTGAAGTCGCCCAGCGTGACGTATTCGAATTCCTTCTTGGCCGCTTCGGCGGCCCGGGCGGAACGGGGGGGCGCCAGCACGGCCGGGACCAGCGCCGCGGCCACCAGCCCGCCCATCAGGGAGCGGCGAGAATAAGGGGACATCCACGACCTCGTGCATTGGACGGCTCCCTGTTTCGCACCCGCAAAATCCCAGGTCAACAGACTAATCTCATTTTTGCGACGTCTGATCCCGGCTTCCCTGGCCCTGCCTGGGGGAGGCGGGCCGCAGCCCCTTCTGCGCCCAGACGATGCCGATGACCTTGGCCACCGCCTCGAAATGGTCAGGCGGGATGATCTGCCCCACCTCCACCGAGGCGTGCAGCGCGCGCGCCAGCGGCCGGTCCTCCATCACCGGAACGCCCGCGGCCCGCGCCTGCTCGCGGATCCGCAGGGCCAGCCGGTCGGTGCCCTTGGCCAGGCAGACCGGCGCGTCATCCTGGCCCCGCTCGTAGCGCAGGGCCACCGCGAAGTGGGTGGGGTTGGTGATGACCACGGTGGAGCGGGGCACGTCCGCCAGCATCTGGCGCTGGGAAACCTGCCGCCTCCTCTTCTTCTGCGCGGCCTTCACATGCGGGTCGCCATCCGTCGAGCGCAGCTCCTCCCGCATCTCCTGGATCGTCATGCGCTGCCGGCGGTGGTACTCGAAGCGCTGGAAGCTGATGTCGATCGCCGCCACCACCAGCGAGACGGCGGTGACGGCGAAGAGGATGGTGGCGAGGGCCTCGCCGGCCAGGGTGGGGAAGGCCGCCGGATCAAGGCCGGCCAGCGCCGCGCTCTGCTCGTAGAGCGGCACGCCGACGAGCCAGCAGGCGGCCGCCACGGCCAGGGCCTTCAGCAGGTTCTTGCCGAACTCGAACAACGCCTTGAGGCCGAAGATCCGCCGCATCCCGGCCAGGGGCGAGATGTTGGAGAGCTTCACCCGCAGCCGCTCGGGCGCGAGAACCACGGTGTTCTGGAGGAGGTGGGGCAGCAGGCTGCCCGCCACGAGAAGGCCGAACACCGGCAGCAGGGCCAGCGCCAGCGCCTGGGCCAGCGAGGCGCCCGCCTGCCGGAGGCCTTCCTCGTTCAGCAGCAGGAAGGCCTCGGGCTGCTCGACCAGCGGCAGCAGCAGATCGCCCACGCGCCCCCCCACCATGCTTCCCGCCAGCCACAGCAGGAGCAGCATCGCCGCATAGATGCCGAAGCTCGACCCTTCCCGCGACATGGGCAGGTCGCCCCGCTCGCGCGCCTGCTGCAGCTTGCGGTGGGAGGCTTCGAGGGTTTTCTCCTGGCCGCTTTCCTCCGCCATGGCGCTCAGGGCCTCAGCGCGATGGCGGCGCCATAGGCGGCGATGATCTCGGACACCAGCGAGGGCGCCGTCACTTCCAGCAGGTGCAGCCCCACCATGAGCAGCGCCGGCGCCCCGATCATGAAGACCGGCATGGCCGGCAGGGCGCGGTTGATGCCGGCCAGCGCCACGTTGAACAGGACCGACAGGATCAGGAACGGCATGGAAAGCTGCATGGCCAGGCGGAACGCGGCCGCCATGCCCTCGCTCGCGGAGCGGGCCGCGGCGGCGCTTGGCAGCGGCATGCCGAGCGGCACGAGCGCATAGCTGTCGGCCAGGGCGCGCAGGCCCAGATGGTGCCCGTCCACCGCGAACAGCGCCACCAGGCAGGCGGCGTAGAGGGTGGCGCCCAGCACGGCGGAGCTGTCCGGGCCCACGCCGAAGACGAAGGCGTTGCTGATGCCGATGCTCTGCCCGATGATCTGCCCCGCCACCTGCACCGCCGAAAGCAGCAGGCGCGACAGGGTGCCGAGAAAGGCGCCGCTCGCCACCTCCAGCGCCACGGCGGCGGCGGCGGCCCAGATGCCGGGCATGGCCGGCGCCGGCCCCGCCAGCGGGGCGATGCAATAGGCCACCAGCAGCCCCGCCGGGACGCGGACCCGCACCGAGACCTGCGCCTCGCCGAGGCCGGGCAGCAGCATGAAGGCGGTGGAGACCCGGCAGAACACCAGCAGCAGGCGGTAAAGCTCGGCGCCCAGCCACTGCTCCAGCGTCAGCGCCGCTTCCATGCGCGCCGGCTCAGATCTGGCCCACGGTGCGGAGCTTGGCCCGCTGGTGCACCTCGGCGTGGGAGATGACGGCGATGGTGGGGTTGATGCGCTCCACCAGGTGCCGCACGAAGGGGCGGGCGGCTGCGGACGTCAGAACCGCGGGCCAGTCCCCCTTGGCGGCGGCCTCGGCGATGCGGGCGCGCGTGGCGCCGACCAGCTCCTGCACCTTGGAGGGCGCCATGGCGAAGCTGCGCTGGTCGCCTTCCTCGACAATGGCGCCGCCCACCTCCCTTTCCCATTCCGGCGAGAGCAGCAGGGCGGTGATGTAGCCGTCATCCTGCGCCAGCCCGCGGCAGATCTGCAGCGAGAGGCGCTGGCGGACATGCTCGGTCAGCAGCGAAACGTTGCGGGTGAAGCCCGCCCCCTCGTGCAGCGCCTCCAGGATCAGCGGCAGGTTGCGGATCGAGATGCGCTCCAGGAGCAGGGTGGCGAGCACCTTCTGCACCGTGGCCAGCGGCAGGGTGACGGGGATCAGGTCGGCCACCAGGCGCTGGTGTTCCTTCTCCAGGCCGTCCAGCAGCTTCTGCGTGGCGGCATAGCCCTGGAGCTGGGACATGTAGCCCTTCAGCACCTCGGACATGTGGGTGGTCAGCACCGTCTCCACATCCACCACCGTGAGGCCCTGCGCCATCGCCGCCTCGCGCAGCGCCGGCTCGATCCAGCGCGCGCGGATGTGGAAGGAGGGTTCCTGCGTGTCGATGCCGGGGATGGTGACCTCCTGCCCGCCGGGGGCGAAGGCCAGCAGGCGGCCCAGCATCAGCGTCTCGCGCGCCACCTCCACGCCCTGCACCTGGATGGAGTATTCGCCGGATGCGAGATCCATGTTGTCCTTGATGCGCACGGCGGGCAGCACGAAGCCGTATTCCAGCCCGAAGGCGCGGCGCAGCTTCTTGATCTTGTCGGACAGCCCGCCCTGCCGCCCGGCGGTCAGCGAGACCAGGCCCATGCCGAGCTCGAGCCGCACGTCATCGACGCGGATCAGCTCGGACAGGCTTTCCTCGCGCGGCGCCGCCTCGGCTGCCGCGGGGCCGTTCCCGGCCGCGGCGGCAGCGCGGCGCAGGCTGCTCTGCGCCAGCCAGCCGCCCCCCGCCGCCACCAGCCCGAGCGCCACGAAGGGCAGGAAGGGCAGGCCAGGCAGCACGGCGAACAGGCCGGACAGGCCCGCCGCCAGGTAGAGCGGCTTGGGCTGGGCGCCGAGCTGGGCGATGAAGGCCTTGTCGGTCGAGCCGCGCACGCTGCCCTTGGAGACCAGCATGCCGGCGCCCACCGAGACGATCAGCCCCGGGATCTGGCTGACGATCCCGTCGCCCACCGCCAGCGTCACATAGGTTCCGGCCGCGCCCTGGAGCGGCATGCCGTGCCGCAGCGTGCCAACGACGATGCCGCCCAGCACGTTGATGATGGTGATGATGATGGCCGCCACGGCATCGCCGCGGACGAATTTGGAGGCGCCGTCCATGGCGCCGAAGAAGGAGTTCTCGTCTTCCAGCTCCTTGCGCCGGCGCTTGGCCTCGGCATCGTCGATGGTGCCGGCGGAAAGGTCGGCGTCGATCGCCATCTGCTTGCCGGGCATGGCGTCGAGGTTGAAGCGCGCCGCGACCTCGGCGATGCGCCCGGCGCCCTTGGTCACGACGATGAAGTTGACGATGATCAGGATGGTGAAGACGATGACGCCGATGACGAAGTCGCCGCCCACCACGAACACGGCGAAGCCGTGGATGACGCTGCCCGCCGCCTCAAGACCGCGATGCCCGTCGGCCAGGATCAGCCGCGTGGTGGCCAGGTTCAGCGCCAGCCGCAGCAGCGTGGCCACCAGCAGCACGGTGGGGAAGACCGAGAAGTCGAGCGGCCGCTCGATCCAGATGGCGACCATCAGGATCAGCACGGACAGGGTGATGGAGGTGGCCAGGCCGAGATCGACCAGCCAGCTCGGCATCGGCAGCACCAGCACCGCCAGCAGCAGCACCATGGCCGCGGCGAACAGCATGTCCTGGTGGCCAAGGCTGTCCCGCAGCCTGCGCAGCACCGCCATGGATCAGAGCCCGACGATCATTTGCGCGATCTCCTCGGTATAGGAGCGCAGCGCGGCGAAGCCGAAGGGCAGGGACAGCATGGTCGCCACCAGCGTCACCACGATCTTCGGCACGTAGGAGAGCGTCATCTCCTGGATCTGCGTCAGCGCCTGCAGCACGGAAACGGCGACGCCCGTGAACAGGGCGGCCAGCAGGGGCGGCCCCGCCACCAGCATGGTGGCGTAGAAGCCGCTGCGCAGCACCTCGACGACATCGCCTTCATTCATCGTGCGGCTCCGGCCATTCTGGCAGGCGGGCGAGCGGGCGGGCGGAAGGAGGCATGGCGGCGCTCACACCGCCATGCGCAGCACGTCCGTGTAGGCGCCGACCACCTTGTCGCGCAGCTGCGTCAGGGTCTGCACCGTCAGCTCGGCGGCGGCGGCGGCCTGCACCACCTCCTGCACATCCGCCGTGCCGGCGACGCCGCGCGCGGCGGTGGCCTCGGCCTTGCGCAGCGTGGCGAGCGAGGCGCGCGCCGCGTCGCCCACCATGCTGCCGAAATCGGATGCGGGCGCGCCGGTGGCGCCATAGGCGCGGAGGGCGGCGGAGACGGGCGGGATCGCCGCGAGGGGAGTGGTCATGGCGTTTACGCCCTCAGGATGTCGAGTGTCTTGCCGTAGAGCGCGCGGGCCTGCTGCATCACGCTGATGGAGGCCTCGTAGCTGCGCCCGGCGCCGCGCAGGTCCGCCTGCTCGATCAGCGGGTCGACGTTCGGCAGCTTGACGTAGCCGGTCTCGTCTGCCGCCGGATGGGCCGGGTCGAAGCGGGTGCGGAAGTCGCGCTGGTCACCGCGGATGCTGTCCATCCGCACCAGCTCGGCGCCGGTGCTGCGGTCCACCATCCGGCCGAAGGTCAGGAGCTTGCGCCGGTAGGGGTCGCCGCCGGCCACGCTGGCGGTGGAGGTGGCGTTGGCGATGTTCTCGGCCGCCACGCGCATGCGCAGCGCCTGGGTGCTCATGCCCGAGGCGGCGGTGGCCATGGCCTGGGTCAGCGGCCCGGCGCCGGAGACGGGGTTGAGGCGGATCATCAGCGGCCTCCGGCGGCGGTGCGCAGCAGGGCGGTGCCGCGCCGGTAGACCAGGGTGGCCAGGTCGTAGGCTTTCGCCACGTCGGCCTGCTTGACCATCTGTTCCTCCAGATTGACGGTGTTGCCGTCCGGATCCTCGCTGTAGCCCTCGGCGCGGTCGGCGGTGACCGCCACGCCCTCGCGGGCGCGGCCCATATGGCCGGGCCGGGTCGAGGCCAGCTGCAGCGCGGGCGCGCCGGGCTGGCTGCGCAGCAGGGCGCTGTTGAACTGGAAGGGCTTCACGTCCCGCGCCCGGTAGAGGGGCGTGTCGGCATTGGCGATGTTCTGCGCCAGGATGTTCTGCCGCTCCGCCAGATGCCGCATGCGGGCGCCGGTGATGCGGAAGACGTCGATGCCGTCGAGCATGGGATCGCAGCGCCTCTTGCCGTGAGCCCGACGAATAGCGTCAGCCTCTTGCTCTTGTCGAGATTTTTCGCATAACTCTTTCCCGGAAACTTGCCGCGCCCGGCATGGGCCGGGGCGGGAACCAGGAATTTTTCGCGGAAGGGGCTTTCGGTGGTCTCACCTCTGGGCGACGTGGCGGCGCAGCTGGCCCGGCTGCCGCGCTGGCAGCGCTTCGGCACGCTCTCCGCCGTGCGGGGCGCGGCACTCTCGGCCACGGGGCTGGGCGAGACGCTGGCGGTCGGCGACCGCGTCCGTGTGCAGCGCGCCGGCCGTGAGGCCCTGCACGGGGAGATCGTGGCCTTCCAGGACCGGACGGCCATCGCGGTGCCGGAGGGCGGCACGGAGGGGCTGGGACCCGGGGCGCGGCTCTGGCTGGAGGAGCCGCTGGAGCTCTACCCCTGCGAGGCCTGGATGGGCCGGGTGATCGACAGCCTGGGCCGGCCGCTGGACGGGCTGGGCGCCCTGCCGCAGGGCCGGCAGGGCGTCCGGCTGCGCCAGCCGCCGCCTCCCGCCATGCGCCGCCGCCTGGTGGGGGGGCGGCTGGAAACGGGGTTGCGCGCGCTCGACATCTTCACCCCCCTCTGCCGCGGCCAGCGCATGGGCGTCTTCGCGGCCTCCGGTGTCGGGAAGTCGACGCTGATGGGGATGCTGGCCCGCTTCGTGGAGGCCGATGTCATCGTCGTGGGCCTGGTTGGCGAGCGAGGGCGGGAGGTGCGCGAGTTCCTGGACCACGCGCTGGGCGAGGCGGGGCGGCGCCGCTCCGTGGTGGTGGTCTCCACCTCGGACCAGCCGGCCCTGGCGCGGCGGCGCGCCGCGCAGGCCACGCTGGCGGTGGCCGAGCATTTCCGCGCCGCCGGCAGGCAGGTCTTCCTGCTGCTCGATTCCATCACGCGCCTGGCGCAGGCGCAGCGTGAGATCGGCCTGGCGGCGGGCGAGCCGGCGACGGCGCGCTCCTTCACCCCCTCCGTCTTCACCGAGCTGCCGGCCCTGCTGGAGCGCGCGGGGCCAGGGATGGAGGGAGAGGGCGACATCACCGCCGTGTTCACCGTGCTGGTCGATGGCGACGACCATGACGAGCCGATCGCGGACGCCGTGCGCGGCATCCTCGACGGGCATATCGTGCTGGACCGCCGCATCGGCGAGCGGGGGCGCTGGCCGGCGATCGACATCCTGCGCTCCGTCAGCCGCTCGCTGCCCCGCTGCCACACACCCGCGGAGAACGCGCTGCTCGCCCAGGCCCGCCGCCTGCTGGCCTGCCATGCGGATATGGCGGAGATGATCCGCCTCGGCGCCTATCGCGGCGGCAGCGACCCCGAGGTGGACGCCGCCATCGACCGCCACCCGGCGCTGGAGGCGCTGCTGGGCCAGGGCATTGACGAGCGCAGCACGGCGGCGGAGGCCTTCGCCCGGCTCGAACCGATCCTCCAGCCACGCTGAGGGCCGCGCTGGAGGTCATGCGGCCTCAGCCGCGCGTCAGACCGCGCCGAAGGGGCGGGGCGCGGCGGCCCGGTCAATGCGGATGGGCACGGCCTTGGCCGCCGGCACCTTGCTGCCTTCCGCGTGGTGGCTGAGCGGGATCAGCGGGTTGCATTCGGGGTAATAGGCGGCGCAGCAGCCTTCCGGCACGCCATAGGGCGTCACGCGGAAGCCGCCCAGGCGCCGCGTCACGCCATCCTCGATGGCGCAGGCCAGCGAAACCAGTTCGCCCTCCTTGAGGTCCAGCCGCTTCATGTCGGCGCGGTTCATGAACAGCACCATGCGGGTGCCCTGCACGCCCCGGAAGCGGTCATGGTAGCCATAGACGGTGGTGTTGAACTGGTCGTTGCTGCGCAGGGTGATGAGCTGCAGCACGTCCGCCGGCTGCGGGTCCTGCGCCTTGGAGACGGTGCCGGGCGTCACGAAATTGGCCTTGCCGGTGTCGGTGGCCCAGATCCGGTCGCGCGCGCCGAGCGGGCGGGGGAAGCCGCCGGGCTCGAAGAGCCGCTTGTTGAAATCCTTGAAGTCCTTCGGGTAGGTCGCCTCGATCGCGTCGCGCACCCGGCCGTAATCGGCCACCCAGCCATCCCAGTCGAGGCGCGGATTGGCGGGCAGGGTGGCCTTGGCCATCTCGGCCACGATGCGGGGCTCGGACAGGAGATGCGGGCTCGCCGGCTCGCGCTTGCCGCGCGAGCCATGGATGCAGGCCGTGCTGTCCTCGATGGACACCGCCTGCGGGCCGCCGGCCTGCCGGTCGATCTCGAGCCGCCCGAGGCAGGGCAGCAGGTAGCTGACCTTTCCCGGCAGCAGGTGGCTGCGGTTGAGCTTGGTCGCCACATGCACGGTCAGCTGCAGGCCGGGCCAGGCCGCCTCCACGCGCTCCGTGTCCGGCACGGCGCGGGTGAAGTTGCCGCCCAGGCCGATGAAGCCGCGCGCCTTGCCATCGATGACGGCCTGGCAGGCATCCACCGTGCTCCACCCCTCCCAGCGCGGCGGCTCGAAGCCGTACTGCTCCGCCAGCCGGTCGAGCGGCACGAGCTTCGGCTTCTCGGAGATGCCGACGGTGCGCTGGCCCTGCACGTTGGAATGGCCGCGCACCGGCAGGATGCCGGCGCCGCGCCGGCCGATATTGCCGCGCAGGAGCAGCAGGTTGATCAGCAGCCGCACGGTCTCCACGCCGTCGCGGTGCTGCGTCAGCCCCATGCCGAACTTGGCGATGACGGCGCGGGCGTTGCAATAGACGTTTGCCGCGCCCTCCAGCGCCGCGCGCGACAAGCCCGAGCGCTGCTCGATCAGGGACCACCCGATGGCCCGCGCGCTCTCGGCGAAGCTCTCGAAGCCATGCGTGTGCTGCGCGATGAAGTCATGGTCGATGACGGGCCGCCGGCCGGCCGCGCGCGCCTTGTCGTCCGCGGCGATGACCGCCTTGCAGAGCCCCATGATGGCCGCGCCGTCGCCGCCGGCCTTGAGCTGGTGGTACTGGCTGTCCAGCCGCGTGTCCTGGCCGGCCAGGGCGTTGCCGGCCATCTCCACCGGGTTCTGCGGATTGACGAAACGCTCCAGCCCGCGCTCGCGCAGCGGGTTGAAGACGATGATGGGCACGTTGCGCTTCGCCGCCTTCTGCAGCGGGTGCAGCATGCGCGGGCTGTTCGTGCCGGTGTTCTGGCCAAAGGAGAGGATGCAGTCGGTGTGCTCGAAATCCTCGAGCAGCACCGTGCCCACCGGCACGCCGAGGCTTTGCGGCAGGGCGACGCTGGTCGTCTCGTGGCACATGTTGGAGCTGTCGGGCAGGTGGTTGCTGCCATGGAGCCGGGCGAAGAGCTGGTACATGTAGCTCGTCTCCAGCGAGGCGCGGCCGGAGGCGTAGAAGATGACCTCCTCCGGGCTCAGCCCCCTCAGCTCGGCGCCGATGGCGCGAAAGGCCTCGGGCCAGGAGGTGGCGACATAGCGGTCCGTTTCCGGGTCGTAGCGCAGCGGCTCGGTCAGCCGGCCGCTGTATTCGAGGTCGTGGTCGTTCCAGCGCCGCAGCTCCGCCACGGTGTGCCGGGCGAAGAACTCCGGCGTGGCGCGGCGGTCCGTCAGCTCCCAGGTGGTGGCCTTGGCGCCGTTCTCACAGAACTCGAAGGGGTGCGGCTCGGCCGGCTTGGCCCAGGCGCAGCTGACGCAGGCGAAGCCGTCCTTCTTGTTCTGCTGCGGCAGCAGCCGCAGCACGTCCTGCGCCGCGCCGTCGCGCCGGATGGATTGCAGCAGGGATTGCGCCGAGCCCCAGCCGCCCGCCGGGCCCTTGTAGGGCTCAATCTTCACGGCATCCTGCGGCATGTCTCGCCTCCCTGTGCAATGTCGCGCGTGCAACGTCGTGCGGTTTCGTCTCCAACGCGGGGTGGCACGGGAGGTTCCCGCGAAACCGCCGCCGCCGCCACGCGTCTTCCTTGTCGGCGCAGCGGGAGGAACACGCCATGATGATGCAGGACGCGTCGGCCCGGCCCAGCCTCGTCCTGCCCCGCCTGGCGCGGCAGGGCGACCGGGCGGAGGCGGGCTTCCGGACCGTGGCGGAGGAAACCGCCGTGGCGCTCACCTATGGCCGCTCCACCCACGCCGTGATGATGGCCAGCCCCATGGCGCTCGAGGAGCTGGGCCTCGGCTTCAGCCTGACGGAAGGACTGATCGGCGAGCCTGCGGAGATGCTGTCGCTCGACGTCGTGCCGCGGCCCGCCGGCATCGAGCTGCGGATGGAACTGGCGGAGCATCGCGCGGCGGCGCTGGCCAGCCGCCGCCGCCGCCTGGCGGGTCCGCTGGGCTGCGGGCTGTGCGGCATCGAGAGCCTGGAGGCGGCGTCGCGCAGCCTGCCTGCGGTGGCCGACCCGACGCGTCTTCCCGCTTCCGAGATCGAGGCCGGCATGGAGGCGCTGTCCGCCGCGCAGGCCCTGCACCGGGAAACGCGGGCGGCCCACGCCGCGGGCTTCTGGCGGAGCGGGGAAGGGCTTGTCCTTCTGCGCGAGGATGTCGGCCGCCACAATGCCCTGGACAAGCTGGCCGGCGCCCTGGCGCGCCAGGAGCGGAGAGGGGGGCAGGGCCTGGCGGCGGGGGGGGCGCTGCTGCTGACCAGCCGCGTCTCGGTGGAGATGGTGCAGAAGGCCGCCATGATCGGCGCGCCCCTGCTGGTGGCGGTGTCCGCCCCCACGGCGCTCGCCATCCGGGTGGCGGAGCAATGCGGCATCACCCTGGTCGCCCTGGCGCGCGGCGCCTGTTGCGAGATCTTCACCCATCCGGGGCGCATCCACTGACTTGAGCGTGGCCCGGCGGGCGGGGCGCGCCTATCCTGCGGCGCCGCACCCGCCCGGAGCCCCGCATGCCCATCCTTTCCCGCGCCGTGGATGCGCCTGCCGCCCCGCGAGCCTCCGGCGCCTTCCAGCGCCGCGTGGATGGGGAGGAGGTGCTGTACACGGTGCATCCCGCCCGGCCGCCGCTGGCCTTCCGGGCGGCGGCCCTGCTGCTGGCCGGGCTGTTCGGCCTGCCGGCGCTGGGGGTGCTGCTGAGCCCGTCCCGCCATGACGGCGTTTCCCTGCTGGCGGCGGCGGGCGGGCTGGGCATTGCGGGCCTGGCCGCCTGGGCGCTGCTGCGGGGCCGGAGGGCGCGGCGGGTGCAGCGCTTCCGGCTGCGGCCCGGGGGCGTGGAGCGGGAGGGCCGGTTCCTGCCCTGGCCGGCCAGCGCCGCGCTGCGCGTCGCCCGCCCCGAAGCAGGCCCTTATGCGCGGGGCGCCTCCGGCATCCACGGCCTGGCGGCGCGGATCGCGGCCCAGCAGCACGCCGCCGAGGCCTGCCTGTTCCTGGATGGCGGGGAAGGCGGGCCGGCGCTGCTCGCCTCCGGCCTCGACCTGCCGACGGCGGAGGCTTTGCGGGAGGCCCTGTCATCCGACCGCCTCTCCGCCCGCCCGCCTCAGTAGGGGATCACGCGCTCGATGATCTGCTGCCCCCAGCGCGGCCGCTGCAGGTCGCTCGCCACGCCCCGCCCGCCATAGGCGATGCGCGCCTCGGCGATCTTCTCCGAGGCGATGCGGTTGCTGGGCCGGATGTCCTCCGGGCGGATCAGGCCGCGCAGCTGCAGCTCGCGCAGCTCGTTGTTCACGCGGATCTCCTGCGAGCCGGCGATCTCCAGATTGCCGCTCGGCAGCACGCGCACCACCGTGGCGGCCACCTGCAGGCGGATCTTCTCCGTGCGGCGGACGCGGCCGGTGCCGTTGCTGGTGCTGCCGCCGCCCAGCTCCAGCGCCGGATCGACCGCCCCGCCGAAGGCCTTGCCCAGGATGCCCTGCAAGCCGAACAGGGAGGGCACGTTGAGCGTCTGCCTGCTTTCGCGCTCCAGCTCCAGCCGGTTGTCGAACTGCGCGCTGTCGTCGATCTCGATCTCGACGGTCAGCAGGTCCCCCACGGCGCGGGCACGCTGGTCGCGGAAGAAGGTGCGGCTGCCGGGGCGCCACAGCGAGCCCATCATGGTGGGCCCGGTGCCTTCCAGGCGGGGCCGGGTGGAAACCTCGATCGGGTCGTCGCTGCCGGTCAGGGCGGGGATGCCGGCCAGGGCACCGGGGGCGGAGATGGGCGGCGGCTGCTGGATGTGGCCGAAGCTGTCGCAGCCGGCCAGCGCCAGGCCCAGCCAGCCGGCCAGCAGCAGCCTCGCGGGAAAGGCGGAAAGGCGCCGGCGCATCACGGCCGGCCCCGCACTTCCGCGGTGCCGTCGGCCACCACCAGGGCGCGGATGGTGCGGCCGCTGCCGGCGTTGTGGACGCGGATCTCCTCGCCCACCGCCCCCGCCTCCATGGCGCGGCCCTCCATCTCCAGCGTCACTCCCGCGCTTTTCCAGAACACGCGCACCATCTGCGCGGCCCGCACCGCCACGCGCTCGCCGATGTCGCGCTCGGGGATGGGGGCGTTGGCGCGGATGCGCCGCCGCACCTCCTGGCCGATGATGTCGCGCTCGGCATCGATGAAGGCGGGGCCGTCGCGGCGCGGCACCACCGCCTCCACGTCCTGCGGCCGCAGCACGTCGCCCGGCTGCAGGGCCCGGGTGGCGTGCCAGACCTCCCGCCCCCAGGCCGGGAGGGAAAGCAGCAGGGCGGCCGCCAGCAGGGGCGGCGCAGCCGGGGCGAGGCGCATGCTCTCCTCCATCACCGCACGCTGTTGACGGTCTGCAGCATCTGGTCGGTGGCCTCGATCACCTTGGAGTTCATCTCATAGGCGCGCTGGGCGGCGATGAGCTGGGTGATCTCCTGGACCACGTTGACGTTCGAGGCCTCCAGGTACCCCTGGCGGATCTTCGCATAGCCCGGGTCGGAAGGCAGGCCGCCATTGGGCTGGCCGGAGGCTTCCGTTTCCAGGAACTTGTTGCCGCCCGTGGCCTCGAGCCCCGCCTCGTTGGGAAAGAGGTAGAGGTTCAGGCGCCCGGCATTCTGCTGCTGGCCGTTGGCCTGGGTGACGATCACCTCGCCCGCCTGGTTCACCGTCACGTCCCGCGCATCGGCGGGGATGTTGATGTTGGGCTCGATCGGGTAGCCCTCGCTGGTCACCAGCTGCCCTTCCTGGGACAGCTTGAAGCTGCCGTCGCGGGTATAGGCGGTGGTGCCGTCGGGCAGCGTCACGCCGAAATAGCCGCGCCCTTCCAGGGCCAGGTCGTAGCGGTTGCCGGTGTCCGACAGGGTGCCCTGCAGGGTGATGCGGTTGACCGCCGAGCTGCGCACGCCGAGGCCCACCTGCGTGCCGACCGGCAGCAGCGTGCCGGCCTCGGAGGAGGCCGAGCCCACCCGCTCCGAGGACTGGTAGATCAGGTCCTGGAACTCGGCCTTGCGGCGCGTGAAGGCGGTGGTCGAGACATTCGCGATGTTGTTGGCGATGACCTCGACATTGGTCTGCTGGGCCTGCATGCCGGTGGCGGCGATGCTCATGGCGCGCATGGTGCGTATCCTTCCAAGATCGGCTCAGGCCGGAACGGGGTTGCCCGGCGGGGTGCGGGTCAGTTCGGGCGCCCCAGCGCCTCGATCATCCGGCGCAGGCGCGCATCGTCGTCCGAGACGATGCGCTGCATGGCCTCGTAGCTGCGCTGGACCATGGTCAGGTTGGACAGCTCCACCACCGGCTGCACCGTGGAAGCCTCCAGCGCGCCCTGCGCCAGGCGGATGCCGGGCGTGCCGGGGGGCACCGGCCGCACCTCGGCGGCGGGCAGCTCGAGCAGGCCATCGCCCCCCTTGCGCACGCCGCGCATGTCGCCCGCCCGGAACAGCCCGATGCGCCCCGCCTGCTCCACCCGGCCATCGATGGTGGCCAGGATGGTGCCATCGGCGCGGATCTCGACGGCGGCGGCGCGCTCGGGCAGCAGGATGCGCGCCCCCCCCTCGTCCAGGAGCGGGCGCCCGGCGCTGTCCATCAGTGTGTTGTCAGGCCCCACCTTCAGCCGCCCGTCGCGCGTGTAGCCGCGGCTCCCGCCCTGCCGCTCGACCGCCAGGTAGGCCTCGCCCTCGATGGCCACGTCGAGCGGGTTGCCCGTGGCGGCGATCGCGCCCTGCCTGGCGTCGACATAGGTCGCGCGGTCCTGCACGAAGGCGATCTCGCGCCCCGGGACGGCCAGCCGGCTGACATGGCTCTGGAACAGGGTGCGGTCGCCCCGGAAGGCCGTGGTGTTGGCGTTGGCCAGATTGTTGGCGGTGACATCGAGCTGCTGGCGCAGCGCGATCTGGCCTGAAAGGCTGACGGTGCTGGGACTGTCCATCTCAGTTCCTCGCGGTCTCGGGCAGCAGGCCCTCGATCTGCCGGCTGCGTGCGATGGCGGAGCGCGCGGCGGCCACGCCACGCGCCGCGCCGGCCGTGTCGCCACTCAGCTGCAGGAGCGCCGCCGCACCCGCCTCCGGCGCCAGCAGCTCCGGCGCCACGCCAGGGCGCTGCCCCGCCAGCGCGGCGGCGCTGGCCAGCCTGGCCGTCGCCTCGGCCCGCCTGTCGGCATCCAGGGCCGGGTCGCGCAGCAGCTCGGCATAGGCATCGGCCGCCCCGGGCCAGGCCTGCGCCTGGAACAGCCATGCGGTGCGCGCCAGGCGGTCGGGCAGCGCCTGCAGCGCCTCCAGCGCCTGCGCCGCCTCCAGCGGCCTGCCCATGCGGCCCAGCGCCATGGCGGCGGCGCGGCGGGTGCCGGGGCTTTCCGGCAGCGCGCGCAGCAGGGCCATGGCCCGCTGCGGGTCGCCCTGCGGGGCCATCGCCTCCGCCCGCGCGACCAGCAAGGCCGCCTCGGGCCGGCCGGCGCTGGCCGGCGTCAGCTGGCGGCTGACATCCAGCGCCGCGTCGGCCAGCCCCTCCTCCAGCATCAGCCGCAGCGCGCCCTGGCGGATGTCGTCGCCCCGCTCGCCGGGCGTGGCATAGCCCTCATACTGCCAGTAGAGCGCCAGCCGCTCGCCCGCGGGCGGCAGCTCGAGGCCCTGGGCATCGACCAGCAGCAGGCGCAGCGCCTGCGCCGCCAGCCGGGCGCCCCGGCTCTCCATGCCCGAGCGCCGGTTGGTCTGGCTCGCGCCTTCGGCCACGGCGAGGGCGGCGGCAAGCTCGCCCCGCTCCAGCAGGTGCTGCGCATAGAGAATGGCCGCCTCCTCGCCCAGCGGGTCGAAGCGGTAGGCGCGCGCGAAATCCATCAGCTGCGCCTCGGCGCGCTGCCCTTCCGCGCCGGGGCGCGAAAGGCTCAGGGCCGCCAGGCGCATGCGGGCCTGCAGGGCCGGCACGCTGCGGCCGGCGCGGGCGGCACGCTCCAGGTGCAGCGCCTCCTCGGCACGGTTGCCTTCCAGGCGGGCCATCCTGGCCATCAGCAGGCCGCGCCGGGCCTGCTGGTCCGGGCGCTGCTCCTCCGGCGCGGTCCGGATGGCGGCGAGAAGGGTGCGCAGGGTCTCGGCGTCCTCCTCCGCCGCCTCGGCCATGATCACCGCGAAGGCGAGGCGCAGATCGGGCGGCACATCGCGCAGCGCCGCGCGGGCCTGGGGGGCCAGCCTTGCGAGCGCCGCGGCATCGCCGCCCACCGCCGCCACGAGGGCGCGCCAGAGCGGCAGATCGGGGCGGGCGCACTCCGCGGCCTCGGCCAGCAGGGGCGAGGCCGGGCTGATCGGCTCCCGCCCCAGCAGGCGCGCCACGTCGCGGACGCGCTCCAGCCGCTCGCGCAAGGCGCCGCCGGGCTGCTCCAGCAGCGGGGCGGAGAGCACGGCGAGCGCTTCCCGGTTCAGCTCGTGGAAAGCATAGAGCTCGGCCAGGGCGGCGGTTTCGGCGGCCCCGTGGTCGGCCAGGGCGAGGGCGCCGCGCCGGGCCGCCAGCTGCTCGACGAAGCCCGCCTCGCCCGCCCAGTCCCGCAGGCTGAAGGCGGGCTCCAGGCAGGCGGGGCGGGGGGGCGTGCCGGCCGGTGCCGCGAAGCTCGGATTGGGCAGCGGGGCGGACCCGCCCATGCGCGGCGGCGTGGAGGCGGAGGGCGTGGAAGCAGAGGGCGCGGGGGCGGCCGGCGGCCCGTTCAGCAAGGCCAGGCGGCCCAGCATGCTTTCGCGCAGCGACACCAGGTCATCGGCCGGCGGGCGGGCGGAAAGGGCGGGGG
This sequence comes from Teichococcus rhizosphaerae, assembly GCF_002631185.1. Taxonomy (GTDB): domain Bacteria; phylum Pseudomonadota; class Alphaproteobacteria; order Acetobacterales; family Acetobacteraceae; genus Pseudoroseomonas; species Pseudoroseomonas rhizosphaerae. The sequence goes on along the minus strand of NZ_PDNU01000037.1, from coordinate 32,950 downwards.
CCGGAGGCGAGGCCGGAGCGGGAGACGCCTGAGCGGGAGACACCGGAGCGGGAGACGCGGGGGGGAAGGGCAACGCCGCGACCGCCGGGGCGCCACGCAGCATGGCCTCGGCCTGGCCGGGGTTCATCAGCCCGAGCCGCACCGCGTCATCGAGCAGGCGGCGGCGGGCGGCGGCGAGTTGCCCGGCCTCCCGCGCGGCGGCCGGAACCTGCGCGGGGGCCGGGGCCGGGGCGGGAGGAGGCGCGCTGCTCGCCGGCCGCAGATCGACGAACAGCATGCCCTCCACCACCCCGCTTTCGGCCACGCAGTCGCAGGCGGCGCGCAGCAGCAGCACCGTCTCGCCCGCCTCCTGCCGCACCTCTGCACCCTTCACCTCGCGCAGGCGGCGCAGCGCGGAGATGTCCAGGCGGTGCAGGCCACGCAGGCGGATCTCGTGGTCCTGCCCCACGCGCCGCAGGCTGTGCGGCGGAATGCTGCCCAGATGCAGCACCACGCGCCCGCGGTCCGGGTGCTGGCCGCTGCGGACGCGCACCCCAGGCGCGGCATCGGGGGCGGCATCGGGCATGGCACCCGGCGCCGCGCCAGGCACGGCGGCCGGCATGGCGGGCGGCGGGGGCGGCATCTGCGCCACGGCCGGCTGGGCGAGCAGCGGCGGCAGGACCAGGCTGGCCAGCAGCAGGGAACGGCGCATCCGCGCTTACTCCCCGCCGCCCTCGCCGTCGGTCTTCACCCGGCCGGCCTCGCGCAGCTGCTCCTCCATCTGGTCGAAGCTCGGCTGGTGCCGGGAAGGCACCGCCTGGCGGCCGACCTCGACGCAGATCTGGGGGGAGAGATTCTCCAGATAGCTGGTGATCACCACCCGCGTGACCTCGAGCATCCGCCTTTCCTCCTCGAAGATCGCCTTCAGGCGGGCGGCCATCGGCCCGATCAGGCCGTAGGACAGGAAGACGCCGAGAAAGGTGCCCACCAGCGCCGCGCCGATCATCCGACCCAGCACCTCGGGGCTCTCGCTGATGGCGCCCATGGCCTTGATGACGCCCAGCACCGCCGCCACGATCCCGAGGGCGGGAAAGGCGTCGGCCATGGTCTGGATGGCCTTGGCGGGCTTCAGATTCTCGTTGTGGCGCTTCTCGATGGTGGTTTCCATCATCTCGCCGACGCGGTGCGGATCCTTGTTGTTGAGGGTGATGGTCCGCATCGTGTCGCAGACCAGGCCGCGCAGTGCCGGGTCCTGCGTCAGCCGCGCGTAGCGGGTGAAGATCGGCGAGGCCTCGGGCTTCTCGATGTGCTTCTCGAGCTTCGCCGCGCCCTCCTTCTGGTGCGTGCGCAGGAGCAGGTAGAGCAGGCACAGCACGTCGCTGAAATCCTTCCGGTTCCAGCGCGGTCCCTTGAAGACGGTCCCGAACGACTTCACCGTCTTGGCCACCAGGGCGCCGTCGCCGCCGATCAGCAGCGTCATGAAGCCGCTGCCGCCGATGATCATCATCTCCGGCCCGACAGCATGCAGGATCACCCCCATCTTGCCGCCTGCGATCAGGTAACCGCCAAAGACGGCAACGAAAACTCCGAGAATTCCGGCGATCTGGATCATCGACTGGGCGGCCCCGCATGTTGCGACGGTCGGGCCAGGAACTGGCCGCTGCAAGGCTCTTATCATTTCGCATCCTCCCGTGCTACGATCATTTTTCGCAAACAGGAGGTTCGCCATGCCCCTTCCCGTCGTCCTCGGCACCGCGCTGGACAAGGCCGGCCAGACGGCCACCGCCCGCCCGCCGGCCGAGAAGCTGGGCCGCTACACGGTGGACAGCCAGGTAACCGGCGCCCTGCGCAGCGCCGCCAAGGCCACGGGGATGGGCTTCGAGGTGCTGGCCGCCAAGGCGGCGATGGAAAGCGGCTTCCGCCCCGAGGCGCAGGCGGCCACATCCTCGGCGCGCGGCCTGTTCCAGTTCATCGACCAGACCTGGCTCGGCGTGGTGCGGGAGCATGGCGCCGCGCACGGCCTGGCCAATGAGGCGGCCGCCATCAGCCGCACGGGCGGCCGCTACACCATCGCCGATCCCGCGCTGCGCGGCCGCATCCTGGCGCTGCGCGACGACCCGGAGCTTTCCGCCCGCATGGGCGCCGAGCACCTGAAGGACATCTCGGACAGCCTCTCGCCCGTGCTGGGCCGCAAGCCGGACGCGACGGAGCTCTATCTGGGGCACTTCCTCGGCGTGCGCGGCGCCACGGACATGCTGCGCGCCGGCCGGAACGATCCGGGCATGGCCGCCAGCCAGGTGCTGCCCGATGCGGCGCGCGCCAACCCGGCCATCTTTCGCGGCGCCAACGGGGCGCCCCTTTCCGTCCAGCAGGTGATGGACCGCCTGCGGGAGCGCGTGGGCCAGACCTATGCGCAGCTCGGTCTTGACACGCCGAGCGGTCCCGTCGCCCTGGATGCGGCCGCCCTCGGCCAGCCGGTCAAGTCCGGCACGCCCCAGGCCAGCGAGGAGCCGCGCTGGTGGGGCAGCGGCGCGCCGGCCCGGGTGGCGCACACCCAGGAGCAGGCGATGGTTTCCGCCCTGGTGGAGGTGTTCACCCGCATGAACCGCATCGGCGCGATGCGGGGCGGGGAGGAGGGGCAGAGCCTTCCGGCCGGAGTGCTGGAGGCGCTGCGCGACTCTGGCGCGGCACAAGGCGCCGACGCGGCGGCGGGCGCGCGCAGGGCCTATGCCACCGGCACCCGCCCCTGAAGGCGGGGCAGGCCGCCGCGCCGGCCGGGCTCAGCCCGGCAGGGCGCCGAGGGGCGGCTCCTGGCGGGCGAGGCGGCGGTCGTTCTCGCGCCGCACCTCGGCCCCGTGCAGGCGGCCGGCGATGTAGCATTGCCGCAGCGCGATCCGCAGCATGGGCCGCAATTCCGGCGGCAGCACAGCATCGGCGGCGGGGGTGGCCGGGCCGGTGGGATCGGCCTCCTGGCGGATCATCTGGTCCATGCCATCCCGCCGGCCCTGGGCGGCGGCGCGCACCAGCATGGCGCCCACGGCATCCTCCCAGAAGGGCGCCTCGGGAAAGGGGATGGTCGGTTCCGGCATGATGGGTCTCCGCGGCAGCGTGGCTCGTTTCCGGCGATTTTCGCATTATGCATTTTTCGCACAACTTCACAAGCCGGGTTCCCGCCTGCCCCTCCTGCGCGTTCCAGGTCATCTCTCCTAAGAATGCGCACAACCCCGGCAGGTTTTGCGAAAAATTGTTGAAGATGGACGATGGTGGCGCGCTGCCCTTCCGCCGCGGAGACACCGCCATGACCCCTTCCTCCCTGTTCCGCCGTCTCCCCCTTTCCGCGCTGGCCGCGCTGGGTGCCGCTGGCCTCGGCGCGAGCCTTGGCGGCATGCCGGAACTGGCCCGCGCCGCCGATCCCGTGCCGCTGGCCTCCCTGGCCCTGATGGCGGGCGTGGCGGGCTGGATGTGGTGGCGCAACCAGGGGCCCCGTTCCCGCTTCGCCACGCTCGGCATCCGGCTCGACCCCGCGCCCGCCCACCCGGCCGCGCCTGGGGCGGTGCTGCGCTTCGTGCAGGCCACCCCCCGTCTGTGGCAGGCATGGCAAGGCTCGTGGTGCCTGGAACTGGCCGAGGGGCAGGGCGGGGAGCCTGGCTGGTCGCTGGCCCTACGCCCCGGCGGCGCGGCCGCGAAGCACGCGCCGCTGGCCCACGCCGCCACGCTGGATGCGCTGCTGGCCCTCCTGCGCCACATGGCCGGGCGGGGCCTGCACCTGCCGCCGGAGGCGCAGGCGGCCGCCGCGTTGCTGGAAGGGGACTTCGAGTTCCTGCTGCCCGCCTCGCGCCAGCGGATCATGGCGCTGGCGGAAGGCGGATACGCGCTCTACCAGCCCACCGGCTGCAAGGCCATCTCCGCCCAGGCGGCCAGGGCCATGCTGGCCCAGGGCAGCCCTGTCCCGACAGCCGGGCGCTGAGCCCGCTGCCGCCGGCCGGAGGCAGGCCGGCGGCAGCGGCCACCCGCCCCAGGCCGGCTCTCAGGGCGCGGGCAGGGCGCGGAAGGCTTCCCGCCGCCCGGCGATCTCCTGGGTCACCGCCAGCGCCGCCGGCGGCTCCATCTGCGCCATGATCGGCCCCGCCTGCCGCTCGGGGATCCTGAGCAGGATGATGGCCGCCCGCGGCGCCTCCAGCCGCTCCAGCACCTTGGCGGCCTGTTGCGGGCGCATGTTCACATACAGGGCCACCAGCGCCTCCATGTCCGCCTCGGCCGCGGCGCTTTCGCGCACCACCAGCTGCTCGATCTCCATGCGCAGCCGCGACAGCTCGGCGATCTGCGCGCGCGCCATGCCCTCGGCCGCCTGAAGCCGCGCCTCGCGCGCCTCCAGGCCACGCTCGCGCCGGTCGATCTCGGCCTGCCGGCGCATCACCTCGGCCATCAGCCGCGCCTCGCCCGGCCGCTCCTCGCCCAGCGGGTTGGCGCGCACCGGCGCCGCCAGCACCGGGGAAACGGTGGGGGTGGCGATCACCCCCTCCCGCAGCGCAACCGGCGGCCCGGGCAAGGGGCCGGGCGGCTCGGCGGCGCGGGAAAAGGCCGGGACGGCGCCAGCCAGCGCGGCCCAGCCCGGCTCCTCCATCAGGCCGGAAAGCCGCCCCGGCAGCAGCGCCACGAGGCCCAGCGCCATCAGCGGCAGGCCCAGGCGCGGCCCGAGCAGGCCATGCAAGGGCGGGCCAGGCAAGGGCGGGCCAGGCAAGGACAAGCCAGGCCGGGACAGGGCGGGATCGAGCGGGTGCAGGGTCATGGTGCGGTTGTCCTGGCGTTCAGTCGAGCTTCACGCGGATGGTGCGTGGCGCCGGCGCGGGGGGGCCGGGCTCCGGCGCGGGCTCGGCGAAGAGCAGCTCCGCCGCCAGGACCTGCTCCAGCGGCGGCCCGGCCAGCGGCTCGAGGGGAAGGTCGAGGGCCGGCAGGGGCGGCGCCAGGAAGGGGGGCAGGGAGGCTGGCAGGGAAGGCTGCGGCTTGGCGGAAAGCCGCTCCGCCAGGCCGAGCGGCTCCACCAGCTCGCGTGGCGGCGCGGCGGCGCGCGCGGCCTGCAACTTGCGGTTCTGCCGCAGCGCCTGGTCGAGCCGCAGGGCCACATCCTCGGCATTGCGCGAGGCGGTGGACAGCTCCTGCGAGAGGCGGCGGCAGGCGGTGATCTTGCTGTCCACCTCGGCGATGCCGTCGCGCACCTTCTGCACGATGCCGCCCGCCGAGGCGTCCAGCCGGCGCGAGGCGTCGTCGAGCTGCGCGATCACCGCGCCCGCGCCTTCCAGCGCGGCCCGCAGGCGGCCCATGCGGCGGTAGAGCAGGACGATCCATCCCCCCTGCGCGGCCAGCACCGCAAGCGCGGAAGCGTCGAGGATCTGTGTCAGCGTCATGGGGGTTTCTCCTCACCCGTCCTGGGCGGCCGGCGCGTCGCCGGGCCAGCCCTTCTCGATCACGCACTCCTCCACGCGCAGCACCACCCGGTCGTCCTTGGTGGCGATCACCGCGCGGCAGACCATCAGCCCCTCGCAATGCACGTCGATCGGGTCCTCCTGCCGGCGGTCCAGCACGAGGACGGAGCCGGGCTGCCAGGCGGCGATCTCGGAGAAGGGCACGGTGCGCTGCTCGATCACGGCGGTCAGCCCGACCGAGGCGCGGGGCAGCTCCTCCGCCAGGTGGCTGCGCCAGATCGTGTCGCCGCCCTGCTTCTTGCCGAGCACCTCCTGGCTCAGCAGGTCGCGCACCGGCTCCAGCGAGGCGTAGGGCAGCAGGAAGTCGATGTAGCCGCCGCGGCCTTCCATGGTGATCTCGGCGCGGAAGGTGAGCGCCGCGGCGGTGGGCTTGGTGATCAGCGCGTAGCTCGGCGTGATCTCGAAGCGCTCCAGCCGGAAACTGGCGGGCGAGACCGCCTCGAAGGCCTTGCTGAGATCGTGGGTGACCACCGAGACGAACTTCTCGACGAAGGTGCGCTCGATGGCCGTGTAGGGCCGCCCCTCGATCGGCTGCAGCGCGTTGCGGCGCCCGCCCAGCAGGATGTCCACCAGCGAGCCGATCAGCCGGGAGTCGAGCGCGGCCAGGCAATAGCCGTCCCATTCCTCGATGCGGATGATGCCGATCAGCGCCGGCAGGGTGATGGTGTCGAGAAAGGCGCCGACGCGCACGGGGCGGGCGCGGTCGATGACCACATCGGCGTTGTCGGCGGTGAACTTGCGGCTGGAGCTGGTCATCAGCCGCGCCAGCCGATCCACCGCGATGTCGAGCATCGGCAGCTTCTCGTAGCTGACCGCGCCGCCGACCAGCGCCTCGAGGCCGCGCCGTGGCGCTTCCGGCTCGGCCGGCCCTTCCGGCCCGCCGAACAGGCTGTCGATGTCGCCCTGCCCCATGGCGACGCCGGCGGCGCCCCAGTCGGCCATCGGGTCGACGGCCGGGTCCTGGCCGCCCTCGGAAGGGATGTCGGAGCCGCTCATGCTCAGGCCACCACGAAGCCGGTGATCAGGACGTCGCGGATCCGCCCGGGGCCCAGCACCAGCTCCAGGCGCCGGTGCAGGTCGCCGCGCAGGCGGTCCATCGCCAGCGCGCCCTCCATCTCGCCGTCGCGCAGGGTGCGCAGGTAGAGGATGAGGCTGTCATAGATCCGCGGGCTCAGCAGGTCGGGCTGCACCAGCGCCGGATCGCCCGCCACCTCCACCGCCAGCTTCAGGCGAAGCTGGCGGGGGCGGCCGCCATTCGGCAGGGAAAGGGTCATCTCCGGGAACTCGACGAAGCCTGCCCTGCCAGACGCGGGGAGGGCGGCCTCCGCCCCGGCCTCCTCGGCGGGCGGGCCGCCCAGCAGGGCCGTGACCTGGCCGGAAAGGCCGGGCAGCAGGAACCAGGCGCCGGCGGCCCCGCCGCCCAGCAGCGCCGGCAACAGCAGCAGCGCCGGGAGAAGCCTTCTGCGGCCCTTTCCACGGAGGGGATTTTCCTGGTTTTTCGCGGATTTGTCCGCGGGTGTCGAAGACATGGGCGGCGGATCTCCCGGCGATTGCGATTTTTCGCGCGACAAGCGGAGTGGCCGCAGATATAAACCGACGCGTTCTCGCATGCCATGCTAAAAACGTCTGAGGCGATATGGCGGCGGGATAAGGCAGGGTCGAGGGACGTGGCGGGGCCGTGAAGAACGGTGCTGACGCATCCGCAGCCAGCATGGGGCGATAGAAGGTCGATGCAGCAAGTAAAGACCCTGGGGCCTGGTTTCGATCTGGGTGGGCTGGGAAGCAGCCTGGGGCGGCTGGGCCCTGCGAAAATCGGCGCCATGGTGGCGGTGGCCCTGGCGGCGCTGCTGGCGGTGGTGATGGTCGCCCGCTCCGCCGGCACGCCGAACGGGCTTCTCTATGCCGGGCTGGAGCCGGCCGAGGCCGGGCGCATCACGGCGCGGCTCGAGGAGCTGAAGGTTCCGGTCGAGGCGCGGGCGGACGGCTCCATCCTCGTGCCGGCCGAGCAGGTGGCGCGGCTGCGCATGCAGCTCGCCGCCGATGGCCTGCCGCGCCAGGCCGGCGCCGGCTACGAGCTGCTGGACCAGGCCAGCCCGATGCAGATGACCTCCTTCATGCAGCGCATCCAGAGGCTGCGCGCGCTGGAAGGGGAGCTGGCCCGCACCATCATCACCATGCAAGGCATACGCGCCGCGCGGGTGCACATCGTGCTGCCCGAGCGCGAGAGCTTCTCGCGCGACGCGCCGCCGCCCACCGCCTCCGTCACCGTCACCACCACGGGCAATCAGCGCCTGGGCGCGGCGCAGGCGGCGGCCATCCGGCTGCTGGTGGCGGGCGCGGTGCCGCGGCTGCGGCAGGAGGACGTGTCGGTGGTGGACCCGGCGGGCGTGGTGCTCGCCGCCGATGGCGGCCTGGGCGCCGCGGCCGGCCGCGTCAGCGAGATCCGCCAGGCGCATGAGGCGAATTTGCGAAAATCGGTTCTCGACCTGCTGGAGCCGATCGTCGGCCGTGGCAGGGTGCGGGCCGTGGCCTCGGTCGAGATCGACGGCTCCCGCATGGTGGCGCGGCAGGAAACCTTCGACCCCATGGGGCAGGTGGAACGCGGCCGGCAAAGCCAGAACGAGCAGGAAACCAGCGAGGATGGCCGCGGCCAGGCGCCGGTGACGGTGGGCCAGAACCTGCCGAACCAGCAGGCGAACCAGAACGCCAGCCGCAGCACCTCCTCCAGCCAGCGCACCAACGAGACGGTGAACTTCGAGATCTCCTCGAAGGTGGAGGAGACGGTGCGCGAGCCGGGCGCGGTGCGGCGCATCAGCGTGGCCGTGGTGGTCGATGGCGCGCCGGACGCGGACGGCAATGCGCAGCCCCGCCCGAAGGAGGAGCTGGACCGGCTGGCGGCGCTGGTGCGCTCGGCCGTGGGCTTCAGCCAGCAGCGCGGCGACCTGGTGACCGTCGACACGCTGCGCTTCCTGCCGGATGAAGGGCTGGGCACCCTCGCCTCGTCCGAGGCGGACGGCATCGTCCTGAACGGGACGCGGCTTGCCCTTCTGGGGGGCGGTCTCCTGCTGGCTTCAGCGGGCGGGCTTCTTCTCCACCGCCGGCGGCGGCGGATCCAGGCCGCGGCCGCCGCCGCCGCGGCAGCCGCCGCCGCGGCCGCCGAGGCCGCCGCCGTGGAAACGATGGACGATGCCATCGCGACCGTGGGCCAGGACATCCAGATCCGGCTGTCCTCGCTGAACGCGCTGAACGAGATCATCGACCATCGGCCCGACGAGGCGCTGGCGGTGGTGCGGTCCTGGATCGAGGAGGGCACGCCGGCATGATGGCGCGCCCCTTCCAGCCGCCCTCCCTGTACGCCCTGCTGGCCGACGAGGACGGAACGGCCGCGGCCCGGCTCGCCGCCGAGGAGCGCATCCGCGCCCAGGCGCATGAGGCGGGCCGGCAGCGCGGGCTCGAGGAAGGCCTGGCCCGCGGCCGCGGCGAGGGCGAGGCCGCGGGCCGCGCACGGCTGGAGCAGGACATGCAGGCGGCCCTTGCCCTGCATGCGCAGCGGGGCGCCGCGGCGGCGGCCGCGGCGCTGGAGGCGCTGCTCCGCCAGCGCGACGAGGAGCGCCTCCGGCAGGATGCCCATCTGCGCGGCCTGGTCGCCGCGGCGCTGGAGGCCGTCTTTCCGGTTCTGCTGGCGCGCGCCGCGGGCGGCGAGGTGGCGGCGCTGCTGGCCGCCGCGCTGGCCGAGCGCGAGGCGGACGGCATCACCCTGCACGCCCATCCGGCGACGCTGGATGCGGCGCGCCAGGATGGCTTTCCGGAAGGCCGGATGCCCGCCCGCCTGCGGCTGCTGCCCGATGAGCGGATGCCGCAGGGCAGGGCCGAGGCCCGCTGGGCCGATGGCGGCCTCCTCTACGACCCGGCGGCGCTGATGGCGCGGGTGCTGGCCGTTCTGGGCGACACGCCGGCGGATGACATGCCACAGGAGACACAGCAGTGAGCGAGAGCGCCCCCACCGAGAACCCGTTCCTCGCCGAGCGCAAGCCCCGCATCATGGACATCCCCGTGAATGTCCAGGTGGTGCTCGGCAACAAGCGCCTGCCGATGGCCGCGCTGTTCAACCTCAGCCGCGGCTCGGTGATCGAGTTCGACAAGAAGGTCGGCGAGCCGATCGACCTGATGGCCAATGAGCGGCTGATCGCCCGCGGCGAGATCCAGATCACCGATGACGGGCGGCTGTCGATCTCGATCACCGAGATCGTCTCCTCGTCCAGCTGAAGCCCCTGTCCTGAAAGCGCGCAGAATGCCGCTTCCCCCCTTCCGCGGGATGCCGCCCCTGGCGGCGCCGCGGCGCCCCTCCTTCCGCTGGAGCGGGCTTTGCGTGGCGCTCCTGCTGGTGCTGGCCGCGCCCGCGCTGGGCCAGAGCGTCTCGCTCAGCCTCGGCCCGTCCGGCGGCCAGGCCGTGGCCAGCGGCGGGCAGAGCCTGACCACCAATGTGGTGGCGCTGATCGCCATCACCACGCTGCTGGCGATGGCGCCCGGCCTGCTGGTGGTGGCCACCTCCTTCACCCGCATCGTCGTGGTGCTCTCCATGCTGCGCACGGCGCTCGGCCTGCAGCAATCGCCCCCCAACACGGTGATCGTGAGCCTGGCGCTGTTCCTGTCCGCCTTTGTCATGGCGCCGGTGCTGGAGCGGAGCTGGAACGAGGCGGCACGCCCGCTGATCGAGGGCTCCATCAGCGAGGAGCAGGCGGCGGAGCGCGCCATCCTGCCCTTCCGGGGCTTCATGGAGGCCAATGTGCGGGAGCGCGACCTGGCGCTGTTCATCGACATCGCCAAGTGGAGCCCGCCCCGGCCGGAGGCGGCCGCGGCGGGCGAGGGCGCGCGCACCGCGGTGCCGCTGCACATCCTGACCGCCGCCTTCGTCATCTCCGAGCTGAACAAGGCCTTCCAGATCGGCTTCCTGCTGTTCCTGCCGTTCCTGGCCATCGACATCGCCATCAGCTCCGTGCTGATGGGCATGGGCATGATGATGCTGCCCCCTTCGGTGGTCAGCCTGCCGTTCAAGCTGATCTTCTTCGTGCTGATCGATGGCTGGTCGCTGGTGGCCGGCGCACTGGCGCGGAGCTTCACCGCATGAGCATCCCCGTGGCACGCCGCCCCCGGCGCCGCCGCGCCCTGGCCGCCGCGCTGCGCCGCGTGGCCGCCCAGGAAGGCGCGCCCCAGGAAGGCGCGGCCGAGCCGCGGCTCCTGGCCGGCCGCGTGCGCGCCATCGCCGAGAGCCAGGGCGTGGCGCTGCCGCCCGAGGCCGACCTGCCCGAGAGCCTGGCGCGGCTGGAGCGCGGCGCGAGCCTGCCGCCCGAGCTGGCGCCGGTCCTGGCGGCCCTGCTGCTGCCCCTCTTCCGCCTGCGCCCCGACCCGCGGAGCACCGACCGATGAAAGCCCCCGAAGCACGCCGCGCCGTGCGTCCCGCCGACCTCAGATCCGATCCGCTCGCCGATGTGGCGGTGCTGTTCATGGCGCTCGACGAGAACCGCATCCAGGTGCTGTTCGACAAGCTGGAGGATCACGAGATCCGCCGCGTCAGCCGCGCCATGGCCAATCTCGGCAAGGTGGACATCGACCAGGTGGAGCGGGTCATCGGCCGGTTCCGCAACGAGGTCGGGCGCACCGGCACCGTGATCGGCACGGCCGAGACCACCGAGCGCCTGCTGCGCCGGATGCTGCCCAACGACAAGGTCAGCGAGATCATGGACGAGATCCGCGGTCCCGAGGGCAAGACCATGTGGGAGAAGCTGGCCAACATCTCGCCCGAGGTGCTGGCTACCTACCTGCGCACCGAGCTGGCGCAGACCTCGGCCGTGATCCTGGCCAAGCTGCCCGCCCAGCACGCGGCGCGCGTGCTGACCCTGCTGCCGAAATCCTCCATCGACGAGATCGTGCTGCGCATGGTGCGGATGGACAGCATCCAGAAGGGCGTGCTGCAGGACATCGAGCAGACGCTGCAGAAGGAGTTCATCACCAATCTCAGCCGCTCCTACGAGCGCGACAGCTCGCAGATCGTGGCCGAGATCATGAACCGCGCCGACAAGGGCCTGGTCGAGCACCTGATGCGCCAGATCGAGGCGCGCGAGCCGATGGCGGCCGGCCGCATCAAGCGCATCATGTTCACCTTCGACGACCTGATCCGCGTCGACCGCAGCACCTTCGCCACGCTGGTGCAGGAATGCCCGGCCGACAAGCTGCAGATCGCGCTCACCGCCGCCAGCCCCGAGCTGCGCGAGCTGTTCCTGGGCAGCATGTCGGAACGCGCCGCCACCATGATGCGCGACGAGATCGAGAGCATGCCCGCCCAGCGGCGCAAGACGGTCGAGGACGCGCAGGCCGACCTCATCATCATCGCCAAGCGCCTAGCCGATGAGGGCCGCATCTTCATCCTCGACGAGGACGAGGTGGGCGAGGGCTGAGGCGGGAGCTGGGAGGGGCATGGGGGGCGAGGCGCATGGCGGCGGATGAGGGCGGGGGCGGCCCGGGCCCCATTCCGCCCGTTCCGGCCCTTCCTGCCCTGGCGCCGGCCGGGCGCGAGGCTGGTGCCGGCTATGCCGCGGCGGCCCGGGCCCTCAGCGCCGTGCCGCCGCTGGGCCGCGGCGCGGCGGAGGCCGCTTCCCCGGACGACCCTGTTCTGCGGGCCGGAGCGTGGCGGGAGGCCGGGGCGGAGCCGCTGCTGCCGGGCGGCGGCGGCGGCCTGGCCCTGCCCCTGGCGCTGGCCCTGCTGCGCCCCGAGCCGGTGCGCTGGCTCGGCGCCGCCGCCCTGGAGGCGCTGGCGCAGGCGCACGGGCTTGAGGCGGGGGCGCTGGCCGCCCTGCTGGAGGCGGCGCCCGCGCCGCCCGCCATGCTCGGCGATCCCTCGCTCTGGAGCGGGCGGAGCGTGCCGCTGCTGGGGCCGGAAGGCGAGCTGCTCTGGATGTCGGTGTTCTGGCGCCCCGACCGGGCGGGCCGTGCCCTGCGGCCCGACCGGCACGCTCTGGCCGTGCGGCTCCACCTTCCCGCCACGGGGCGGATCGAGTGGCGGGCCCGCCTGGAGGAGGAGCGCCTTGACGCGGTGATGGAAACGGAGCGTCCGCTTGCGCGAAATTCTTGCGCCGATCTCCAGGAGGCTTTTCATGCCGTGCTTGCAGCGCTGCGCCTGCAAGGCAGCCTGACGGTGCGGCACGCGGATCAGGGGCATGGCACTTGAAATGCGAAAAACGAACAGGCTAAACATGATCTCCGCCACGGAACGGGCCATCCTGTCGCATGAGCGCTGACGACCACCTGAAACGCCCGATCATCGTCAAGCGGCACCATGGCGAGCATGACGACGAGCATGGCGGCCAGTGGAAGATCGCCTATGCCGACTTCGTGACGGCCATGATGGCGTTCTTCCTGGTGATGTGGCTGCTCTCCAGCACCACGGAATCCCAGCGCGAGGGCATCGCCCAGTTCTTCACCGCCTCCAGCATCCTCGACCTGCCTTCCGGCAACGGCGCCCTCGATGGCGGCCGCTCCGTGCTGGTGGCGGGCGACGACCAGCGCGACTCCCTGACGCGCACCGAGGATGGCGGCCTGCGGCAGGAGAACGAGGCGAGCGAGGCGGCGAGCACCGCCGAGGAGGCGCCCATCCTGCGCGACCCGATCGAGCGCCAGCGCTTCGAGGCCATGAAAGCCGAGCTGGAGCGCGTGATGCGGAGCGAGGCGATGCGCGAGCTGGCGCAGAACGTGCAGCTCGAACTGACGCCGGAAGGCCTGCGCCTGCAGATCTTCGACCGCGACGGCGCACCCATGTTCCTGCCCGGCGCCAGCGATCCCACGCCGCGCCTCGCGCGCATCCTGGAGGTGGTGGGCAGCGTGCTGGCCACCGTGCCGAACGAGGTGGTGGTGGCGGGCCATACCGATGCGCTGCCCTTCTCGCGCGGGAGCCATGGCAACTGGGAATTGTCGACCGACCGCGCCAACGGCGCGCGCCGCGCGCTGGAGCGCAGCGGCGTCGCGCCCGCCCGGATGTTCCGCATCGAGGGCAAGGCCTCGGTCGAGCCGCTCGTGCCCGAGGCGCCGAACGATCCGCGCAACCGGCGGATCTCCGTGACGGTGCTGCGCTCCGACGTGGCGGCCGAGACGCGCGCCGCCGCGGCGCGGCGCAACGCGCCCGAGACGCGGCGGTGAAGTGCCGCAACGCCCCCGGCCTGCCGGCAGAAGCCGGCGCCGGTCCCGATACCGTCCGGCCGGCCCGCGCCGGCCATCATCCACATCTCGCCGCTCTGTGAGGGACCGCCGATGACGGCCATCAACGCCCTGCGTACCAGCACCTCCGGCCTGAACGCGCAAGCCACCAAGCTCTCGGGCATCTCCAACAACATCGCCAACAGCTCGACCGTCGGCTACAAGCGGGTCGACACGCAGTTCGAGAGCCTGGTGCTGGAAGGCTCCAGCGGCGGCGCCTACGCCATGGCCGGCACCGCCGCCAAGAACCGCGTGGAGATCAGCAAGGTGGGCCAGGTGCAGGCCACCGGCACCGACACCGACATCGCGGTGAACGGCAACGGCTTCCTGGTCGTCAACGAGGAGGCGGGCAGCGGCGGCAAGTACCTGGCCACCCGCGCCGGCTCCTTCCGCCCCGATGCGATGGGCAACCTGGTGAACTCGGCCGGCTACTACCTGCAGGGCGTCAAGCTGGGCTCGGACGGCAACCCGGTCGGCGTCGCCGGCGACAACAACGTCGAGAGCCTGAGCACGGTCAACGTCAACAACATCAGCGTCGCCTCGGCGCCGACCACCGAGATGCGCTTCTGGGTCAACCTGCCGAAGCAGCGGACCGAGCACACCACCTCGCCGGGCGAGCTGGACAACATGTTCGTCACCAATGTCGACTACTACGACGACACGGGCGGCGCGCAGACCCTGACCTACCGCTTCACGCCGACGCTTCCCGCCACGGCGGCCGGCGCCGCGACGAGCACCTGGCAGCTGGAGATCTTCGACAGCGCCTCGGGCGACATCGCCAGCACCGACCCCTACGACAAGAGCAAGCGCGTCGGCCTGGTCGGGCTGGAGTTCTGGAAGGAGGGCGACAAGGCGGGCACCATCGCCAATGTCTTCGACGGCGCCAACAACCCCGACCCGAATGACGGCACGCCCTACGCGCCGGGCCTCGCCGGCGTGCTGGACGACCCGCAGCTGCGCGGCACCAGCGCCCCCGGCGCGGCGCTTGGCGACTACAACACGGCCAACGGCACGCTGACGGTCAAGGTGGGCATCCCCTCCGGCAGCGGCCTCGCCGGCCGGGAGCTGCCGATCACCCTGGGCAATCTCGGCAGCTTCGAGGGCATGACGCAGCTCAGCGGCAACTACGTGCCGACCAAGATCGAGAAGGACGGCTCGGCCTTCGGGCTGCTGGAGCGCGTCTCCGTCTCGGATGAGGGGCAGGTCATCGCCACCTTCTCGAACGGCAAGTCGCGGCCGATCTACAACCTCAAGCTGGCCGTGTTCCCCAACGCCAACGGGCTGAACCCGGTGCGGGGCGACGCCTATGAGATGTCGCTCGACGCGGGCTCGGTCCGCCTGCTCGATCCCGGCTCCGGCGCCGCCGGCACCACCTCGGGCGGGGCGCTCGAATCCTCGAATGTCGATATCGGCACCGAGCTGACCAACCTGATCGAGACCCAGCGCGCCTACAGCTCCAACGCCTCGGTGGTGCGCACGGCGGACCAGATGATGGAGGAGGCGGCGAACCTGAAGCGGTAACGGCGCGCCGCCGTCCCGTCACCGGTCTGCCACGCACCGCATGAGGGTCCAGCCATGACCATTAGCGCCGCCCTGTCCAACGCGCTCTCCTCGCTGGCCGCCGAGCAGCGGCAGTCGATGATCCTGGCGAACAACATCGCCAATGCGAACACGCCGGGCTATGTGCGGCGCGACATGCCGCGCAGCGAGCAGCTGGTGGCCGGGGTGGGCTCCGGCGTCATGGCCGGCGCCACGCAGCGCGCCGGCGATGCCGCCCTCGCCGCCGCCTCGCGCATGGCCGATGGCATGGAAGCCTATGCCGGCCGCATGCGGGAGATGCTCGAGGCCTACAACGCCACGGTGGGGCAGCCTTCCGACGAGCGCTCGCTGTCCTCGAAGCTGGGCAGCTTCAAGGAGGCCATGACCACCCTCTCCTCGGCGCCCGACAACGCGGTGGCGCAGGCCCAGGCGCTGGCCGCGGCGCAGGATCTGGTCGAGGCCTTCCACGCCATGGACAGCGCCATCTCGGAGGCGCGCGCCAAGGCCGACCTGTCGGTCGCGCAGGATGTGGAGGCGGTGAACGCCGCCCTCGGCAGCCTGGCCGAGATGGACCGCCAGATGGCGGTCGCCAGCGCCCGTGGCGCCTCCACGGCCGAGTTCGAGGACCGCCGCGACACGCTGCTGGCCGACATCTCCGGCCGCCTGCCCCTGCGCGTCTTCGACAACGGCCCCGGCCATCTGCTGCTGATGACCGATGGCGGGACGACCCTCTACGACAGCACCGTCATCCACCCCCTGTCCTTCACCCACACGCCGACCATGCCGGCCGAATCCCGCCATCCCGCGGCCCTTTCCGCCGTCACGGTGGAAGGCCAGGCGCTGAGGATGTCGGACAGCGGCAGCATCGCCGCCTCCCTGCAGCTGCGCGATGTCACGCTGCCCCGCTTCACCGACATGATCGACCAGGTGGCGGCACGGCTCATCCAGTCCTTCCAGGAGGCGGACACGACGCTGAGCGGCCAGCAGGCCGGCCTGTTCGCCGTGACGGGCGAGGCGGATTGGGATGCGGGCGCTCCCTTTCTGGGGCTTTCCCGCAAGATCGCCATCAACCCCGCGGCAGACCCGGAGCAGGGCGGCGCGCTCTCGGCGCTGCGCGCCGGCATGCATGCCACGCCGGCCATGCTGGAAGGGCAGGCGGCCGACAACACGGTGATCCTGCGCGCCCTGGACGCGCTGGAGAAGGCGCGGGCCTATGGCGGCGCCACCGGGCTTCCCTCCTCCATGAGCCTGTCCCAGGCCGCGTCCCAGAGCATCGGCCTGATGCAGGGCGAGCGCGCCATCTGGAGCGACCGCGCCGAGGCGCGGGGGCGGCTCGCCCTGCAGGCCCGCGAGGACCTGACCAACAAGACCGCCGTCAACATCGACGAGGAGATGCAGCGCCTCCTTGTCGTGCAGCAGACCTATGCGGCCTCCGTCCAGGTCATCCAGGCGGCGGCGCGCATGCTGGAACAGCTCGAGCAGATCCGCTGATGCCGGGAAAGGGCCATGACCATGTTTGAGCGTGTTGCCGCGGCGGGCGTCTCCATCGCGCGCCAGGCCCATATCCGCGGCCTCGAGACCGATCTGGCGCGCCTCACCGCCGAGATGTCCTCCGGCCGCAAGGCCGATCCGGCGCGGGAGCTCGGCGTCGGCGCCGCGCTTCTCTACAGGCTGTATGACGACATCCAGCAGGGCGAGGCCCTCAAGAACGCCACCAGCCTCGCCGGCGAGCGGCTGAAGGCCACGCAGACGGCGCTGGACTCGGTCGGCGCGCTGATGGACCAGATGAGCCCGGAGATCCTGAAGACCGATGTGCTCAAGGGCAACGGCTTCGCCATCATCGCCAGCAACGCCCGCGAGATCCTGGGCAGCATGACGGACCTGCTGAACACCCACTGGGACGGCCAGAACCTGTTCGGCGGCACCGACAACGCCCAGCCCCCCATCGCCCCGGCCACGGCGCTTCTGGGCTGGGCGCAGGACCAGAAGGATCTGGCGGCCGCCTCCGGCGCGCTGGATGCCGCCGGCGCCGCCGGCCTGATCGGCAGCTTCGACGCGATGTTTGCCAATGTGCAGCGCGCGGCGGATGGAAGCTCGTTCTACGGCTTGGTCTACCGCTCGGCCAGCAGGACCGACATGGCGGGCAGCACGGACGCGGAATCCGACGCGCCGAGCAGGGTCCGCATCGGCGCGGGCGAGACGCTCGAATACAACGTGCGCGCCGACAACCAGAGCTTCCGCGACGCCTTCAAGTCGCTCTCGCTGCTGTCCCTGCTGGACGCTCCCGCCGCAGAGCTCGACGAGGACGCCAGGGCGGCGCTGCTGGACGAGGCGGGCGAGCTGATGCGCGGCGCCCGCGCGCAGCTCACGGTCCTGGCCGGCGTGCTGGGCAGCAAGCAGCAGCGCCTCAGCAATGTCGCGGCGATCCAGGACCGCGCCATCGCCGCGGCGACGGCCCAGATCAACGATCTGGAAGGCACGGACTACTACACCGTCTCCGACCGGATCGGCACGCTGCGGATCCAGCTCGAGGCCACCTACGCGATCACGGCCCGGCTCTCGGAGCTGAGCCTCGTCAACTACCTCTGACCATCCTTCAAGACCCTGACGGAGAACCCGGCATGCAGCCCCTCACCGCCGCCTCGTCCATCCCCTCCTTTGTTCCCCTCGCCCTGGAGGAGGAGGACATCGCGGCCTATGCCGCCATCGCCAGCGGCCTGGGCTGCCCGGTGGAGCGCTGCGCCGAGGGCTTCATGCTGGCCACGCCTGCGGCCCGCGAGGCGGCGCTCCGGCTCTGGCAGGCCATCCTCATCCTCGGCGCCACGGCGGAGCTGGATGCCGGGCAGCGCGCCCTGCACCGCGCCAAGGCCGACAAGGCGCGCGCCGACCTGCGCGCGCTTCTCGGGCTGGAGCCGCGGACCATGCCGCCGGAGGCGCTGGTCGCCGCCGGCCTGCGCTACCAGCACTGAAGGGGCGCATCCATGCGCCCGCTTTGGCGCCTCGCCCTTCTGCTGGCGCCGCTGGGGCTGCTCCTGGCGGCGCCTGCCTGGGCGCAGGTGCGGCTGAAGGATGTCGTCACCATCGAGGGGGTGCGCGGCAACCAACTGCTGGGCTACGGGCTGGTGATCGGCCTGCAGGGCACGGGCGACCAGCTGCGCAACACGCCCTTCACGCAGCAGAGCCTGGCGGCGATGCTGGAGCGCATGGGCATCAACGTGGCCGATGCCCGGGTGCAGACCCGCAACACCGCCGCCGTCATCGTCACCGCCACCCTGCCGCCCTTCGCGCGGCAGGGCACGCCGATCGACGTGCAGGTCTCGTCCCTGGGCGATTCCAAGAGCCTCAATGGCGGCACGCTGGTGGTGACGCCGCTGATGGGCGCCGATGGCGAGGTCTATGCCGTGGCGCAGGGGCCGGTGGTGGTGGGCGGCTTCCAGGCGGCCGGCCAGGCGCAGAGCATCAGCAGCGGCGTGACCACCCAGGGCCGCGTGCCCGGGGGCGGGCTGGTGGAGCGCGAGGTGCCGGTCGACCTGCGCAGCCTGGAGAGCCTGCGCCTGGCCCTCCGCGCGCCCGACTTCACCACGGCCGTGCGCATCGAGGAGGCATTGAACGGCCGCTTCGGCGCCGGCAGCGCCGCGGCGCTCGACCTCGGCACGGTGGAGATGCGCGTGCCGCCCGGCTATCGTGACCGGCTGCCTTCGCTGGTGGCGCAGATGGAGGCGCTGCAGGTCCGGCCCGAGACGCCGGCGCGCGTGGTGATCGACGAGCGGACGGGTACCATCGTGGTGGGCGCCCAGGTGCGCGTCGAGCCGGTCGCCATCACCCATGGCAACCTGGTGATCCGCGTGACGGAAAGCCCCATGGTCAGCCAGCCCGGCCCCTTCTCCAACGGGGAGACGGTGGTGGTTCCGCGCACCCAGGTGGAGGTGGACGACCAGCGTGGCCGCCGCCTCGCCACCCTGCCGCGCGCCACCACCCTCAAGGACCTGGTGGATGGGCTGAACGCGCTGGGGCTGGCGCCGCGCGACCTGATCTCGGTGCTGATGGCCCTGAAGGCGAGCGGCGCCCTGCATGCGGAGTTGCAGTTCATCTGAACCGGGCGCGGCCCCGCAGGGGCCGCGCCTCAGCAATGCCCCGCCTGTCTCCTCCAGGCCGGATGCGCGAGCTCCCCCAGATGCGCATCCAGCCCCGCCGCGCGCAGCGCCGCCACGCTGGCCCAGCCGCCGGGGCGGTCGATGGCGACGGCACACAGGGAAAGCCCGGCATGGCGCTCATCCTCCGGCCATCCGCCTTCCCAGACCTCGACATGCCAGCGCGCCATCGCCTCCGAGGGAAACGTGGCCACCGCGTCGCGGCCGGCGGCGTTCAGCTTCGACCAGTAGGAAAGGCTCGGGGTGCGCCCGACATAAAGGCCCAGAGCCGCGTGGATCACCACGAAGCCCCTGCCAAAACCTGTGTCCATGGTTGCTCATCATCCTTGCCCGGCTGCGTGGGTGCGGCTTTCGCGGCACGGTCGGTGCCCCGGGTGGATTAAAGGGAGCGGAGCGGGAATCCAAAATAGGAGATGTGTCTCAAAATAGAGAATGACTCAGCGTTGTGTCCCGAAGCCGTTCCGGCTCCAGCCATCGGTGAAAAGGCCGCGCTCCGGCGCCATCCGCGCCGCCCCGCCAGAGGCGGCGGAAAGCGGTGCCTGCCCCGTCTGCGCGGCGGCGTAGTCCTGCGGGGGCGGCAGGTCCGAAGCCCGGTTCTCCCCTCCCTCCGCCAGCAGGAAGGCGCGCCGTTCCGGCATGCCGAGCGGGTCGAAGGCCCTGACGTCGAAGGTCCCTGCATCGAACTCCCGTGTGTCTAGGACCGGAAGCTGCCGGGGCTGTGCCAGGGTCGGGCCCGCCATCGCCATCAGGGCGGGCAGAACTGTCACAAGCACTGCGGCTCTCATCCTTGACTTGCTCCACGAAAGATTTTGCTGCCTGGGCCGTGCCGGCCTGGTCAGGAGAACGTGGCGTCGCGCGGGGCGTTGAGGACATTCACGGCAGCTTGTCCTTCTGAAGACACCGGAAAGAGGTTCAGCGATTTGTTAACCGCGGTGCCGCAATAATGGTCCTCAGCGACAACCGGCGAGAGAAAGCCAGAAAGGTTGCGGGCGGCTCCGGCGGCCCGGCTCGCCCTGGAACGGAGTTTCCCGATGGCATTCGGACTGGGCCTTCTGCTGAATGCCGCCAACCAGGCGATGGACCGGCTCTGGCTGCAGCGGGTCAGCCATGATGTCGGGCTGCTCCTGTCGGACCACCCGGATCCGGGCCTTGCCTCGCCGCTGGAAGGCCCCGCCTCCGCCGAGGCGCGGGCGCTGCGTTCACATCTGCTGCGCATCGGCGCGCAGATGCGCGCGATCGGCCTGGCCGCCATGAGCCGGGCCATCCTTGAGGGCCCCTTCCCCGAGGAGCGCAAGCCCGTTCTGCTGGCCCTGCTGGGCAGCGGGCCCTGGGAACCGCTGGCGGGCGCCCCCGGGCAAAGCGGGCGCCCCGCCGGCAACGGCATGTTCTACCGCCTGGAGTGCCGCGCTGGCGGCAATGCCGCGCATGCGCCGCATGCCATGCGGGAGCGCGAGCAGACCTTGTGGCTGCACACCTCGCCGGATGCCGCCTCTCCCGCCACGCTGCTGGCCCGCCTGGAAGGCGGCACGGCCTGTCTGTCGCTGGACGCGGCGCTGCGGGATGTGCTGGCGGCGCTGGAGGCGGAAGGCGAGGCCACGCTTGCCGCCGCCATCCGGGCCCTGCGGCCCTGCGGCGGCATCCTGGCGGCGGCGGCCCCGGGGCGGCCCCAGGAGCGGCAGGCGCCCGCCGCCGCCTGACCGCTCAGCAGAACAGGCGCCGCACCGCGGGCGCCGCCCGGGCGCGCACGGCGCTCCAGTCCGGTGCCGCCAGGCCCGCCGGCGTGCGCAGGCGGGGCGCCACCCCGGCCCGCGCCAGCAGCTCCCGCAGATCAGCCAAGGGCACGGCCGCGGTCGAGCCCTGGCCGCCGGCATAGACCACGCCCACCACATTGCCCGCCGCGTCCAGAACCGGGCCGCCGGAATTGCCGCCCCCCGTGGCGGCGTCGATCTCCAGCCGCCAGCGCAGCCGGCCGGCCTTCTCGGAGCCGAAATAGCGGATGCCGTCTTCCCAGCGGGCTTCCACCTCCCGCCCCTGCCGGTCGGTCATGACGAAGCTGGGCGCATGGCCGCCCTCCGGATCATGCACGGTCAGCGCCGCCCGGCGGATGCGCCCCGGCGCGGCCTCCATCTGGCCGGCGCGCGCCGCGCGCGCCGGATAGCCGAGCGCCAGCACCGGCATGTCGCGCGGCAGGCGCTGGGCGGTGGAAAGCGACAGGAAGGCCTCGCCGCTTGGCGGCCCCGACAGAAGCACCAGGTCCGAGCTGCCCTCTTCCGCCAGCACCCGCCAGGGCCCGGCCAGGCCCGCCACCTGCACCGGCCGCCCCTGCGCGCGGCAGTGCAGCACCACATGCACATTGGTGACCAGCAGGCCGGGCGCCACCAGAAAGGCCGAGCCCGTCACCGCCCCGCCACCCGGCATGGCGGCCGCCGCCGGGCGCGCCACCTCGCCGAGACTTCCGCCGCCCAGGATCGTGGCCAGCCCGGCCGCAGCCATTCCCACCAGCGCCGCCAGCTTCCAGCGTGTCATCGGCATCTCGATCATTTTGCGAAAAACGGATACATACTAGAACAGGGCCGGATGCGGGCCAAGAGGGTTGATGATGCGCGGTGCGATGGGGGGGCTGCCGCTGTTGCTGCGCCTGGCGCGGCAGGAGGCCGATGGCCGGCGCGTCCGTCTGGCGGAGGCGGAGCGGGAGCGGGAGGCGGCGGCGTCCCGGCGGGATGGCTTCGGCGCGCTGGTGACCGCCGAGGCGGAAGCCGCGCAGGGCGACCCCGAGGCCATGGCACGGTGGTCGGCCTGGATCGGCGCGGCGCGGCGGAAGGCGCGGGAACTGGAGCGGGTGGCGGCGGACAGGCTGGCCGCGGAGGAGGCCATCCGCGACGCGCTGCGCGAGGATTTCGCCACCATCAAGCGGCTCGAGATCAGCCTGGAGCAGAAGCGGCAGGCCGCCGCGCGCGCCCTGGCCCGCCAGGCGGAGCTGCGGCTGGAGGACGCGGAGCTTCAGCGCCGCCGCTGATGGCGGCGCCGGGGCCGCTCAGCCTCCCCCTTCAGCCTCGCCCCTCAGCCTGGGGCGTTCAGCCGGTCCAGGTCCGGCTTCTCGCGGAAGCGCGCCCAGGCGGCGAGCACCTCGCGCAGCTGCTCCTCCTGGCTGGTCCGCTCGCGCCGCAGGATCTGCATGCGCTTGCGCAGCTCCAGGATCAGGTGCCCGCGCGGCAGGTCGGCGCCGCTCTCGAAGCGCTCCAGGAAGACGCGGCCCAGCTCGGGGTCGTCGCGCTCGATGCAGTAGGCGGCATAGGCCAGCACGGAGCCGCGGCCGAACTCGATCATCTTGCGGCCGAAGGTGCGCATCTCCAGCAGGCGCGGATGCTGCTCGACGATCCGCATCACCTCGGCCGGCGTCGGCTTGGCGTTGCGGGTGCCGGCGGGCTTCAGCTCGCGCTTCCAGAGCAGCACGGCGGCGGCGGCGACCAGCGGACGGTCGCCGAAATTCTCGAAGGCGGCACCGAGCTGCGGGCCCTTCTTGGCGTGGATGTCGTAGGTGTCGTAGGCCTCCTCGGGCAGGCCGCGCATCACCGGCACCTCGATCGCCTCGCCCGCCTGGATCACGGCGGAAAGCCGGTGCTGCCCGTTCAGCAGGCGGCCCGAGCGGCTGAAGCAGATGGGCTGCGCGTTCATCATCCAGTTGCCGGCGCGGATGTCGCGCGCGATGGCATCCACGTGGGCGGCCACGATCTTGCGGTTGCGCGTGTTGTGGGCGAGGTATTCCTCCGCCATCCGCGGCGAGATCGTCTCGACCGCCAGCGGATAGACATTCTCCTCCCCGGACAGCCGCTCCACCGCCGCACGCAGGATGCGCGTGGCCTCCTCGGTGTCGCTGCCATGGCCGGGGTCGTGCAGCCCGGCATAGCCTTCGAGGCGGGGGAAATCCTCGCCCTTGGTCGGGTTGGCGGTGCGGTCGATCCAGGTGTAGCTGCGCGCGTGCCGGCCGCTGATCGTGGCGTTCAGCGCCTTGATGCAGAGCGCGAACAGCATGACCGGCTTCAGGCGGGTGGCCGGGTCGCCGCGCGTGACGTCGATCAGGTCGCGGATGCGGGCGCCGGGCTCCAGGGGCGAGTGCTTCTCGGGCCAGGCGACGGCATCGAGGAAGCGGCGGGTCGCCGCCTTGTCGACGCGGAAGCCCATGAACAGCAGCGGCGTGCGCACCGCCTCGGAGAGGATGCTCGCCTCGCTCTCCAGCGACATCTTCACCGCCTGCTCGAGATCGGGATTGGCGCGCAGCACCCGGTCCATGCGCGACCAGGAGGCGGTGCCGGCGCCGCGCAGCATCTTGCCGTCATCGTAGCGGATCAGCTTGACGAGGGCCGATTGCAGGGCGTGGGCATGCGGCACGCCGCGCGCCTCCAGTACGCCGGCGAAGGATCGGCGCCGCTGCTGGTCGATGGTGTGCAGCACGTCGTCGGGGATGTTCTGCGCCAGCACGGTCAGGAAGGGCACGCCGGCCTTGATGCAGGCGCGCAGCCGCTGCACCCCGTCCAGCAGCACCCCGGCGCGGGAAAGGATGATGGGCATGCCGTTGAGGATCCAGCGGCCTTCCCGCATCGCCTCGGCATAGGCGTTGATGGCGTTGGGGTTGTCGCCCGCGCTCGGGCGCCTGCGGTGCAGCAGCTCGGCCGCGCCCTGCGGCGTCACCAGCTCGATGGAGAAGCTGGGGCTATCGGCGCCCTGGCCCTGGAGCTGGACGATCCGGCCGGCCTGCGGCGCCGCCGGCCTTGCCACCTTTCGCGCTGTTCCGCCTGCCCGTGCCATCCTGCCCTTTCTCCCTGGCTGCAACTGGCCGGCCTGGTCCCGCCGGACAGGGGGTTCCATGTCCCTGGTCGCATCTAGCCTTTTTTCGCCCGTTAATCCATACGCAAAAAATCTTAGCTTTCCGTTTTCCTCATCGCCATCCCGCATGGAAATCATCTCCCTGGCCGCTGCGCCCGCAGATGCATTGAAATTATTGTATTGAAAGCATTTACGAATTTCTCGAATCTTGGAAATGGTGGCGCCCTGGGTGCCGTGCTAGAAACCGTGCCGATGCCCTGCCTCGCCACCTCCTGCCGCCAGCGAGAACGCTTCGCGGAAACAGGTTGCGGCCCGAGCGGGGGCATGCTGGCCGACCGCCCGATCTCATGGGCTCACAGGAAGGAGAATCCCTCCCGATGACCGGATCCGCCCCCTTCTTCGTCAACCACAGCATTCGCCTCAGCCGCTCGGAGGTGCTGGAAGCCCTGCGCGGCGCCGCCCTGGCCCGCGCGCGCGAAACCCTCCGCCTCGTCGATCCCGCGCCGCGAGGCGTGGAGATGGAAACCCGCCTGCTTTCCGGCGCGATGGTGGAGATCGATGGCGCCACGGTCGTGATCGAGGCGCGCCTGCCGGAGGATCTGGTGGCGCTCCTGCGCGCTTCCTCCCCTCCTTCCGCACCGCCCGCCAAGGGGGTGGAGGTGGCGGCCGAGGCGCTGGTGCCCGCCTGAAGCCAGGCAAGGCTCGGCAATCCCGGCGTCCAGCCGGGTGGCGGTGGCCAGCCCCTGGCTGGCGGGGCCGTTCGCAGGGCGGCCCGGCAGGGTTGTGTGACAGCTTGCACAATCCTGCGAAATACAATGGATGACACGGCGGAGCCATGCCCTTTGGGGCTCCATCGTGCTTTCTGGCACAGCGGCAATGCCTGCGCTTGCCTTTCAGGCCGTGCCAGGGTCTCTTGATCACGAAATCGAGAGAACAAGGCATGGCAACGTGTCTTCGTCCCCAGGGGGATGGAAGCTGGCAAGTGGTGATCGGGCAGGGGGACGCCGCCTTCCGGCACGGCGCCTTCCTCGACCGCGACGCCGCACAAGGCTGGGCGGCCCAGGCGGCCGAGGCCAAACGGGCCTGCACGGTCCGCATCGGCAGCAAGCGCTTCCTTGGAACCGCCGCCGAGGCGCTGCGGCGCTGGGCGATCGACCAGGGCACCCTGCCCCGCGACGAGGGCGGCACGCAACTGGCGCCGCTGCTGCGGCTGGCCCCTCTGCTGGAGGACCCCGCCTGCGCCTGGCCCCTGGGCCTGCTGGATGCCGCGGAGCTGGCGGCCCTGCGCCGGCGGCGGCTGGCGGCGCTGGACGATCTGGGGGCCATGCTCGCCGAGCAGGCGGCCCTGTTCGCGGCGCTGGAGATGTTCCGGGACTTCTACCTGCCCGCGCTCGATGATCCCTTCGCCAGGATCGCCCCCGACGGGCTGTGCATCCTGGATGAGGCCAGTTGCGCGCAGGCCATCGCCTGGGGCGGCCAGGTGAGCGAGGACATGGGGCTTGCCATCGGGCTGATGCTGACCACGGCGGCGCCGGCCGAGGCGCTGAGGACCTGCCGCGAGGCCCAGGCGGACCGCCTCGCCGGCCGGCTGCACCTGCCTGGCGGTCTCACGCTGAGGCCCGCAGGCGGCCTGATGCCGGCGCCGCGGAAAGGGGCGGCTTCGCTCCTGTTGCCTGGCCTGCCGGAGCTGGCCGGCATGCAGCGGGCGGTGGGCGAGATCGGCCGCCGGATCGGCCGCCCCGGCCTGACAACCGAGGCGCTGCGGCTGACGGCGCTGGCGGGTGCCCTTTGCGGGGGGCGGCATCTGGATGAGGTGCTGCTCATGGCCGGGGCGCGCCTGTCAGGCCAGGGCTGAGCTGTTTGTCGCCATGCTTTGCGAAAAATGTTGAAGTTCTTGCGCGAAAATCGTAGAAAGCCTGAGCGGTACGGTGAACCTGTGCCGGGCCTCCTAGAACGGGACTGGACATGAGCTTCTTCGGCAAGCCCAGCGGCGGGGAGCCGCGCATCACCTATGAGCGGATCGACCTTTCGGCGCCCGCGGAAACCGCCGCCGAGGACGGCATGCCCGCTGGCAGCGCACGCGCCATGGTGGAGCGGCTGGAGCCGAGGATGGAGCGTGCCAGGCCCGGCCCGGCGGCGGCGGGCCATACCCCCGGCATCATGCTGGTGGCGGCCGACAGCGAGATGGAGGGATGCCTGCGCAGCCGCGGCGTGGTCCGCGTCGAAGGCGTGCTGCGCGGCAGCGTGCACGCGCCCATCCTGCTGATCGAGGTGGGCGGCCTTGTGGAAGGCAGCGTCACGGCGGAGCGGGTGCGCAGCTGTGGCGCCCTGCGCGGCAGCGTGACCGCCCGCGAGATCGAGATCGTGCGCACCGCCATGGTCGATGCGGAGCTGATCTATGACGAGATCAGCATCGAGCGCGGCGCCCGGGTCAGCGGCATGCACAGGCAGCGCGAACCGGAGCCCGCTCCCGCCGCGCCGCCGTCCGGCCTGGACATGGCCGGGGCGGGCGGAACGGAAGCCCTGCCGGTGGCGCCAGCCGTGGCAGCGGCGGAGGCCACGGTGCTGGCCACGGCCGCCGTCAGCACCGCCGCGCTGGTCGCCGAGGCGGAGGCGGCGCTGCACTCCCTGGCCCAGGCGACCCAGGCGGCCGCCGAGGCGGTGGAGGAACTGGCCCAGGAGGGCGTGCCGGGGCTGGTGGAGCTGGAAACCGAGCTGCGCGCCACGCCCGAGCAGTTGCTGTCCACCAGGCCGGTGGCCTGAGGCCGGCAGCATGAGGCGGCTGGCTGTCCCTGCGGCAGCCAGCCCTTTCCGCTACCGGTACAGGGGGGTGAGGCCGGGATACGGAATCTCCGCCAGCCCCTTCTCGCGCAGCACGCGGTTGGCCGCGCGCGTCACTTCCTTGGGCCCGGCCTGGAAGCCATCCAGGACGTAATAGCCGTTGCGCAGCGGCCGGACCCGGCCGCCCAACAGGCAGCAGGCATATTGCATCGGCGTCATGTCGTCCTCCACCTCGTGGAAGGACGACAGGAAGGGGGAAACCTCCCCTCCCTTCTGCACCCGGCTCAGCACGCGCTTGGCCCGGCGCTGGGCATACCAGGGCTCGATGCCGAAGGCGCGCGCCAGGCTGCCCACCTCCTCGCCGGCCAGCAGGCGCCGGTCGAACTCCCCACGCAACTCCACCGCCAGGGCACGCCGGCGGAGCTGGTGGCGCCGCTTGGGCTCATCCGGCGGGCCGGGGGCCTCCTCCTCTTCCATGGCGACGCTTCCTCTCTGGCCACGCCTTGCGCAGCACGGGTTGGCTCCTTCTGGAGATCAGGAGCCGTCCCTTCTGGAGGCCGGATGTCGCGCCGTTTTATGCGAAAATTTGCTGATGGGCTGCTAACGTCGTGTCCGATGGTGCCGCTGGCGCGCCAATCATGGGCAGGAGGCTCGTTCGCGATGGAGCTTGTGGCACCGACATCCGCAGGCGGGGCAGGCACGGCACAGCTGCGCCGCCTGGCGCAGAAGCTGGAGGGCAGCTTTGCCGCGGAGCTGCTGCGCGCGGCGCGGCCCAGCGCGCGGGAGGGCCTGGGCGGCCGCGGCACCGGCGCGCAGGCTTTCGACAGCTTCATGGATGAAGCCCTGGGAAATGCCCTGGTGGGCCAGGGGGGTTTGGGGCTGGGGGATGCGATCCTGCGCGAGATCGGCAGCCGCGCGGCGCCGGGGCCGGGCCGGTGAGCGCGCTGTTGCAGGCGGCCGCGCGGCTGCGGCAGGCGCTGGAGCGGGAAGCGCATGCGGCGCGGCAGGTGGCGCTGCCGGAGTTGCACCGGCTGATCGAGGAGAAGCGGCAGGCCCTGTCCGCCCTGGCCGCCGCCGGCCTGCCCGCGACGCCCGAGGAAAGATCGGCGGTTGGCATGATGATGCGCGCGGCGGAGGAAAACGCGCTGGTGCTGGGCTCCGTGATCGGCGCCCTGGAAAGCATCCAGCAACGGCTGCGCCAGGACCTTTCCGAAGCCGCAAACCCCGCCGTCTACGGGCCCGGCGGCGGGCCGCGCCGCAAGCGCCTGCGCCACACCCTGGCTGCCAGCCTCGATCGCACGGCGTGATCCCCCCTCGCCCCCCCGCCTCCTGCCGGGATGCCGGGATGCCGGGGGCGGACTTGCAGGAGATGGCTGATCGGGGGCGCCGCCTTCTCCGGATCAGACCACGCGCCTGCCGTGGGGCGAAGCGCCACGATGCGCGAGAGGATGCCGAAGCCCCTGCTCCCATCCCGCCCGCCGCTGAAAACGGTGGCGCCATTGAAGCCTGGCTTTGCCGGGAACCGCCGCAGATAAAAGGCGAAATCCTTCCAGGACGTGTCGCGCAATCGCCAAGATCAGCCCATAAAGCCTCTGATATTGTCACGCTTTTTCGGAATCTTCCTGGACATCCAGAGGCACAAATCAGCCTTGCAACGCTGATCCAGCGAATGCTAAAAATGGCTGTCGCTGCCACCCAGATGGGCCGCATTGCCGCGATAGCCGCGTCAGAAGGCGCTCCCAAAACCGGAACCCTTGCAAGGGCGCAATCATGGTCAGCTCGATCCTCACCAACAATGGCGCGATGACGGCGCTGCAGTCGCTCAAGGCGACTCAGAAGAACCTGCTGGAGACGCAAAACCGCATCTCCACGGGCCTGAAGGTTTCGACGGCGAAGGACAACGCGGCCACCTGGGCCGTGGCCACCTCCATGCGGTCGGATATCGCCAACTACAAGCAGGTGAGCGAGAACCTCTCGGTCTCCTCCTCCATCCTCTCCACCGCCGAAGCGGCGGCGACCACCATCGCCGATCTGGTGAAGGAGATCCGCACCAAGGTCAGCTCCGCCGCCAACCCGGCGGTGGACAAGGCGCAGGTGCAGGCCGACATCGACGAGCTGCTGGCGCAGATCGACAGCACCGCCCAGAGCGCCGCCTTCAAGGGCGTGAACCTGGTGAACAGCGATGCCGGCCAGCGCGTGCTGACCTCGGTGAACCAGGTGGGCGGCAACGCCACGGCCGTCTTCAGCAACATCGCGGCAAAGAACCTGACGATCGCCGAGGGCTCCGAGCTGTCCAGCCTGAAGGACCTGACGGTGCTCTCGCGCGCCGACCAGACCTTCTCCGCGCTGAACGACGGCGTCAGCAAGACCACCGTGACGCTGGCAAGCGCGCTCGACATCAATGCCGGCAACACCCTCACCTTCAAGTATGTCGACGAGACCAACACCAGCCGCGACCTGCAGGTGAAGTTCACCAAGGATGTCGGCACGGTCGAGGAGCTGGTCGAGTACCTGAACGGCGATGCGACCTTCAGCGGCAAGCTGCGCGCCGACCGCGTCACCGGCGACCTCACCACGATGACGCTGAGCGCCAAGGACCGCGACTCCGCGATCCGCCTGGGCGCGGTGGATAACGCCGGCACGCTCGGCACCGCGGATCTGGTGACCTATGCCGCGGCCTCCGGCTCGGGGGGGACCGATCCGCTGGGCGATCCCACCTCCACGCGTGCGGGCGGCGTCCGCCGCCTGGATGTCACCTTCGCCGATGGCCCGCTGCAGATGGAGGACGAGTTCGTCCTCAAGGTGCAGACCGCCGTGGCCGATGAGGACAAGATCGTCACCTACAAGCTGAAGGTGGTGGGCGGCGACTACAAGACCGGCCAGAAGATCGACGAGGGCTCGCAGACCACCGCGGAGCCGAAGACCTATGTCATCGCGCTGGCCGCGGCCGATGTGATGGCGCCCAATGTCAGCGGCAAGCAGATCGCCGAATACATCCAGAAGGCGCTGTTCCTGGGCACGGGCGCCAACGCCAGCGGCGCGATAGACGGCGACCTGGAGTGGAACACCGACCACTTCCTCAACACGGCGGACGCGGGTAACGCCTTCGATGTGGCTGTCTCGGACAGCGGCATGCTGTCGGTCCTGACGGCGAGCGGCGCCACCGACAACGTGCTGTCCTTCAACTCCTCCAAGACCGACTTCCAGGTCCTGATGGACAAGATCGCCGATGCCAGCACGGCGATCGAGAACGCGGCCGCTTCCTTCGGCACGGCAGGCAACCGCATCGACATGCAGAAGGAGTTCCTGGACAAGCTGGTCGACACGCTGACCACCGGCCTCGGCGCCATGGTCGATGCCGACATGTCCGAGGAGGCGGCCCGCCTGCAGGCGCTGCAGGTGCAGGAACAGCTCGGCACGCAGGCGCTCTCCATCGCCAACCAGGCGCCGCAGAGCATCCTGTCGCTCTTCCGCTAACAGGAAAGGAGCGCGGCGCAAGCCTCGCTCCGCCCGCCTTCGAAGGCGCCGGGCGGAACCGTGGATGAAGGCCGCCGCGTGGCGCGAGCGGCATCTTCCGCCAGCCACCGCCGGCGCATCTCCTGCGCGTGACCGAGGAAGAATCCGATGCTGACCTCTGCGCGAGACCATCTGCCGCCCGCACCGTTGCACCGTCCGCAAGGCGCGGCCACGGCTTACGGCGCGGTGATCCGCGGCACCGAGAACCCGCGTGACATCGAGTACCGCGTGCTGGCACGTGCCACGTCGCTCCTGGAAGAGGCCAACCGGCCCGGCGCGGGGCCCGCGGCACTGCCTGGCGCGATCCACGAGAACCGCATGGTGTGGACGACCTTCGCCGTCGATCTGGCCAGCCAGGACAATGGCTGGGATGACGGCATGAAGGCGCGCCTGCTTTCCCTCACGCACTGGGTGCTGGCCGAGAGCGACCGCGTGCTGCGCGACCGCCGCAGCCCGCAGGCGCTTTGCGATGTCAACCGTGCCGTCATGGCCGGCTTGAACCCGGCCCCGGATACCGCCCCGGATACCGCTTTGGAGCCCGGCTGATGTCCCTGATCCTCAAGCTGGCCCCGGGCGAGAGATTGTTCATCAACGGCGCCGTTGTCACCAACGGGGACCGGCGCGCCTATCTGATGGTCGAGACCCGGGCGCAGATCGTCCGCGAGAAGGATGTGCTGTTGCCCGAGGATGCGAGCACGCCCGTGCGCCGCGCCTATTTCGCCGCGCAGAACGTCCTGCTGAACTCGCATTCCTCCCTGGGCAGCCTCGACATCTTCCTGGAGAAGGTGGACCGCCTCAAGGATGTTTTCCTGAAGGCCGAGCATCGCGACCTGCTGGAGGAAGCGGAGCACCAGATGCGGCAGGGCAACACCTACCGCGCCCTGGCGGCGCTGCGCGAGCTTGTCCTCTACGAGTCGGCGCTGCTGGAGGTGGAGCCGCCGCAACGCTTCCGCCGCGACGCGGCCTCGCGGCCGTCCGCACCTCACAAGGCGGGCTGAGGCGCTATCCCCATGCGAGGCGCAGCGTAGAGCCATGACGATCAACACTGTCACGGTAGGCATCCCCTCCGGTATTGCCGGCTGGAAGCTTCTGCAAGGCAAGGCGCCCTCTGACTTCAAGGCCTTCAGCAGGGACGCCTCGCTGCAGCGCGACCTCGCCTATCTGCGGGAGAAGTTGCCGACCAAGATGACCGCGAAGGATCTGCTGGCGGATCGCCGGCTCCAGAGCATGGTCTTCAAGGCCTATGGCCTGGACAGCCAGGTCGGCTACGACGCGCTGATGCGGAAGGTGCTCGAAAGCAACCCCGATGACGCGAACTCCACCGCCGGCCGCATGACCGATCACCGGTACCGCCAGATCTCCAAGGATCTGAACTATGGCGGCATCGTCATTCCGGAAATTCCCGCCGTGCCGTCCAGCGTCACCTTGCACATCGAGGGGGTGATGCCGGGCCGCAGCCTGCGGGCGGTGAGCGGAAGCATCGGCGGTGTCGCCATCGAGGATGTCAGCCTCGAGGGGCTCGATAGCCGGCAGGAGATCGCCGAGAAGATCCAGGCCAGCTTCCGGAAGGCCGATGGCGGCCGCGAGGACATCACCGCCCGCCTCATCGGGCTGAAGATCGTTCTGACCGATGCCAGGGGGCGTGGCGAGGGCGCGTTGCGCTTCGAGGCCGATCCTGACAGCACGGCGCGCGCTTACCTAGTGTCCTCGACCAAGGGGCGCCTGCATGTTGCAGGGCAGGGCGGCCCCAACATCGGCAAGAGCGAGCTCGTGGAAAGCATCGTTGCCAGATACACCCAGTCGCGATTCGAGGAATCCGTCGGAGAAACCTCCGACAGCCTTCGCAAGGCCATCTACGCGAAGCGCATGCTTCCACAGGTTTCCAGCTGGTACAACGTCATCGCCGACAGGAACCTGGCAGAGGTCGTGCAGAAGGCCTTCGGCCTCCCTGACAGCTTCGGCAGGCTGAATGTTGACCAGCAGAAGGCCCAGCTTGAGAAGAGGATGCCGATTTCGGACTTCAGGGACGCAGGCAAACTCTCCAAGCTCCTCGACAGGTATGTGGCATCCTCCGGTTCCTCCAACGCCGCAAGCCTGATTTCCTTCTTCTGATATGCTTCGGCTGCCGCTCCGGAAGGGGCCGTTATGCGATGGCAGCCCCCTCCCGGCAGGTCTTGCATGGCTGCGGCGCCAGCAAGAACGATGTTCCGGCAGCACGTTGTGCCGGATCAGAGACCATGCCTGGACATATAGGGGCAAACAGGCTCCAGCTCCTCTATTAACACGATAATCAGAGGTTAGCGTGAATAATTCGCGCCTCGACAATGGCTTGGAACAAGTCCAGCGCGGCGATTCATCGCCCCCCTGGAGGTGTGCCTGAAAGAAGCCCGGAGCACCTGTGCTGGCTTGACATCATGCACCGGCAGAGGT
>NZ_PDNU01000036.1 GCF_002631185.1 Teichococcus rhizosphaerae | reverse complement strand
CGGCCACATCCATGGTGACCATGCCGCGCACCTGCACGTTGCCCTTGGCGTAAGCCTCCTCCGCGAAGGGGTTCACCAGCAGGTCGAACTCCGACCAGTAGCCCAGCAGCAGGTCGGACCAGTTGCCGTATATCAGCGCCGACAGGTCGGTGCCGGTGCCCTTGGTCAGGTTGCCCGGCACGTTGTTGGACACTGCCAGGGTGCCGCCCTGGAAGATGGTGGCGAGGCCCAGCGGAACGCCGTTGTTGTCCTTGATCTTGGCGGCCTGCCGGCGAACCTTCGTGTTGGTCAGGAAGGCCATGGAGGCGCCGGTCACATTGGCATCGTCCACCGCGCCTTGCAGATCCGCCACCGCGTCGAAGGTGATCGGCCCACCGTTGGCGGCGAGGGTGACGGAGCCGATGCCCGGCGTGTTCAGGATGCCCAGCGGCTCCGGCGCCACACCGCTGCCGGCGATGGCCGCGCGGTCCACTTCGGCCGCCAGCACCGCGGCGAAGTCAGCCCGCACCAGCGTCTCGATATCCGGCGAGGATTGCAGCAGCATGTTGCGGCTGAACTCGGTGCGAGCGCCGACATGCTTAGGCGTGAGACCCACCTGCCCGAAGGCCATGTCGCTGGTGGGGATGGCCTGGTTCTCGTTCACCCAGGCGGCGGTCGCATCCTGCTTGAGGCGGGGGATGGCGACATTGCCGACCAGCCCGGACAGCACGCGGGCGCCGAGCTGGCGGACCACCAGGGCGTTGC
Organism: Teichococcus rhizosphaerae; assembly: GCF_002631185.1. Lineage (GTDB taxonomy): Bacteria > Pseudomonadota > Alphaproteobacteria > Acetobacterales > Acetobacteraceae > Pseudoroseomonas > Pseudoroseomonas rhizosphaerae. The sequence goes on along the minus strand of NZ_PDNU01000036.1, from coordinate 66,883 downwards.
GCAGCAGGTCGATATACTCGCCCGGCCGGTAATCGGTCGCGATCAGGTTGGAACCGGGACCGGCGGAGGGCGTCGTGGTGGTCACCACGCGCTGTTCCACCGGCTGGTGGAAGACGCTCATGGGCACGGCCATGCCCTGGAAGGCGCGCCCCGAGCGGCGGGCGACTTCCTGCGACAGCTCGCGCTCCCGGCCGGCATCGACGTTCAGGTTGGGCACCTGGCTGGCGATGGCGCGGATCAGGGAGAAGGAGCGCATTTCCCGGTCCAGGTTGGCATCACCCGTGCCACCGAGCGGCTGGCCCTGCATGCGGCGCTCGGCATCGTCCAGCGTGGCCTGCCGGCCGATGCGCTGCTCCAGCGTGCCCAGCTCGCCCTTCAGGGCATCCCAGCGGGAACGCTGCTCGGTGCTCAGTTCGCCGTTCTCCCCGGCGGGGTTGTCGTTCATGGTGCGCAGCTCAGCGGCAATCGCCGCGCGGCGCTCCAGCATCTCGCGAAGGGTCATGGTTCATGTCCATGGAGAATGCCGTCGCGAGCGGCGGTTCAGCGAATTGGGCACTGAGCCTCACTGCCTCGGCCACCAGTACGTCGCGGCCGGGATAGTTCTTCAGCACCACGCGCGCGTCGTTATGTGCGCAGCGCGGGGGGCGAAGGTAGTGTCTGCCAACGGCGTCCACCATCAGGGCGAAGCCGCTGACAACCCACGGACCATCCTGGATAGTGAGGATGGCCTGGACGTTGTTCCGCCCATCGCGCGAGGTGCGCTCGACCTTGCGGATGGCGACGATGGTGGGGGCGGTCATCAGACGGGGTAATCCACATCAAGTGCGGCGCAGGTCCGCCTGCAAACCTCATTGACATTGACGATGATCGCGGCGGAACCCGAAGCGAGAACCTCGAAAAATGGCGTCTCGTGATCGACGTTTATGACGGTGCCGGTGTCCTTGTCGGAGTAAGCAACCAGCACCGTCAGCCCTGCTTGGAAGAGCTGGCCCGGGAAGCGCTTGATGGTCAGAGGCTCCCCTTCGTATGCCGCCCCACCCTTACCCACATCGGTGAACTTGAGCGCCAGCATCCCAGCCTTGCCGGGCGGCACACCAAGGCGCGTCAGCTCGGCGACCAAGGCGGTCTGGATGACACGCCGAAGCGTGAACAGGTGCGAGCGGCCCGAGCCCGTGGCCAGCCGCTCCTGCGATGGGCCTTCGATGCCGTACCGCTCGCGGTCCTGATCGCTCATCAGAATGACGCCGCGCTTAATCCAGTTCTTCAGGGTAGCCATATCGATGCCCACAGCCCGGCAGACATCGCTGCTGAAGAACATGGGCATATCGGGACTTGGTGTCCGGGACATCTTCGCCTCAGCTCTCTGTCGATCCTCTAAAGTATCTCATGATTCCTTTAGGGGTCAACGGAAATCCTGGCGCGCCTCAAACTCTGTGAGCGCTAGCTCAACCGATAGGTTGACCTCCGCCAAACCTGCCGTTGCCGCTCCCACTCCGCAAAGCGCTGGGCATTGCCCGGCAGGATCAACCACCCGGCCGGCAGCCCGTGCGCACGCTCCATGGCCTGCGCCATCCGGCGCACACGCCACTCACCGATGGCCAGCAGCAGCCGCAGCCAGCAGAGGCGGGCGAAGAGGCGGGCCTTCATGCTTGCGGCCTCACCATATCGGCGGCGGCATGCGCCACCTTCTCAAGCCGCGCTTCCACCGCTTCGACGTGCAGCCCCAGGCTCTCCACGAGAAAGCCGAGGCGGTTCTGTTCCTCCAGCGGGAGGGTCGCCCATGTGCTGGCCAGCAGATGCTCCAGCAGCTCCACCCCGTTGGCGACGGTGCCGACCGCCATGTCGGCGTCGTTCCAAGCGTCCAGGAAGGATGAAGGCAGCCCGTGCGGGGGCTGGGGCAATCTTCTCTCGCGGTTCATGCCGGCCTCCCCTGCAGGCTCACCGCATCGTGGGCCAGGGAGAGGGCAACGAGGATCTCAGGACTATCCGCCGTCAGTTCGAAGTCGCTGCAGGCTTGGGGCAGGAAGGACAGCACCAGGTCGCCCTTGGCCGCCATGCCGGCTGGAGTGGCGGCGGGGATGCTGGCGATGGAGAGCAACGCATCGTCCATGCGGATGCACAGATCAGAGAGTTTCCTCTCCCGGATCTTGCTCTCGGCGCTGCCGAAGGCTGGATCAGGCTGCGCCTCCACGGCGCGGATCTGATCCATGATGCCCCGGTAGGTGGCGCAGGCGCCCAGCAGCTTCGCGTCGAGGGAAGCCGTGGCCGCCGCGGCAGGCAGGGCAATGGCGGCCGGGAGAGCGACGGCGGCTCTTCTGGAGAGGGTCTTCACAGCATCACCCCCAGCGTCCCGAGGGCGATGCAGATGCCGGCCGCCGCGATGGTGGAGCCGAAGATCAGCCGGTCGGCGACGGGCCAGGGCGGGGCATCGCCGTTGGCCAAATACGCCAGGTAGAAGCCGGCGGTGCTAGGGCGCACCATGGGCACCCCCTCAACCTGTCTTCTTCTGGGCTGGGCGTCGTCTGCGGCTTCCACTGAGGGCGCGGGTATGCGATTGGCGCGAGTAGCCATTGCCGGCTGTCCTTCTACAGCGGGTGGTGGTCAGGCCGGGCGCGGTGCTCCAACACCACGTTCGGCCGTATCTCCTTGCTCCAACAAGGCGACGAGCATACAATTGCGCTACAAATCCGCTACGTCAAGCGGAATGTAGCGCAGAGGTAGTGCATGGCACCCGCAGCAGTTCCAACCAGCATGCGGCTGGCTCCAGAGATCAAGACGGCGCTGGAGAAGGCCGCGAAGGATGATGGCCGGTCGGTATCATCAATGACTGACCGGATTCTCCGGACCTGGTTGACCGAGAAGGGGTATCTGGGAACTAAATGACGGAACTTCCTATCCAGGAACTTGCGTCGGCGGTTCCTATGCCGGTGTTGCCTCACATGTTGAGATGGACGACGATTGGAGTGTGGCCTTAGGTTCGCCCTATGACAAAGAAGCCCCCGCCACCGCCGCCACCGCAGAAGCCCACAACCTCACGGCTTCAAGAGGTCAAGGGCTCTGTCCCAAAGGCAGAGATAAAGATCATCATCCCGTCTGTGCGGAGAGAGGGCGGGTCATAAGTCCACCATCCGACCAGGGCTGCGCCCATTGGGGCAAATGCCATGGCAGTCCATGCTATGCGCAGCATCCAGCCTAGAACATCGAGCTGGCGCTTGTTCTCGTAAATGCCTTGGGCATATTCGCCAGCGAGACGTTCTAGAAATTCAAGCTCGGTTCCTTCGACCGAAGCTAAGGCATGATCAGGTGGATAGCCGACCACACTCCACTTTCTGGGCCACAGAACAGCTCCAGCACTGAGCATTGCAACGGAAATGCAGAGGCATGCTGCAATAGCTGCAGGCCTAATCCATACTGTTTGCGGATTGAACGCCAAAGTAAGGGCAGCCAGTGCAATAGGTACCGCCCACCCGATGATCGCTGTAGCTCGTGTTTCGATGCCAGTCCGATTAATCGCCTGAGACGCAAGTCGCGCTTCACCTAGCCTTATGGCAGCGCCAGCTTTCCAGTAGCGTAGCTCATCATCGGCCGCGCCAACTTCGATTGCCGCTATCTTGGATTCTGAACCTTCCATACTGCCCCCCCCCTGCCCCCTCTTGATCGGGAACCCTCTCCGATTTCCGATCCTGGCACAAACAAGCCCCTCAGGCGTGAAGCTTTGTCTTCGGAAAGTGGCGAAAAACAAAGATCTAGGCAAACCCCCCCTTCAGTTTTTGTTCCCAGCGCGAAGGAACCCCCCAACCGGTCCAGGCCCCCCTTCAGCCCTGAGCGATTTCTAGAACCTCGGCGGCGATGGCATCGGCTAGCACTGGCGGCAGCGCCACAGCAGGCAGCCATCGGCCGTCCCGTGGATGCCTGAAGGTCGGAGCCCGACAACACAAGCCATCGGCTCCCTGCACCACCTGGACTCCCTGGAGGGTGATCTGCACGCCCTCCACTTCCACCAGCACCACAGCCAGTGCCTTCAGCTTCCCAGCCCCCGCCACCCGCTCCACGCCCAGCACCTCGAAGCGCACATCCTGCATCTCGGTCATGGGCGCCAAGCCCGCGCCAGTCGCCGCAGCTCGGCCGCTAGCTCCGACTTCTCGATATGGAACATCTCAGGGTCACGGTGACTGAGAGAGAGGCGCGCCACCCGGCACGCCAGCTCTTCGAGGGTGACCGGGGTGAGGGATGGTGGCCTCACCCCCGTATCTCCCACTACACGTGCGCGCGCACGTGGCGCATCAACGACCTGATCCCTCACCATCCCTCACCCTCCTCACCCTGGGGATGATGGGCAGCCTCCTGCTGACGCTGACGCAGCTCAGCTTCGGAGAGCAGGTAGATGCCCCGAACAAAGGGATAGCCCTTCACAGTGCGGTATCGGAGGCCGGGGGTGCGCTCCAGCATCCCCCGGAGCTTACGATTGTCGCTGGCTTGCTCGCCGTTGCGCTCGCACCACTGATTGAAGCTGGTGAGCAGTTGGCCCGGCCGGACGCTCGCTTCTGGGCGAAGGTCGCAGCACTCCGCCAGCCACCGGCTGAAGTGGTCCTGCGCTTCGAAGTATTCCGCCGTGGCCGCATTCACCACGTCCGGCTTCGTCAGCCCATCAGCCTGCCACGCCAGGCAGCCGTCGATCATCCATGCCAGGATGGCGGGCCACTCCGCCTCCAGCTTGGCTTCAAGGTCCAGATCCTTCTGCGCCGGCTTGTAGAGGAAGGGGACGATGTTGAAGCGGCGGCGCGCGGCCTCATCCACATTCCGCAGCACCGGCTTGTTGTTGCCCGCGATGGTGATCTTGAACTGCGGCCGGTAGGTGAAGAAGTCCTGGCGCATGAAGCGTGCTGAGACGGGATCGCCGCCCGTCATCTGCTTGATGCGGCTCTCGGCCCAGGCGCGGCCCTCCTCCGTCTCCGTGGCGGTCACTAGGCGGGCGCCACGGAGCATGGCGAGGTCGGTAGGGTGCTTGTCCCCGTGGCTGGCCGTGAAGGTCTCCATGGCCGCCACAACGGCGTAATCGCCCATGATCCGCGACATGGTGTTGAGGATGACGGACTTGCCGTTACCGCCCGGCCCGTAGCCGAAGAACAGGGCATGCTCCCGGGTGCTGCCGGTCAGGCAGTAGCCAAACCACCGCTTCAGGAAGCCAATGAGCTGGTGGTCCCCCTTGGTGGCCTGCAGAAGGAAGGCCCGCCAGATCGGCGCATCCGTCCCTAGCGGAGCCGGCGCCACAGCCGTCACGCGGGTCATCATGTCGCCCGGCCTGGCCGCCCGCATCTTACCGGTGCGCAGATCCACCGTGCCGCCCGGCGTGGCCAGGAGGAACGGGTCCTGGTCCCAATCCTCGACCGTCACAGCATGGGCAGGGTCACGCTGGGCGAACTTCTCGACGCCGCCTGCGAAGGATGCCTTGCCGGTGATAGCCTGCGTCTTGAACTCGGCCTCGCGGTTGGCTTGCGACACCAGCTCACGGGCGAAGCTGAACGCGGCGTGCTTACGGTCCTGCCGCCAGTGGGTGCCGGTCCATTCGTACCAGGAGCCGGCGTCATGGCAGTACCGGAGCCGGTCCCGGAAGCGGTTCGTGAAGGCGACGGCAACGCCGTGCTCCGTCAGCAGAACGTCCTGTTCCACCGATGCGCTGGCCCGTTCCCAGGCACGGCGTAGCTCCCGGCCGCCGTCAGCCTCTCCCTTCTCAGCCTTCCATGCTGCGGTATGGGGATCGGCGTCCAGGGCCTCCAGGAAGGCCGGGAAGTCGCCACCGCCCCGCCGGATCTGCGCGGCCAGCTTGAAGGCCTTGGCGCTGCGGCTGCCGTCACCGCTGCCGGTGCGTGAGCCGGAAGCCTTCTTCTGGGCAGGGCGCGGACGTGGTTCTTCCTGCCCAGCCGCGGCCATCTCCGGCCCGGCCTCGGTGATCAGCCATTCCAGATCGTCCAGCGTGGCCTGGCGCAGCTCCAGAGGCGCCCCCGGGCTGCGCTCATCGGTGACGGCAAAGAAGCGGCCCGAGATATAGAGTTCGATGCCGGGCGGGTGGTCGCCACCTTTGCGCGCCCACTTCCGGCCTGTCTCGGTCCCCATGGCCTTGCGGATCGCCACGCCATCGGCCGAGTCGTAGGTGAAGAACAGCTTCACTCCCGAGCCGGAGGGCGACACCTCGGAATAGGTGGCGAACCGCTCCACCACCTCGCTTGCCCAGGATGCCAGAACTCCAGTCTGAGGGTTGCGGCAGGTATCCAGGTCGATGCCGCCGATGGCGATGCCGCCATGGTCGCCCAGCTCCAGGCCAACACCGCCGGAGCCAAAGGGACGTGGCAGCAGGGCGGCACGGTCAGATGCTTCCTGGCGGACGCCCCAGCTCCGTGGGTCATCGGCCTTGGCCTTCCGCCCATCCGGCGCATAGGGAACCTTGGTCGGCTTGCCAGCGGCGCCCCGCCCCTCCGTCTGCCACGCCACCCAGCGGGGGAGGGTGGCAAGCTCGGAAAGTGTGGTAGGCTGAGGGTGATCAGACCCTACCTCATCGGTAGCCACATGGTCCGAAAACCGTTGATCTTGCTGCTCAGAATTGGCACAAGGTGGCGGGGTAAACCATTGATCGTGCTGGGTTCCGAGGTTCCCCTCAGCTCCACCACCCGCCGCGCGAGTTTCCCCAGAATTCCAGGTTCCGAGAGCAGGCGCGCAGGCCAGTCGCCCTGCCTTGCCGCGTTTCCAGCCCTCATGCCGCGCCGGGCACGAAAAAGGCGGCCCGGGGCCGCCTTTCCGCCATCCCGCTCCGGCGCGGTCAGTGGGTGCGCTGCTCGGAGAGCAGGGTGGGGCGCGGCGGGGCGGCCTGGCCCAGCTTCAGCGCCTCGGTCAGCGCGTCCGAGTAGGTGCGGGCGGCCGACCAGCGCAGATGGATGGCGTCGAAGAAGGCGTCCGGCTCCACCACCTTCGCCGCGTCCCCGTCCCAGAACACGCCGCCCGAGGGGGCGAGGGCCGCCTGCATGCGCCGGTTGAACTCGGCCACGGTGCGGCCTTCCGGGTCGCCCTCCGCCTTCCAGGCGGGGTTGAGCGGGGTGGAGGCCACCAGCAGCCGCCGCCCTTCCCGGCGCAGCCGCTCGCCCAGGCCGGCCACGGCGTCGAAGCAGGCCGGGTCCAGCGTCCGCACCATGCCGTAGAGCAGCGTCTCGCGGTTGCGGGCGGTGTCGAGCGGGCCGCTGCCGTAGCGGTCGAACACCAGCGGATCGACGAAGTTCTCGCCGCTGCGCTTGGCGCCGATCTCGGCGGCGTTGCGCAGCAGCGAGCCGGGGGCGAAGTAGCGCATGTAGAACGGCCAGGGCGAGGCGCCGCTCACGAAGGACGCCGCGTCCGCGCTGTCGAACAGCGCGGTGCGCACGGTGGAGCAGTTCTCGAAATCCTGCGGCGAGGCGATCAGCAGCACCTCGCGCACGGCCGGCTGGCGGTCCAGGAACCAGTTGGCGGCGAACACGCTCTGATTGGCCGAAAGGCCGCAGAAGGCGCCGCTCAGCGGCACGGCGCGCGGGTTGCGCTCCACCACCGCGTCGCCGTCGAAGTGGCGCCAGGCGACGGAGGAGCCGATCACCAGCAGCGTCGCGCCCGGCACGGGGTGGCCGCGGTGGAAGGCCAGTTTCTCATCGACGCAGATGGAGTTGGCGAAGGCCGGCGGCGGCAGGCGCCCGGCGGCGTCCAGGCCGAACAGCAGGGCGTAGAAGCCCAGCAGCGCGGCGAAGGCCGTGCCGAACAGCGCGCTCAGGTAGCGCGGCGAGACGGCAGGGCCGGCCTGCGCCGCATCCCGCTCCTTCTCGGGGGAAGGCTGGCCGGGAGGGGGGGACATGGCTAGCGCGCTCCCTGCTGCTTGCTGGCGATGAGGTTCACGAAGTCGCCCACATTGTGCAGCGACTCCAGCTCGGCGGTGCGGAAGCGGACCCCGAAGCGCATCTCGGCCGCGACGACGAGGTTCACATGCGCCTGGCTGTCCCAGCCCGGCACGTCGGCCGCGGTGGTGGCGGCGGTCAGGCGGATGGCGTCGTCGTCGAACACGTCCTGGAACACCTCGGTCAGGGCGTCGTAGATCTGGGCCTCGGTCATGCGGCTTCCACTTCGATGTAATGGGCGGGCGCCTCGGCGGCGCGCAGTTCGTAGCGCCAGAAGGTGGCGCCCATCGTGAGACTGTCGGGCTCGGCGCCTGCCGGCGCCGGCATCGGCTCGAAGCCCAGCCTGGCGTAGTGCTGGGCGACCATGCCGTTCTTGGCGGTGGGGCGGTACTCGCCGACCAGCGCCTTCACGCCGCGCCGCGCGGCATGGTCCAGCAGCACGCCGAGCGAGGCTTCCTCCACCTGGCGGCCCAGCACGCGGCAGCTCATCAGCCAGGTGTCGATAAGCAGCTCGCCGGGCGGCAGCGCCGCGTCGGGGCGCGCCATCAGCACGGCGATCAGCCCGTTGTCGCCGAAGCGGTCGGCAAGGCGGACGGAGATCAGCAGCGTGTCCGGGTCGGCGGCGAAGCGGGCCGTGTCGGCCTCCGTGTAGCGGCGGGTGGTCAGGTTGAACTGGTTGGTCTTGTTGATGAGCTGCGTCACGCGCGGCAGCTCGGCCGGGCCCACGCGGCGCGCCGTCATGCGCATGGCCAAGCTGCGGAGGTAGCCGGTGATGTCGGTGGCCTGCTCCAGCGCCGCCTGCCGCTCGGCGTTCAGCGCGTAGGAGCGGGCGCGCGCCGCGTCGTCGGCGGTGAAGCCGGCGGCCTCGAAGTAGCCCGCGGCGCCGAGGATGGCCGGGTAGTCGGACACGTCCTCCGTCACCTCCGGCACCGCCACCTCCGGCAGCTCGCGGCGGATGATCTCGCGCTCGGCCGGGTTGTCATCGACGAAGACGAGGCTGTCGAGGCCGATGTTCAATGTCCTGGCGATGTGGCGGAGGTTGCCGGCCTTGTCGTTCCAGTTGGCGACGAAGCAGGCGATGTCGCCGCGCCGGAGCGCCATCTCGGGGTGCTTCTCGAACACCTCCACGGCCACCGCCTCGGTGTTCTTGCTGCACACGGCGAGGATGACGCCGCGCTTGCCGAGCGCCGCGGCGTAGCGCTGGAAGGCGAGGAAGGCCTCGCCCGTGGCGTTGCCCTGGCCGAGCCGGATGCCGTCCAGCCCGTCATCGCCGATGACGCCGCCCCAGAGGGTGTTGTCCAGATCCAGCACCAGGCACTTGCGCGAGGTGCCGGCGACGGCGCCGGCGATGCGGGCCACGAGGTCGCCATAGAGCGGCGCCAGCACCGGGCTGACGAGCTGCTTGGCCTGGTGCCAGCGCACCGGGTCGGCCAGCCCCGAGCCATGGCCGAGGCGGGCCGCCTGCCAGGCGAGGTCCAGCAGCAGCACCCCCTCCTCCCGCGCGGCGGCGCGGATGGCGGTGTTCAGCCGCTCGATGATGCTGTGCGGCGCGGCCGGCACCAGCGCCTCGAAGGAGCCGAACAGCAGCGGGTCGGGGGCCACCAGGGTCTGCTGCACCACCTGCGCGCCGTAGCGGGCACGCGCCCGGCGCCAAAGGGTGCGCAGCTCGTCGGTGCGCGCCTGCACGGCGGCCTCCACGGCGTCCTCGCCGCTGTCCAGCGGCAGGTCGATCGGCGCGTCGCGCGCATCGAGCGCCAGCAGGACGAGCTGCGGGGCGAAGGCGGCCAGCTCCGGGTCCTCGCCCAGCAGCGCCTGACGGTACATGCCGTAGGGGGCGACATGCACCGAGAGCGCCACGCGGCGGCCGAGGCCCGAGACGCGGATGGCTGGCACCAGGTGATCGACGGTGTGGGAGGAGAGGATGGCGAGGCGCAGCGGCGTCAGGGCGGGGGAGACGCCGCCGCGCAGCGCCGGGTCGGCCAGGCCGTCGGCCGCCAGCCGGTCGATGCGGCCGGTCTGGGTGAAGTCGCGCCGGAAGCCCGCGAGGCGCACCGCCTCGGCGAAGCGCGCCGCCGGCTCCAGCCGGCGCGCCGCGCCGAGGGCGGCGCCGAGATCGGCCTGGGCCGGCAGCCAGGGAAGCTGTTCCATGGAATCCGCCTCAGAACTGGAAGTAGAGGAATTCGGTGGGCGCGGCGGAGAAGGCCCGCGCCAGGGCATAGAAGCCGACGAGGCCGATCACCACGCCGAAGGCCGCGCTGGGCCGCCAGGTGGCGAAGGGCAGCACCGGCTGCAGCCAGCTCACGCGCGGCCGCCAGTTCAGCGCCGTGCGGTAGTGGCGCATGAACTGCTGGGTGTTGGGCAGGCCCCAGACGATGGCCAGCAGCAGGGCGATGTGCAGCCCCAGCATGGGGCGGAAGAACACGCCCGGTTCGGCGCCGATGCCGAGCGCCCGCGCCACCGCGCCCACCACTGGCAGCCCGGCGATGGAGGGCGGCAGGGTGACGCCGTTCAGCCCGGCCATGCCGCCCAGCAGGTTCAGCGCGCCCTCCAGGTGCGGCGCGCGGAAGAACACCATGGCCACGTTGATGCAGAGGAAGGTGAACAGGATGGCCACCGCGTTCTTCAGCCAGTTGTCGCTGTCGAGCGGCCGGCCGGTGCGCGCCTTCCAGGCCCGCCAGGCATGCGCCGCCACCAGGTAGAAGCCGTGCAGCAGGCCGAAGGCCACGAACTGCCAGCCCGCCCCGTGCCAGACGCCCGAGATGAACATGGTCAGCACCGTGGGCCAGGCGACCAGCGCCAGGAAGGTGCCGAAGGTCATCTTGCCGCGCCGCGGCAGCGGCTTGCCGGCCGCCGCGCGGGCGCGGGTGATGCGCATGACGACGGGGTTGTACACATAGGCCGTCAGGAAGCGCGTCAGCGTCATGTGCCAGCGCGACCAGTACTCGATGACGTTGCGCGACTTGTAGGGGCTGTCGAAGTTGGGCGGCAGGCTGATGCCGAACAGCAGGCCGAGGCCGATCGCCATGTCGGTGTAGCCCGAGAAGTCGAAATAGATCTGCAGCGTGTAGGACAGCGCGCCGCCCCAGGCATCCAGCAGCCCGAGCCGCGCGCCCTCGGCGGCGGCGGCGAAGACGGGGGCGGCCTCGGCGCCCATCGGGTCGGCGAACACCACCTTCTTGAACAGCCCAAGCACGAACAGCGTGGCGCCCACCGAGATGTTGTCGAAGCGGGGGCGGAAATTGTCGGGGTTGCTGAACTGGGAAAGCATCTCCCGGTGGTGGGTGATGGGTCCGGCGATCAGGTGGGGAAAGAAGGTGATGAACAGGCAGTAGTTGAGGAAGTCGTGCTCCACCACCGCGCCGTCATGCGCGTCCGACAGATAGGCGATCTGCTGGAAGGTGAAGAAGGAGATGGCCAGCGGCAGGATGATGTTGGGCACCGTCCAGTCCAGCCCGAAGGCCTGGTCGATGCTGCCGAGCAGGAAGCCCGTGTACTTGTAGTAGCCGAGCAGCAGCAGGTTGCCGGCGATGCCCAGCACCAGCACCGCGCGGGAGGGGTGCTTCAGCAGGTATCCGCCCAGCAGGTAGTTGGCCGTCATGCTGGCCAGCAGCAACGGCACGTAATGCGGGTCCCACCAGCCATAGAACACCAGCGAGGCGAGCGTCAGCCAGAGGCCCGCCAGCCTTTGCCGGCCCGTGCCGGCGAACAGGAAAAACCCAAGCAAGACAACAGGGAGGAAGCCTGCAATGAAGACGGCCGAGTTGAACAGCATGGGTGCGAAGTCTCCCCCGAAGGCAGGATATCCCGGCAGGACGGCGCTTCAGGATGTGAGACGCGGCGGCCGGACATAGTGCATAAGCTGGACTTTACTCAAAAATTACGCATGGCGATGGGGGCAAAGCGGAGCTTCACGACGAGTTCAATGATCCTCGTCCTTATTCAACCGGTAATATGAAATCGGCGTAATTTCCTGGCTGGACCGTTCAACGGCCCGTCAGGACATGGCCTGCCGCCTGGCCGGCCTCGGACGGACGCTTCCGGTTCAGGGAGAGGCGGGCGGGGGCCGCCCTCACATGCGCCGCAGCCAGATCTCGTCCACGCTGTGGTCGGCGCCCTTGTGCAGCACGAGCCGCGCCCGCTCGCGCGTCGGCTGGATGTTCTCGTGCAGGTTCACCAGGTTGATCTGCCGCCAGATGTTCTGGGCCACCGCGACGGCCTCCGCCTCCGGCAGGTCCTTGTAGCGCTGGAAGTAGGAATCGGGCTTCTGGAAGGCGGTGCGCTGCAGCAGCAGGAAGCGCTGAATGTACCACTCGGCGATGTGCCGCTCCTCCGCGTCCACATACACCGAGAAGTCGAAGAAGTCGGAGGCCAGGAGCGGCGCCCCGGCGGAAGGCTGCAGCACGTTCAGCCCCTCGAAGATCAGGATGTCCGGCCGCCGCACGATCTGCTGCCGGCCGGGCATGATGTCGTAGGTGAGGTGCGAATAGACCGGCGCGGCCACCTCCGGCTCCCCCGCCTTCACCGCGCTGAGGAAGGCAATCATCCGCCGCAGGTCGTAGCTCTCGGGGAAGCCCTTACGCTGCATCAGCCCGCGCTCCTCCAGCACCCGGGTGGGGTAGAGGAAGCCGTCCGTGGTCACCAGCTCCACCTTGGGGTGGTCCGGCCAGCGCGCCAGGATTGCCTGCAGCACGCGGGCGAAGGTGCTCTTGCCCACCGCCACGCTGCCGGCGATGCCGATGATGTAGGGCGGCGGCACCACGGGGCGGCCGAGAAAAGTGTCCTGCACCACGCCGAGGCCGCGCGCCGCCGCCACCTGCAGGTTCAGCAGCCGCGACAGGGGCAGGAACACGTCCACCACCTCCGCCATGGACAGCCGCTCGGTCAGGCCGCGCAGCCCGGCGATGTCGTCATCCGACAGGGACAGGGGCGTGTTCGCGCGCAGCTCCGCCCATTCGGCGCGCGGAAACACGCGATAGGCCGCCTGGCCGCCAGCCGAGCCGGACGCGGGAGCGCCCGCCGGAACGCCCTGCGAAATGCCGGGGATGGTGCGGGCCAGGCCGCCAGCGGGGCTGGGCCTGCCCGGAAGGGGCGGGGTGCCGTGGAGCATGGGTCGTTTCCTTGTCGGCCTTCGGGGGCGCGGGCCGAATCTCGCACCGCTTTGCTGCGTTGCGAAGAGTGGGCTGGCGTCATCCGCCATGCGGGCGGAGGATGGCAGCAAACATCCTCCGGAGGAACGCCGCATGACCGAAAACGCCGCCCCCCTGCCCCCGCCGCCCGAGCCCGGGGCGGTGGCGGAGATCCGGCCCGGGCTACGCTGGGCGCGGATGCCGCTGCCCTTTCCGCCGCACCACGTCAATCTCTGGCTGCTGGAGGACGGCGCGGGCTGGCTGGCCGTGGATGCCGGGGCGCGCACGGACGAATCGGTCGGGCTCTGGAGCCGCATCCTGGAGGAGGGGCTGGAGGGCCGGCCCATCACCCGCCTGCTGGCCACCCATTTCCACCCCGACCATGTGGGCTTCGCCGGCTGGCTGTGCGAGCGCACCGGCGCTTCCCTGCTGATGCCGCGTGCCGAATACCTGATGTCGCGCTTCCTCTGCCTCGACACGGATGAGGGCATGACGGCGCAGCAGCTCGACTTCGCCCGGATGATGGGCGGCGGGGAGGACTACCTGGCCTTCCTCGCCGCGCGCGGCCCGCTCTATGCCCGCGCCGTGATGCCGCTGCCCCGCCAGTACCGCCGCATCGCGCAGGATGACCGGATCGCCGTCGGCGGGCGGGAATGGCGGGTGATGACGGGCGGCGGCCACGCGCCGGAGATGGCCGCGCTCCATTGCGAGAGCCTGGGCGTGCTGATAGCGGCCGACCAGGTGCTGCCGCGCATCAGCCCCTATGTCGGCGTCGGCGCCACCGAGCCGGAGGCGGACCCCCTGCGCGACTTCCTGGAGTCGAACGCGCGGTTGCGCGCCCTGCCGGCGGAAACGCTGGTGCTGCCCTCGCATGGCGAGCCCTTCTTCGGGCTGCATGAGCGGATCGACGCGCTCGCCGCCCACCATGCCGAGCGGCTCGGCACGCTGGAGGCCGCCTGCGCCACCCCGCTCACCGCCTTCGAGGCGGCGGGCGTGCTGTTCCCGCGCGTGAGGGAGCACCGGCCGATGGGCTTCGCGCTCGGCGAGACGCTGGCGCATCTGAACCGGCTGGTGGGGGAGGGGAGGGCCGTCAGGGAGGCGGGGGACGTGCCGCGTTACCGCAGGACGAAAAACGCGGGGGAATGAATTCCCCCGCACCCCCATCTTCTTTCCGCAAGGACCGCCCGCCGCTGGCGGGCGGCCGGGCCGGGGGCGGCCGCCGTCTCAGCCATGAGCGGCCGCTGACGGATTAGTTCTCCAGCATCCGCCGCAGCAACTCGACATCCTCGGCGAAGGTGCTGTCGGACTGCATCAGCTCCGCGACCCGGGAAACGGCGTGCATCACCGTGGTGTGGTCGCGGTTGCCGAAGCGGCGGCCGATCTCGGGCAGGGAGCGGGAGGTGAGCTGCTTGGCCAGGTACATCGCCACCTGCCGCGGCCGCGCCACGTTGCGCGCGCGGCGGGCGGAGGACATGTCGGTCAGGCGGATGTTGTAGTGCTCGGCGACCTTGCGCTGGATCTCCTCGATCGTCACGCGGCGGTCATGGGCGCGCAGGATGTCGTGCAGCACCTCCTGCGCCGATTCCAGCGTGATCGGCCGGCCGAACAGGTTGGCGTGGGCGATGAGGCGGTTCAGCGCCCCCTCCAGCTCGCGCACGTTGCTGGTGATCTTGTGGGCCAGGAATTCCAGCACGCGCGGCGGCACCTCCACCTCGGCGCCCTGCGCCTTGGCCTGGAGGATGGAGATGCGCAGCTCATAGGTGGTGGCGTGGATATCGGCCACCATGCCGCAGCCGAGGCGTGTCCGCAGCCGGTCCTCCAGCCCCGAAAGGTCGGAGGGCGACTTGTCGGCCGAGACGACGATCTGCTTCCCCGCATCCACCAGCGCGTTGAAGGTGTGGAAGAACTCCTCCTGCGTGTTGTCCTTGCCGATCAGGAACTGCAGGTCGTCGATCATCAGCACGTCGACGGAGCGGAGGCTCTCCTTGAACTCCATCGTGCTCTGCGAGCGCAGCGCGGCGATGAAGCGGTACATGAACTTCTCGGCCGACATGTAGGCGACGTTGCGCTGGCCGTTGAAGCTGATCGCCCAGGCGATGGCGTGCATCAGGTGCGTCTTGCCGAGACCCACGCCGCCATACAGGAAGAGCGGGTTGAAGCCCGGGCTCGCCGGCTTCTCCGCCACGCGGCGGGCGCAGGCATGGGCGAACTCGTTGGGCTTGCCGACGACGAAGCTGTCGAAGGTGAAGCGCGGGTCGAGCGGCGCCGCCCAGTCGCTCCGTGCCTCGCTCCGTGCCTCGCTGCGGGATTCGGCGCGCGACTCGGGGCCGCGCGGCGGGGAGGAGAGCGGCTCGGCCAGCGGCAGCGTGGCCTGCAGCGGGCGCGCCACGGGCGCCGCGCCGGCCAGGCCGTCCGCCTGCGGCGTCGTCCCGGCGGGCTCCGGCGGGCGGCCCTCGGGCGCCACGCGGATGTCGATGCGGCGCACGCCGAGATTCTCGGCACCCCAGAGGCTGCGCAGGCGGTCGCCATAGTGGTTGCGCACCCAGTCGCGCAGGAAGCGCGTGGGCAGCAGGATGACCGCCTCCTCGCCCTCGATGGCGGAAAGGGTCATCTGGCGCAGCCAGCTGCGATACTCGACCTCGCCCACTTCCTCGCGCAGGCGCCCGCGAATCCGGGCCCAGGCCTCCGTGACCGGACCAGCCACCGGCCCGGGCGCCTGTTCCGGCGCGACGGAGGAGGGAGTGCCGAGCTCATTCTCCATGCGAAGCACCTGCCACCTTATCCCTTGGCCTTTGGCCGGCCTGATGCATCCCCTTGCGGGGCGACGAGAAACCGAGGCGGAGACACGCGCCTCCTGTCCGGCCTTGCCGCCGGGAAAGGCGGCGCCGGGGTCGGAAACAATCCAGCGGCCCGTCGGATCTCGGAACGCGGATTACCGCCCCGCCTTCGTGCTGTCGGATTCAGCCAGTGAACCCGACAGATGAAGGACGACCGGTAACGCCGTGATGTAAACTGATACTTCTGGTCCGGCGGGCTGTTCCGGGAGGCTATCCCCCGCCGCGCCCTCGGCGCAACGGGTTCTTGCTCGGAACAGGGACCCTGGCCGGTCACCCCGCAGTGTGCGGGGTGGGATCAGGCCTGGGTGGCGCCCAGGGCCTTGATCCGCGAGGTCAGGCGGGAAAGCTTGCGGGCAACGGTGTTGAGGTGGAGCACGCCCTTGGTGACGGCGCGCTGCATCTCGGGCTGGGCGTCCTTGAACGCCGCCTGGGCCGCGGCCTTGTCGCCACCGGCGATCGCCTTCTCGACCTTGGTGAGGAAGGTGCCGACGCGCGAGCGGCGGGCGCGATTGCGCTCGTTGCGAGTGGCCGTCTGTCGGATGCGCTTGCGCGCGGAAGCCGTGTTCGCCATGGCGGTGTTTCGAACCAGTCGTCTGTGTATCAGGAACGCAGGCAGACCTGGCAAGCCCGGGTTTGCTGCGGGAAGGCGCGGGTTCTAGCCGCGCCTGCCCCCCGGAGTCAATGCGAAGGCGTCCACGCCGCGCGGCAGGGCCGCCGGGCCGGCTTCCATGGCCTGTTCGCCGTGCGCCTCCCTCCGGAACCGGCAGGCGCCCGGCAGCGGCATCCGCCCCTGCGGCAGGCATGGAACAGGCGGCCATGGCGCCGGCACGGGCCGCGGTTCCCCGCGGCGGAGCGGTGAGACAGGGTTGGGCAGGACCAGGGTGGCGGCGCCCCGGCGGGCCGGCCCGTCCTGTTCTCCGCCGCCGGCTGGCAGCGCCCCGGAAACGTGCGACTCGGCCGCGCTCCCGGCCAGGGTTGTCGGCACCGGCGTCCCGGTGCGGGCCGGGTCGGCGTGTCCGCGAAGCTCGCCCGCCGCGCCATGGCCCTGAAGGCGCCGCGGCGCGCCGCCCTGCTGTGGCGGGAAAGAAGCCCTCACGCAGGGCTGCGGGCGGTGGAGACAATGGCGCGGTGCGGCGGAACAGGGAACCCGCCGGCGTCGCGGACCTTCACCCGGCGTTTCGCCCGGCCAGACTTTCTCTCCCGTCGCGGCACAACGGCGCTGCCGGCGCCCACGGACCTGCTGAGGCGGGTGGCCTTTGCCTCCCGGCCTTGCTCATCAACGGCTGTTCGAAGGTATGCCTGAGCCACCGAGGGCGGTGCCCCCTCATGCCGGCAGGTGCCCGGCCCCGTGCCGAGATTCTCAGCAGGCGGCAAGGAAATTTTTACGAATCATACGTCATGTTTGCGGAAGCTCGCTGTTGTTTGTTCGATTCCCGAGAAGCATCAGGAACAGAAAATGCCGTTTATCAGAAACTTGACCATAAGCGCGCGCCTGTTTCTGGGATTCGGTGTTGTTCTGGTCCTGATGATCGCCTTGGCGGGCATCAGCATCGGCAAGGTCCGCGCCATCAGCGCGGACCTCGCGGTCATCAACGACATCAACAGCGTGAAGCAGCGCTACGCCATCAACTTCCGCGGCAGCGTTCATGACCGCGCCATCAGCTTGCGCGACGTCATCCTGGTCTCGAGCCCTGACGAACTCCGCACCGTGCTGGCCGATATCGAGAGGCTCACGAACAACTACGCCGCCTCGGCCGAGCGGCTGGATGCGATGTTCGCCGCCGGTTCCGGCATCACGCCCGACGAGAGGCACATCCTGTCGAGCATCAAGGATGTCGAGCGGCGAACCCTCCCGCTCCTGCGCGAGGTGGTTCGGCTGCGGCAGGCTGGCGACGTGGTGCAGGCCCAGGCCCTGCTGATGGAGAGCGCGCGTCCCGCCTTTGTCGAGTGGCTCGCCCAGATCAACCGGTTCATCGACCTGCAGGAACAGAAGAACGGCAGCGTCGCGGCAAGCGCCCGCAGCAACGCGGAAGGGTTTCAGAGTTTCACGGTGGTCCTGTGCGCCGCCGCCTTGGCGCTGATCACGGCCATCGCCTGGTGGTGCATCGCCTCGATACGGCCGCTGCGGCGACTGACCCTTTCCATGCGCGCTCTCGCAGCCGGCGATCTCGGCGCGCAGGTGCCCTCGACAGGCCGCCGGGACGAGACCGGCGACATCGCGCGCGCGGTGGAGGTCCTCAAGGCCAACGCTGTCGAGAAGGTGCGCCTCGACAGCCAGATGGCCGACATGGCGAAGCGGGCGGCCCTGGAAAAGCACGCCACCATGGAAGCCCTGGCGGCGTCCTTCGAGAGAACGGTCGGCGGCATCGTCGGCCATCTCGCCACCGAGGCCACCAGGATGGAGGGTACCGCCCAGGCCATGACCGCCTCGGCCGGCCAGGCCCGGCAGCAGGCCGAGGTGGTGGGCGTATCCGCGGCGGAAGCGAGCGGCTCGGTGCACACCGTGGCTGTCGCGGCCGAGCAGTTGTCCGCCTCGATCCACGAGATCAGCCGCCAGGTGGCCCAGTCCGCGCAGATCACCGGCCAGGCCGTCAGCGATGCGCAGCGTACCGATCACACCGTGCGCGCCCTGGCTGAAAGCGCCAGCAGGATCGGCAAGGTCGTCGGGCTGATCTCCAACATCGCCGGGCAGACCAACCTGCTGGCGCTGA
The DNA here is from genome assembly GCF_002631185.1 of Teichococcus rhizosphaerae. Lineage (GTDB taxonomy): Bacteria > Pseudomonadota > Alphaproteobacteria > Acetobacterales > Acetobacteraceae > Pseudoroseomonas > Pseudoroseomonas rhizosphaerae. Next base: position 48,302 of record NZ_PDNU01000036.1, on the reverse strand, counting down.
ACGCCACCATCGAGGCGGCGCGGGCGGGCGACGCCGGGAAGGGTTTCGCCGTGGTGGCCTCGGAAGTGAAGACGCTCGCCGCCCAGACAGCCAAGGCCACGGAGGAGATCAGCGCGCAGATCATCGCCATCCAGGAAACGACCAACGAGGCGGTGGAGGCGATCCGCGGCATCGTGGCGAGAGTGGGAGAGGTCGGCGAGATCGCCACCACCATCGCCATGGCCGTGAAGGAGCAGGGTTCCGCAACGACCGAGATCGCCCGCAGCGCGCAGCAGACCGCCCGTGCGTCCCAGGACGTGACCACAACGATCACCACCGTGGGCCGAACGGCCTCCGAGACCGGAACCGCATCGAAGGCGGTGCTGGAAGCGGCGGCGGGCATGACGCGGCAGACCCGGAAATTATCCACCGAGGTCAACGAGTTCATGGCGGTTCTGCGGTCCAGCTGAGCGAGGCTGCGGCTTGCCGGGCAGCGTGACGGGGAGCGCGCTGCCAGGTCGTTCGCCTCGGTGTCGGCGCGGTGCCGAGGCAGGTCCTCGCCGCTGCGGCAGGCGCCACGGCCATCGGTCCGGTCCTCGGCACCGGTGCACGCCCGAGAACGGCGATGCGGCGCAAGATCCGGCACCCGCCGGCCAAGGCCATCCATGCCAGGAGCGGTTCCGGCCCACCCCGGACGGGCGCCCGGCCGCGCCCTTCAGCCACGGCCCTCAGCCGCGGAAAGCCGGCTTCCGCTTCTCCACGAAGGCGGCCATGCCCTCCTGCTGCCCTTCCGTGCCGAACAGGCCGAGAAAGAGGCGGCGCTCCAGCCGCACCCCCTCGCGCAGCGGCAGCTCGAAGGCGGCGTTCACGGCCTCCTTGGCCATCGCCACGGCGGGGGCGGAAAGGGCGCCGATCTTCTCCGCCACCTTCACCGCCTCCGCCAGCAGCTCCGCCGCCGGCACCACGCGCGCCACGAGCCCGGCCCGCTCCGCCTCCTCGGCCGACATCATCCGCCCCGTCAGCACCATCTCCATGGCCTTGGACTTGCCGATGGCCCGCGTCAGCCGCTGGCTGCCGCCGGCGCCGGGGATGATGCCGAGATTGATCTCCGGCTGGCCGAACTTCGCTGTGTCGGCGGCCAGGATCATGTCGCACATCATCGCCAGCTCGCAGCCGCCGCCGAGCGCGAATCCGGCCACGGCGGCGATCACGGGCTTCCTCACCGTCAGCACCGCCTCCCAGCTTTCGGCGATGAAGTCGGCCATGTAGGTGTCGGGGTGGCGGAGATGCTGCATCTCCTTGATGTCGGCGCCCGCCGCGAAGGCCTTCTCGCTGCCGGTGACGATGATGGCGGCGATGGCAGGGTCGGCGTCGAAGGCGCGCAGCGCCTCCGCCATCTCCCGCGTCAGGGTGTTGCACAGCGCGTTCAGCGCCGCCGGGCGGTTCAGCCGGATGATGCCGGCGGGGCCCTGCGTCTCGGTCAGGATCATGCTGTGTTCGGCCATGGGCGCGTTCCTTTCTCAGCGTTGGGTGCGGGCGCAGAAGAGGGTGCTGCGGCCCGATTGGACGATTCGCGAGACGCCGCCGCAGCCCGGCGGGCCGGGGCAGAGCGGGCAGGGCGCGCCCTCGCGGTCATAGACCTGGAAGCGGTCCTGGAAATGGCCCAGCTCGCCATCGGCCTGCACGTAGTCCCGCAAGGAGGAGCCGCCGGCGGCGATCGCCTCCTCCAGCACGGCCTTGATGGCGGGCACCAGCCGCGCGGCGCGGGCGCCGGGGATGGTGTGCGCCAGGCGCCGGGGCGAGATGCCGGCGCGGAACAGCGCCTCGGCCACGTAGATGTTGCCGAGGCCCGCCACCACCCGCTGGTCCAGCAGCGCGGCCTTGACCGGCGTCCGCTTCCCCGCCAGGGCGGCGGACAGGAGGGGGGCGGTGAAGCCCGCCTCCAGCGGCTCCGGCCCCATGCCGGCCAGCAGCCTGTGCGCATCCTCGGCGGCGGTGGGAACGAGGTCCACGCTGCCGAAGCGGCGGGGGTCCACGAAGCCCACCACCTGCCCGTCATCGGTTTCCAGCAGCAGGTGCTCATGCGCCGGGGGCGGGGCGTTGGCGCGGGCGGGGCGGGCCACCATCCGGCCGGACATGCCGAGATGGATCAGCGCCGAGTCGCCGCCCGAGAGGCGCATCAGCATGTACTTGCCGCGGCGGCGGAAGCCCTCCACGCGGGCGCCGGTCAGGCGCCGCGCCAGCCCTTCGGGAAAGGGCCAGCGCATGCCGGCCCGGTGCGTCGCGGCACGGACTAGGGTGCGCCCCTGCAGCACGGCGGCGAGGCCGCGCATCACGGTCTCGACCTCGGGAAGCTCGGGCATGGGCGGCTCTCAGGGGGCCAGGACGTGGAAGCCGGTCAGCCCCGTGGCCAGCAGTGCGCGCAGTTCGGGCTCCGGCAGCGCGATGCAGCCTTCGGTCGGGGCGTGGTCCGGCCGTGCCAGGTGCAGGAAGATCGCGCTGCCCCGCCCGCGCACCACCGGCGCGTCGTTCCAGCCCAGCACGCCCACGATGTCGTAGAGGTGGTCCTGCCGCCACAGCGCCTCGTGCCGCGCGTCGTGCGGCAGGCGGATGCGGGTGTTGTAGGCGGGGTGGGAGGAATCGTCGCACCAGCCATCCTCGGGGGCGATCGGCTCCACCGGCACGGCGCAGCGGGGCGCCGGGCCGCGGTCGGCGCGGTAGAGCACGCGGCGCAGCGGCAGGAGGCCGGCGGGGGTGGCGCCATCCCCCTCCTCCTTGTGCGCGCGCACGCCCCCCTTGCCGAGGGCGCAGCGCCAGGTGGTGCCACGCAGGGTCAGGCGGCCATCGGGAAAGACGGTGGCGGTGTTGGGGTCGGGGCTGGCCATGCAGCGCAGGATGCGGCGGCCGGCGGGTTTGGCAAGGGCCGGGGTGGCCCTTACCCGCCGCTCGCCGGCCCCGGAGAGGCGGCTCAGCCCAGCAGGTGGCCGAACCGCGCCGCCTTGGTCGCCAGGTAGCCGTTGTTCACGCCATTGGCCGCGAACTGGTGCGCCTCCCGCCCTTCCACCGTGATGCCGCAGGCGGCGAGGCCGGCCATCTTGTCGGGGTTGTTGGTCAGCAGGCGGACGCGGCGGATGCCGAGCTGCTCCAGCATGGTGGCGGCCACCAGGAAGCCGCGCTCGTCGGCGCCGTAGCCCAGGGCGCGGTTGGCGTCGAGCGTGTCCAGTCCCCCGTCCTGGAGCGTGTAGGCGCGCAGCTTGTTCACCAGCCCGATGCCGCGCCCCTCCTGGGCCAGGTAGAGCAGCACGCCGCTGCCCTCCTGCGCCATGCGGTGGATGGCGCCGCGCAGCTGCGGGCCGCAATCGCAGCGCAGGCTGCCCAGCAGGTCGCCGGTGAAGCACTCCGAATGGGCGCGCACCAGCGGCGCCCCGCCCGCCGCGGCCAGCTTCTCCGGCTCGCCCACCAGGATGGCGAGGTGCTCGATCCCCCCATCGGCGGCGCGGAAGGCGACGATGCGGGCATCCCGCGCATCCCCGAGCGGCACACGCGCCTCGGCAACCCGGGTGAGGCTGGCGGCGGCGGAGGCGGGATAGGCCAGCACGTCGGCGGCGGGCACGGCGAGCAGGCCGAGCCGTGCGGCCGCCTCCGCCTGCACGGGCGCCGCCACCAGGGCGGGCAGCAGCCGGCTCAGCTTGGCGAGCGCCAGGGCCGCGGGCGCGAGCGGCGGGGCGGGCAGCAGCTCGGGCAGCTCGGGCAGCAGGCGCTCGGCCACCGGGTCGGCCAGCCGCCGCAGCGCCTCGGGCGCCAGCAGCGCGGCGGGCGGGCGCAGCGCCACCACCCCCTCCTCCCGCTGCACGGCGGCGGCGGCAACGGGGCGGTGCAGCACGGCGGCGGCGCGCACCGGGGCCAGCAGCAGCAATGGCGGCTGGAGCGCCGCGGCGGCGATCTCGGCCAGGCCGCGCGCCCCCACCGTCTCGGCCGCCGCCACCAGCAGCGGCCCGCCCGCCGCGTCCTCCGGCCCGGCGCCGGCCCTGTCCGGGCTGTTTCCGCCCGGCCTGTTTCCGCCCGGCCCGCTCCCACCCGGCCCCATGATCAACACCGGCGTGCCGCGGCGCAGCTCGCTCGCCGCGCGGTGCACCGCCCGCAGGGACAGTGCCAGCGCATCCGGCACGGCGACGCCGATTTCCGCCTCGTGCCGCAGATCCGGCGCGACAGTTCCAGTGCTGCTCATCCCATGCCTTCCGTCTGGTGCTTTCCGTCCGGCTGCCATTCCGCCCCGCCGCGCGCAAGCCACTTGCGCAGGCCGGCCAGGTGGGCCCGGGCGCCGGACCACCGCCCGCCTTGCGCATCAATGTGGCGCCTGCGCCGCCATTCCCAAGGTGGCGCTGGCTTGCACCTTGCCACCCCACCCCAAAAAGTGGTCAAAAACGAATCTCAGTGATCGTGTCGCGGCAGCGGCTCTTGCCCTGCAGGGGCATTACAGTCAGGATGGGGCTTGGTGGCCTCCGGCTGCCCGGCCGATTCCGGGAGGTAGAAGCCATGTTTTGCAATAGGCTAAGTCGGGAGAGCGCATGACCGGCCCGCGGCCGATCCTGATCGTGGACGACGATGACGCGCTGCGCGCGACGTTGTCCGAGCAACTGGCGCTGGATGGGGAATTCGCGCCCCTGGAGGCCGCAACGGCCGCCGAGGCGGCCTCCCAGCTGAACGCTCCCGACTCGCGGTGCGACGCGGTGCTGCTCGATATCGGCCTGCCGGATGGCGACGGCCGCGAGCTGTGCGCGCGCCTGCGGCAGGAAGGGGTGAAGATTCCCATCATCATGCTGACCGGCGCGGATGGGGAGCAGGACGTGGTGCGCGGGCTCGATTCCGGCGCCAACGACTACATCGCCAAGCCCTTCCGCATCGGCGAGCTGCTGGCGCGGCTGCGTGCCCAGCTGCGCGTCTTCGACAATTCCGAGGACGCGGTCTTCGTCATCGGCCCCTACACCTTCCGCCCCTCGGCGAAGATGCTGCTGGAGCCGGTGAAGAGCCGCAAGATCCGCCTCACCGAAAAGGAGGCCGCGATCCTGAAGTTCCTCTACCGGGCGGGCGGCCGCCCCGTGGCGCGGCAGATCCTGCTGAACGAGGTGTGGGGCTACAACGCCGCCGTCACCACGCACACGCTGGAGACGCATATCTACCGCCTGCGCCAGAAGATCGAGCCCGATCCGGCGAACGCCGCGCTGCTGCTGACCGAGGGCGGCGGCTACCGCCTCGACCCGCAGGCCGGCCGCGTCGCCGCCTGAGGGCTCTGGTTCCCAGAACAAGGCCGGGCGGCACAGCCCGGCCTTTTTTCGTTCGTGCGCCCCGCCTTGGCGCTGAGCCGCCCGGCCGGTGGCGGGGGAGGGCATCCATGCCCCTCCCTTCGGGCACCGAGCCCCGCTCCGGCGCCCAGGGCGCGGATCCGGCGCCGAAACCCGCCACGCGCTGCCCTGTTGTTCCAGAACCGTGTCCCGGGCGGGCAGGCCACCGGGCGCACCGCCCCACCTTGCCCCAGGCCCCGGAACCGGACCAGGAAACAGGAGGATCCGCCGTGGCCGCCCCCCCGCCCCCCCGATCCCCGAGGCCGCTCCACCCGCTGCACGCCATTCTGCTGGCCTTCCCGCTGCCGCTCTTTCTCGGCGCGCTGCTCAGCGACCTGGCCTACCGCGCGAGCTTCCACGTCCAATGGGCCAACTTCGCCTCCTGGCTGATCGCCGGCGGCCTGCTGGTCGGCGCCTTCGCCCTGCTCTGGGCGCTGGTGGCGCTGGTCCGGGGCGCAGGGGGCGGCAGGAAGCGCGCCGGCCTCTACTTCGCGGCGCTGCTCGCCATGTGGGTGCTGGGCCTCCTCAATGCCCTCGTCCACGCCAAGGACGGCTTCGCCATCATGCCGGAGGCGCTGCCCCTTTCGGCGGCCGCGACGCTGCTGGCGCTCCTGGCCACCTGGATCGGCTATTCCGGCTTCCATCCGAGGGAGGCCGCCTGATGCGCCCGCTCCACGCCGCCGCCCTGGCGCTCGCCCTTGCCTTCCAGGCCGCGCCCGCCGGCGCGCAGCAGCAGCAGACGGGCCCCGACCCCACGCTGCCCGAGCCCCGGCGCGGCCTGCTGCCCGACATGACGATCCCCCGCCCCACCGGCTGGAACGACGCGCGCCCGACCGTGCCGGAGGGCTACGCCATCCAGGCCATCGCCACGGAGCTGCGCATCCCGCGCCAGACCCTGCTGCTGCCCAATGGCGACATCCTGGTGGCCGAGGGCTCGGGCGGCAAGCAGGCGCCCACCGTCCGCCCCAAGGACTTCATCGCCGGCCTCATCAAGAACCTGGGCAAGAGCCCGGTCCCCGGCGGCAACCGCCTGACCCTGCTGCGCGACGCCGATGGCGACGGCACCTACGAGATGCGCCGCGTCTTCGCTGAGAACCTCAACGCCCCCTACGGCCTCGCCCTGGTCAATGGCCGCCTCTACGTCGCCAACCAGGACGCGCTGGTGCGCTTCCCCTACCGCGACGGCCAGACCGAGGCCTCCGGGCCGCCCGAGCTGGTCGCCGCGCTCCCGTCCGAGATCAACCACCACTGGACCAAGGCCCTGGCCGCCAGCCCGGACGGCGCGTTCCTCTACGTCGGCATCGGCTCCAACAGCAACATCGCCGAGCGCGGCATGATGGCCGAGCAGGATCGCGCCCTGGTTTGGCAGATCGACGCCGAGACCGGCGCCCACCGCCCCTTTGCCACCGGCCTGCGCAACCCCACCGCGCTGGCCATCCAGCCCGGCACCGGCCAGCTCTGGGCGGTGGTGAACGAGCGCGACGAGATCGGCCCCGACCTGGTGCCCGACTACCTGACCTCGGTGCGGGAGGGCGGCTTCTACGGCTGGCCCTACAGCTACTGGGGCCAGAACGTGGACCCCCGCGCCCAGCCGCAGGACCCGGCGAAGGTCGCCGCCGCCATCCGCCCCGACTATGCGCTGGGCTCGCACGTCGCCGCGCTGGGCGTCGGCTTCTCCACCTCCGCCATGGGCGAGCGCTTCGCGGAGGGCGCCTTCGTGGGCGAGCACGGCAGCTGGAACCGCCGCGACCCGGTGGGCTACAAGGTCGTCTTCGTGCCCTTCCGCGACAACCGCCCCGCCGGCCCGCCCGTGGACGTGGTGACCGGCTTCCTGGATGGCGAGGGCAAGGCCCGCGGCCGGCCCGTGGGCGTCACGGTGGACCCGCGCGGCGCCCTGATCATCGCGGATGACCTGTCGAACACGGTGTGGCGGATGACGCCGAGCCGGTGAGGGCCGCCTTGCCGCGCGAGGGCCACTCCGCCGCGCGAGGAAGGAAGGCGCCGCACGGAACCCGCCTTGTTCCGCCGGAACCTTCCGGGCGGCTGGAGCGGCTCCCGGGGGCGGCGGCACGGGAGCGGCGTGAAGCACCGGCCGCCGCGTGTTGGCGGCCCTGGCGGCCGGATGGCAGGACCGGCGAAAGCCCCGGGGCCGCCAAAGGTGCCGCACTGTTCCGCCCCGGCCTCCGCGGCGCGCCATTTCCGGCCGGAAGCGGAGCAGGGCGGGCCTGCCATGGCCCGATCCTTCCATGGCCTGATCCTGCGCGTTGCCCGGCCTACCACTGCAAGCTGTCGAGCAATCCCTCCGGCAGCGCCCACGCCGCATCGTCCATGGATACCTTCGGCGTGAGCGGAAAGGCGTCGAAGAAGACCCTTTCCATCGGGTTCCCCGCCGGCTGCCACATGCGGTCCACGGCGTCCATGACGCGGTCCCAGGCCGTGGCCGTTTGGGCGGGCTGCCCGAAGGCGGGAAGCTTCCGCAGGCCGCATCCGGCATAGAAGTCCGCGAAGCGGTGATTGACGCGCGGATCGTCCAGGCCGAGCTCGAGGGGGCCGCCGGTGTCGCGCGGAAAGTACAGGTTCGGGATGCCATAGCAGTCGGCTATCAGCTTGCCATGGAAGGAAAGGCTGACGATCCGCCGGCAGGACAGGATCTGGTCCAGCTTGGCGCGGAAACCCCTCAGGCTCGCCTCGTGCCGTGTGGAGATGATGCGAACCCCGTCCCCCAGGCCCGTCGCGTAGCGGGGAAAGCGCGGCCCTGCCCCCAGGCTCTCGTCAGAAAGTTCGGAGATGTGGGCGATCACGCCGAGCTCGTACTGCTTCAAGGCAGGGGCCGGGAAGATGCGCGGCAGGAACCACGCGGCGTCCCCGTAGATCGGCGGGGCCAGTATGCCGCAATCCAGCAGGGTGCGGCGGGTGTGCGGACCACGCACGGCATGCACCACGTAGTTCGTGGCCGGCGCGGCAGCAAAGGCGGCGTCGCGGCGCCCGAAGGCCCGGCGGCCTGCATCGAACCCCGTCCCCCAGATGTGCAGGGTACCGAAGCGCAGATCCTGCCCGATCGTGCCCACCGCCGTCATGCGCACGCCGAGGTCGTTGAAGTTCGCGGGCAGGGGCTGGAGGCCGGACATCGTGGCGACCACAACCGCACTGGAGGCATCGCCGAGATTGGCGGGGCCATTGTTGACGCTGCGGACCCATCCCAGGGGCACGCATTCCCGGTTGCGCCGGATCGCATCGTCAAGGTCCAGGTGCGGGCTGAAAGCGGTCATGGGGCACTCTGTCCTTGCATGTGGGTCTCCATGTTCTGGGAAGGTGCGCCTGCGGTTCAGGGGCCGGGCACACTAGCCGCCGGCTTTCCGTCTGGCGAGGCTGCGGGCCTGCGCCACCTGGCCCGCGCCGCCGCCGGCCGGGCGCGGATTCCCCCGCTCCGTGCGCCTCTCCTGGTCATGACCGCCTTGCCCGCGCCCCGCCGCTGCGGCAAACCCCGCCCCAGCGCGCTCCCAGGGACAAGGAACCCGAAGCTATGGCGGTGAAGGACGTGAAGAAGGTGGTGCTCGCCTATTCGGGCGGACTCGACACCTCCGTCATCCTCAAGTGGCTGCAGACCACTTACCAGTGCGAGGTGGTGACCTTCACCGCCGATCTCGGCCAGGGCGAGGAGCTGGGCCCGGCCCGCGACAAGGCGCGCCTGCTGGGCATCAAGGAAGAGAACATCTTCATCGACGACCTGCGCGAGGAGTTCACGCGCGACTTCGTCTTTCCGATGTTCCGCGCCAACGCGCTCTATGAGGGCCAGTACCTGCTGGGCACCTCGATCGCGCGCCCGCTGATCGCCAAGCGGCAGATCGAGATCGCCGAGCAGGTGGGAGCCGACGCGGTGAGCCATGGCGCCACCGGCAAGGGCAACGACCAGGTCCGCTTCGAGATCGGCTACTACTCGCTGAAGCCGGACGTGAAGGTCATCGCCCCCTGGCGCGAATGGGACCTGACCAGCCGCACCAAGCTGCTGGAGTTCGCCGAGGCGAACCAGATCCCCATCGCCAAGGACAAGCGCGGCGAGGCGCCCTTCTCGGTGGACGCGAACCTGCTGCACTCCTCCTCCGAGGGCAAGGTGCTGGAGGAGCCGTGGGACGAGCCGCCGGAGATCGTCTGGCAGCGCACCATCCGCCCCGAGGACGCGCCCGATGTCGCGACCGAGATCACCATCGAGTTCGAGCGCGGCGACGCGGTGGCGATCAATGGCGAGCGGATGTCGCCCGCCACGCTGCTGACCAGGCTGAACGAGCTGGGCCGCGCCAACGGCATCGGCCGCCTCGACCTGGTGGAGAACCGCTTCGTCGGCATGAAGTCGCGCGGCTGCTACGAGACGCCGGGCGGCACCATCCTCTACGTGGCGCACCGCGCCATCGAGAGCATCACGCTCGACCGCGAGGTGGCCCACCTCAAGGACAGCCTGATGCCGCGCTATGCCGAGCTGATCTACAACGGCTTCTGGTTCGCGCCCGAGCGCCGCATGATCCAGGCGATGGTCGATGAGAGCCAGCGGAGCGTCAGCGGCACCGTGCGGCTGAAGCTCTACAAGGGCAACACCATCGTCACCGGCCGCCAGTCGCCCAACAGCCTCTACTCGATGAAGTACGTCACCTTCGAGGAGGACCAGGGCGCCTATGACCAGTTCGACGCCCAGGGCTTCATCAAGCTGAACGCGCTGCGCCTGCGCCTCGGCGCCATGGCGGGCCGCAAGGGCGGCACACTCTGAGGCGCGGGGGGCGGGAACGGGGGGGAGCATTTCCCCCGGGCCGCCCCCTGCCTTCCGCCGCGCCTGCCCGCGCGGGGGGAGGCAACCCGCCACCGGCCCTCGCGTTCCTTCGGCATCGGGCCGCCCGCAAGGGCGGCCGCGCATGAGCATGAAGGAGAAGGCAGGAATGGCCCGTATCTCTCTCACCATCGCGGCGGCGTCCCTGGCGCTGGCCGTTTCCGCGCCGGTGGCCCAGGCCCAGATGGGCAGCGCCGTGCCCCCCGGCAGCAGCATGGGCAGCGGTGGCATGTCCGGCAGCATGGGCTCGGGCAGCGCCATGCAAGGCGGTAGCAGCATGCAGGGCGGCGGCGCGGCGATGGGCGGCACCGGTGCTGCGAGCGGCGCCATGTCGGGTGGCACCATGAGCGGCTCGGGCATGAGCGGCTCGGGCATGAGCAGCTCTGGCATGAGCAGCTCGGGCATGCAGCGCCCGATGGGCGGCATGTCGGGCCAGGGCATGTCGGGCGGCCAGGCCGCCACTCCGGCGCAGCCCCTGGCGGGCGTGCAGCTGCCGCAGCAGCAGGGGGTCGGCAACGGCGCCTACAATGGCGGCGGCGTGGTGCTGGAGCACCTGCCGGATGGCACCACCCGCATCGTCCGCTGATCACGCCTGGCGGCACAGGAAAGGGCCGGCTCCCGAAGCGGGGGCCGGCCCTTTCGCCGTTCGCGCGGGGCGGGTGGCGGCGGGCCGCCGGCGGCATGGGAGGCGGGCGGAACCCCTCCTCCCGCTCCGGCTCCCTCAGCCCCAGGGGCCGCGTGGCTTCCGCCGCTGCGGCGGTGTTCCCCAGGGGCCTGGCCTGGAAGCGCCCCGCGCGGGCGCGCCCCAGGGCCCCGGCGCGGCGGCGCCTGCAGGCCCCGGCGCGGCGGCGCCTGTAGGCTCTGGCGCGGATGCGCCGGCGGAACCCGGCATGGTGGTGCCCGGGCCGAAGGAAGCCCGCCCGCGCGCCGGCGGCCCCATGCGCCCGGCCAGCTCCATCAGCGCCGCGACGCGGTTCTCCGTCCGGGGATGGGTGGAGAACAGCCCGTCCAGCCGCAGCCCGGCCAGCGGGTTGACGATGAACATGTGCGCCGTGGCCGGATTGGCCTCCGCCGCCTGGTTGACATGGACCAGCCGCCCCTGTTCCAGCCGGCGCAGCGCGTTGGCCAGCCCCAGCGGGTTGCCGCTGATCTCGGCGCCCGCCCGGTCCGCCTCGTATTCGCGGGAGCGGCTGATGGCCATCTGCACGATCATGGCGCCGAGCGGCGCCAGCAGCATGATCAGCAGGCTGACAATGGGGTTGGGCCGGCCTTCCGGGCCCCGCGCGCCGCCGAACAGGAAGCCGAACTGCGCCAGCATGCCGATGGCGCCGGCGAGGCAGGCGGTGATGGTCATGATCAGCGTGTCGCGGTTGCGGATATGCGCCAGCTCATGAGCGATGACGCCGGCCACCTCGTCGGGGGGCATGCGGTTGAGCAGGCCGGTGTTGACCGCCACCGCCGCGTTCCCGGGGTTGCGGCCGGTGGCGAAGGCGTTCGGCTGGTCCTCGTGGATGATGTAGAGCGCCGGCATGGGCAGGCCGGCGTTCTGCGCGAGCTGCGCCGTCATGCGGTACAGCTCGGGCGCGTCCTGCGGGCCGATGGGCTGGGCGTTGTGCATCCGCAGCACCATCCGGTCGCTGTTCCACCAGGCGAAGAGATTGGTGGCGCAGGCGACGCCGAAGGCCACCATCATGCCGCCCCGCCCGCCGATGACGCCGCCCACCGCCACGAACAGCGCCGTCATCGCCGCGAGCAGAAGGGTTGTGCGCAGATATCCGTTCATGCCCTCTTTCCGTTGCCCGGGTTTCCACCCCAGATGGGGAGCATGACGAGCCGTGAGCAAGAGGCCGCCCAGCCGGCCCGCCCCGCCCAGCCCGAAGCGCCCGCGGCGGATGCCGCTGTCCATCCTCCCGCGGCGGATGCCGCCATCTCTCCTCCCGCGGCGGATGCCGCCATCCCTCCTTCCGCGGCGGATGCCGCCATCCCTCCTCCCGCGGCGGAAGCCGCCGTTGGCAAGCCCGGAGCCACCCCGATGCCCAAGGAGATCGGCGGTCCCGCCGGGCCGGAGCCCACCCGCTTCGGGGACTGGGAGCGGAAGGGCCGCGTCAGCGACTTCTGAGGATGGCGGGGCGGGGGGATGGCCGTTCCCCTGCCTCCGCACCCGTTGCGGCGGCCCCGCGCGGCTTCAGCCCTGGCGCCGCGCGCTCAGCCAGAAGCTGATGCCGAGCACCCCGGCGCCGCAGAACAGCAGCGCCGGCGCCGGGCCGGCCACGGCCTGCGCCAGCCCGAACAGGGCCGGCCCCACCGCCTGCCCCAGGAAATAGCAGAAGGCGTGCAGCGCCACGGCCGAGCCGCGCGCCAGCGGCGCCACCTCGGTGACGCGGGTCTGGATGCTGTTGTGCAGCATGAAGAAGCCCAGGCCCACCAGCAGCGCGCCGCCGACGCCGCTGCCCGGCGCCCCCACGGCCCAGCCCGCCGCGATGGCGGCCATGCCCAGCGCCACGCTGGCGCCGGCCAGCCGCATCATCCGCGCCTGCCCCAGCCGGCGCAGCAGCAGCGGCGCCAGCAGCGTGTAGCCGAAGCCGCCCAGGCCGAAGGCCGTCACCGCCAGCCCGGCGCGCAGCAGCCCGCGCCCGTCCTGCCCCAGCAGCACGGCGAGAAAGGGGAACATGCCGAAGACGAAGGCTCCCTCCAGCAGCACGCCGAGGAAAAGCGGCCGCGCCGCCGGGTTGCGCAGGATCTCGCCATAGCGCCGCAGCACCATGGGGATGGAGGGCGGGGCGGCGGGCAGCGCCGGCGCCGGCCGGCGGCGCGCATCCCACGCCATCACGGCGCAGGAGAGGGCGGCGGCCCCGGCGCAGACCCCCATCACCCCGCGCCAGCCGATGAAGGGCGCCAGCGCCCCCGAGACCGCGCCCCCCGCCAGCTGGCCCAGTATGGCGCAGGCCAGCACCCGGCTGATGGCGAGCTGGCGCTGCGCCATCGGCACCGTGTCGCCGAACAGGGCGAGGGTGAGGGGAAAGATGCCGCCCGCCGCCAGCCCGGCGGCGATGCGCGCGGCGAACAGGCTGTCCAGCCCCGGCGCCAGGGCGCAGGCGGCCAGCATCACCGCCAGCAGCCCGACGCAGAGCAGCACCACGCGCCGCTTGCCGAAGGCGTCGCCCACCGGGCCGAGCACCGGCTGCACCAGCGCGTAGGGCAGGGTGAAGGCGCTGGCCAGCAGCGCCACCGTCTCGTGCGGGGTGGCGAAATCCTGCGCCAGCTCGCCCATCAGCGGGTCGAGCGCCCGGCCGGCCAGGGCGCCGGCGAAGCCGCTCAGGCCGAACACCGCCACCATCCGGCGGATCGTGGCGGGGTGGGGCTCGGTCGATTCCATGGTGCGGGATGCTGCGCCCCGCCTCGCCCGCCGCCAAGCCCGCCCCGCGCGCCTCCTCTTTCCCCGCCGCGAGCGGCGCCCCGCTCAGTTCCCGCCGCCCAGGCCTTCGCCCTCCGCCTTTGCGCCGTTCACCTCCGCCTCGCGCGGCCCGGCGCCAGCCGCCCCGGCCCCGCGAAGCCCGGCGAAGAAGGCGCGCAGCACGTCGCCGCATTCCCGCTCGCGCAGCCCGCCCACCACCTCCGGCACATGGTGGCAGGACGGCGCGGCATAGATGCGGGCGCCGTGCTCCACGCCGCCGCCCTTGGGGTCGTAGGCGCCGAACGCCACCCGCTTGACCCGGAAGAAGCTGGCCGCCTGGGCGCACATCGGGCAGGGCTCCAGCGTCACGGTCAGGGTGCAGCCGGGCAGGCGGGGAGAGCCGCGCGCCGCCGCCGCCTGGCGCAGCGCCAGGATTTCCGCATGGGCGGAGGCGTCGCGGTCCTGCTCCACCCGGTTGCCGGCGCGGCCGAGCACGCGGCCGGCCGCATCCGTCACCACCGCCCCCACCGGCACCTCGCCCCGCAGGGCGGCGGCGCGCGCCTCCTCGAGCGCGATCTCGATGGGGGTCATGGGGCGCGAGTCACGGGGTGCGGGTCACGGCCCGATGAGCTGGCCGCCATCCACCACGATGCTCTGCCCCGTCACCCAGCGGGCGCGGCGGGAGGCCAGGAACAGCACCACATCCGCCACCTCCTCCGGATGGCCCAGCCGGCCGAAGGGGATCTGCCCCAGCGTGGCGTTGTAGAGCGCCGGGTCGCTCTGCCGCCGCTCCTCCCACATGCCGCCCGGGAACTCGATGGAGCCGGGCGCCACGGCGTTCACGCGGATGCCCTTGCGCGCCAGCATCTTCGCCTGGCTGCCCGTGTAGTGCATCACCGCCGCCTTGATGGCGCCATAGGGCGGGGTGCGGCTGCTCGCCCGCAGCGCCGAGATGGAGGAGACGTTGACGATGGCGGCACCCCCCTCCAGCTTCGGCCCCGCCTCGGCGAGCCAGGGCTCGGCCGCCTGGCTGGCGCGCACGATCGCCATCATGTCCACCGCGAAGGAGGCGGCCCAGCCCGCCTCGTCATCGGCCGCGCCGAAGCCGGAGGCGTTGTTCACCAGCACGTCGATGCCGCCCAGCGCCCTGGCCGCGGCGGGGATGAAGGCGGCGATGTCCTCGGCCCTCGAAAGGTCGCAGGGCGCGGCGAAGGCAGTGACGCCGAGCGCCGCCACCTCGGCCCGCGCCGCCTCCAGCGCCGCCGCCCCGCGGGCGCAGAGCGCGACCGAGGCGCCCTCCCGCGCGAAGCCCAGCGCGATGCTGCGGCCGATGCCGCGGCTGCCGCCCATCACCACCACGCGCCTGCCCTGAAGCTGCATCATTCCCTCCTGTGTCCCGTTCGCCGAGATCAGCGCAAAGGCCGGGACGGGTAAACCCGCCCGCCGGCAGAAAAAAGAAGGGGGCATGGGGGAATTCATTCGCCCCGCCTTCCCGACTTCCTCGTTGTGAAGCCCGGCTGGCAGGGGTAGCAACCGCTTCATGCGCACCCTTCCCCTGATCGGCGTGACCCTGGATGCGGAGCAGCCCGGCGGCTACTCCAAGCTTCCCTGGTACGCCCTCCGCCAGAACTACTTCGAGAGCGTGGCCCGCGCGGGCGGCCTGCCCATCGCCCTGCCGCACGCGCCGGAGCTGGCTGAACAGTATCTCGACACCATCGACGGCCTGCTCGTCACCGGCGGCGCCTTCGACGTCGATCCCTCGCTCTATGGCGGCGGCCCGGCCCATCCCACCGTGGCGCTGAAGCAGGGGCGCACCGCCTTCGAGCTGGCCATGGTGCGCGGCGCGCTGGAGCGGGACATGCCCATCCTCGGCATCTGCGGCGGGCAGCAGCTCCTGGCCGTGGCGCTGGGCGGCACGCTGATCCAGCACATCCCGGACAGCGTGCCGGACGCGCTGGCGCATGAGCAGCCCAACCCGCGCACCGAGCCCGGGCACGAGGTCGCCATCGCCCCCGGCACGCTGCTGGCCCGCGCGGTGGGCGGCGCACGCATGGCGGTGAACTCGGCCCACCACCAGGCGGTGGAGCGGACGGGGCCGGACACGGTGGTGAACGCCGTGGCGCCGGACGGGGTGATCGAGGGCATCGAATCCACCCGGCACCGCTTCGCCCTCGGCGTGCAATGGCACCCGGAATACGCGGTGGACGCGGCCGACCAGAGCATCCTCGACGCCTTCGTGGCGGCCTGCCGGCGGGCCGGCCGATGAGCGGCGACATGGAGGGGAACGACATGCCCGCCGACAGCCCCGCCGATGGCCAGGCCGGGGGCCCGAAGGGCGAGCGCATCGCCAAGTGGCTGGCCCGCGCCGGCATCGCCAGCCGGCGCGACGCCGAGAAGCTGGTGGCCGAGGGGCAGGTGGCGCTGAACGGCACGGTGGTGGACAGCCCCGCCACCTTTGTCGGGCCCGAGGACCGCGTGACGGTGGCCGGCAAGCCGGTGGGCGCGCCGGAGCGCACCCGCCTGTTCCGCTACCACAAGCCGCCGGGCCTCGTGACCACGCACAAGGACCCCGAGGGGCGCCGCACCGTGTTCGAGGAGCTGCCGGCCGGGCTGCCGCGCCTGGTGTCCGTCGGCCGGCTCGACCTGAACTCCGAGGGGCTGCTGCTGCTGACCAATGACGGCGCCCTGTCGCGCCGGCTGGAGCTGCCGCAGAACGCCTGGGTGCGCCGCTACCGCGCCCGCGTGCATGGCCGGGTGGATGAGCGCGCCCTGGCCGATCTGGCGCGCGGCGTCACGGTGGAGGGCGTGGCCTATGGCCCGATCGAGGCGGGGCTCGATTCCCGCCAGGGCACCAATGCCTGGCTCACCGTCTCGCTGCAGGAAGGCAAGAACCGCGAGGTGCGGCGCGTGCTGCAGCATCTCGGCCTGACGGTGACGCGGCTGATCCGCACCGCCTATGGCCCCTTCACCCTCGGCCCGCTGCCGCGCGGCGCGGTGGAGGAGGTGAACGCCAAGGTGCTGCGCGAGCAGCTCGGCCTCGATGCGCCGCCGCGCGTGCTGCGCGGGGTGGAGCGCGCCCGGGCCGCCGCCGCCGCCAGGGCGGGGGCGGAGGAGGAGCGTCCGGCGGCGCCGAAGCCCGAGGCGGTGCAGCGCAGCCGCCCGGCCAAGCCGCCGCGCGCGCGCAACGCCACCGAGCAGTTCCGCAGCCCCTGGGGCGCCGTGGTGCAGGGGCCGGACGCGGCGGACCAGCCGCAGGGCCCGGGTGGCGGCCGCCGGCGCGCCGAATATGCCAGCCGCGCCCGCCCCGGCCCGGAGCCCAGCCGCGCCCGTCCCGGGCAGGAGCCCGGCCGCTCCCGTGCCGGAGAGGAGCCCGGCCGCCCGCGCGGCGGCGAGGAAGACGGCCGCCCGCGCGGCCGGGGCAAGCCGCGCTAGGCCGATGCGGATCATCGCCGGCCGCCACCGGGGGCGCCGCCTGGAGGCCGCTCCCGGCGCCACCACCCGCCCCACCGCCGACCGCGTGCGGCAGGCGCTGTTCGACATGCTCTGGCACGCCCCCTGGGCCGGCCGCGCGGCGGTGGAGGATGCGGCGGTGCTGGACGCCTTCGCCGGCACCGGCGCGCTGGGGCTGGAGGCGCTTTCGCGCGGCGCCGCCTCGGCCGCCTTCATCGAGCGGGACCGCGTGGCGCTCGGCGTGCTGCGCGCCAACATCACCGCCTGCCGCGAGGGCGAGCGCGCCCGCATCCTGCCCGGCGACGCCACGCGCCCGCCGCGCGCCGTGGCACCCTGCGGCCTGGTCTTCCTGGACCCGCCCTATGGGCAGGAGCTGGTGCCGCGTGCCCTCGTGGCCCTGCGGGTCGCCGGCTGGATCGCCCCCGCCGCGCTGGTGGTGGCCGAGACGGGACGGGATGAGGCGCTGCCGCTGGAGGGGCCGCTGGCCGGCTTCACGGCGCTGGACAGCCGCGAGCATGGCGCGGCCCGGCTGCATTGCCTCCGCGCGCCGGATCGACCGGAAGCCTGATCAGTCTTCCCGGATGCGGAAGGCCATGCGGCGGACCATCCCGTCCACCCAGGCGGCCGGCAGCAGGGGCGAGAGCCGCAGCGCCCAGGCCAGCGGCCAGGGAAAGGCCAGCCGCGCCGCGCCGCGCCGCAATGCGCGCTCCACCTTTTCCGCCGCCGCCTCGGCGCTGACCGAGAAGGGGCGCGGGCCCTGCCAGCGGGCGCCCATGGCGCTGTCGAAGAAGCCGGGCGCCACCAGCGTCACCCGCAGCCCGGCGGGGCGCAGCCCGGCGCGCAGCGCCTCGCCATAGGCCCAGAGCCCGGCCTTGCTGGCGCAGTAGCCCGGGCTGTCCGGCAGGCCCCGGAAGGCGGCGAGCGAGGCCACCAGCCCGATATGGCCGCGCCCGCGCGCCCGCATCGCCGGCCAGAGCGGCTCCACCAGGTTCATCGCGCCCAGCAGGTTCACCGCCACCTGTTCCCGCGCGGCGGCCAGCCCCTCGGGGGCGCCACCGGGGCGGGTGCCGGCGGCGATGCCGGCATTGGCCACCACGAGGTCGACCGGCGCGGCCGCGTCCCAGCCGGCCAGGAGGCGGGCCATGGCCTCGGCGTCCCGCACGTCCTGCGCCGCCGCGAACGGCTCCGCGCCCCGTGCCGCCGCCGCCGCCGCCACTTCCGCCAGCGCCGCCGCGTCCCGCCCGATCAGCCCGATCCGCACGCCGGGCGCCGCCAGCCGCAGGGCCAGCGCCGCCCCCAGCCCGCGCGAGGCGCCGCTGATGACGACGCTGCGGAACCCGCTCACCGCAGCCCCCGCAGACGCGAGACCCAGCCGCGCAGCCAGCCCTCCGCGCCCCGGTGCAGGGTGAGGGGCGAGACCTTCCAGGCCGTGGGGTCGTCCAGCCGCTCCAGGATCAGCTCGGGCGGGCAGGGCAGCTCCGTCACCGGGTCCACCTGCCGGGGAAACAGGATCAGCGTGCCGGCCACCAGCGCGTCCAGGCTGAGCGGCCGGCCGCGGCGGGGCGGCGGGGCGCGGTCCTCGGTGAGGCCCCAGCCGGCATAGAAGGGCTGGCCATAGGTGACCACCCTGACGCCGCGCAGCAGCGCCTCGAAGCCGGACAGCGAGGTGAGGGTGTGCACCGCGTCCACCAGCGGCAGCAGCGCGGGCAGGGGGGTGCCGGTCACCACCTGGTCGGCCAGCCCGGCCAGCGCGGCGGCCGGCAGGCGGCCCTTGCGGAAGCCGGCCTCCAGGTCGGGGTGCGGCTTGTAGACCAGCCAGGCCTCCGGATGCGCGGCGCGCACGGCGCGGAGCAGCGCCAGGTTGCGCCGGATCGGCCCGCCGCCCAGCCGCACCGAGGCGTCGTCCTCCACCTGCCCGGGCACCAGCAGGCGGGGGCGGCCCGGCGGCGCCGCGACCAGAGGGGCCGCGCCCGGGGGCGCCGCGCCGGCCAGGTTGTACTTGCTGACGCCGCGCGCCACGATCGCCGCGCGCAGGGCCGCCGCGCGCGACAGCAGCGCGGGCGGGAACTCGGCGGTGGCGAGCAGCCGCTCCAGCGCGCTCGGCCGGGCGGGGTCGTAATAGACGCCGCGATCGTCCACCGCATAGGCGGCACCGGGCAGGAAGCGGGCGCCCAGCCCGCGCGAGCGGATGAAGCCGTCCTCCACCGTCAGCAGCCGCACGCCCTCGGCCTCGCAGCGGGCACGGAAGCCTTCCGGCACGCGGCCGGCCCAGGCGGCGATGGCGCCGCCCTGTTGCCGCGCCAGGGCGATGGCGCGTTCCGGCCGGCCGGTGAAGCCGGGGGTGCCGCCCGCATGGGCGAACAGGGCGGCGATGCGCGCGCGCTTCCAGGGCGCCATGCCGAGGCACACCGCCACCTGCCGGTTCTCCCGCTGCGCCGCCTGCCAGTGGGCGAGCTGCTCCAGGGCCCGCTCGAAGGGCCAGGGGCGTTCCAGGAAGGGGTCGGCGCAGCGCGTGGCGGCGATCAGCGCGGCCCAGCGCGGCGCCGGGTCCAGCTGCCGCCCGGCCACCCGCACCCCGGCCGCGGCGGCCAGCAGCGCCATCTCGGCCGAGGCGCCGTGCAGGTCCTCGGCCAGGTCCAGCAGGGTCCAGGGCGAGAGGCGGACGTTCAGCAGCCGCGCCCCGGGCGGCGGGCGCAGCAGCGGCGGCTGGCCGGGGCGGGCGGCGGGGTCGCGCGCCAGCAGCAGGGGGCGCCCCGCCGCGACCGCCAGCGCCGAGGCCAGGGCGGCGCGCGCGGCGGCCAGCCGGGACGGGTCGCAGGGGTCGAGCACCAGCACCGCCGCGCGGGGCGGCAGGCGCAGCCGGGCGGCGCCGGGATCGGGCAGGCAGGGCTCGCCGCCCACCCGGGCGCGCGCCGCCTGGGCGGCCGCCTGGCCCGCGCGGTACAGCGCCGCGGCGTCGGCCGGGGGCGGGGGGGCGAGGGGGGCCTCCCGCAGCATGGCGGGCAGCGGGCCGCAGGGCATCAGCGCCACGGGCCGGCCGCGCTGCCCGAAGCGGGGGGCGCGCAGCAGGCCGGGGGCATAGCGGATCAGCCCGGCGGAGGGTGGCAGGCGGGGGGGCGGGTCGCCTTCCGCCACGGCGAGCAGGCTCGCCCGCGCCGCCGGCGCCAGGCGGTATTCCGGCCAGAACGCCGCCAGATGCGCGGCATCCGCCGCCGTGGCACGGGGAAAGGCAATGCTCCTGGAAAGCTGGGTCAGCGGAAGTGTCCGGCGCATAAAAGGGAAGAAAGACAAGCGCAATGCGCGTAATGAATATATTAACCACATGCAAGCAGGCGAGTTTTGCCAGCCGCTTTACGTTGCGTTAGGTTTTGCTCATGCAAGAACGTCCGCAAGCCTGCGTGATGGGGCGGTCTGTTACCAGCCCTGCCCGCCTTCGCCGATTGACATGTCTGGCCGTGCCGCTGCTGGTGGCGTTGGCCTTGCCGGGCTGCGGCGCCCTGTCCGGCGCGGGGGGCAGCCAGGCCGCCGCCGCCTCGGCGGCCGTGCCGCAAAGGCCCATGGAGCCGCTGGCGATCTTCGCCTCCCGCGCGCGGGAGGGCGAGCAGAGCGTGCTCGCGCCCGCCCCGGGGGCGGCGCCGGTCCGGGTGCAGGTGGTGCGCAGCTACCACGCCGCCAGCGGGCGCCCCTGCCGGGAGCTGGCCGTGGGCAGCGGGGGCACGACGCGCCCGGCGCTGTATTGCGAGGAGCCGGGCGGCTGGGCCGCGGCGCGCCCGCTGCTGCGAGGCGGGGCGGTGGCCCGGCCGTGATCGCGGATGTGCCCCGCCGCGCGCCGGGCAGCGCCCTGGAAGCGCAGGTCCGGGTCATCAGCGCGCTGTTCATGCGGGAGCTGCTGACGCGCTTCGGCACCAGCCGCCTCGGCTATGTCTGGCTGATCGGCGAGCCGATGATGCTGGCCGTGATGATCTCGACGGTGCACTGGCTGAGCGGCAGCCACCTGCCCAACGACCTGCCCACCTTCCTGTTCTACGGGATGGGCTACGTGCCGTTCATGATGTTCCGCTCCATCACCAGCCGTGGCGCCTCGGCCGTCACCTCCAACATGTCGCTGCTGTTCCACCGCAGCATCTCGCTGCTGGACCTGATGATCGCGCGGAACCTGATGGAGATGATGGTGTGCGCCGCCATCGTCCTGCTGTTCATCCTTGGCGGCATGCTGACCGTGGGCGAGGTCCCGAGCGACCCGGCGCTGCTGATCCTGGGCCTGCTGCTGAGCGCCCTGCTGGGCCACGGGCTGGCCATGGTGCTGGGCTCGGTCCAGGTGTTCCTCGAGTTCACCGAGCGGCTGGTGCACCCCTTCACCTACATCCTGATGCCGATCTCCGCGACCTTCTACATGGTGGAGTACATGCCGCCCGAAGCGCGGGAGATGCTGCTGTGGAACCCGCTCGTGCATGTCCACGAGATGAACCGCTGGGCCATGTTCGGCGACCGCGTCGTGCCGCATTTCGACCTTGGCTACGTGATGATCTGGGTCATCGGCCTCAACCTCGTCGGCATGGCCGGGCTGCGCGGGGCGCGGCCGCGCCTGTCGATGTCGGACTGAGCGCCATGATCGAGCTCGACAACGTCTGGAAGCGCTTCGAGGGGCGGCAGGGGCACCGCTACGTCCTGCGCGGCGTGCATGCCCGCATCCGGCGCGGCGACCATGTGGGCATCCTCGGCCGCAACGGCGCGGGCAAGTCCACCCTGCTGCGCATCTTCGCCGGCGTCGAGGCGCCGACCCGCGGGCGGATCCGGCGCGAGATGTCGATCTCCTGGCCGATCGGCGGCAGCTACGGCATCCAGAGCAGCCTGACGGGCATCGCCAATGCCCGCTTCATCGCCCGCCTCTACGGCATGCCGCTGAAGCGGACGGAGGAGTTCGTCGCCGACTTCTCGGAACTCGGCCCGTATTTCCACGAGCCGGTGAAGACCTATTCCTCCGGCATGATGTCGCGCCTGCTGATGGCGCTCTCCTTCGCGGTGGATTTCGACTGCTACCTGGTGGACGAGGCGCTCTCCACCGGCGACGCCCGCTTCGCCAACAAGTGCCGCGAGGTGCTGGAGGTCCGGCGGGCCAACGCGGCGATGCTGCTGGTGTCGCACAATGCCGGGCACGTGAAGAAATACTGCAAGACAGCCGCGATCCTGCGGAACGGCACGCTGGAATTCTACGAGGACGTTGATGAAGCTATCGCCGCCTACCAGGGTCTCTGACCCCGGCATGACCGGCGCGGCCGCCAGCCGGCCCGCCGCGTCCCGTCCCGCCTCGCCGCTGAAGCGCATGCTGTGGCGGCGGCGCTTCTACCTGCTCCTCGTCGTGCTGCCCACCCTGCTCGCGGGGATCTACCTCTACGGCATCGCCGCCGGGCAATATGTCTCGGAAACCCGTTTCGTGGTGCGCGGCCGGCAGGAAACGCGCGTCGCCTCGACGCTGAGCGACATGATCGGCGCGGCGGGCTTCAAGCAGTCGAGCGAGGAATCGCTGGCCGTGCGCGACTTCCTGCAGTCCCACGACGCGCTGCGGGCGCTCGACCGGAGCGTGGACCTGATCGGCCTCTACCGCCGGCCGGAGGCGGACCTGCTGCTCCGCCTGTGGTTCTCCAGCCCGCCCATCGAGTTCCTGCAGTTCTACCACCGGCGGATGAACACCATCTCGCACGACGCCACCTCGGGCATCACCACCCTGCAGGTGCGCGCCTTCCGGCCCGAGGACGCGCAGCGCATCGCCGAGGAGCAGCTCCGCCTGTCGGAGGACTTCATCAACCACCTCTCGGGCCGGGCGCGCGAGGAAACGCTGCGCCTGGCGCATGAGGAGCTGGCGCGCGCCGAGCAGCGGGTGCTGGACTCGCAGGCCGCCGTCACCGCCTTCCGCCAGCGCGAGCAGGCGGTCGATCCGTCGCGCAGCGCCCAGATCGGCCTGGAGAGCCTGGGCGCGCTGGAAGCGCAGCTGACCACGGCGCGGGCCGAGCTGCAGGAGAAATCCGCCTTCATGCGGCCGGACAACCCGCAGATCGCGACGCTGCGCAACCGCATCGCCTCGCTGCAGACCGAGATCGGCCGCCAGCGCGAGCGGCTGACGCTCGGCGGCCAGGCGCTGCCGGGCCAGCTCGCCACCTATGAGCGGCTGCTGCTGGAGCGCGAGTTCGCCGACAAGCAGCTCGCCTCCGCCACCATCTCGCTGGAAACGGCGCGGCTCGACGCGCAGCGCCAGCAGCTCTTCCTGGCCCGGGTGGTGCAGCCCAGCGTCGCGGAGTATCCGCTCTATCCGAAGGCGGGGATCATCTTGATCAGCATGTTCGCCGTGCTCTCGGTGCTGTACGGAATTGGCTGGATGCTGGCTGCGGGGATTCGTGAACATGCTCTCTAACCGCGCGCTGATCGCCGCCCTCCTGGCGGTCCTGACCGCCGGCCAGGCGGTGGCGCAACCGAGTTCCCTGCTCAGCCCGCCGGTGCCGGCGCGCATGGCGCAGGGCGGCGGCAACGACCTGCCGCAGACCGTGCCGGAGCTGCTGCCCGAGACCAGCATCATCAACCGCGCCGGCAGCACCACCGAGGCGGAGGCCGGCGCCACCGCCGAGGGGCCGCTGGCCGAGCCCTTCCGCCCCGCCGGGCCGAGCCGCACCGTGTTCGGCGCGGCGCTGTTCGCCCGCTCGGCGCCGACGCCCTCCGAGACCAGCAACCCCAACTACCGCCTCGGGCCCGGGGACCGCGTCAGCGTGCGCGTCTGGGGCCCGGTGGATGCGGAGGTGATGGGCGCCATCGACCCGGAGGGCAACCTGTTCCTGCCCAACATCGGGCCGCTGCGCCTGGCCGGCACCCGCGCCGGCGACCTGCAGCGCACCGTGGAGGCCGAGGTGCGGCGGATCTACACCCAGCAGGTGCAGGTCTATGCCGTGCTGCTCTCGGCCAGCCAGATCGGCGTCTATGTCACCGGCTTCGTCAAGCTGCCGGGGCGCCACCGCGGCTCGGCCTCCGACACGGTGCTGGACTACCTGCTGCGCGCCGGCGGCGTCGATCCGGTGCGCGGCTCCTACCGCGACATCGTGGTCAACCGCGGCAGCCGGGCCGTCACCCGCATCGACCTCTACCCCTTCCTGCTGCAGGGCAAGCTGCCCGGCCTGACGCTGCAGGACGGCGACACCATCGTGGTCGGCAGCCAGGGCCCAACCGTCTCGGTCGATGGCGCCATCCGCAACAACTACCTCTTCGAGGTGAAGGACCGCGCCATGGCGGGCAGCGAGCTGATGGAGCTCGCGGGGCCGCTGCCGGCGGCCACCAACGCCGTCATCCGCGGCACGCGCAACGGCCAGCCCTGGTCGCGCTACCTGGACATCCCGGCGCTGCGCCGCCAGTCGCTGCTGGACCAGGACGTGGTGACCTTCATCACCGACGCGCCGGCGCCCACGGTGCGCGTCTTCGTCGAGGGCAGCCGCATCGGCCCCTCGGTGCTGGTGGCCGACCGCGACATGAACCTCTGCCAACTGCTGGACCATATCGCGGTGGAGCCGCATCTGGCGGACACCGGCTCGGTCTACCTGCTGCGCAAGCGCATCGCGGCGCAGCAGCGCCGCTCGATCAACGAGGCGCTGGACCGGCTGGAGCGGCAGCTCTTCACCGCCACCTCCGCCACCACGGGCGTCGCCGAGATCCGCGCCAGCGAGGCGCAGCTCGTCTCCAACTACATCCAGCGCGGCCGCCGGCTGCAGCCGGAGGGACGGCTGGTGGTGGTGGACAATGCCGGGCGCTGCACCAATGTCCGGCTGGAGGATGGCGACACCATCGTCATCCCCGAGCGCTCCGACACGGTGCTGGTGGCCGGCGAGGTGACGACGCCGCAGGCCATCCTGTGGCGCCCGAACATGACCATCCCGGACTATGTGAAGGCGGCCGGCGGCTACACCCAGCGCGGCGACGATGGCGGGGTGATGATCCGCCGCGCCAGCGGCCAGATCATCCTCGACCCGCGCGAGGGGCCGCGCCCGGGCGACGAGCTGATCATCCTGCCGCAGCTGGGGGCCAAGAGCTTCCAGATCGCCCGCGACCTGCTGCAGCTGATCTACCAGTCGGCGCTCTCGGTGCGCGTCTTCGACTGACCGGGCCGGGGCCGGGAGGGGCGTCCCCTCCCGGCCCGCCCGCCGCCGTCAGCGCCGCAGCAACGGCACGGGGCGGCGCGTCTCCCACCCCTCGGCCTGCAATTCCGGCACGTCGGATTCCGCCCGCGGGTAGCCCAGGCAGAACAGGCCGATGAAGCGCCATTCGGCCGGTACCGCCAGCGCCGCCGCCACCCCCTCCGGCTCCAGGATCGACACCCAGCCGAGCCCCAGCCCCATGGCGCGGGCGGCCAGCCACAGCGTGTGCGCCGCCATCACCGCCGAATAGTCCAGCGCCTGCGGCATGGTGCGGCGGCCGAGGCCATGGCCCTGCTCCGGCTCGGGAAGGGTGAAGAGGGCGAGCTGGCAGGGCGCCTGGTCCAGCCCCGACAGCTTCAGCCGGGCATAATGGGCGGCGCGCTCCGCCGGCTGCGCCGCCAGCGCCGCAGCGGCGGAAGTTCTCGCGCAAGGCGGCGCGGCGCGCCGGCTCCTCCACCAGCACGAAGCGCCAGGGCTGGCTCAGGCCCACCGAGGGGGCCAGCCCGGCCAGCGCCACCAGCCGCTCCAGCACCGCCTCCGGCACCGGCTCGGGGCGGAAGTGGCGGACATCGCGCCGCCAGCGGAACAGCAGCTCCAGCCGCGCCTGGAAGTCGGCGTCGAAGGGGAGCTGCCTCACATCACCGGCCGCGCGGCGAGGAAGCGGCGCTCCTCCAGCAGGCCCAGCCGGTCCTCCAGCCGCCCGGCGCGGGCCACGCCGAAGCCCGCGACGCCGATGCCCAGATGCGCCGTCTCCCCATCCTCCGGCGGCACCTGGCTCAGCAGCTCCACCCGCAGCAGCGGCCCGCCTGCCGGCACCTCCAGCGCCAGGCTCAGCGACTCGCCCGCCCGGAGTTGCAGCGCGGCCGGCGCGGCCGGCTCCGCCCCCTCGCGCTGCGCCAGCACCTCCACCGCGCGCGGCGCCCCGGCCGGCGCCCGCAGCGCCAGCTCCAGCCGCAGCGGCCCGGCCTGATCGGGGCCGAGCGGGATCGCCAGCAGCGCCTCGCCCGGCCGGGTCCAGGCCTCCTCCGCCTCCAGCGCGTGCCAGCCCTCGCCCCGCCGCACCGCCTCGGCGATCGCCATCTCCGGCGAGGGACGGCCCGTCTCGATCCGCCGCAGCCGGTGCCGCCGGCCGGAGGGCACCGGCAGGCGCGCCAGCAGGTCGGCCGGGGCGGCCAGCGCCAGGGCGCGCGCCTCGGCCATGAGCTGCGCCGCCACCGCGTTCCAGCTCCGCAGCGGCGGGGCGGCGGCGATGCGCGCCTCCGCCTCCGCCCGGAAGGCAGGGTCGGTGATCAGGCGGGCGAGCTTCTCCAGCAGGTCGGGCTCGCTGCCGGGAGCGAAGAACAGCGCGCCGCCTTCCCCCGCCTCGCGCAGCGCCGAATGCGCGGGCACCAGCGGCACCTTGCCGGCGGCCAGGCTTTCCGTCACCGGCAGGCCCCAGCCCTCGTGGTGGCTGTTGTAGAGGGTGAACAGGCAGTTCCGGTACAGCGCCGCCAGCAGCGGGTCCGGCACGTCGTGCAGGATGCGGATGCGCGATCTCAGCTCCGGCAGCGAGTCGCGCAGCGCCAGCGCCGCCTCCGCCAGCCATCCCGGCCGGCCGACGCAGACCAGCACCGGCACCGCCTCCGGCCCCAGCCGGCGCAGCAGCGCCAGCCAGGCGCCGAACGCCATCAGGTGGTTCTTGCGCGCCTCGATGGTGGAGACGAACAGCACAAAGGGCGTGCCGTCGCGCAGCAGGGGGTGCTCGGGCGGCGGGGCGGGCGCCGGGCGCGTCAGGGCACGGGGGGCGGCATCCAGCCGCAGCACGGCGGCGGGCGGCACCGGCAGGCCGGGCAGCAGGGCCCCGTGCAGGCGGCGCATGTCGTCCGCCGTGGAGCGGGACACGGCCAGCACCCCATCGGCGTGCAGCGCCAGGTTGGCGAACCAGCGGGCATAGGCGCGCGTCACCCCTTCCGCGCAATGCTCGGGCAGCAGCAGGGGGATGCAGTCATGCAGCAGCGGCACATGGCGCAGCCCGTCCCGCTCGCGGGCAACGCGCAGGCTGGCGAGGTGGTCCGGCATGCCCCATGTCCCGCCCAGCGTCACCAGCACGGCGCCGGGCGCGAAGCGCAGCGGCGGCGGAGCGGCGAGCAGCGCCTCCAGCAGCGTGGCGGCGTCCTTCCAGTCGGCCTCCTCCGGGTCGGCGCCCTCGCTCATCAGCCGGTCGAGCCGCAGGAAGAGGGGCGCCGGCAGCTCGCGCCAGCCGGGACCATGGCCGCCGGGGGAGGCCGGCATGGCGCAGAGCCGCGGCGGGCTGGGCTCCTCCAGCGCCGCGCGGGCGATGTCGAGCTGCACGCGCTGGATGCCGCTGGGCGCCCGTCGGCCGCCGCCGATCCAGTTGGCGAGGTCGGTGAGGTCCAGCACCACGCCGGCGGCGGCGGGCAGCGGGCGGCCCGGGGG
Source organism: Teichococcus rhizosphaerae (assembly GCF_002631185.1). Taxonomy (GTDB): domain Bacteria; phylum Pseudomonadota; class Alphaproteobacteria; order Acetobacterales; family Acetobacteraceae; genus Pseudoroseomonas; species Pseudoroseomonas rhizosphaerae. The sequence continues at coordinate 20,714 of NZ_PDNU01000036.1, read as the reverse complement.
GCGCCCGGGGCGCTCGCCGGCCAAGGCGCGCCATTCCCGCCAGGCGCTCTCGGAGCGCGGGTCCAGCAGCACGGCCCGGCCATAGGCCTCCAGCGCCGCGCCGCGGGCGCCGCGCAGCTTCTCCGCATGGCCGATCTGCAGCGGGATGTCGGCATCCCCCGGCCGGGCCCCGGCGGCGGCGTGGTAGAGCGCCAGCGCGCCGGCGATGTCGCCGGCCTCCTTCAGGCAGTGCCCCTGCTGCACCTGCATGCCGGCATCCTCGGGGCGCAGGCGCAGGAAGGCCGCGTAGGCCGCCGCCGCCGCGCGCCATTCCCGCCGGTCGCGCAGCCCGTCCGCTTCCCGCCGCAATGCTTCCGCGTCGTCCAGCATGTGCCCTCCCGCCTGCGGTGCCTCCCCTCCCATCCCCCTGCCGGGGCCGCGTGGTCAAGAGCGGCGCGGCGCCGGACGCGCCAACTGGCCACCGACCTGGCCACCGACCTGGCCACCGACCTGGCTACCGAGCTGGCTACCGAGCTGGCTACCCCTGGGGCGGATCTCGGCCTAGGGTTCCCCCATGCGCTCGCGAATCTATCTCGACGGCTACAACCTCGCGCTCGAACAGGGCACGGGCGTCGCCACCTATGCCCGCAACCTCAGCTTCCGGCTGGGGGCGATGGGGGCGGAGGTGGGGGTGCTCTACGGCACCGAGGCCAGCCCCAGCCGCAACGAGCTGATCCGCGAGGTCGCCTTCTTCGACAACCGCCTGGGCGACACGGCCAGGCGGCTGCGCTGGCTGCGCGCCGTGCGGCGGGTGGCGATGGGCCCGCTCGGCGAATACGCCACCCATGTGCCGATCACCGGCAAGGTGGTGGCCAGCGCCTTCGAGAGCCGGCTGCCGCATTTCGACCATCTGTGGAACGTCGAGAACGGCTTCACCCTGGCCACCAACTACTTCAAGCACTTCAAGCGGCGGCTGACCGTGCGCATGCCGCGCCCGCCCGAGGTGATGCACTGGACCTACCCGATCCCGATGCGGCTGGCGGGGGCCAAAAACATCTATTGCCTGCACGACCTGGTGCCGCTGCGCCTGCCCTACACCACGCTCGACAACAAGCGCCAGTACCACCGGCTGACCCGCCTGCTGGTGCGCCAGGCCGACCACATCGTGACGGTGAGCGAGACCTCGCGGCAGGACATCATCAACCTGCTCGGCGCCGACCCGGAGAAGGTGACGAACACCTACCAGGCCGTCGAGCTGCCGCGGAAGTTTGCCGAGAAGCCGCTGGGCGAGGCGCAGGACGAGGTGATGGGCAGCTTCGGCCTGCCCTGGAAGGGCTACTTCCTGTTCTTCGGCGCCATCGAGCCGAAGAAGAACGTGGGCCGCATGATCGAGGCTTACCTGTCCTCCGCCTCCGAGCTGCCGCTGGTCATCGTCGGCAAGCAGGCCTGGAAGAGCGAGCAGGAGCTGCAGCTCCTGTTCGACGACCATATCCGCTACCAGGTGCAGGAGGGTTCCATCCTGCGCACCCGGCGCAAGATCGTCCTGCTGGACTACGTGCCCTTCCGGCTGCTGGTCTCGCTGGTGCGCGGCGCGAAGGCGGCGCTGTTCCCCTCGCTCTATGAGGGCTTCGGCCTGCCGGCGCTGGAGGCGATGATGCTGGGCACGCCGGTGATGACCTCCAACACCTCCTCCCTGCCCGAGGTGGTGGGGGATGCCGCCATCACCGTCGATCCCTATGACGTGCGGGCCATGGTGGAGGCGATCCGCGCGCTGGACGGCGATGCGGAGCTGCGCGCCTGGCTCGCCGCCGCTGGCCCGCGGCGCGCCGCGCTGTTCAGCAACGCCGCCTATGAGAAGAGGCTGGCGGAGGTCTATGCCCGCCTGGGCGTGAGCCTCGGCGAGGCGGCGGCCGCGAACTGACAGGAAAAAAACGGGGCCCAGGGGAATTCCTTCCCCTGGCCTCCCTTCCTCAGCCGAGCAGCGTCCTCAGCACCGCATACAACGCCGATTTCCGCTCGAAGCCGATGCCCGGCGTCTCGTGCGGCCGGATGCGGCTGTCCCGCACCGGCGTGTCGTCGGCGAAGCCGCCAAAGGGCGCGAACACCTCCGGATAGCTTTCATTGCCCCCGAGGCCGAGCCCGATGGCGATGTTGAGCGCGAACTGTTGCCCGCCATGCGGCACGCAGCGGCGGGGCGACCAGCCATGCTGGCCGAGCATCTCCAGCGTGCGGAGGTATTCCACGAGGCCATAGGAGAGCGCGGGATCGAACTGCAGGATGTCCCGGTCGGGGCGCAGCCCGCCATGGCGGATCAGGTTGCGCGCGTCCTGCATGGAGAACAGGTTCTCGCCCGTGGCGATGGGACCGGGATAGTGCTCGGCCAGCGCGGCATGGGTGCTGTAGTCCAGTGGGTCCAGCGGCTCCTCGTACCAGCGCAGGCTATAGGGGGCGAGCGCCGCCCCGTAGCTCAGCGCCGCGTGCAGGCCGAAACGGCCGTTGACGTCCACGCACAGGCGCGAGCCGTCGCCATCCAGCAGCTTCAGCACCGCCTCGATGCGGGCGATGTCCTCCTTCAGCGCGTCGCGCAGCGGCGTGCCGGGCGCGCCGCCGATCTTCATCTTCACCACCGAATAGCCCATGCCGAGATAGCGGCGCATCTCCTCGACGAGCTGATCGACGCCCTTGCCCGGGTAGTAGTAGCCGCCGGCCGCGTAGATCCAGGCGCTTTCATCGGCCTGGCTGCCTTCCGGGCCCTGGCGGTAGCGGGTGGCCAGCAGCTTCCACAGCGGCACGCCCTCCAGCTTCGCCGCCGCGTCCCACAGCGCCATGTCCAGCACGCCGACCGCGACGGAGCGCTCGCCATGGCCGCCGGGCTTCTCGTTGCGCATCATCGCCGCCCAGGCGCCGGCCGGGTTCAGCGTGCCCTCAGGCGTGGAGAGCAGGGCCTCCGGCGTTTCCAGCAGGCGCGGGATGAAGCGCTCCCGCAGCAGGCCGGGCTGGGCGTAGCGCCCGTTGGAGTTGAAGCCGAAGCCGGTGGCGGAGCGGCCCGCGCCATCCTCCACCGTGACGGCGACGATGCTGGCCGTCATCTTCGAGAAGTCGATATAGGCGTTGGCGATGTCGCTCGCGATGGGGGCGACGCCGTCGCGGATGGCGGTGATGCGCATGGTTCGGGTGGCCTCGTCAGATGGCTTTGCGGGCGCGCAGCGTGTCGATCTCCTCGGGGGCGAAGCCGAATTCGCGCAGCACGGAGGTGGTGTGCTGGCCGCGCTCCGGCGTCGGCTGGCGCGGCGGCTCGACGCCGGCGAGCTGCATCGGCGGGCGGACGAGGTTGATCTCGCCGAGCGCGGGGTGCCGCACCGGCCAGGCGAGGCCCAGATGCCTCACCTGCGCGTCGTCGAACACCTGGTCCATGGAATAGACCGGGCCGCAGGGCACGCCGGCGGCGTTGAAGGCCTCGACCCAGTGGGCGGCGGTGGCGGTTTCCAGCTTCGCCTGGAGCACGGCGTTGGTCCTGGCGCGGTTCTTCGAGCGCAGCGCGTCGGTGGCCAGCTCCGGATCGGCCGCCTCAGCCTCGATGCCGAGCACGGAAACGATGCGCCGCCACATCTCGCCGCCGCCGCCGGCGATGTTGATGACGCCGTCCGAGGTGCGGAACAGGCCGGTGGGAATGGTGGTGGGGTGGTCGTTGCCGGCCTGCTTCGGCACCTCGCCCTTCATGGTCCAGCGCGTGGCCTGGAAGTCCATCATCGCCACCATGGCCTCGAGCAGCGAGGTGTGCACCCAGCGGCCGCGCCCCGTCTGCTCCCGCTCCAGCAGGGCGACGAGGATGCCGATGGCGCAGTAGAGCCCGGCGGTGAGGTCGGCCACGGGAATGCCGGCACGCACCGGCCCCTGGCCGGGCAGGCCGGTCACGCTCATCAGCCCGCCCATGCCCTGGGCGATCTGGTCGAAGCCCGGCCGCCGCGCATAGGGCCCGTCCTGCCCGAAGCCGGAGATGGAGCCGAGCACGATGCGCGGGTTGAGGGCGGACAGCGCCTCGTAGCCGATGCCGAGGCGGTCCTTCACGTCGGGGCGGTAGTTCTCCACCACCACGTCAGCCTGGGCCACCATGCGGCGGAAGGCGGCCAGCCCGTCCGGCGCCTTCAGGTTCAGGGTGATGGAACGCTTGTTGCGGTGGACGTTCTGGTAGTCGGGGCCATGCGTGTCGCCGCCCAGGCCCTTGCCGGTGTCCACCGCCTCCGGCGCCTCGATCTTGATGACGTTGGCGCCCCAGTCGGCCAGCTGCCGCACGCAGGTGGGGCCGGAGCGGACGCGGGTGAGGTCGAGCACGGTGAAGCGGGCGAGCGGCAGCATGGGCCTGGTTTCCTCCGGCGGTGGCGCCAGGGCGCGGCGCCCGGCCAGAGTAGCGCGCGGGGCCGGGGCGGGAAGCCCCCCGCCCGGCACCTCCCCCCCGGCACCTTGGCACCCCGCCGCCGCGCCGCGTAAACCGGCCGCTCCACCGGGAGAGCTTCCTCGCATGCTGATCCGCCCCGCGCGCTCCGAGGACCGGGCCGCCATCTGGTCCATCATCGGTCCCACCATCCGCGCCGGCGAGACCTACGCCCTGCCGCGCGACATGGACGAGGAAAGCGCGCTGGCCTACTGGCTGGGCGCGGACCGCGAGACCTTCGTGGCGGAGATGGGGGGAGAGATCCTCGGCACCTACTACATCCGCTCCAACCAGGCGGGGGGCGGCGCGCATGTGTGCAATTGCGGCTACATGACCGCGGCCCCGGCGAGCGGGCGGGGCGTGGCGCGGGCGATGTGCGCCCATTCCCTGGAGCACGCCCGGGCGCGCGGCTACCGGGCGATGCAGTTCAACTTCGTCGTCAGCACCAATGAGCGCGCGGTGCGGCTGTGGCAGGCGATGGGCTTCGCGGTGCTGGCGCGGCTGCCGCTGGCCTTCCACCACCCCGCCCATGGCTATGTGGACGCGCTGGTGCTGTTCCGGGCGCTGTAGCGCGGCGGCTCAGCCGAGAGGCGTGTCCGCGAGGCGGGCGAAGGGGCCGTAGAGGTCGCACAGCTCGGCCGTGCCGCCGAGCTTGCGGTAGCGCAGCGGCGAGAGCGGCTCGCGCGGCTGCACGGCCAGGAGCTGCTGGCCGTTCCTGTCGAGGAAGAGGCGGTGGTGGAAGCTGTCGCCCCGGTAGATGACGAAGACGCCGCGCGTTTCCGCCACTTGGTCGCCGAGGTCGTCCAGCGCCCAGCGGCGCCAGGCGACGGCCCAGCCCTGCCGGGTGCGGGTGAGGGCGCGGCTGTCCATCTCGGCGTTGCGGGCGAAGAAGTCGCGGTGCGACTCGACGAGCTGCGCCAGGTCGTCCCGCAGCCGGTTGAGGATGGGGTTGAGCGCGGCGGGCGGCGGCGGCGGCACGTCCTGGTGCACGTCGCGGCCGCCATAGCCGGTGAAGCGGGCCTGCTGGTAGTCGGCCAGCGGCGAGGGGCTGCGCCGCCCGCCGGGAACGATGCCGGGGCCCGCGCCAGGCATGCCCGGCAGGGTGGGGTTCTTCCAGAGTTCGCGCATGCCAGTTCGCCCGCCGCAGATGCCGCGGGATTTCTGGCACGGGGCGGGTGAAGAAAGGCTGAAGGCGCGCCCCTTCAGTCCTGCACGGCGTAGCCTTCCTCGGCCACCAGCGCGGCCACGCGCGCGCGGGGCAGGGCGGTTGCGGCGCGCACCGTGCCGGCGGCGAGGTCCACCGCCACCTCGGCCGCGGGGTCCTCGGCGCGGATCGCCTCGGTCACCGCGCGCACGCAATGGCCGCAGCTCATGCCCCGCACGGTCAGCGTCACAGTTTCGGTCATGGCATCTTCTCCAGTTCGTCCAGGATGGGACAGTCGGGGCGGGAATCGCCGTGGCAATGGGCGGCCAGGTGGCGCAGCGAGCGGGCCATGGCCTGCATCGCCTCCGCCTTGGCCTCCAGCGCCGCCACATGGTCGAGGGCGATGCGCCGCACATCGGCGCTGGCGCGGTGGCGGTCCCGCCAGAGCGCCAGCAGGCGGCGCACATCCTCCAGCGGAAAGGCCAGCGCCCGCGCGTGGCGGATGAAGCGCAGCACCGCGATGTCGGCCTCCGCGTAGTCGCGGTAGCCATTGGGCAGGCGGCGCGCCGACAGCAGCCCTTCCGCCTCGTAGTGGCGGATCATCTTGGCGCTGAGGCCGGAGCGCCGCGCCGCCTCGCCGATGTTCATGCGCGCGCCCTCCAGCGGCTGAGCAGCAGCGCGTTGGACAGCACCGCCACGGAGGAGAAGGCCATGGCCGCGCCCGCCAGCGCCGGGGAAAGCAGCCCGAAGGCGGCCAACGGGATGCCCAGCGTGTTGAAGCCGAAGGCCCAGCCCAGGTTCTGCCGGATCTTCGCCAGCGTCGCGCGGGTGATGGCCAGGGTGGCGGGCACCAGCGTGGGGTCGGGGCGCAGCAGCGTCACATGCGCGGCGGCGATGGCGGCGTCCGTGCCGCTGCCCATGGCGATGCCGAGATCGGCGGTGGCGAGCGCCGCGGCGTCGTTCACCCCGTCGCCCACCATGGCCACGCGGCGGCCCTCGCGCTGCCAGGCGGCGACGCGCGCGGCCTTCTGCTCGGGCAGCACCTCGGCCGCCACCTCGGCGATGCCGAGGCGCTCCGCCACGGCATGGGCGGCGGCGGGGCCGTCGCCGCTCAGCATGGCGGTGGCGATGCCCCGCTCCGCCAGGGCGGCGACGGCCCCGGCGGCACCCTCGCGCGGCGTGTCGGCGAAGGCCAGCAGGGCCAGTGCCGCGGGCGGCTCGGCACGGATCAGCCAGGACAGGGTGCAGCCCCGCGCGGCAGCCTCATCCGCCGCCGCCGCCAGCGGGCCGGGGGCGGCGCCGCTCTCGGCGAGCAGGCGGCCGCTGCCGAGCAGCAGGCGCGCGCCCTCCACCACGCCCTCCACGCCGCGGCCGGGCAGGGCGCGGAAGGCCTCGGCCGGGCGCGCCTCGCCGCCCTCCGCCCCGCCCTCCGCCGCTTCCAGCACGGCGCGCGCCAGCGGATGCTCGCTGCCGGCCTGGAGGCGCGCGGCGGCGGCCAGGGCCGTGGCGCGCTCCACGCCCGGGGCGGGGTGCAGCCCCTCCAGCCGGGGGCGGCCCTCGGTCAAGGTGCCGGTCTTGTCGAAGGCGACGAGGGTGATGGCGCCGGCCCGCTCCAGCGCCTCCGCGTCGCGGATCAGGATGCCGGCGCGGGCGGCGGCGCCGGTGCCGGCCATGATGGCGGCGGGCGTCGCCAGGCCCAGCGCGCAGGGGCAGGCGATGACCAGCACCGCCACCGCGTGCAGGGTGGCCGCCGCCACGCCGCCGCCGGCGAGCCACCAGCCCAGGAAGGTGAGCGCCGCCACCCCCAGCACCACCGGCACGAACACGGCGCTGACCCGGTCCACCAGCTTCTGCACCGGCGCGCGGCTGGCCTGGGCCGCCTGCACCAGCCGCGCCACCTGGGCCAGCCGCGTCTCGGCCCCCACCGCCGTGGCGCGCAGCACCAGCCGACCGTCCAGCGCCACCGTGCCGGTGGAGGCCGCATCGCCCGGGTGCTTCTCCACGGCCCGGCTTTCGCCGGTCAGCGCGCTCTCGTCCACGCCGGAGGCGCCTTCCTCCACCACCCCGTCCACGGGCAGGCGCTCGCCGGGGCGGACCACCACGCGGTCGCCCGGGCGGAGCGCCGCGATCGGCACCTCCTGCTCGGCGCCCGCCGCGTCCAGGCGGCGCGCGGTGCGCGGGCGCAGCGCCAGCAGCGCGGCGATGGCGGCGCCGGTGGCGCGGCGGGCGCGCTGCTCGAGATGCCGGCCCAGCAGCACGAAGGCGATCACCACCGCCGAGGCCTCGAAGTAGAGATGCGGCTCGCCCCGCAGCAGCAGGACCAGGGACAGGCCGAAGGCGGCGCTGGTGCCGATGGCCACCAGCAGGTCCATGTTGCCGGCGCGCGCCCGCAGCGCCGACCAGCCGGCGCGGTAGAAGCGGAAGCCCAGCCCGAATTGCAGCGGCGCCGCCAGCAGTAGCTGCGCCCAGCCCGGCGGCATCCAGTGCCGGCCGAAGGCCATGCCCACCATGCCGATCAGGAAGGGCGCGGCCAGGGCGAAGGCGAGCGCCAGCTCGATCCGCTCCCGCCGGAGCCGGCGGCGCTGCGCCTCCGCCTCGTCCGGCCCGGCCTCGGCGCGCAGGCTGTAGCCGGCGCGCGCCACGGCGGCGGCCAGGGGCGCGGTGTCCGTCCCCGCCAGCAGGCGTAGATGCGCGGTTTCCGAGGCCAGGTTCACCGACACGTCCAGCACGCCGGGCACGCGCCGGAGGGCGCGCTCCACCCGGCCCGCGCAGCTCGCGCAGGTCATGCCGCCGATGGCCAGGTCGCGCTCCGCCTCGGCCACGCCATAGCCGGCGCGGGCGATGGCCTCGCGCAGCGCCTCCAGCGAGGCGGTGCCCGTGGCCTCCGCCCGCTCGCTGGCCAGGTTGACGCGCGCCTCCACGACGCCCGGCACCCTCCGGAGCGCGCGCTCCACGCGCCCCGCGCAACTCGCGCAGGTCATGCCGGTGACGGGCAGGGAAAGGCGGCCAAGCACGGAACCGGGAGCCGGGCCGGGAGCCGGGCCGGGAGCCGGGCGGGGAGCGGGGTTGGAGGCAGGGGCGCTGTCGGGCATGGCACAGAGATGGGGCTTGCTACAGTGGGAAGGTCAAGGGTGGCGCAGCGGCGGCCGCCGGAAAGCGGAAGGCGCCCATTGACCGGCGGCCCCCGAGGGGGAACATCCACCGCGCCATGCACCGCACCGCCCTGCTCTGCGCCCTCCTCGCCCTTCCCGCCGCCGCCGCGCCTGTCCGGATGGTCCATGCCCAGGTCCCTCCAAGCCAGGTCCCTCCAAGCCAGGCCGCGCCAAGCCAGGCCGCGCCAAGCCAGGCCGCTCCCGCCAGCCCCGGAGGGACGGAGGAGGGCAACCGTATCCAGATCGTCAACCGCACCGGCCAGGACGTGACCAGCCTGCAGGCCGTGCGCAGCGGCCGGGCCGGCTGGGGAACCAACACCCTTCCGGGGCCGATGCCGACGGACAAGTCCTTCACGCTCCGCACCCGCAAGGAGGCGGGCTGCCGCTTCGACATCCGCCTGACCGCCGCCGATGGGCGGGTGGCGGTGCTGCGGGACCGCGATATCTGCGCCGAGCCGCGCGTGGTGGTGGAGGCGGCCGCGCTGCGCGCCGCGCCGAGCCAGCCCGCCGCCGGCAAGCCCAACCCGAACGCCCGCGCCTCCTCCGGCACCGGCTTCGTGGTGGCGACCGACCGGGTGCTGACCAACCAGCATGTGGTGGAAGGGTGCGACCGCATCTTCGTCCGCACCGCCGACGGGCGGGTGCTGCCCGCCGTGCCGCCCGCGCGGGTGGATGCCGGGCTCGACCTCGCCCTGCTGGCCGTGCCGGGCGACCCGGGCGAGGTGCTGCCCTTCCGCGCCAGCCCCGAGGTGCGGCGCGGCGAGGGGGTGATCGCCTATGGCTTCCCCCTGGCCGGGCTGCTGTCCTCCGACCCGAAGCTGACGCGGGGCGAGGTGAACGGGCTGAACGGCCTCGGCAACAACCCGAACCACTACCAGATCAGCGCCGAGGTGCAGCCGGGCAATTCCGGCGGTCCGCTGCTCGACCTGCACGGCCATGTGGTGGGCGTGGTGGTGAGCAAGCTGCACGCGCAGAACATCGCCAAGCGCACCGGCGACATCCCGCAGAACGTCAACTTCGCGGTGAAGGGCACGGCCGCGCAGGACTTCCTGCGCCGCGCGCGCATCGCGCCGCAGGCCGCGCCCAGCACCGGCGCCGAGCAGGGCGCGGCCGATGTGGGGGAGATCGCCAACCGCGGCACCGTGTTCGTGCGCTGCGAGCGGTAGCGGCAGGGGAAGGGCGGGAAAGGCCGCCCCTCACGCGCGGAACGCCACCTGGCCGCACTCGGCGGTGTCGTACCCGCTCAGCCGCTCCGCCCGCGCCGCGAAGTCCGGCGTGCGGGTGAAGGCCAGCAGCGCCTGGAGCTCCGGCCCGAACCAGTCCTGCGCCCGCGCCACCAGGTCGAAGCGCTCGCGGATCAGCGGCAGGAAGTGCAGCCCGCGCGCCACCGCCTCGGCGCGGATGCCGAAGCCGGCCTCGGCGCGGCCCTCGGCCACGGCGGCGGCCACCTCGTCCTCCGCCATGGCGGGCTGCGGCAGGAAGCGGATGGCGTCCAGCCGGATCTGCGCCTCGGCCAGCAGGTGCAGCAGCAGCAGGTGGCTGCCGGCGCGGGGCTGGCGGCCGGCCACGCGCAGCCCCGGCCGCGTCAGGTCGGCGATGCCGCGCACCGCCTGCGGGTTGCCCGGCGGCAGGATCAGCCCCTGCTGGCGCCAGGCCCAGACCAGGCCCACGGCCTGCGCGTCGGGCAGCATGTCGCGCACCGCGGCCTCGTTGAAGGCGCCGCCATCGGGGTCGGGCAGGTGGGTGGCGGCGGCCAGGGCGCGGCCGGCGGCCAGCGCCTCCAGCCCCATCAGGCTGCCGCCGGCGGCGATGGCCAGGCCGCAGCCGGATTGCCGCACCGCCCAGTCCAGCAGCGGGTCGTGGCTGCCGGCCAGGATGGGCGGGGGGGCGAGGCGCGCCGCCTCCGGCCCGGCGGCGCGGGCCATCCAGCGCAGCAGCAGGTCGCGCGGGAAGATCCACTTGCCGGCCAGGATCACCGCCGGCAGCCGCTGCTGCCGCGCCAGGTCGTAGAGCGCGCGCTCGGACAGGCGCAGAAGCTGAGCGGCCTCCTTCAGGGTCAGGAATTCCGGCATGACGCGGCAGGCTCCGGCAAATGGCGCGCCGCGCCGGGGCCGGGAGCAGGTTCCGGGCGGCGTCCGCCGTGGCAGTTTGTGGCCAGACAAGAATAACGCCGGACCGGAGCCAGAGCCATGCGCCGTCGTGCCTTCCTTTCCCTGCTGCCGCTTCTCGCGGGGCTGCTGGCGGCGTGGCCGTCGGCCGCGCAGGACCGCGGCATCACCGTCTCCTCCACCACCTCCACGGAGCAGTCCGGCCTGTTCGGCCACATCCTGCCGCTGTTCACCCAGAAGACCGGCATCAACGTGCGCGTCGTGGCGCTCGGCACCGGGCAGGCGCTGGATGTGGGCCGGCGCGGCGACGCGGACGTGGTGTTCGTGCACGACCGCGCGGCGGAGGAGAAGTTCGTGGCCGAGGGCTTCGCCACGCGCCGCCACCCGGTGATGTACAACGACTTCGTGCTGGTCGGCCCGAAGGCGGACCCGGCGGGCGTCAAGGCGGCGGGGGCCGACATCACCGCCGCGCTGCAGGCCATCGCCGGGCGCAAGGCGGCCTTCATCAGCCGGGGCGACCGCTCGGGCACCCATGCGGCCGAGCTGCGGCTGTGGCGGCAGGCGGGCATCGACCCCGCCGCCAGCGGCGCCGGCTGGTACAAGGAGATCGGCCAGGGCATGGGCCCGGCGCTGAACACCGCCGCCGCGGCCGATGCCTACCTGCTGGCCGACCGCGGCACCTGGATCAGCTTCCGCAACCGCCGCGAGCTGGCGGTGCTGACCGAGGGCGACCAGCGCCTGTTCAACCAGTATGGCGTGATGCTGGTGAACCCGGCCCGGCACCCGCATGTGAAGCAGGCGGAGGGCCAGGCCTTCATCGACTGGCTGGTCTCGCGGGAAGGGCAGGAGGCCATCGCCGGCTACAAGATCGGCGGCGAGCAGCTCTTCTTCCCCAATGCCAATGATCCGCGCGGCTAGGGCGGCTCCCGCCCGGGGCGGATCGCCTGAACGGGCGAAGATGCCCGGAGGATGCCTCCGGCGCGGGCTCCGGACTGTGCTGCTGGCGCTCGCCCTGCCGCTCGCCCTGCCAACGGGCGCTGCCCATGCGGCCGGGCCGCCCGTGCGGCTGGCCGCCGCGGGCAGCCTCCGCGCCGCGCTGGAGGAGGTGGGCGCCGCCTTCACCGCCGCCACCGGCCTGCCCGTGGCCGGGCGCTACGGCCCTTCCGGCCTGCTGCGGGAGCGGATCGCGGCGGGCGAGGCGGCGGACGTGTTCGCCTCGGCCAACATGGCGCATCCGCGCGATCTCGCGGGAGCGGGCGGGCGCAGCGTGGTGCTGTTCGCCCGCAACCGGCTTTGCGCCCTGGCCGCCCCCGGCGAGCCCGCCACCACGGAGACGCTGCTGGAGCGGATGCTCGACCCGGCGGTGCGGCTCGGCACCTCCACCCCGGGCGCCGACCCTTCGGGGGATTACGCCTTCGCCGCCTTCGCGCGGGCCGAGGCGCTGCGGCCCGGCGCCCGCGCGGCGCTGGAAGCCAAGGCGCTGGCCCTCACCGGCGGGCCGGGCAGCGCGCCGCCGCCGGCGGGGCAGTCCGCCTATGCCTGGCATCTGGCGGAGGGGCGGGCGCAGATCTTCCTCACCTATTGCAGCAATGCCGGGCCGGCCGCCGCGGCCCTGCCGGGCGCGCGCGTCGTCGCGCTGCCGGAGGCGCTGGCGGTGGGGGCGGATTACGGGCTGGCGGTGCTGAGCGACCGGCCGGAGGCGGCGCGGCTGGCGCTGTTCATCCTCTCGCCCGAGGGGCAGGCCATCCTGGCGCGGCACGGCTTCGGGGCGCCGCTCCTGCCGGGCGGGTGAGGGGCGGAGCCCCGCTCCTCCGCCCAGGGGAGCGGCCTGCCGGCGCGCCGGCGCGGGGAAGACCCTACAGGCGCACGCCCTGGGTCTGGTAGGCGGCGTCCGCCTCGCGCTGCGCGGTGGCGTCCAGCACCAGGGAGGCGGCGGTGGCGAGCAGCAGGGCGGCCGCGACGGCGGTGATGAAAGCCTTCATGGATGGGCGCTCCCTCTGCGCGGAATGGCGTGCCTCAAGCTATGGGCGGGCAGGGCGCCGCCCGCAAGAGGGCCTCGGCCTCGGCTAGCTCCGCGGGCGAGTTGGCGTTGAAGAAAGGGTCCGGCGGCCCCGCAGGCCATTCGGCGGCGGCGCAGCCGAATTGCGCCGTCCACCGGTCGATCTTGCGCTCCCCGGCCTCCAGCGCGGCGCGCAGCGCCCCGCGCAGCGCCACCGGCCAGAGGCCGACCGGCGGGTGGGACCAGCCGCCCGAGCGGGCACAGGCCAGCGGCGTGCCCGCCGCCTGGCGCGCCGCGTGCAGCCGCGCCACGAGATCGGCCGGGATGAAGGGCGAATCGCCGGGCACGGACACCACCCAGGGCAGGTCCGGCCGGTGGGCGGCGGCCCAGTCCAGCCCCGCCAGGATGCCGGCCAGCGGCCCGGGATGGTCCGGCAGGCCATCGGCCACCACCGGCAGCGCCCAGGCGGCGAAGCGGGCCGGGTCGCCATTGGCGTTCAGCAGCAGGCCGGCGGCCTGCGGGCGCAGCCGCTCCAGCACATGCGCCAGCATCGGCCGGCCGGCCAGCGGGCGCAGCGGCTTGTCGCCGCCGCCCATGCGGCGCGCGAGGCCCCCCGCCAGCACCAGGCCCAGCGTCAGGCCCAGCGTTTCCGCATGCGGCGCCTCAGCCCGCATGGCTTTCCGCCTCCCGGCTGTTCTTGCGCCAGTGGCGGGGGCTTTCCTCGCCATCGCGCCTCGGGTCGGCGTCGAAGACGATGCGGCCCTCGCCGGCGAGCGCGATGAAGCGGCTGCCCTTGCAGCGGCCGATCAGGGTGAGGCCCGCCTCGCGCGCCAGCTCGACCCCCCAGGCGGTGAAGCCGGAGCGCGAGATGAGGATGGGGATGCCCATCCGCACCGTCTTGATCACCATCTCGGAGGTCAGGCGGCCGGTGGTGTAGAAGATCTTGTCGGCGCCCGCCTCCCGCTCGCGGAACATCCAGCCGGCGATCTTGTCCACCGCGTTGTGGCGGCCGACATCCTCCATGTAGACGATGGGCTGGTCCGCCTTGCAGAGCGCGCAGCCGTGGATGGCGCCGGCCTCCAGGTAGAGCGTGGGCAGGGTGTTGATGCCGCGCAGCAGCCCGTAGAGCCAGGAGGTGCGCAGCACCGCGTCCTGCGGCAGCCGGACCTGGGAAAAGCCCTCCATCAGGTCGCCGAAGGCGGTGCCCTGGGCGCAGCCCGAGGTGAGGGTCTTCTTGCGCAGCTTCTCCTCGTGGTCGGTCACGCGCCCGGTGCGGACGACGACGACGCCGAGATCCTCGTCATGGTCGATGGCGGTGATGTCGTCATCCGGCCGCAGCATGCCCTGGTTCAGCAGGTAGCCGAGGGCGAGGTCCTCCGGATGGTCGCCGATCGTCATCATGGTGACGATCTCCTGCCCGTTCAGGTAGAGCGTCAGCGGCCGCTCGACGGTGACGCTGACCTCGATGGGCTGGCCATGCTGGTCCAGCCCGGTCACCCGGCGGGTGAGGCGAGGGTCGGACGGGTCGGGGCGGACGCGCAGCGCATCGGTCATGCCCCTGAAAATGCCACCCGCGCGCGGAAAGAGAAGGGGTGGCCGAGAAGATGATGCCGCCTAGCCGGCGGCGCGGGCCCCGTGCCGCCCTTCCCCGCCGCGCAGGGCGAGGGGCCGCAGCAGGAAGGCGGTGCCCCAGCCCCAGCCGCCATTGATGAGCGCCCATTGCCACCAGGGCGCCCCGAAGCCGGGCACGCCGGGCAACTGGCCGAGCAGGCTGAGCCCGAAGGCGCCGAGCAGCGCGCCGCAAAGGAGGTCGGGCAGGGCGTGCACCCAGCGCAGCATCTGGGAAAGAAAGGCGCCGCCCAGCGCGCCCGCGACCATCAGCGCGTAGAGCGCCGGGATCTCGATGCCCGGCAGCGGGGCGAACAGGAAGCCGCGCTCCGGCACCAGACGGAAGGCCTGGTGCAGCACGAACAGGCTGGACTGGTGGAAGACCACGACGGCCAGCGCCCCCGCCACCAGCCCGCCGCCCAGGGCGCGGCGCGGCCCGGGCGGCAGGAGCCGGCGCAGCAGCCGCAGCGCCAGCCCGGCGGCGGCGCCGAGCAGGGCGACCAGGCCCAAACGCTCCGGCGCGAGCCCTGCCAGCGCCCGCTCAAGGGGGAGGGGGGTGGTGCCCCCGTTTCCCGCCATGACCCGCGCCACGACGAAAAAGGCCAGGGCGGCCAGCGCGCCCCACAGCGTGGTGCCCACCATGCCGCCCTGGCCCCGCTACCTCGGCCCTGGCCTCAGGCCGCGCGCTCGGCCACGCATTCGCGCAGCGCCTCGCCCAGGATGCCCATGCCCTCCTTCACCAGCGCATCCGACGCGGTGAGCGGCACCAGGAAGCGGATGACGTTGCCGCGCACGCCGCAGGACAGCAGCACCAGCCCCTTCTGCGCCGCGCGCGCCACCAGCGCCTTGGTCAGGTCCGGGTCCGGCTTGTCGGCGTTGCCCTCGGCCACCAGCTCCATCGCCACCATGGCGCCGAGCCCGCGGATGTCGCCGATGACGCCCTTCAGGCTGTTGCTGTTCTGCATCTCGCGCAGGCTGGAGACGATGATCTCGCCGATCTGGTCGGCGCGGGCGCAGAGGCCCTCCTCCTCGATGATGTCCAGCACGGCGTTGCCGGCGGCGCAGGCCAGCGGGTTGCCGCCATAGGTGCCGCCGAGGCCGCCGGCCTGCGGGCTGTCCATGATCTCGGCCTTGCCGGTGACGGCCGAGAGCGGGAAGCCGCCGGCCAGCGACTTGGCCATGGTGACGAGGTCGGGCTGCACGCCGGAATGCTCGATGGCGAACATCTTGCCGGTGCGGGCGAAGCCGGTCTGCACCTCGTCCACGATCATGACGATGCCGTGCTCGTCGCAGATGCGGCGGATGCCGGTGAGCAGCTCGGCCTGGGCGATGTAGAAGCCGCCCTCGCCCTGCACCGGCTCGATGATCATGGCGGCGATGCGCTTGGGATCGACATCGGCGCGGAACATCACCTCCAGCGCCTCCAGCGTCTGCTCGACCTCCTTGCCGTGGTAGGCCACGGGGAAGGGCAGGTGGAAGATCTCGCCCGGCATGGTGCCGAAGCCCGCCTTGTAGGGCACCACCTTGCCGGTCAGCGCCATGCCGAGCAGGGTGCGGCCGTGGAAGGCGCCGGAGAAGGCGATGACGCCGTTGCGCCCCGTGTGGTGGCGGGCGATCTTCACCGCGTTCTCGATCGCCTCGGCGCCGGTGGTGAAGAACACCGTCTTGCGGGGGCCGCGCGTCGGCACCGCCGCGTTCAGCCGCTCGGCCAGGCGGATATAGCCCTCATAGGGCATCACCTGGATGCAGGTGTGGCTGAAGTTCTCGAGCTGCGCCTGCACGGCGGCCTTCACCTTGGGGTGCAGGTGGCCGGTGTTCAGCACCGCGATGCCCGAGCCGAAATCGATGTAGCGCTTGCCCTCGATGTCGGTGATCTCGGCGTTCTCGGCCTTAGCCGCGAACACCGGAAGCTGGATGCCGAGGCCACGCGGCACCGCCGCCTCGCGCCTCGCCTGCAGAGCCGCGTTGCTGTCGGCTGCCGTCACGCCCATGGCCCGTACTCCTGATGCTGCCAATGTGGAGGCCGGACGATGCGCCCGCATCATGCCCGCGCGCAAGGGCGGAGAACCGGGAAATCGGCTCCGGGCGGAGGCTTTGCGCTTCCGGCTATCGCAATGCGATCAAAGGGATGGAGCGGCTTCTCAGCCGCCTGCCAGGCTGCCCCCAGCACCCATGAGCAGGGTGGCGAGAAGGCCGGCGGCGAGGCTGAGCAGCACCGGCATGTCAGGCTCCGCCGCCAGGGGCGCGGCAAAGGCGCAGGCGGGCAGGTTCTGCGGCGCGGGCGGCAGGTCTTGCATGCTGTCCATGGTGAATCCCATAAAACACGATCAATGAATGTTGGATAATTTTTTCCACGAACGCTATCAAGAAGATCGTTGCGGCCCTTTTCCGGCCGCCGCTCCTGCCCCGCCACCCAGCCCCCGCCCTGCCCGAAAGCGGGGAGGCTCCGGGCCTTTCCGGGAACCACGATCCGATGCAGCAGAACAACGCTTCCCGCCGCGCGGTGCTCGGCCTCGCCAGGGCGCTGGCCCTCCCCTTGGCCCTGCCGCTGGCCCTCCCCTTGGCCGCGCCGCTCCTGGGGACGGCCCGGGCCGCCCGGCCGGAGGAGGGGGCCAGCTTTCCGGAGCGGCCACTGCGCCTGATCGTGCCGGTGGCGCCGGGCGGCAGCCAGGACCTCGTGGCGCGCCTGCTGGCGCGCGGCATGGCCGAGGAGCTGGGCCAGGCCGTGCAGGTGGAGAACCTGCCCGGCGCCGGCAGCAACATCGGCTACGAGGCCGCATCCCGCGCCCGGCCGGACGGGCACACCCTGCTGGCCGGCTCCGACAGCCTGTCGATCAACGCCGCCCTGTTTCCCCGCCTGGGCTACGACCCGCTGCGCGCCTTCGAGCCGATCCTGTCCGGCGTCGCCGTGCCGCAGATCCTGGTGGTGCGGGATGGGGCGCCGCAGCGGGATCTCGCCGGTTTCGTCGAGGCGGCGCGCGGCGGCGTGCTGGCGGTGGGCACGCCCGGCAATGGCAGCCTGTCCCACCTGGTGGGCGAGCTGATGCAGCAATCCGCCGAGATCCGCTGGACCCATGTGCCCTACCGGGGCGGCGCGCTGGCCATCAACGACCTGCTGGCCGGGCATCTGGACGGGGTGTGGATCAACATCGGCGCCGTCACCGACCATGTCCGGGACGGGCGGCTGCGCGGGCTCGCCGTGTCGTCACCGCGCCGCGCCAGCGCCCTGCCGGAGGTTCCGGCGCTGGAGGAGGCGGGCTTCCGCAACCTCGCCGCCACGGGCTGGCACGGGATGGTGGCGCCGGCCGGGCTGGAGCCCGCCATCGCCGCGCGCCTCGCCGCGGCGGGGCAGGCGGCCCTGCGCCGGCCGGAGGTGGCCGGGCGGCTGGCCGGGCTCGGGGTGGAGGTGCTCGACGAGCCGCCCGCCGCGCTCCGCCGCCGGCTGCTGGCGGATGCGGAGCGCTGGGCGGCGGTGGTGAAGCGGGCCGGCATCCGCCCGGACTGAGGCGGGCCCGCGCTCCGGTTCCCGCCGCCCGGCCCTGCCGCGCCGGGCGCGCGGTTCAGGCGCGCAGCACGGCGCCGAAGGCGTCCGTGCTGGTGGCGCGCACCACGGAGGCGAAGAGGCGCAGCGCATCCGGGCCGCCCTGGTCCAGCAGGGAGCCGCCCTCCATCTCGCGCGCCAGCAGCTCGGCATGGCCGGCCAGGGTCTCGGCGGCGCGCCGCAGCGCCTCCCGCGAGAGGGCGAGCTGTTGCTGTTCGGAAAAGTCGTGCCAGGTGGCGGGCCGGGTGGGCATGGTGGTGTCCCAGGATGCGGCCATCTTGGCGTTGGAAGCTCCGTCCGGTGACGGCAGGGGCAGGATGGCGGGCGGGGCTTAAGGCTTCATGAAGGCACGGGGCGGGATGGATGCCCGCCCCGCCTTTTCGCCCGTGCCTTTTCGCCCCGCCTTTTCCTCAGTCTCCCCGCGCCAGCTCGTAGAGCGCCACCGAGGCGGCCACCGAGACGTTCAGGCTTTCCACCGCCCCGGTGATCGGCAGCCGCACCAGCTCGTCGCAGGTCTCGCGCTGCAGGCGGCGCAGGCCGGTGTCCTCGGCGCCCAGCACCAGGGCCACGGGGCGGTCCTTCGGCTTGGCCTCGGCCAGGGTGTTGTTGGCGTCGCCCGCCAGGCCCATCACCCAGTAGCCGGCGCGCTGCAGCGTCTGGATGGCGCGCGCCAGGTTCACCTCCCGCGCCACGGGCACGCTGTCCAGCGCGCCCACGGCGGCGCGCGCCATGGCGCCCGTCTCGGGCGGCGCGTTGCGGTCCTGCATCACCACCGCCGCGGCGCCGAAGGCCGCCGCCGAGCGCAGGATGGCGCCGACATTGCGCGGGTCCGTCACCTGGTCCAGCAGCAGCACCGGCCCGCGCGAGCGCTCCAGCGCGTCTTCCAGCGGCACCGGCGGCAGCGGCTCGCTCAGCAGCGCGATGCCCTGATGCACCGCGTCCTCGGTCAGGAAGGTCTGGAAGCGGGCGCGCTCCACCCGCTCCGCCTGCACCGGCCAGGGGCGGGGGAGGCGGGCGGCGAGGCTGGCCTCCGCCTCGGCGGTCAGCAGCAGGCGGCGGTGCCGGCGCTTCGGGTTGGCCAGCGCCGCGGCCACGGTGTGTAGGCCGTAGAGCCACAGCGTGTTGGGCTCCGGCTTCTCGCGCGGGAGGGGAGCCTGCCTTTCGCGCCGCTGCGGAAGGGGCGCCTCGGTCTCGGCGGCGCGCCCGGCGAAGCGGGTGGCGCGGCTCGGGCGGCCACCCGGCTGCGCGCCGGCGCGCGGAGCCTCGGCCGGGGCCTCCTGCGCATGGCCCTGGGAGCGGCCCCGGGGCGACGGGCCCCGGAAGGAACGGCCCTCGGAGGAGGAGCCCTCGGATGACTGACCGCCGGGCGAATGACCCCCGGGTGAATGACCCCCGGGTGAATAACCTCTGGCGGGGCGGCCGTGGGGCCTACCCGATTCGTCGGAGCGGGAAGGGGAACGGAAGGGGGGGCGCGGCCCCTCGGGCCGGCGGGGAGGGCGGGACATGGGCGGCATCCTGCGGATCGGCGGCGGCGGCGCAAGCGGCATGGCGCGATTTCCCGACTCTTTCTTCGCGAAACCGCGCGCAGGCACGTTGACAGGCCGCCCGGAAACCAGATAGTCCGCAGCGCTCCCGCCGGCCGGGAACAGCGCGGAGGGGTGCCCGAGTGGCTAAAGGGGACGGACTGTAAATCCGTTGGCGCACGCCTACGTTGGTTCGAATCCAACCCCCTCCATACCGGCCTGCCCGCAGCCTCCCCCGGAGGCTGCGGGCCCGGTCAGGCCAGGTTTCGGCCCAGGTTTTCCCGGTTGGAGGCGCCACGGCGCTGTGGTCCGTGCCCCGGTTCAGGGGCGCGGCATCGCTGCGCGGTGCGGGTGTAGCTCAATGGTAGAGCCCCAGCCTTCCAAGCTGGTTGTGCGGGTTCGATTCCCGTCACCCGCTCCATTCCCCCATGCGGAGGAGGAGCGGGCGGTGGGTCATGGGCCGGATGGTGCGCCGATGTCGGCGCTGGACCAACAGGGTGACCGATAGATGGCGAAAGCTAAGTTTGAGCGGAACAAGCCGCACTGCAACATTGGTACGATCGGGCACGTGGACCATGGCAAGACGTCGCTGACGGCGGCGATCACCAAGGTTCTGGCGAAGTCGGGCGGTGCGTCGTTCACGGCGTATGACCAGATCGACAAGGCGCCGGAGGAGCGTGCGCGCGGCATCACGATCTCGACGGCGCATGTCGAGTACGAGACGGCGAACCGCCACTACGCGCATGTGGACTGCCCGGGCCACGCCGACTACGTGAAGAACATGATCACGGGCGCCGCGCAGATGGACGGCGCGATCCTGGTGGTGTCGGCGGCCGACGGCCCGATGCCGCAGACGCGCGAGCACATCCTGCTGGCGCGTCAGGTGGGCGTGCCGGCGCTGGTGGTGTTCCTGAACAAGTGCGACATGGCCGACCCCGACCTGCTGGAGCTGGTCGAGATGGAGGTGCGTGAGCTGCTGTCGAGCTACCAGTTCCCGGGCGACGACATTCCCGTGATCAAGGGCTCGGCGCTGATGGCGCTGGAGGACAAGTCGCCGGAGCTGGGCGAGCAGGCGATCCTGAAGCTGATGGAGGCGGTGGACGCCTACATTCCGCAGCCGGAGCGCCCGAAGGACCGTCCGTTCCTGATGCCGATCGAGGACGTGTTCTCGATCTCGGGCCGCGGCACGGTGGTGACGGGGCGCATCGAGCGCGGCGTGATCAAGGTC
>NZ_PDNU01000035.1 GCF_002631185.1 Teichococcus rhizosphaerae | reverse complement strand
CTTTCCCTTCCAGCCGGCAGAAAAAAGAAGGGGACCTGGGGGAATTCATTCCCCCGGCCTTCGCTTTTGTGCTTGAGGCCACCGCATGGCCCGCATCCCCATCACCGCCCGCCTGAGCATCGACGAGTCCGAGCTGGAGGAAAGCTTCGCGCGCGCTTCCGGCGCGGGCGGGCAGAACGTCAACAAGGTGGAGACGATGGTGCAGCTGCGCTTCGACGCGCGGAACTCGCCGAGCCTGCCGGAGCCGGTGCGGGAGCGGCTGATCCGGCTGGCGGGGCACCGGGCCACGGGGGCGGGGGAGGTGGTGATCACCGCCCAGCAGTTCCGCACCCAGGCGCGCAACCGCGAGGACGCGCTGGAGCGGCTGCTGGCGCTGATCCGCGAGGCCGCCGCGCCGCCGCCGCCGAAGCGGCGCCCGACGCGCCCGACGCTCGGCTCCAAGAAGCGCCGGCTGGAAGGCAAGTCCCAGCGCGGCGAGACCAAGAAGCTGCGCGGCCGGCCGCTGGCGGAGTGAGCCGCGCGCCGCCCCGCGCCCGGCCGAACGGAAAGCCGCCCGCCCCCGCTTCAGGGGCGGGCGGCCGGCAGGCGCTCCGGCGCCGGGAGGCCAGAGCAGATCCCGATCAGGCCGAGTCAACTGATTGGGTGAAGATGCTCCTGAAAACAATCCGCTGGAGCGGTTGCCGTGAGCAGTGCGAACGGAAACTGCCCTAGCCGTTCTTGCCGCTGTGCTGCCCGCCCTTGCGGCCGGCCTCGGCGGCGCGCTCGGGGTTGTTGGCGAAGTTGTTCGGGTCGTGCTGCTTGCCGCTGCCCACGGTTTCCTGCGACACGCCCTTCTTGCCCTCGGCGGAAGCCTGGCCGCCGCCATGGCGGGGCTTCTGGTCCTGCGACTTTCCGTGCGCCATCGGGTTGTTCCCCATTTGGCCGGGGGCGGGATGCCCGCCGCCCCTGCTGGACAACGCCTCCCCCCGCCGGCCGGTTTCGGGCGCCGCGGGAAGGGGAAGGGGGGGGAGGCTCCGGCTGCCCGCCGCCCTCAGGCCTGCTCTTCCGCCGCCTCCGGCGCGTGCGCCGGCCCGAGCACCTCCTCCACCGTGCCGTCGGCGACGATGCGCCCGGCTTCCAGCTTGATGACGCGGGTGCACCAGCGGCGCACCACGCCCATGTCGTGGGTGGCGATCACCAGGATGTCGGCCCCCGTCACCAGCCGGGCCAGCCGCTCCTCGGCCTTGGTCATGAAGTCGGCGTCGCCGGCCAGGAACCACTCGTCCATCAGCAGGATCTGCGGCGTGATGGCGGTGGCCATGGCGAAGGCGAGGCGCACCTGCATGCCGGCGGAATAGCCGCGCGTCGGCACGTCCAGGAACTCGCCGAGGCCGGAAAAGGCGGCGGCGTCCTGTTCCAGCGCCGCGATCTCCTCGTCGTTCATGCCGCGGTAGAGGCCGCGCAGGCGGATGTTCTCGCGCCCCGTGCTGTCGGAGTCCATGCCGGCGGCCGGGTCGATCAGCGAGCCGATCTCGCCCTCCACCATCAGCTCGCCCGCGACCGGCTCGTAGATGCCGGCCAGCGTCCGCAGCAGGGTGGTCTTGCCGGCGCCGTTGGTGCCGACCAGCGCCACGCGCTCGCCCCGGCGGATCTCGAAGGAGAGATCGTGCAGGGCGGAAACGACGACGCGGTTCGACTCGTCCGTCTTCACCCGGATGGCCGCCTTGGCGAGCAGGCGCTTCTTCAGGCTGCGCGCGGCCAGGTGGTAGAGCGGAAAGGCGATGCTGAGCCCGCGGGCGGAAATGGTGGCCATCGGCGCTCAGACCCAGAAGGCGACGCGGCTGCGGAAGCGCACGAAGAAGGCCAGCGCGATGCCGCCCAGCGCGCCGGTGTAGAGCAGCGCGGCCACCCAGGTCATCAGCGTGCCGCCGCCCTCCACGAGCGGGCCGCGCACCATCTCCAGCATGGTGTAGAAGGGGTTGAGCGGCAGCCACTTGGCGCCCTCCCCCAGCAGCTCCGGCTTCCAGATCACGGGCGTCATGAAGAAGGCGAGCTGCATGGCGTTGGCGACGATCGGCCCGATGTCGCGGAAGCGGGCGCAGATCATGCCGAGGAACAGCGACACGGACAGCGCGTTCACCGCCAGCACCACGAGGCCGGGGATGACCAGCAGCGCCTCCGCGCCCGGCCATTGCCCCATCAGCGCGAACACCACCAGGATCAGCGGCAGGCTGTGCGCCGCGTTCAGCGCGTTGCGGAAGACGCAGCGCAGCGCATGGGTGGTGAGCGGCAGGCGGAGCTGCCGGATGACGCCCTCGGCGTTGGAAAGGCAGGTCGTGGCCTCCGACACCATGGCCGAGAGGGCGTTCCACACGATCAGGCTGGTCGCCAGGTAGGGGAGGTAGTTGGCGATGTCGAGCCGGAAGAGCTGGGCGTAGAGCAGCCCCATGCCCGCCACCAGCGCCGCGGTGGACAGCGTGACCCAGAACGGCCCGATCACCGAGCCGCGGTAGCGGTTGCGCAGGTCGAGCCGCGCCAGCGTCCAGGCCAGCCGCCAGGAGGCGAAGCCGGCCCTGAGATCCGCCATGGCCCGGCCGGTGCGGTCCGGCCGGTTGGCGTCGATGCGATAGATGGGGAGAACCGCTTGCTGCATGGCGGCCGCTCTATACACCCCAAATCTTCCGGGCCGCCAGCCGCCGGGGCGAGGGATCGCCCCGGCGCGCCGTGAGGATCAGTACTTCGGGCCGCCATAGCTGGCGCCATGGGCCGGCGCCTGGCCATAGCCCGAGGGCGCCTGGCCGTAGCCGCCCTGCGGGGGAACATAGGCGCCGGGCGGCGGGCCGCCGGCGGCGCGGCTGAGGCGGGTGCGGTCGCCGCGCGCGATGACCACGCGGTCGTTGACCTGCAGCCCCTCCTCGTTGGTCTGCACCACCGAGATGTCGCCGCCCTGGTCCTCGCGCACGAAGAACTCGACGGCCTCGCCGCCGCTGGCGCCGCGGCCGATGGCATTGCCCGCGAGGCCGCCGAGGACGGCGCCGCCGAGGCCGGCCAGGGCGTTGGAGCGCCAGTCGCCGCCGATGAAGCTGCCGGCGACGCCGCCCGCCACGGCGCCCGCCGCCGTGCCGACGCCGGAGCCGCCGCCCTGGAGCTGCACCGGCCGCATGCCGACGATGGTGCCATAGGAGACGGAGGCGGCGCGGCCGATGGCGGCGCTGCTGTAGGTGGCGCCGGTCTGCTGCGGCGCGCAGGCGGCCACGGTGCCGCCGATCAACATCACGGCAAGCCCGGCGCGGAGGCTGCGGGAAAGGCGGGAGGGCGCGGACATTGCGTGAACCCTTTATCCGTAAGCTGCGATTCCTGGGGGCGGGCGGCGCCGGCATCCGGCGCTGAAGTTCCGCCTCACCCCTTCTTATGAATGGGGTTTTCCACCCGGAAGCGCCAGGGGGGCAACGCCCCAACACAGACGAGGCTTGCGCTAGTCCGCTGTATCCTTTAGCGGTTTGCGGGCAGATGTTCTGCTGAAACCTCAACCCGGAGGCGGTTCCGGATTCGTCGGCGTGGGGGCGCGGGCGAACCATCCAAGGGAACAGGCCGCCGGGCCAGACGGAGAACAGGGGATGACTCCGTTCAACAACGGCCGGATGGCGCCGGGGGGGCGCGTCCGTATGCTCGCAACCCTGTCGCTGGCGGGCCTTCTGGCCGCCTGCGGCAGCAGCAGCCAGCAGCCCAGGACCGTGAGCACCAGCGCCGCCGCGCAGGCCGCCGCCTATCCGCAACCCAGCACCTACGACCCGCCCGGCTCGTCCAGCGATCCGTGGGGGCCCTACATCAAGGAGGCCTCGCGGCGCTTCGACGTGCCGGAGCGCTGGATCCGCGAGGTGATGCGCCAGGAGAGCGGCGGCCGCGTCAGCGCCACCAGCCGCGTCGGCGCCATGGGGCTGATGCAGGTGATGCCCGGCACCTATGCCGAGCTGCGCAGCCGCTACGGGCTGGGGGAGGACCCCTACCACCCGTGGAACAGCATCATGGCCGGCACCGCCTATGTGCGCGAGATGTACGAGCTGTATGGCAGCCCGGGCTTCCTCGCCGCCTACAATGCCGGCCCGCGCCGCCTGGAGGACTATCTCTGGAACGGCCGCGGCCTGCCGGCCGAGACGCGCAACTACGTCGCCCGCATCGGGCCGCGCATCGTGGGCGCCAGCCCGGGCCGCCGCGCGGCGCCGGAGGTGTACGCGGCGGCGGAGATCCCGCTGAACATCCCCGCCGGCCCGCGCCGCGGCGACGCCGCCACCATGCTGGCCCTGCGCGAGCAGCGCAACGCCACCGACCCTGGCATCCGCGTGGCCAGCTTGCCGCCCGGCCCGGTGGTCCGCATGGACCCGATCCCGGACGGCTCCACCTACAGCACCGAAACGGTGCAGGTGGCCAGCCTCGACCCGTCGATCGGCACGTCCCTCGGCGGCAGCGTGGTGCGGATGGACCCGATCCCGGATGGCTCCACCTACGCGCCCGCCGGCACGGTGGTGCGCATGGAGCCGATCCCGGACGGCTCCACCTATGCCGCGGCCGCCGAGCCGCCGGCTCCCGCTCCGGCGCCGGCCGAGCTGGCCGTGGCGCCGCCGCCCGCCCCGCCGACCCGCCCCGCCCCGGCGCCCAGCCTGCTGGCTTCCGCCAGCCCGGCGCCGCAGCCGCGCACCACGGCGCGCATCGCCACCGCCTTCGCCGAGGCGCCCCGGCCCGCGCCCTCCGCCTCGCCCAGCCTGGCGCGCGGCGGCGGCTTCAGCCTGATCGGCACGGCCCATGCCGCCACGGTGGCGCCGCCGGCCCAGGTGCTGCGCCTGCCCTCCTCCAGCCAGCCGGCGGCCGTGCCGAGCCAGGCGGGAAGCTGGGGCGTGCAGGTGGGCGCCTTCGCCAGCGCCAACCTCGCCCGCGCCGCGGCGGAAGCGGCACGCGGGCGTCTCGGCGCCTCCGGCGCGCGTTCGCGGGTCGAGCCGGTCGCGCAGGGCAGCAGCACGCTCTACCGTGCCCGCGTCATCGGCCTCTCGCGCGACAGCGCCCAGTCGGCCTGCGACAGGCTGCGCAGCCAGGGCGCCTGCATCATCGTCTCGCCGGACGCCCAGGGCTGAGAAACCGGCCTTGAAGGATCGGCGCTGAGAAAAAGGCCAGGGGAAGGAATTCCCCTGGCCTTTCCCGTTTCCGCCGGCCGCGCCGCTCAGACGATGGCGGTGCGGTCCGCCTTCAGGACCTCGCCGGCCAGGTAGAGGCTGCCGCAGACCAGCACGCGGCCGGCCGGCCCGTCGGCTTCCGCCAGGGCGCGCAGCGCGTCGGCCACATGCGGGCCGGGGCGGGCCGCTCCGCCGCTCGCCGCCACGATATCCTCCACCGGCATGGCCAGGTGCTGCCCGGGCTCGGCCACGGCCCAGAGGCTGTCGGCGAGCGGCAGCAGCGGCGCCAGGAAGGCCGCCGAGGCCTTGCCCTGCTTCATGCCGACCACGAGGTGGCGCGGGCGGTCCTCCCACAGCGGCAGATGCGCCGCCAGCGCCGCGCCGGCCCCGGCATTGTGGCCGCCATCCAGCCACAGCTCCCACCCCTGGGGCAGCAGCGCGGCGAGCTCGCCATGCAGGCGCTGCAGCCGGGCGGGCCAGGTGGCGGTGGTGAGGCCGGCGGCGATCGCCGCCTCGGTCAGCCAGGGCGGGTTCCAGCCGCGCAGCGCGGCGATGGCGATGCCGGCATTGTCGGCCTGGTGCGGGCCGGGCAGGGCGGGGCGGGGCAGGTTCAGCGAGCCCTCGCCATCCGTGTAGCGCAGCCCCGACTCGGTCCAGCCCACCGACCAGCCCTGGTTGCGCACCGCCAGCGGCGCGCCGAGCGCTGCGGCCTCGGCCTCCAGCACCATCAGCGCCTCGGGCTGCTGCAGGCCGGTGGCGGCGGGCACGCCGGGCTTCAGGATGCCAGCCTTCTCGCCGGCGATGCCCGCCAGCGAGTCGCCCAGGAAGTCCATGTGGTCCATGGAGATGCTGGTGATGGCGCAGGCCGCCGGGCGCTCCACCACGTTGGTGGCGTCGTAGCGGCCGCCCAACCCCACCTCCAGCACCAGCAGGTCGGCCGGCACGCGGCTGAACAGCAGCAGCGCCACCGCCGTGGTCACCTCGAAGACGGTGATGGGCTCGCCGGCATTGACCGCCTCCACCTCCTCCAGCGCGGCGGCCAGCGCCTCTTCCGAGACCAGCGCGCCGGCCAGGCGGATGCGCTCGTGGAAGCGCACCAGATGCGGCGAGGAATAGACGTGCACCCGCTGCCCCGCCGCCTCGGCGATGGCGCGCAGGAAGGCGCAGGTGGAGCCCTTGCCGTTGGTGCCGGCCACATGCACCACCGGCGGCAGGTGGCGCTCGGGGTGGCCCAGCGCCGCCAGCAGGCGCTGCAGCCGCCCCAGGCTGAGGTCGATCAGCTTCGGGTGCAGCGCGTGCAGCCGGTCGATGATGGCCTCGGCGCGGCTCACGCGGCGGAGGCCGGCTTCGGCGGGGCTGCGGAAGCGGAGGGCTTGGCGGCTCCCGCCGCGGTTCCTGGCGCCGCACCGGGCGCCGCGCCGGGCGCCGCGCCGGGCGCCGCGGCCCCGGGCACGCTTCCGGCCGCGGCTGCCGGAGCGGTGCCGGCGGCGGCGCCCGGCGCGGCCGCGGGCGTGGCCTCGGGCCCGGCCGGCGCGTCCGGTCCGGCGGAAAGGGCGGCGGGCTCCAGCAGCGGCTCGCGCAGCAGGCTGATCAGCCGCGCCAGCGTCTCGCGCATGGCGCCGCGCTTCACCACCATGTCCAGGATGCCGTGCTCCAGCAGGTACTCGGCGCGCTGGAAGCCCTCGGGCAGCTTCTCGCGCACCGTCTGCTCGATGACGCGGGCGCCGGCGAAGCCGATCATGGCGCCCGGCTCGGCGATCTGGATGTCGCCCAGCATGGCGAAGGAGGCGGTGACGCCGCCCGTCGTCGGGTCGCACAGCACGACGATGAAGGGCAGCCCCGCCTCCTTCACCATCTGCGCCGCGATGACGGTGCGCGGCATCTGCATCAGGCTCAGCGCGCCTTCCTGCATGCGGGCCCCGCCCGAGGCGGTGAACACGATCAGCGGCGCGTCCTGCAGCACGGCCAGCTTGGCGGCGGTGACGATGGCCTCGCCCACGCCCGGGCTCATGGAGCCGCCCATGAAGCCGAACTCGAAGGCGGCGATGACGGCGCGGCGGCCCTCGATGGCGCCATGCGCCACCACCACCGCGTCATCCATGGCCGACCTGGCCTGCGCCTCCTTCAGCCGGTCCGCGTATTTGCGCTGGTCGCGGAAGCGCAGCGGGTCGGCGGGGGATTTCGGCAGCTCGATGCGCTGGAAGCCGGGGTCGAGCGTGTATTCCGCCCGCTTCATCGCCGGGATGCGCATGTGGTGGCCGCAATGCGTGCAGACATGCAGCGACCGCTCCAGGTCGCGGTGGAAGATCATCTGCTCGCAGGCCGGGCATTTGTGCCAGAGGTTGTCCGGCACCTCCTTGCGGCCGAGCCATGTCTGGATCTTCGGCAGCGCCCATTCGCTGATCCAGTTCATGCGGACCCTCTCTGGCTGAATTCTGGCGGAAGGGGGCGTGGTAGGGCCTGCCATGCCCGGAAGGCAAGGGGGATGGCCGCCGGACCCCGGGCGGAGCCATAAGATGCGCGCTTCCGAACCGCCGATGGTTTCCCGATGAACACAGCCCTGCTCTGGCCGCCCCTGCTCCTGGTCGGCTCCAACATCCTGATGACCTGGGCCTGGTACGGCCACCTGAAGCAGCCTTCCTGGCCGCTCTGGATGGCGGTGCTGATCAGCTGGGGCATCGCCTTCTTCGAGTACTGCCTGGCGGTGCCCGCCAACCGGCTGGGCTACGGCCCCTATACGGGGCAGCAGCTCAAGGTGATGCAGGAGGTGATCACGCTGATGGTGTTCGGCGTGTTTTCCGTCGCCGTGCTAGGGGAGCCGCTGCGCTGGACCTACATCGCCGCCATGCTCTGCCTGGTGGCGGCGGTGGTGTTCATCTTCCTGCCGGTGGAGTGAGGGGGCGGCAACCCCCCCCCCCGCCTTGGCCCCTCCTGGCCTCCCTCAGTCCGCGCCGCGCATGGCCGGCACCAGCAGCCCGACATTGTGGCGGAACATCGCCTCGTAGTCCGGCGCGGGGCCGCCCGGCGGCGAGAGCGCGTCCGCGTAGAGCCGGCCCCGCACCGTGACGCCCGCCTCGGCGGCGAGGCGGCGCAGCGTCGCCGGGTTGGCCATGTTCTCCAGGAAGACGGCGGTGATCTTCTCCGCCTTCAGCGTGCGGATCAGCCGCGCCACCTGGGCCGCGGAAGGTTCGGCCTCGGTGCTGATGCCCTGCGGCGCCAGGAAGCGCACCCCATAGGCGGCTGCGAAGTAGCCGAAGGCGTCGTGGCTGGTCACCACCTTGCGCCGCGCTTCCGGCACGGCCGCGATCTCGGCGCGTACCCATGCGTCGAGCGCCGCGAGCCGCGCCTGGTAGGCCGCGCCGCGCGCGCGGTAGTCCTCGGCGCGGGCCGGGTCGGCCACGGCCAGGGCCTCGGCGATGACGCCCGCGTAATGCCGGCCATGCCGCAGGTCCTGCCAGGCATGCGGGTCGGCCGCCTCCTGCCCGCCATGGCCGTGGTCATGCGCGTGGCCATGCCCATGCCCGCTGGCCGCCCTCATCGTGCGCGGCGCCAGCCCCTCGGTGGCGGTCGCCACCGGGCCGGCATAGCCGGCCGAGCGGGCCAGCCGGTCCACCCAGGCGTCGAAGCCCAGCCCGTTGCGCACCAGCAGCCTCGCGCCCCGCAGCGCCTGCGCGTCCGAGGGGCGGGGCTGGAAGCTGTGGGCATCCACGTCCGGCCCGGCGATGACATGCACCGAAACCGCATCGCCCCCGATCTGCCGCGCCATGTCGCCCAGGATGGAAAAGGAGGCGACCACCGGCAGGATGGCGGCCGGCTGCGCCCGGGCCGCGTGGCCGATCCAGGGCAGGGACAGGGACAAGGCGAGCAGGGCGCGGCGCTGCATGAGGAATCCCAATGCTATGTTATAAAGTTCCAATGCGGCGGATCGGCACGGGATGCAAGCCCTTCCGCGTCCTTCCTCAGCCGCCGCCGAACAGCCGGCGCAGCCTGGCCCAGAAGCCGCCCGGGGCGGGCGCGCGGCCCACCTTCTGGTGCGACACGTGCGGCCGCCGGGAGGGCGGCGGCAGGGCGCTCGCCATGGTGTGCCGGCCCGTGTCCCGCTCCGCGATCAGCCGCCGCTCCAGCGCCACCACCTGCGCCACCGCATCGGGCGGGCCGGAGCCGGCCAGCGCCTCGGCGGCAGCGGCGGCGTCCTCCCAGGCCTCGGAGCGGCGCAGCGCGTCGATCACCCGCACCGACTGCTCCGCGTCCAGCGCCGGGCCGCCGCGCCACAGCGCCACCGCCTCCTGCCGCCAGCTCGCGGCCAGCTCGGGGCGGTTCATGTCGTCGGCCACCCAGGCGGCGTGCAGCGTGGCCTCGGCGGCGGCGTGCAGCGCGCCCGTCTCCTCCAGCACATGCGCCCAGGCCAGGAAGCGGCGGGCCAGGGGCGGGTGGCTGGTGTCGGCGATCAGCGCGCGGAACGGCGCCGCCGCCACCGCATCCGCCGCCGCCGGGTGGGCGCGGCCGATATCCGGCGCGGCATAGGCGCAGTGCGGGCATTGCTGCAGCCAGCGGCCCATCGTGCCGCGCAGCGGCTCGCCGGGGCGCAGATCGAGGTCCGGCGCCTGCTCGGGCGGCGTGGGGCGGAAGGGGGGCTGCCGGCTTTCGCCGCCGCAGACGGCGCAGCGGAGCCCGCCCGGCGCGCCGCCGGTCTTGGAGCCGGCCGAAGGTGAGCCGGCCGAGGGGGAGCCCGGGGAAGAGGAAGTCGCCATCCCGCCAAGCTAGGCACGAAGCGGCCCGGCGCGAAGGGGATGACACGCGCAAACGTTACGCCGCTCCCCTCATGGTGTTGCACGGGCGCCGCCGGCGCGCCAAACATCGCCCATGCCCCGCGGCGACCTGTTCCCCGATATCGCGCCCTATGAGACCGGCCTGCTGCCGCTTTCGGCCGGGCACGTCATGTACTGGGAGCAGGTGGGCAATCCCCGTGGCCAGCCGGTGCTGTTCCTGCATGGCGGGCCAGGGGCGGGGGCGGGGGCGGTGCACCGCCGCTTCTTCGACCCCGGCCACTGGCGCGTCGTCATCTTCGACCAGCGCGGCTCCGGCCGCTCCCGGCCGCTCGGCGAGCTGGCCGGCAACACCACCCCCGACCTGGTGGCCGACATCGAGGCGCTGCGCCGCTTCCTCGGCATCGAGCGCTGGCTGCTGTTCGGCGGCTCCTGGGGCAGCACCCTGGCGCTGGCCTATGCCCAGGCGCACCCCGGGCGGGTGCTGGGCTGCGTGCTGCGCGGCGTCTTCCTCGGCCGGGCGCGGGAGGTGGAGTGGTTCCTCTACGGGCTGCGCCGCGTCTTCCCCGATGCCTGGGCGCAATTCGCCGAGCACATCCCCGAGGCCGAGCGGGGCGATCTGCTGGGCGCCTACCTGAAGCGCCTGACCGACCCGGACCCGCAGGTGCACTTCGCCGCCGCGCGCGCCTGGAGCCAGTATGAGGGGCTGTGCAGCACCCTGATGCCGAGCCCCGAGACGGTGGCGAGCTTCGCCCAGGACCGCACCGCGCTGGGCCTGGCGCGGATCGAGGCGCACTACTTCGCCCACGACCTGTTCCTGCCGCCCGAGGGCCTGCTCGGCGGGATGGACCGCATCGCCCACCTGCCCGCCGAGATCGTGCAGGGGCGCTACGACATGGTCTGCCCCGCCGAGAGCGCCTTCGACCTCGCCGCCGCCTGGCCGCGCGCCCGCCTGACGGTGGTGCCCGATGCCGGCCACTCGGCGCTGGAGCCCGGGGTGCGGGTCTCGCTGGTGGCGGCGGTGGAGCGGTTCCGCCGCTTCGGCTGAGCGCCGCGCCCGCCCCTCCAGGCGTGGCGGCGCAGTGGGCGGGGCGGTGGGCGGGGCGGTGGGCGCGGCGGCGGCGGATTCCACCCGCGCGGCGGTTCGGCACGGATTGGAACGGATGGGAGATGTCCGTATAAGCGTTGGACAAGGGGCATGATTCGTCATGGCGGAAAAGGCCCCCCGCCTTTCCATGCCCCGCCAGAGCCGCGGGCCCGGACCTCCCGCCAGGGCGGGACGGTCAGCCGGATTGATGAAGCCGTGGTCAGTGGAACCGGGTTCAGGGCGTTCCGGTCGGGGAGCAGGCCCGCATGATCATAGCCCCGCTCAATCCGCGGGAGGCCGCTCTGCTGGCGGGGCTGCGCGCCCTGCCGCTGGTGGCCGCCGCGCGCGAGCCGGAGTTCGACGGGCTGGCGGAGGCGGCGCGGGCCATGCTGGAGGGCGAGGCCGCCGCCATCCTGCTGCTGGGGCCAAAGGGCGAGATGTACCGCAAGGCCTGGGCCGGGCCGCCGCGCCCGGCGGCGGAGGCGCGGGCCGTGGCGCTGGGCAGCGCCGCCTGCGAGGGGTGGGAGGCCGGCCCGCGGGAGGCCGGCCCCGGGGATGATCCGGAGGATGGCCTGGCCCTGGTGCTGCGCGAGCCCGGCTGCGGGCCGCGCCGCCCCGCCGCGCCGCTCGGCGCCCTTTGCGTGCTGGGAGCGGGCGGGATCAGGCCCACCGCGCAGCAGCGGGCGGCCCTGGCGGCGCTGGCGGAGGTGGCGGCCACGCTGTTGCAGCAGCGCCGCCGGCTGATGATGGCCGAGAACCGCCTCTACCTCTACTCGGTCAGCTTCGACGGCCTGCTGGAGAGCCTGCCGGAGGGCGTGGCGGTGCTGAACGACCAGGGCGGGCTGGCCCTGGTGAACGACCGGTTCTTCACCCTGTCCGGCCTGTCCAAGAACCGGCTCCTGTTGCGCAGCGCGCCCGGCACCGCGGTGCTGCGCTGGCTGGGCGAACTGGGCGCGCTGGGCCGGGGCAGGGCTGCCCTCCGCTACTGGCGCGCCATGCGCGACACGCCGCAGCCGCTGAGCTGGCAGGGCGAGGTCGCGCGCGAGGCCTGGCTCGCCGTGCGGATCCTGCCCGTGGAGGGGGGCGGCCACGCCGTCATCCTGCGCGACATCACCGACGAGGTGCTGGCCGAGCGCGAGGCCGCCGCGCTGCGGGCGATGAACGCCCAGCTGCGCAGCGCGGTGGAGGCGGCGAGCTGCGGCGTGCTGCTGCTGGAAGGGCCGCCCGAGGCGCCGCGCCTGCTCTGGGCCAATCCGGCCTTCACCGCCATCACCGGCTTCACGGCGGAGGAGCTGCGCCGGCGGGGCGTGCGGGCCCTGCTGCGCCCCGCCGCCCTCGCCCGCGGGGTGCGGCCCCTGACCCAGGCCATGCGCCAGGGGCAGGGCGGCGTGTCGGAGCTCGCCGCCCGGCGCAAGGATGGCACCCCCTGCTGGCTGCGCACCCATCTGGCGCCCGTGCCGGCCGCGCCGGGGGCAGGCGGGACGCGGCGCTGGGTGGTGGTGCAGAGCGACACGACCGACTTCCATGCCCTGGCCCGGGCGCAGGAGGCGGCGCGGCGCGGCGCGGAGGAGGCGAGCCGCGCCAAGTCCGAGTTCATGGCCACGGTGAGCCACGAGATCCGCACGCCGCTGAACGGCGTGAGCGGCATGACCGCCCTGCTGCTGGAAACGCCGCTCACCCCGCTGCAGCGGCGCTATGCCCAGGTGGCGCAGAAATCCGCCGGTCTGCTGCTCTCGGTGGTCAACGACCTGCTGGACAGCACGCGGCTGGAGGCCGGCCGGCTGGAGCTGGAGCGCATCCCCTTCGTGTTGGAGGAGGTGGTGGAGGACATGCTCGACCTCCTGGCCCCGGCGGCGCAGGAAAAGGGGATCGAGCTGGCGCTGGACATGCCGCCCTGGCTGCGCGGCCGGCGCCTGGGCGACCCGACGCGCTTCTCGCAGGTGCTGCTGAACCTGCTGGGCAACGCGGTGAAGTTCACCCCGCAGGGCTCCGTGGTGGTGTCGCTGCGCGAGGAGGCGGACCAGCTGCTGCGGCTGCGCGTCACCGACACCGGGCCGGGGCTCGATGCCGGCAGCGTGGCGCGGATCTTCGAGCGCTTCGCGCAGGGCGACAGCTCCGTCGCCCGCGTTTATGGCGGCAGTGGCCTCGGGCTGCCGATCGCGCGGCAGCTGGTCGAGCTGATGGGCGGGCAGATCGGCGTGGAAACGGCGCCGGGGGCGGGCTCCACCTTCTGGTGCCAGGTGCCGCTGCCGCGCGTCGAGGCGCCGCCGCCCCTGCCGCGGGCGCGGCCTGGCGCCTCGCTGCTGTTGCTGGAGGCGCCAGGCCGCGCCCTGCTGGCCGAGAGGCTGCGCGAGCTTGGCCTCGGTGTCACGGTATGCGGCCCGGAGGCGGAATGGCCGCGCGGGGCACGCTTCGACCATGTGGTGGCGGACCGCGCCATTCCGGCGGCGCGGTTGCCGCGGGATGTTCCCTGCATCCGGCTCTGCGCCGCCGGCCAGCCGGGCGAGCGGGACGGCTTCACCCTGCCCCGGCCGGTGCGGTTCGGCGCCCTGCTGCGGGGGCTGGCGCCGCTGCTGGAGGGCGCGCCGCCGGCGCCGCCCCCCCCGCCCCCGCGCGTGCGGCTGCGTGGCCATGTGCTGCTCGCCGAGGACAACGGCGTGAACCGCGAGATCGTGCGGCTGCAGTTGCAGGCCGCCGGGCTGCGGGTGACGGAGGCCCGGGACGGGGCCCAGGCCGTGGCCGCCGCCATGGCCGGGCGCTTCGACCTGATCCTGATGGACCTGGAGATGCCGGGCATGGATGGCCCGGAGGCGATCCGCCGCATCCGCGCGCTGGGCGGGCACAATGCGGCTGTGCCGGTGATGGTGCTGACGGCGCATGCGCGGGAGGTGGCGCGGGAGCTGATCGCGCAATGCGGCACGGAGCACTCCCTCACCAAGCCCGTGCGCGCCGAGGAGCTGCTGGCCGGCATCGCCCAGCTCATGGCCGCGCCCCTTCGCTGAGGGGCGCCGCCTTCGCGCCGCTTCCCAAGAATGGGCCGCTGGGCTATGCTGCCCGGCGGAAATGGTATTGTCTGCGTAGCTCAGCTGGATAGAGCACAGGATTCCTTGTTTGCTTAACTGGGCGCTGCGATGGGAAACCGCGCAGCGGATCCGCTCAAAGTCGGGGAAAGCTTCGGCGTTCTGATCGCCTTGCCAATCCCGAGCCAAGCCCGGCCTTTCGCCGGGAAGGTGTAGAGACTGGACGGGCGGCGCCTAATGGCCACGGCCTATGGCGAAGGGACAGTCCAGACCACGAACGCCCTTCGGGGCGGCGGCGAAAGCCGAAGTGGGATGAATCCTGGGGCCGTGGGTTCGAATCCCGCCGCGGACACCATTTCTTCCCACAAACTCGCTCTCTGGTTGTCGGGGGGCGCCCGGAACCACAGGTTGCGCCAAGGTCGGCGGACAAACCTTGGGAGTGCCGAGGTCGGGTCGGGCCAGAACTCGCTCTCCGGAGGGCGGATTCTCTCCAAACCTCGGGACTTGGCCGCTTCAGTCTACAAGGTCCAACTGCCTGACTTCCTTATTCATTCCTGACGTGGCGACCGGGCCAAGTTGGGGTATCGAGTGCTCCTCCCGTCTCGGACCAACCCTCAAGCCATCGCCACACCCCCAAGCCAGCTACACGCGCCGGGGCTCCAACTTCGCGCGCTACGTGAGGTGCCCCCCAGCCGATGGTAGGTATCGGTTCGGATGCCCGATGGCCTCAACTCAACTCGGCGCCAGGTCCAGCGATTTGGGGGGCAATCTGGCCTTGCCAAGCACGCTTAGACGGTCCACCTTCGGACACGAAGCGAACACCGCGTCGTTGTTGACAGGCGTCGTGGATTATGTTCCTAATCGGTTCGCTCACCTGCCATGTGTAGGCAGAGCATTCGGGGCCGTCCTTCGGGGCGGCCCTAGCCATTTTGGGCGACCAGAAACGCATCTCGTTCCTGCCGCAGAGCTTCACGCCGGTTGCGGTATGTCACGATGTACTGCGTTTTCAGCAGCCAATGTCCTTGCCGCTGTGCGAGGATAACCAGGTAGTCCTCATCCTCGAGCCAGAGTGGCACGTGGATGTTTCCACCCCTCACGTTCTGCCAGACGCTCACCCGAGGATCCGCGCGATCAGCTGCGCGAATTACATGCGGGACCCAACACAAGCGCTCGCATCGGCGCAAATCTGGCATCCGATCTTCCTCGACGCGCCCCTCCTGGATCATGTGCCAGAAGCCATAGCCCTTACCGCGCGTCTCGGGCGTCCGCCGAGTTGCAACACGAAGGCCGCGGAAAGTCAGACCTCCCCGCACGATTTGGGAGAGATACACGTCGTGGACACATTCGAGGTAGCGCTCCCAGTCACCCCCGCAGGTGTCGAGCGTCAGCAGCGGCGGCAGAATCATGCTGAGCGCACCGCAGGACGCCACATCAACAGATTGACCTTTGTCTCCGACAGGTAAGAGGTGGAGGAAAGGCTGCGAGGGTGGCCAGGCGGACGCCCTCCAGCACTCAGCGCTTCCACCAAGGCCAGCTTTGCTGGGCTGGTGCGCAGTTGCCGGTTAGCGTAGCCGACGGCGCCGATGAGCAAGTCCGCGAGCTGCATTGGGGCCACTTCATGGGAGCGGACCTGCTGCACGCGGGACACACGGCTCCGAAACGGGTCGCGAAGCGCGGTACACAGCACGTCGTGCAATTTCTCAGTCTTTGCGCCGCCACGAGTGTCCTTGATGTCGAGGTAAACGCGATGTTCGGCATCAGCAGCCAGAAAAGGCAGGAGCGTCTGGTAGTACATCTTGTAGTACCAATCGTCATGCGTCTGGCTGAACGCTGCGTGGTCCAAGCTCTTCTTGTCAGGAATCACCACCGCGCGGAAGCGCAGCTCTGGCGTCGCGAAAAAAAGACCTACAAGGTCGAGATAGAATGCCAGGCGACCAGGCGAGACCTTGCTCCATTTGATCTCAAAGCCAGGCGCTAAGCCGTGTCGTGCTTTGAGAGCGTGGATTGCTGCAGAAGTGGGGCGGGCGGCCGCAGCAGGACAAGCCAGAGCGCCGAGCACCATAACCGGACTGTCGTCGTGTTCGAGGTGGCACGACTCGTCGCAATAGAGGTTCACTACGGTCCGTTCAGTCATGATGCACCGAACCACGCCGTGGTTTCCACGACCGCGCAAACCACGCCCGTGTAGACAGAATCAGCAAGTTCCGTGTGGCGAACAGCGATAGCAAGGAAGCACCTTGTTGTCGGCCAGTATGTCAGCATGCGGCGGTCCCAAAAAGATTATGCAGCATGGCCGGCAGCAGGGCATCGCAGTCCGCGGCAGTGGCGGCGTGCTGGGCGCGGAGAGCGCCAACCTTGGTCTGCAGCTGTTCGAACCATTGCTGGGCGTCGAGAGACGGCACTGGGACTTCGATGGCTTTAAGCCGGTCCTGTGCGAGAGTGCGGTTGCGATCTGCACTTCCCGGCGAAGCTGCTTGAACTTGGCCCAACCCCTCCGGCGACTGCAGATAGAAGCAGAGGACGGAGGGCAAAAGTCGCGTCCGATCGGCAACGCAGGTGAGATACCGGTGTGACGCGACCTTGCCGTGGTGGACATACTCCGCGACGGCGAAGGCTCCTTCCCATGCTTTGATGTTGCTGATGACGAGATCGCCCTCTTCGATCCAGAACAGCTTCTGCCAGGTCAGGCTCTCGCCCCGCACATCCGGCTTTGCGAATAGGCCGCGGCCAAAAGCGCGTGCGCCAATCTCCTCATATGTCGCGCCGGGTTCGATGGTGACGGGCCGCCGCACAAGCGGCGCGACCTTGGCCATCGGGGCACGCGGGCTGCCGGCGGTGATCCGCACAAAGGCGTTGCGCAGCATGGCGGCAAGTTCTGCCTCCTGCCGCTCGGCAGACTCAATCCGAGTCTTCAACCGTGCGTCCACAGCGTTC
This sequence comes from Teichococcus rhizosphaerae, assembly GCF_002631185.1. GTDB lineage: Bacteria > Pseudomonadota > Alphaproteobacteria > Acetobacterales > Acetobacteraceae > Pseudoroseomonas > Pseudoroseomonas rhizosphaerae. The sequence continues at coordinate 64,373 of NZ_PDNU01000035.1, read as the reverse complement.
AGTCGTGCGACAATGCGGCGTTGCTCATCAAGAGATGGAAGAGGTATACGGCTGGCCAGGAAACGATCTTCCTTGAGCCGGACCCGGTTTGTACTGCCTTCGCTGGCTCCCCTACAAAGCGCGATGAAGGGCTCAGTCCGGCTGAGCCAGAAGAGGAACCCAGGCAGCAGACGGCCGGTATCGACATCAAAGCAAGGGAAGTCCCCGGATACGACCGCGCCGTCCAACTCGTGAGGCACGAGTCCAAAGGCACCGTGCCGGGCATCGATGCGTGACATGATGAATTGGCCAGCTTGTACCTGCACCTGCTCGCGCGCAGCAATGTCCGCGCCACGACAGACACCGCGGAGCGCGACACCCTTGCCCCAAAGGCGCACAGTGACCTGGCGGTATTCGGCTTCGGGGTCGAGTTCGATCCAGTGATTGTGGCGCCGCAGGACGTCCTCCAGCGCCACCATCGGCCACTCCGGCATACTCACGCACGCTCCGCCACAAGCGCCTCGATCTCTCGTAAGAGATCCAGCACCCGCTGCTCCCGCGCGACGATACCCTGCAGAATCTCCGCCGGTGCCCGATGGTCTTCCACCTCGCGCGCATTCGGGTTCTTGAGATCGAGGTTGACGGCGACAACCCGTCCCTCATCATCTGTGCGGATCAGGTCCTCCGCCGGCACGCGCCAGGCCCGCGGGTCCTCGCCGCGGGTCTTCCACCAGGCCAGGCAATCCGCCAGCTCCTCGAATTGCAGCGGCGCCGTCTTGCTGTATTTCCGCCGTCCCTCCGGCATCGGCTGCTGCCAGTAGTGGACGTCGCGCGTCGGCCCGGTGGTGTCGAAGAAGATCACGTTGGTCGGGATGTCGGTGTAGGGGGCGAAGACGCCCTCGGGCAGGCGCAGCACGGTGTGCAGGTTGAACTCACGCAGCAGGTCCGCCTTGACCCGCGCCGCCACCCCGTTCTCGAACAGCGTGCCGTTCGGCACCACCACGGCGGCGCGCCCCTGCCCGTTGCGCTTCAGCCGCCGCATGATGAGCTGCAGGAACAGCAGCGCCGTCTCGTTGGTGCGGCGGTCCTCGGGGAAGTTGGTCTGGATCCCCACCTCCTCCTCGCCGCCGAAGGGCGGGTTGGTGAGGATCACGTTCACTCGGTCGCGTTCGCCGATCTCGGCCAGGCGCTGGCGGGCCAAGGCGTTGCCAAGCGTGATGTCCGGCGCTTCCAGCCCGTGCAGCAACAGGTTCATCTGCGCTAGCAGGTAGGGCAGCCGCTTCGCCTCGCCGCCGATCAGGCTGCGGCCCTGCAGCACCTCACGGTCCTCGGTGGTCCGCACCTGGTCCTTCAGGTGCTCGAAGGCCTCGGCCAGGAAACCGCCGGTGCCGCAGGCCGGATCGAGCACCGTCTCGCCGAGCCGCGGGTCCGTGACCGCCACCATGAAGCGCACGACGGCGCGCGGGGTATAGAACTCCCCGCTGTCACCCGCCGCGTCGCGCATCTCGCGCAGCAGCCCCTCATAGAGGCGGGAGAGGGTGTGGATCTCCTCCGAGGCGTCGAAGTGGATGGCGTCCACCAGGTTGATGACGTCGCGCAGGAGATAGCCGCTCTCCATGCGGTTGGTCATTTCGGCGAAGACGGTGGCGATCACGTCCCGCCGGTCCCGCCCACCGTTCCGGCCACGCAGGGAACGCAGATAGTTGAAGAGGCCGGGCCCCTTCGACCCGTCCGGCCGGATCGTCTCCTCGGCGGCCAGGAAGCGGATCAGGTCCGGCCCGGTGATGCCGTCCCGCCGCGCCGCCCAGTCTCGCCAGCGGTAGGGCGGCTCGATGGCGGCGTGGAAGGGCTGGCCGGCCAGGGCTGCCTCGTCCTCGTGGATGCGCTCCATGTCGTCCACGAACTTCAGGAACAGCACCCAGGTGAGCAGCGGCAGCCGGTCGAGGTCGCCGTTCAGCCCCTTGTCCTTCCGCATGATTTGGCGGGCGGACTTGACGATGCTGTCGAGGCGTTGGGCGGTGGTCTGAGGACCAGTCGATTTCTTGGTGCGGGCCATTGTGTCAGGCGGCGTAGATCAAGGTCGCCATTTCGTCCACCGCTCGGCGCAGCTGCTCGGCGCCACCGAAGCGGCGGATGATCTCGCTCGGGTTGCCCATCGAAGCCAGGGGCTCGATTCGGAGCGCATCGGGCAAGCGGAGCTCGTCCGGGCCGTGGGCCGCGTATTTTTCGAGCAGCGCCTCCAGCACCGCCCGCGCGGCCGGGCCATGCCGGTCGAACAGGTCCTGGCGATCGGCGCGGAGCCGCTCGGCGCGTTCCCGCCGCGTACGAAGGGGGGCGCCCCAGGCCAGGTGGCAGAGCAGGTCGAAGGGGTCGTCCTCCGGCCGGCCCATCTCGGCGGCAAGGGTGGCCAGGTCGATGCCTCGCTCCGCCAGCTCCTCCACCACGGCGGCCCGCTTGTCCGCAATAGTCCAGGCGGCGCGGAAGGCGGCCGGGGTCGGATAGAGGGTGCGGATCTTCTCCCCCGTGTAGTCCGTGATCTTGCGCGCGGTCAGCCGCTTGCCGTCCGCGTCCAGCTCGTAGACATGGTGCTGCACCACTTCCACGGCGCCGCCGTCCACGTAGTACTTGCGGGGCTCTCCGGTCTGCCCGCCCCCCGGTGGCAGCGGCGTGGCGGGGCCTGCGGGTCCCTCCTCGCCGCCCTCTCCCTCTTCGCCTCCCGGCGGGACCGGATCGATGACGACGCCGGCCTCGACGCCATTCGGATCGATGGTGGTGGTCGTGGCGCTGACCGGCTCGCCGTCGAAGTCCGGGTCGGCGAACTTCGCCGTCGCCGCGCCCGTGTAGTCGAGGATGTTGAAGAACAGCTTCCCGTAGTCCTCGCGCAGCCGGGTCCCGCGGCCGATGATCTGCTTGAACTCGCTCATCGAGCTAACCGCGCGGGCGAGGACCACGTTGCGGCAGGTCGGCGCGTCCACGCCGGTGGTCAGCAGCTGCGAGGTGGTCAGGACGACCGGCGTGCGCTTCTCGAGGTCCTGGAAGTCGGACAGGTGGCCGCGCCCGATCGCACCCTCGTCGGCGGTGACCCGGCAGACGTAGTTCGGGTGCTGCGCGACCAGGTCGGCGTTGAGGTTCGAGAGCGCGCGGCGCATCTCGCTCGCGTGCTCCTGGTCCACGCAGAAGACGATGGTCTTCGCAAAGCGGTCGGTCGCCTTCAGGAAGCCGGTCAGGTGGCGCGCGATGGCCTCGGTGCGGGCGCGCAGGGCGACCACGCGCTCGAAGTCCTTCGTGTGGTACTCCTCGTCTGGGATCTCGCGGCCGAAGCGGTCGAGCTCGCCCTTCGTCGGGCGCCACCCCGCGGCGTCGGCGTCGGTCACCACGCGGTGCACGCGGTAGGGGGCCAGAAAGCCGTCTGCGATGCCCTGCGCGAGGGAGTAGGTGTAGAGCGGGTCGCCGAAATAGGCGTAGGTGTCCCGGTTGTCCTCGCGCAGCGGCGTGGCCGTCATGCCGAGTTGGAAGGCCGGGGCGAAGTATTCCAGGATCTCGCGCCAGTTGCTGTCGTCGCGGGCGCTGCCGCGATGGCACTCGTCCACGATGATCAGGTCGAAAAAGTCGGGCGGGAACTCGCGGTAGAGCCCAGGCCGGCGTTCGTCCTTGGCGATCGCCTGGTAGATGGCGAAGTAGATGTCGCGGCCGAGGCTGACACGCCCATTCTCGATCTTGAAGCGGCCCCGGCCGAAGGGCGCGAAGTCGCGCGCCATCGGGTCGTCGACCAGCACGTTGCGGTCGGCCAGGAACAGGATCTTGGGCTTCAGGTGGTCGCCCCGCCGATTCCAGGCGGCGGACCAAAGCCGCCAGGCGATCTGGAAGGCGATCGGAGTCTTGCCGGCGCCGGTGCAGAGGGTGAGGAGGTTACGGCGGCGGCCGGTGAGGATCGCCTGGACCGCGCGGTTGACCGCGATCTCCTGATAGTAGCGGAGCGGCTTGGCCGGGTCGGGATAGCCAGAGGTGAGCGCCTGCTCAGCTACCGAATCGTCGGTCAGGCCGAGACCGGCGCGCTGGCGCGCCCAGAGCTCGAAGGGTGTCGGGAAGGTGGTGACCACCCGCTCCTGGCCGGTGAAGAAGTCGAATTCGATGATCTCGGTGCCGTTTGTCGCGTAGGCAAATTTGAGGCCCAGGATCTCGGCATAGTCCTTCGCTTGTTGGAGACCGTCGGCGGCGCTCAGGTAGCTGGCCTTGGCCTCAACGACGGCCAGGGCAAGGTCGGGCCGGTAGCGGAGCAGGTAATCGGCCCGCTTGCGCCGGCCGCGCCGCGGCTGCCCCCCGACAAAGATGACCCGACCGTCAGTGAAGCTGCGCTGCTCCTGGATGGCATGCGGCGCGGTGTCCCAGCCGGCAATCTGGAGGCGGGGAACGACGAAGAGGCGACAGGTATCGGCCTCGGTATTCACGGCCGCCCCATCCCCCGCCCGCCGAAGGCTCCCCCCTGCGCTGACCCGTGCCAGGTCGGCGGCATGACTCTCCCCTGCGCTGTCGCTGCTGGGCAGATTGTTGCGTGCTACGCCAAGACGAGCAACAGAGAGGATGACCGCCCAGGGCCCGAAGGGCTACTTCATGTAACTGCTGAGGTTCCGAGACTCGCGCGCTGGCGGTCCCACTCCACCGGGAACGGCTCCAGCAAGGCGGGCAGGCCAAGGTCTGCTGGCTGCCGGCCGTCCAGGATCGCCTCGATGATGTCCGGCGCAAGCAGCGGCAGCTGCAGGAGGCGGCCAAGATAGCCCCGGTCGATTCGCTCGGCGGTGGCCATCTCGCTGATGGAGCCATAGCGCCCCTGGTCCAGTAGCTTCCGGTACCGGAACGCCCGGGCCAGTGCCTTGACCAGGGCTGGGTCGGCCCGCGTGCGTGCCGGCCTGGCGCCGGGCATGCTGCCGTCCGGCGTGACCACCAGCTTCCGCCCGCCGCGGCGCCGAATGGCCAGCGGGACGCGGACTGTGATGCTTGTGGCCGTCATCACGCGGCCCTCCGGGTCTCGGCACCGATGTCGGCGAGATCCCGCACCAGGCTGGCCAGCCCCTCCAGCCGCAGCCGGATGTCGGCGCCGGTGGTGCTGACCTCGACCCGCTCGACCAGCAGCCGAACGATGCGGGCCTGCTCGGCCGGGAATAGCTCATCCCAGAGTGGGTCCAGCCGCTCCAGGGTGGCCAGGGTCTCGGCCTCGATCAGGTCCGGCGCCTCGGCCCGCGCCGCCCGCCAGGTGCCGACCACCACCTCCGGCTGGCGCAGCAGCGCCCGAACCTGATCGATGACTGCGGCCTCGATCTCCGCCGCGGGCAGCCGCCGGACCGGGCAGTCGCTGGCATCGCCCTTCAGCACGGCCTGGCTGACATAGTAGCGGTAGAGCCGCCCGCGTCGGCGGGTGTGGGTCGGGGACATGGCGCGCCCGTCCGGCCCGAAGATCAGGCCGCGCAGCAGCGCCGGGGTCTGCCGGCGATTCTGGTTGGCGCGGACTCGTGGGCTTTCCTGCAGGATGGCATGGACGCGATCCCACAGCTCCCGGGGCACGATGGCTTGGTGCTCGCCGGGGTAGACCTTGCCTTTGTGCGCCACCTCGCCGAGGTAGGTCGGGTTGTTCAACAGCCGGTACAGCGCCCCCTTGTCGAAGGGCCGACCGGTTTTGGTCAGCACACCTTCTCCGCGCAGCCGCCGCACAGTCTCCACGCCGGAGCCGGTTTCGGCAAAGAGCTCAAACGCCCGTCGTGTGCGTGCCGCCTCGGCCTCGTTCACCACCAGCTTGCGGTCGCGCACCTCGTAGCCGAGCGGGACCGGGCCGCCCATCCACATACCGCGCGCCTTCGAGGCGGCGACCTTGTCCTGCACCCGCTCCCTGATCAACTCGCGTTCATACTGCGCGAAGCTGAGCAAGATGTTGAGCGTCAGCCGCCCCATGCTGGTGGTCGTGTTAAAGCTTTGAGTTACTGAAATAAAAGTGACGCTGTGGGCGTCGAACACCTCCACCAGTTTGGCAAAGTGCATCAGCGAGCGGCTGAGGCGGTCGATCTTGTAGACCACCACCACGTCGACCCGGTTGGCCTCAATGTCACGCAACAGGCGCTGCAGCGCGGGCCGCTCCAGGGTGCCACCGGAGACGCCGCCGTCGTCGTAGCGGTCCGGCACCAGCACCCAGCCTTCGGCGCGCTGGCTGGCGATGAAGGCCTCGCAGGCGTCACGCTGGGCGTCGAGGCTGTTGAACTCCTTCTCCAGCCCCTCGTCGGTCGACTTCCGGGTGTAGACGGCGCAACGGAGCTTCTTCACCGTCGCCGGCATGGCGGGTTCGGCCGCCGCGGTCGCCTTGCGTCTCATGCCTGCCCCCGCTGGACCTTCAAGCCAAAGAACGACCAGCCATTCCAGCGGGTGCCGGTGATGTGCCGGGCGATGGCGGAGAGAGAGCGGTAGGGCCGGCCCTCGTATTCGAAGCCGTCCGCCAGCACGGTCACCGTGTGCTGGACACCCTGGTACTCGCGCACCAGCCGCGTGCCGGCGATCGGCCGGTCGTCGCCGGCGCGGATGCGGCGCAGCACCACGTTGCCGCCGTCCAGCTGCTCGCCCAGGGCCTCGAGCCGAGCCACCGTCTCTGGCTTCAGGCCGCCATAGGCCAATTCCTGGATGCGGTAGGCGAGCCGGCTCTCCAGGAACTTCCTGTTGTAGGGCGGCGGCTCGGTGCCGCAGAGCTCGCGCCACTGCTGCTTCAGATCGGCGATGTCAGCGGTCTGCAGGGCCGCCAGGCGGGGCAGCACGCTGGCCGGCGGGATGCTGGTGACCACCGCGGCCGGCGCTGCGGTAGGCTGGATGGGGCGATTCGCGCGTTTCGTCATGCTTGTCTCCGACGAGTCGGGTAGGCATGACGGCGCTGCCGGGGCGTGGAGTGTAGGCAACCCTCTCCCCGGTCCCGGGCCTGTGTCGCGTCGCGCACCAGTTCCTCGGCAGCGCGGCTGCGCAGCCGCACAAGGCCGGCGGCCAGGATGGTGCAGACCTCGCGGAGGTGGGGTGGAAGGTGCGGGTTAGTTGGGTTTGGGATGCGGTCGGGCACCTCCTCCCAATACGCACGCCACTGCCGACCCGTATCATCGCAGTGCGGATTGGATTCGACTTGGACGTCAATCTTTAGGTAGAACACATAAGGAACGATTCGCGGGGACCCAGGATGAGGGATGACTACCAGCGCTTCGCCAATCTCCGCTTCCTGCGTACCGTCGACCCGGACCTGCTGAAGCGCTTCCTGGAACGGCACGCGATCCCCGCCGACGCCCTGGACCTCGATCTTCTGGCCTCCGACCCGGGCAAGGGCCGCGAGGCCGTCTCGGCCTACCTCCTGCGGACGCCAAAGGACCGCTGCCCGGAGAGCCTGACCGCGGACCTGCATCGCATCGAGCGACTCGGCAAACCAGTGGGCCAGGACGCCCTGCTGCAGGAGGCCAGGCGGCGCGGCGTCGAACTGGTGCCGCCGGAAGCCCTCTCGAAGACGAACGCCCGCAACCTTGCGCTCCGTGCCTTCATCTACCATCCGGAGGTGTTCGAGGACGCCGAGAACGGATTGGCATTCCTGCAGCCGGCCTCGGTGATGGAGTTCGTGGCGCCTGAGGAGGGCATTCCGGCAGACCTGAGCGAGGACCGCCTGCGCACCCTTGAGGCGCACGCCAAGACGATCTTCCAGGCCGATCTACGGGGCGAGTTCTGCGAGGCGATCACCTATCAGGACGGCGACGAGGTGCACGTCTCCATCCGGCATGGCGCGGCGCTCACCATCACCGAGGTGCTGGAGGGCAGCCGAAAGCGGATCCGCAGCTTCCGCGAGATTGACAACGCGGTCCTGGCTTACTCCGCCATCGACGGGCGGCTGAAGATCTGGGGCTGCGGCAAGGCCAGCCGCACTGCCTTGGCCAAGGCCTTTGCCGAGGTGGTGCTGGACCGTCCGGGGCTGTTCAGCGCGGTGTCGTCGCGGCGCCTCTACACCCTTGAACCGGCAGAGAAGGCCGGCGGTGCCTTCGAGTTCCGGCACCGGCACGACCCCGGCATTGCGCGGGTCCAGATCTATGAAGCGCAGGCGAACCGGGTGGTCGTCACCCGGAACGGCCGCGAGAAGGTGGTTCGCTCGCTGATCGCGCGTGAGAGCGACGGCAATGCCCTGCAGGCGCTGCACGACAGCCGCCCGGAGATCATTTACCAGTCTGGTGGCTGGCGCCTGGCCCATCTGGTGATCAAGATCATCCTGGTGGCCGAGGGCCCCCGGCCGCCGGTCATCACCGTCAAGATCAAGCCCCACGACACCCTGAGCTTCCCGCGGCAGCGACACCAGCGGCGGGTCATGAAACTGCTCGCCATGAACGAGATGCTGCATGAACGAGAGCCTTCCCGTCCTGCTCTTGCAGCGGAGTGAGGCGGGCGAGCCGGCGTATCTGCTGGGTGTCCCCGAGCTGTCGCCGGAAGGTGCGCGGGCCTTCGAGCGGCTGCTCGAACTCGGCATCGTCGTGCACGACCGCAAGCTGGACGTCTGGGATCCGTGCCCTGACTGCGATTGCGGCGCCGAGGAACGGCGGATTCGCTGGAAGGATGGCGAACCCTATGCCGCCTGTCCCGTCTCCTGTGCCGGCGACGAGCATCTCGACCCCGAAGATCTGCAGATCTACCGCATCTCGGCCGCTCGCCTGGCCGACCAGATCGCCAGTGCTGCGGGCGTCCAAGGTTCTGCGGAACAACTCCAGCCTGGCCTGTTCTGCATCGGGGCCCTGCCGGGCGGCCGCCTTCTCCTGCTGGCGATGACGGTCGAGGTGGTCCGCCGGCCAGGAGTTCTTGAGCAGATTCGCGTGCTCGCTCGAGGTCAGCGCATCAGCCTGGTCGCGCCCGCCATGCCCCCCACGGAACGGGCCCGGTTGGAGGAACGCGGCGTCGATGTCATGCCGCCAGCCGAGGCGTTCCTCCCGAGCCAACCACGACAGCCGGTCCTGGTGAACCTCGATGCGCTGCTCATTATGCCGAAGAGCGAGTCTCGGTTGGTGCTCTCGAAGGCGACGGGTGCCGTGACGCTCGACGGCCATTCGGCGAAGCTCCCGCCGCGGGAGTTCGAGCTGCTGTGGCTCCTCTGCGAACGGGCCCGGCGTGGGAGGCTGCCTGTCCCGCCACGCGACATCCTCGACGCGATGTACAGGGGCACCACGGCGACCGACGCGACGGTCCGGAGCCTCAAGCGGGACCTGCAGAACAGCCTCAAGGATCTCCTGGCACGGGCGCGCTTCCCCGAACCGCTCATTCTGGCCCCTGGTGGACGGGGCTACGCCCTTGCCCTCGGGGCAGAGGATATCCTGCTCATCGAGGCGTAGCCGGCTCGCGCTCCGAACACACGCCGAGCACACGCCGCGCCCACACCCGTGTGCCGCGAGGGTCGGCAGGTTGGCTCCATTGCAACCCGATGGACCGACCTGCCGATGGCTCGCTCGCCCTGCTTCCCCGACCTCGCCCCCATTTACCGCCTCGCGGAGCAGGAGGCGCGGCGCCTCTGCCGCGGCCTGGGCCTCCCCGCCCAGGAGCGCGAGGACCTGCGCCAGGACCTGCTGACCGACTTCCTGGCCCGCCTGCCGGCCTTCGATCCGGCCAAGGGAGCGCTCGAGGCGTTTGCTAGGATCTGCTTCCGCCACGCGGCGACGCGGATCGCCCGCCGCGTGCAGCGCGAGCGCGCCGGCCGCCACCCGCTCTCCCTCGACGACGCGCTCCCCGGCGGCGACGGCCTGACGCTCGGCGACACCCTCGGCGAGGCGGACGGCTACGCCGCGTGGTGCGGCCAGCCGACCGACGCCGTCGCCGCGCTGGAGCGCCGCCTCGACCTGGAGCGCGCGGCGCCGGCCGCCATCGACCCCGCGGACCACCCGCTCTGCGCCGCGCTCTGCGAGCACACGCCGCACGCGCTCGGCGAGCGGCGGACCATGCCGCGCGCGCGGATCTACCGCCGCCTCCGCGAGCTGCGCCTGCGCCTGCTCGCCGCCGGCATCCCCTCGGCCGCCTGATACGGATTGCGAGGTCGCGGAGTAATGCCGGTTATGGACACCCGCATCCCCGACACCCCGACCGGCGCGGCGCCGCTCAGCGAGGCGGCGCTCTGCGCCTGGCTCGGCGCCGCCGCGCCCGGCGAGCGCCTCGCCTACCACCGCGGCTTCCTCGCCCGCGAGACCTCGCCGCTGACGCAGCTGCTGCCCGACGCGGAGCGGCTCGCCCTGCTGCGGCTGGCGCACCGCGCCTGGGCGCTGGCCGAGGCCGGCCTCGCGCACCTCGTGCAGCGGCGGCACGGCGAGGAGGACTACTCCTACCTCATCGTCGCCCGCCGCCGCCCGCGCCGCCTCGCTCCGTCGTTCCTGCCGCTCCTCGTCGCGGAGGCTGCGTGATGGAGGTGGCTCGCACCAACCGTCCGACGCTCGACACCGTGCGTCACATGCCGGTCGGCGATGTCATCGGGCTCCCGGCCGAGCACCTGGCGATGCTGCAGGCGGACGCCCGCGAGGCGCTCGACGGCGCGAGACGCCTGCTGGACTGGATCGAGGCCGCAATCGCGCTGCGCTACGAGCAGCGCGCGATCGGCGCCCGTGCCGCGGCGGGCAAGGACACCGGCACGGTGCGCTTCGAGGACGGGCCGGTCACGGTTGTCGCCGACCTGCCGAAGCGGGTGGAGTGGGACCAGCACCGGCTCGCCACGCTGGTTGAACAGATCCGCGCCGGCGGCGAGGACCCAGCCGAGTACCTGGAGATCAGCTTCAAGGTCCCGGAGCGGGCCTACACCGCCTGGCCGGAGCGCATCCGCCAGGCCTTCGAGCCGGCCCGCACCGTCCGGACCGGCCGGCAGACCTTCCGCCTCACCCTGAACGGAGAGGCCGGCTGATGGCGCTGCGCATCGTCTCCGCCGACGAGCGGCTCTCGCGCGCGGCCAACAAGACCACGGTGGCGCTGTTCGGCCCGACCGGCGTCGGCAAGACCACGCAGCTGGTCACCCTCCCGGCGGAGGAGGCCATCTGCATCGATCTCGAGGCCGGCCTCAAGTCGGTGCAGGACTGGCGCGGCGACAGCATCCCGGTGCGCTGCTTCGACGACGCGATCGACATTGCCTGCCTGATCGGCGGGGTGAACCCGGCGGCCGACCCGAACGGCGTCTTCTCCGAGGCGCACTACCAGCACCTCGCCTCGGCCCACCCGGACCTGGTGCGGCTGCTCGCCGCGAAGTCGACCGTCTTCCTCGACAGCATCACCGATCTGACGCGCCAGGCCATGGTCTGGGCCAAGACCCGGCCAGAGGCCTTCTCCGAGAAGACCGGCAAGCCGGACACCCGCGGCGCCTACGGGCTGATGGCGCGCGAGGTGATCGGCCTGCTGAAGCACCTGCAGCACGCCCCGGGCAAGACCGTGATCATGGTCGGCATCCTGGAGCGCTTCACCGACGACTTCGGCAAGGTCACCTGGCAGCCGCAGATGGAAGGCGGCAAGGCCGCACGGGAGCTGCCCGGCATCGTCGACCAGGTGGTGTCGATGTCGCTGTTCGCGCGCGAGGGCGACGGCTGGCGGCACGATCCCGAGCGCGGCACGGAACGCCGCCTGGTCTGCCGCGCCGGCAACGCCTTCGGCCTGCCGGCCAAGGATCGCTCCGGCCGTCTCGACGAGACCGAGCCGCCCGACCTCGCCGCCCTCCTCCGCAAGATCAACGCGACCCGCACCAGCCAGGGGTGAACCCGATGTACGACATGAACGACGCCGAACTGCCACGCGGCTCCGACCTGATCCCGGACGGCAGCTTCGTGAAGGTCACCATGACCATCCGCCCCGGTGGGCTGGACGGGCAGGGCGAGGTAGACCGTGGCCTGCTGAAGGCGGCGAAGACCCCCGGCAGCGATGTCCGCATGCTGGATTGCGAGTTCACCGTCGCCGCCGGGCCGCACATCCGCCGCAAGTTCTGGCAGATGTTCACCGTCGCCGGCGGCAAGGTGGACGAGCACGGGGTCTCGATCGGCTGGAAGATCTCGAAGGGGACCTTCCGGGCGATGATCGACAGCGCCCTCGGCCTCGACCCGCAGGACATGTCGGAGGCGGCCCGGGGCAAGCGGGTGCTGCGCGGCCTCGCCGACCTCTCCGGCATCACCTTCGCCGCCAAGGTCCGGGTCGAGCCGGCCAGCGACTCCCGTTACGGCGACAGCAACCGGCTCGACCGGGTCGTGCTGCCGGGCGAGCCGGAGTACCGCCAGATCATGGCGGGCGAGGCCGTGCCGGCGCAGCCCAGCACCCGGGCGGCTCGTCCCGCCACGCCGCCTGCGGCCGCGGCCCCGGCCTGGGCGCCTGCCGCGTCCGCCCCTATGGCATCCCGCTCCTGGGAGCGCCCGGCGGCGGCCACCCCCACCCAGCCTGCCCCGCAGCCCGGCCCCGCGCCGGCGGCCACCGGCCCGGCCTGGCTGAACGGCTGATGCGGCGGACATGGCACGCCGACGCTGGGCGGGGCGCACGGCGCGGCCCCGCCCCGATGCGGCCCGGCCTCCGCCGCCCCCTGGCTGCTCGCCCGAGGACCAGGTCCGCCGCCTGGTCTGCGCTCTGTGCGGCCGCGCGGCGAAGGGCTTCGGCTACACGCATCAGCTCCGCTGGGGTGAGTTCCCGAGCCACCGCTTCTGCTCGATGCCCTGCTGCGAGGCGGGCGGCGCGCTGGCGCAGCGGAGCGCCGGTATGATCGACAAGACGCCGATGGAGGCCCAGGCGATCAAGGACGCCCGCCGTCCGCTCGCCGAGGTGCTGGTTGAGCTCGGGCTGATGGCGCCCTTCCACGACCGCAGCGCGGCCGAGATCGACCGCGTCATCGAGGCCTGCGTCGACGGCTTCCAGGCCTCGATGCGCCGGCAGGCGGCTGCCCGCGACCCCTTCGACGACCCAATTCCCTTTTGAGGACGCCCGTGCCGCTCGACCTCAACCACGGCTCCGGCCTCGTCTACGGCCGGGAGTCGCAGCCCACCGCGGACACCACGGCGCGGGTGAACGCCTTCGTGGATGCCGCCCTGGTGGCGCGCAACCGCCGGCAGCGGCCGCGCGACTACCTCGGCGGCAGCCGCGTCGGCGAGGCCTGCGCGCGGAAGCTGGTCTACGAGGTCACCCACGCACCGAAGGACCCGGATCGTGACTTCGATGCCGGCTTCCTGCGCGTGTTCGATGCCGGCCACCAGTTCGAGGCGCTGACCATCCGCTGGCTGCGCCAGGCCGGCTTCGACCTGCGCGACCGCGGCGCCGATGGCGAGCAATTCGGCTTCACCGCCGCGGGCGGCCGGCTGCGCGGCCATGTCGACGGGGTGATCGTCGCTGGTCCGGAGGTCGGCCTCCGCTGGCCGGCCCTCTGGGAGCACAAGGCCCTTGGCCAGAAGTCATGGGCCGACCTGGTCAAGCGAGGCGTGCGCCTCTCGAAGCCGGTCTACTTCGCCCAGGTGCAGCTCTACATGGCCTACCTCGAACTCGAGGTGGCGCTCTTCACCGCGCTGAACCGCGACACCCTGGCGCTGCACCACGAGGCGGTGCCCTTCGAATCGGACGAGGCGCAGCGCCTCTCGGATCGGGCCGTCGACATCCTGCGCGCGGCCGAGGCCGGCGAACTGCCGCCGCGTATCGCCGTCCACCCCGACTTTCACCTCTGCCGCTTCTGTTCCTACGCCATCCGCTGCTGGGAGAATTCGCCGTGACCTCTGCGAAGGCGCCCGGCGCCATTCCTCACGCCTACACGCTCAAGCGTCACATCGCGCGGCATGCGCACCGATTCTGGTGTCCGATCGATGTCGCTGGCGCACTTGCAGCGCCGATCTACGTCTTCCCCGACCAGGTCCGCTTCGATGGCGATGACGTCGAAAGGCTCTCGGTCAGAAATCTGGCAGGCCAACTGAAGCTCCCCCACGACCACGTCATCTTCGAAGTGGCCGAGCAGCTGCATCGCGGTGGCTGCCTTGCGGCCTACACACGCGCAACCGAGGCCGGCGTGCAGAGCTTCCTGTTTCGGTTCGACGCCACACGCAAGGCGTGGACCGACGTGCTCGTCCACACCTCCTTTCGTCCAGATGGGGTCGCCGAGGCCACAGGCCATCCCGAGTTCCGCGAGCCGGACCATCACCTTCCCTACTTCGAGGCGGCCACCTCCATCGTCTGGCGCGCGCTTGGCCTGCTGTCGGCCGACACTCCATTCGGCGAGCACACCGTCTCCCGGCTCCGCCGGACGCCGCTCGCCAAACTGGGGGTGCGGGGGTGGACCTACCGGGTCGCGGATATCCAGCCTGCGATGATCGCTGCCGCGCTTGTTCGTCGCGGTGGCACGCACGCCTCTCCGCGCTGGCACATCCGGCGTGGCCACTGGCGCCAACTCGGTGACGGCCGGCGCGTGTTCGTCCGCGAATGCCAGGTCGGCGACGCGTCGTGCGGTGGCGTGGTGAAGGACTACCAGGTCCAGTTCGGAGAGGCTGCATGAGCGACATCACGCCCTCCGACACCCAACACCGCGCCATCGCGGCGATCAAGCGCTGGTACCAGAACGATACCGAGCAGCAGCAGGTGTTCCGCCTGTTCGGCTATGCCGGGACGGGCAAGTCCACGGTGCTGCGCTTCGCACTCGAAGAGCTTGGCCTCGAGCATCAGCGCGGCAGCGAGGATGGAGAGGCCTGCGTGCCTGGCGTCGTCACTGCCACCTTCACCGGCAAGGCAGCCCTGGTGCTGCGGCGCAAGGGCACGCCGGCGCGGACCATCCACAGCCTGATCTACAGCGTCATCGAGGCCACCGAGGAAGAGGTCGAAGCCGCCGAGAAGAAGATCGAGGCCGCCATCGCCGAGGCACGCCGGCTCTCCGGCTTCGAGCGCACCACCGCCGAGGCGACCATCGAGGCCATGCGACAGGCTGTGGCCGACATGAAGCGACCGCGCTTCGCGCTCAACCCCAAGAGCGATGCGGCGCACGCCAGGCTGATCGTGCTGGATGAGGTCTCGATGGTCGGCGCGGAGATGGCGCGCGACCTGATGAGCTTCGGTAAGCCAATCCTGGTGCTCGGTGATCCCGGTCAGCTGCCGCCGATCCAGGGCGAGGGCGCCTTCACCAAGGATCCGCCCGACATCATGCTGACCGAGATCCACCGCCAGGAAGCGGAGAGCGCCATCATCCGCCTCGCCACCATGGCGCGGCAGGGCGAGCCGATCGGCTTCGGGCGGTACGACGATCATGTCTGGAAGATGCGCAAGCTGGACGTCACGCCGGAGCAGGCGCTGCGCGGCGGCCAGGTGATCTGCGGCATGAACGCCACCCGGCTGCAGCTGAACAACGCCATGCGCCGGGCCGCCGGCTTCGAGGGCGGCTGGCTGCCGACCGGGCCGGACGAGAAGATCATCTGCCTGAAGAACCAGAACGACCTTGGCCTGATCAACGGCATGTTCCTGACCCTCTCGGACATCGTCGACGAGGCCAGCCACTACTTCTCGGCAGTGGTCACCGACGAGGACGGCAACCGCATCGGCCCGCCGCAGGCGGACGGCAGTCGTGGCCGGCTGCGGATCTACAAGGGCCACTTCGAGGATCATCTGGCCTTCGACAAGCAGCGGCACGACCGCGACTGGAAGCTGAAGAAGGGGCTGACCGAGGCGAGTTTCGGCTGGGCCATCACCGGCCACAAGAGCCAGGGCTCGCAGTGGGAGAATGTGGTGGTCTGGGATGACGGCCTTGGCCGGACGGAGCTGGACCGGCGCCGCTGGCTCTACACGGTCATCACCCGCGCCGAGCAGGGGCTGGTGATCCTGGCATGAACGCCGCACCGCATCCCCACCCGCCGGCCGGCGCTGGCCTGCCGGCGACTGCCACAGCCTTCTCCCCGGAGGTAGTGATCGACCTCAATGAGGTCCCCTTGGCGCCAGTGCGCCACGACCTCGCCGAGGTGCGCCGCCGCCTCGCGGACACCGCCCGCGACTGGCTGCCCACCCTGTTCCCGCAGGCGGTCCGCTCGCGCGACCGGAAGACCCTGCGCTGCGCCGATCTCTCGGGCCGCCCGCCGCGCGGCGAGGGATCCTGCGTCCTCCACCTGGAGGGGCGCTTCGCAGGTTGGGGCTTTGACCATGCTACCGGCGAGAGCGCCGGGCCCATCGACATGATCTACCACGCAACCGGCCTGACGGAGGCGCGGCTGTTCGAGGAAGCCGCCCGCTGGGCCGGCATGGATCGGCCGGCGCCGCCCGTGCGCGCGCCCGAGCTGAGGCCGGACCATGGCCGCGAGATCGCGCGCATCCTGGAGGGCTGCCAGCCGCTGACCGGCACGCCAGCGGAGGCCTACCTGCGGAGCCGCGGGCTGGCGCCGCCGGACAGCCTCGACCTGCTGTTCCACCCCGACCTCACCGATTTCGAGACGCGGCGCGGCTGGGTGGGGATGGTGGCCGTGGTGCGCGACGGCGCCGGCGCCCCCACCGGCGGCATCCACCGCACCTTCCTGCTGGACGATGGCTCGGGGAAGGCACCGCCCGGCAAGAAGATGCTCGGCCCGGTCGCTGGCGGCAGCGTCCGGCTGGCCCCATTCCCCGAGGACGGGCGTATCGGTGTTGCCGAGGGGATCGAGACGGCGCTCTCGGCGCAGGCGATCTTCGGGGTGCCGACCCTGGCGGCGCTGTCGGCCGATGGCCTGCGTCGTTGGCAATGGCCGGCCGGCACCACCCACGTCACCATCTTCGCCGACGCCGGCGAGGCCGGCATGCAGGCCGCCGCCACACTCGCCGACCAGCTGAACCTGGCCGACATCCCTTCCCGGATCGTCGGGCCGCTGCACGGCGACGACTTCAACGACGACCTGCGGCAGGGGGTCACCGCCGCCGACTATCCCCCGGCCGAGCCGGCGGGCCAGGCCGCGGCAGCCCCGCCTCCCGCGACGGCGCAGGAGCTGGTCGCCGCCGCCGCGGCGCTGACCAACCCGCCAGACCTGGCACCGTTGTCGGAGCTGCTCGGGCGCCTCGTCACCGCCCGGCTGGAACCGCTCCCGGAGCGGCAGGTGCTGGCCGCCATCAAGACGGCCACCGGCATCGCCGTCTCCATCCTGGAGAAACAGCTGGTCGAGCTGCGGCGCCGATTGAACGCCACCGGCGACCTCCGGCAGCCGCCGATCCGGCCGCCTTGGGCGGGGCTGCTGCGGCTCGACGCCGGCGGGGCGCCCGAGCGCAACGAGGCGAATGTCCTGACGGCACTGACGAATGACGTGGCCTTTGTCGGGACGCTGGTCTTCGACGAGTTCGCCCAGGAAATCGTGGTCACCCGCGCGCTGCCCTGGGATGCCGCCGAAACTACCCTCCCACGACCCTGGGGCGAGGCCGACGACGTCCGCTGCGCCGAATGGCTGCAGCGGCGCGAGGTCAATGTCCCGCCTGCCGTGGTGGGGCGCAGCGTGGTCGCCGCGGCGCGGAACACCCGGATCCACCCGGTGCGCGACTACCTGGCGGCCCTGGCCTGGGACGGGACGCCACGGCTCGATGCCTGGGCCGTGACCTATCTCGGCGCCGCCGACACCCGGCTGAACCGGGCCATGGCGTCGCTGTGGATGATCTCGGCCGTGGCCCGGATCATGCAGCCCGGCTGCAAGGCCGACCACATGCTGATCCTGGAGGGGCCGCAGGGCATCCGGAAGTCGACCGCCCTCAAGATCCTCGCCTCCGAGCCCTGGTTCACCGACGAGCTCGCCGAGATCGGCTCGAAGGACGCGGCGCAGCAGATGCGCGGCGTGTGGATCATCGAGATGGCGGAGCTCGACGCCATCGGCCGGGCCGAGGTGTCGCGCATCAAGGCCTTTCTCACCCGCACGACGGACCGCTACCGCCCGCCCTACGAGCGCTATGTGGTCACCGTGCCCCGCCAGTGCGTCTTCGCCGGCAGTGTGAACCCCGACACCTACCTGCGCGACGAGACCGGCAACCGGCGCTTCTGGCCGCTGCGCTGCGGCGAGATCGACCTCGAGGCACTGCGCCGGGACCGTAACCAGCTCTGGGCCGAGGCAGTCGCGCGTTTCCGGACCGGGGCGGCGTGGTGGATCGAGGATCGGGAGCTGGTCGCGGCCGCCACTGCCGAGCAGGAGGCGCGCTACGAAGCCGATGCCTGGGACGCGCGGATCGAGCGCTGGCTCGCCTGCGAGAAGCGCAGCGTGAACATGGGCTCCGGCAGCTACGAGGACTGGCAGGATCAGTACGTCCCCCGGCGGACACCGCTCACCGACGTCTCCATTGGCGAGGTGCTGGAGCAGGCCCTCGGCATCGAGCCGGCGAAGTGGAATCGCGCCGAGCAGATGCGCGTCTCGTCCTTCCTGAAGAGCCGGAAGTGGGAGCGGTACAAGGCCAGCGGCTCGGCCAGGGACGGCGCCGCGCGGGAATGGCGCTACCGGGCTCCGCAGTCGGGGAACGGGTCATGACGCGTCCCGCCGTGATCCTGTCCCAACGCCCCGGCTCTGTCCCAACCTGCACCGTGAGGTTGGGACAGAAGAATAGGCAGCAAATTCAGTCGTTTCCGAGCTTTTGTCCCAACGTCCCAACCGTCCCAACGGGTCTGAAACCCCAATGCGAAAGGGGTGGGATGGGGAGGACACACATTTTCCCTATAGGGGTATGGGAAGCGGTTGGACGTTGGGACGTTGGGACACGCTCGCGCAAGCCACTGATTTTGCTGTGCAATCTTGCTCCCACCCATTCAACAGGTTGGGTCGGGTTGGGACAGGGGATGGGTCGGCCCATCGGGCGACCAGGGTGGTGCGGCGGCAGGCACGGCCCGCCCGGCACCGGACCGCCGGCCCGAGCGGCCGGCACCCTATAGCCGGGCAGCGACGGCGAGCTCCGCCAAGAACCGCGCCGTCGCCGCCCTCACCAGGATCATCCCCTCTCGGAGACCCCATGGCTCCCTCGACTCTCCCCATGCCCGCCGCCGGTGCAAGCGGCCCGCCCGTCGCCACGCCGCCGGCCCTCGCGCTTGACCGCCACGCCGTCCTCGCCCTCGACCTCGGCACCACCACCGGCTGGGCGCTGCGCGGCCGCGACGGCGGCATCACCTCCGGCACCATGACCTTCCGCCCCAGCCGGTTCGAGGGCGGCGGCATGCGCTTCCTGCGCTTCCGCGCCTGGCTGACCGAGGTCGCCGATCTGTCCGGCGGCCTCGCGCGCATCGCCTTCGAGGAGGTGCGGCGGCACGTGAGCACGGACAGCTCGCACGTCTATGCCGGCTTCCTGGCGACGCTGACGGCCTGGTGCGAGCAGGCGGGTATCGCCTACGAGGGAGTGCCCGTTGGCACGATCAAGCGCTTCGCGACCGGCAAGGGCAATGCCGACAAGGCGGCGATGGTCGCCGCGGTGCGGGCCCGCGGCTTCGCGCCGGCCGATGACAACGAGGCGGACGCCCTGGCCCTGCTGCTCTGGGTGACCGACGCCCGGGGAGGCCGGGCATGACGCCATTCGCCGTGACCCGGACCAGGTTAGAGGCCTCGGTTGATGAAGCGTGGCGAGCCGTCCCTGGCTGGCCTGAGTACGAGGTCTCGGAATCCGGCGCCGTTCGACGCATCGTTGCCGGACGCGGCGCGACAGCGGGCCGGATCCTCAAGCCGTGGCGGAACAAGCAGACCGGCTACCTGCAGGTTTCCCTTTGGCGCGGGAACCAGGACTGCCGGACCACCGTGCATCGCCTGGTGGCCCTCGCGTTCCTGGGCGAGCCGCCCTCGGCGCAGCACGTGGTAGCCCACCGAGATGGCAGTCGGGACAACAACCACTGGACGAACCTGCGCTGGGCAACTCAGCGGGACAACATGGCCGACACCGTGACGCACGGCACGCACAACCGTGGAAGCCGTAATCGTCAAGCCAAAATCGACGAGGTCTGCGCTGTGGCGATCAGGAGGATGATCGCCATGCACGTGCCACGCGCTGTGGCTGCCGAAGGCTTCGGCCTGTGTCGGCAAGCGGTCGACGACATCGTCAATGGCCGGCGCTGGAGGCACGTCCGATGAGGCTCCCCGATGCACCGCGTCCGCCACGGTCGTGTCTGGACTTGGCACGCAGCCCGACCTCCGCGCTGGACCTCGATGCCATGCGCGCCGCCGCATGGCACCGGCACGGCGTCGTCGCCCTGTCGGTGGAGGACATCGCCGATCCCTGGCTGCGCCAGGCCATCGCCAACGAGGCCAACCGGCGCTGGGGCCGGCGCGACGGAGGCACGCGGCATGGCCGGTAGGCGCAGGGCGAAGCGGACCGCGCCGGAGCGCGAGGACCTGTCGAAGCCCTCACCGTGGCGGCTGCAGCACGGCGGCTTCGGCGCGCCGGTGCGGGAGGCGGACCCGGAGACGGGCACCCCGGTGCAGCACCGGCGGGCGGTGGACACGCTCGGGCTGATGCTCGCCAACGGCACGATCACGCCGGAGATGCACGAGGCGGGCGAGATCTTCCGCGGCCTGTTCCGCAGCGCCGCCTTCGACGGGATGGCGACGTCGCAGCTCCTGCGCATCCCGGGCACGCGCGTCGACACGATCTCGATGCAGCAGGTCGAATCACGCCGGCGGGTCGCGGCAGCGCTCGACGCGCTCGGCGGGCACGACAGCCCCGGCGGCTCCTGCGCGTGGTTCGTCATCGGCCTGGAGTTCTCGGTCCGCGAGTGGGCAATGCGCCAGGGCTGGGCGGGACGGACGGTGCACGGCCCCGTCGGGCAGGGCATCCTGGTCGCGGCCCTCGGCACGCTGGCGATGCACTTCGGGCTGACGCCGCGGTCGCGGGCGGCGTGACCTCGCCTAGCGTGACGACCGATCCCTCCCGAGGATCGAGCCGGGCGAGATCAGGCTGGGGGCGACGCCCGGCGCACTCATGCGCAGGCTCAGCCCCTGCCTGAGATAGGGCTCGAGGGCCTCGCCGATCGGCACGCGCACGTAGTCGGCCTCGAACCTCGTCGGGCTGACGATGTAGTGGCCGTCCTGCACGTGCGGCCGAAGCACCGTGCCGGCCGCCTTGCCGCGGCTGACGACGTAGTGCAGGTCGGCGTTCGACGGGGCCGGTGCCGCCGGCGTAGCCGAGGTGGCGCCCCTCGGCCTCGGCGCCCTGACCACGGTGGCAGGCCGACTCGGCGCCGGCCTCGGCGGCGGCGGTGCGATTGCCCCCCTCGTTCCACGCAAGCGGTCCGTGGCCGATCGCATCCGGAAGTAGGCGTCGCGGAGCCAGGCCACGCGCCCTCGCACGGGATCCGCGGGATCGAGATCGTCTGGCGACTTCTCGCCGAGGTAGACCGCCACCTGGCTCCCGCCACTCCGCGACGGGTGGGCGAGCGCGCCGAGCAGCTGGTGCTCCTCGATGACGCCAAGTTTGACGCAGTGCAGGAGCGCGTCGAAGGGCGTCTTGCCCAGCGCGACGTACAGCGCCTCCGGGCTCAAGCCCCGCAGCGACCCGACGAAGTCCGCCTCGAACCTCTCCCGGAGGGCGCCCACCCTGAGGACTTCCTCGAAGCTGCCGCTGAACATCTTGCCGTCCTTGAAGGCCGCATGCGGGACGACGGACGTCGAGTGCAGCAGACCCGCCGCCGTGCCCCAGAGGTCCGCCTCGTCGTCGACTCCCAGGATGGCGGCGAAGCCGAAGTGCCGGAGCATGCGCAAGAGGTTCGGCCGCATCGCGTCGCCGCCGAACGCGGCGACGGACTTCACCGCCTCCAGGATCGCCGCCTCGCTCGCCCCGAGGCGCAGCAGGCGCTGGGCCTCGGCGTAGGCCAGCTCCAGCTGGTTCATGCCGGGTGTAATGCCGACGATCACCAGGCGAGCCTGCGGATTCACGTGCTCGAAGGGGATGTAGAAGATCTCGTAGGGCAGCTGGGTCGCGAGCAGCGTGTCGGGGCGGCGAACCGCGGCGGCACCGCAGTCTCGGAGGATGGGCGAGAAGCGGCCCAAGTGGGTGGTAGGAGCCATCGGATGCGGAGCGGAGCTTTCTTATTTGGCATCAGAATGAGCAAGAGGGCGAGAAGCGGTCAATGCGAGCCACCTCGTCGGGCTGTTGGCTGAAGGGGGCGCAGGGGCCGTGGCGGAGCGGCAGGGCGGGCCGTGCCCGATCGCTCTGTTACAATTCGCCCCGTGGCGGCGCGCAAATCGATGGGGCTAGGTTGAGGCTACGTCGAGATCGTGTAGCTCGACGCGGCGGTGGCGAACGAGCCACAGCGTCGCTCGATCGAGACAGTGGCTCGCGAGCCGCAGGGTCCTTCCTGGGCCCGGCGTATGCGGGGGGCGGAAGCGCGCGACTTCGCTAGCGCCAGGCCGAAAACATGGTGCGCGGTTCGCACCACACGGCCCTGATCTCAATCGTTTAGCTGCGAACTGTGGCGGCGTGAGGCTCGCACCGGCCGCGCGCACGGTTCGCACCCACCCTGATCCCGGATGGCCCGATGACGCTCCCCTGGATGGCGGCGAAGATCCTGCTGCGCCCGGTGGCGGATCTGCGCGCCCACCGCGGCAATGCCCGGGTGCATGGTGCGGCGCAGCTCGAGCAGATCAAGGCCAGCATGCTGGCCTTCGGCTTCACCAACCCGCTGCTGGTGGATGAGGCCGGCGTGCTGATCGCCGGCCATGGCCGGCTCGAGGCGGCCATGGCGCTCGGCATCGAACGGGTGCCGGTGATCGTACTGCGCCACCTCTCGCCGGCGCAGAAGGACGCGCTCCGGCTCGCAGACAACCGCATTGCGGAGAACGCCACCTGGGACCAGGCGCTGCTGCGAGAGGCCCTGGCCGGTGTGCAGGCCGCCGCGGAGATCGACGTGGCCATGCTCGGCTTCTCGGCGGACGAGCTGACCGCAATCCTCGCGGCGGCGGATGCGGCCGTCGTTGATGGCGAAGCGCCCGAGGAGGCGGATCAGCCGGAGGCCGGCGGCGGTGGCGCGCCCGGCGCGGCGGAGATGGACGAGGCGCCGGCGGATGATCCCGCCGACGCCGAACCCGACGCCCCGCGCCAGGCCGTCACCCGCCCCGGCGATCTCTGGCTGCTCGGCGAGCATCGCCTGCTCTGCGGCGACAGCACCGACGCCGCCACCGTCGCCCGCGTCATGGGCGAGGACCGCGCGGCGCTGCTGTTCACCAGCCCGCCCTACGGCAACCAGCGCGACTACACCACCGGTGGCGTCTCCGACTGGGATGCCCTGATGCGGGGCGTGTTCCAGCATCTGCCGCTGATCCTGCGGGACGACGGCCAGGCGCTGGTGAACCTCGGCCTGATCCACCGCGACGGGGAGTGGCTGCCGTACTGGTCCGGCTGGCTCGACTGGATGCGTGCCCAGGGCTGGCGGCGGTTCGGCCTCTATGCCTGGGATCAGGGCCCGGGCCTGCCGGGGGATTGGAATGGCCGCCTCGCGCCGGCCTTCGAGCTGGTGTTCCACCTCAACCGCGAGGCGCGCCAGCCGAACAAGATCGTGCCCTGCAAGTGGGCCGGCACCCCGAACAAGGGCAGCGGGCTGCGCGCCGCCGACGGCGAGGTGAAGGCCTACACCCATATCGGCCTGCCGGTGCAGGAGAGCCGGATCCCGGACAGCGTGCTGCGGATCACCCGCCACAAGGGCCGCGGCATCGAGACCGAGCACCCGGCGGTGTTCCCGGTCGCGCTGCCGGAGTTCCTGATGCGGGCCTACACGGACGAGGGCGAGGCGGTGTTCGAGCCCTTCGCCGGCTCCGGCACCACGCTCCTCGCCGGCCAGCGCACCGGGCGGCGGGTGCGGGCCATCGAGCTCGCCCCGGCCTACGTGGACCTGGCGATCGCCCGCTGGCGGATGCTCCACCCCGACCTGCCGGTGACCCTGGCGGAGGACGGGCGGGACTACGACGCAGTCGCCGCGGCGCGGGCGGAGGCCCTGGCCGATGCAGCCTGAGCTCCAGGTCACCACCGTGGCGGTGGGTGCGCTGGTCCCCTACGCCGAGAACGCCCGCACCCATTCCGAGGCGCAGGTGGCGCAGATCGCCGCCTCCATCGCCGAATTCGGCTTCGTGAACCCGGTGCTGGTCGACGCCGCCGGCGTGCTGGTCGCCGGCCACGGCCGGGTCATGGCGGCCAAGCGCCTCGGCATGGCGGCGGTGCCGGCGATCCGCCTTGCCCACCTGACCGAGGCGCAAGCCCGGGCCCTGCGGCTGGCGGACAACCAGATCGCGCTCAACTCCGGCTGGGACGAGGCGCTCCTGGCGGCCGAGATCGCCCGCATCCGCGACGAGGCGGCGGTGGACCTCGACGTCCTCGGCTTCTCAGGGATGGAGCTCGACCGGCTGCTGGCCGCGGCCGACGCCGGGCTCGGCGAAGACGGCGCCGACGACGCCCCGCCGCCGCCCGCCGTCCCGGTCACCCGCGCGGGCGACCTCTGGCGCTGCGGCGAGCACCGCCTGCTCTGCGGCGACGCGACCAGGTTAGATGACGTGCAGCGGGCGCTCGGTGCCGATCGCCTCGCCGACATGGCCTTCACGGACCCGCCCTACAACGTCGCCTACCAAGGCGGCACCGCGGCGAAGATGACCATCGCCAACGACGCGCTGGGCACCGGCTTCCTCAACTTCCTGCGCCCGGCCCTGGCGAACCTGCTCTCGGTGACGAAGGGCGCCTGCTACGTCTGCATGTCCTCGTCCGAGTGGCCGACGCTGCATCGCGCCTGGCAGGAGGCCGGCGGCAAGTGGTCGAGCACCATCATCTGGGCGAAGAACACCTTCGCGCTCGGCCGCGCCGACTACCACCAGCAGTTCGAGGCGATGCTCTACGGCTGGAAGGCAGGCGCCCAGCACTACTGGTGCGGCGCCCGCGACCAGGGCAACGTCTGGCACTTCGACAAGCCGGCGCGGAACGACCTGCACCCCACCATGAAGCCGGTGGCGCTGGTGGAGCGCGCGATCCGCAACAGCAGCAAGCAGCGCGACACCGTGCTCGATCCCTTCGGCGGCTCCGGGACGACCATGATCGCGGCGGAGCGCACCGGGCGGCGCGCCGTGCTGCTCGAGCTCGATCCCGCCTACGCCGACGTCATCGTCCGGCGCTGGCAGGAGGCCACCGGGGAGGCCGCCGTCCTGGACGGCGAGGACCGCACCTTCGGCGACATCGCCGCGGTCCGCGGCGTCGGCGAAGCTGGGATGACCGAGAAAGCCCAATAAGAGCAATCATCTGACGCTGCATGTTGCTTGGCTCGGGCGCGCCGCAGCGCGAATGGTCCGTCACGCGATGAGCAGGACGGAGAGCCCGATGACCAAGCGCGAAGCCAACCAGCAGCGGAGCCTCGAGGCCTTCCTGGCCAAGAAGGCCGAGTTCGATGCGCTGCTCGCGGAGTTGCAGCAGGCCAGCGCGGATCACTTCGGCGCCGATCCCGAGGCGGTGCTCTGGGGCGAGACCGCCTGGCTCGCGGACGCCGCCGCGAAGCTGAAGGACATCGCGGACCAGCACTTCAAGCGCGGCGAATACGCCGGCTGATGCGGTCGCCACCCGCATGGCCCCGACCGGGTGGCGCCCGGCGGGGCTCGGGGCGGTAGCACCCGGCTGGTCGGGTGCCGGACCGAGGACCCCGAGGATGAAGCTCACCGAGACGCAGATGGCGATCCTGGCCGCCGCCGGGCGGCACCCCGAGCACCTGGCCTACCCGCCCGAGCGCCTGCCGGCCGCGGCGCGGCAGGCGGTGGCGAAGGCGCTGCTGAAGAACGACCTGGTGATCGCGGTGCACCGCCCCGCCTACGATGCGCAGGCCCTCTGGATGGTGGATGGCGACAGCGTCTTGCTGAAGATCACGGACGAGGGACTGCGCGCCATCGGCATCGACCCGCAGGGCGCCGCACCGGCCCCGGACGCGGCGCCCAAGGGCGCACCGGAGGCGCCACCGCAGGCCAACCCCGCCGGCGCCACCGAACCCACCCAGGCCGCGCCTGCGGCGCCGGACGACGCCACCCGCGCGGAGGACCTTGCCCTGCTCGACCAGGCCCTCGCGGCGCCAGGCCCCGCGCCGCGGGGCAGCCTGCGCGATGCCGCCGCGGCGGTGCTCACCGCCTGGGAGGACGCGACCAACCGCGACACCGACATGATCGGCGCCCTCGAAGGCCCGATGGCGCGTCTCCGCGCCGCCCTGGCCGGCAAGCCGGCACGCATGCCGCGCGAGCCCGGAGCGCCGCGCAAGCCGCGCGAGGGCACGAAGCAGGAGCAGGTGCTGGCCATGCTGCGTCGGCCCGAGGGCGCGACGGTGGCGCAGATCGCCGAGGCGACCGGCTGGGCGCCGCACACGGTCCGCGGCTTCTTCGCCGGGCTGAAGAAGCGCCAGGGGATCGCGGTCGAGGTGCTGGAGCGGGTGCGCCAGGTCGGGCCGAACAAGGAGGGCGCCCGCGGCTCCTACACGGTGTACCGCATCGCCGGGTGACGCCCCGCAGAACGGCTCAGGGCTCGCGGCGCGACGGCAGCGGGCCCTGATACTTCTCCCAGGGCTTCGGTTTGGGCTTCGGCGGATCGAGCGCCAGCAGCATCTCCGACAGCTCCCATTGCTGGCGCTTCGCCGCTTTCAGTACATCGACCAGCACCTTCCGCGCGTCATCCACGTAGAGTCGAACCACCCGCGGCGTGCCAACGCCACCGTCCGCCATGGCCATCGCGTAAGCGGTCGCCATCACCATCTTCTCGGGATCCTTCGGCGACATCCCGCTTCTCCGCTGATGTCGCGGCGATGATGCGCTGCGTGCCCCGTGAGGCGCACGCAGAATGCGCGGTGCCGCGCGATCACATGCGCCGGCGATCCTCCCGGCGCGCCGTCAATCCAACCTGACGAGGCCTGCATCATCGTCGCGCGCGGCGGGAGGTCGCCGCCATGCCCGAGATGACCCCATCGAACCGCGAGGCGGCCCGCCGCATCGGCATCAGCGAGACGGCGCTGCGCAAGGCCGAGGGCAGCGGCCGCATCGTCCGCGAGCCGGATGGCCAGTGGGATATCGACAAGACCCGCCGCCGCCTGGTGGAGACCGCGGATCCGCACCGCTCCCCGCTCGCTGGCGGTTCGGGTGCCGAGGGCACGCCCTATGCCCGACTGAAGGTCGCGCAGCTCGCCCTCAAGGTCGAGGCGCAGCGGCTTGCCCTCGATGAGAACAAGCGCCGGCTGCTCGATGTGGCGGAGGTCAACGCCACGATCGACGAGATCGCGGGCGCCATGCGCGACGCGCTGCTGAACTGGCCGGCCCGCGTCTCCGGGCTGATTGCCGCCGAGCTCGGCGTCGACCCGCACCTGCTGCAGACGGTCCTGCAGGGGCACATCACCGACCTGCTTTCGGAGGCGGCCGATCGCTTCGATCCCCCAGGCCTCGGAGATCGGGCCCAGGACCCGTGACCATGTCCGGCGCCGGGCGGGCTCCATGCTCCGTCCGCCGCCGCAGCTCAGGGTCTCGGAATGGGCGGAACGGCACCGCATCCTCGGCAGCCGTGCCTCCTCGGAACCCGGCCCTTGGCGCACCAGCCGGACCCCGTACCTGCGCGAGGTGATGGACGCGCTCTCGGCGGTGCACCCCGCCCGGCGCGTGGTGTTCATGAAGGGCGCCCAGGTCGGCGCCACCGAGAGCGGCAACTGCTGGCTCGGCTACATCCTCCACCATGTGCCGGCCCCGGTGCTCGCGGTGCAGCCCACCGTCGAGCTGGCCAAGCGCTTCTCGCGCCAGCGCATCGACCCCTTGCTGGAGGAGACGCCGGCGCTCAAGGAGCGCGTCGCGCCCGCCCGCGCCCGGGACAGCGGCAATACGCTGCTGTCGAAGGAATTCCCGGGCGGCATCCTGGTGCTGACCGGCGCGAACAGTGCGGTCGGGCTGCGCTCGATGACCGCGCGGTTCCTCTTCCTCGACGAGGTGGACGCCTATCCCGGCGACGTCGAGGGCGAAGGCGACCCGATCGCGCTGGCCGAGGCGCGGGCGCGGACCTTCGGCTGGCGGCGCAAGGCCTTCCTGGTCTCGACCCCGACCATCGCCGGCCGCAGCCGGATCGAGCGCGAATACGCTGCCTCCGACCAGCGGCGCTATTTCGTGCCCTGTCCCCACTGCCAGGAGATGCAGTGGCTCAAGTTCGAGCGCCTGCGCTGGGAGAAGGGCGACCCGCGCTCGGTCCGCTACCACTGCGAAGCCTGCGACGAAGGGATCGAGGAGCACCACAAGACCGCGATGCTGGCCGGCGGCGAGTGGCGCCCCACGGCGGAAGCGCAGGACCCGCACACGGTCGGCTTCCACATCTCCGCACTCTACTCGCCGGTGGGCTGGCTCTCCTGGGAGCAGATCGCCCGCGACTGGGATGCGGCGCAAGGGAAGCCCGAGGACCTGAAGACCTTCAAGAACACGGTGCTCGGCGAGACCTGGCAGGAGCAGGGCGAGGCGCCGGACTGGGAGCGCTTGGTCGAGCGGCGCGAGGACTTCCGGATGGGCATCGTCCCGCCAGGCGCGCTGGTGCTGACGGCGGGCGTGGACGTGCAGGACGACCGGCTCGAGTGCGACGTCTGGGGCTGGGCGGAGGGGTTCTCCTCCTGGCTGGTGGACCACCTGGTCATCCCCGGCAGCCCGCGCGAGCGGGAGCCGTGGGATGCGCTGGCGAAGCTGCTCGCCAGGGACTGGCCGCGCGAAGGCGGCGGCACCATCCGCATAGCCAAGGCCTGCGTCGACACCGGCGGGCGCGACACCGCCGCCGTCTACGGCCATCTCCGCCGGCTGCGGGACCCGCGCATCGCGCCGACCAAGGGCGTCGAGGGCTGGAACCGGGCGCAGCCGGTGCAGGGTCCGACACCGGTCGATGCGCTGGTCGATGGCCGCAAGCTCCGCCGCGGCCTCAAGCTGTGGACGGTGTCGGTCTCGACCTGGAAGGCCGACCTCTACCGCCGGCTCTGGCTCGGCCGCGGCGACGCAGAGGAGTTCCCGCCCGGCTGGGTGCATCTGCCGCAGGGCATCGAGGCCGAGTGGGTGAAGCAGCTGGTCGCCGAGCAGCTGCGCACGGTGAAGGACCGCCGCGGCTTCGCCCGGCAGGAATGGGCGAAGCTGCGCGAGAGGAATGAAGCGCTGGACTGCGCCGTACTGGCGCGTGCCGCGCTCTGGCTGCTCGGCGCCGACCGCTACGGCGAGCGTTTTTGGGCGCAGCTGCGCGAGCAGGTCGCCAACGCCCCACTCCAACCGAGCGAGCTTCCCACCGGCGGGAATGTCGCTCCCCCATCACCGCCACCGGTCGCGACCGACACTCATCGCCCGCGTGGCTGGCTCGCGCCGCGCAGCGGCTGGCTGCGCTGACCTGGAGAAAGACATGGCCGCCATCGTCCCGGTGCGCACCAGCATCGCCGCCGGCCAGGCGCTGAGCGGACCCGTCGCCAGCGTCGGCTACGGCGTCTGCCTGCTGCTGCTGCCCGCCGCCTGGACCGACGCCCCGCTCACCCTGCAGGGCTCGCTCGACGAGGGGGAGCCCGCCGGCTGGGCCGACCTCCACGACCACCTCGGCAACGAGGTGGTGCTGACGGTCGCCGCCGGCCGCGCGCTCACCCTGCCGCCGACCCAGCTGCTCGGCTGGCGCTGGCTCCGGCTGCGCTCCGGCCTCGCCGCCGCGCCGGTGGACCAGGCGGCGGAGCGCCTCCTCACCCTCGGCATCCGGCCCCTCGCATGACCGCTCTGTTCCAGCACCACCTACCGCCCGCGCCGGCGATGCTGCCCTACGTCTCGGGGCGCTTTTACGCCTCGCAGCATGCGCGCGCGGTCGGCGGCGCCGTCGCGATGACGGCGAACCGGCTGTATGCCGTGCCCTATGTCCTCGCCCGGCCCGGGCTGTTCGCGGCCATGGCGGTCAGCGTGACCACCGGCGCGGCGGGCGTCCTGCGCATGGCATTGGCCGCCGACAACAGCGCCGGCCGGCCCGGCGCGCTGATCGAGGAGCCGCTGGCGGACGCCGACACCGCCGCCGCCGGCGGCGCGGTCTGCCCCTTCGCGCGGCCGCGCTGGATCCCGGCCGGGATCTGGTGGCTGCTGCTGTGCTTCTCGGGCACGCCCTCGGTGCGCGGCACCAGCACCCAGGCCTTCAGCGGCGGCAACACGCTGCTGCTCGGCTCGGCCGCGGCGGATGGCGGCGCCGGCGGGGGCGCCGCCGGCAGCGAGAACGGGTTCTTCGCGCCGCTGACGCACCAGGCCGGCGCGCCGATCATGCCGAGTCCGCCGAGCGGGCTGTCCTATCTCGTCAACGCGGCGGCGCCGCTGCCGACGCTGCGGGCGGCGTGATGGATCCCTCCGTCCTGGCCTGGGCGCTGGCGCAGCCGGCGGGCAGCCGTGCGGCGGCGCTGGCCGCGGCCTACACCGGCGGCACCACGCGCGTGAGCTTCGAAGGCCGCACCGTCGAGTATCGGAGCCTCGACGAACTCGGCCGGGCGCTGGCCATGTTGCGCGGCGCGGAGAACAGCGCCGCCCGTCGGCCCTCGGTGACGCTGGCCAGATTCTCGCGGGAGAGAACCGGGTGATCCGACGCCTTCGCGACGCATGGCAGGTCTTGCGCGGCTACGCCGCGGCGCAGGACCACCGCGCTTCCGCCTGGGCGCCCTCCGGCGGCAGCGCCAATGCCGAGATCGGTCTGGCTGCCGCGACGGTCGCCCGCCGTGCCCGCGACGCCGTGCGCAACGACCCCTACGCCAGCCGCATCGTCGATCTCTGGACCGGCAATGCCGTCGGCGCCGGCATCACCACCCGCTGGCCGGACCAGCGCCATGCCGACACCTGGCGGCGCTGGGCGGAGGGCACCGCCTGCGACGCCGAGGGGCGCCTCGATCTCTACGGGCTGCAGGCGCTGGTGATGCGGGCGGTGGTCGAGAGCGGCGAGTGCTTCGTCCGCTTCCTGCTGGCGCCGCCGTCGCCTGCCAACCCGATCGGCCTACGCCTGCAGGTGCTGGAGGCGGACCACCTCGACACCGCGCGCAACGGTTTGGTGGACGGCGTGCCGACCATCCAGGGCATCGCCCTCGGCGAGACCTGCGCGCCGATCGGCTACTGGCTGCACAGCGTGCATCCGGGCGCCGCCTGGATCCTGCCGGGCGCGACTTGGCAGAACAGCCAGCGCATCCCGGCCAGCGACGTGCTGCACGTCTACCGCAAGCGCCGCCCCGGCCAGCTGCGCGACGTCTCCTGGCTGGCGCCGGTGCTGCTCCGGCTGCGCGATCTCGGCGATTACGAGGCCGCGCTGCTGATGAAGGCCAAGATCGAGGCCTGCCTCGCCGCGGTGGTCTCGGAGGAGGGCGAGGAGGCGCTCACCGGCGCCGCTTCCGGCCTGCTGCGCGACGCCCAGGGCCGGGCGGTCGAGAGCTTCGAGCCGGGGATGATCCTGTACCGCCGCGGCATGGGCAGCGTGGAGGTGGTGAACCCCTCCGGGGGCGGCAGCCACGCCGCCTTCGCCCGCCGGGCGCTGGAGGCCGTAGCGGTCGGCACCGGGCTGACCTACGACCAGGTTTCGGGCGACCTGACCCAGGCGAATTACTCCTCGCTGCGCGCCGGCAAGATCGAGTTCCGCCGGCTCTGCGAGCAGGTCCAGTACGGCATGCTGATCCCGATGCTGGTCCGGCCCATCGCCGAGCGCTTCCACGCCCAGGGCGCGCTGCTCGGCCTCTGGCCGGCCGAGATGCCGGACGGCGTCAGCCACGTCCCGCCGGCGCACGAGATGATCGACCCGCTGAAGGACACCACGGCGCTGATCGCCCAGGTGCGGGCCGGCTTCGTGCCGCAGCCCGAGGCGGCCGGCGCCTTCGGCTACGACTTCCGCCAGGCGGTCGAGCTGATCCGCGAGGCCAACGCGCTGCTCGACGAGGCCGGCCTCGCGCTCGACACCGACCCGCGCCGGGTCGCGAAGTCCGGCGCGGCACAGGACGCCGCGCAGATGGCCGCGGTGGAGATCGCTGCCACCGGTGCCGCGGCGCCGCCCCGAGACACGGCACCCCAAGGCTGAGCATGACCGAACCGATCGAACCGGGCGGGGGAGACCTCGCGCCCGAGCTTGCTGCTGGGCCGACGGCCGGGGACCTTCCCCTGGTCGCGCAGCGCGCCATCACCGCGCCTGCCACCGTCGACCGCGCCGCCCGCACCGTCGAGGTGGTGTGGTCCACCGGCGCCCGCGCCCGCAACTTCGTCCCCGCCCTCGGCCTCATCACCGAGGAGCTGGAGATGTCGCCGAGCGCGGTGCGCATGGAGGCGCTGCGCTCCGGCCGCGCCCCGGTGCTCGACACCCACCGCCGCGGCGGCGCGCGCGACGTGCTCGGTCGGGTGACCGCCGCCCGCCTCGACGCCGGCCGGGGCTACGCCACGCTGCAATTCTCCTCCGCGGCGGACGTCGAGCCGGTCTGGCAGCGGGTCGCCGACGGCACGCTGCGGGCGGTCAGCGTCGGCTACCGCGTGCACCGCTACGAGCCTCGGCCCGATGCCGCCACCGGCGAGACCGTCCACCGCGCGGTGGACTGGGAGCCCTTCGAGATCTCCGTCGTGCCGGTCCCGGTGGACCGCGATGCGGCGGTGCGCGGTGAGGCGGCGCAGGGCGCGCCCGCCATCGCGATCGAGCCTGCCCTGCCCGACGAGGACCCACCCATGCCCGAGACGACGCCGGCCCCGCAGGCCGAGCCGGCCGCCCCGCCGGCGCCGCCGACCCATCCGCCCCAGGAGACCACCGTGACCACCAGCCCCGCACCGGCCGCCCCGATCGCGCCCGCCACGCCGCCCGAGCCGATCCGCGCCGCACCGGACCTCGACGCGGTCCGCGCCGAGGCGCAGCGCGCCGAGCGCGAGCGCATCGCCGGCATCGACACCGCCGTCGAGGCCGCCCGCGCCTTGCTGCCGGCGGAACGCATCACCCCGATCCGTGCCGAGGCCATCGCCCAGGGCTGGACCGGCGACCAGGCCCGGCGCGCCCTGTTCGACGCCCTGGTGGCGCAGGGGCCGCGCCCGTCCATTCCCGCCCGCCCCGAGACCGGCCCCGGCCACGACGACCCGGCGCAGACGCTCGACGCCATGGCCGAGGCGCTCGCCGCCCGCGCCATGCCGGGCTACCAGCCGCAGGGGGCGGGACGGCATGCCGAGTTCATGGGCTGGCGCCCGTCCGACATGATCGGAGAGCTGTTGCGCGCCCGCGGCGAACGCAGCGTGCCGCGCAACCCGACCCTGCTCGCCGAGCGCGCCTTCCACACCAGCTCCGACTTTCCGCTGCTGCTCGCGGCGGCGGCCAACAAGATGCTGCTCGCGGCCTACGCGCCGGCGCAGCCGACCTACCGGCAGGTCTTCCTCCGCCGCGACTTCCGCGACTTCAAGCCGCACCGGCACCTGCGCATCGGCGACTTCCCGACCCTGCTGCCGCTCGCCGAGAACGGCGAGATCCAGGTCGGCACCATGTCCGAGAGCCAGGAGACCGTCCTGCTCCAGACCTTCGCGCGGCGCATCCGCGTCACGCGGCCGATGCTGGTCAATGACGATCTCGGCGCCTTCACCGACTTCGCCGCCGCCATCGGTCGCCGCGTCGCCGAGTTCGAGAACGCCACCGCCTACAACCTGCTGAACAGCGCCAATGGCGATGGCCCGACGCTGACCACCGGCAGCGCCCCCGTGTTTGCCACCGGTGCGGCGCGCGCCAACAAAGCCAGCACCGGCACCGTGCTCGACACCTCGACTATCGGCGCCGGCCGCACCGCCATCATGAAGCAGCGCACGCTGGACGGCCTGCCGATCTCCATGGGCCAGACCATGCGCCTTTTGGTCGGGCCGAACCTTGAGCTCGCCGCGCGGCAGGCGACGGTGGTCGTGCAGGCGAGCGAGATCGGCAAGGCGAACGTGTTCGCCGGCTTCGTGCAGCCGGTGATCGAGCCGCTGATCCAGGCGAACCGCTGGTACCTGTTCTCCGACCCGGTCGCCGCGCCCGTCTATGTCTACGGCTACCTGAACGGGGCGGAGGGGCCGCAGGTCACCACCGGTCCGGTGCAGGGCGCAGACGGAGTCGAGGTCAGCGTGATCTTCGACTTCGGCGTCGGCGCCATCGACTGGCGCGGCGCCTGGTTCAACCCGGGCACCTGATCCCCCCGCTCCCGTCTTTCCCATCCGTATCGCGCCAGGGCGCCGCCGGAGAGCCGGTCGGCGCCCTGCGCGCTTTCAGGAGACCCTTCCATGCGCAACTGCATCCGCCCCGACGCGCGCTCGATCCCGATGCTGGTGCCCTATGCCGGCGGGATCCTCTCCGGCCAGGGCATGCTGGTGGGCGCCTTCTTCGGGGTGGCGGCGTCCGACGCCGCGCAGAACGCCAGCGTCGAGTGCGAGACCCGCGGTGAGTTCGAGCTCACCAAGGAGCCCGCGCTCGCCATCACCCAGGGCGCGCGGGTGTTCTGGGACAATACCAACCGCCGCATCACCACCACCGCGACCGGCAACTACCAGGTCGGGCTCTGCACCGTCGCAGCACTCGCTGCCGATGCCACGGTCCGGGTGATGCTGGCCCGCGTGCCGGCCTCGGGGGCGTGATGGCCGCGCTGCTGCCGCGCGACCGCGCGCGCCTCGCGGGCGTGCACCGCGACCTGGTGCGCGTCGTCGAACGGGCTCGCCAGGCGGTGCCCTTCATCGTCACGGAGGGGCTGCGCTCGCGCGAGCGCCAGGCCCGCCTCATCGCGATCGGTGCCTCGCGCACGCTGCACAGCCGGCACCTCACCGGCCATGCCGTCGATTTGGCCTACTGGCTGGACGACGGCGACGGCTCCGTCGAGCAGGGCGAGATTCGCTGGGACTGGCCGCTGTATGAGCAGCTCGGCGCCGCGATGAAGGCCGCGGCCAAGGAGGTCGGCGTGCCGATCGCCTGGGGCGGCGACTGGCCCTCCTTCCGCGACGGGCCGCATTTCGAGCTCGACCGCGAGGCCTATCCGTGACCGGCGCGGCGCTCCTCGGGCTGCTGTCCCGCCACGTTCTGCCGCTGGCGCTCGTCGCGGCGGTGGTGCTCTCCGCCACCGCGGCCTGGCACTTCCGCTCCCAGCGCGACGCGGCCCGCCTCGACGCGGCGACGGCCAGCCGCGCGGCGGAGGCCAATGCGGCGGCGCTCGCCCGCGCCACCGCCGAGCACGCGCGCCACATCGCCGCCCTCACCGGCGAGGCCGAGCGCGCCCGCGCCCGGGCCGCGCGCCTCGGCGCCGATCTGGAGGCCCTCCGCCGTGACCCGAGCCACGCGACGGGCGCTGCCCCTGTGCTGCGCGACGCTGTCGAGCGCCTGCGCGCCAACCGCGGCGCCGGAGATCCGGCTGCTGCCGCTGCGCCTCCCTGACGCGCTGCTGGTCTGCGCCGCCGCGCCGGCGCTGCCGGCCTCGGACCGCCTGACCCAGGGGCAAGCGGCGGAGCTGCTGCTGGCCTATGACGCCGCGCACTCCGACTGCGCCGGGCGGCTGGCCGCGGTGCGGCGGCTCAACCCGGCCGATGGAGGCGAACGGTGAACGCCTTCGACGCCGCGATGGCGGCGCTCGCCGCCGATCCGAACCTCGGCACCGACGCGGTCTATCGGGCGGGCGGCACCGGCGCGCCGGTCGCGCTGCGGGTCCTGCGCGCCTCCCCCGACCGCGTGGCCGACGCCTTCGGCACCGGGATCCTGCAGGCGACCGACATCCTCTCGGTCGCCGTCGCGGCGCTGCCCGGTCTCGCCGCCGGCGACAGCTTCGCCCTCGGCCCCGACCTGCTCACCGTCACCCACGCCGAGCGCGACGCCTCCGGCACCGCCTGGCGCGTCCTCTGCCAGCGATAGGAGCCCGCCCGCCATGCCGCAGACCACCCTCACCCTGCTGGAGATGCTGCGCGACCTGCTGCTCGGCGCCGCGGCCGGGCTCGCCGGGGGCTTCGTCCGCTGGAACAACCCCGAGCGCCGCCGCTTCGGCTGGTGCCTCGCCTGGGAGGTGCCCTCGGCCGCGCTGGTCGGCAGCGCCGGCTATGCGCTCGGCGGCTTCCTCGAGTTCAACGAGTACGGCCGATTCCTCTTCGCCTTCGTGTTCGGCTACCTCGGCCAGGCGGCACTGCATGACCTGGCGGTGGCGATCATCCGCCACCGCACCGGCTTGCCGCCGGGCGGCGGCACGGCGTGAGGCTGGCCGCCCACATCGTCGGCGACCTGCGCCAGGTGCTGGCGGCCGAGGTGCGTGCCGGCGAGCGCGCAGCGATGACGGCGATCCGCGCCGAGACCGAGCAGGTCAAGGCCGAGTTACGGCGGCAGGTGACCAGCAGCTTGGGCGGCAACGCGCGGGGGATCGCCAATGCCTGGCGCTCGCAGGTCTTCCCGCGCTCAGGGCAGTCGCTGCGTCCTGCCGGGCTGGTCTGGACCAAGGTGCCGAATGTCATCGACGCCTTCGAGCGGGGGGCACTGATCCGCGCCAAGGGTGGCCGAAAGTTCCTGGCGATCCCGACCGGGTTCAATGCAGCAAGGGGGCGCAGGGGCCGGGGCGAGAAAGGCATGCGGGTCACGCCGGCGCAGATGGTCGCCTCCGGCCGGGGCTTTCTGCGGCCGTTCCAGTCGGGGCGCGGCTTCGTGTGGTGCCTGCCGCTGAGTCAGGGCGAGCAGACCGGCCGGCGGCGGCGCACCCGGCTCATTGCTGGCGGCCTCGCCGAGATCGGCACCGGCAACCGCAAGGGCCGCGAGGCCTGGGCGCGCGGGATGCTCGCCCGCGGGATGGTACCGATGTTCCTGCTGCTGCCGCAGGTGAAGCTGGCCAAGCGGCTGGACGTGAAGGGTGCCGCCGAACGCGGGCTGCGCCGGCTGCCCGGACGCTTCGTCGCCGCCTGGGAGCGGGAGAGCGGGAGGGCGGCGCCATGAGCGTGCGGGAGGCCGCCATCGCGGCACTGCAAAGTCGGCTCGGCACAGCCTTGGCCGGCAGGAACCCGGCGCCGCTGGTGCTGCGCGGCGAGACCGTGCCGCAGCGCCTGCCGCCGGGCGGGCTGGTCGTCATCCGCGATGGCGAGACGGTCGAGGAGACCGCGATCCTCTCGCCGCTCGCCTGGGCCGTCGAGCACCGCGCCGTGGTCGAGGTCACCGCTGGTGGCGCGACGCCGGCGGTCCGCACCGCCCTCCTCGATGCTCTGCTGGTGGACATCGCTGCCGCCATCACTGCCGACCGCACCCTCGGTGGCGCGGTGGAATGGGCGCAGCCCGGTGCGCCCGACTTCGAGGATGTCGACTTCGAGGGAGCCGCCGCAGCCCGCGCTGCTGCCGTCCCCGTTACGCTGTTCTTCACCGTTGCCGGCTCACCGCTGGCCTGACGCTTCTCCCTCCCGCTGATCCCGGAGATCTCCGATGCCCCGTGCCATCGGCGCCAATTGCCGTCTGCTCATGATCCCCGAGGCGACCTATGGCACCGCGCCCTCGGGCGACTGGATGCGAATGCCGTTCCTGTCCTGCGATCTCGGCGCCGAGCAGCCGCTGCTCGATGCCGACGTCATCGGCGTCGGCAGCAGTCGCGACCCGGCGGCACCCTTCCTCGACACCGTCACCGTGCAGGGCCAGGCGGTGGTGCCGGTGGACCTCATCAACATCGGCCATTGGCTGCGCCTGCTGCTCGGACCGCCGACCAGCACCGGCACCAGTCCGAACTTCATCCACAGCTTCGGCTCGGGCGCCGCGGCGCTGCCGTCCAACAGCATCGAGATCGGCTATCCGGATGTGCCGAACTACGACCTCTGCACCGGCGTGCGGGCCGACACGCTGGAGATCGACTTCTCGCCCTCGGGGCCTGCCACCGCGACCTTCGGGCTGATGGGCCAGGGCTCGACGCGCGGTGGCACGAGCGCCGGCGGCACGCCGACCAGCGCCGCCTACACCGCCTTCCACAAGGCGCAGGGGGCGATCAGCCGGAACGGCGCCGCGCTCGCACAGGTGACCGGCGCGCGGCTTACCTACGCGAACGGCATGGAGATGGTGCGCACCATCCGCGCCGACCGGAAGGTGGAGGGCGTCGATCCCGGCATCGCGCGCGCCACCGGGCAGATCACCGCGCGCTTCGCGGACACCACGCTGCTGACCCAGGCGCAGAACAACGAGCCGGCGGAGTTCGCCTTCGCATACATGATCGACGCCAACCGCAGCCTGACCTTCACGCTGCACGAGGTCTACCTGGCCCTCGCGAAGACGCCGGTCGAAGGCCCGGCAGGGGTCGAGGCGAGCTTCGAGTTTCGCGCAGCCTTCAACGCGACAGCAACACGTATGATGACGGCGGTGTTGAAGAACCAGCAGCAGGCAAGCGACTATACCTGATCTCAAGCTAATCGTGAGAACGGTTGATCACGCGCAGATACGAACGCTGGCACTGATCGCCAGCATTCTGCTCGACGAGACCGAAGATCCGTTGCCAGACCGCGGCGAGTTCTGGAAATTGTGCTCGCGCCGCCTCTTTGCTCGCCATTCTGGTAATGCCGTCGAGGAAGGCGCGCAGAACCTCGCTTTTTCCTTCGACTTCACCCTGATACTTTGCTGCGCTAGGCACGTAGCCGGTCCATCGCACCGGCCTGAGAACACCGTGCCGACGGAGCGCATTTTCTCCCAAGTAGAGCTCAATTCCCGCTGCGCTGCCGTTGACATCAACCTCTGCTGGGCCGGATGGGCCGATCGTCGGATAGCGGCGCGCAAGTTCGATGTCAGGCAGGCGAGTGATGATGAAGTTTGTCGGTAGGTTCAGCGCCAGGGCTTGCGTATAAGCCTGAACACCTGCGGTGTCGTTGTCGAACACCGCTACCATACGAGCTGTCATTCTGGCGCCAGCGAATGCACGAAGAAATTTAACTAGATATGTGGTTCCGCCATCGACACTGAACTCGGCATGGTCAAAGAAGGAGAAATAGTCGACGAGTTCAGGGTACATCGCGGCAAGTGCATGCTGCAGCACCAGGAGGTCGGTGCTGCCTTCGCCAAGGATGATTGTCGGTTCGAGCGGATTCGCGATGAAGGGAAGCCTGCTCCGCGCCTGGTCGCAAATCCGCTCGTCTTCCTCGTAGTGGCCGGCATCCACGAGGTCGCCAACATCGAGGCTGACTTCTTTGGCCTCTGGGCACGCCTCAAGCAGGGCACGCAGTCCGACTAGCGATCCATAGCCCGCAAAGTGCAGGAAGCTATCGTCATAGTCATGAAAGCGCTGCTCGAAAGGGTCTGTGGGCTTCGCGGCATCAGAGCCATACCGAGCATGGATCGCTTTGTTAGCTTGATGCTTCCATTCATTGAAGTCCAGCGTGTCGAGCGCCGTGCATATGCGAGCAGCGCCCATTTGCTCCTCGCCCGTCCACGAATCCCGATATTCGCGCCAAGTCGCGCGCGCGCTCTCCAGCCACTTCTCGAACGCGCTTCGCACCGTAGTGTCGGTCGCTCCGAGCAGCGCCAGGCGCCAAAGAAAGGTTGGCCGATCTGTGCAATAGTCGACTACGGGGCGAGCCGAACCTTCTAAGTCGGTGTCCTCGTCTGAACAAAATCGACAGCGCCGATCGCTCTCCTGGAATAGCGCAGCCCACTCGTCAGGGACATACCACTTGACGCTGCAGACGCTGAGTTCGTCGAACTGGATCTCACAGTAGCTTCCCATCGTGGTTGCAAGTTTGCGTCGAGAATGAGGCCCGATCAATCGGGACCCGTCCGATCCGTCACGATTCCCTCTGGAGAAAGCGATGCTCACCCTCGACCTTCCGGCCGAGCCGTATTGGCTCGATCTGCCACGCGGCGTCCGCGTGGAGATCCGGCCCGTGACGACCGCCGTCATGGCCGCGGCGCAGGCCGCCGCGGCGCGCCGCCTCGCCGCGATCCGCCTCGCTGATCCGGACCTCGACCCCGACATGTCCCGCGGCCTGTCCTTCGCCTTCCTGGTCAAGGCGCTGGCCCGGCACGCGGTCACCGCCTGGGAGGGCGTCGGCGACGCCGCGGGCGAGCCGCTGCCGCTCTCGCCCGAGGCGGTCGAGCGCCTGATGGACCTCGACGACATCGCCGCCGCCTTCTGGGACCGCGCTACCGCGCCGGTCGCCGCGGTGGCCGCCGAGGGAAACGGCTGAGGGCCCGCGCCGCCTGGCACTTCGGCCGCGGGCCCGAATACTGCCGCGGCTGCGCCGCCCTCGGCCGCGACTGCGCCGAGGCCTGCCCCTACACGGCACACGCCCCGACCAGCGTCGAGGGCCACGCCTGCTGGGCCGCCGGTACGGCCTGCGCCGGTCCGACGCACTGCGTCGGACGCATGGCCGGCCTGACGCTCGACACCGCCGGCGCGCTGTCCGCCGCGCGCGAGCTCGGCGCGACCGGATGGATGGCCGCCGACCTGCTGCTCGCCATCCGCATCGGCATGGCCGAGGGCGGTGCTGAGCGGAGCGCGTCGGCGCCCGCGGCCTAATCCTCGGGCCGGTCGCTCGGCCGCAGCTCCAGGATCGGGGCGAGCTTGCCGATCTGCTCGGCGATGCGCGGCACCCCTGCCTTGCGGAGCGCGACGACGTACTCCGGCAGGTCGAGGGGTGGTGCGCGGTAGTGGTCGAGGTCCTCCCGCACTGCGTCGGCGAAGGCCGGCGGATCGATGCTCTCGACGTCGAGCAGGAAGTCGTCCGGGTGCACGGCGTGCAGGCCGTAGGGCGCCAGGCGGTCCGGCGGGAAGTCGGCGACGTTGAACGTCACGATGCAGCTCGCCTTGCAGACCACCGCCGCGGCGAGCACGTGCCGATCGTCCGGATCCGGCAAGGCCATGGCGTCGATGAGCGGCTCGTAGCCCGTCACGAGCGCGTCGAGCACCGACGCGTCCATCAGCCGGCGCGTCCGCTCGAGGTCGGCCGGTTTCAGGTCCGGCCGCTTCTCCAGCAGGTTGCGGATCCACTCCTCGTGCACCCTGTCGCTCCACCTCGCCCGGAACAGCTTCGTCTGGGCGAGGAAGAGGATCAGGCTGCGCAGGCGCGCCCCGTAGAAGACGTTCGCGTCGAAGAACGCCGTGAAGGTCGAGATCACGCCTCAGTCGAGCCCCAGCCGGCGAGCCTCCGCAGCCATCTCCGCCAGCGCCTGCTTCCGCTTCTCGGCGGAGGCGCGCTCGTAGGCCAGCAGGTCGGCGAAGCGCACGCGCCGGTGCCGCCCCACCATCCGGTGCGGGATCTCGCCGCGGTCGATCAGGCCGATGAGGAAGGGCCGCGACACGTTGAGGTAGTCGGCGGCCTGCTGCGTGGTGAGCTCGGCCTCGTGCGGGATGACCGAGATGGGCCGCCGCTCGGCCATCGCGCCGAGCACGGTGAGCACGACCTCGACCGCGCGGGCCGGCAGCGGGACGACCACGTTCGGCTGCTCGCGCAGCACGAGCTGGACGCCCTGGCCGGCCCGGGCGGCGGGGGCCAGGCTGGCGGCGGCGGTCTTGGCGATGGCGGCCTCGGCCTCGTCGGCGACGATGGGCTCGGCCTGGTCGAGCAGAGCGAGCATGGGCCCCTCCAGTGCCTCCTGGTTGCCCGCCCTTATACGCAGCAGACGCATTAAACGCAACTAACGAAACCGCTAGCCAGAGGGGGCTGCATGGCCGACGCCACGCGCCGCGTCTCCGTCCGGCTCTCGCTGGACGACGCCGCCCGGGTCAAGGCCGGGCTGCGCGAGGTCGGCGAGACCGGCCAGCGCTCGCTCGACCGGATCAAGGGCGGCGCCGAGCGCGCCTCCCGCTCGCTCGAACTGCTGGACCTCGCCGTGCGCGGCATCCAGGTGGCCGGCGTCGCCGCCGCGGCCCGCGCCCTGGTCCAGGCCGGCGACGCGCTCACCCAGAGCCTCTCGCGCCTGCAGAACGCCACCGGCTCGGTCGAGCGGGCGAGCCAGGTCTACGAGGCGCTGTACCGCAACGCGCTCTCGACCGGCGTCGCGGTGTCGGAGAGCGTCGATGCCTTTCAGCGCTTCGCGATCGCCGCGCGCGAGATCGGCGCCACCTCCGACCAGGTGGTGCGCCTCGTCGGCGGCCTGCAGCGCGTCGCCATCGTCTCCGGCGCCTCGACGGGGGAGATCTCCTCCGCCACCCTGCAGCTCGCCCAGGCGCTGGCCTCCGGCGTGCTGCAGGGCGACGAGCTCCGCTCCATCCTCGAGGCCATGCCGCTGCTGGCCGAGGGTCTCGCGCGCGAGCTCGGCGTCTCCATCGGCCAGCTCCGGCAGATGGGCTCGGAGGGCCGGCTCACCGCCGAACGGGTCTTCCCCGCCCTGCTGCGGGCGACCGAGCGGCTCGGGGCCGAGCTCGACAGGGCGCCGCTGTCGCTCGGCCGCGCCTTCGGCCAGCTGACGGCGGCGACCGAGAACTTCCTCGGCCAGCTCGATCGCGCCATCGGCCTGTCCAACGCGCTCGCTCGGGCGCTCTCGGCCGCGGCGCGCGCGATGGACAGCGTCCGCCAGGGTGCCGGTCTGCTCAGCGAGGGCGAGCGGCTGGCCGGCCTGCGCCGCCAGGCCGAGGCGCTCTCGGCGCAGATCGGCCGGCTGGAGAGCGAGCAGGACGGCCGCGACAGCCTGCGCACCCCGGTCCGCCGCGGCAGCATCCGCCCCGGCCTGGTCGGCGCCGCCGAGCGACAGGCCGGCGTCGACAGCCGGGCGCGGCTGGAGGAGCTGCGCCGCGACTACTTCGCCACCCTCGCCGAGATCGACACCGCCGAGCGGGAGTCGCTGGCCCGTCGCCTGGAGGAGCAGGAGCGCGCCGGCCAGGCCGCGGCCGATGCCCGCCGCCGCCGCGCGACGCAGGAGGTCCAGGAGCTCACCCGCGACCTCGACGACCGCTTCC
Source organism: Teichococcus rhizosphaerae (assembly GCF_002631185.1). Taxonomy (GTDB): domain Bacteria; phylum Pseudomonadota; class Alphaproteobacteria; order Acetobacterales; family Acetobacteraceae; genus Pseudoroseomonas; species Pseudoroseomonas rhizosphaerae. The sequence goes on along the minus strand of NZ_PDNU01000035.1, from coordinate 21,643 downwards.
GGATCAACCGCGAGTACGAGGAGCGGGTCCGCCGGCTGCGCGAGGCGGAGGCAGCCGGGGCGGTCACCGCCGCCGAGCGCACCCGCCTCGAGACCCTGGCCCTGCAGGAGCGCGACGAGGCGCTGCGCCGGCTTGAGCCCCGCGTGGCCGCGGTCCGCCGCGCCAGCAACGAGGGCGCGCGGGAGGCGCGCGAGGCCGAGCGCCAGCTGAACGACCTGCTGCGCGAGCGCGAGCGGCTGATCCAGGCCAACGAGACCGCCTACGAGCGTTACCAGAGGCGGATGGAGCGGCTGTCCGATCTGGTGCAGCGCGCCGAACGCGCCGGCCGACCGGTCCCGGACGCGACGGTGCAGCGCGAGGCGGAGCGCGCGCTGGAGGAGCTGGAGCGCGCGGAGAACCGGGTCGAGGCGGCCGCGGAGCGCACCAGCGACACGGTGCGCGAGCTCGGCCTGACCTTCAGCAGCGCCTTCGAGGACGCGATCGTGCGCGGCGAGAAGCTGTCAAAGGTCATGCAGGGCCTGCTGCAGGACATCGCCCGCGTGATCGCCCGCCGCACCATCACCGAGCCGCTCGGCAACGCGGTGTCCTCGGCGCTGTCGGGTTTCTCATTCGACAGCATGTTCAGCGGCATCGGCTCCTGGCTCGGCGGGCTGTTCCGCGCCGAGGGCGGGCCGGTCACGGCGGGGCAGCCCTACGTCGTCGGCGAGCGCGGGCCCGAGTGGTTCGTGCCACGCCAGAGCGGGACGGTGCTGCCGAACGGCACGGCGCCGGGTGGCCCGGTGGTGCACCAGACCATCAACATCGACGCGCGCGGGGCGGACGCCGGCGTCGAGGCCCGGCTGCGGCTGCTGGCCGGGCAGATCGCCCGGCAGGCCTCGGCCATGACGCTGGACGCGATCCGCCGCGGCGGGTCGGCCTACGAGACGGTGCGGGGGTAGCGGCGATGGTCGAGTACGCCTGGCCGGAGGCGCTGCGCCCGACGCGCCTGACCTTCTACCTGCAGCACAACACCACCCGCTTCGTCTCGCCGGTCACCCGTGCGACGCAGGTGATGCGCAGGGAAGGGGCACGCTGGGTGGCGGAGGCGAGCTTCGACCCGCTGAGCCCGACCCGCGCCGGGCTGCTGGAGGGCCTGCTGGCGGCGCTGGCCGGCTCGCTGAACACGGTGCGGATCTGGGACTGGCGGCGCGAGTACCGCACCGGCGATCCGCGCAGCCAGGGCCAGGTCCCCTCGGGACCCTATTCATTCTCGGACGCCACGCTGTTCACCGACGGCACCGGGCTGGTGGTCGGATCCGGCACGCCGGCGCTGGCGGCCGGGGCGCCGCGCGGGGCGCTGTCGATCCAGACCGCGGGCTGGTGGCCCGGTGCGGTGGCGGTCGGGGCGGGCGACTACCTCGGCCTCGGTGGCCGGCTCTACATGGCGACCGAGGCGGTGACCGCCTCCGGCGCCGGCACCGCCACCATCCCGATCGCCCCGCCGCTGCGCACCGCGGCCGCCCTGGCCGAGCCGCTGGTGCTGAGCCGGCCGACCGTCGCCATGCGGCTGGTCTCCGACGACGAGGCCGCCAATCCCACCCGGCCCGGCCGCTTCACCAGCATCTCCCTCCGCCTCGAGGAAGCCCTGTAGATGGACGGCATCACTGCCACGCCGCGGCTACACCCGCAGGCAGCCGCGGCCGCCACCGCCAAGACCGCCGCGCCGGTGGTGCTGGTCGAGCTCGACTTCGCCTCCGGCCCCTTCCGCGCCTGGACCGGGCTCGGCCCGCTGCACTGGGCCGGCATGGTCTTCGAGGGCGTGGGTTCGATCGGCGCCATCTCCGAGGTGGAGGAGACGGTCGAGCTGCGCGCCGTGCGCCTGACCCTGGTGCTCTCGCCGGTGCCGCAGGAGGTGGTCGACATCGCGCTCGCCGAGCGCAGCTTCCGCCTCCGCCCGGCCCGGCTCTGGGGCGCGCTGCTGGACGAGGGGGGCGCTTTTGTCGCCGACCCGTTCCCGCTCTGGGCGGGGCTGATGGACACCATGGAGGTGGTGGACGGGGCCGAACCGCGGGTCTCGCTCACCTGCGAGAGCCGCCTGGTCGACCTCGAGCGCGCCGAGGTGCGCCGCTACACCGACGCCGACCAGCAGGCCGAGTACCCGGGCGACCGCTTTTTCGAGTTCGTCCCGGCGCTGCAGGAGGCCGAGATCAAGCTGCCGGCACGATGAGTCGCCGCCCGGACTGGCCGGCCCGGCTGGCGGCCCTGCTGTCGGCTGCCGAGGCGCGCCCGTTCGACGCTCACCGCTGGAACTGCGGCCGCTTCGCCCTGGCCGCGGTGGAGGCGGTCACCGGGATCCGACCCGTCATGCGGGTGCGGCCCTCGCTCGAAGCCACGGCCGACAGCGCCGGCTTTCCGCGGGTCCCGCCCGCCTTCGCCCGACCCGGCGACGTGGTGCTGGCCGCCGATCCGCCGCGCCTCGGCGTGGCGGTGGACGGTGGCCGCGCCGCCTTCGTCGGCCCCCGCGGCCTGCTGCGCGCGCCGCTCACCGACTGCACCACCGCCTGGAGGATCGGCTGATGCCCGCCGCCGTCCCGCTGATCGCCGTCGTGGCCTCCGGCGTCGCCTCCGCCGCGGTGGGCGGCGGCGTCATCGGCGCGCTCGTCGGCGCCGGCGCCGCCCTGGTCGTCACCGCGGCGGGCCAGGCGATCTTCCCCGCCAAGAGGCCGAGCGCCCCGTCCATCCCGGCCGCACCCGGCTTCGACGCCAGCGCCCCCGGCGCCGGCCGGACGCAGTCCTTCCGCCAGCCCATCACCGAGCACCAGATCGTCTTCGGCCGCTGCAAGGTCTCGGGGCCGATCGTCTTCCTGCACTCGGCGCCCGACGACCAGGGGCGGGAGGACGGCCACTTCTACGCCGTGGTGGTGCTGGCCGGGCACAGCGTGCGCGCGATCGGCGAGGTGTTCCTCGGCGACAAGTCGGAGACCGATGCCTCCTATGCCGGGCTGGTGCGCATCGACCGCCATCTCGGCGCCCCCGACCAGGCGGCCAATGCGAACCTGATCGCCGAGACCGGCGGCAAGTGGACGACCGAGCACCGCGGCCGCGGTCGGGCTTACATCGCGATCCGGCTGAAGCTCACCGCCGAGGCCTTCCCCTCCGGCCCGCCCAACATCGCGGCCCTGGTGGAAGGGGCCGACACCATCCTCGACCCGCGCACCGGCCAGGTTGGGTGGTCGGACAACCCGGCGCTCTGCCTCGCCTGGTACCTGACCGCGCCCTTCGGCTGGCGAGCGTCCTGGGCCGACATCGACATCCCCGCCCTGATCGCCGCGGCCAATGTCTGCGACGAGCTGGTCGGCACCCGGCGCGGCGTCTACGAGCGCCGCTACACCTGCAACGGCCGCGTCTCGCTCGGCGAGGGCAAGCTCGCCATCACCCGCAAGCTGGTCTCGGCCATGGCCGGCGCCCTGGTGGTCTCGGGCGGGCGCTTCTTCATCCACGCCGGCGCCCCCGCGCTGCCCGCGGCGACGCTGACCAGCGATGACCTGCGCGGCGACGTGACCATCCAGGGCAGCCGGCCGCGGCGCGACCTCTTCAACGGCGTGCGCGCGGTCTATGTCGAGCCGGCCGCCAACTGGCAGCCAACGGACGCGCCGCCGCTCTTGGCGAGCAACTACGTCGCCGAGGACGGCGGCGAGGCGATCTACCGCGACATGGAGTTCCCGCTCACCACCTCGGTCAGCACGGTGCAGCGGATCATGAAGGCCGAGCTCGAGCGCAATCGCCGCCAGCGCGAGGTGGCCTTCCCGGCCAACCTCTCTGCCCTGCGGCTGCGCCCCTGGGAGGGGGCGATGGTCGCGCTTGATCGCCTGGTGCCCTTCCCGGCGCGCGTCACTGGCTGGTCGCTGTCGCCGGACGGTGGGGTGAACCTGACCCTGGCCGAGGAGGACGCCGCCGTCTGGGACTGGGATCCGGCCACCGACGAGCGCGCCACCGGCGAGAGCCCCTCCGTGGTGCTGCCCAACCCCGGCGTCATCGCCGCGCCGGCCAGCATCGCCGTCGCTACCCCGACCATGACCTCCTTTGCCGCCCTGGCGGTGTCCTGGTCGGCGGTCCCGAGCGCGCATCTGGCCGGCTACGAGGTCGAGTTCCTGCCGGCCACGGTCGCTGCCTGGCAGGGCTACGGGGCGGGGCTGGGCGCCACCGCGGCCGCCATCCCCACCGCCGAGCCGACCGCCTTCCGGGCCCGCGCTGTGGCCCGCAGCGGCGCCGTCTCGGGCTGGCGCGAGGCCCTGGTGCCGGCTGCCGTCTCCGCGCCCACCGCGACCGGCATTGCCGGCGGGATCCGCATTAGCGGTGGCTTTCCACCCGATGCGGTCCGGCTCCAGCTGTTCGAGGCCACCTCGAACAGCCTGGCCGCGGCCAGTAAGCTTGCGGCCGAGCCGACCAGCCTATTCTTCGACCGCACCGGCCTCACCGCCGGCCAGACCCGCTGGTACTGGCTGCGCGCCGTCTCGGCCGAGGGGAACGTGTCGGCCCTGGCCGGGCCCGTCTCTGCCACCGCCCTGTAGTGAGCTGGCCGACACCGCCACGCCTCCCCTGAGCAGGAAGAAGGGGGGCGTTCGGTAGCTCACGGCCTGAGGTCGCGCGCCTCCTGCTCCAACCGCAGATGCTCGCGCGCCAGTTCGAGGCTCCTCTGGAGGGTGCCCAGCACCTCCCGGGCCAGGGCGGCAGCCCGCGGATGATTGTCCCGGTCCAACTCCGCGATGACCCTGAGCTGGTGGGCAACGTGCCCCTCGGCCTCGCGGACATGGCGCTCGGACTGGGCGAGGGCGTCCTCGGGCTGATCCATGTCCCGCTCCTCCGGCGCGCAGCATACCCGCGGCGAGCCGTCCCCTGGCAAGCGCCAGACCAGCTCTCCCCACGAGGACAGACGGCATGCCCGCCCGCATCGACGACCTGCTGGTCCTCAACGCCAACCTCAGCAAGACCGACTTCGCCAAGTATCTCCGCGACCGCGAGGCGGTGCTGCCGAGCGACTTCGGCGGGCTCGGGGACGGCGTGGCCGACGACCGTGACGCCATTCAGGCCGCCTTCGACCGCGCCGCCGCCGACGGCAAGATGGCGATGATCCCGCCCGGCACCTGGAACGTCTCCGCCGGCGTGGTGCTCGGGGGTGGCGCCCGCGGCCTGATCATGCGCGGAGTGCTCCGCTACACCGGCACGGCACCCGCGACGGTGCTGACCCTCGGCGATGGCGGGACGGTCCGCAACGGCGAGAAGCTGTATGCCAACCTGCAGGTGGTGCGGCAGACCCAGTCCGACTGGAGCAGCGAGGCCGATATCGGCATCCTGGCCCGCAACCTCGATGCCAGCGTGCTCGATGTCCGCCTGGTGCAGGGCTTCACCATCGGCCTGCGGACCCTCGGGGACGGCCGCGGCTTCGAGGACAGCACGCTCTACCTGCACCGCTTCCTCAACAACCGCATCGGCCTCGACATCCGCTGTGCCACCGCGACCGCCTGGAACACCTCGGTCCGCTACTACGGCGGCCACTTCGCCGTGGCGACCGGCATCAACCCCACGCTCGACCGCTTCGGCATCCGCCTCTCGGCCGAGCCGGGGGCCTACACCAACCACAACCGGCACGTCTTCGACGCGCCAAACTTCGAACTGCGCCAGCTCGACCCGAACGTGGCGATCCCCTTCCTGAATGAGACCAACGGCTCGGCCATCATCGGCCGGGCGCTGCGGATGGAGGCCTGCTCGCCGATTGTGGCCCGGCACACCGGGGCGGCGCAGGACTGCGAGTATGAGGTGGCCTGGGCGAACACCTATCAGGTTGGGATCGACTACACCGCGACCGCCACCCGCTGCGGCAACGCCGTCCTCAACCGCCACCGTGCCCCGGCCTCGCGCCATCTGCGGCTGCTCGGGGCGGTGCCGAACCTGCGCACGGCCGCCTTCCGGCACAGCGCCACTGAGGTCGGGGTGGAGGGCCTGGCCGCGGTCGCCACCTCGACCACCGCCGCCACCAGCCTGGCGGCCCTGTCCTTCAACGGCCTGGACGGCATCGCGGCCACCTCCCGCGGGCTGCTGCTCGATGCGCAGAAGGGCTTCGCCTTTGTGGTGGATACCCGCGCGGCCAAGGAGTTCGCGCTCGCCCACTGGCTGGTCGGCGGTGCCGATGGCGGGCGGCTGTTCGTCCGCTGCTTCGACGCTGGCATGGTCATCCGGGAGAACATCGCTGGCGACGTGCTCGCTTCGCTGACCACCATGCAGTGGAACATCCCGTCCAAGGCCTGGACCGGCGGCGCGGTGATGGCGGACGCCTCGCTGAACCGCCGGATGACGGTGCGGCTGGCGGAGGCGGTGGCCTTCGCGCAGATCGGCATCGTCGGCTTCGACGGGCAGATCGAGCTTGAGGCGTTGCGGCTCTACGGCCTGCCAGAGGCGGCGCCTTCGTTGCTATGCGGCACGCCGGCCCTGCCGGTGGGCCAGCGGGAATTCGTCGCGGAGGTCTCCTGGGATCTGCCGAACCTGGCCCCGGGCGCGACCAGCCTGCTCGATGTGACAGTGACCGGCTGCCGGCAGGGCGACCTGGCCGACGCGGCCCTGGCCTCCTCCACCCGCTTCATCGAACTCGATGCCGCAGCCTGGACCAACAACACGGTCCGGGTGATGGCAAGGAACATCTCACCCAGCGCCACCTTCGACCTCAGCCCGGCTACGTTATCGGTGGCGGTGACGAAGCGGCGGGTGCCGTAGCGCTTCAGAACACGCGATCCGTCATCAGCAGCGGCGTATTTGGTGGCACCAGCCCCTGCTCACGCGCCACCGCACGTGCGATGAACAGCATCAGCTTACGGCCATCATCGTCGACGTGGCCCCAGATGCGCAGTAGCTCTTCGCGCTGGTCCGGGCCAGGCTTGCGGCCTGGAAGGCGCTTCGGTTCAGCGACCGTCGTCCTGCGAGCCATCGCCAGCGCCCTCCGCGGAATGCCATCGAGACCACCACTCTAGCAGATCGGCATCGTCGGCTTCGACGACCAAGTCGAGCTCGAGGCGCTGCGCCTCTACGGTCTGCCGGAGCACGCCCCGACGCTGCTCTGCTGCACGCCTACCCTGCCGGTGGGTCAGTGGGAGTTCGCCGCGGAGGTGTCCTTGAACCTGCCCAACCTGGCCCCGGGGGCGACCAGCCTGCTCGATGTGACGATTACTGGCTGCCGGCAGGGCGACCTGGCCGATGCGTCCCTGGCCTCCTCGACCCGCTTCATGGAACTCGACGCCGCGGCCTGGACCAACAACACGGTCCGGGTGATGGCAAGGAACATCTCGCCCTCGGCCAGCTTCGATCTAGGCCCGGCCACGCTGTCCGTGGCGGTGACGAAGCGGCGGGTGCCGTAGGGCTTCAGAACACGCGATCCGTCATCAGCAGCGGCGTGTTCGGCGACACCAGACCCTGCTCGCGCGCCACCTGCCTGGCGACGAACAGGATCAGCTTGCGGCCATCGTCATCAACGTGACCCCAGATGCGCAGCAGCTCTTCGCGCTGGTCCGGGCCAGGCTTGCGGCCTGGAAGGCGTTTCGGTTCAGCAGCCGTTGTCCTGCGGGCCATCGCCGGCGTCCTCCGCATCGGTGCAGGAATCAGCATGACAGCAGGCATGCTGCGGACCAAGCGCTGTCCTCGGAATGCCTTCGCGACCGCGGCTGTCACGTATCGGAACCGTCGGCTTCGACGGGCGGATCGAGCTCGACGCCGCGGCCTGGACCACCGACAGAGTCCGGGTGAGGGCGGTAAACATCCCACCGCCGGCGATCTCGACCGCGGTCCGGCTACGCTCTCGGTCCGGACCACAAAGCGGCGAACTGCTTGATGGTGAGCGGTGCGGCCGTGATTGCGACGTCGTCGCGGCACGCAGGGATGGACGGGAGGCGTGGAAAGTGAGGGCGTTCTGCGACGCTGCCGCTTCCCGCCCCCGTGAAGCAGGACGCCCCTCTGTGAGAGGGCTTGAATGCATTAGATCCGTTCACTATTTACCATCCACATGGATGGTGAAGGGATGGCGCTTGGATGACAGGCAACGTGCACGAGCTGCGACCCAAAGCTGGCGGTGACACCGAAAAGATCACCATTAACCTCGGCTATGTCGACCTCGGCCATATCGACCTGCTGGTGCAGGACGGCTTCTACTCCAATCGTACCGACTTCATCCGCACCGCCATCCGCAACCAGATCGAGCGGCACGCCGATGCGGCCAAGCAGTCGGTCGTACGGAAAAACCTGGACCTCGGCTTGCGGCACTACAGCCGCGAGGACCTCGAGGCGGCGCAAGAGGCCGGGCAGATGCTCCACATCCGCGTGCTGGGCCTTGCCACCATCGCGGCGGATGTCACGCCTGAACTGGCCCGGGCCACGATTGCCTCAGTCTCCGTCCTGGGCGCACTCCAGGCCAGCGCCGCGGTGAAGGCCGCCCTGGCCGACCGCACCCGCTGATCATCCCGGGACGCACGGCACGCCGCTGACTGCCGCCCAGTAGCAGGACGGCGGCTGACAGTTTCCACCATCGGCATTCCACGACGGAGTGCAGAGCGAGCCTCCCTGCGAGGAAGGCTGACCTGGCTCCGCGCATTGAAAGCATCAGACATGAACGCGATTCTCCCGAAGGACATGCTCGAGGCAACCCGCCTCACCCGCGAAGGCCGGCTCGCCGAAGCGTCCGCACTGCTGCAGCGTCTCGTGCAGGGCAATGCGGCGACTGGCCCTGCCGCGACCACACCCCATGGCATCGTCGGCACCCCGACCGCATGGTTGCCGCGCATCATCGACGTGCACCCCGAGACCGGTGAAGTGTCGGATGCCAAGCCAGCCCCGACTGCCGGCCCGTGGTCGGCCGCCGGCATGGGCAAGGCCGCCCTGCCGCAGATGCCGGAGGCCCTGCGCGGTTTCCTCGACCAGGTGAGCCAGGACGCCCTGGGGCAGGGGCTGGACGGGTTGGTACGGCATGCACCGGCGGCCACGCCCGAACCGATGCCCGAGGGGGCCCGATTCGGGGCGGGGTCCTTCGCCGCCGAAGCCGGGAGCCGCGCTTACAAGCTGTACATCCCCAGCACCCATCGCGGCAGACCGGTGCCGCTGGTCGTCATGCTGCACGGCTGCACCCAGTCGCCCGACGACTTTGCCGCCGGCACACGCATGAACGCCCTCGCCGAGGAACATGACCTCCTCGTCCTCTACCCGGCGCAGCCGAGCTCCGCCAACGCCCAGAAGTGCTGGAACTGGTTCAGCCCGGGCGACCAGCGGCGCGACCAGGGGGAGCCCTCGCTGATCGCGGGCATGACCCGGCAGGTCATGCGCGAGCACGCGGTCGACCCGCAACGGGTCTACGTCGCCGGGCTGTCGGCCGGCGGGGCGGCGGCCGCCATCCTGGGGCAGGCCTATCCCGAGCTCTACGCCGCGGCCGGGGTGCATTCCGGCCTGGCCTGCGGGGCGGCACGCGATCTCCCCTCCGCTTTCGCTGCCATGCGGAAGGGCGCGGCTGCCGCGCCTCTCCAGTCCGCTGAGGCGCAGCGGGTGATCCCGACCATCGTTTTCCACGCCGACCGGGACACCACCGTGCACCCCCGCAATGGCGACCAGGTCATCGCGCAGTCGGGCGCCGCGGCGGCCAGCGAGCTCCGGACCGAGATCCAGCGCGGCCAAGTGGTGGGCGGGCATGCCTACAGCCGCACCGTGTACGCCAATGCCGCAGGGCTGACCGTACTCGAGCAGTGGCTCATCCATGGCGGCGGCCATGCCTGGTCGGGCGGGAGCCCCGCCGGCTCCTACACCGATCCGCGCGGGCCCGATGCCTCACGCGAGATGCTCCGCTTCTTCCTGGAGCATTCGCAGGGTGCCGCCGCCTCGTACTAGTTGCCGCAATCCAGCTACGCGGCCAACTCGCGCCATGTCACCGGCGGCCGTATTGCGGCGCGCGCCTCAGTTGCTCGCGCCGTCTTCGACCAGGGTCCCGATCAGGCGCAGCAAAGCCTGGTGCTCGGGTCCCTGGCCGCCTCGGACCAGGAAATCGCCGATCTCGAACTCCGCCCTTTGCCCTCCCGACGCGACACTGGGCTCGTGCCGCACGAACACCCGCCCGGAGCTGGAATCACGTGCGAGGAGCCACCGGTCGCCGTTGGCACTCGCATAAAGTTCCCTGGTTCCGATCATGTCAATTGTTCCCCACTGCGTGGTGACTTGCTGGACCTGGGGCTGAACGCCCCGGCCCGGACATCACCCAGGTGGCTACCGCGGATGGACACGGATTGCCCCGCAGCCCAACTCTTCACCCGGCCAGCAGGCCGCTTCCGGGCCGCCTCGCAGCGGGTGCGATTGCCGCGCGCATCGGCCCCACCAGCAGCTTGTCGATCCGCCGGCCATCTATATCTACCACCTCGAAGCGCCAGCCCTGCACCTCCACCGCCTCACCGACCGGTGGCAGGCGGCCCGCGGCGGTCAGCACGAAGCCGGCGGCGGTGTGGTAGCTGCGCTCTTCCGGCAGGGCGAGCCCGATCAGCTCGGCCATCTCGTCCACCGGCATCCACCCAGCCAGCAGCCAGGAACCGTCCTCACGCCGCACAGCCACCGGCCCGTCGCCTGGCTCTGCGTCCGAGCGGAACGCGCCGACGATGGCTTCGGTCAAGTCGGTCGGCGTCACGATGCCTTCGAAATGGCCGTGCTCGTCGTGCACCAGCGCCATCGGCACCTCGGCCGCGCGGAGGGTGGCGAGCACGTCGAGCGCGTCCGCCGTGTCCGGCACCACCGGCGCCCGCCGCGCTGCGGCCCGCAGGTCGAGCGGCCGCCCGACCAGCAGCGCCGCGAGCAGCTCGCGCGACTGCACGACACCCAGCATGGCCTCGGTCGAGCCCTCGCCGACCGGCAGGCGGGAATGCGCGGTCCGCGTCAGCACGGCGTGCGCCGCCGCCTCGCCGGCGGTCGCATCGAGCCAGTCCACCTCGCCGCGGGGTGTCATCACGCCGCGCACCGGCCGGTTGCCGAGCCTGAGGACGCCCGCGATCATGCGCCGCTCGGCAGTCTCGATCGCCCCGGTCCGCTCGGCCTCGGCGACAAGCGCGCGCAGGTCGTCCTCCGTGACTCTCTCCTCCGGCGCCTCGGCGCGGCCGAGCAGGCGGAAGACCAGGTCGGTCGAGGCATCGAGCAGCCAGCCGACCGGCGCGGCGATGCGCGAAATGATCGTCATGGCTGGGGCGACGGCGCAGGCCAGCCCCTCGGCGTGGCGGAGCGCCAGGCGCTTGGGCGCCAGCTCCCCCACCACGATCGAGAGATAGGTGACGAGGGCGACGACGAGACCGAAGCCCAGCGGCTCCGCCACCGCCACAGGCAGGCCGAGGCCCGTCAGCCAGGTGGCGAGGCGGCCGCCGAGGGCGGAACCGGAGAAGGCGCCGGCGAGGATGCCGACCAGCGTGATTCCGATCTGGACGGTGGAGAGGAAGCGTCCGGGCTCCTCGGCCAAGGCCAGGGCGGCGCTGGCCCCAGGGCGGCCCGCTTCGGCCATGGCGTGTAGGCGACTCCGTCGGGCGGAGACGACTGCGAGTTCCGAGAGGGCGAAGACCCCGTTCAGCACTATCAGGACCAGGACGACGGCGAGATCGAGCATCGGGGCTCCGCGGATGAACCGCCGTGGTGGGCGGCGGCCTGCATGTGGGGTGCGTCGGCCTCGGTGGGCAACGCGCTGCGGGGCGCTGGGCGAGCCGTGCCGGAGGGCGCGCGGCGAGGCCGTGTGCGGCGCCCGCGTCCCCGCGTTGGTGCGGACTCAGTCTTCCTGGAGGATTCCTGTGGGGTAGAAGCCCTTCCTCTGCACCCAGCGGAAGCCTTCGTGCTTGGTAATGGCGGCGATCTCGACCGCGCCGCCCACGCTCTTCGGCAGGAAGACGGCGAAGCGGACGAAGCCGATCGTGGTCTCGACCAGGAAGCGTGCCAGGTCGATCGCGTCCTGAATGGGCATGGCGGGAACCGACAGCGTCGCGTAGAGGTCGCGGACCAACTCCTCCTGCAGCCGGCCGGCCTCCTGTGGCTGCACACCGTGCTTCACCAGAGCGTGGCCGATATCGAAGCCAAGGCCGAGGATCAGCCGGTTGAGCGCCTCATACTGCCCGTCCCACATCACGCCGAAGCCGGTCTCCTCCATGATCCGCCGCGGCGGCGGGCAGTCCTGCCCGGTCATGCTCACCTCCCAAACCTCGGCGAGCGGCCGGCCGGCGGAATAGCCGCAGAGACGAAGCTGGAGGTTGGCCGGTTCCGGGCAGGGCGCCGCCTTCTCTTCGAACAGAAAGCTGCGCAGCCGCCCGGCGACTCGCTCCATAGTGTAACTCGCCGGGTCCAGCCGCCACTCCGGATATGCAGGGTCACGCCCATCGAAGCGCCGCCGCAGATCCTTCAGCAGGGTCTCGACGGACTCGTTGCCGATGCCGCCCGCACCGGTGGACATCGCGCCGACGGGCAGGCCCGCGCAGAGATTCGTGATCTTGTTGGCATGGGTGTAAATTTGCCCGCTGCCCATGGTTCCGGCGCTGTCCGCCGCCATGACGATGCCGTCGTTGATCTTCACGGAGACGATGATGGTCACGGTGCAGCTCCTCCTGTCCGGCAGCACGTCCCAGGCAACACTGGTCGAAGGCCCTGAAGGGCAATTCGACCCCGAGTGGGCTTCCGATGAGCCCTTACAGCATACTCGGCACCCAACCGGTTGTGCTCAACGTCTCCCAGGCGACGGCTGCGGCGACCGCGAGCATGGCAAGGCCTGCCGCCAGCCCGGCGCAGAGCAGGATCCCGTCCTCCTCCAGGTAGGCGAAGGCGATCAGGGTGATGGCCAAGGCGGGCGGGACATTGCTCAGCGGCACCGGGGCGAGGAGGGCACCACCCAGCAGCAGGACGACGGCGCCGACCACGCGCTTCGTCGCCTCGAAGGGCGTGGTCCAGCGCGGGCGGATGAATCGCTCCAGCCAGCGCAGCGCCGGCACGATCCGGCGGACCGTTCGGGCCAGCCGCCGTGCCTCGAAGCGTCGGGCAGCGATGCGGCGGGGGAACACCGGGCCGGGGCGCGCCAGGATCATCTGTGCCGCGGGGACCATGAGCAGCACGCCGGCGACCGCGGACACCCCGGGGAGCAGGCCGAGGAGCGCCAGGAGGAGCAGGACAAGGCCGAAGGAACGGTCGCCCAGCCTCGCCATCAGCCAGTCCAGCGTCACCTGCGCGGTCGGCGCCTCGCCGAGCAGCTCGTCCAGCACGGCGGAAGTGGGCCTGCGCGCCAGCATCTCGGGTCGGAGCATACATGCCCGCGGCCGCAACGGACCAACCTCTCCCCATCGGGTCGCAGACATGCGCGCTCCGGTCCACGACACGCGCGCCTTAATTCCGCGCCTGCCGTCCGCGCGCTGCGGCGGTCCGATGGCGTCACCATATCCCGAAGATCGTCGTCGGGGGTGGCAGGGATGGGTCGAGACCAGAAAGGCGACCCGCGGCTCAGCCGGCTGCCCAGGGAGCCCATCGACCGGGTCACCGGGCCGCTGGCACGGTTCCTGCGCATCGAGACCGCCGGCGGCCTGGTCCTCCTCCTGGCTGTCGCCGCGGCGCTGGCGCTCTCCAACTCGCCCTTGGCCGCCGGCTTCCTCGCCGCCTGGGAGACGCCCATCGGCGTCCAGCTCGGCCCGCTGGCGCTCGTGCACCCGACGAGGGACTGGATCAACGACGGCCTGATGACGCTGTTCTTCTTCGTCGTCTCGCTGGAGCTCAAGCGCGAGCTGGTCCTGGGCGAGCTCAGGAACCCTCGCGTCGCCGCGCTGTCCGTCGCAGCCGCGCTGGGCGGCATGCTGGCGCCCGCGGCGCTCTACCTTGCGCTGCAGCTGGGCCAGCCTGGCGAGCGTGGCTGGGGCACGGTGATGGCGACGGACACCGCCTTCGTCATCGGCTGCTTGGCGCTCCTGGGGCGACGCGCCCCGCAAGGGCTGCGCGTCTTCCTGCTCTCGCTCGCGGTGGTGGATGACCTCGGCGCCATCCTGGTCGTCGCGATCGGCTACAGCGGCGCGCTTGACTGGGCCGCGCTCGCGGTCGGCAGTGTCGGCCTTGCCGTGGTCCGCGGCATGGCGCTGCTCGGCGTGCGGAGCGTCCCGGTCTACGTGCTCGCTGGCGTCCTGGTCTGGCTCGCCATCGACGCGTCGGGGATTCACCCCACCGTCACCGGCGTGGCGCTCGGGCTGATGACTCCGACCCGCGGCTGGGTGAGCGACCGGCGCTTGCGCGCCATTCTGGGGCGGGTCCTTGCCCATCCGCCGGGCGGCGGCGGCCCCTGGAGCGGCGACGCCGAGGACCGCCGGGCGCTACGCTCGGCCGGGAAGGCGGCGCGGGAGGCGCTGTCCCCGGTCGAGCGGTTCGAGGCCGCGCTGCACCCCTGGGTCGCCTTCGGCGTCATGCCGCTCTTCGCCCTGGCCAACGCCGGGGTGCCGCTCTCCCTCGACGCGCTCACGGACTCCGTCGTCCTGGCCGTGGTGGCGGGCTTCGTGCTCGGCAAGCCCATCGGTGTGGTAGCCTTCGCCTGGCTGGCGGTGCGCTCGGGCCTCGCGGCGCGGCCGGCGGAGCTCGGCTGGGGCGCGCTGGCCGGGGGCGGCATGCTCGCCGGCATCGGCTTCACCATGGCACTGTTCATCGCCGGCCTGGCGTTCCAGGGCGCGCTGCTCGACGCCGCCAAGCTGGGCATCCTGGGCGCGTCCGTCCTCTCGGCGGCGGGCGGCCTCGCGCTGCTGGCCTGGCTGGCCCGCGGCGGCGGCGATCGTCTCGCCGTCGCGGACGGCCGGTGAGGGCATCGGACGGCCGGGGCCAGGCAGGATGGCCGCGGACAGGGGCAGATTCCGCTTGCGAAGGGGTGAAGGAAGCAGGTGGGGTGCCCGGGCGTTGGCTCCGGCATGGTCAGCCGATCCGATGACAACACTCTGGTGGAGGGGTGCATGACCCTGAGGCTCGTGTCTTCCGGCGACGGCCCGGCGTTGGCGATCCGCGACCACCTCCTGCCGCTCGTCCGCGACTGCGGCACCCTGGAGGTCCAGAGCGGCGCGGTCAGGCTGGTCGCGCTGCGGACGGAAGCCTGGACCGTCGAGCACTGGACCCCGTTCAACGACCTGTCGCCGGGCGAGGCGTCGTCGCCGGGCTACCGGCATGCCCTTGAGCGGCAGCGCACGAGACCGGACCTGCCCTACGGCCTCGATGTGTGGCGCGCCGGGACGCAGGTGCTGAGCGTCCTCTGGGCTGACGACGAGACTTTCGAGGTGGTCCACTTCGCCCGCGGCCCCTGGGAGGCCGAGGCACTGGCGCTGTAACGGTGCTGCCGCTTCGTCGCCGCGAAAGGCCGCCGGACGGATGCAGGTCCGGCCGGGGTGCCTACCATCATCCTTCCGTCCTTCGCCGCCCTCCGGGCGGCGTGGTGCCTCCCCGAAGCGGCGCAGCCGCGCGCCGGCGGCTATCAGGCCCGGAGCCCTGGCGATCCCGTCGTCGCCGACGGCCTCCGACGGCGGGGACATGGGCTGAACCGGGGCGGGGCCGGTCCGGTGGCGCCGGTCGTGCCGCGGGCCCGCCTCTCCTGCTCAGCACCATCCCTCCGATGTGCCGTGCGCGACCCGGACCAGGGTCTTCGTCTCGCCGAAGAGCGGGATCCCCACATAGATCCGCGCCACGATCAGGTCGGCGGATCGGAGTTCTGCCGAGACCCGGTACGTCTTCCCGTCGTCCGGGTTATAGAACCAGCCGCCTCCCCAGCGGTCGGGGCCGGCGGGGCGCAGGCCCCAGAGGACGGTCAGCCCGCACAGCGGGCGCTGCCGCAGCGCCGGGTCGGGATTGTGCCGGTCTCGATTGATCTGGCCCTGGGGATCACGCGGCGTCAGCATCCAAAGGATCCGGCCGCACAACTGACTGCTGCAGTCGAAGATCTGCACGGCCGCCTTCTCGTCGATGAGCCACACACCGGCCGGAACGGCCGCCGCGGTGCTGGTGCCCGGAACCGCCAGGACCATGAGGGCGGAGAGCATCACGGGGCGCAGTGCGGCCTCCTATGCGGCAAGTCCGGGGGACCTCGTGCCCGGTCCCGGCAGGGGCCAGCGGGAAGGGAGCACGGCGGCACGGATGCCTCCTCAATGTCCTCGCCCGGCGCGGAGGCCGCCGGAGAGCACGCGATGGTGCTTCCTCGCATACTGTGATTCCCGGGCCCGAATCACGATCTCATGTGGACAGGCACTTTACCCGCGACCGCTCGGACCGTTGCGTACCGCGAGCATGCGCCGGGCCGCGATCAACGCGGCCGAATGTGCCGTTTGGAAAGACAGCCGTCATGAACGCGAAGCTCAACGACGAGATCGCCGACCGCACCGCCGAGGAGCGGAGCGAGAACGAGGGCATGCCGGAGCATGCCGCCAAGGCCCGCGACCCGGTGCGATGGGCCGCGGATCGTCACGCGAGGGCGAGTCAGCTCAGGTCGGAACGCCCCTCTGGCCACATCGGTATATCCGGCATCGCCTTGATGTCGTGTGCCGCGCTGGCCGCGCTCGCGTCCGCCCGCGGTGCGGTCCGTTGGATGCGGCACAAGGGCAGCGCCCTGAGGCTTCCCCGCTGAGCGGCCCGAACGAGGCCACTGGCGCTGGCCGCGTATCCACCATGCCCCAGGGACGGCCGGCGCCGCCGTGCGCCCCGATCACAGGAGAGAGCCATGGCCAAGGGTCAGAAGCGGAGCAGCCGGGAGGCGAAGAAGCCCAAGCAGCCGAAGGCGAAGGTCATCGCCGCCGCGTCCCCCTTCGCGACCGCGCGGGCGCAGGCCACCGCGCCCGCGCCTGCGAAGAAGCGCTAGCGGCGGAACGCAGTTCGGCGGGAGAGGCCGTTATGGGCGAGGACAGGATCAGGCCGAACATGGACGAGACGCCCGCACGGCCCGGAACGCAGGGCACGCCAGCGCAGCGGGCGGGCAACGCCACTGCCACACATGGGGTCGCGGCCCAGCCGCCGGCGGCCCAAACCGAACCCGGCCGCGGGCGGATGCAGGCCCAGGCCGGTGCCGTCGCACCACGGATCGAGGTCCGCCTCCCGCCGGAGGCCGACGGGTCGGACGAGGCAATCGCCGAACGGGCGCTTCCGGCCCTCTTCTCGGCCGCCCCGCTGCGACGCGAGTGCATCCTGATGAAGATCGCGCGGGGGCGGATCACGCTGAGTGGCTCGGTCGGCACCGAGGCGGAGCGCTCCGCCGCCGAGCGGCTGGCCGCCGGCATCGAGGGCGTGGTGGAGGTCACCAACCTGGTCGCGGTGGAGCGGCATGGGCGGACCACCGAGGCCACCCGCGGTGTCGCCGAGGCCTACGGCGGCGACGCGGAGAGCGGCGACGTCGCTGGCCGGATCGAGGCGCTCTTCGTGCGCGAGGCCGCGCTGGGAGCGACCGAAGTCGTGATCAGCGCGGTCGGCGGCAAGGTCGTCCTGAGCGGGCGCGTATCCAGCTGGCGCGAGCGCGACCTGGCCGAGCGCATCGCCTGGGCGGCCCCCGGCGTCACCGAGGTGCTGGACCGCATCACGGTGGGGTCGTGAAGCCGGCTCGGTAGGGCGCCGGGGGGAGCAGTCAGGTGGAGAGTGAACGCCGCAGCACGCGGCCAAGGAGGTCAGAATGCAACCGAACCCCGCCGGACTTGTCGGCCATGTGTCCGAGCGCCGCTTTCGCCTGATGATGCTGGCCTGCGCGCTGACGCTCGCCGTCATGTTGACGGCTGTCTACGGCACCGTGGGCTTTGCCCCGGTCTGGGCCGTCCACGCCGTTCCTGCGTCGCCGTAGGCGGTACTCCCTCAGCAGTCTGCCGGTGGCTGGCCCCGAACCCAGCGCTGTCGGACGGCGGAAGACCGAATGGCCGGTCCCAGCAACTGGTGGCGGTGGCGCGTAATGTCGGCGGGCGCCTCCGCCTGGAACCCAAGCCGACGAGGACGCATCCGATGAATGCCGATCAGCCGAGCGATGCCGGCGGTGCCCGGGGCAACGGGCGGCGAGCCCGGCCCGCGGCCGAGGGTTCCCGGCCACTCTTCTCCCTGTCCCTCGACGCGATGTACGCGGCGCGGGATGAGCGGGAGCGGCGCAGTGAGGCCGCGGCGGTGGAGGCCGCGCGGCGGGAGGACGAGCATCGGGCCGGCAACCGCGGCCGCTTCGAGGCCCGCGGCCTGACCGACGCCGACCGCGTGGACACGATCTCGAAGGTCAAGGCGGCGTTCGAGGGCGGTCAGCGGGAGGTGATGCTGGTGTCGTTCCCCTCCGACTACTGCACGGACGGCGGGCGGCGGATCAACAACCGCCTTCCCGGCTGGCAGGACACGCTGCCGGCCGGCGCGCGGGTGTTCCTCGAGTTTTGGCACGACGCCCTGCGACCGGGCGGCTTCGGGCTCGGTGCCCGGATCCTGAACTTCCCGGGCGGCGTGCTCGGCGACGTCGGCCTCTTCGTCACCTGGCCCGAAGGCAGGGGCTGATGCCGGGGGTCGCCGGCACCGACGCCAACCGTCCCCCTGCGGAGCAGACCCGTGCCGATCGGCATGAGTTGAGAACGGTCGCCCTCCGCTTCCAGACAGCAGTACCGCGCACCGCTGCGTGGCAACTCGCCACGACCTTCCTGCCCTTGCTGGCGCTGCTCGCGGCGATGCAGGCCGGCCTCGCCTTGGGCTGGTGGTGGGTGCTGGCGCTAGGCCTGCCGGCGGCAGGGTTGACGGTGCGCGTCTTCGCCCTGCAGCATGATTGCGGGCACGGCTCGCTGTTCCGCGCACCGCGCGCCAACGACCTTGTTGGGCGGCTCTGCTCGCTGTTCACTTTCACGCCCTACGGGCACTGGCGACGGCAGCACGCCGGGCACCACGCGGTCTGGAACGACCTCGACCGCCGCGACCGCGGCACCGACATCTACTCGACCTGCGAGACTGCTGCCGAGTACCGGGCCATGGGTCGCGGGCGGCGCCGTGCCTACCGCATCCTGCGTCATCCGCTGCTCATGCTTCTGGTATTCCCGCCCCTGGTGTTCCTCGTGCTCTACCGTGTCCCGTATGACGCACCGGTCGGCTGGGGCCGGGAGCACCGCAGCGTGCACCTGACGAACCTTTCGTTGCTCGCCTTTTACGGTAGCTTCTCGACGCTGCTCGGCATCTGGCCGGTGACAGCCGGCGTCCTCGCCGTGATGGTGCCGGCCAGCATCGCCGGCGTCTGGCTCTTCTCGGTGCAGCACCGCTTTGAGGGGGTGCATTGGGCGCGCCACGCGGCCTGGGATCGAGTGACCGCGTCACTCGCGGGCAGCTCCTACCTGCAATTGCCGGCGGTTTTGCGGTGGTTGACGGCGAGCCTCGGCTTCCATCACGTGCACCACTTCGCGCCGCGCATCCCGAATTACCTGCTGGAGGCCTGCCACGACGCGCACCCCGCCTTCGCCACTGCGCGGGTGGTCACGCTGCGTGAGGCTTTCTCGGCGCCCGGCCACCTGCTGTGGGACGAGGAGGCCGGCCGCATGGTGACCTTCAAACAGGCCGAGGAGGCGCTGCCCAATAGAGGGCTTGATGGTCTTCGCGGCGGGCAAGGCTTGCTCAGCCGAAGCGCAGCCTCGGCGGCGGCCCCTCACGCTGGCCGGTTCCGACGACGCCTGGCCCTGAGCGGGGCCCGCGCCGCCCTGCCGGACGTACCGCCGACTCTAAGGCAGACCAGCGCGACCGAGGGGAACAGCGCGACATGACATCGGGCGGATGATGGCTCACGGTGGGGCCAGGGTCCTTGCCCTGAGGCAGTCCAGATCGGGGGAACACTGTGACGATCACAATATACCATGACCCGAACTGCGCCACGTCACGCGACGTTCTGGCGCTCATTCGCAACAGTGGCGAGGAGCCGGAGACCATCGAGTACCTGAAGGCACCGCCCTCGCGCGAGACGCTCGTAGGCTTGCTCCGGCGCATGGACATTCCCGTGCGTGACCTGCTGCGCCAGGAAGTGCCATCGTACGAGGAGTTCGGTCTCGATGACGCCAAGTGGGCTGACGACGCGCTGATCGACCTGATGCTGCGGCACCCCGTTTTGATGGATCGCCCGATCGTGGTCAGCCCGCTTGGCGTGCGGCTGTGCCGGCCATCGGAGACGGTCCTGAACATCCTGCCCGCTCCACAGGAGGGCGCCTTCCGCAAGGAAAATGGCGCGCCTGTTATCGATGACCAGGGAAGACGTGTTGATCGGACCGCTTTGGATTGAGCGCATCCCGGACAGGGCCAGTCGCGGTGGCATGTGCACTGTCTCGGGGGCAGCGAGGATCACCCCGTCCGTGCGGGCCGCCGGGGAAACGCACCTTCATACCGGGCCGCGATGAGGTGCCGTGCCGGCGGCATCCCCAGGGCCTTGAGCGGGCATGACCGCGAGATCAAGCCGGCACGAGGCAGAGCTGGAAGCGGAGAACGCACGCCTGCGGGCTGAGCTTGCCGCCGCTGAGAGCCGTGCCGCAAAGAATGCCGAGGTGCGAACATACGAGCTCGCCGACACGCGCACTGATCTTGCCAGTTCCGAGGCGCTGAACGCGGAGCTTCGCCGGGCAAACGCCGAACTGGCGGAGAGCGAGCGGCATCGGGACCTGCTGTTGGCCGAACTGAACCACCGCGTCAAGAATATCCTTGCCACCGTTCAGGGGCTCGCCGCGCAGACGCTGAAGGGGGTCGGTGGTGATCCTCGGCGCTTCGCCCAGCACTTCGGAGCGCGGCTGCGGACCTTGGCGCGGGCGCACGACATGTTGGCGGCGCGCGGGTGGGAGCCGGCCGGCATCGAGGACACCGCGCGGAATGCGCTGGCGCCGTGGCTGGGGACCGGCCGGGCCGTTCAGCTCAACATCTCGAGCAGTTGCCTCGGCGTGACGGTATCGCCGCGGCAGGCGCAGGCCCTGGTACTCGCCTTTCACGAGCTGGCCACCAACGCCACCAAGTACGGTGCGCTCTCCGTTTCCGAGGGGCGGGTCGAGATCCGGTGCGAGGCGGGAGCGGACGGAGCTATGGCGATCCATTGGGCAGAGGCGGAGGGCCCGCCGGTGGTAGGGCCGCCGGACCGGCGGGGCTTTGGCACCCGGCTGCTGGAGCGCGGCCTGGCAATGGACCTCGGACCCGGCAGCAGCGTCGAGCGGCACTTCGAGCCAGCCGGTTTCCAGGCGGCAATCCACTTCATCCCCGCGCAGGGACCGCACTGGCCGACCAACCGCCATCGGAGTGCCTAACGATTCGCGCGCCGGCTGCCGGTCCAGAGAATGTTAGCGCCCGGTTCTTCTCGCCACACCATTCCGTCCTGCAAACCCGCTCTCCGGTTGGGTGGCCGGTGCCTGGAACCGCAGGTTGCGCCAGGGTTGGCGCAGGGACCTTGGGAGTGCCGGGGGCGGAGCGGGCCGGAATTCTCTCTCCGGACAGCGGATTCTCTCCGAACCTTGGGACTTGGCCGATTTAGTCTACAAGGTAGAAAGCAAGATAGAACAAGCGCCTAAGGGTTGGGCCCGCCTTGGAAAGTTGCTCATGTAACTCCCTGGGGGCTTGTTGCCTGGCTCGAAATCTCGCCCCCAAGCCGCCCCAGATCGCCATAGCATCGAAGGCCTCGTTTCGCCGT
>NZ_PDNU01000034.1 GCF_002631185.1 Teichococcus rhizosphaerae | reverse complement strand
CAACCCAACCTTACCGAGGAACACCATGATGGCCGCCCTCATCCAGACGGCCGCCTCCTACACCACGCGGTGGGACACGACCGGAAGCGTGCCCTGTCACCGGACAAGAGCAAGAACCGTGGCGTTTTCGTCACGGCTTTCCCTTTTGGCGAACGCTATAACCTTTGATTATCGTGTTTTCGGTGGCTTGTAGGCCCACAAGCCTCCAAACAACAACAATTCTTCCCCTGTCGCGTCTCGCCGCTTCCTTCCTCCTTAAAATACTCCGTAAGATATATTATGGTAAATCACTGAAAGACAAGTCGACGTCACGGCCATCCGGCGCCGCTCACCCCCCACTCCCCGGCGGGCGCGGTCAGATGCCGGCCACAGGGCGTGCCCGGCTCAGGGCCACCAACTCGCCCAGCGATGTGACGATGGTCTCACCAGTGGCATCCGCGCGCAGCTCCGCCAGCAGCGGGCTCGCCGCCTCCGCCTGCCAGAGGCCCACCACGATCCGCGCCTGCGGCATCTGCCGCTGAAGGCGGCGGATGAGGTAGCGGATGCCGTCGGCACTGTTGCCCGCCTCCAGCACCGACAGGCAGCAGAGCCAGGCCCCGCTCGCTTCCTCCGGAGGCGCGGCTTCGGCCGGCAGGATGGTGGCGCGGAGGCCTTCCGCCCCAAGCGCCTGCACCGCCATGCTGGCGGCCAAGTCGTCCAGCGGGCCGCGCCCCGCGGCGCAGACCAGCTGGACCGGCCCTGGCGGCGGCGCCTTCCCCAGGCTCCCGACCAGGGCCGCGACCTCGCCGCGGACATCCTCCATGCGCTCGGGCGAGAGCACCTCGCGCGACCAGTCCTGGTCGGCCAGGGCCAGGGCGGGAAGGCCCACGGCATCGTAATAGCCGGCCAGCGAGCCGCGCTCGCGCAGCTGGCGCTGCGCCTGGCGGGCAAGCTCGCGCGCGTCGCGCTGCAGGGCGCGCTGGTAGAAGCTTTCATGCGCCTGCAAGGGCGGGCGGTCGCCCAGCATCACGTCGAGGAAGCCGAGGCTCGGCACATGGCGGCCCAGCACCACGAGGCAGACCGTGAGCGGCGTGGCCAGCAGCAGGCCGATCGGGCCCCAGAGAAAGGTCCAGGCCGTCGCCGCCAGGATCACCGAAACCGGCGAAAGGCCCGTGCTGTGGCCATAGACGGCCGGCTCCAGCACCTGCGCCATCAGCGGTTCCGCCACCAGGAAGAGCAGCAGCACCCACAGCGCCATGGACCAGCCCGGATCGACCGCGACCGCCAGCAGCAGCGGCGGCACGAGCGCGATGAAGGTGCCGATGAAGGGCACGAAGCGCATCAGCCCGGCGAGGATGCCCCACAGCGCCGGGCCGGGCAGGCCGATCATCCACAAGGCCAGCCCGATGGTCAGCCCCATCAGGCTGTTCAGCGCCACCTGCGCCAGGAAGAAGCGCGACAGGCGGCGGGCGGCGTCGTCCAGCGCCACGGTGGTGCGGTGCAGGTCGCTGCTGCCGGCCAGGCGGATCAGCCGGTCGCGCAGATCCTCGCGGTAGATCAGCACGAAGATGGCGAAGAGGATGACGATGCCGGCCGTCGCCAGGGGCGCCAGCACCGGCCCCGCCAGGCTGCGGATGACGTCGAGCGGCGTGGCGCCGTCGGTGGAGGGGGCGGTGGTGGCGGGCGGCGGCATCTCGGCGGCGCCCGGGGCCGCCCGCCTGGCGATGCCGTCGCCCATCATCTGCCGCAGGTTGCGCAGGGCGGAATCCGCCTCCTCCATCAGCTCGCCCAGCCGCAGGGATTGCAGCTTGGCTGCCATGGTCTGCTGGTAGGCCGGCAGGTCGGCCGCGAGCGACCCGGCCTGCCGGCCCATCACCACGCCCAGCCCCAGGATCGCCGCCGCCGCCAGCAGCACCGCCGCCACCACGCCCAGCACCTGCGGCACGCGCAGGCGTTGCAGCACCACGACCACCGGCGCCAGCACGAAGGCCAGCAGCACCGCGAGCACCAGCGGCACGATAAGGTCCCGCCCCAGCGCCAGCACGGCGATGCTGAAGGCCGCCGCCAGCAGGCCGAAGATCCCCTGCAGCACGCGGAGGGCGGGGGCGTCCGCGCGCGTGTCCATGGCTTCGGAGGAGGCGGTGGGAGGGGGCGTCTCGGCCATGGCGGGTATCTCTCGGCGCAGGCTGCTGTAACGCCAGGCCATGGCAAAGGTTCAGCCCTTCCTGCTCCCCTTCCATCTGCCCGGCCTTTCTCAACCCGGCGCGGCCTGCGGCGTTATTCCCGGCCACCACCGGATTCCGACCTTGCCCAGCTCCGCAGCCACCTCCGCCCTCCACCGCCTGGCCGAGCGCGTCCTGCCGCAGAATTCCCGCCCCGTGCTGATCGCCGCCGCCGCGCTGGCGGCGCTGGCGGTCGCGGCGGGCATCGCGCAGTGGATGCTGGCCCGCCGCGCACAGGAGGCGGTCGCCGCCAGCCATGCCCATGTGCTGCAGGTCGAGGCGCTGCTTTCCGCCGTCAAGGATGTGGAGACGGCCCAGCGCGGCTATGTGCTGACCGGGCAGGACAGCTACCTGGAGCCCGGAAGGGCGGCGCGCCGCGCCATCGAGGCCCTGCTGCCGCAGCTCGAGGCAGCGCCCCTGCCGGCCGGGCAGCTGCGCCCGCTGACGGCCGCGAAGCTCGAATGGGCGGACCGGGTGGTGGCGCTGCGCCGCGCCGCCGAGGGCCCGGCGGAGGCCGCGCGCGCCATCGAGACGGGGCAGGGCGAGGCGCTGATGGATGCGCTGCGCGCCGAGGTGCGCACGGTGCAGGACGAGGCCCGCCTCCTGGCCATGGGGCAGGCCGCGCGGCAGGCCCGGTGGGCGGGCGGGCTGAACGCGCTGATGCTGGGAGCCCTGCTGCTCTCGGGCCTGTCGCTCGCCCTCTATGCCATGGCGCGGCGCCGCGCCGAGCAGCGCGCCACGGCCCTGCTGGATGGCGTGATGGAGCACGCGCCCATCGCCCTCGGCTTTCTGGACCGGCGGCTGCGGCTGGCCCATGCCAACAAGGCGCTGGCCATGCTAGGCGAGAAGGTGCTGGTCGACGGGCAATGGCCGGAGGCGGTGCGCACGCAGCTGGCGCCCCGGCTGGAGGAGGTGCTGAACAGCGGCCGCGCCCAGGCCGACATCGCCGTGACGGTGCCGCCCCCCACGCCAGGCCGGGGGCTTCAGCGGCAGTTGCAGATCAGCCTGTTTCCGCTGGGCGCAAAGGCGGAGGGCATTGGCATCGCCGCCATGGACGTCACCGCCCGGCACCGCATGGAGGCCCGGCTGCGCCGCAGCGAGGCCAGGCTCCGCCTGATCGTCGATTCCGTGCCGCAGATGGCCTGGATGACCGACGCTCAGGGCGAGGTCCAGTGGTACAACCGGCGCTGGTACGACTTCACCGGCGGCACGGCCGAGGCCATGAAGGGCTCCGGCTGGAAGGAGATGCTCCATCCGGACCACCTGGAGCGGGTCGGCGAGCGCTTCGCCGCGGCGGTCGCCGCCGGCGAGGCGTGGGAGGACACCTTCCCCCTGCGCGGCGCCGACGGGCGGTACCGGTGGTTCCTGTCCCGCGCCCTGCCGCTGCGCGACGAGCCGGACGAGGAGGCGCCGGAAGGCGAGCTGATCGGCTGGTTCGGCACCAACACCGACATCACCGAGATGCGCGAGGCGGAGGAGGCGCTGGGCGCCGCCAAGGCGGCCGCCGAGGACGCCAACATGGCCAAGAGCCAGTTCATCGCCAATATGAGCCACGAGCTGCGCACGCCGCTTTCGGCCGTGATCGGCTATTCGGAGATGCTGGAGGAGGAGGCGGAGGAGCTGGAAGGGGCGGAGGCCTTCCGCGAGGATCTCGCCAAGATCAACGCCAATGCCCGCCACCTGCTTTCCCTGATCAACGACGTGCTCGACCTTTCCAAGATCGAGGCGGGCAAGATGGAGGTGCAGCCGGAGGACTTCTCGCCGCGGGAGCTGGTGGAGGAGGTGGCCGCCACGGTGGGCGCGCTGGTCGCCAAGAAGAACAACACGCTCGACGTGACGCTCGACCCGGCGCTGCCGGCCATGCATTCGGACCCGGTGAAGCTGCGGCAATGCCTGTTCAACCTGCTCGGCAACGCCGCGAAGTTCACCGAGGGCGGGCGGATCGGCCTTTCCGCCGCCCCCGATCCCGAACAGCCCGGCTGGGTGGTGCTGCGCGTGGCGGATACCGGCATCGGCATGACGCCCGAGCAGCTCGAGCGGCTGTTCCAGCGCTTCAGCCAGGCCGACAGCACCACCACGCGGCGCTTCGGCGGGAGCGGGCTGGGGCTGGCCATCACCAAGGCGTTCAGCGCCATGCTGGGCGGCCGCATCGCGGTGGAAAGCGAGCCGGGGCGCGGCACCACCTTCACCCTGCGCCTGCCGGCCGATCTGCGCGAGGCCCGCGCCGAAGCGGATGACGGGGTGGTGCCAACCGGCGAGGCGGCGCTGCGGGCGGGCATGCCCACCCCCGCCGAGCGGCAGGCCGGCCTGGTGCTGGTGATCGACGACGACGCCGCGACGCGCGAGCTGCTGGCCCGCTTCCTGACGCGCGAGGGCTTCACCGTGCGCGCGGCGCCGGACGGGCAGAGCGGCCTGCGCCTGGCCCGCGAGCTGAAGCCCGATGCCATCCTGCTCGACGTGATGATGCCGCGCCTCGATGGCTGGGGCGTGCTCTCGGCCCTGAAGGCGGAGCCGGAGCTGGCGCGGATTCCGGTGGTGATGGTGACGGTGGTGCAGGAGCGCGGGCTGGCCTTCTCGCTCGGCGCCGCCGACTACCTCAACAAGCCCGTCGAGTGGCGCCGGCTGAAGCAGGTGCTGGACCGCTACCGCGCCCAGCCCGCGCCCGGCCTCGCCCTGGTGGTGGACCCGGACGCGGAGCAGCGCGCCGCGCTCCGCGCCCTGCTGGAGCGGGAAGGCTGGACGGTGGAGGAGGCGGTGGAGCGCGAGGCCGCCCTGGCGCGCATGGAGCGCGCGCCCCCGCCCGACATGATGCTGGTGGAGGTGCAGGGCGCGGAAGGGGGCGAGGGCTTCGCGCTGATCCGCGCGCTGCGCGCCAATCCGGACTGGACCTCGCTGCCGATCATCGCCCTCACTGCCACCCCCTTGACGGAGGAGGCCATGAACCGGCTGCGTGGCAAGGTGCATGGCGTGGTGCCGGCCGAGGACGGCATTCCGCACGAGCTGGTCCATGAACTGCGGCAGGTCGCCGAAGCGGGAAGGAAAGGACACTGACGATGACGAAGATCCTGCTGGTCGAGGACCATGAGGAGTTGTGGGACTTCCTGTCCCGCCGCCTGCGCCGCCGGGGCTTCGAGGTGGTGCTGGCGCATGACGGGCAGCAGGGCGTGGACATGGCGCGGGCGGAGCGCCCCGACATCATCCTGCTCGACATGAACCTGCCGGTGATGGATGGCTGGACCGCCGCCCGCACCCTGCGCGGCGCCGAGGAGACGGCGCGCATCCCGATCATCGCCCTCACCGCGCACGCCATGTCGGGCGACCGCGGCAAGGTGATCGAGGCCGGCTGCGACGACTACCACCCGAAGCCGGTGGACTTCTCCCGCCTGCTGGGCCAGATCGACACCGCCCTGCTGCAACGGGAGGGCGAGGAAAGGCCGCCGGCCTGAGGGCTGGCGGCCCGCCCCGCCCTCAGCCCGGAACCAGGGCGCAGCCGCCTTCCGCCAGGGGGCGGAAGGCCTGCTCGGCCGGGGTGGTGCCCACCAGCTTCAGCAGGTCCCACGGCCCGCTGCTCTCGGCAGGCTTCTTGGCCTCGAACAGGTACATCGGGTGGATCTTGCGGCCATCGGCGCGGATGGTGCCGGCGCCGAAGCAGTCATCCTCCGTCGGCATCCGCTTCATGGCGGCCACCACCTCGCGCCCGTCCGCCTTGGCACGCGCCACGCCCATCTCCGCCACCACCTTCAGGTAGTGCAGCGTCGCCGAATAGGCGGAGGCATGGTCCATGTTCGGCATGTTGCCGTTGGTCAGCCGCGGCTTCAGCCGCTCGGTGAAGGCGCGGGTGCGGTCGTTCAGGTCCCAGTAGAAGCTTTCGCTGATGGTCAGCCCCTGCGCCGTCTCAAGCCCCAGCGACTTGATGTCCTGGATGAAGGCGACCAGCGCGGCCGGGCGGATGCCGCCGCGCATCAGCCCGAACTCGGCCGCCTGCTTCACGCAGTTCAGCATGTCCGTGCCCGCATTGGCGAAGGCCAGCACGTTGGCCCGACGCGCCCGCGCCTGGATCAGGTAGGAGGAGAAGTCGGTGTTGCCCGGGAAGGGGTGGATGGCCGTGCCCACCACCTGCCCGCCCTCCTTCTCGATGATGCGGGTGGCATCCGCCTGCATGGTCCGGCCGAAGGCGTAGTCGGCGGTGAGGAAGAACCAGCGGTCGCCGCCCGAGCGCAGCAGCGAGCGCGCCGTGGAGTTGGCGTTGGACCAGGTGTCGTAGGGCCAGTGGATGGTGTTGGCGTTGCAGGCCTTGCCCGTGAGGTCGGAGGAGGCAGCACCCGTGTTCAGGTGGACCTTGTTGCGCTCGGCGACGAGGTTGCTCACCGCCAGGGCGATGGCGGAGCTGCCCACGTCCATCACGACATCGACGTCGCTGCGGTCGAACCACTGGCGCGTGATGGCCATGCCGACATCGGGCCGCTGCTGGTGGTCGGCCAGCAGCACCTCGACCTGGAGGCCCCGCTCGGCCGCGTTGAAGTCGGCCACGGCCTGGCGCGCGCAGATCGCGCCCGTCTCGCCGGTGATGTCCTTGTAGGGACCTGAGAGGTCGGTGAGGACGCCAATGCGGAGCGTGGGCGCCTGCGCCCAGGCGCGGGACGCGCCGCCCGCCAGCAGCATGGTGCCGGCGGCCAGGGCCGCGCGGCGGCCGAACCCGGCCTTGTGTTGGGTCATGCTTTCCTTTTCCTCCCCAGCGCCGCGCCGCACGGCCTGTTCATCCAGGCATCGCCATCGGCGCGTTTCATTGAATGAAACTTTGTTTCAGGGAAAGCCTAGCAATATCCCGCGGGGATGGAGAACAGGGATTCGTGCCGGCACCGCAATTTGCCGCCCGCTTCCGGCCGGGCAGCCGGCACCGGCTGGGCCCTGGAGCACTTTCCGTTGGCCCCGGCCCGCGGCAGATGCTTCAGGCTGCCGTTTTCACTGGCATCTCGCCTGTTCGGGCGCTTACCCCCCGAACAGGATCCGCCCTAGCCGGGGCTCAGCCCCCAGACCAGCGCGATCAGCGGCACGCCCACGCCAAGCACGATCAGCGTCAGCGGCGCGCCCAGCCGGGCATAGTCGCCGAAGCGGTAGCCGCCCGGGCCCATCACCAGCGTGTTGCACTGGTGGCCGATGGGAGTGAGGAAGTCGCAGGCAGCACCCACGGCCACCGCCATCAGGAAGGCATCGGGGCTGAGCCCCAGGCGCTGCGCCAGGCTGGCCGCGATCGGGCCCATCATCAGCACCGTGGCGGCGTTGTTCAGGAACGGCGTCACGGCCATGGCGATGGCCATGATCAGCCCCAGCGCGCCGAGCGGCGGCAGGTGCCGCGCCGCGCCCTCGAGCCAGGCGGCGATCAGGTCGGTGCCGCCGGTGGTGCGCACCGCCTCGCTCACCGGGATCAGCGCGCCGAGCAGGATCAGCACCGGCCATTCCACCGCGCCATAGGCCTCCCCGTGGCTCAGGCTGCGCAGCGCCAGCAGCAGCACCGCCGCGCCGAAGAAGGCGATGGAGACCGGCACCACATGCAGCGCCACCAGCAGCATGGCGCTCAGCAGCACCAGCAGCGGCACCCAGCTGCGCCGGCTGCGGCCGAGGGCGATGCTGCGCTCCGTCAGCGGCAGCACGCGCAGCGCCGAGAACGCCCCGGCGATGGCGGGCGCCGCGCCGCGCAGGATCAGCACATCCCCCGCCCGCAGCCGCAGCCCGCCCAGGCGGCGGGCGATGCGCTGGCCGCTGCGGCTGACCGCCAGCAGGCCGACCCCGAAGCGCTCCTGCAAGCGCGCCCGCTCCGCCGTCTCGCCCGCCAGGGGGGATTCGGCGGTGACCACGCCCTCGGCCACGCTGGCTCCTCCCTCATCCTTGTCCTCGGCGGCCGCCAGCCGCAGCCCGGCGCGGGCGATGACGCGCTCCAGGTCCTCCGGGTCGCCTTCCAGCAGCAGCGTGTCGCCGGCGCGGAGCCTGCCCTCGGGCGTGGGCACGAAGCGGCGGAAGCGCTCGCGGATGATGACGGCGACACCGATCCGCCCCGGCTCCATCGCCAGCAGCTCCGCCACGCCGCGCCCCGCCAGCGGGGAGCCGGCGGGCAGCTGCACCTCGGTGGTGTAGTCCTCCACCGCCGGCGCCGCCTCGGCCGTGCCGCGCCGGCCACGGGGCAGCAGGCGCCAGCCGAAGGCCAGGAAGGCCATGCCCGCGAGCGCGATGCCGAGGCCCACCGGCGTGTAGTCGAACATGCCGAAGGGCTCGCCCGTCACCTCCGCCCGCACCCGCGCCACGATGATGTTGGGCGAGGTGCCGGTGAGGGTGATCAGCCCGCCGATCAGCGAGGCGAAGGCCATCGGCATCAGCAGGGCGGAGGGGCTGGTGCCGGTGCGCCGCGCCAGCTGCAGGGCGACGGGCATGAAGATGGCGAGCGCGCCGATGTTCTTGGTGAAGATGGAGGTGACCAGCACCGCGCCCGCCAGCGCCGGAACCTGGGTGGCGGTGCTGCCGAGATAGGGCAGGACGGGGCGCATCAGCGTTTCGATGGCGCCGGAGCGGGCCACGGCGGCGCTGACCAGCAGGGCGGCCGCGACGATCACCACCACATCGTCGGCGAAGCCCGCGAAGGCACGGTCGATCGGGATGATGCCCACCAGCACGCCGGCCAGCAGGGCCAGCAGCGCCACCAGCTCGTAGGCGATGCGCCCCCACAGGAACAGCCCCACCGTGACGCCGAGGATGCCGAAGGCCAGGCCCTGGTCGAGGGTCATGGGCGGCCCCCGGAGCGTGACGTGACGCGGGCGGGGCGGGGTGGCGGCGGCATGGGGCGCGTTCCTGTCTCGGTCGTTCCGGCGCAACCCGGCGGGAGGGCGGCGAGTTGCCCAAGGTGCCGCCCACCCCGCCATGTCCCTCCCCCTCCGTTGCAGGAACGCCGCAGACCGTGACCACCAAGACCTGGCGCCTCCTGCGATGGCTCGGGCTGAACGCGGATGGCCGCTCGGAGCTGCTGGAGCGGCAGGCGCTGGCCCTGCCCGCGACGCCTCCCCCCGCCCCTCCTCCCCCGCCCGGGGCGGCGCCGCCACGGCCTCCGCCGCCCACGCCGCAGCGGCTGCTGCAGGAGCAGGTGGCCACCAAGCTGCTGCATGGCTGGCTGCAGAACCGCCACCAGACGCTGTTCCCCCTGGCGCTCAACCTGGGCAACCTGCCACCGCCACACCGCCTGCTGCTCGCCCGCTGCATGCAGGCCACCGCCGCGATGACGGGCGCGCCGCCGCCCGCCGAGGCCCTGGCGGCGATCGGCGGCGGCGCGGCCGAGCGGGCGGCGCTGGCCGAGGCGCCGCCGCCACTGCCCGAGCTGCTCTCGGCGCTGCAACGGGAAGGGCTGGGGGCGCATGCCTACAGCGCCGCCCTGCTTTCCGCCGCCGAGGCGCGCGTCGGCCAGGCTTGGCTGGACTACCTCGCGGCCGCCTTTGCCCTCCCCCCCAGCGTGACGGCCGACCTGCGGCGGCGCGGCGGGCGCAGGCTCAGGCCGCGCTCTCGGTGAGGCCGCGCAGCGCCTGCTGCAGCCGGGCATCCTCCACCAGCAGGCGGCGGGCGATGTCGGCCAGCGTCACCCAGCCCACCACCTTTCCCTGCGCGTCCTGCACGGCGAGCCGGCGCAGGTTCTGCGCCGTCATCAGGTCCATGGCCTGCCGCAGCCCGTCATTCGGGCGGCAGGCGATGGCGGGGCTGCTCATCACCTCCCGCACCCGGACGCTGGCCGGGTCCCTGCCGGCGGCTACGACGCGGTAGAGCAGGTCACGGCCGGTCACCACGCCCCGCAGGTCCTCCGCGCTGCCCACGGGCAGGGCGCCCACGTCCAGCTCCCCCATCAGCTCCGCCGCCTCCTGGGCGGTGGCCTCCGGCGCGATGAACTCGACCTCGGCGCTCATGATTTCCGCGACGTCCATGCTGCTTCCCGCTGCCCCAGAGAATGTCCTGGCCGGTAACGGCCGGAACGGGGCGGGAGATGCAGCCCGCCCGTGCGGGGAGGAGGGCGCCGCTCAGGCGAGCTTCGGCCGGAGGCTGTGCCAGTCGGTGTCGCGCTGGAAGGCGTCCGCCGCCTGCATCACCCGCGCCTCGGCGAAGGGCCGGCCGGCCAGCTGCAGCCCGACCGGCGCGCCGCGGTCGTCGAAGCCGCAGGGGATGCTGATGGCCGGCAGGCCCAGATAGTTGAAGGGCCGGGTGTTGCGCGACACGGCGGCGAAGCGCTGGAGGGCGGCCGGATCGCCCCCGTCGATGTCCGTCTCGGCCAGGCTGGGCAGGGCGCAGGGGATGGCCGGGGTGGCCAGCAGGTCCACCGCGCCGAAGGCCGCGCGGGCGAAGCCGCGCAGCACCGGCCCGCGCCGCGAGAGCGCCTCCAGGTAATAGGTCGCCGGCACCGCGTAGCCGGGGAAGAGCCGGCCGCTGATGTGGGCGGCGAAGTCGCCCGGCCGGTCGCGCATCCAGTTGGCATGGATGCTGGCGGCCTCGGTGCGGCTGACGATGGCGCCATAGGTCAGCACCTCCCGCATCATGGCGAGCCGCACCGGCACCACCGTGGCGCCGCGCCCGCGCAGCACGCCGAGCGACATCTCAAAGGCGCGCAGCACGTCGGCATCCACCTCCTCCAGGAACCATTCCTGCGGCACGCCGACACGCAGGCCGCGCAGGTCGCCATCCAGTGCCGCCTCGTAGTCCGGCACCGGCTCGCGCGCGCTGGTCGGGTCCTTCGGGTCGTGCCCGGCCAGCACGGCCATCACCCGGGCGCAGTCGCGCGCCGTGCGGGTCAGCGGCCCGACATTGTCGCAGGAGAAGGAGAGCGGCATCACGCCATGGCGGCTGATGCGCGTCTGGGTGGGTTTGAGCCCGGTCACGCCGCAGGCCGAGGCGGGCAGGCGGATCGAGCCGCCCGTGTCCGAGCCCAGTGCCATGAAGGAGAATCCCGCCGCCACGGCCACGCCCGAGCCTGAGGAGGAGCCGCCGGTGATGCGGCCCTGCGCCCAGGGGTTCTGGCAGTCGCCGAAATGGCGGTTGTGCCCGGTCGGGTTCTGCGCGAACTCGGCCATGTTGAGCCCGCCCATGGTCAGCGCGCCCGCCGCCTCCAGCCGGCTGATGACGGTGGCCGTGTAGGCGGGGCGGAAGTCGCGCCGGATGGCCGAGCCGCAGCTGCACGGCTTGCCGGCCTGGTAGTACATGTCCTTGTGCGCCATCGGGATGCCGTGCAGCGGACCGAGCGCCTCGCCGCGCGCGCGCCTGCGGTCCGCGGCCCCGGCCGCCTCCAGCGCCGCCGCCTCATCCAGCCAGATGACGCTGTTCAGGGCCTTGTCGTGGCGGCGGATGCGCGCCAGGCAGGCCTCAGTCAGCGCGAGCGAGGTCACCTCGCCACGCGCCAGGGCATCGGCCGCCTCGGCGAGGGAAAGGGTGGCGAGGTCGTCCGCGGCGGACAGCGCGGCGGACATCAGCCGGGCTCCTTGCAGTCGCGCAGCGCCGCCTCGAAGTCGGCCGGCTCGTCCTCAAAGCCCAGGCCGCCGCGCAGCGCCTCGAAATCGGCGATCAGCTTCAGCAGGTCGGCGGCCATCTGCCGCGCCGTCTCATTGGGGATGTCGATGCCGGACCAGCGGCGGGCGGTCGCCCCCGCCTCCGCGATGAAGATCTCGTCCATGGCCCTGCCTCCGCGAAGGCGGCGCGCGCCGCCGTGATGTGCGGGCATTTAACGGCGCATCCTTCCGCCCCGGCAAGGGGGCGCGCAACCGCGCCCATGGCCGCCGCATTGCCCCCGCAGGCCGTCGCTACCCGGCGCCCGCGATCCGCGCCATCATGCCGGTGCCAATCCCTGGGACGGATACCCGCCCCGCATCCCCCCCGGAAGAGACACCGGAAGAGACAGAGGATGACGCGCTCATGAAAGCCGCCAGTGTGCTCGAGACCATCGGCCGGACGCCGCATATCCGGCTGGGCCGCCTGTTCCCGGAGGCCGAGGTCTGGGTGAAGTCGGAACGCAGCAATCCGGGCGGCTCGGTCAAGGACCGCATCGCCCTGTCCATGGTGGAGGCGGCGGAGGCCGATGGCCGCCTCGCCCCCGGCGGCACCATCATCGAGCCGACCTCCGGCAACACCGGCATCGGGCTGGCCATGGTGGCGGCGGTGAAGGGCTACCGGCTGGTGCTGGTGATGCCGGAATCCATGTCGGTCGAGCGGCGCCGGCTGATGCAGGCCTATGGCGCCGAGTTCGTGCTGACCCCGCGCGAGCAGGGCATGAAGGGCGCCATCGCCCGCGCCGAGGCGCTGCTGGCCGAGACGCCGGGCGGCTGGATCCCGCAGCAATTCGAGAACCCGGCCAATGTCGAGGTGCATGTCCGCACCACCGCGCAGGAGATCCTGG
The DNA here is from genome assembly GCF_002631185.1 of Teichococcus rhizosphaerae. Classification (GTDB taxonomy): domain Bacteria; phylum Pseudomonadota; class Alphaproteobacteria; order Acetobacterales; family Acetobacteraceae; genus Pseudoroseomonas; species Pseudoroseomonas rhizosphaerae. The sequence goes on along the minus strand of NZ_PDNU01000034.1, from coordinate 73,303 downwards.
CCGACTTCCCCGAGGGGCTGGACGTGCTGATCACCGGCGTCGGCACGGGCGGGCACCTCACCGGCTGCGCCCGCGTGCTCAAGGCGGCCTGGCCGCAGCTTAAAGTGTTCGCGGTGGAGCCGGCGCAGTCGCCGGTCATCTCGGGCGGCGCCCCGGCGCCGCACCCGATCCAGGGCATCGGCGCCGGCTTCGTGCCCGCCAATCTCGACACGGCGGTGCTGGATGGCGTGATCCAGGTGGAGGCCGAGGCGGCGCGCGAGCAGGCGCGGCGCTCGGCGCGGCTGGAGGGGCTGCTGGTGGGCATCTCCTCCGGCGCCACGCTGGCCGCCATCGCCGCCAAGCTGCCCGAGCTGCCGCGGGGCGCGCGGGTGCTCGGCTTCAACTACGACACGGGCGAGCGCTACCTTTCCGTGCCGGATTTCCTGCCCGCCTGAGCCGCACCCGCCGGCCCGGCCTCACACATGCTGGCCGCCATTGATGTGGATCTCCGCCCCGTTCACGTAGGAGGAGGCGGGCGAGCAGAGGAAGAGGATGGTGTTGGCCACCTCTTCCGCGCTGCCCAGCCGGCGCATCGGGATCTGCCGCTGGACGATCTCCTCGGTGCCGGGGGAAAGGATGGCGGTGTCGATCTCGCCGGGGGCGATGGCGTTCACCCGCACGCCATGCGCGCCGAACTCGAAGGCCAGCTCCCGCGTCAGCGCCGCCAGCGCCGCCTTGGAGCAGGCATAGGCCGCACCGGCGAAGGGATGCACGCGCGAGCCCACGATGGAGGTGACGTTCACCACGCTGCCACGCGCCGCGCTGAGCTCATTGAACAGGCCGCGCGCCAGCAGGGCGGTGGAGATCAGGTTGACGTTGAACACCGTCATCCAGGTCGCGTAGTCGGTGTCCAGCGCGCCGAGCCGGCTGCCACCCGGGCCCTTGGGCGAGATGCCGGCGTTGTTGACCAGGGCGTGCAGCTCGCCCTGGGGCAGGCGCGCCCGCACCTCCTCCACCAGCGCCGCCACCTGGGCGGGATCGGACAGGTCGGCCTGGATGTGGCTTTCGCGCGCCTCCGGCCAGCGGCACTCCTCCGAGAAGGGCTGGCGCGAGACGGTGAGGATGCGCCAGCCCTCCGCCTGGAAGCGCTTCACCGTGGCGTGGCCGATGCCCCGGCTGGCCCCGGTGAGCAACATGATCTTGCGGCTGCTGGACATCGGGCGGCTTCCCCTGGCGGATGCGGACCCGCAAGCTGTCCGCCCTTCCGCGCCGGGTGGCAAGCCCCCGGCCCACCCCTTCAGCCGGCGAAGCGCGGCTCGGCGATGCCCCGCACGCCGGGGAGGCGGAACAGCGCCACGCGCCCGCCATGCGGGTCGTCCTCCCGGTCCGCCCCGCCGAGCGAGGTGACGAGCATGCTCTGCCCGTCCGCGCCGCCCAGGGCGCACATGGTGGGCTTCCTCATCGGCACGCGGACGATGCGGTCCAGCACGCCCTCGGGCGTGAAGCGCTTGATGCAGCCCTCCCCCAGGGCGCAGCTCCAGTAGCCGCCCGCCGCATCGACGGTGGCACCGTCAGGCAGGCCCACCATTCCGCGCATGTCCACGAACACCCGGCGGTTGGCGAGGGCGCCGCTTTCCGTGTCGTAGTCGAAGGCCCAGACCATCCGCTCCCGCGGATCGGTGCCGGAGGCGTAGAAGACGCGCCCGTCCGGGCTGAAGGCGGAGCCGTTGGGGACGATCAGCCCGCCCAATCCGGCCTCCTCCAGCCCGCCCCTGCCGGTGAAGCGGTGCCAGCGGCCGGACGGGTCGCCGAGCGAGGTGTCGCTCACCATGGTGGAGGCGAGGAAGCGGCCCTGCCGGTCGCAGCGCCCGTCATTGAAGCGCATGCCCGCGCGCGGGTGGGAAACGCTGGCGAGGCGGGTCATCGCCGCCGCCTCCGCGCCGTCATGCTCGGGCAGCGCGACGTCGAAGATGCCGCTTTCGCAGGCGCAGACCAGCCCGGGGTGGGGGCCGGAGCCCCTGTCCGGCCGCAGCGCCAGGCAGCCCGCCATCTCGGCCAGGCGCCAGCTGCGGATGGCGCCGCTTTCCGGGTCCAGCCGGCGGATGACGCGGCCGGGGATGTCGGTCCAGAACCAGCGGCCCCGCGTGGCATCCCAGACGGGGCTTTCGCCCGTGCTGTCCCGCACCCCGTCCAGCAGTGCCTCCGGGCCGATCTCCAGGGTCTCGACGGTCATGGCCGTTCCTTGTTCCCGGCGGCGTTCCCGGCGGCGGCAGGAGCCTTTCCCGCCACGGCCCTCACGCCCGCCTCATTCAACACCAGGCTCGCGGCCGCCCAAAGCCCGTGCGGAACAGCCTGCACGGGCGGGGGCGCCGTGCCGAATATTTCCCGGCATCCCGGCAGAACCGGAAGTCCCGCCCGCCCGCCCCGGTCTTCCGCGAATATTCTGCCCGGAATGTCCCGGCGGGGCCTTGGCCCAGTAACGTCCTGTTAATGCTCCTTCGCCTCTGACCATGATTTCATTGGCACCGGCGGCCACCGCTTGCCACTCTGCGCGGGGGTGAGAAGGCTTGGCCACGGTGCCGGTCCGATCCCGTGGTTCATCAGGAGCGGTCCGACGTGGCACAGCAGGAGGAGGCCGGACCGCAGGGCCGCACGATGCCCGGCAACAGGCGGCGCGGCCCCGTCCTCAGCCTGCGCCTGCACCTCCTGCTGCTTTCGCTGGCCCTGCTCGTTCCCGCCCTGCTGGCCGGGGGACTGACCGCCTGGCAACTGGGCGGCGCCTACCGGCGGGCCTCCGAGGCCGGGCTGCGCGGCACCGCCCGCGCCATGGCCGCCGCGGTGGACCAGCAGCTCACCACCGCCGTCACCGCCGCCACGACCCTCGCCGGCTCGCTCGACCGCCTCCCCGGCGACCCGTCCGAGCTCGCCGGCTTCTACGCCCAGGCCCGCGCCGTGGGCGAGGCCATGGGCGGCTGGGTGGTGCTGGCCCATGCCGATGGCAAGCAGATCCTCAACACCCTGCAGCCGCTCGGCCGGACGCTGCCGGAGGCGCGCGGCCAGCCCTGGATCGCGCGGGCCGTCGAAACGGGGCGGGCGGTGCTGAGCGACAGGCTCTTCTTCGGCGGCGTGGCGCAGCGGCCGGTGCTGGCGGTGTTCGCGCCGCTGCGCGTGCCGGAAAAGCCCGGCGCGGTGGTGATCCTGGCCTTCGATCCGAACTGGCTGGCCACGCTGCTGGCGCGGATCCGCGACGGGCAGGTCGTCGGGCTGATCGAGCTCAGGAGCGGCAGCCTCGTGGCCCGCTCCGTCGGGCACGAGACGCATATCGGGCAGCAGGCGCCCCCCTGGATGGCCACGGCGCTCGCCGGCCAGCAGGAAGGGCTCGCCGAGATCTCCCTGATCGAGGGGCCGGGGGCCGTCGCCGCCTTCCAGCGGCTGGAGAGCGTGCCCTGGATGGCCTATGTCACCGTGCCGCTCGATGCCTATGAGGAGGCGTGGCAGCTTCCCCTGGTTCGCCTGGCGCTGGGCAGCACGCTGCTGCTGCTGGCGGCGCTGCTGCTGGCCGGCTGGCGGGCGCGGCGCTTCCTGGCGCCGCTCGATGCGCTCACCGCCGAGGCGCGCGCGCTGGCCGCGGGGCAGGCCGCGTCATCGGGCACCGCGCCCTTCGCCATCGCCGAGCTGGAAACGCTTCGCCAGGCGCTGGCCCAGTCCGGCCAGGCGATGCGGGCGCGCGCCATGGCCGAGGGCCGCGCCGCCGCCGCGCTGGAGATGATGACGGCGCTGCGCAACGAGCGCGACCGGGCGCAGCGGTATTTCGACGCCGCCGGGACCATGCTGCTGGTGCTGAACCCGGACGGGACGGCGCAGGGCATCAACCGGCACGGGCTGGAAGTCATCGGGGTGCCGGACGAGGCGGAGGTGCTGGGGCAGGACTGGATCGCCGCCTTTGTCGCGCCGCGCTGGCAGGTCCGGGTCCGCGCCGGCTTCCAGGCGCTGGTCGAGGGCGCGCAGGACCCGCCGCCGCAATCCGAGGTGGTGCCCCTGATCCGCGCCGATGGCGAGGAGCGGCAGGTCGCCTGGCGCAGCACCGTGCTGCGCGACCCGGAGGGGAGGTTCCTGGCGCTGCTGGCCTCGGGCGACGACATCACCGAGCAGCGCGCCAGCGAGGAGCGGCAGGTCCTGCTGATGCAGGAGGTGGACCACCGCGCCAAGAACGCCCTGGCCCTGGTGCAGTCCATCATCCGCCTGACGCGGGCGGACCACCCGGCCGACTTCGCCGACGCCGTGGAGGGCCGGGTGGGCGCCCTGGCGCGCGCCTACACCCTGCTGGCGCGCGAGCGCTGGGCCGGCAGCGACCTGCGCGAGCTGGCCGAGGCGGAACTGGCCGCCTACGCGCCGGAGGAGCGCGTGACCCTGTCCGGCCCCTCGGTGCGGCTGGCGCCGGAGGTGGTGCAGCCCATGGCGATGGTGCTCTACGAGCTGGCCTCCAACGCGGCGCGGCACGGCGCGCTTTCCAACCCGCGCGGCCGGGTCACCCTGGCCTGGGAGCGGATGGCGGATGGCGCGCTGCGGCTGGAATGGAGCGAGCAGGGCGGCCCCCTGCTGCCGGGCGGCGATCCTCCCCGGCGCGGCTTCGGCTCGCGCATGATCAAGGTGGCCGTGGCCGGCCAGCTCGGCGGCACGCTGGCCTTCGACTGGCGCCCCTCGGGCCTCGCCTGCACGCTCACCGTGGCGGCGGACCGGGTGTCGATCCGCCAGGGCGGCTTCTTCCTCCAGGCGGCGGGGCGCGGCCCCGGCCCGGCGGGCGAGGCTTCCGCGGCCACGGTGCTGCGCGGCCGCCATGTGCTGCTGGCCGAGGACGAGGCGCTGGTGGCGCTGGAGCTGGCCGAGACGCTGGCGGAGCTGGGCTGCGTGGTGGCGGGCCCGGCCGCCACCCTGGCCGAGACGCTGCGCCTGGCCGAGCAGGAGCCGCTGGATGCGGCGGTGCTGGACGTCAACCTGCGCGGGCAGGCGGCCTTTCCGGCGGCCGACATGCTGGTGCGGCGCGGCGTGCCGGTGCTGTTCGTCACCGGCTATGGCGAGATGCCGGGGGGCTGGGCGGTAGGCGGCGGGCAGGGGCGCACGGCGCTGCTGCGCAAGCCGCTGGCCCAGGGCGCGCTGGGCGTCGCGCTGCGCCGGCTGCTGGACGAGGCGGCGCCGCAGAGCCCCGCCACGCGGAAGGCCGCCGCGCGCGGCGGCCTTCCGCCCTCGCAGCGTTTCAACGGGCGGGGCTGAGCCCGCCTCCCACCGGGCGCGGCCTCGGCCCGGGTCCCGGCCTGGGCATCAGGGCCGCGCGGGCGGCCTCAGTCCAGGCTCTCATACCAGGTGCGGCCGTCGCGCTCGATCATGGCGATGGCCGCGCTCGGCCCCCAGCTTCCGGCGGCATAAGGGCGCGGCGCCTCGGGGCGCTCCTCCCAGCCCTGCAGGATCGGCTCGATCCATTGCCAGGCCGTCTCCACCTCGTCGCGGCGCATGAACAGGGTGGCGTTGCCGCGCACCACATCCATCAGCAGCCGCTCATAGGCATCCGGGTAGCGCTGGCCGAAGGTCTTCTCGAAGCTGATGTCGAGGCCGGTGGGGCGCAGGTGCAGCCCGCCCGGCCCCGGCTCCTTGGTCATCATCTCGAGCCGCATCCCCTCCTCCGGCTGCAGGCGGATGAGCAGGCGGTTGGGCTGCATGCCCACCGCCTCGCGCGGGAAGATGCTGAAGGGGGGCGTGCGGAACTCCAGGATGATCTCGGACATCTTGCGCGGCATGCGCTTGCCGGTGCGCAGGTAGAAGGGCACGCCCGCCCAGCGCCAGGAATTGACCTGCGCCTTCAGCGCCACGAAGGATTCCGTCAGGCTCGGCGTCTCCAGCCCCAGATCGGCCCGGTAGCCCGGCACGGGCTGGCCGGCGATGGCGCCCGCCGTGTACTGCCCGCGCACGGTGAACAGGTGCGCCTCGTGCGGCGCGATCGGGCGGAGCGCGCGCAGCACCTTCACCTTCTCGTCCCGCACCGCGTCGGCATCGAGCGAGATGGGGCTTTCCATCGCCAGCAGGCAGAGCAGCTGGAGGATGTGGTTCTGCACCATGTCCCGCAGGGCGCCGGCACGGTCGTAATAGCCGCCGCGGCCGCCGACCCCCACCTCCTCGGCCACCGTGATCTGCACATGGTCGATCATGTCGGCGTGCCAGAGGCGCTCGAAGATCGGGTTGGCGAAGCGCAGCGCCATCAGGTTCTGCACCGTCTCCTTGCCGAGATAGTGGTCGATGCGGAAGATCTGCGCCTCGGGCAGCACCTCGCCCACGGCCTGGTTGATCTCGCGCGCCGTCGCCAGGTCCCGCCCGATCGGCTTCTCCAGCACCACCCGCGACAGCGGACCGAGCGCGCCGAAGCCGGCGAGGCGCCGGCAAATGGGGCCATACAGGTCCGGGGAGGTGGCGAGATAGAAGGGGCGCACCTGCTCCGGCCGCTCCTCGAGGAGGGAGACGAGGGCGGGCCAGCCTTCCTCGCCCAGCCCGTCCACCTGCCGGTAGTGAACGAGCCCCAGGAAGTCCTGCAGTGCCGCCGCGTCCAGGCTGGCGGCCGGAACGTGCCGGCGCAGCGCCTCCTCCGCCATGCGGCGGTAGCCCTCCCCGTCCAGCGCCGTGCGGGCGGCACCGATGATGCGGCTGGTGGCGGGGAACTGCCGGTCGCGGAAGCGGTGGTACAGCGCAGGCAGCAGCTTGCGCATGGTCAGGTCGCCGGTCGCGCCGAACACGACGCAGTCGAAGGAGGCGACGGGAAGGATACGGGCCATGCCAGGCTCCAGCCGGTTTCGGGCGCCCGCGGGCCGTGGAGCCGGGGCGCGGAGGGTGGAAGGAAGGCGGGCGGTGCCGATCACCGCGCCGCCATCGGGCCCCGGCCCATGCGGCGTGCCAGCGCCTCGCCGATCATCACGCAGGTGAAGTGCAGGTTGGCGCGGCAATCGGTGGGCATGATGGAGGCGTCGGCCACGCGCAGCCCCTCCACCCCCCGCACGCGGAGATCGGGGTCCACCACGCCGCGCGGGTCCTCATGGGCGGTCATGCGGCAGGTGCCGGCGGCGTGCTGGATGTCCCCCGCCTCCCGCAGCATCAGCGCGTCCAGCGCGTCGTCGGGCAGGGCGGCGGCCTCGGCGAAGGGCAGGCCGCTCTCGCCCAGCACGGGGCCACGGGCGATGGCGGCGAGCGCCGGCTGGCGCAGCAGCGCGGCCAGGCGCCGCACCCCGTCGCGCAGGCGGAGCCGGTCGGCGGAATGGTCCAGCATGTTCTCCTCCACCTCCGGCTGCGCCTCGGGGTCGGGCGCGGTGAAGCGCAGCTCGCCGCGCGACAGGGCGTCGTAGAGCGCCACGCCGATGGCGCCCGCCGGCAGCGGCTGCCCGCCCTCCATGCCGCGGTGGTTGTAGGCGACCATGATCATGTCCCGCTCGCCGCCCATGCCGCTGCTGCCCATGCCGCTGCTGTAGGTCAGGCAGCAATTGGTGTGGCGCGCATCCGGGCCGCGCGCCGCATGCTCCGGCGCCAGGGCGAAGCCGGCGCGGATCACCGGGTGGTCCATCAGGTTCCGCCCCACGGAGGGCTGGTCGTGCAGCACGGGCAGGCCGAGCGCACGCAGCACGGCGGCGGGGCCGATGCCGGAGCGGACCAGGATGGCCGGGCTGTGGATGGCGCCGGCGCAGAGCACCACCTCGCGCGCCGCGACCTCCCGCCAGCCGCCCTCTCCCTCGAAGCGCAGCCGCACGCCACGGGCGCGGTGGTTCCCGTCGAACAGCACGCGGTCCACCAGGGCGCCGCCGCGGATCTCGAGGTTGGGGCGGCCGCGCGCCGGCTCCAGATAGGCATCGTTGGTGGTGACGCGCTGCCCGCCCCGGCTGTTGATCGGGTGGCAGGAGACCCCCTCCCCCTCCGGCGCGTTCTGGTCGGGCTTCCAGGGGTAGCCGGCGGCCAGCGCCGCCTCGCGGAAGGCGCGGTCCACCGCGCCCCACTCGGCCATGGGCGTGCGGAACACCGGCAGCGGGCCGCCCGGCCGGCCCATCTCCGCGTCGTCCTCAATGGCGTCGAAGAGCGGCATCACATCGGCGGCGGACCAGCCCTCGCAGCCGGCCTCGGCCCAGGCGTCGAAGGCGGCGGGCACGCCGCGGATGGCGATCTGCGCGTTGACGGCGGAGGAGCCGCCCAGGGCGCGGCCGCGCCAGTAGAAGCGCGGCTCCTGCACGGCGGTGCGGCGCGCCGTCAGCCCCGGCCACTGCCATTCGGCCTGGTGCGCCGGGTCGTGCATGAAGGGGATGATGTTGGCGCTGCGCAGCGCCGGCGGCGCCTCGGCTCCGCGCCAGTCCCGGCCCGCCTCCAGCAGCAGCACGCGCCGCGCCGGGTCCTCCGACAGCCGGGCCGCCAGCGGCGCCCCCGCCGAGCCGGCGCCGACGACGATCACATCATAGGGGGCGGTCTCGGTCATGCGGCGGGCGTCCTTTCGCGGCGGCGGGTCGGGCGGCAGCGTAACAGCCGGCGGCGGGGCGGACGACCCCGCCACGATGCCGGACGCCCCATGAAAAAGGGCGGAAAGGGCTGCCCGCCCCTTCCGCCCCGTCCCGCGCCTCCCCCTGAGGCAAGGGAGCCGCGCCCGGCCTCAGCCGACGATGGCGTTGACCACCAGCAGCGTCACCAGCGCCGTGCCCCAGCCGATGGTGGTGGGCACCGACCAGGTGAGCAGCTGGTGCTTGGCGTTCTTCACGCCGAGGATGCGGTTGATCACCCAGAAGTAGCTGTCGTTGAAGTAGCCGAACACCATGGAGCCGATGCAGGCGGCCTGGGCGGCCAGCGCCATGTTGACGCCCTCGATCTGCGCCAGGATGGGCGAGGAGATGGAGGCGGCGGTGATGATGGCCACCGTGCCGCTGCCCTGGATCAGCCGCACCAGCGTGGCGATGACGAAGGGGATCAGGATGGCCGGCAGCGGCAGCGTCGCCACCCACTCGCCGATGTACTGGCCGGTGCCGCTGTCGCGCAGCACGCCGCCCAGCGCGCCGCCCGCGCCGGTGACGAGCATGATGATGCCGGCGCTCTCCACGCCCTTCTCCATCTCGCCCACCGCCTCGTCGCGCGTCATGTGCCCGGCCAGCCCATAGGCCGCGAGCGCCACGCCGATGCCGACCGCGATCACCGGGTTGCCGATGAAGGCGGCGACCTGCGCGAAGCCGGACTGCGCCAGCGCCGTGTCGCCGGTCGCCTTGGCGATGCCCGCGACGACGGTGTTGAGGAAGATCAGCAGGATCGGCACCAGGATCGGCAGCACCGAGCGGGTCAGGGAAGGCAGCTCGCCCTCGCGCTTCGCCGCCGCCTCCTTGAACTGGCCGAAGGCCGCCGCCGCGTTGCCGCCCAGAGGCTCGCCGGTGTCGCGCAGGATCATCGCCTCGATGCGCGGGCCCATGACGCGGGCATACCAGATCAGCATGAAGGTGGCGGGCAGGGTCAGCACCACGCCCCACAGGATCATCATGCCGATGTCGACGCCGAAGATGCCGGCGGCGCCGAGCGGGCCCGGCGTCGGCGGCACGGCGTGGTGCGTCAGCATCAGGCCGCCGGCCAGCGCGATGCCCATGGTCAGGACCGACTTGCCGGAGTTGCGCGCCAGGGCGCGGGCCAGCGGGTTGAGGATGACGAAGGCGCTGTCGCAGAAGATGGGGATGGAGACGATGTAGCCGGTGGCCATCATCGCCCATTCCTCCTTCTTCTCGCCGAGCCAGCGGACGAAGGTGATGGCGAGGCGCTCGGCGGCGCCGGTCACCTCCAGGATGCGGCCCATCATCACGCCGAAGCCGATGACGAGGCCGATGGTGGAGAGGGTCCCGCCGAAGCCCCTGGTGATGGAGTTGACCACCGCGTCGGGCGCCATGCCGGCGGAAAGCCCGGCGATGGAGGCGGCGATGACCAGCGCCAGGATGGCGTGGATCTTGGTGCGGAGCACCAGGAAGATCAGCAGCGCGATGCCGAATACCAGGCCGACGATTGCCGCCGGGCCCACAGTGCTAGCCGCACCATTCATGGGAACTATTCTCCGAAAACGTTATCATTGTTGGCGGCGGACACCCCGCGCCCGCCGCGCTTCCCCTTCTCCGCGGAAGGGAGGAGCCCGGCCCTCCCCTTCCGTGCCGGCCCTCAGCCGATGAACTCGTCCTTGTACTGGCGCACCACCGCGTCGAAGTCGCCGTCGCGGGTGAAGCCCAGCGCCAGGGGGCGGCTCACGTCGAAGTCGCCGGGCCAGCTGCAGACGATGTCGATGATGCGCTGCTCCGGCACCTCGGTGACGCGGGCCCGCGCCTCGGGGCCGCCGACGCGCTCCAGGCTCGCCAGCATCTCGGCCACGGTGACGCACAGGCCGGGCAGGTTCAGCGTGCGCCGCCCCCCGAGCCTCTCGCCCGGCACGGCGATGGCGTGGACGAGGTTGTCGGTCACGGTGGCCGGCGAGGACAGCCACATGCGGGTGGCGGGCGGCACGGGGCAGTTGGAGGCCTGGCCGTTCAGCGGCTCGCGGATGATGCCGCTGGCGAAGGAGGAGGCCGCCGCGTTCGGCTTGCCCGGGCGCACCACGATGGTGGGCAGGCGGCAGACACGGCCGTCGATGAAGCCCTTGCGCGAATAGTCGCCCACCAGCAGCTCGCCGATCGCCTTCTGCGCGCCGTAGGAGGATTGCGGCAGCAGGGCCAGGTCCTCCGGCACCACCTCCGGCATCGGGCCGCCGAACACGGCGAGCGAGCTGGCGAAGACGAAGCGCGGCGTGGTGCCCAGCGCGCGGCAGGCTTCCAGCAGCGCGCGCGTGCCGTCGAGGTTGACGCTCATGCCGAGGTCGAAATCCGCCTCGGCCTGGCCGCTGACCACGGCGGCCATGTGATAGACGGCCACCGTGTCCGGCGTCACCGCGGCGCGGATGAAGGCGGGGTCGGACACGTTGCCGGTGACGGAGGAGACGCGCGGGTCGTCCACCGCGCAGGGTGCGAGGTCCACCGAGACGATGCTCTCGAAGGCGGGCAGCCCCTCCACCTGGCCCGCGCGCGCCAGCAGCGCCTTGATCAGCCGCGTGCCCAGGAAGCCGGCGCCGCCGGTGACGATGATCTTCATGCGTGTTGTCCTGTCAGGGGATCCTGCGGGTGGCCGGCATGGCGCGGGCTACCCGGCGATGTGCAGGGCGATGCCGGCGCGCCGGATGGCGTCCCGGACGGTGTCGGGCAGCCCGCCATCGGTGACGATGGCCGAGAGCGCCTCCAGCGGGATGGCGTTGAAGGTGCCGAGCTTGCCGTATTTCGTGCTGTCGGTGACCAGCACGCTTTCCTCCGCGCTCTGCGCGATGGCGCGCTTGACCGCAACCTTGTTCTCGGAGGGCGTCGAGACGCCGCGCATGCTGAAGGAGGAGGTGGAGATGAAGGCGATGTCGAAGTTGAAGCGCCGCACCGCCTCCGCCGCCGGGTCGCCGACGCAGGAGCGGTTCTCCCGCTCCACCTCGCCGCCCGTGTGGTAGAGGCGGCAGGCGGCGTTGCGCATCAGGTGCGAGGTGATGACGAAGTCGTTGGTGACGACCGAGATGTCGTCCCGGCCGGTCAGGGTGTGGGCGATCTCGAGCGTCGTCGTGCCGGCGTCGAGATAGATCACGGCGCCAGGCCGCACCATGGCGGCGGCGAGGCGGCCGATCGCCGCCTTCTCCGTGTGCCGCAGCTGCGCCTTGGCATGGTGCGAGGGCTCGGCGAGGATCTTCTCCGGCAGCTGCACGCCGCCGGCCACCGTGGTCACGCGCCCGGCCCGCTCCAGCTGCTGCAGGTCGCGCCGCACCGTCATGTGCGACACGCCCAGCAGCTCGGTCAGCTCGGCGATGCTGAGCACGCCGCGGCTTTCCAGGCGGGAGACGATCAGGTTCTGGCGTTCGGCGGGGATCATGCGGGAAGGCGGATCAGGCGGCGCCGGCCGCCATCTCCTGCGCCTGGAAGAAGAAGCGCTCCTGGCCGAAATTGCCCGACTTCAGCGCCAGCGACAGCGGCTTGCCCACCGCGCGCACCCAGGGCACGCCGGGGGCGATCTGCGGCCCGATGGCGAAGCCCTTGATGCCGAGCGACTGGGTGACGATCCCTGAGGTCTCGCCGCCGGCCACGATGAACTGGCCGAAGCCCGCCGCCTCCAGCAGCCGCGCCAGCGCGCCGAAGGTGCGCTCCACCGCCTCGCTGGATTCCGCAGCGCCAAAGCGCGCCTGCACCGTCTTCAGTGCGTCCGGCGGCATGGTGGCATAGACCAGCGGCGCCAGGCCACCCTGCGGCTGCGCCTTCACCCATTCCGCCAGTTCGGCCGCGTAGCCCGCATCCTCCAGGCAGCGCGCCACGTCGACGGCCAGCGACGGCGCCGCCTCGCGGTAGGCCGCCACCTGCGCGTTGGTCATCTGCGAGCAGGAGCCGGACAGCACCACGGCGCGGCCGGGCGCCGGCCTGCCGCCCTCGGCCGCCCGCGCCGCGTCGCCATGGAGGTCGGTCCAGGCGCAGGCCATGCCGTCGGCGAGGCCCGAGCCGCCGGTGACCAGCCTCATGCCGGCCACCGCCTGGCCCATGGTGACGAGGTGCGCGTCGTTCAGCGCGTCCAGCACGGCGTAGCGGACGCCGCTTTCCCTCAGCTTCGCCAGGGCGGCGCGCACCGCCTCGGGGCCCTGGTCCATCACCGTGCTCGGCACGTTGCCGGCGCGGCCCTTGGACTGCGCCTCCATCACGCGCATGATGTTGCTGTCCGTCATAGGCGTCACGGGATGGTGGCGCATGCCGGATTCGTGCAGCGGCACGCCGTTCACGAACAGGTAGCCGTTGTAGATGGTGCGGCCGTTCACCGGCAGCACCGGGCAGATCACGGTGAAGTCCTCGCCCAGCGCCTCCAGCAGCGCGTCGGTCACGGGTCCGATATTGCCTTTCGGCGTGCTGTCGAAGGTGGAGCAGTACTTGAAGAAGAACTGCGGGCAGCCGCGCGCCTGCAGCCAGCGCAGCGCGGCGAGGCTTTCCTCGATCGCCTGCTGCGGGGGGCAGGAGCGGGTCTTGAGGCTGATCACCACCGCATCCGCGTCCACCTGCAGCGCGTCGTCCGGCACGTCGTTGAGCTGGACGGTGCGCAGGCCGTTGGCCACCAGGAAGCCCGCGATGTCGGTGGAACCCGTGAAATCGTCGCCGATGACGCCGAGGCGCATGCTCACTTCTCCTCCTTCACGCCGGGAAGCCGGATGCCGGCGAAGGTCTTGATCACCGCCGCGTCGTCCTCCTTGCCGAAGCCGGCGTTGGAGGCGTTGGCGAACATGGTGTAGGCGGTGGTGGCCAGCGGCAGCGGGAAGTTCATGGCCAGGCCCGTCTTCGTCACGAGGCCGAGGTCCTTGACGAAGATGTCCACCGCCGACTTCGCCGTGTAGTCGCCATCGACCACGTGCTTCATGCGGTTCTCGAACATCCAGCTGTTGCCGGCGGCGTTGGTCACCACCTCGTACATGGTGCCGAGCGGGATGCCGGCGCGGGCGGCCAGCGCCATCGCCTCCGCCCCCGCCGCGATGTGCACGCCGGCGAGAAGCTGGTGGATGATCTTCACCGTGGCGCCGAGGCCGATCTCCGCGCCGATCTCGTAGACCTTGCCGGCCACGGCGTCGAGCACGGGGCGGAGGCGGTCGAAGGCGGCGGGCGAGCCGGAGGCCATCACCGTCATCTGCCCCGCCGCCGCCTTGGCGGCGCCGCCCGAGACGGGGGCGTCGAGCGGCAGCAGGCCATGCGCCTCGAGCCCGGCGGCGATCTCCCTGGCGTCCTCGGCCGAGATGGTGGCGGAGACCATGACGCCCGCGCCGGGGCGCAGCCTGGCGGCCAGCCCATCCTCGCCGAACAGCACGGCCTTGCACTGGGCGGCGTTGACCACCAGCAGCAGCACCGCGTCCAGCGTCTCGGCGAAGGGCAGCGCGCTGGTGCCGGCCCCGGCCGCGCCGGCCTCGCGCAGCGCGCTGGTGGCGGCCGGGTTCAGGTCCACGCCATAGGTGTGCAGCCCGGCGGCCAGGCAGGAGCGCGCCGCCCCCATCCCCATCGAGCCCAGCCCGACGACACAGACATGATAGGCGTTGCTGGGCGGCATGCGGGGCCTCGCGGTGTTAAATCTTGTGCATCAACGTTGCGGTCGCGCCCTCATAGTCACAGGCTGGCAGGGTGTAAATCGTTCTCTCATCAAATTTTCACAAATCCGCACAGCGCCTTGGAGGGCCCGGCTGGGCTGGCTCCGCCGCGATCAGCCGGTGCACATGCCCGACATGTTCGGCCATCGCCGTGGCCGCCCCCTCCGCATCGCCGGCCAGGATCGCGGCGACGATGCGCGCATGCTCGGCGAAGGAGGGGTGATCGGGCGGCGGGCCGCCGGGGCGCGGGCGCTGCCGGTCCCAGGTCAGGGTGCGGCGCAGGGTGGCGAGCTGGTCGAACAGGTGCAGCAGCGCCAGGTTGCCGGCCGCGGCGGCGATCTCGCGGTGCAGCCGGGCATCCTGCCCCTCGAAGCCGCGCCAGCTCTGGCCGGCGGCGCTGCCGTCGCGCAGGGCGGCGCGCAGCAGGGCCTGTTGCGGCGCCGTGGCGTTGCGGGCGGCGAGGGCGGCGAGCTGCGGCTCCAGCACCAGCCGGGCCTGGCGGATCTCGTCGAGGCTGCTCCGCGCCGCGAGCGCCGCCACGTCGCCGATGGCGGCGAGCGGCCGCGGCCCCAGGAAGGTGCCCTTGCCCACATGCCGCCAGAGTTGCCCCGCCTCCTCCAGCCGGGCCAGGGCGTGGCGCAGCTCGGCGCGCGAAACGCCCAGCTCCTGCGCCAGGGCGCGCTCGGGCGGCAGGCGTCCGCTGGCGGGAAGCGCGGCCTTGGCCAGATAGGCCCGCAGCAGGGTCAGCACCGGCGCGCCGCCCTGGCTGTCGTCCTGGCTGCCCGCCCGGCCATTCGCCTCGTTGTCCTTCCGCATGATTCCCGCCCCCGCACCGGTTGACGCGCCGCGCCGCCTTCTCTAACCAATCCGCCAATTGGTTGGGCGCCGCAAGGGCGGTGCCCCGAGGAGGAGGGTTCCAGCATGCGCTATGTCATCGAGCCGCCGCCGGAGGCCGTGCTGCCGGTCCGGGGCGAGGAGGGCGTGTTCCCGGTCCGCCGCATCTGGTGCGTCGGCCGCAACTTCGCCGACCATGCGCGCGAGATGGGCCACGACCCCGACCGCGAGCCGCCCTTCTTCTTCGCCAAGCCCGCCAGCGCCGTGGTGCCGGGCGGCGGCACCCTGCCCTTCCCCGTGCAGACCAAGGACCTGCACCACGAGATCGAGATGGTGGTGGCCATCGGGAAGGGCGGCAGGGACATCGCGGCGGCGGACGCCCTCTCGCATGTCTATGGCTATGCCATCGGCCTCGACATGACGCGGCGCGACATCCAGGCCGAGGCCAAGAAGCTTTCCCGTCCCTGGGAGCTGTCGAAGGGCTTCGACCAGTCCTGCCCGATCAGCGAGATCGTGCCCGCCGCCCGCATCGGCCATCCCGAGAAGGGCAAGATCGAGGTCACGGTGAACGGCAAGGTGCAGCAGACGGGCGACCTGAACCAGATGATCTGGTCGGTGCCGGAGTCGATCGCCTACCTGTCCCGCTACGTGGAGCTGCTGCCCGGCGACCTGCTGATGACCGGCACGCCCTCCGGCGTCAGCTCCGTGAAGCCGGGCGACGCGCTGCACGGCGTGTGCGAGGGCGTGGGCGAGATCAAGGTGACCTACCAGGCTGCCTGACGCGCCCCAGCCGGCCGCCAACTGGCCGCCAGCGGGCCTGAAGAACGCGGAGAGCCCAGGGGATCCACGCCCCCGGGCTCTTTTTTTCGCGGCCGCCGGAAAAAAATGCCTATCTCCCGCGTGGGTTCGCGCCGCCCCGTCCGTATCAGGGGGGTCACGACACAAGACCCATGCCGCACGCCCTTTTCTCCATCGCCGGCTGGGAGGCCCCTATCACCGAGCGGTCCTCCCCCGAGGCGGTTTCTGTTCCGCCAATGGCCCGCGACCGCGCGGCGGCCGAGGACGCGGCGCTGCTCGCCTGGGCGGCGGCGGGCGACCGGCTGGCCTTCGACCAGCTCGCCACGCGGCACCTGCCCGCGCTCTACCGCATCGGGCTGCGGATCACCGGCAGCGGGGCGGAGGCGGAGGAGGTGGCGCAGGAGGCGCTGCTGCGCGCCTGGCGCCACGCCGCCCGCTTCGACCCCGCGCGGGGCAAGGTCGGCACCTGGCTTTGCAGCATCGCCAGCCATGCCGCGATCGACCGCGCCCGCCGCGCCGCACCCCTGCCCCTGGAGGCCGCGCCGGAAACCGCCGACCCGGCGCCCGACCCGGAGGCGGCGCTGGCCGCCCGGCAGCGGCAGGCCCTGCTGGACGCGGCGCTGCGCGAACTGCCGCCGCGCCAGCGCGCCGCCCTCGCCCTGGCGCACGACCAGGGGCTGAGCGGGGCCGACGCCGCCGCCGCCCTTTCCATCTCCACCCGCGCCCTGGAGGGGCTGCTGCGCCGCGCGCGCGGCCTGCTCGCCAGCCGGCTGCGGGGCATCCTGGATTGACGCCCATGCGCATCGAGACGTTCGCCAGGCTGCTCGATACTCACGGGGCCGATCCGGTATGCTGGCCACCCGCGAGTGCCGCGGCGGCCAGGGCCCTGCTGGCCAGCTCGGAGGAAGCCCGGGCGCTGCACCGCCGCGCCCTCGCCCTGGCCTCCGCGCTGGATGAGAGCCTGCCCGGCCCGGATGCCGAGACACTGGCGCGGATGCGCGCGCGGCTGGCCCGCGCCGTGGCGGCCGCCCCCCTGCCGGAGCCGCCGCGCGCCGCGCCAGGGGGCTGGCTGCGCCCCTGTGCGGGCTGGCTGCGCCCGCTTTGGCCCGCCGGCTGCGGCGCGCTGGTCACGCTGGCCCTCTGCCTTCTCTGGCTGAACCTCGCCCCCGCTCCCACGGCGCAGCCCTGGCTGGGCGCGCCGCCCCTGCTCGCCATGCTGGAACTTCCCGAATGACACGCCCCCAATGGTCCCTCTGGCTGAAGGGGGCGCTCGGCGCCTCGCTGGCGCTGAACGTCGTGCTGGGCGGCCTGCTGCTGTCCCGCCCCGCGAATGGCGGCGGCCCCAGCCTCAGCCGCATGCAGGCACAGATCGAGCGCGCCCTGCCGGATGCGGACCGCGCCCGGTTCCGCCAGGCGCTGGAAGCGGGCCGGCCACGCTACGAGCCGCTGTTGCAAGCGGTGCGCGACAGCCGCCCGGCGGTGCGCGAGGCGCTGGCGCGCGAGCCCTTCGACGCCGCGGCGCTGCGCCTGGCCATGGCCGGGTCGCGCCAGCGCTGGCAGGCCTTCAGCGAGCAGTATGACGACAGCCTCGCCAATGGCCTCGCCGCCCTGTCGCCCGAGGGGCGGCGGCTGATCGCCGCGGACATGGCCGCGCATGAGCGGCGCGCGCGGGACAAGCGGGACTGACATGACGCTCACCCTGTTCCGGAGAACGGCCGGCGCCCTGGCGCTGCTGGCCGGTCTCGCCGCCTGCGGGCCGAAGCCGGAGCCGGCGCTGTCCGGCCTGTCCATCCCCGACCGCTTCCAGGACCCCGCCGCCACGGCACCCGTGCGCTGGCCGGAGCCCGAATGGTGGCGCGGCTTCAACGCGCCGGCGCTGGACGCGCTGATGCAGGCGGCCATGGCCGGCAATTTCGACCTCGCCGCCGCCGCCGCGCGGGTGCGGCAGGCGGATGCGCAGCTCCGCATCGCCGGCTCCGCCCTGCTGCCCTCGCTGGCGGTGGACAGCGGCGTGACGCAGTCGCGCAGCACCGCCGGCGGCCTGGCCCGCAACCGCAACGCCACCCGCTACGACGCCAGCCTCTCGGCCAGCTACGAGGTGGATTTCTGGGGCCGCAACAGCGCCTCCGCCGAGGCCGCGGCGCAGAGCGCCCGCGCCAGCCGCTTCGACGCCGCGACCGTGCTGCTGACCACCGAGGCCTCGGTGGCCAACACCTATTTCAACCTGCTCGCCGCCGAGGAGGAGCTGCGCGTCCAGGAGGCCAATCTGGACGCGGCGCGCCGCACCCTCGCCGTGATCCGCCAGCAGGTGAGCTTCGGCGTGGCCACGGGGCTGGACCTGGCCCAGCAGGAGACGGTGGTGGCCCAGGTGGAGGCCAACATCCCCGGCCTGCGGCAGAGCGCGGCGCAGAACCGCAACGCCCTGGCCCTGCTGACGGGGCGGCCGCCGCAATCCCTCGCCCTCGGGCCCGGGGCGTTCGACCGGCTGCGCATTCCCGCCGCCGCGCCCGGCCAGCCGGCCGAGCTTCTCGCCCGCCGCCCCGACGTGCTGGCGGCCGAGGCCGGCCTTGCCGCCGCCAACGCCAATGTCGCGGCCGCGCGCGCGGCGCTGCTGCCCACCGTCAGCCTGTCCGCCCAGGGCGGCTTCCAGTCGGCGGCGCTCGGCACGCTGCTGCGGCCGGAGGCGCAGTTCTTCTCCCTGGTCGCCGGGCTGGCGCAGACCATCTTCGATGGCGGCGCCCGGCGCGGCCAGGTGGCGCTCAGCCAGGCCCAGGCGGAGGAGCTGCTGATCGAGTACCGGCGGGCCATCGTCGCGGCGCTCCAGGACACGGAGGACGCGCTGGTGGCGCTGCGCGAGACCACCGCGCAGGAGGCGCTGCGCGCCGAGGCCGCCGCCCGCGCCGAGCGCGCCTTCGGCATCGCCGAGGCGCAGCTCCGCGCTGGCACCATCAACCTGATCACCCTGCTGAACACGCAGCAATCCCTGTTCTCCACCCGCGTCGGCCTGGTGCAGGCGCGGCTCGCCCGGCTGCAGGCCGCCGTCGCGCTGTTCCGCGCGCTGGGCGGCGGCTGGCAGTGACGCCATGTCAGTGACGCCATGTCAGTGACGCCGTGGCCGTGAAGCTCTGGAACGCATGATGTCCCGCTCCCGCCTCATCCTTCTGCTGCTGCTGCTCCTCCTCCTGGCGGGCGGTGGCTACCACTTCTGGACGCAGCGCCAGGAGGCAGCCGCCCCGGCCGGGCAGGGCGCCGCACAGGGCGCCGCCCGGACGGCGCCCGGCGCGCCCTCCGGCGGGCGGCGCGGCGCCGCGGGGGGGGCGGGCATCCCCATCCCCGTCACCGTCGCGGCCGCCGCGAGGAAGGATCTCGTCCTGACGCTGGACGCGCTGGGCACGGTGCAGGCGCTGAACAGCATCACCGTCCGCTCGCAGGTGAGCGGGCAGCTCATGGAGGTGCGCTTCCAGGAAGGGCAGGAGGTGAAGGCCGGCGAGATCCTGGCCCGCATCGACGACCGCACCTACGCCGCCGCCCTGGCCCAGGCCGAGGCCAAGAAGGCCTATGACCAGGCGCAGCTGGAGAACGCGCGTGCCGACCTGCGGCGCTACCAGGGCCTGCTTTCCGCCAGCGGCGTGACGCGCCAGCAGGTGGACACGCAGCGCGCCCAGGTGGCGATGTTCGAGGCGCAGATCGCCCAGGACCAGGCGGCCATCGACACCGCCCGCACCCAGCTCGACTACACCACCATCCGCGCCCCGATCGACGGCCGCGTCGGCCTGCGGCAGGTGGACCCCGGCAACCTGGTGGGCAGCGGCGACGCCACCGGCATCGTCACCATCACCCAGATGCGCCCCATCGGCGTCAGCTTCACCCTGCCGCAGGGCGAGCTGGCGCGGCTGCGGCGCGCCATGGCGGCGGGGCCCGTCATGGTGGAGACGCTGCCCGAGCCCGTCTCCGGCCAGGCCGCCACGCGCGGCGCGGCCCCGCCCCCCGCCGCCGCCGCGGCCGCCCGGGCGGAGCCGGCGCGCGGCATGGTGCTGACCATCGACAACCAGATCGAGGCCACCACCGGCACGGTGCGGGTGAAGGCCGTGTTCCCCAATGACGACATGCGGCTGTGGCCGGGCGCCTTTGTCAGCCTGCGTCTGGCGATCGAGACGGTGCCGGGCGCCCTGGTGATTCCGCTGGTGGCGGTGCAGCAGGGTCCGAACGGCCCCTACGCCTTCGTGGCCCGGCCCGACAACACGGTGGAGCAGCGCCCGCTCGTCCTCGGCGCCGTGACCCTGGCCGAGGCGGTGGTGCGCGACGGGCTGCGCCCCGGCGAGCAGGTGGTCACCTCCGGCGGGCTGCGGCTGAACAATGGCAGCCGCATCGTGCCCGCCAGCGCCGACGCGCCCGCCGGCACCGCGCCGCCCGCCCCACCCACGGCCGAGCAGGGCGAGCGCCGCCCGCGCCGGCAGGCGGCCAGCGGCGGCACCTCCAGCGGCGGCACCCCATGAACATCGCCGCCCCCTTCATCGCCCGGCCCGTCGCCACCACGCTGCTGGCGGTGGCCGTGCTGCTGGCCGGGCTGTTCGGCTATCTGCGGCTGCCCGTCTCCTCCCTGCCGGAGGTGGACTTCCCCACCATCGAGGTGACGACGCAGCTTCCCGGCGCCTCGCCGGACACGGCGGCGGTGCTGATCACCGCCCCGCTGGAGCGGCAGTTCGCGCAGATCGCCGGGCTGCAGGTGATGTCCTCGGTCAGCGGCCCGGGCGTCAGCCGCGTCACGCTCCAGTTCCGGCTGGACAAGAGCATCGACGAGGCGGCGCAGGACGTGCAGGCGGCGCTGGACGCGGCGCGTGGCACCCTGCCCTCCTCGCTGCCCTATCCGCCCGTCTACGCCAAGGTGAACCCGGCCGACCCGCCGGTGATCACCCTGGCCCTGACCTCGGAGACGCTGCCCATCATGCGGCTCTCCGACCTCGCCGACACGCTGATCGCGCAGAAGCTTTCCCAGGCCAGCGGCGTGGGGCGCGTCACGGTGCAGGGCAACATGCGCCCCGCCGTGCGGCTGCGGGTCGATCCGCTGCGGCTCTCGGCCTATGGCCTCAGCATGGAGGCGGTGCGGACCGCCGTCACCGCCGCCAACCAGAACAGCCCCAAGGGCTCGCTGGACGGGCCGCGCCAGGCCTCCTCCATCCTGGCCAACGACCAGATCAACTCGGCCGCCGAGTTCGCCGACATCATCATCGCCTGGCAGGGCAACGCGCCGGTGCGGCTGCGCGACGTGGGCGAGGCGGTGGAGACGCTGGAGAACGAGCGCAACGGCGCCTGGTTCAACGGCCGCCCCGCCGTGCTGATCGACGTGCAGCGCCAGCCGGGCGCCAACATCGTCCAGACGGTGGAGCGCATCCAGCGGCTGCTGCCCGAGCTGCAGGCGGCCATCCCCGCCGGGGCCCGGCTCCAGGTGGTGTCCGACCGGACGGAGACGATCCGCGCCTCGGTGCACGAGGTGCAGCTCACCCTGGTGCTGGCCATCGCGCTGGTGGTGGGGGTGATCTACCTCTTTCTCGGCAGCGGGCGCGCCACGCTGGTGCCCGCCGTCTCGCTGCCGCTCTCCATCATCGGCACCTTCGGCATCATGGCCATGATGGGCTACTCGCTCGACAACCTGTCGCTGATGGCGCTCACCATCGCGACGGGCTTCGTG
This sequence comes from Teichococcus rhizosphaerae, assembly GCF_002631185.1. GTDB lineage: Bacteria > Pseudomonadota > Alphaproteobacteria > Acetobacterales > Acetobacteraceae > Pseudoroseomonas > Pseudoroseomonas rhizosphaerae. Next base: position 51,806 of record NZ_PDNU01000034.1, on the reverse strand, counting down.
GTGGACGACGCCATCGTCATGATCGAGAACATCGTCCGGCTGATCGAGAAGGGGATGCGCCCGCTGGAGGCGGCCTTCGAGGGCTCGAAGCAGATCGCCTTCACCATCGTCTCCCTCACCCTCTCGCTGGTGGCGGTGTTCATCCCGCTGCTGTTCATGGAGGGCGTGATCGGCCGCCTGTTCCGCGAGTTCGCCGAGACGCTGACCGCCGCCGTGCTGGTCTCCATGGTGGTCTCGCTGACGCTGACGCCGATGATGTGCGCGCTCGTGCTGCGCGGCGGCCATGCGCCGGGCTGGACCACGCGCTGGTTCGAGCACGGCTTCGAGCGGATGCGCCTCGCCTATGGCCGGGCGCTCGCGGTGACCATGCGCCACCAGGCGCTGACCCTGGTGGTGGCGGCTCTCACCGTGGCGCTCACCGCCTGGCTCTACGTGGTGATGCCCAAGGGCTTCCTGCCGGTGCAGGACACGGGGCTGATCAGCATCACCACCGAGGTGCCGCAGGATGCCTCCTTCGCCCGCTCGGCCGAGGCGCAGATGCGGCTGGCCGAGGTGGTGCGGGCCGACCCGGCGGTGGCCTCCGTGACCGCGGTGGCCGGCGCGGGCGCGCTGAACCCGGCGCAGAACACCGGGCGCATCACCGCCATCCTCCGCCCCCGCGCCGAGCGCGACAGCGACGCGCAAGGGGTGATCGACCGCCTCAAGCCCCGGATGGCGGCGGTGCCGGGCATCGTCGCCTATCCGCAGGCGGTGCAGGACATCCAGATCAGCCCGCGCATCAGCACCACCCAGTACCAGTACACCCTGACCGATTCCGACGCCGCCACCCTCTCCCTCTGGGCGCCGCGCGTGCTGGAGCGGCTGCGCGCCCTGCCCGGCCTGCGCGACGTGGCGACCGACCAGCGCGAGGAAGGGCTGCGCTTGGCCATCCGGGTGGACCGCGACCGGGCGGCGCGCCTCGGCGTCTCCATGCTGGCGGTGGACAACGCGCTCTACAACGCCTTCGGCCAGCGCCAGATCTCCACCATCTACGGCCAGAGCAACCAGTACCGCGTGGTGCTGGAGGCGTCCGACCGGCTGCGCCAGGACCCCACCGCCATTGGCCAGCTGCGCGTGCCGGGCGCCGATGGCGCGCAGGTGCCGCTGGCCGAGATCGCCCGCTTCGAGCGCACCAGCGGCCCGTTGCTGGTGACGCGGGAGAACCAGTTCCCGGCCGTCACCATCAGCTTCAACCTGGCGCCGGGCGTGGCGCTGGGCGAGGCGGTCGGCGCCATCACCGCCGCCGGGCGGGAGATCGGCCTGCCCGACAGCATCACCGGCCGCTTCGCCGGCGACGCCGCGGAGTTCGCCTCATCGCTGGAGGGCCAGCCCTGGCTGATCCTGGCCGCCGTGGTGGTGATCTACATCGTGCTGGGCGTGCTCTATGAGAGCTTCATCCACCCGGTCACCATCCTCTCCACCCTGCCCTCGGCTGGCATCGGCGCGCTGCTGGCGCTGGAGCTGTGGGGGCTCGACCTTTCGGTGGTGGGGCTGATCGGCATCATCCTGCTGATGGGCATCGTCAAGAAGAACGCCATCATGATGATCGACTTCGCGCTGGAGGCGCAGCGCGACCATGGCATGAGCCCGCGCGAGGCCATCCGCGAGGCGGCGCTGCTGCGCTTCCGGCCGATCATGATGACCACCGCCGCGGCCCTGCTCGGCGCACTGCCGCTGGTGCTGCAATCGGGGGTGGGGTCGGAGCTGCGCCTGCCGCTCGGCGTTTCCATCGTGGGCGGGCTGCTGCTGAGCCAGCTCGTCACGCTGTTCACCACGCCGGCCGTGTATCTGGGGCTCGAGGACCTGCGCGCCATGCTGGCCCGCCGCCTCGGCCGCGGGCAAGAGCGGGCGGCCTGAGGCCATGTTCTCCATCTCCGCCCCCTTCCTGCGGCGGCCGGTGGCCACGGTGCTGCTGGCCGTCGGCCTCGCGCTGGCCGGGCTGGTGGCGCTGCGCGAGCTGCCCGTCTCGGCCATGCCGCGCGTCGACATCCCGACGCTGTTCGTCAGCGTCAGCCAGCCCGGCGCCAATCCGGAGACGCTGGCGGCCACCGTGATCGCGCCGCTGGAGCGGCGCATCGGCGAGGTGGCGGGCATCACGGAGATGACCTCCTTCGCCGGCAGCGGCACCGGCAACATCATCATCCAGTTCGACCTTTCCCGCACCCAGGCGGACGCGGCGCGGGACGTGCAGGCGGCGGTGAACGCGGCGCGCGAGGACCTGCCCTCCGGCCTGCCCAACCCGCCCAGCATCCGCAAGATCAACCCGGCCGACGCGCCGGTGCTGATCCTGGCCATGACCGCCGACACGCTGCGCCCCGCCGCGCTCTACGACGTGGCGGACAGCATCGTCGCGCAGCGCCTGTCGCAGGTGAAGGGCGTGGCGCAGGTGCAGGTGGGCGGCGCCGACCAGCCCGCCGTGCGCATCGCGGTGGACCCGGACGCCGCCGCCGCCGCCGGCGTGTCCTTCGAGGACATCCGCACCGCCGTGGCGGAGGCCAACGTCACCCAGCCGGTCGGGCATATCGAGGGGCCGGAGCAGGCCGCCAGCATCTCGGTGAACGACCGGCTGGACCGCGCCGCGCAATACGCGCCGCTGGTCATCCGCACCTCGGAGGGCGGGGTGCTGCGCCTGTCGCAGGTCGCGCAGGTGACGGACGCCACCCGCTCCCGCCGCCAGGCCGCCTGGTTCAACGAGCGCCCCGCCATCCTGATGATGGTGTTCAAGCAGGCGGACGCCAACGTGCTGGAGGTGGTGGACGGCGTGCGCGCCGCCCTGCCGCAGCTCGAGCGCTGGGTGCCGGGCGGCGTGCGCATCGAGACCATGAGCGACCGCTCCGGCACCATCCGCGCCAGCGTCGAGGAGGTGGAGCTGACGCTGCTGATCACCGTGGCGCTGGTGATCGGGGTGGTCGCGCTGTTCCTGCGCCGGACGGGGCCGGTGGTGGCGGCCAGCGTCACCGTGCCGCTCTCCCTGCTCGGCACGCTCTTCGCCATCTGGATGATGGGCTACTCGCTCAACAACTTCTCGCTGATGGCGCTGATCATCTCGGTGGGCTTCGTGGTGGACGACGCCATCGTCATGATCGAGAACATGGCGCGCATGCGCGAGCGCGGCATGCCCCCCTTCGAGGCGGCGCTGGAAGGCGCGCGGCAGATCGGCTTCACCATCGTCTCCATCACCCTCTCCCTGGTGGCGGTGTTCATCCCGCTGCTGGCGATGGAGGGCATCGTCGGCCGGCTGTTCCGCGAGTTCTCCGCCACCATGGCGATCGCGGTGCTGATCTCGGCGGTGCTGGCCCTGACCCTGACGCCGATGCTGGCCGCCCATCTCGGCCGCGCCGAGGAGCGCCCGCCCGGCCGCTTCGGCCGCGCCTTCGAGGGCGCGATGGACCGGGTGGTGCGCGGCTACATGCGCTCGCTCGGCGTGGTGCTGCGCTTCCGCGCGCTTTCGCTGCTGGCCAGCCTGGGCTTCCTGGTGCTGACCGTGTGGCTCTACATGATCGTGCCCAAGGGCCTGTTCCCCGAGCAGGACACCGGCCTGCTCGCCGGCAGCGCCCAGGCGGCGCCGGACACCTCCTTCGCCACCATGGTGGGCTACCAGGAGCAGATCGCCCGCATCATCCTGCGCGACCCGGCGGTGGCCAGCGTCGGCTCGCAGATCGGCGGCAGCAGCTTCAGCGGCGGCACCAATTCCAGCCAGTTCTACATCGCCCTGAAGCCGCGCGGCGAGCGCGACGCCTCGGCCGCGCAGGTGATCGACCGGCTGCGCGCGCCGCTCGGGCGCATCCCCGGCGTGAACGCCTTCCTGCGCGCGCAGCAGGACCTGTTCGTCGGCGGCCGGCCCGGCAACGCCGCCTATTCCTACATCCTGCTCGGCACCGACCTGGAGGAGCTGCGGCACTGGACCAACGTCATGGTCGAGAAGCTGCGCACCGTGCCCGGCATCGCCGACGTGTCCAGCGACCAGGAGCGCTCGGGGCTGACCAACCGCGTCATCATCGACCGCGACGCGGCGGCGCGGCTCGGCGTCTCCATCACCGCCATCAGCAGCGCCTTCAACAACGCCTATTCGCAGCGGCAGATCTCGACGCTCTACGGCGCGCGCAACCAGTACAAGGTGGTGCTGGAGATCGACCCGCGCCTGCAGCAGGGCGCCGTGCAGCTCGACCGCATCTTCGTCCCCGGCCGGGACGGCGCGCAGGTGCCGCTCGGCGCCGTGGCGCGGGTGGAGCGGGACGTGGCGCCGCTGCGCGTGACGCATCGCGGCCAGTTCCCGGCCACCACCATCAGCTTCAACCTCGGCGCCGGCATGGCGCTGGGCGACGCCACGGCGCTGGTGCAGCAGGCCGAGCGCGAGGCGATGCTGCCCGGCACGCTGCGCGCCCAGTATGGCGGCAACGCCGCCGCCTTCCAGGATTTCAGCCGCTCCCAGCCGCTGCTGATCCTGGGCGCGGTGCTGGCCATCTATGTCGTGCTGGGCGTGCTCTATGAGAGCTTCATCCACCCGCTGACCATCATCTCCACCCTGCCCACGGCGGGGCTCGGGGCGTTGCTGGCCATGGTGATCACTGGCATCCCGCTCTCGGTGATGGCGCTGATCGGCATCATCCTGCTGATGGGCATCGTCAAGAAGAACGCCATCATGCTGGTGGACTTCGCGCTGGACCATGAGCGGGAGAAGGGCATCGGCGGCGAGGAGGCGATCCTGGCCGCCTGCCGCGACCGCTTCCGCCCGATCCTGATGACGACGCTGGCGGCGCTGCTCGGCGCGGTGCCGCTGGCGGTGGGCACCGGCACGGGCGCGGAGATGCGCCAGCCGCTCGGCATCACCATCATCGGCGGTCTTGTCGTGTCGCAGCTCCTCACGCTCTACACCACGCCGGTGATCTTCCTGGCGCTGGACAGGCTGCGGCACCGCGGCAAAGCGCTGGTGCCGGGGCGGGCCTGAACGAAGAAGCGGGGGAGAACGAATTCTCCCCCGTGCCCCTCTTCCTTTTTCTGCGCGTCAGGCGGCCCGCCGCAGTTCCTCCGGCGCATCCTCCAGCATCGCGCGGTCCGCGACCTCGGCCAGGCGCGCCCGGTCGAAGCCGTTGAAGCCGGTGCGCAGGCAGGCGCCATAGGCCCCGAGCTGACCGATCTCGATCCAGTCGCCCTCGCGGACGTCCTCCGGCAGCTCGAAGGGGCCGCGCATGATGTCGGCGCTGTCGCAGGTCGGGCCGAACAGCGAGAAGCCGCGCCGCACGGGCGAGGCGCCGCCCTCCGGGCGCAGCAGCCGCGCGGGGAAGCGGAAGCCCGGCGCGCCGGCATCGGACAGGCTGCCATAGACGCCGTCATTGACGTAGAGCATCTCGCCGCGCCGCATCTGCACCTGCACCACCACCGAGCCGCCGGCGGCGGCGAGCGCACGCCCCGGCTCGGCCCAAAGCTCCGCCCGCGGCAGGTCCAGCGCCTCGAACGCGCCCTCGATCTCGGCGAAATAGGCGCCGAGCGGCAGCGGCTCGATCTCCGGATAGGCCACGGGGAAGCCGCCGCCCACATCGACCACCTCGACCGCGACGCCGGCCATGCGGATGGCCTGGCCCGCGAGCGCGATGGCGCGCCGGTAGGCCAGCGGGTCCATGCACTGCGAGCCGACATGGAAGGAGATGCCGAGCCGCGCCGCATGCGGGCGCGCCGCGCGCAGCAGGGCCACCGCATCCTCCAGGCCGGCGCCGAACTTGCCGGACAGGTCGTAGAGCGCGCCGCCGCCCGGGGGCGGCGCGATCCGCACCACCAGCCCCAGGCCATCGGCGGCGCCGGCGCCCGTCTCGGCCAGGATCTTGGCCAGCTCGCTCGCATCGTCCAGCACGAAGTCGCGCACGCCCTGCCGCTCCCATGCCTCGCGGATGGCGGGGCGGGACTTCACCGGATGCATGAAGTGGATGGCAGCCTCGGGAAAGAGGCTGCGCACCAGCGACACCTCGGCCGCCGAGGCGCAGTCGAAATGGCGCACGCCACCCTCCCACAGCGCGCGCAGCACGGCGGGCTCAGGGTTGCACTTCACGGCATAGAGCACTGTGCCGGGGAAGCCCGCCACGAAGTCCCGCGCCGCCGCGGCGATGACGGCCGGGCGCAGGCAGAGCACCGGCTCGGCCGGGCGCTCGGCGGCGACCAGCGCCTCCACGCTGGGCAGGCGCGCCTCGGAACGCAGGGAGCGGCGCAGCGGCGCCACGGCGGAACGCGAGCGGATCAGGCCCATGGACGGAACCCCCACAACATCAGAGCGGATCGGAACAAGGAAACGAAGGCGACGGCATCGGGCCGGGGCGCGGGGCGCCCTGGCGGATGCGTCAGCCGATGTCGCGATGGGCGGGCATCGCAGCGGTCCGGTCACCGAACATAGCCACTTCCTTCAGGTGAAGCCGGCCCACGGAATGGCCGGCACGAGCGAGAAGGACGCGTTTACGTCGTAGCTTGTGCCCCCATGTCGCGGGGCTCTCGGCACGTGCGATAGCGTCGGAGGCCGCCATAGATGGGCAGCGCGGGACAGCTTTTAAAGCCATGCCGCGCGGGAAGGGGTGCGTTCTCGGCGCCTCAGCCCATGGGCTTGGGCATGGCCACGAGGGCGAGGTACTCCCAGGCCACCGTGGCGGCGGCGAGGGCGGTGATCTCCGACACGTCATGGGCCGGCGCCACCTCGACGATGTCCATGCCGCGCCAGTCCAGCCCGCCCAGGCGGCGCAGGATGGCCTGGGCCTGCCAGGAGGCCAGCCCGCCGATCTCCGGCGTGCCGGTGCCGGGGGCGAAGGCGGGGTCCAGAGCGTCGATGTCGAAGCTGAGATAGGCGGGGGCGTCGCCCAGCACGGCGCGGATGCGCGCCGCCACGCCAGCCGGCCCCATCTCGTGCACCGCCTGGGCGTCGAGGATGGTGACGCCCTGCGCCACCGTCCAGTCCCACACCGCGCGCTGCACGGGGGAGCGGATGCCGACCTGGATCATCCGGCGGGGATCGACCAGCCCTTCGCGCAGCGCGTGGAAGAACACCGAGCCATGGCCAAAGGGCTGGCCGAAGCTGTCGGGCCAGGTGTCCACATGCGCGTCGAAATGCGCCAGCGCCAGCGGGCCGCCCAGGCGGCGGGACAGGGCGCGCAGCAGCGGCAGGGTGATGCCGTGCTCGCCACCCAGCGCGATTAGGTGGGAAAGGCCCTCGGCCTGCGCCTCGATCGCCGCCAGGCTGCCGGGCAGGTCCCCGAGCGCGATGGAGAACTCGCCGATATCGGCCAGGGACAGGGCGGCCGGGTCCACCCAGTGGGCGGGATGCGCGCCATCGACCAGCATGCGGCTGGCGGCGCGGATGGCCTGCGGGCCGGAGCGGGCGCCGGCGCGGTTGGTGGTGCCGAGGTCGAGCGGAATGCCGGCGACGGTGAACGCCGCCCCGCGGTCGGTGCGGGTAACGCCGAGAAAGCCGGGGGGCGTGGCGAAGGTGGGAACCAGGGACATGCAGCGGGGCCTCGCGCGCGGAGGGCGAAGACTAGGCCGGGCGCCAGGCCGGGCCAACAGCCCCCGGGCGGGTGCGGGCGGGAGCGGCCCACGCCGCCCCCGCCCGCGGGCTTCACGCGGGCAGGGCCCCGCTCAGTAGCGGCGCGGGCCGCGGCGGTTCTGGTGGGGCTGCGACTGGTCGTAGAGATAGCCGCCGGCGGCCCCGGCGCCGGCGCCCAGCAGCGCGCCGAAGCCGGCATCACCGGTGAAGGAGCCGATGACGCCGCCCAGCGCGGCGCCGCCCGCCGTGCCGCCGACCACGTTGCGCGTGGTCGGGTTCATGTTGGCGCAGGCGCCGAGGGAGAGTGCCGCCAGCAGCGGCAGGGCGAGGCGCGCGGGGCGCAGGAAAGTGGTGCTCATGGCAACGGCTCCCTTTTATCGGCTGGCCGGGCGGCCGGTGCGCGGCGCGTTTCCGGCCGGGCAGGGGTAGGTGGCCTGGGCCCAGCGGTGCAGCCCGTCCAGCGCCGGCTCGGCGGCGTACTGGGTGTTCTGGCGCGCCCAGGCGGCGAAGGCGAGGCCGGTCTGCGCCACGCTCGGCGCCGGGCTCGGCACGCAATAGAGCGGCGGGCGGCCGCCGCCGGCCGGGAACAGGGCGGCGTGATACTGCCCCGCCGCGGTGATGTAGCCCTGGCAATAGGCGATCGATTCCAGCCGCAGGGGGCCGGCGGCGGGATCGCAGATGGCGGCCAGGTCGGCCACGGTGCGCACCTGGGTCACGGCCGGGCTGGCAGGGGCTGGCGCGGCGTTCTGGGCCAGGGCGGGAGCACCCGCCATGGCCGCAAGCGCGGCAGCCACAATAATGTTCCGCATCGATGATGATCCTCGCGGTTATGACAGTGGCGAGGGCGCAGCTTATTCTTTCTTGGCGGATAGTAAAAGCTGCCAATCGCCAATGCCAAGCCAAGGCTTTCTCGAAGCCTTGCGGGGAATTCTTTTTGGCAATTTGAAGGCAGGCTTGAGGGAATGTCGGGGCAACGGCCCGCCCGCCTTCACGCGGCGCGCCAGCCGCGCGGCGCCGGCCCCTTGGGGCCGGCGCCGGGGCAGGGTTCCGCCCGTCCTGGCGGGCACGGGCAGGCCCGTTCCGTGGCGCCGCCTCAGGCCTTGCCGCGCGGCCCGGAGCCCTTCTTGCCCGCCGGCCGGGCCGTGGAAGGGGAGGCGGATCTGACGGTCGGCTGGGAAACCGGCTTGGTGCCAGGCTGCGCCCCGGCCTTCGGTGCCTTCCGGGCGGGCCTGGCCGGCCCCGGTCCCGGCTGCGGTTGCGGCTCGGGCCGTTCCTCCACCGTGGCGGAGCGGGCGGGCAGCGGCTCGTCCTCCGGCGCGGCCGGCAGCGGGTGCTCGGGGTAGCTGGGATTGAGGATGCTGGGCGTGTCGCTGGCGGGAAAGGTTTCCGCGAGCTGGTCATCGAGGCTGCCGGAAGGCGGCTCCAGCTCCAGCCGCGCGCGGTGCCAGTAATGCTCGGCCCGCCCTTCCTGCCGCCCCTCGGACTCCCACATCTCGTAGGCCCGGGCGCGGATGCGCTCTTCCCGCTCCGGTGACGTGTCGCTCATGCACAATCTCCTCTCACGGGCCCGGCGTCGCGCCGGCCCGCATGCCCAGACATCGGGTGCAACATGGCGGGGCGGCTCACAGCTCCCGCGCCAGCAGCCTGTTGACGGTGCGGCAGGCGGCCACCACGGCCAGCAGCAGCAGCCCCTGCCGGATCAGCCCGGCCGGTGTCAGCTCATGGCCGCCCAGCTGCAAATGCGTCGGCAGAACGTGCAGCATCGCCTGAAGTTCCGGCTCGACGGAGATCTGGCCGACCAGGCGCAGCGCTCCCCACCACAGCGCTCCGGTGAACAGCAGGAGCGGCGCCAGCAGCTCGGCCAGCAGCTCGGCGAAGGTGACGGCGAAGCTGGCCAGCGCCTTGGCCACCACGACCAGGCCGCGCAGCGCCAGAGAGTCGTGCCGCCCGGCCCGGCGCGTCTCCAGGCCGTAGCGGGAAGAGGTTGAGGGCATCGGTCGAACTCCGCGGCATTCCCGTAGGACATGACCTGTAGGGCGGGAACGGCCGAAATGTGACCCGCGAAGGTTGTGCCGTCAGGTAACGCTGCCGCGAGCACGGCAGGGCGCGCTCCGTTGCGCGGCGTTGACGTTTCGCGGCCATTCTGTTGACATTTCGGGGCAAGAACCGGCGGGCCATGGCACCGCCGGCGGAACAGGGAAGCGAAGACCGCCCGGCCGGCCGGGCCCTCCCCCGAGGGCAGGGGCCCGCCACGGCGCCACGCCAAAGGCCGGCCACCGGCCGCAAAGGAGAGGTCCGCCCATGACAGATGCATCGCGCCGCCGTATCGCGGATTGGCTGGCGGCACGCTGGCTTGCCGGAGGCGCGCTCGCCGGCGCCGCGCTCCTCCTGGGCACGCTCGGCTCCGCCGCGCCCGCCGCCGCGCAATCCGCCCCGCGCGACGCGCTGCTGGTGCTGCGCGAGATCGACGCCGACCGCTACGACCCGGCCCGCACATCGGCGCTGGCGGCGGGCGAGGCGCTGTTCATGCTGTCCGACACGCTGGTCACCATGGACTGGGACCAGCGCACCATCCGCCCCGGCATCGCCGAGAGCTGGACCATCAGCGAGGATGGCCGCACCTACACCTTCAAGCTGAAGCAGGGCGTCACCTTCTGCGACGGCAAGCCCTTCACCGCGCGCGACGCCGCCTATTCGCTGAAGCGCTGGGCGGACCCGGCCACGCGCAGCCCGGTGCGCTGGCGCGCCGGCCCCGTGCAGGACATCCGCGCCACGGACGACCACACGCTGGTCTACGAGCTGAAGGAGCCCTTCAGCGAGCTGCTGCTGCAGCTGACGCAGTACTTCGGCAGCATGGTGGACCAGGCGACGGTGGAGCGGCTGGGCGACAATTTCGGCGTGCAGGGCTTCAACGGCACCGGCCCCTATTGCTGGCAGTCCTGGACGCCGCGGCAGGAGATGGTGCTGACGAAGCACCCCCGCTACAACTGGGGCCCGCCGATCTACCAGAACCCCTCGCCGCAGGTGGAGCGCATCATCCTGCGCGTCATCCCCGAGGCCACCACGCGGCTGGCCGCCGTGCAGTCCGGCCAGGGCGACGTGACGCAGTGGATCCCCTATTTCGCCCTCGAGGGCCTGCGGCGCGTGCCGAACCTGAAGCTGCAGCAGCAGCCGGTGCACTTCTTCGACCACTTCCTGGGCTTCAAGGTGGACAAGCCGGTGGCCGGCGACCCCGCCATCCGCGAGGCGGTGAACCTGGCGGTGAACAAGGAGGCCATCGCCAAGGCGGTGTTCTTCGGCGCGGGCGAGGCGGCCACCGCCTATCTCAACCCCGACACCCTGGACTACGACGCCGAGGCCGCCAGGCTGGTGCCCCAGTACGACGCCGCCGCGGCCCGCAAGGTGCTGGACGAGGCGGGCTGGAAGCCGGGCCCCGACGGGGTGCGGGTGAAGGACGGGCAGCGCGCCTCGCTGCTGCTCTACGCGCTGCAGACGGCGGTCAACAGCACGGTGATGCAGGCCATCCAGGCCGATCTGCGGCGTGTCGGCATCGAGCTGCGCGTGCAGCTCTGGGACGCGACGGTGGGCTGGGGCAAGCTGGCGACGCAGGAATACGACACCTTCGTCATGTCCTACCCCTACATGTCGGCCACCGACGCCTTCTCCCTCTACTTCCCCAGCACCAACCGGCCGACGCCCAACCGGATGAACTGGAACGACCCGGAAACGGACGAGGCGCTGCGCCAGGCCCGCGCCGCGACCGATCCGGCGGAACGGACGCGCGTGATGGCGGCGCTGCAGAAGCGCATCGCCGAGGCGAATGTCTGGCTGCCCCTGCTGCGCCAGCCGCTCTGGGTGGTCTCCACCCCCCGGGTGGAGGGGGTGCGGCCGCATGGTATCTATGGCGTGGCGCTCTACAAGGCGCTGGATATCCGCCTCGCGCGCTGAGGGAAGCCAAGGGCCTGGCCGGTTTTTCCACACCGGCCTCCCGGTTTTATCCCCAGATCGCTCCACGGAATCTGGGGATAAGTTGCCCCCCTGCCCCGCCCCGCTCAGGCGGCGCGGGGTGGCCGGGCCAGCTCCCGCAGGCGCGGCGCCCACTCCTCCAGACCAGGGATGCGGCCGAAGCTCTCGGCGATGTCCTGCAGCTTGGCGCGGTCCGCAGGTCCCGGCGACCAGCCCGGCGCCCGGTCCGGCGCCCGGTCCGGCGCCCGGTCCGGCTGGCCCGGCGCCGGCAGCAGCAGCCTGGCCAGCAGCGCCATCACCGGCCGGTGCCGGGCGGCTTGGTCGGGCCTGCCCACCCAGCAGGGCGCCGCACCCCACCACAGGATGTCCAGCAGCCGGTGCGGGCAGATCTGGCGGAAGGTTGCCTCGGTCACCTGAGCGACGGCCTCCAGCAGGGCCCGCTTCAGCGCGCTGCCCGGCAGCCCTGCGGCGATGGCGGCCGAGAGCGTCTCCAGCGCCTGCCGCAGCGCGGCGGGCGGGCATTCCGCCACAACGGCGCCGGTCATGCTGCCGGTGCTGTCGGCGAAGGCGGTGGTCGCTTCCAGCGCGTTGATCAGCGGGTGGTAGTCATGCTCGCCGCTCCAGTCGAACTGGCCGCGGAAGAAGCTCTCGTCATAGCCGTCCGGCACGCCGAGGAACCGCACGCCCACCGGCCGCCCGCCAGCCCCGCCCTCGGCCCTCGCGGCGATCTCGAACAGCGCCAGCTCCAGCGTGTTGACGGGCCAGCCGAGATCGACGGCGCTCCAGAAGCTGGCCGGCGCCTGGCTGCCGCTGAGCGCCAGGGCGTTGAGCAGCAGGTGCGTCGCCTGCCGCAGGTTCTGGATGTTGAAGTGCCGGTTCGGCCCGTGCAGCCCGACCATGCCGGCCGCGATGCCCTCGGCGATGTCGCGGGCGATGACGCCGTTCTCCAGCACATGGGTGAAGCGCGTCATCGCGAAGCGGGTGGGGCCGCGCGCCTCCCGCGCGGCGGCCATCCATTGCGCCTCGGCCAGCTTCTTGCTGCCGGTGTACACATGGTCGGTGAGATAGGCGAAGCACTTGCCGGTGGAGGAATAGACCGCGTGCTCCACCCCCTGCACGCGGCATGCCTCGATCACGTTGGCGGTGCCGAAGACATTGGTCTCCACCGCCTCGCGCACCACCACCTCGGCGCGGGCGGGCTCGCGCACGCTGGCGAGGTGGAACACCACCTCCGGCCGCGCCCCGGCGAAAGCCGCGCGCAGCGCCGCCGGGTCGCGGATGTCGGCCACCAGCTCGGTGCCGGGGCCGTGGTGGGGCGCGATGTCGAGGTTGACCAGCGCCGCCGGCCCGAAGCCCGCGATCAGGCGGCGCAGCGCCGTGCCGATGCAGCCCGAGCCGCCCGTCACCAGCACACGCCGGCCGCGCAGGCGCGCCGCCACCTCCGCCTCGTGCAGCACCACGGTGCGGCTCAGGGCGGGTGTCATGGGGTTCTCCGCCAGCTGCCCGTCGCGCCGCATCGCGGCGATCAGCGCCATGGTCGTCTGCCGCAAGGCGTCCTCGGTGCCCGGCTGCCGCGTGGCGGACAGGGTGGCCAGGGTGTCGATGAGATCGGTGATCGTCGGAGACGGCATGGCAGGGAACCACGGAATGGAATGGCATAGACGGGCAAGGCGGGGCGGCGCCGCGCGGGAGGCCGGGGGAGCACCTATCCGGCGGCTTCCGGCACGGGTCTGGCCACCGGTCCGTCCCAGGCGGAGAAGCCGCCCTCCAGGTCGAGCAGCCGCGAGGCGGGATGGCCCGCCGCCGCCAGGGCGCGGATGACGGCCGCGCTGCGCAGGCCGCCCTGGCAGTACACCACCACCTCCCGGTCGCGCGGGATGCCGGCCAGCGGATGGCCGGGCAGCGGCGCGGCGCCGTCCGGCAGTTCCGCCAGCGCCGCTTCGATCTCCGCCCGGGGCAGCAGCGCAGCGCCGGGAATGATGCCGCCGGCCCATTCCGGCGGGTTGCGGACGTCCAGCAGCAGCGGGGCGTCACCCCCGGCGAGCCGCGCCCGCAGATCGGCTGGCGCTATGCGGCGGCCGGGCGCGGGCGCCGCGCAGGCCATCGCCTCGGCCTTCAGCACGATCTCCCCGGGGGGGCGGCTGCAGCAGGGGCAGGCGGGATCCTTGGCGATGGCCACGCGGTCGAAGGAAAGGTCCAGCCCGTCATACACCAGCATGCTGCCGATCAGCGGCGCGCCGAGGCCGGTGAGCAGCTTGATCGCCTCGGTGGCCTGCAACGCGCCGATCACGCCGGGCAGCACGCCCAGCACCCCCGCCTCGGCGCAGTTCGGCGCCAGTTCCACGGGCGGGGGGGAGGGGAACAGGCAGCGGTAGCAGGGGCCGTGGCGCGCGTCGAAGACGCTGAGCTGCCCGTCGAAGCGCAGCACGCCGCCGAACACGTTCGGCTTGCCGAGGCGCACGCAGGCATCGTTCACCAGGTAGCGCGTCGGGAAGTTGTCGGTGCCGTCGATCACCACGTCGTAGCGGCCGATCAGGTCCAGCGCGTTCTCGGCGGTGAGGAAGGTGTCGTGCCGCTCGATCGACACCCCGGGGTTGAGGTCGCGCATCCGCGCGGCGGCGCTCTCGGTTTTCGGCCGGCCGAGCGATGCCCGGCCATGCGCGACCTGCCGCTGGAGGTTGGTTTCCTCGACACGGTCGGCGTCGACAAGGCCGATGCGGCCCACCCCCGCGGCCGCCAGGTAGAGCGCGGCGGGGCTGCCGAGGCCGCCCACGCCGACCAGCAGGACGCTGCCTGCCTTCAGGCGGCGCTGACCTTCGCTGCCGAATTCCGGCAGGATGAGGTGGCGGCCGAAGCGGCGCGCCTCCTCCTGGCTCAGCGGCGGGCAGTCCTGCAGGGCGCGCACTGGCTCAGCCGCCGGCGATGCTGGCAAGGATGCGGATCTCGTCATCTCCCGCGACAGGCGTTCCCAACCCCTGCAGCAGGCGGATGTCCTGCCCGTTCCGGCTGACCAGAACGAAGGGCCGCAGCGCGCCGGCGGCGAAGAGGTGGTTGCGCATCTCGGGCGCGGCCTCGACCAGATTGTCCAGCGCGTCGGCCACCGTGGCCCCTGCCACGGGAATGCGTGCCTGCTGCCCGGTGTAGCGGCGCAGCGCGGAAGGAACCTGGATGACCGGCATGGAGATCCACCTGCGGTTGCGAAGACCAATCTTATTCCGCGTTCGAGCCTAATCTCAAATCCGGCTTCGGCGCGATGATTTTTCCCGCATGGCGCGGGTATTTTACTTTTTGTGGATGCCTGTTCATCCTTCGGGGCCGCCGTCCTGGTCGCGCCGGCCGATGCTGCCGGCCGCCTGACCGGGTCGCCTCTGACCCATTGCTGATCGCGCATCCGCTGGACGCGCGCGCCCGCCGGGGGCAGGCTGTGCGGCATGAGCTTCCTGTCGATCTACCGCCACGGCTTCGCCCGGGTGGCCGCCTGCACCACCCGTTGCACCCTGGCCGACCCGGCCGCCAATGCACGCGCCATCCTGGAGGCGGCGCAGCGCTGCGACGGGGCGGGCGCGGCGCTCGCCGTGTTCCCGGAGCTGGGCCTTTCCGGCTACGCGATCGACGACCTGCTGCTGCAGGACACGCTGCTGGACGCGGTGGAGGAGGCCATCGGCACGCTGCTGGAGGCGAGCGCCGCGCTGCGGCCGGTGCTGCTGGTGGGGGCGCCGCTGCGCCATGAGGGGCGGGTCTACAACACGGCGGTGGCCATCCAGCGCGGCCGGCTGCTCGGCGTGGTGCCGAAGCAGCATCTGCCCAACTACCGCGAGTTCTACGAGCGGCGCTGGTTCGCCTCCGGCCATGGCACCGAGGGCGGCACCATCCGCCTGGCCGGGCAGGAGGCCCCCTTCGGCCCCGACCTGCTCTTCGCCGCCGAGGACGTGCCCGGCCTCGTCATCCATGCCGAGGTGTGCGAGGATCTCTGGGTGCCCATCCCCCCCAGCGCGCAGGGCGCCCTGGCCGGCGCGCTGGTGCTGGCCAACCTCTCGGCCAGCAACATCACCGTGGGCAAGGCGGAAACGCGGCGGCTGCTCTGCCAGTCGCAATCGGCGCGCTGCATAGGCGCCTATCTCTACGCGGCCGCGGGGGTGGGAGAGTCCACCACCGACCTCGCCTGGGACGGGCAGGTCTCGATCTTCGAGAACGGCACCATCCTGCGCGAGAGCGACCGCTTCCCGGATGCCGACCAGATCGTGCTGGCCGACATCGACCTCGACATGCTGCGGCAGGAGCGGGCGCGGCAGGGCACCTTCGACGACAACCGGCGCCGCCACGCCCCCGCCTTCCGCACGCAATCCTTCCGCCTGGACCCGCCGGAAGGCGACATCGGCTTCCACCGCGCGCTGGAGCGCTTCCCCTTCGTGCCGGCCGACCCGGCGCGGCTGAGCCAGGATTGCTACGAGGCCTACAACATCCAGGTTTCCGGCCTGGTGCAGCGGCTTTCCGCCACGCGCGGCGGCCGGATCATCATCGGCGTCTCGGGTGGGCTCGATTCCACCCAGGCGCTGATCGTCGCCGCCAAGGCGATGGACCGGATGGGCAAGCCGCGCACCGACATCGTCGCCTACACCCTGCCCGGCTTCGGCACCTCGGCCGGCACCAAGACCAACGCGCACGCGCTGATGGCGGCGCTCGGCGTCACGGCGCATGAGCTGGACATCCGCCCGGCGGCGAAGCAGATGCTGACCGATCTCGGCCATCCCTTCGGCCGCGGCGAGCCGGTCTATGACGTGACCTTCGAGAACGTCCAGGCGGGGCTGCGCACCGACTACCTGTTCCGCGCCGCCAACTTCCATGGCGGCATGGTGCTCGGCACGGGCGACCTGTCCGAGCTGGCGCTGGGCTGGTGCACCTATGGCGTCGGCGACCAGATGTCGCACTACAACGTCAATGCCGGCGTGCCGAAGACGCTGATCCAGCACCTCATCCGCTGGGTCATCGGCTCCGGGCAGTTCGACGCGGCGGTGGGCGAGACGCTGCAATCGGTGCTGGACACCGAGATCTCGCCCGAGCTGGTGCCGGCGGGCGAGGACCAGCAATTGCAGAGCACCGAGGCCAAGATCGGCCCCTACGCGCTGCAGGACTTCCACCTCTTCTACACGCTGCGCTACGGCTTCCGCCCCTCCAAGATCGCCTTCCTGGCGCTGATGGCCTGGGGGGATGCCGCGCGCGGCAACTGGCCGCCGGGCTTCCCGGCCGAGAAGCGCGGCGCCTACGACCTGCCCACCATCCGCCGCTGGCTGGAGGTGTTCCTCGGCCGCTTCTTCGGCTTCGCCCAGTTCAAGCGCAGCGCCATGCCGAACGGGCCCAAGGTGTCGGCCGGCGGCTCGCTCTCGCCACGCGGCGACTGGCGCGCGCCCTCCGACGGCAATGCCAATGCCTGGCTGGAGGAATTGCGCCGCAACGTGCCGGAAGGCTAAGCCGCGCGCGGTGGGCCGGGAACCCGCGGCCTTCCCGCCGCTTACCTGAGCAGCACGGCCACGAAAGCTGGAGAAGACCACATGGCATGGAAGAACGGGTTGCAGCGCGGCCCCCTGACGGCGCGCTGCGCGCACCTCTGCGTGGACATGCAGAACCTGTTCGGCCCCGGCTCGGAATGGGAGACGCCCTGGATGCAGCGCGTGCTGCCCCGGGTGGTGGAGCTCGCCGGCGCCTATCCCGACCGCACCGTCTTCACCCGCTTCATCCCCGCCCAGCGCCCGCAGGACGCGCCCGGCATGTGGCGCGAATACTACGAGCGCTGGTCCTCGGTGACGCAGGACATGCTGCCCGCCGGCATGCTCGACCTGCTGGAGCCGCTGCAGCGCTTCGCGCCGCCGGCCACCGTCATCGACAAGATGGTCTATTCCCCCTGGCTGCACCCGGCGCTGGACGACCATCTCTATTCGCGCGGCATTGACACGCTGGTGATCAGCGGGGCGGAGACGGATGTCTGCGTGCTGGCCGCCGTGCTGGGCGCGGTCGATCGCGGCTACCGCGTCGTCGTCGCGACCGACGCCATCTGCTCCGGCACCGACAAGACGCATGACGCCCTGCTCACCCTCTACAACGAGCGCTTCGGCCAGCAGATCGAGACGGCCTCGGCCGACGAGATCCTGCGCGCCTGGCATTGAGGGCCGCCTTCCCGCATTCACCAGTGTGACGCTCCGGCGCGTTGACAGCTTAGGCCGGGCGCCGGACCCTTCCCCGGCCGACACGACCGGGAGAGACGCGCCATGCGCCGCAGCCGCATCCTTGCCGCAGCCCTGATCGCGCTGCTGGCGGGCGCCGCCCCCGCCCGGGCGCAGCCCGGCGGCGGCACCCTGACCATGGGGGTGGAGGCCAGCTTCGGCGTGGACCCCCATTTCCTGTTCCTCGGCCCCAACATGGCGGCGGCGCGGCACATCTACGACTCCCTCGTCGGGCGGGACACGGAAAGCCGCTTCACCCCCGGCCTCGCGGAGTCCTGGCGGGCGCTCGACGCGCGGAGCTGGGAGCTGTCCCTCCGGCGCGGCGTCACCTTCCAGGATGGCAGCCCCTTCACCGCCGAGGACGTGGCCTTCTCCCTGGCGCGCATCCCGGCCCTGCCGAACAATCCCGGCCCCTACACCTCCAACCTGCGCACCATCAGCCGCATCGAGGTGGTGGACCCGCACACCATCCGCCTGCACACGGACCAGCCCAACCCCACCCTGCCGGGCCAGCTCACCAACGTCTTCATCGTCTCGGCCAGGGCGGCGGGCGGCACGGAGCCCTGGGGTGCCTCCACCGCCGAGTTCACCAGCGGGCGCGCCGCCATCGGCACCGGTCCCTTCCGGCTGGAGCGGTTCCGCGGCGCCGAGGGGATGAGCCTGTCGCGCCACGAGACCTATTGGGGCGAGCCCGCCGCCTTCGCCCGCGTCGAGGTCAAGGTGATGGGCAACGATGCCGCGCGGCTCGCCGCCCTGCTGTCCGGCGACGTGGACCTGATCGAGCAGGTGCCGCCCGCGGATGTGGCCCGGCTGGAGCGCGACGCCCGGGTCAGCGTGTTCAAGCGCAACTCCGACCGCATCATGTACCTGATCCCGCATCTCGGCGCCGCCGCGCTGCCGCTGCTGGCGGGGCCGGATGGCGCTCCCCTCCCCGCCAACCCGCTGGCCGACCCGCGGGTGCGCCAGGCCCTTTCCCTGGCCATCGACCGCGAGGCGCTGGCGGCGCGCGGGCTGGACGGGCAGGCCATCCCCACCCTGCAGATGGTGCCGGAAGGCTTCGGCGCCTGGGACGCCACGCTGCCCACGCCGAAGGCCGACCCGGAGGCGGCGCGCCGCCTGCTGGCCGAGGCGGGCTTCCCGCAGGGCTTCGGCCTGACGCTGGGCTGCTCCAACAACCGCTACACCAACGACGCCCGCGTCTGCCAGGCAGTGGGGCAGATGCTGACCCGCGCCGGCTTCCAGGCCAAGGTGGAGACGCAGCCGGGCACGGTGTTCTTCCCCCGCACCGCCGTGGGGCGGAACGACCTGCCGCTGATGCTGTTCGGCCTGTCCCTCTCCTCCTCGCGCGATGCCGGCTACATCCTCTCCACCGCCGTGCACAGCCGCGACCCGGGGCGCGGCTTCGGCCAGGGCAACCGGGGCCAGTTCAGCGACGCGGCGCTGGACGCGCGCATCGCCGAGGCCACGACCCGCATGGATGACGGCCGCGAGGCGGCGCTGCGCGGGGCGATGCGCGCCGCCATCGAGGCGCTGCCGATCATCCCGCTCTACAACCAGGTGACGATCGCCGCCGCGCGGCGCGGCATCGCCTACAGCCCGCGCATGGACGAGCAGCTCGTCGCCACCCATGCCCGCCCCGTGGAGCCTGCCCGATGAACGAGAGCCCGACAACCGGCCGCCCCACCGTCGCGGGGACGCGCCACGCGGTCTCGGCCGGGCACTACCTGGCGGCCACGGCGAGCATCGCCATCCTGGAGGCGGGCGGCAACGCCATCGACGCCGGCTGCGCCGCCGGCATCGCGCTCGGCGTGCTGCAGCCGGACCTGGTGAACGTGGCCGGCGTCGCCCCGATCCTGATCCGGCTGGCGGATGGCACGGTGGAAAGCATCGCCGGGCTCGGCCACTGGCCGATGGCGCTGCCGCCGGACCTGTTCATGCGCGAGCATGGCGGGCGGATGCCCGAGGGCATCCTGCGCACCGTGGTGCCGGCGGCGCCCGATGCCTGGATCACCGCGCTGGAGCGGCACGGCACGATGTCCTTCCCCGACATCGCCGCCTTCGCCATCCGCTACGCCGCCGAGGGCTTCCAGACCTATCCGCTGCTGGCCCAGACCATCGCGGCGCACCGGGACGAGTATGCGCGCTGGCCGCAGAACGCCGCCATCTACCTGCCCGGCGGCGCGCCGCCCGCGGTGGGGTCGCTCTTCGTCCAGGCCGACCTCGCCCGCACCCTTTCCCACATGGCGGAGGAAGCGCGCGCGGCGGAGGCCGCAGGAGGCCGGATGGCCGGCCTCGCCGCGGCGCGGGACGCCTTCTACAAGGGCGACATCGCCCGCGAGATCGTGGCCTTCCAGCGGCGCGAGGGCGGCTATCTCTCGCGCGAGGACATGGCGGGCTTCCGCTCGCGCATCGAGCCGGTGGTGCGCCGCCGCTGGCGCGGGCACGAGATCATCACCTGCGGCCCGTGGTGCCAGGGCCCGGCGCTGCTCGAGGCGCTGCTGCTGCTGGAGAAGCTCGGCCTGGACGGGCTGGCGCATAACGGCGCCGACTACCTGCACCGCATGGCCGAGGCGCTGAAGGTGGCCATGGCCGATCGCGAATACCACTTCGCCGACCCCGCCTTCGCCGAGGTGCCGGTGGACGCCCTGCTGTCCGACGCGCACATCGCCGCCCGCGCCCGCGCCTTCCGCGAGGAGGCGGCGCATCCGGACATGCCGCCGCCGCTGCTGGGGCCAGGCACGGGGGCCCAGGCCGCGGGCCGGGGCGGGCTGCCGGGCATCGAGCCCGACACCTCCTATGTCGCGGTGGTGGACCGCTGGGGCAACGCCTTCTCCGCCACGCCCTCCGACGGCTCCTGGAACGCGCCGGTGGTGCCGGGGCTGGGGCTGGTGCCCTCCTGCCGCGGCTCGCAGTCCCGCCCCGATCCCGCGCATCCGAGCGGCGTCGGGCCGGGGCGGCGCCCGCGCCTGACGCCCAACCCCGCCATGGCCGTGACGCGGGCGGGCGGCGTCATGCCCTTCGGCACGCCGGGCGGCGACGTGCAGATCCAGGCCATGCTGCAGGTGCTGCTCAACATCCTGCATTTCGGCATGGAGCCGCAGGCGGCGATCGAGGCGCCGCGCATCGCCTCCTATGCCTTCCCCTCCTCCTTCGCGCCCTACGAGTACTACCCGCGCCGGCTGGCGGTGGAGTCGCGCATCCCGCTGCCCGTGCGCGAGGCTTTGGCGGGGCGGGGGCATGAGGTGAAGGACTGGCCGGACACCACCTGGCTGGCCGGCAGCGTGGAGCTGGTGATGATCGACCCGGCGACGGGGCTGCGGCTGGCCGGGGCGGATCCGCGCCGGCCGGCCTACGCCATCGCCGGATAAGGAGCCTTCAGCCCTCCGCCCGGTTGACCGGGGACATCTGGCGCAGAAAGGCGGCGAGGGCACAGAAATTCTCCCGGCGCGGGTCGGTGCCGCGCCAGACCAGCCCGATCCGCCGCCCCACCTCCGGCTCCTCCAGCCGGCGCAGGCTGATCAGCCCGCCAAGGTCGGTGCGGCCCTGCACCGCAAGCTGCGGGAGCAGCGAGAAGCCCTCGCCGGCCGCGATCATGTGCCGCAGCATCTCCAGGCTGCTGGCGAAGCGCTCCTCCCGCTCGCCGCGCGGCAGCGGGCAAAGGGAAAGCGCCTGGTCGCGCAGGCAGTGCCCTTCCTCCAGCAGCAGAAGCTCGCTCGATTGCAGCGCGCCCAGCGAGACCTGCCGCTGTTCCTGCAGGGGATGGCCCTGCGGGCAGGCCAGCAGGAAGGGCTCGAAGAACAGCTCCGCGCTTTCCAGCGCCGTGGAGGCGGCCGGCAGCGCGATCAGGGCCGCGTCCAGCTCTCCCTGCTCCAGCGCCTCCACCAGGGCGGAGGTGCGGCCCTCCTGCAACCGCAGCACAAGCTGCGGGAAGCGTGCCCGCACATCCCGCAGCAGGGCCGGCAGGTAGTAGGGGCCGAGCGTGGCGATGACGCCGATGCGCAGCCGCCCCGTCATCGGCTCCGCCTGCTGCTGCGCCAGGTCCAGCAGGCCGCGCGCCTCGCGCAGGATGGCCCGCGCCCGCTCGATCAGCGGCGCGCCCTGCGGCGTCACCTCCACCCGGCGCGGCAGCCGCTCGAACACCGCGACGCCCAGCAGCGCCTCCAGCTTGCGGATCTGCTCGCTGAGGGTGGGCTGGCTGACATGGCAGCGTTCGGCCGCGCGGCCGAAATGGCGCAGCTCGGCCACGGTGACCGCGTATTCCAGGTCCCGCAGCGAAAGGCCGGCCATGGTGCTGGGAGGCATGGCGGAGACTCCGTTAGGAAATGCCTATCCCTCCAACATAGAAGATCGATTTAACCGATCAATCCCCTTCAGCTAGACCATGGCCTGCCCTGCCAAGAGGAGCTTCCGGAATGTCCGAGCCGATGCAACGTCCCGTTCTGACCACCACCGCCGGCGCCCCCGTCGCCGACAACCAGAACAGCATCTCCGCCGGGCCGCGCGGCCCGCTGCTGCTCCAGGACTACCAGCTGATCGAGAAGCTGGCGCACCAGAACCGCGAGCGCATCCCCGAGCGGGTGGTGCACGCCAAGGGCTCGGGCGCCTATGGCACGCTGACCATCACCGGCGACATCACGAAGTACACCAGGGCCAAGGTGTTCCGCCCCGGCAGCCAGACCGAGCTGCTGCTGCGCTTCTCCACCGTGGCCGGCGAGCGCGGCGCGGCCGATGCCGAGCGCGACGTGCGCGGCTTCGCCCTCAAGTTCTACACCGAGGAAGGCAACTGGGACCTGGTGGGCAACAACACGCCCGTCTTCTTCGTGCGCGACCCGCTGAAGTTCCCGGACTTCATCCGCACCCAGAAGCGCCATCCCGCCACCAACCTGCGCTCCCCCACCGCCATGTGGGACTTCTGGTCGCTCTCGCCCGAGAGCCTGCACCAGATCACCATCCTGTTCAGCGACCGCGGCCTGCCGCAGGGCTACCGCTTCATGAACGGCTATGGCAGCCACACCTTCTCGCTGTGGAACGACGCGGGCGAGCGCTACTGGGTGAAGTTCCACTTCAAGTCCATGCAGGGCATCCGCAACTGGACCAACCGCGAGGCCAACGAGATCATCGCCGAGGACCGCGAGAGCGCCCAGCGCGACCTCTATGAGGCCATCGAGCGCGGCGAGCACCCGCGCTGGCGCATGTGCGTGCAGATCATGCCCGAGGCCGATGCGGAGCGGACGCCCTACAACCCGTTCGACATCACCAAGGTCTGGCCGCATGCCGACTACCCGCTGATCGAGGTCGGCGTGATGGAGCTGAACCGCAACGCCGCGCACTACTTCGCGGAGATTGAGCAGGCCTCCTTCTCGCCCTCCAACATCGTCCCCGGCATCGGCTTCTCGCCGGACAAGATGCTGCAGGGCCGCCTCTTCGCCTATGCCGACGCGCACCGCTACCGCGTCGGCACGCATTACGAGATGCTGCCGGTGAACAAGCCGAAGTCGCAGGTGAACACCTACCACGCCGACGGCGCCATGCGCTTCGACGCGCCGCGCGGCACCGACCATTACTACGAGCCCAACTCCTTCGGCGGCCCCGCCGAGGCACCCTCCGCCAAGGAGCCGCCGCTGCGCATCCATGGCGACGCGGACCACTACAGCCACCGCGAAGGCAATGACGACTACACCCAGCCCGGCAACCTGTTCCGGCTGATGACGCCGGACCAGCAGCGCCAGCTCTTCGAGAACATCGCCGGCGCCATGCAGGGCGTGCCGCGCTTCATCGTCGAGCGGCAGCTCGAGCATTTCCGCCGTGCCGACCCGGCCTATGCCGATGGCGTGGCGGCGGCGATCGCGCGGGTCCACACCGCCCCCGCCTCGGCGCCGACCACGGCGGCCGATGTGGGCAGCCAGGCCGCCGAGTAAGCGGCACGCCGGACTCGGCAGGGGCCAATCCCGCAAGGCCCCTCCCGCCCTTCCCATGGCGGGCGGCGCTTATCCCCCGCCACCCGCCATGGGCCTGGGCCGGTCCGCTCCCCGGAGCGGGCCGGCCCTTCTCCCCCTGCTGCTGGATTCCTGCCGATGTCCGCTGCCTTTCAGGCCGCTCCGGCGCTGGCGCGCCCCTCCGCCCTCCCCTCTCCGCGGCTCGCCCCGCGGCCCCGCGCCGCCCTGCTGCGCGCCGGCACCCGCGCCTCGCCGCTCGCCCTGGCGCAGACGCGGCGCGTGCTGGACGCCCTCCGCGCCGCGCCCGGTGGGCCGCAGCCGGGCGAGGCGGAGCCCGTGCCGCTGCAGACCAGCGGCGATGCCGAGCAGCGGCGCCGGCTGGCCGATCTCGGCGGCAAGGGGCTGTTCGCCAAGGAGATCCACGAGGCGCTGCTGGATGGGCGGATCGACCTCGCCGTGCACAGCCTGAAGGACCTGGAAACGGAGCTGCCGCCGGGCCTCGTCATCGCCGCCGTGCTGCCGCGCGCCGATGCGCGGGATGCGCTGGTGCTCGCCCCCGGCTGCCCGCCCGAGGAGCGGCGCGGGCCGCTGCCCGGACTGCCGGCGGGCGCGCGCATCGGCACCGCCTCGGCCCGGCGCATGGCGCAGCTGCGGCACCTGCGCCCCGACCTTCGCTTCGGCCTGCTGCGCGGCAATGTGCAGACGCGGCTGCGCCGGCTGGAGGAGGGCGACCACGCCGCCACGGTGCTGGCCATGGCCGGCCTGGAGCGGCTCGGCCTCGGGGCCCGCGCCGCCTGCCCGCTCTCGACGGAGGAGATGCTGCCGGCCGCCGGCCAGGGCATCATCGCCGTCACCGCCCGCGCTGGCGACGGCGCCACCCGCGCGCGGCTGGCCGGCATCGACCACGCGCCCACCCATCTCGCCGCCCGGGCCGAGCGCGCGGTGCTGGCGGCGCTGGACGGCTCCTGCCGCACGCCCATCGGCGCCCATGCCACCCTCGGCCCGGACGGCAGGCTGCATCTGGAGGCGCTGGTGGCGCGCGAGGATGGCTCCTTCCTGCTGCGGCGCGCGCTGCGCGGCGCCCCGGCCGAGGCGGTGCGGCTGGGCGCGGCGCTCGGCGCCTCCCTGCGGGCGGACAGCCCCGCGGATCTCTTCGCATGACGCACCATTCCCGCATCGTCCGGCCGGCCTTTCCCGGGCGCTCGCAGGCCGCCGGGCAGGTCGGCGTGCTGCTGGTCAATCTCGGCACGCCGGATTCCACCCGCTATGGCGATGTGCGCCGCTACCTTTCCGAGTTCCTGTCCGACCGGCGCGTGATCGAGGTGAACCCCTGGCTGTGGCAGCCGCTGCTGCAGGGGGTGATCCTGACCACGCGGCCCTTCCGCAGCGGCGCCGCCTACCGGCGCATCTGGAACGAGGCGGCCGATGAATCGCCGCTGCGCACCTACACCCGCGCCCAGGCCGACCGGCTGCGCCAGGCCCTGCCGCCGGACGGGCCGCGCATCGACTGGGCGATGCGCTATGGCCGCCCCTCCATCGCCAGCAAGCTGGAGGCGCTGCAGGCGGCGGGCTGCGACCGTATCCTGGTGCTGCCGCTCTACCCGCAATACAGCGCCACCACCACCGCCACGGTGAACGACGCCGTGTTCCGCGCGCTGATGCGCATGCGCCGGCAGCCGGCCATCCGCATCGCGCCCTCCTTCCCCGACCATCCGCTCTACATCGAGGGTCTGGCGCGCTCCATCCGCGCCACACTGGCCGGGCTGGAGCGGCCGCCGCAAAGGCTTGTCGCCTCCTTCCACGGGCTGCCGCGCCGCTACGTCAAGGCGGGCGATCCCTATCCGGCCGAGTGCAACAGGACCATGCAGGCGCTGCGCCGGCGCCTTGGGCTTTCAGCGCGCGAGTTCCCCGTCACCTTCCAGTCCCGCTTCGGGCGCGAGCCCTGGCTGGAGCCCTACACGGATGAGCGCGTGACCGCCCTGCCGGAGCGCGGCATCCGGCGCGTGGCGGTCATCACGCCCGGCTTCCTCGCCGACTGCATCGAGACGCTGGACGAGATCGGCCACGAGCTGCGGGAGGAGTTCCTGGCGGCGGGCGGCGAGGCGTTCACCCTCAT
Source organism: Teichococcus rhizosphaerae (assembly GCF_002631185.1). Taxonomy (GTDB): domain Bacteria; phylum Pseudomonadota; class Alphaproteobacteria; order Acetobacterales; family Acetobacteraceae; genus Pseudoroseomonas; species Pseudoroseomonas rhizosphaerae. The sequence continues at coordinate 26,012 of NZ_PDNU01000034.1, read as the reverse complement.
CCCCTGCCTGAACGACGGCCAGGATGCCATCGACCTGCTGCGCGCCCTGGTGGAGCAGGAACTGTCGGGGTGGCTGCCGGCATAGGAAAGGCCCGGAGGAAGGTGCTCCCCCCGGGCCGGGCCGGTTGTGCGGGCCGCCTCAGATGCGGCGGTCGGCCGGGTCGGTGCCGGAAGGGCCCGGCATCGCCGTGCCGCCCACATGCCGGCTGGACGGCGTGCCGGGGATGTCGGTGACCGGGGCATCGGGGTCATAGCCCGTCCAGCCGCCGGCGCGGTAATCCGCCTCGCGCTTCTTCAGGTCCACGGGGCTGTGGCGGTCGAGGATGGTCTCGGCCTCCACGGCGCGCGTGTCGTCGGTCCGCACCGTCACCATGCTGCCGCCCCGGCGGACGCTTTCCGCATAGACCGGCGCTTCCGCCTCGCTCACGCCGGCGCCGGTCAGGCTGCCCAGCAGGCCGCCCGCCGCCGCGCCGGCGCCCGCGCCGGTCAGCGCCGCCACCAGCGCACCCGCCGCGACCACCGGGCCGATGCCCGGAATGGCCAGGGCGCCGAGGCCCGCCGCCAGGCCGGCGCCGCCGCCGACCACCGTGCCAAGCGTGGCGCCGATGCCGGCGCCGGACTTGGTGTGCTCCTCGGAGTGCCGCGCCGTCGCGGGGTCGGTCGCGGGGGTGGTGTCGCGGCCGGCATCGTTCGCGACGATGCCGATGTCGTCATGCGAGAAGCCGGCCGCCTCGAGGTCGCGCAGGGCCGCCAGGGCGTGCTCGCGCGTGTCGAAAAGCCGGGTGATGGTCCTGCTGGCCATGTTGTTTCCTCTTCTTGTGCTGGGTTCTGGCACCAGGTGCCGGTGCTGGGCCGGAGGCGGCCCGCGCTCAGCGCGCCGTGCCGCCGCCGGTCACCACATTGCCCTGGAAGTCGAGGCCGACCTCGGCCGGCTGGCCGTTGCGCATCGCCCGGCCGCGCCAGACGCCCCTGTCGTCCTTCTGCAGGCCCTGCACGTCGGTGTAGCCCGCCGCCTCGATGCGGCTGCGCGCCTGGCCTTCCGTGAAGCTGTTGGCCCCTTCGGCGGGGGTGGTGGTGGTGGGCGGGTTGTTGGTGCCCGGAGCGGCGGCGCCATCCGTGCGGGGCGCCTCACCGGGCGGCGCGACGCGGCCAGGCGCGGTGTTGGTGCCCGGGGTGCCCTGCCCCATGGTGGTGCCCCCGCCGCCGGGGTTTCCGGGCGAGCCGACGGTGCCCTGCTGCGCCATCGCGACCGGCGCCGCCACCAGGGCGACCGCGAGGGCCAGCGCCGTGCTTTTCGACCACATGCGATCTCTCCCGTTCTTGTTTGTCACGGCATGTGCTGCCGTCTGGGAAAAGAACGAGCGAAGCCCGCTTTCGTTGAGCGAGAAGCGGGAAAATCTCCAGGCCCGCAGAGCGGGCCCGCCCTCCGGCCCTTGGCGGCAGGCGCATTGCGCTCCGATGGAGGCGATATGCGAAAAATTAAGGCGGGCTGTGCCTCATCGGCGCATGAACATCATGCCGGCCTTTCGCGTCCTGCTTCCCATCCTGCTGGCGCTCGCGCGCCCTCCTGCGGCCGCGGCTGAGCCGGGGGGCTGCCTGGCCGCCATCCGCTCCGCCGAGCGCGCGGAGAAACTGCCGCGTGGCCTGCTGGCCGCTATGGGCCGCGTCGAGAGCGGGCGGCACGGCGCGCAGGGCGATGCCGAGCCCTGGCCCTGGACCATCAACGCGCGCGGCAAGGCCTATGGCTTCGCAACCCGCGCCGAGGCGCTGCGCCAGGTGCGCCGGCTGCAGGCGGACGGCGTGCGGCTGATCGATGTGGGCTGCCTGCAGATCAACCTGCATCACCATCCGCAGGCCTTCACCTCGCTCGAGGAAGCCTTCTCCCCCGAGGCCAATGCCCGCTACGCGGCCCGGTTCCTGCGCCAGCTGAAGGCGCGGCGGGGAAGCTGGATGCAGGCCGTGGCGCATTACCACTCATCCCAGGCCGAGCGCGGCGGGGCCTACCGGCAGCGCGTCGTGCTGGCGATGCAGGCGGCGCCGCTTCCCTCCGCCCGCGCCGCCCTTCCGCGCCCCTCCCCCTCCACGGCGCCCTCCCGCCCAGGGCGGCGCTGACGCGCCTGGCGGCGGTGCCGGCCCTGGCTCAGCGATGCATCCGGGCTAGGCGCAGCAGGTGCTGGCCATAGGCCGTCTTGGCAAAGAGCTGGCCCCGCGCCTCCAGCTGCTCCAGGCCGATGAAGCCGTTCAGGAAGGCCACTTCCTCGAGGCAGGCGATCGGCAGGCCCTGGCGCTGCTGGATGGCGCGGACGAATTCGCCGGCATCGAGCAGGGAGTCATGGGTGCCGGTGTCGAGCCAGGCATAGCCCCGGCCCATGCGCTCCACCTGCAGCCTGCCCTCTTCCAGGTAGCGCTGGTTGACATCCGTGATCTCCAGCTCCCCGCGCGGCGAGGGCTTGATGGAGGCGGCGATGTCGATGACGGCGTTGTCGTAGAAGTAAAGGCCGGTGACGGCCCAGTTGGACTTCGGCTGGGCCGGCTTCTCCTCGATGGAAAGGGCGCGGCCCGCCTCGTCGAAATCGACCACGCCATAGCGCTGCGGGTCATCGACGTAATAGGCGAAGACCGTGGCGCCCTCCGTCCGCTGCGCGGCCTGCCGCACCATGGCGGAAAGGTTGGCGCCGTAGAAGATGTTGTCGCCAAGGACCAGCGCGACGGGATCCTGGCCGATGAAGTCGCGGCCCAGCAGAAAGGCCTGCGCCAGCCCCTCCGGCTTCTCCTGCACCACATAGCTGAAGGACACGCCGTACTGGCTGCCATCGCCCAGCAGGCGCTTGTACATATCGATGAAGTCGGGCGAGGAGATGATCAGGATCTCCCGGATCCCGGCCAGCATCAGCACGGAGATCGGGTAGTAGACCATCGGCTTGTCGTAGACCGGCAGGAGCTGCTTGTTCACCGCCAGGGTGGCCGGGTGAAGCCGCGTGCCGGAGCCTCCGGCGAGCACGATACCTTTCATAGCCTGTCGAGATTCCTTTGAACGCTGAGGGGACCGGACCGGCCGGCGCGGGCTGCGCCGGTTCCGGCCTTCAGGGGACCAGAACCTCCTCCAGCGCAAGCAGGGGACGGCCGTCATAGGCGAAGGGGCTGTCGAACTCGCGCAGGAGGGGCTGCTTCCGGTCCTTGTCCGACAGGACGGGAGCCGCGCCTTCCGCCGGCCATTCGACGGCGATGTCCGGGTCGTTCCACATCAGCCCGCCATCGCAGTCCCGGGCGTAGTAATTGGAGGTCTTGTAGGCCACCTCGGTATCCGGCTCCAGGGTCATGAAGCCGTGCGCGAAGCCGATGGGCACCAGGAGCTGCTCGCCATTCTCGGCCGAGAGGGTACGGCCGACCCAGCGCCCATAGGTGGGCGAGCCCTTCCGGATATCCACGGCCACGTCGAAGATGCTGCCCCGGAGGCAGCGCACGAGCTTGTCCTGCGCGAAGGGCGGGGTCTGGAAGTGCAGGCCGCGCAATGTGCCGACCTGGCCGGACAGGGAATGGTTGTCCTGCACGAATTCCAGCTCCAGCCCGAGCGCCGCGAAGCGCTCCTTGCTCCAGGTCTCGGAGAACCATCCCCGCGAATCGCCGAAGCGCTTGGGGCGGATGACCTGGACCGGGTTGGCTGGCATCATGTGTTTCCGTCGCGAGGTGGGCAATTGATGGTGGAATTTATAGATCAAAAACCCATGCCCGCAATCCGATTGCATTCCTCTCCGATACTGCTCGCGCAAACATCAATATTCCTGATTTTTGCTGGCAGAAGAATGCTTGAAGCACACAGCTACAATTTCTTGGTTCTTCTTTCTCGGAAGAAGGGCCATGGCGGCCTCACTTCGTGCCATAGAGCCTGTCGCCCGCATCGCCCAGTCCGGGGCGGATATAGGCATGCTCGTCCAGCTCGCGGTCGATGGAGCAGGTGAAGACCGGAACATCCGGATGCGCGCCGGTCACCACATCGACGCCCTGCGGCGCCGCCAGCAGGCAGGCGAAGCGGAGCTGCTCCGCCCCCGCCTGCTTCAGCCGCGCCAGCGCCGCGGCGGCGGAATGGCCGGTCGCCAGCATCGGGTCCACCACGATCACCAGCCGCTCGGAAACGTCGTCCGGCAGCTTCAGGTAGTATTCCACCGGCACCAGCGTCTCCGGATCACGGTAGAGGCCGATATGGCCGACGCGGGCGGAGGGGACGAGGTCCAGCATCCCTTCCATCAGCCCGTCGCCCGCGCGCAGGATGGAGACGATGCAGAGCTTCTTGCCGGACAGGATGGGGGCCTGCATCGGCTCCAGCGGCGTCTCGATGCCCGTCATCTCGAGCGGCAGGTCGCGCGTCAGCTCATAGGCCATGAGCAGGCTGATCTCGCGCGCCAGGCGGCGGAACTCGCCGGTCGAGGTCGCCTTCTGCCGCATCAGCGTCAGCTTGTGTTGCACCAGCGGATGCTGGATCACGGTCACGTCGCGGGGGCCGTTCGGCGCTTCGGTCATTGTCGGGCTTTCCGGGTCGGGCTTTCTGTCAGAACACGGTGCCATCGCTGGCGAGCGTCAGCGGCGGCGCGCCATCCGCGCGCATCGCGCGGGCGATGCGGCGGCCGGCGGCCCAGCTGCCGCCCTCCAGCACGCGGGCCAGCGGCAGGGCGGCGGCATCGAGGCCAAGCCGCGCCCGCACCAGCTCCGCCAGCCGGTCGAGCAGCGCCACGGTCAACGCCCGCCACTCGACAATGGCCGGATGGCCGGCCGGCAGGGTTTGCCGCGCCAGGGCGGGGTCGCGCAAGGCCAGCACCCCGAGATCGAGAAGCAGGCCGCCATTGCGGTATTCCGGCAGGCCGGTCAAGGCATCGAGGCCGGTGACGGGCAGCCCCGCCTCCTCCAGCACCTCGGCCAGCGAGTAGCTGAGCCATTGGGACAGCTTGTGGAAAGGCACCAGCCCCGGTGCCGGGCCTTCCGGCGCAGCCAGCGGGTGGTGCCAGACATCGCCCAGGTTCTCGCCCTCCAGCGAAAGGCGGGCGGGCCAGACCGGCGCCAGCCCTTCCAGCAGCACGGCGAGGATGGCGGCGGCGGGCAGCCCCTCAGGCCCCGCCTGGGCGCGCAGATGGTCGAACAGTCCGCCCGGCCGCGGCGGCGTGCCGCCAAAGAGCGCGGGCGCCCGGCGCAGGGCCGCGCCCAGGTTGCGCATCAGCGCCGCGCGCCCTTCCAGCCCTTCCAGCGGGTTGTCCGGAGCGTGCTGGAAGGCGCGGCCCAGCTTCGCGCCGTCCAGCGCGGCCAGGGCATCGGCATCCACCCGCAGCGGGTCGGCCGGGTCGCTGGAGAACAGCCCGGCGGCGAAGGCGTGGAGGCTGGCCACGCCCAGCCCCTCGGAGCGGCCGAGGCGCGTGCCATCGGGCTCGGTGAAGCGCCAGCCCGGCCCCGCCCCGGCATCGAGCAGCACCGAGACGACGCAAAGGTCGAAGCGCCGCCGCGCGACGCTGGCGGCATCCTCCCCCGCCAGCCGCGCGACCAGCATGCCCCAGCGGTCCACGCCCCCCGCCGCGAAATGCCGCCAGCGGGCATGGTAGGGGATGCGCAGGTCCGGATAGTTCTGCCGGATCGTCTCCGCCACGTAGTCGGCGGCGGCGGGCAGCCGGGCGGGGTGGAAGGTGAAGTGCGGCAATCCGTCCCGTTCGGCCAGGGCGAGCAGGGCGTGGCAGCGGGCGCGGATGGTTTCCGGCCGGCGCAGCAGGGCCAGAACTTCGCTGCCCGGCGCCTCGTTCACAGGGCGCGGCCCTTGGCGATGGCCAGTTCCGCCGCGTCCGGCACCACGGGGGCGAAGTAGCCGGCGGCCTTCTTGGCATCCATCTCCACCCGCGCATCGGCCGGGATCAGATCCTCAGGGATCGGAATGCGCGCCGCCACCTCAATGCCGCTCTCGACGATGGGGGCGAACTTCATGTTGCTCATCGAGACCAGCCGGTCGATGCGGGTGATGCCGAGCCAGTGCAGCACATCCGGCATCAGCTCCTGGAAGCGCATGTCCTGCACGCCGGCCACGCATTCCGTGCGCTGGAAATACTGCTCCGCCCGGTCGCCGCCCTCCTGCCGCTTGCGCGCGTTGTAGACGAGGAATTTCGTCACCTCGCCCAGCGCCCGCCCTTCCTTGCGGTTGTAGACGATGACGCCGACGCCGCCCTCCTGCGCCATGCCGATGCAGCTCTCGATGCCATGCGCCAGGTAGGGGCGGCAGGTGCAGATGTCGGAGCCGAACACGTCGGAGCCGTTGCACTCGTCATGGATGCGGCAGGCGATGCGCGTCTCCGGCCGGCCCAGCTTCGCCGGGTCACCGAACAGATAGACGGACATGCCGCCGATGGGGGGCAGGAAGACGCGCAGGTCCGGCCGCGTCACCAGCTCGGGGAACATGCCGCCCGTCTGCTCGAACAGGTTGCGGCGCAGCTCCGTCTCGCCGATGCCGAAGCGGGCGGCGATGCCCGGCAGCCACCAGACCGGCTCGATGGCGATCTTGGTGACGCGCACATCGCCATTCGGCAGCAGCACCTCCCCATCCGGCGCGAGCCGGCCGGCGCACACTGCCTGCACCAGTTCCGGCATGTTGATATGCGCCCGCGTGACGGCGATGCTGGGGCGGATATCCAGGCCCGCCCTCAACTGCTCCGCGAACAGCTCCGGCACCATATGGCCGAAGGGATCGAGCGAGACGATCTTCGCCGGCTCGCCCCAGGCGGGGAAAGGCCCGATCGGCTGGGCGGGGCGCGTGTCGCGGAAATCCGGCCGGTGGTCGGCGCGGAGCTGGCCGGAGGCCACCGCCAGGGCGCGGTAGAGGGCGTAGGAGCCGGCATGGGTGCCGATGGCGTTGCGGGCCGCCGGGTCCTGCGTCGTGGCGATGACCGGGCCGCGGCGCAACGGCTCGGGCGCGCCCCAGTGGAGGGCGGGCGCCCTGGCCGCGCCGCGCTGCGGATGGGAGGTCAGGATGATCGGGCGGGGGACGGTGCCCTTGCCATCGCGCAGTCGGTTCATGCCGGTCATCGTCGCGCTTCGCCTCGCTCGTTGCGGCACCATCGGACCGCGCCCGGAGGGCATGGCTTGGTGCGCTGGCGATATGACGCTAGAAGAATGCTGACCGAATGGTCAATTATTTCCCCTGCTCCGCAATGGCGCCGCATGCGCGCCGCCAAGCCAGGGATTTGCCCATGACAGGGGCGGAAGACACGCGGCCACCCGCGCCTGTTCCCGGGCCGCGCGTCCGCCGGCGCCAGGCGCGCATCGCGCAGATCCTGGCGGCGGCGGAGCACGTCTTCGCCGAGGCGGGCTTCGCGGGCGCCAGCATGTCCGCGCTCGCCGCCGCCGCCGGGCTGCCCAAGGCCAATCTCCACTATTATTTCGGCACCAAGGAAGCGCTCTACACCACGCTGCTGGACAACATCCTGGCGCTCTGGCTCTCGGCCACCGACGGCATCCACCCCGAGGCCGAGCCGGCCGAGGCGCTCTCGGCCTATGTCCGGGCCAAGATGCGCTGGTCGCGGGAACGGCCGCAGGCCTCGCGGGTCTTCGCCAACGAGGTGCTGCACGGCGCGCCCTATCTGCGCAGCCAGCTGGCGGGGCCGCTGCGCGCGCTGGTGCGGGAGAAATCGGCGGTGCTGGAAGGCTGGATCGCGGCGGGCCGCATGGCGCCGGTCGATCCGCCCCACCTGTTCTTCAGCATCTGGGCGATGACCCAGACCTACGCGGATTTCGGCGCACAGATCGGCGCCGTGCTGGACCTCCCCGAGCCGGACGCGCCATGCTTCGCACGCGGCACGGAAACCATCCTGCAACTGGTGCTGCGCGGCTGCGGGCTGGAGCCTGGGGGCCCTCCCTGGCGGGCAGACCCGCCGGAGCGGCATCCCGCCTTCCGGCAAGCCCCTTGCCCCGGCAAGCGGAGCAATTCATCCTGATCACGCAACGAAATGGCCGGGAGGAGGCGGGCGATGGCGGCGGCATTGTTCGACCTGAAGGGGCGTCGCGCCCTGGTCACCGGCTCCAGCCAGGGGATCGGGCTGGCGCTGGCGCGCGGATTGGCCGAGGCCGGGGCGGCGGTGGTGCTGAACGGCCGCGATCCGGCCCGGCTGGAGGCCGCCCGCGCCGGCCTCGCGGCCACGGGGCTCGCCGCGGAGACCGCCCCCTTCGACGTGAGCGACGCGGCGGCGGCCGAGGCGGCGCTGGAGGGGATCGAGGCGCGCCTGGGGCCGGTGGACATCCTGGTGAACAATGCCGGCATCACCCGCCGCATGCCGGCGCTGGAGGTGCCGGAGACGACATGGCACGAGGTCCTGCGCACCAATCTGGACGGGGTGTTCTTCATGGCCCAGGCGGCGGGGCGGCGCATGGTCGCGCGCGGCCACGGCAAGATCATCAACATCGCCTCGGTGCAGAGCGACCTGGCCCGCCCCGGCACCGCGCCCTATGCCACCAGCAAGGGCGGGGTGCGGATGCTGACCCGCGCCCTTTGCGCCGAATGGGCGCCGCGCGGTGTGCAGGTGAACGCCATCGCCCCGGGCTACTTCGCCACGGAGCTGACGAGGCCGCTCGTGGAGGATACCGATTTCACCGCCTGGCTCCGCCGCCGCACGCCGGCCGGCCGCTGGGGGCGGGTGGAGGAGCTGGTGGGCGCCTGCGTCTTCCTGGCGGCTCCCGCCTCGGACTTCGTCAACGGGCAGATGCTCTATGTGGATGGCGGCCTGACGGCGGCGGTGTGAGGCCGCCGGCCACGGCGCCGCCTCAGCCAGGGGCGGGGGGCGGCACATCCCGCTGCCCGGCCAGCATGGCGCGCGCGGCTTCCGCGCCGAGGGCCATGCCGTAATGGTGCCCCTGCCCCACATCGCAGCCCAGCGCCCGCAGCAGGCGGTGCTGCCCGCCCGTCTCCACCCCTTCCGCCACGACCTCAAGCCCCAGGCCGTGCGCCAGCTGGATCAGCATCTCCACGATCAGCCGGCTGCCGCCCGCCTGCTCGACCTCGTCGATGAAGGACTTGTCGATCTTCAGCGCGTGGATGGGGAAGTTCCGCAGATGCACGAGCGAGGCATAGCCGGTGCCGAAATCGTCCAGCGCGATCCGCAGGCCCGCCTTGTACAGGCGTTGCAGGACATGCGTCATGGCGGGCCGATGCGCGCCCAGGAAAACCGTCTCCGTCACCTCGATCTCCAGCGCATCGGGCGGCAGGCCATGGCTGTGGAGGCGCTCCAGGACGCGCTCGGCCAATCCTTCCGAAAGCATGTCCGCCTCGGCGACGTTCAGCCCGATCCGCGTGGCCGGCAGCCCCTCCTGTCGCCAGAGGGCCAGGTCGCGGGTGATGGCGCCCAGCATCCGCACCCCGATCAGCTCCGCCGTGCCCGGCTCCTGCAGGGCGGGCCAGAACTGCGCGGGACCGCTCACCGTGCCATCCGGCTCCAGCACCCGCACCAGCGCCTCGAAGCCGGCCAGCCGGCCATCGGCGAGGCGCATCTTGGGCTGGTAGAAGGGGCGCAGCCGGTCCTCGGACAGCGCGCGCTGCACATGGTCGATGGCCACGCGGCGTTCCTGGAAGCGGCTGGCGATGGCCGGCGAGAACAGGGTGATGCGCGCCTTGCCCTGCCGCCGCCCGCCGGAGAGCGCCATGTCCGCCTGCCGCAGCAGGCCGAGGGGCGTCGCGGAATCGGAGGGCCAGCGGGCCACGCCGATGCTGGCGGAAAGCGGACGCCACGCCTCCTCTCCCGGCAGCCGGGCCTGGAGCGCGGCGACCAGGCGCTGCGCCGTCTCGCGGATGGCCGCGACACTGCCGGGGTCGCGCATCAGCAGGGCGAACTCGTCGCTGCCCGTGCGGGCGACGAAGCCCGCCTCGCCGGCGATCCGGCGCAGCCGCTGCGCGACGCCGTTCAGCACCCGGTCCCCTTCCTGGTGGCCATGGCGGTCGTTCAGGTCCTGGAAGCCGTCCAGGTCGAGCACGAGCAGCGCGGCCTCATGGCCGGGTGGCGCCGCGCGCAGCGCCTCGAGCCGCTCGAACAGCGCCGCGCGGTTGCCGAGGCCCGTCAGGCTGTCCGTGTGCGCCAGCTGCCGCAGGCGCTCCATCATCTGCCAGCTTTCCGTGACGTCGTGCATGATGCCGAGGACGCGGACCGGCTTTCCCTGCTCCGTTTCCACCTCGCCCCGTGTCCGGACGCGCCGCCGGCGCCCCCGCGCGCTCACGAAATCCGCCTCGAAGTCGAGCGGCGCCCCGCCCTTGACGGTGCGCTCCATCACGGCGCCGATGCGGCTGCGCTCATGCTCCGGGTAGAATTGCAGCGCGCCGGCGAGAGAGAGGGGCGTGCCGGACGGCAGGTCATGCAGCCGGTGGACGACCTCCGAGCAGTAGATCTCCCCGTTCCGCAGATCGAGTTCCCAGGCGCCGAGCCGCGCCATGGCGGCGGCCTGCTGGAACAGGCGGTTCTGCCGGCGCAGCTGAACGCCGTTCTCCCGCAGGGCGGCCAGCACCTCGCGCAGCCGGGCCTGCTGCGCCTGCGCGTGCAGCAGGGACTGCGCCACCAGCGCGAAGCGCTCCATCGTCTCGCGCTCGCGCAGGCCGGCCGGCCTCGGCCTGCGGTCCAGCGCGCAGAGGACCCCGAGCGTCCAGCCATCCACCACGAGAGGGATGCCCATGTAGAAGCGGATGCCATCCGGCGCCACCACCATCGGGTGGTCCCGGAAATCCGGATGGGCGCGCGCCTCCTCGACGGCAAGCAGCCCGCCGCCGCGCAGCGCCATGCCACAGAAGGCACCCTGCCCTGGCATCTCCGGCCCCCGGAACCCGATGCTCGCCCAGGGCACCAGGCGGTCCGGCTCGGCCAGGGAGAGCATCGCCAGCGGGCAATCCATCGCCTCGGCGAGAAGGCGGATCAGCGCGTCGAGTTCCGGCCCGGCGGCTTCATCCCGCAGGCGGGGCTTGCGCGGGCCTTCCCGCTCGGCAGCGTTCGGCGAGACCATGGTGTCTCCCAGGGCACGCCTTCTGCGGCAGGAAGGCTGAGGGTTGCGGCGTCAGTCTCGCCCGGCCGGCGGGGCGGACACAATACGCCCGTCTTCCATCGCCACCACCCGGTCCGCGACGTCCAGGATGCGTGGATCATGCGTCACCATCAGGATCGACACGCCGCGCTGCCGCGCCATGCCCCGCAGAAGGGACACCACCTCGTGCCCGCTGGCCTTGTCGAGGGCCGCCGTGGGCTCGTCGGCCAGGATCAGCCCCGGCTCCCCCACCAGGGCCCGCGCGATGGCGACGCGCTGCCGCTGCCCGCCGGAAAGCTGGGAGGGCGGCTTGTGCCGGTGCTCGGCCAGGCCGACCGCGGCCAGCACCTCGTCCGCCCGCGCCAGGCGCTGGCGCTCGCCGAGGCCGGGCTGCATCTCCAGCGTCATCGCCACGTTCTGCCGCGCATCGAGGAAGCCCAGCAGGTTGTGGTTCTGGAAGATGAAGCCGATCTGCCGGCGGAGCGAGAGCCGCTGGCCTTCCCCCGCCTCCGCCAGTTCCACCCCCAGCACCCGCGCGCTGCCGGCCTGGAGCGCGCGCAACGCGCCCACCAGCGTCAGCAGCGTCGTCTTGCCCGAGCCGGACGGCCCCGTGAGCAGCACGATCTCGCCGGGCGCCATGCGCAGCGCCACGTCGCGCAGCACCAGCCGCCGCAGCTCGCCCTCGCCAAAGGCATGGGACACGCCCTCGAGCACCACGGGATCGGTCATCAGAACATGTCCGCCGGCTGGGCGTCGCGCAGCTTGCGCATGGCCAGCAGCCCCGCCGCGGCGCACATCCCGAAGATCAGGGAAAAGACCAGCGCCCCACGCCCCCAGCTCATGCCGAGCGGCAGGAAGGTCGCGCTGCCGACCACGTCATAAAGGATGGCCGAGGCCACCGCGCCCGGCACGAAGCCCAGCACCGCCAGCACCAGCGCGGCGCTGAGCACCACCCGGGCCAGGTATCCGTTGCTGTATCCCATGGCCTTGAGCGTGGCGTATTCGCGGAGATGGCTGGCGATGTCGCTGAACAGGATCTGGTAGACGATGACCATGCCGACGATCAGCCCCATCAGGCTGCCGAAGGTGAAGATGAAGCCGATCGGCGTGGCCTCCTCCCAGTAGCGGCGCTCCCAGGCCACGAGGTCGGGCTGGGTCAGCACCACCACATCGGGCGGCAGAAGCGCCCGCAGCCTGGCCTGAACGTCGGCCGGGTCGGCGCCGGGCTGGAGGCGCAGCGCGACGAGATCGGCGCTGGAGAAGTCCCGGTTGGGCAGCAGGCGGCGGAAATTGGTTTCGCTCAGGACGAGGTTGCCATCCGCGCCGAAGGAGGGCCCGATATCGACCAGGCCCATCACGTTCATCTGCCGCCCGCCGATCTGCACCGGCAGGGGCGTGCCCTGCCGGGCCTCGAGCAGGCGCGCCACGTCGCCGAACTCGGGGCGGGAGCGGCGATCGAAGGCCACGGCATCGGGCTGCTTCAGGGCGTCGGCCAGGGCGGGCAGGCCGCTGAAGCCCATGGCATCGCTCTCGATGTCGAAGGCCACGAGCTGGATGGTGCGGCGGGTGCCGTTCTCCGGGTTCCGCCATGTCACCTGCGCCATGTAGACGGGAACGGCCTGCCGCACCGCGTCGATCCCGAGCGCCTGATGGGCGCGGATGCGCGGCAGCGGCTCGGGCCGGAAGCTCGCCGTGGTCAATGGGTTGAGCAGGAAAAGCTCCGCCCGCATGGCGGAGAGCAGGGATGTCGCGGAGTCGAACAGCGCCGCCCGGAAGCCGATCTGCATGAACACCAGCACGCAGGCGAACATCACGCCCGCCATGGCCGCGAGCAGCCGCGCCCGCTCCGCTCGGAGCTGGCGCCAGGACAGGCGGAGCGGCAGCAGGAGGCTCTCGAAGCGGCGCATCATGGGCGGATCGCCACCTGGACCTGCATGTTGGAGCGGCGGCGCAACAGCTCCGCCCCGGCCTCGTCCAGCCGCAGCCGCACGGAAACGGTGCGGGCATCGACCGCCGCCACGGGATCGGTCCCCGCCTGGGTGGTGCGGCGCACCTGCCAGCCGATCTCCACGAGCTCGGCGGAAAGGCGCCGGGTCTCTCCCGGCACGATGATCTCGGCCTGCTGGCCGATGCGCAGGCGGGGGAGATCGGTCTCGTAGACATCGGCCACCACTTCCATGCGGCTGAGGTCGGCCAGTTCCAGCAGCCCGTCCTCGCCGATGCGGTCGCCGGGCCAGGCATGGATGGCGAGAACCGTGCCGGCGATCGGCGCATAAAGCCGGCTCAGCGCCAGGTCCGCCTCGGCCGCCCGCAGGCGGGCTTCCGCCGCCAGCCGCTGCGCCTCGGCCACCGCCACCTCCTCGGGCCGTGCCGCGCGCAACCGAGCCAGGCCCGCTTCCGCCTCGGCCACTTCCGCGCCGGCGCGGGCGGCGGCGAAGCGGCGGCGCTCGGCCTCGGCCTGGCCACCGGCACCGCTGGGCACCAGCTGCTCCGCTCGGCGCGCTTCCTGCCTTGCATTCGCCTCCACCGCCCTCAAGGCCTCGAGCCGCGCCTGCTGGGCGGCGATCTCCTCCGGGCGGCCGGCGGCCCGCACCAGGGCAAGGTTCCGCTCCGCCTCAGCCAGGGCGGCTTGAGCCTGGCCGAGTTGTCCGGCCTTTTGCGCGGCATCGGCGAGTTCCGCGAGAAGCTGGCCTTCAGTGACCCTCTCGCCTTCGGAAACCAGAAGCCGGTCCAGGCGCGTGACGCTCATTCCGCCGGGCACGCCCAGCCGGCGAATCCGCGAAGCCGGCTCCACCCGCCCCAGCGCGCCCACGCCGACCGGCGAGACGGCCACGGCAGGCGCAGGGGGCGGGCTGGAAGGCCAGGCCATGAAGATGCCGGCGGCGGCAAACGCGCCCGCCGCGCCCAGGATGATCCAGAGACGCCTGTTCATTCCGACTGCCGCCACCTGTTTATGTCACCCGGCCGCCCGCTTTTCACTGGCTCCACAGACCCTGTCCGCTCCATGACGAGCGGGCGGGGCCATTGACAGCTGTCAATCCGGCTCTTTGACAGCTGTCAACGGAGCCGCATTGCCGGCTTGGCAGCGGGAAGTCATTCGGTTGATATAGTAACGCTGGATTGGCTCTATGCCGGAGAAAAGCGTCGGTCATGCATCCTTCCGAAGACAACGCCCAGGCACCGGCGGCGATCGACACACAGATCAGCCAGGACGCGCAGGCCCTCAGCGCACAGCTGGCGCTGCTGCGCAACCGCGTCTTCCCGCCCGTGGCCCAGAAGTCGTTGCGGCGCTTCACGAGCGGCGAGGTGGCGGCCCTCCTGCAGATCAGCGACTCCTATCTGCGGCAACTGGCCCTGGCCGGAGAAGGCCCTGTGCCCGCCAAAGGCAGCGGCGGGCGCCGGGCCTATACGCTCGAGCAGATCAACGAGTTGCGCGGGATGCTGCGCGGCAAGGGCCGGCCGCCCCTGCCCCGGCGGCAGGAGGGCGACCATCTCCAGGTCCTGGCGGTGGCCAACTTCAAGGGTGGCTCCGGCAAGACGACCACCAGCGTCCATCTCGCCCAGTACCTGGCCTTCCAGGGCTACCGCGTGCTGGCGCTCGACCTCGACCCGCAGGCCAGCCTTTCCGCCCTGTTCGGCTACCAGCCGGAGCTCGACATCGGCGAGAACGAGACGATCTACGCCGCCCTGCGCTACGACCGCCAGCGCCGGCCGCTGCGGGAGGTCATCCGGCCCACCTATATCGACCGGCTGCACATCGTGCCCGCCAATCTCGAGCTGCACGAGTTCGAGCACGACACGCCCCGGCTGCTCGCCCAGTCGGAGCGGGGGCGGGAGACGCTGTTCTTCACCCGGCTGACGGAGGCGCTCGCCAGCGTCGAGGCGGATTACGACGTGGTGGTGATCGACTGCCCGCCGCAGCTGGGCTTCCTCACCCTGGCCGCCCTCTGCGCCGCCACGGGCGTGCTGATCACGGTGCACCCGCAGATGCTGGACATCGCCAGCATGTGCCAGTTCCTGCTGATGACCGCCGACCTGCTCGCGGTGGTGCGGCAGGCCGGCGGCAACCTGGACTATGACTTCCTGCGCTACCTCGTCACCCGCTACGAGCCGCAGGACGGGCCGCAGACCCAGGTGGTGGGCTTCCTGCGCAGCCTGTTCGGGGACCGGGTGCTGACCAACCCCATGGTGAAGTCCACCGCCATCTCCGATGCCGGGCTGACCAAGCAGACCCTCTACGAGGTCGGGCCGCAGAACTTCAGCCGCGACACCTACAACCGCGCGGCCGAGGCGCTGGACGCGGTGAACGGGGAGATCCGTCAGCTCATGCTGCAGGCCTGGGGGAGAAGCCGCTGATGAAACGCAAGAACACGCTGCGCGACCTGCTGAGCACCGGCGCCGCGGGCGAGCCGCCCGCCCAGCCCGGCACGGCCCGCGTCCCCTCGGGCGCGGTGCGGGCGATGGGGTTGAGCCTCGGCCACCTGCGGGATGAGGCGCAGGCGCTGCGAGCCAGCATCGAGGCGGGCGACACGGTGGTGGAGCTCGACCCGGCGCAGGTCGAGGGCTCCTTCGTCAGCGACCGGCTCGCCTCGGACAATGAGGGGGAGCTGCGCGAGCTGGTGCAGAGCATCGCGGAATCCGGCCAGCAGGTGCCGGTGCTGGTGCGCCCGCATCCCGAGAAGGCGGGCCACTACCAGATCGCCTATGGCCATCGCCGCCTGATCGCGGTGCGGCGGCTGGGCGGAAGGCTGAAGGCGGTGATCCGCGCCCTGAGCGATGCGGAGCTGGTGGTGGCCCAGGGCAAGGAGAACATCGAGCGGCGCAACCTGACCTTCATCGAGCGCGCCCTGTTCGCCGCGCATCTGGAGGCCCATGGCTTCGACCGGCCCACCCTGCATGCCGCCCTCGCCGTGCAGTCGGCCGAGATGACCCGCTACCTCCAGGTGGCGCGCGCCATCCCGCGCCCCGTCATCCTGGCGATCGGCCCCGCGCCCCGCACGGGGCGGCCCCGCTGGCTGGAGTTGCAGCGGCTCTTCGCGCAGCCCGAAGCCGCGGCCATGGCGGAGCGCGCCATGACCAGCCCCGGCTTCCGCGCGCTCAACAGCGATGCGCGGTTCCAGCGCGTCTTCGAGGCCCTGCGCCATGGCGGGGCGGCGCCGGAGACGGGGCGCTACTGGCGCAACCCCCAGGGCGATCCCGTGGTGCGGATCGAGCAGGGCGCGCAGGGCCTGCGCCTGACCATCAACGAGCGGCTGGAGCCGGAGTTCGGCGCCTATGTGGCCGACCAGCTGGAGCCCCTCTACCAGGCCTTTCTCGCCAGCAGGGAAGGGCGGAAGCCGCGCTGAAGCGGTGTGGACTTTGGCGACCGGGCCTTCGGCGCAGCCGCGCTCCACCGCCGCAGGACTGTGGACTCTGCCGACCGCCTCCGCCACTGGGCCGGAAAGGCCGGGCTTTCCGCCGCCGGTCCGGGGCGCTGGAGTCGCGAAAGGCCCTCCACAGCCTCGGGCGTGGACTCTGACGGCCATACCGTGGACTCTGCCGGCGGGCCGGCACCGCGATTCAAGGCGTTAGCCTGGTTGTCCCGTGGACTCTGGCGGCGCAGAGCAAATAGAAGAATCAAATATTTCCAAATAGTCCGGGTCGGCAGAGTCCACATCGACAGGGCTCGCCGATTGCGCCAGTTTGCCCGGCAAGTCGCAGCGGATGGTCATGGGCAAGGTTCATCATCTCATCGAGGCCTATGGGCGGCAGGCGACCCGCGACCTGCTGGAGGGCCGGCGCGCGCCCCGCATCGTCGAGGCCGCGGCCTCCTGGTCGTCCGACGAGGAGATGGGCACCGGCTACATCCACTCGGGCTGGTGCCAGACCGCCCTGCCGCACCGCCGCCCCCAGGATGACAGCGCGATCTGGAAGCTCGAGACGGACAGCATGACGCTGCTGGTCGAGCCGGGCGTGCGGCTGAAGGGGGATGGCACGCCCTCCCATGTCGGCGTGCCCTTCGGCGCGATCGCCCGGCTGATCCTGATCTACCTGCAGTCGGAGGCGCTGCGGACAGGCTCGCGCGACATCCAGCTCGGCCGCTCGCTGCGGGACTTCCTGGGCCGGCTCGGCGTGTCCGTCGGCGGCAAGACCACCCGGCTTGTGCGGGAACAGGCGGATCGCATCAGCCGCTGCCGCCTTTCCTTCCACTTCACCCGCAACGGCGCGACGGTGCTGGTCAACCAGAACATCGTCGACATCGCCATGTTCGTGGACGATCCGGCCAATGGGGTGGCGGGGCAGGGAGACCTGTTCGTCGAGACGGCGCGGCTGTCGGAAAGCTTCTTCCACCAGCTGCGCCAGCACGCGGTGCCGCTGGACGAGGCGGCGATCCGGCACATCCGCAACTCCTCCATGGCGCTCGACGTCTATTGCTGGCTCGCCTACCGCTTGCACGCGCTGCAGGACGAGAAGATGGTGAGCTGGGGCGCGCTGGCGACGCAGTTCGGCGCGGGCATCCGGCTGCGCAAGCACTTCAAGGCCGCCTTCACCGAGAACCTGCAGCTCGCCCAGGCCGTCTACCGCGATGCGCGGGTGACGCTGACGCCCGATGGCCTGCTGCTCCAGCCCTCGCCCCCGCCGGTGCGCAAGCTGGCGCGCTGAAGGCGTTCCGGGTCGGCAAAGTCCACACCCCTGTCGAAAAGCCGCCTTCCCGCCAGCCTTTGACGCCGCAGCGGCGTTAACGCGGAGGGAGCGCTCCGCTCCTCCACCGCGCTGGAGGCATTGCCCGCATGCCCGATACCCGCCCGCCCGGCATGGCACCGCCGGCGAAGGTCGCGCCGGTCGAGGCACCCGACACGCGCAGCCTCACCACCCTGGCCGGAGCGGTGGTGGTCGTGGCCGGCCTCTATCTCGGGCGGGAGGTGCTGATCCCGGTCACGCTGGCCATCCTGCTCAGCCTGGTGCTGGCGCCGCTGGTGCGGCTGCTGCGCCGGGCGAGGCTCGGCCGGGTCGGGTCGGTCATCCTGGCGGTGCTGGCGGCGCTCGGGGTGCTGGTGGCGACCGGCATCGTCCTCGGCGCCCAGCTCGCCGAGCTGGCGCAAAGCCTGCCGCTCTACCAGCACAGCCTGCAGCGGAAGGTCGAGACCCTGCGGCAGATGACGGTGGGGCGGCTGGGCGAGGTGCTGGAGCGGTTCGCTGGCGAGGTGGGCCGCGTGCCCTCCGCCGTGCCGCAGGTGATGCCGCAGCGGGGCGCGGAGCTGCCGCCCCTGCGGGTCGAGGTGCAGGAGCCGGCCCTCACCCCGGCGCAGATGGCGGCCAACCTGCTCTCCCCCCTGGCCGGTCCCCTGGCGCAGACCGGCATCGTGCTGGTGGTCACGGTCTTCATCCTGGTGCAGCGGGAGGACCTGCGCGACCGGCTGATCCGCCTGTTCGGCTCGACCGACCTGCACCGCACCACCGTGGCGATGGACGACGCCGCCTACCGGCTCAGCCGCTTCTTCCTGGCGCAGCTCTCCATCAATCTCGGCTTCGGCGCCGTGATCGCGGCCGGGCTGCTGCTGATCGGCCTGCCGAGCCCGCTGCTCTGGGGTCTGCTCGCGGCCCTGCTGCGCTTCGTGCCCTATGTCGGCGCCATCCTGGGCGCGCTGCTGCCGATCGGGCTTGCCGCGGCGGTGGATCCCGGCTGGTCCATGGCGCTCTGGACGGCGCTGCTGTTCCTCGTCATCGAGCCGCTGATCGCCCATGTGGTGGAGCCGCTGGCCTATGGCCACAGCACGGGCATGTCGCCCGTCTCCGTGGTGGTGGCGGCCATCTTCTGGAGCTGGATCTGGGGGCCGATCGGGCTGATCATCTCGACGCCGCTCACGCTGTGCCTGGTGGTGCTGGGGCGGCATGTCGACCGGCTGGAGTTCCTCGACGTGCTGCTGGGCGACCGCCCAGCCCTGACGCCGGTCGAGAACTTCTACCAGCGCGCCCTGGCCGGAGACCCGGACGAGGTGCAGGAGCAGGCCGAGCTGCTGCTGCGCGAGCGCTCGCTCTGCTCCTATTACGACGAGGTGGCGCTGAAGGGCCTGGCGCTCGCCGCGAGCGACGTGCGCCGCGGGCTGGTGACGCCTGACCAGCTCCTCCGCATCCGCGAGACGGTGCAGGAGATGGCGGAGGGGCTCGGGGAGCTGGCGGATGTCGATCCGCCGCCCGCCTCGGAGGAGGGCGATGGCGCGCGCATCCTGCGCCTGTCTCCGGCCGAGCAGCGCCTGCCCGCGTCCGTGCCGGTCAGGCTGCCGGAGCCGGGGGAGATCCCGCCGGCCTGGCGGGCGGCGGGCGCCGTGCTGTGCGTGGCAGGGCGTGGTCCGCTGGACGAGAGCTCGGCCCTGCTGCTGGCGCAGATCCTGGGCAAGCATGGCATCGGCGCCCGCGTCGTGCCGCATGCGGCCGTGTCGCGGCGGGAGATCGGGCGGCTGGATGCGGCGGGGGCGCTGATGGTCTGCGTCTGCGTGGTGCAGATGCCGGGCGCCCCGTCGCATCTGCGCTACCTGATGCGGCGCCTCCGGCAGGTCCTGCCCGGAACGCCCATGGTGGCAGGCATCTGGACGGGGGAGGCGGCGCCGGGGGAGAAGCTGCAGGAAAGCCTGGAGGCGCACCGCGTCGTCCGGACGCTGCGGGAGGCAGTCCTGGCCTGCGCCGAGGTCGCCATGGCCGATGCCGGAAACGGGAGCCCGCCGCCGGCCCCCGCCTGAGGACCGCGGGCGCTCCCGCCGCCGGCCCGCCGGGCGGGGCCCTCTCAGACCACGCCGGCGCGAAGCAGGTCGTGGATGTGGACGATGCCGACGGGCCGCCTGTTCTCGACCACGAACACGCTGGTGATGGCGCTGCTGCTGAGCTCGGCCAACAGGGCGGAGGCCAGCATGTCGGGATGGATGGTGCGCGGCGCGCGGGTCATGATGTCGTCGACGAGGCTGTCGACGAAGCCCTGGGTGAAGGCGCGCCGCAGGTCGCCATCGGTGATGACGCCGGCGAGCTGGCCCTTCTCGTCGAGCACGCCGGTGACGCCGAAGCGCTTGGAGGTCATCTCGACGATCGCCTGCGAGAGCCGGACGCCGGCCCGGACCAGCGGCACGGCGTCGCCGCCATGCATCAGGTCGCGCGCCTTGCGCAGCTTGGCGCCGAGCTTGCCGCCGGGGTGGAACTTGCGGAAGTCCTGCGCCGTGAAGCGCCGCAGCGAGAGCAGGGCGACGGCGATGGCATCGCCCATGGCCATCTGCATGGTGGTGGAGGTGGTCGGCGCCAGGCCGTTGGGGCAGGCCTCGGGCATGGCCGGCAGGACCAGCGGAACCTCCGCCGCGCTGCCCAGGGCGCTGCCGGCGCGCGAGGTGATGGCGACCAGCGGCACGCCGAAGCGCTTGCCATAGGCGATGATGTCGGACAGCTCGGGCGCCTCGCCGGACCAGGACAGGGCGAGGATGACGTCCTCCTGCTGGATCATGCCGAGATCGCCATGGCTGGCCTCGGCGGGATGGACGAAGTGCGAGGGCGTGCCGGTGGAGGCCAGGGTCGCCGCGATCTTGCGCCCGACATGGCCGGACTTGCCCATGCCGGTGACGATGACGCGGCCGCCCTTGGCAAGCGCGTCCTGGATGGTGCCGATGGCCCTGGTGAAGGCCTCGCCCAGCGGCCCGTCGCAGGCGGCGCGAAGCGCCTCGAGGCCGCGCGCCTCCACCTCCAGCGTCTCGCGCGCGGCCTGCAGGGGGGAGGGGGCCTCGAGCGCGCTTTCCGGCAGGGTCATGTCGTTCTCCGTGCCGCTCATGGGGCGGTTCCCCGCGCGGCCCCGGGAGCGCCCAGCACCGCGCGGGCGCGCTCCAGGTCGTGCGGCGTGTCGACGCCGAGCGGCACCTCGGCCACCTCCACCGCATCGATGCGCATGCCGTCCTCGAGGGCGCGCAGCTGCTCGAGCTTCTCGCGCAGCTCCAGGGGGGAGGGGGGGAGAGTGACGAAGCGCTCCAGCGCGGCGCGGCGCCAGGCATAGAGGCCGATATGGTGGTAGAGCGGCCCCTCGCCCCAGGGCGCCGTGGCGCGGGTGAAGTAGAGCGCGCGGAAGCGCCCGCCGCCCAGCGGCGAGCCCACCAGCTTGACGACGCTGGGGGCGGTCCGCTCCTCCTCGAGCACGATGGGGGCGACGGCGGTGCCGATCGCCACCTCCGCGTCGGCAAGCGGCAGGGTTGCGGCGCGCAGCGTGGCGGGCGCCACGGTGGGCAGGTCGCCCTGCACGTTGAGGACCGCGTCGAAGCGCCGGTCCGGATCGATGCGGGCCAGCGCCTCGCAGACACGGTCGGAGCCCGAGGGGTGATCGGCCGCCGTCATCACCGCCTGGCCGCCGGCGGCCCGCACCGCCTCGGCGATGGCGGGCGTGTCGGTGGCCACCCAGATAGGCGCGAGGTCGGCCTCCATGGCGCGGCGCCAGACATGGACGATCATCGGCTCGCCATGGATGTCGGCGAGCGGCTTGTCGGGCAGGCGGGTGGCGGCGAGGCGCGCCGGGATCAGGATGACGGGGTTCATGCGGCGGCTCGCTGCGCCTTGACCAGGCGGTCAATGGCCTGAAGGTCGCGCAGGAGGCCCTCGAACTCGCGCAGCGGCACCATGTTGGGGCCGTCGGAGGGTGCCTTGTCCGGGTCCTGGTGGGTCTCGATGAACAGGCCGGCGACGCCCACCGCCACGGCGGCACGCGCCAGGACGGGCACGAACTCGCGCTGGCCGCCCGAGGAGCCGCCGAGGCCGCCGGGCTGCTGGACGGAATGGGTGGCATCGAAGATCACCGGCGCCCCGGTGCGCGCCATGATCGGCAGCCCGCGGAAGTCGGAGACCAGGGTGTTGTAGCCGAAGCTGGTGCCGCGGTCGGTGAGCAGCACCTGCGGGTTGCCGGCGCCGGTCAGCTTCTCGACCACGTTGACCATGTCCCACGGCGCCAGGAACTGGCCCTTCTTGACGTTGACGGCGCGGCCCGTGGCGGCGGCGGCGAGCAGCAGGTCCGTCTGGCGGCACAGGAAGGCGGGGATCTGGAGGATATCGACCGCCTCGGCGACGGCCGCGCACTGCGCCGCGTCGTGCACGTCGGTCAGCACGGGCAGGCCCAGGCTCTCGCGGATCTCGGCGAAGATGGGCAGCGACTTCTCCAGGCCGAGGCCCCGCTGGGCGCTGGCGCTGGTGCGGTTGGCCTTGTCGAAGCTGGTCTTGTAGACGAGGCCGATCCCGAGCCGCGTCGCGATCTCGCGCAGGGCAGAGGCGGTCTCGAGCGCGTGGGCACGGCTCTCGAGCTGGCAGGGGCCCGCGATGACGGAAAGCGGCAGGTCATTGCCGAACCGCGCCGAACCGGTGCTGACGATACTGCTGGGCTTCATGAACATCCTCGGATTCGCTCGCGGTTCCGCTGGCTGGGGCAAGGCCGGTCAGGGGCTAAGGGGAGGGCAGGCATGCTGCGGGCTGCTCTATAAACCCTGAGGGGCTTTATAAAGGCATGGATCGGGAAATTCCCGGCGCCCGGCCCCCTTCAACCGAGCTATGCGCCCAGGGCATGCGGCGCCGGAGCTCCCCGCCCGCCGGCAGGGAGCGCCTCAGGCCAGGGCGGCGCGGCGCAGGGCGGTGCGGGCGCCGCGGCCCAGCATCAGCAGCCAGATCAGCAGCGTCATCGCCCCAAGCCCCCCGGCGATCGGCCGCTCGAAGAAGGCGAGCCACGCGCCATCGGACTTGATCATGGAGGTCATGAAGTTCTGCTCCAGCATCTCGCCGAGCACGAGGCCCAGGATCATCGGCGCCACGGGAATGCCGTTCTCCTCCATGAACCAGCCGAGCAGGCCGAAGGCCAGCATCAGCACGATGCCGTACTGGCTGTTGGTCATGGCGAAGGCGCCGACGATGCAGAACAGCAGGATCAGTGGCAGCAGGATGGTGCGCGGGATGCGCAGCACCTGCTTCATGCTCTTGATCGCCGCCCAGCCGAGCGGGACCATGATGAGGTTGGCCAGGACGAAGGTGATGAACACCGCGTAGATGAGCTGCGGGTTCTCCGTGAACACGGTGGGGCCGGGGTTCATCCCCTTCATGTAGAGCACGCCGATGACGATGGCGGTGATGGAATCGCCCGGGATGCCGAAGACGAGCGCCGGGATCCACGCGCCCGCCACGGCCGAGTTGTTGGCCGAGCCCGCCTCCACCACGCCCTCCACATGGCCGGTGCCGAACTTCTCCGGCGTGCGCGAGAAGCGTTTAGCCATGGCATAGGAGACCCAGGCGGCGATGTCGGCGCCCGCGCCCGGCAGCGCGCCGATCAGCGTGCCCGCCAGCGAGCCGCGGATGAAGTTCTTCCAGTAGCGCCGCATGACCCCGCCCACGCCGCGGAACACGTTGCCCACCTGCGGCACGACCACATGCCCCTGGCGGTGCAGCGTCACCGCGCCACGCAGCAGCTCCGAGACGGCGAAGGCGCCGATCATGACGGCGATGAAGTTGATGCCCGACATCAGGTCGACATTGCCGAAGGTGAAGCGCGGCGCCCCCGCCGCCGGGTCGATGCCGACGCAGGCGACCGACAGGCCGAGCAGCAGCGAGACGAAGCCCTTCAGCGGGTCGCCGGTGCCGATGAACACGGCGCAGGTGAGGCCGAGACAGGCCAGCCAGAAATACTCGAAGGAGGAGAAGTTCAGCGCCATCTCGGCGAGGGAAGGGGCGCAGGCCACCAGGAAGAACACGCCCAGGATGCCGCCCAGCGCCGAGAACACCACGTTGACGCCGAGATTGAGGTCGAGCTGGCCCTTCTTGGCCATGAGGTAGGATTCGTCGGCATAGGCCGCGGAAGCCGGAGTGCCCGGCATGCGCAGCATGGCCGCCGGGATGTCCCCGGCGAAGATCGCCATGGCGGTCGCGGTGACGATGGCGCCCAGCGCCGGCACCGGGTCCATGAAGAAGGTGACGGGCACCAGCAGCGCCGTGGCCATGGTCGCCGTCAGCCCGGGCATGGCGCCGACGAACATGCCGAACAGCGCCGAGCCCAGGATGACCAGCATCACCGCGGGGTCGAAGACCAGCCCGAAGGCCGTCAGGATCGCGTCCATCGTCAGGCCTTCCTCAGAGGAACTCGTTCAGCAGGCCGCGCGGCAGGGGCACGCGCATCATCCCGCTGAAGAACCAGTGCACCAGCAGCGTTGCCAGCAGCGCGACCGGCAGCGCCCGCGCCAGCCGCTCGCCGAACCAGAGGAACAGGGCCAGCAGCAGGGCGAAGGCCAGCGGGATGAAGCCCAGCCTGTCGGCGAGAAGCAGGTAGATCAGCACCGTCAGGGGCATGCCGAGAAAGGAAAGGGCCGGCCCGGGCTGGAACCACCACGGGGCCAGCTCGACCCAGGCCGCGCCGCCGCGCCGCCGCGCCGCCAGGCCGCGCGCCACCAGCAGCAGGCCGCACAGTATCAGCCCGCCGCCGAGCAGGCGGGGAAACAGGGCCGGCCCATAGTCCTGGCCGGGAAAGGCGGGGAAGTCGGTCGTGAGCCAGATCATCGTGCTGGCCAGCAGCAGCAGGACCAGTCCGAGCACGGCATCGTTCACCCGCATCGCGCATGCGCTCCGCAAGGCGCGGCCACCGGCCGCGCGGGGCAGGAAAGGCGTGGCACAGGGCAGGGCCCTGCAGGCGGCTGTCAGCCGCGCGCCAGCCCGGCGGCGCGCATCGCCTCGCCCATGGCCTGGTCGGAGCGGCCCATGAAGGTGGCGAAGCCCTCCGGGTCCGCCCAGATCGTGCCGAAGCCGCGGGCATTCATGAAGTCGGTGAACTCCTTGGCCTTGTAGGCGCGCTCCAGCGCCGCCGTGAGGGTCCGGGCGATCTCGGGCGGCAGGTTGCGCGGCCCGGCGATGCCGCGCCAGGCGCCGGTGGAGTAGTTGATGCCGAGCATCTCGTTCAGCGTCGGCACCGCGGCGAACTGCGGGTTGCGCTGCGGCGCCATGATGGCCAGACTGCGCGCCCGGCCCGCATCGAGCATCGCCCGCGCCTCGGGCACCGAGCAGGTGACGATGTCCACGCCGCCCGCCGCCAGGTCCTGCATGGCGGGCGCGGCGCCGTTCGAGGGCACCCAGCGCACATGGTCGGCCTTCAGGCCCATGGCCTGCAGCCAGCCGATCAGTGCCAGGTGCCAGATGCCGCCCTGGCCGGTGCCGGAGGCCTTCATCTTCCCCGCGGGCGCGGCCTTGATGGCCTCGGCGAGCTCCTTGATGTCCTTGTAGGGCGCGGAGGCGCTGACCTGCACGCCCGGCGGGTCCTCGTTCATCAGCCCGAGCGGCGTGTAGTCCTTGTGGGTGAGGTTGGTGAGCCCGGCATGGTGGAGCATGGCGATCTCCACCGTGATGATGCCGATGGTGTAGCCATCCGGCTGTGCCGTGGCGATGGCGGAATGGCCGACAACGCCGTTGCCGCCCGTGCGGTTCACCACGTTGATCGGCTGGCCGAGATCCTTCTCCAGCAGCGCGCCGATGATGCGCGCCGTGGCATCGGTGCCGCCGCCCGCGCCCCAGGGGCAAAGGAGTGTGATGGGGCGGGTGGGATAGCGGCCCTGGGCCAGGGCGGGGTGGGCCAGCAGGCAGGCGGCGCCAGCCGCCGCGCCGGCGGCCATCAGGCCGCGGCGAGAAAAATCGGTCATGGACTTTCTCCCAACGCCCGCTTCAGCGGGTCGCTTTCCTTGTATGACGACAGCCTAGAGGCTGCCGCGCATCCGGGGCAAGCGCGGTGCGGGAAGGAGGAGCGGGAATTTCCCAATATCCATCAAATCCGCCGGTTTAAGAAGAAAATTTTAATAGTTCGCATTTTTACGATAGAAAAGACAGATTTTTTCTTGATTCTTGGAAGGGGCCGACATTTTCGCCATAAGCCAGTTGTTAGTTTTATTTGCTGCAACGGCTCAGGATTTATGCATGGGCCGTCATCGGACTGTTCAACAGGAATGACGTAAGGTAGTGCAACAATAAATTCTCGAGCCTGAGGCACA
>NZ_PDNU01000033.1 GCF_002631185.1 Teichococcus rhizosphaerae | reverse complement strand
GCCATCGTCGAGCCTCCCGAGGGGAAACCCGCAACGTCCACCGCTTGGTGTGTGGGAGGCTAGATAGAAGGCTCAGAGCCCTCTGTCAACCGCAACCTTCAGCCAATCGCTTTCCGTTCGCCGTTCAGCAGCGCCAACCGGCGGCGTGGGGCGGCTTATAAGGGGGGCCAGCGAGGCCGTCAAACCCCTTTTTTGCCTTTCCGCGCCCGAGATGAAGGCCCGCCGCCCTCCTGGAAGGAAGGCGGGCCCGTCTCGCTCAGCTATCCGCCTGGATGTTGTTGTCGCGGATCACCTTGCCCCATTTCGTGATCTCGGCCTGGAGGAAGCGCCCGCACACATCCGGCGTGCTGGCGGTCACGTCCGCGCCCTGCTCCTCGATCTTCTGGCGCACCGCCGGATCGGCCAGGGCCTTCACCAGCGCGTCGTACATCTTGTCCACGATGGGTTGCGGCGTGCCGGCGCGGCCGAGCAGCGCCCACCAGGTGGGCGCCTCGAAATCGCCAACCCCCTGCTGGGCAAAGCTCTTGACCCCCTCCACATGCCGGCTTTCCGTCCGGGTGGTCACGCCCACGGGCCGCAGCGTGCCGGCGCGGATGTGCTGCTTGATCACCACCACGTTCGACATGAAGAGCGGCACATGCCCGGCCACCGCGTCCTGCGTGGCCGGCCCGCCGCCGCGGTAGGGCACATGGACCAGCTTGTAGCCGCCCTCCTGCTGCAACAGGGTGGTCGCCACATGCGCCAGCCCGCCCACGCCGCTGGTGGCGAAGTTCAGCGTCTCCGGCGCCTTCTTGGCCGCCTCCACGATGTCCTTGTAGGTGCGGTAGGGCGTGGTCTGGTGCGCCACCAGGGCAAGCGGCCCGGTGCCCACCAGGCTCACCGGGGTGAAGGCCTCCATTGTCCTGAAGGGGAGGCGCATCACGCTCTCATTGGTGGCCTGGGTGTCATAGACCAGCACCCAGGTGTAGCCATCCGGCTCCGCCCGCGCCGCCTCCCCCGCGCCGATCGCGCCCGAGGCGCCGCCGCGGTTCTCGATCACCACCGGCTTGCCCAGGATCTCCTGCAGCCTCGGCTGGAAGATGCGGGCCACCGTGTCGGTGCTGCCGCCCGGCGGCCAGGGCACGATCAGGCGGATCGGCCGGTCGGGCCAGGAAGTCTGGGCCCGCAGCGCGGCCGGCATCGCCAGCCCCCCGCCGGCCAGGCCACCGGCCGTCGCGGCCATCATCAGGCCACGGCGTTGAATCAGCATTGTTGAATGTCCTCTCTCCGCATGGCCCTCCCGCCCGCTCTCACGGGGGCGGTGAAGACAAGGCCAGGGAAAGGCGGGCCTCCTGCATCCGGGCCATCCCGGCCGCGTGGCGCGGCGGAAGCCCCCTCCCCTTGTCCCTTACGGCAATGAGAGCATTCCGGATGCCATTCCATCAAGCATGGTTTGGCAGCCCCCCGGGCTCGTGGCGGAAGCTGTCGATGATGTGTCGCGCCAGGGCGCGGGCGCCGGGCGTCTCGGCCCGCTGCGCCAGGGCGATCTCGAACTCCGGCAGCGGCGGCAGCCCTTCCTCCGGCCCCAGCACGCGCAGGCCCGGCGGCAGCGGCCCCGCCAGCCCCACCGTGATGGCGAGCCCCGCCAGCACCACCGCATGCGTGCCCATCTGCGCGCTCGAGAGGTATGTCACGCGCCAGGGCATGCCCGCCGCATCCAGCGCCGCCGTCGCCGCCCGGCGCCAGACGCAGGACGGCGGCGCCAGGGAAAGCCGCAGCGGCGTTTGCCGGTGCACCGCATGCGCGGCCGAGCCCACCCAGTGCAGCGGGCCGCGCCAGAGCGGCACCCCCGCCACCTCGCCCCGCTCATTGCCGGCGGAATAGATCGTCAGGTCCAGCTCGCCCCGCTCCATCCGCTCCAGCAGCTCGGTAGAGGGGGCGCAGATCACCTCCAGCTCGGCCGCGGGGTGGCTCTCCCCGAAGCGGGCCAGGATGTCGGGCAGCCAGAGCAGCACATAGTCGTCCGGCGTGCCGAGCCGCACGGCGCCCGCGATGTCGGGGGCGCGGAAATTGGCCAGCATCTCGTCATGCATGGTCAGCCAGGGCCGGGCACGCTCGAGCAGCCAGGCGCCATGCGGGGTCAGCGAGAAGCCGCGCGGGCCCCGCACGAGGAGTGGCTGGCCCAGCAAGTCCTCGAGCCGGCGCATCTGCATGGAAACGGCGGATTGCGTCCGCCCGACCCTTTGGGCGGCGCGGGTGACGCTCGCCCCCCTCGGCGATCAGCACGAAGGAGCGCAGCAGGTCGGGGTCCAGCCCAGGCGGGAGGGCGAGCATGGCGCCATATCAGCGCCATTGATGCTCGCCGTCAAAACAATTCGTTTTCCTTATTCCGGCCCCGGACGCACCTTGCCATGGCGACAAACCTCTTCGGTGCATGAAAGGCCCCGGTCCATGTCCGCCCAGCTCGGCTCCGCCTTCCGCTCCTCTCCCGCCCTGCGCTCCGTGCCCCGCGCCGCGCCACGGCATGGATGGCCGGAGATGCTGCGCCTGATCCTGCGCACCCTCCGCACCCGCCAGGATCTGGCGGGGATGGAGCCGCGCATGCTGCGCGACATCGGTCTCACCCCGGGCGAGGCCACCCGCGAGGCGCAGCGCGCGCCCTGGGACATCGGCCCGCATCGCGGCTGAGGGCGGCCAAGGGCGCCCGGCAAGACCTGGAAGCAACGGCTTGGAAGGGAAGGCCCCTTGGAAGGGAAGGCCCGGGGCGATGCCGCCCAGGCCTTGGCCGCGGCCGGGCGGGAGCCGGGCCGCGCGGTCGCCGGCGGAAAGCCGGCGGCGGGGGCCCTCAGGCCGCCCGGCGCAGATCCGGCTCGGCGCGCAGCAGGGCGGCGGCCCAGCGCGCCCCTTCGGCCAGCAGCGCATCGACCTCGCGCGGCGTCAGCGTCTCCACATGCTCGCGCGCGGTGACGAGCAGGGGGTTCCAGTTCCGCAGGGCGGGCGGCAGCGCCATGGCGCGGCCCGTCACGTCCATGGCGCGCCGGGCGGTGCGCAGCACGCGGGCCGCGGCCTCGAGGCGCATGCGCTCGGCCAGCGTCCCCTCGGCCAGTTCGGCCAGCGTGTCCATCGTGACCCGTCGGCGCACAGCCAGGGGCATTTCCATCTTCTCAACAGCCATGGTGGGAATCTCCGGATGCTAGTCCCGCTTCTTTGGGGTGGCGGGGCGTGAGCCCGCGGAGATGGTCCTGTCGGCCTTCCGGGGCAAGGCGAATCAAGGGCTTTGCCCCACGCCTGCCGCATGGGGCCATGCGTGGCGCGCGGCCATGCCCAAGCCAGTGGCAGCCGGTGGCTGCATCTGGGCGTTTCCCGGGCAGGGCCTCATGCGGAATGCGTGACACGCCTGCGGGTTTCGCACTTCACGAAACGATGCGGCGCGGGCATTGAGCCTGCCATGCTGAACCAACGCATCTCCCTCCCCAAGGACCGAATCCGCATCCTGTTGCTGGAAGGCGTGTCCGACAGCGCCGTCGCGCTGTTCGGCGCGGCCGGCTACACAAACATCCAGCGCGAGTCGAAGGCCCTGGAGGGGGAGGCGCTGAAGGCGGCGCTGCAGGGGGTGCACCTGCTGGGCATCCGCTCCCGCACCCAGCTCACCCGCGAGGTGCTGGAAGCGGCGGACCGGCTGATCGCGGTGGGCTGCTTCTGCATCGGCACCAACCAGGTGGATCTCGCCACCGCCAAGCGGCTCGGCATCCCCGTCTTCAACGCCCCCTTCAGCAACACCCGCTCCGTGGCCGAGCTGGTGATGGGCGAGATCGTCATGCTGCTGCGCCGCATCCCCGACCGCTCCCGCGCGGCGCATGACGGGGGCTGGGACAAGTCCGCCACCCATTCCCGCGAGGTGCGCGGCAAGACGCTCGGCATCGTGGGCTACGGCAATATCGGCTCGCAGCTTTCGGTGCTGGCCGAGGCCTTCGGCATGCGCGTCATCTACCACGACACCATCCCCAAGCTGGGCCATGGCAACGCCGTCGCCGCCGCCTCGCTGCGCGACCTGCTCGCCGCCGCCGACGTGGTCAGCCTGCACGTGCCGGAAACCGCGGAAACCACGGGCCTCATCGGCGCGGCCGAGCTGGCGGCGATGCGCCCGGGCGCCATCCTCATCAACAATGCCCGCGGGCGGGTGGTGGACCTCGACGCCCTGGCCGCGGCGCTGCGCGAGGGCCGGCTGCTCGGCGCCGCGGCCGATGTCTTCCCCGACGAGCCCAAGCGCAACGGCGAGCGCTTCGTCTCGCCGCTGCAGGGCCTGCCCAACGTCATCCTCACCCCGCATATCGGCGGCAGCACGGAGGAGGCGCAGGAGCGCATCGGCGAGGAAACGGCGCGCAAGCTCGCCGACTATTCCGACACCGGCGCCACGCTCGGCGCGGTGAACTTCCCCGAGGTGACGCTGCCGGCCCGCCCCTCGGGCACGCGCTACATGCACGTGCACCGCAACGTGCCCGGCATGCTGGCCCGGCTGAACGAGATGTTCAGCCGCTTCAGCCTGAACATCAGCGCCCAGTACCTGCAGACCGATCCCGAGATCGGCTATGTGGTGGTGGATGCCGAGCAGGTGGCCGACCCCGAGGGGGTGCTGGCGGCGCTGCGGCAGATCCCCGGCACGCTGCGCGCCCGCCTGCTCTACGAGCGGAGCTGAAAACGGCCGGAAAAGGGCCGCTCCCTCCCAGCCACCGCCTGCCCTTTCCTCCCGCCCTCCGCGCCATCCGGTTCCTCCACGCAACCGGATGGCAGGCTGCGCCGTTCCATTCCTGAGCCGCCACACGGCACGGCTGGAGCCATCTCGCTCCTCCGCAGGAATAAAGAAAGGCAGGACAGCCATGGACAAGGACC
The DNA here is from genome assembly GCF_002631185.1 of Teichococcus rhizosphaerae. Taxonomy (GTDB): domain Bacteria; phylum Pseudomonadota; class Alphaproteobacteria; order Acetobacterales; family Acetobacteraceae; genus Pseudoroseomonas; species Pseudoroseomonas rhizosphaerae. Next base: position 16,245 of record NZ_PDNU01000033.1, on the reverse strand, counting down.
GCATCGAGGGTGCCGCCAAGCAGGCCAAGGGCGCCGTGAAGGAAACCGCCGGCAAGGTCACCGGCAGCGTCTCCACCGAGGCCGAGGGCAAGGCGGAAAAGACCGCCGGCAAGGCGCAGAGCGCGGTTGGCAACGCCAAGGACGCCGCACGCGACACCTTCCGCTCCTGAACGGGGCGGGCGGCCTTCCCGGAAGGCCGCTCCCTGAAGGCGGGCCGGGCGCCGCTGGCCGCGGCCTCCGGCCTTTCGCCTCTTCCGGCCGCCAGGGGCCCGCGGGCCCCGGCGGCCGCCGGGGGCTGAAGCGGCACGAGCCACGGACATCCCGACCATGAACACCAGACCCGTTGCCGGCACCAGCACCGGCCCCCGCACCGGCCCCGACGCGACAATGGCGGTGCAGGGCGCGCCCAGCCTGCGCGGCCGCCTCTCATGGGGCGCCGTGCTGGCCGGCGTCGTGATCGCGCTGGCGGTGAGCGCCATGCTGAACACCCTTGGCGTGGCCATCGGCGCCAACCTGGTCGACGCGGCCGAGCGCGCCACGCCGGATGCCGCGAGCATGGGCATCGGCGGCGGCATCTGGCTGCTCGCCTCCCACCTGATCGGTCTCGGCCTCGGCGCCTATGCGGCGGCCCGCCTTTCGGGCACCGCCGACGGCACGGATGGCAGCCTGCACGGCCTTTCCGTCTGGGCCACGGGCACGCTGTTCTCGGCCTACCTGCTGGGCAGCGTTGTCAGCAGCGCCGCCGGCACCGCCGCCACGGGCGTCTCCAACATGCTGGGCGGCCTGGCGCAGGGCGCGGGCAACGTCACCGCCATGGTGGGCGGCGAGGCGGCGGCGCGCACCGACACGGGCACCCTGCAATCCGTCAGCCAGGGCGTGATCGACCGCGCGCGGGAGGCGCTGGCCGCCACCAACGCCGCGCCCGACGCCATGAACAGCGACCAGCGCAAGGCGGAGATCGGCCGGCTGGTCGGCCGCCGGGTCACCGATGGCCAGCTCCCGCAGCCCGAGCAGGAGCGGCTGGCCGCGCTGGTGGCCGCCGAGGCCGGCATCAGCCCGGACGAGGCCCGCGCCCGTATCCAGCAGACCGAGCAGGAAGCCCAGCAGGCCCTGCAACGCGCCGAGGAGGAGGCCCGCCAGGCCGCCGACACCGCGGCCACCGCCGCCGCCACCGCCGCCTACTGGACCTTTGCCGCGCTGCTGCTGGGTGCCATCGTTGCCGTGCTGGGCGCCCGCGCCGGCACGCGCGCGGTGCTGGCCCGCACGACGTCCTATCACTGAACCGGCCGCCGAGAAGGAGAACACGCAGGATGAACAGCGACCGCATCGAGGGCACCGCCGAGAACCTGACCGGAAAGGCGCAGGAAGGCTTCGGCAAGCTGACCGGGGATGAGGGCCACCGGGCCGAGGGCCTCGCCCGCCAGGCCGCCGGACGCGTGCAGGAGGTCTATGGCGAGGCGCGCGACTATGCCCATCATGCGGGCGAGCGCGTCGTCCGGCAGGTGGAGCAGCAGCCGGTGACGGCGCTGCTGGTGGCCGGCGCCATCGGCTTCGTGCTGGGGCTGATGACGGCCCGCCGCTGAGGCGGGGAAACGGGCGCGGCGGGGGAGAGCACTTCCCCGCGCCTCCCCTTGCCGCAGCGCCGGCAAAAGGGCGCGCCCCTTCCCCGGGGCGGCGCCCTTTTCCGTGCGGAACCCTTTTTTCCTGCGGCGCCGGCGTTTCCCGCCCGCCTCAGTCCGCCTCCTCGTTCTGCAGGGCGGCACGGGCGGCGCCCAGCCGGGCCAGGGCGTCCGGCCCCAGGCGCGGGTAGTGCGGCCTGATCGCCTCCAGCGCCTCCACCACCGCCTCCACCACCAGCAGGCGCGTCAGCCACTTCCGGTCGGCCGGCACGACGTACCAGGGCGCGTGCGGCGCCGCCGTGGCGCGGATGGCCGCCTCATAGGCGTGCTGGTAGGCATCCCAGTGGCGGCGCTCGGACACGTCGGAGGCATCCAGCTTCCAGTTCTTCTCCGGCCGCTCGATGCGCGACAGGAAGCGCCTGCGCTGCTCCTCCCGGCCGAGATGCAGAAAGAACTTCAGCACGATGAAGCCCTGGCGGGACAGGTAGCGCTCGAAGGCGGCGATGTCCTCCAGCCGCTCCTGCCAGATGGCCGGCGTCACCACCTCCTCCGGCAGGCCCTGCCGCGCCAGCACGGCCGGATGCACGCGGGCGATCAGCACCTCCTCGTACCATGAGCGGTTGTGGATGCCGATCTGGCCGCGCGCCGGCAGCCGCGCCACGTGGCGGCGCAGGAAGTCCTGCGACAGCTCCTCCGGCCCCGGCGCCTTGAAGGAGTGGACCGTGCAGCCCTGCGGGTTCACGCCGGAGAAGACGTGCTTGATGGCGCCGTCCTTGCCCGCCGCGTCCATCGCCTGGAAGATGACGAAAAGAGCGTGCCGGTCCTGCGCGGCCAGCCGGTCCTGCAGGTCGGCGAGGCGCTTGGTGCCCTCGCCCAGCAGGCGCTCGGCCTCCGCGCGCGGCAGGTCCTCCACCTCGCCGCGGGTGGAGCGGTCGGCGAGGCGGAAGCCCTTCCCGCTCTCGACGCGGCACGCCGCCGCATGGGCGCGGGCGATCTCGCGGGGCATGGCGGTCTCCTCAGGGGCGGGCGGGCAGCACCACGATGGTCACGCTGCGCGCCTCGCGGTTGGCGGTGCGCTGGCTGAAGCCGGGGTTGCGCGCCTCGGCGCGGATGCGGTCGCGCTCGATGCCGTGGCCGACCGAGAGCATCTCGGCCACCTCGCGCGCGCGGCGGGCGGCGAGCTGGGTGCTGGTGGCCTGCCCGCCTTCCCGGCTGGCATGGCCGAGCACGCAGATGTTGCGCTCCGGCGCCTCCCGGGCCAGGGCGGCGGCGGCGGCGACGGGCGTGCGCGCCGCCTCGCGCGGGCGGGCGCTGCGCGGGGCGAAGGGCACCTCGAACACGTCGTCCTCCAGCTTCTCGGCGCCGACGCAGTTGAAGGCCGCGCGCGGCTGCGCCAGGGGCGCGGAAAGCGGCAGCGCCAGCGCGGCCAGCGCGGCCACGGCCAGCAGGACGGGCATGAAAGGGAGCGGGAGGACGGGCGGAGGCATCATGTGGGCGCCAGCAACCCCGCCTCGGCCAGGCGCCGCAGCAGCGCGGCCGCGTCCACCGCCGGGTGCGCGGCGCGCAGCTCGGCCTCCGTGCCATCGGGGCGGGCGAGCAGCCAGTTGGCCGCCTCCGCCTCGGGCTGCGCCAGGGGCAGCGCGCCGGCCGGCGCCTTCAGCACCCATTCCGCGCCGCGCCGCACCGCCTTGGCGCCGGGCGCCACCACGCGGAAGGCGGTGCCCTCCTCGCCCGCCGCCGCCTCGGTCGCGGCGGGGGCGGCGATGCCACGCGCCGCCAGCAGGTCGTTGCCGCCCCGGGCATAGCGGTAGTCGGCCACGAATTTCGCCAGCACTTCCATCACCTTGGGGTCCCGCGTCAGCTCCGAGAGGCGCTGCCCGAGCTGCGCCGCCCGGCTGGTCAACGCGAAGCGCGCGGCGGGGGTTCCATCCTGGCGGGGGAGCGGCTGGCGGAAGGCGGGCTCGTAGAGCACGCGCTCCACCAGCATGTTCATCAGGTCCATCCCCAGGGGCGCGTGCACGCCATAGGCGATGTGGACCGAGGCCGGCGCCTCGGCCAGGGCGTCGTGGTACCAGCCGCGCGGCAGGTAGAGCAGGTCGCCCGGCTTCAGCAGCACCTTGCCGCGCAGCTTGCCCTTGGCCTGCTCGTGATGCGCCTGGCCCAGGCTGCGGAAGGCCGGGTGCGGGATCGGCCATTCGGCGCGGCCTTCCCAGACGTTCCAGGTCTTCTCGCCCTCCACCTGCACGGCCCAGACGTCGTGCGTGTCGAAATGCGCGGGAAAGGCCTTGTGGCTCTGCCAGGAGATGTAGACGTTGGCCTGCGCCTTGCCGAGCCCCGCCTCCTCCAGCGCCGAGGACACGGCGGCGAGGCCCGGGGTCAGGCTGTCGGCGTCGTTCATCACCAGCGAGGCGCCGCGCCCCACCCATTGCGCCACCATCGGCGCGCTGGGCTGCAGCACGGGGGTGTTGTCGCGGCTGGTGGCGCGGGTGCAGTACTGCTCCGGCGGGACGGGCGTGCCGTCCATCACCAGCTTCAGCGACTGGCTGGACCAGATGTGCGTCTGGTCCAGCAGGCGGTTGATCTGCCGCCAGGACAGCACGGAGGCGAACTTCGCGGCGCCGCCCTGCACGTGCAGCGGCTGCTTGTCGTAATACTCCGCGAAGAACTGCTCCGGCGTCATGGGGGCGAGGAGGTCGGCGAGCGTGCGGATCATGCCGCCACGATAGACCTGGAGCGGCGCGTCGGTCACGGGGGAGAGTTCCGCCGCCCCGCGCAACGAGCGCCGAAAATTTATGCAAATTGCCGCCTCGCGCGGCACCGCACGGCTTGAACCGGACCGGCCGCCGGTCCAATCCTCCGCAGGGTTCGAATGCAGGAGGAACCAGCATGCCGGAAGGCCAGAGCCGCGAAAGCGGCGCACGCGCGGAGTTGCTGCGCGCCGCCGAGGAGGCGCTGCGGCAGCAGGCGCCCGCCCTGCCCCCGGCCGCCTGCGCGCTGCTGCACCGCCTGGCCGAGGCGCTGCCCACCGCCGAGCTGGCCGCCGAGCCGCCCGAGCGCATCGCCGCCGCCACCGCCAGCCTCTTCGCCTTCGCCGCCGAGCGCGCGCCCGGCACCGCCAAGGTGCGCCTGCTGCCCCCTGGTCCCGGGCGGGGCGCCGTGGCGGTGGCCGAGATCGTCACCGAGGACATGCCCTTCCTGGTGGACAGCGTGCTGGCCGCCCTGGCCCTGTCGGGCCGCACGCCGCGCCGGCTGCTGCACCCCGTGCTGCGTGTGCGGCGCGACGCCGCCGGCCGGCTGGAGGGCTTCGCCGCGCCCGGCGGCGAGGGCGCGGCCGAGAGCATGATGCATGTCGAGATCGCCCCCGCCACGGCGCGGCTGCTCGGCGGCGCCGAGGCGCCGGACGAGGGGTGGGAGGCCACCGAGGCGGCGCTGCGCCGCGCCCTGTTCGAGACCCGGCGGGCGGTGGCCGACTTCCCCGCCGTGCTGGAGCGGCTGAAGGCGGCGGAAGCCGAGATCGCCCGCGACGGCTGCGCCGAGGCCGCCGCCGGCCAAGCCTTCCTGCGCTGGATGGCGGAGGACAACTTCGTCTTCCTCGGCCACCGCCTGATCTGCTTCGACGACCGCCAGGGCGACCGGGCGGAGGAGCATCTCGGCCTGCTGCGCGACGAGGCGCAGCCGGTGTTCGACGCGCTGCGCGACATGGCCGGCATCCCGCCCGCCGTGCGCGCCTCGCTGCGCGACGGCGCGCCGCTGGCCATCGCCAAGGCCAACATGCGCGCCCGCGTCCACCGCCCGCAGCACGCCGACGTGGTGGCGACGCGGGTGTTCGGCGCGGATGGCGCGGTGGTGGGGGTGCGGCTGTTCCTCGGCCTGTTCGCCGCCTCCGCCTACAACCGCAACCCGCGCAGCATCCCCTGGCTCTCGGCCAAGGTGGAGCGCATCCTGGACCGCGCCGGCGTCAATCCCGAGAGCCATGACGGCCGGGCGATGCGCAACATCCTCGACACCTGGCCGCGCGACGAGCTTTTCCAGGCCGACGAGGAATCCATCCTGGAAGGCGCGCGGCGGGCGCTCGACCTGTTCATCCGCCCGCGCCCGGCCCTCTACCTGCGGCGCGACCCGTTCGAGCGCTTCGTCTCCGCCATCGCCTGGCTGCCGCGCGACACCTTCGACACCCGCCTGCGGGAGAAGGTGGGCGGCATGCTGGCGCGTGCCTTCGGCGGCCGCCTGTCCGCCTTCCACATCGCGCTCGGCGACACGCCGCTGGCGCGGGTGCACTACATCGTCGGCACCGTGCCCGGGCATGTGGCGGCGGTGGAGGACGCGGCGCTGGAAGCCGCCGTGGCGCAGGCCGCGCGCTCCTTCACCGACCGGCTGGGCGAGGCGCTGACCGCCGAGCTGGGCGAGGCGCGCGCCGCCGAGGCCCTGTCCCGCTGGGCCGACGCCTTTCCGGACGCCTATTCCGAGACCGTCTCCGCCACCACGGCGGTGGCCGACCTGCACCTGGCCGAGGCGGCGCTCGCCGCCGGCCGCCCCGCCGCGCGCATCGAGCGCCTGCCCGGCGCCGGGCCGCGCGCCCTGTCGCTGCGGCTGGTGCATCCCGGCGGGCCGCTGCCGCTGGCCGACGCCCTGCCGCTGTTCGAGAGCCTCGACCTGCGCGCCATCGAGGAGCAGCCGCACCACCTGCGCGCCGGCGGCCCCGAGGCGGGCCGGCCCGTGCGGGCGGTGCTGCACGTCTTTGCCCTGGAGGCGGGCACCGACCTCGACGAGTCCCGCTTCCCCGCGCTGCTGGAGGCGCTGGAGGCGCTGCAGGCCGGCCGCGCCGAGGTGGACGGCTTCAACCGCCTCGTCGCCCGCGCCGGCCTCACCTGGCGCGAGGCCTGGCTGCTGCGCGCGCTGTTCCGCTGGCTGAAGCAGGTGGGCTTCGCCTTCGCGCAAGGCTCGGTGGAAGCGGCGCTGGCCGCGCAGCCGCGCGCCGCGCGCCTGCTGGTGGACCTGTTCAACGCCCGCTTCGACCCCGCCCGCGCGGGCGCCGGCACGGCCGCCGCCGAGGGCGCGCTGGAAGCCGAATGGGCAGCGCTGATGGAGGCGGTGGAGGACCCCGATACCGACCGCATCCTGGCGCGGATGCGCACCGCGCTGGATGCCGTGCTGCGCACCAACTACTTCCAGGACAAGTCCTATCTCTCCCTGAAGATCGACAGCGCGGCGGGAGGCGAGATGCCGCAGCCCCGCCCCTGGCGCGAGATCTTCGTGCACGCGCCGCACATGGAGGGCTGCCACCTGCGCGCCGGCCCGGTGGCGCGCGGCGGCATCCGCTGGAGCGACCGGCGCGAGGATTTCCGCACCGAGATCCTGGGGCTGATGAAGGCGCAGCGGCTGAAGAACGTCGTCATCGTGCCGACCGGCGCCAAGGGCGGCTTCGTGCTGAAGGGCCATGTGCCGCCGGCCAGCGACCGCGAGGCCTTCATGGCCACCGGCATCGCCGCCTACCGCACGCTGATCCGCGGCATGCTGGACGTCACCGACAACCTCCAGGGCGAGACGGTGGTGCCGCCGGAGAAGGTCGTGCGGCGCGACGGGGACGACCCCTACATCGTCGCCGCCGCCGACAAGGGCACCGCCACCTTCAGCGACATCGCCAACGGCCTGGCCCGCGAATACGGCTTCTGGCTGGACGACGCCTTCGCCTCCGGCGGCAGCCAGGGCTACGACCACAAGGCGATGGGCATCACCGCCAAGGGCGCCTGGGTGATGATCGCCCGCCACTTCGCCGAGCTGGGCCACGATATCCAGGCCCAGCCCTTCACCATGGTGGGGGTGGGCGACATGTCGGGCGACGTGTTCGGCAACGGGCTGCTGGTGTCGCGCCAGACGCGGCTGCTGGCCGCCTTCGACCACCGCCACATCTTCATCGACCCCGACCCCGACCCGGCGCGCGCCTATGGGGAGCGCGCCCGCCTCTTCGCGCTGCCCCGCTCCTCCTGGGCGGATTACGACAGCGGGCTGATCAGCGAGGGCGGCGGTGTCTATCCGCGCAACGCCCGGCACATCCCGCTCTCGGAGCAGGCGCGCGCGTTGCTCGGCATCGCGGAGGAGAAGCCCGACCCCGCCACGGTGATGAAGGCGATCCTGCGGGCGAAGGTGGACCTGCTCTATTTCGGCGGCATCGGCACCTACATCAAAGCCTCCACCGAGTCCCAGGCCGAGGCGGGGGACCGCGCCAACGACGCCATCCGCATCGACGGCCGCGAGGTGGGCGCGCGCATCATCGGCGAGGGCGCCAATCTCGGCGTCACCCAGGCCGGCCGCATCGAGGCGGCACGGCAGGGCGCCGGCGGCCAGGGGGTGCGGCTGAACACCGACGCGCTGGACAACTCGGCCGGCGTCTCCACCTCCGACCACGAGGTGAACATCAAGATCCTGCTGGCCGACGCCATGGCCAGCGGCGCGCTGACCGAGCGCCAGCGCGACGAGCTGCTGCGCGCCATGACGGACGAGGTGGCGGCGCTGGTGCTGCGCGACAACGCGCAGCAATCGCTGGCCGTCTCGCTGGAGGCCGAGGCGGGGGTGGAGGCGCTGCCCGCCCATGCGGCGCTGATGGCGCGGCTGGAGGCCACCGGCCTGCTGGACCGTGCCGTGGCCGGGCTGCCCGATGCCGGGGCGATGGCCGACCGCATCGCCGCCCAGGCACCGCTGACGCGGCCGGAGCTGTCCGCCCTGCTGCCCTTCGCCAAGCTGTGGCTGGCCGAGGCGATCGAGCGCAGCACGCTGCCGGACGACGCGGCCCTGGCCCCGCTGCTGGCCGCCTACTTCCCCACCGCCCTGCAGCGGGACTACGCGCCCTTCATCGCCCGCCACCGGCTGCGGCGGGAGCTGCTGGCCACCATCCTGGCCAATGAGGTGGCCAACCGCCTGGGCCCGGCCGGGCTGATGCGGCTGGCCGCCGGCAGCGAGCCCGCCGCCGCCGCACGCGCCACCATCCTGGCCGACCGCCTGCTGGGCCTGGCCGACGCGATGGACGCGGCCGATGCCGCCGCGGCACCCGCCGAGGCGCGCCATGCCGCGATGCTGGCGCTGCGCCAGCTCCTGGCCGCCACCTCCCGAGAGCTGCTCTCCATGCCGGAAACGGCGCTGCCGCTGGAGGAGGCGCTGGCCAGGCTGCGGCCCGGCATCGGCGCGCTGCGGGAGGCGGAGACCGCCCGTGCCCAGCCCGGCGCCCTGGCCGAGGCGGGGCTGCCGGAGGATCTGGCGCGGCTGGTGGCGGCGGCGCCGGCGCTGGAGGCGGCGCCGGCCATCGTGCGGCTGGCGGCGCGGGCGGAGGTTCCGCCCGCCGAGGCCGCGCGGGCCTGGGCGGAGGTGGGCGAGAGCTTCCACCTGGCCGGGCTGCGGCAGGCGACCATGCAGGCCCCCGCCACCGGCCCCTTCGCCACCCGCGCCAAGGCCGCGCTGCTGGACGACCTGGCGGAACTGCAGACCCGCCTTGCCGGCCGCGCGCTGAAGGGCGCGCCCCCGCAGGCGGAGACGGCCATGCGAATCGCCCAGGAAGCCGCCGCCCGCCCCGACCTGGCGGGCGTGACGGTCGCCGTGCGGGAGCTTTCCCGCATCGCCTGAACTGGCAGAAAAAAGATGGGGGGCCGGGGGGAATTCATTCCCCCCGACTTTCCGCCCTGGCAGTCTGCCGCCCCATGAATACCCGCCTCCCGCGCCAGGCCTGGGCCTGGGCGCTGTATGACTGGGCCAACAGCGCCTTCCCCACCGTCGTCTCCACCTTCGTCATCGCCGCCTACTTCGCCCAGGGCATCGCCCCCGACCCGGCGACGGGGCAGGCGCAATGGGGCTGGATGCAGACGGCGGCCGGCGTCGCCATCGCCCTCCTCTCTCCCCTGCTCGGCGCCGTGGCCGATGCCGGGGGGCGGCGGCGGATGATGCTGCTGCTCTGCACCGTGGTCACCGCCATCGCCACCGCCCTGGTCTGGTTCGCCGCACCCGATCCGCGGCACGCGCTGTGGGCGCTGGTCTGCGTCGGCATCGCCACGGTGGGGTTCGAGCTGGGCACGGTGTTCTACAACTCCATGCTGCCGCAGGTGGCGCCGCCCGAGCGGGTGGGACGGCTCTCGGGCCTGGCCTGGGGGCTGGGCTATGCGGGCGGGCTCGCCTGCCTGGTTGTGGCCCTGCTGCTGCTGGTGCAGCCCGACCCCTCCCCCTTCGGCCTGGACCGGGGCGCCGCCGAGCATGTGCGCGCCACCGCCCTGCTGGTGGCGGCGTGGATGCTGGCCTTCGGCTGGCCCGTGCTGGTGCTGCTGCCCGACCCGCCGCCGCCGCGCCCCCCCTGGAACACCGCCATCCGCCAGGGCCTGGGCGAGATCGGCGCGCTGCTGCGCGGCCTGCCGCGCAACCCGGTGCTGGGGCGCTTCCTGCTGGCGTGCCTGTTCTACACGGACGGGCTGAACACCCTCTTCGCCTTCGGCGCCATCTACGCCGCCGGCGCCTTCGGCATGGAATTCGACGAGATCCTGATGTTCGGCATCGCGCTGAACGTCACGGCCGGCCTCGGCGCCGCCGGCTTCGGCCTGCTGGAGGACCGGCTGGGCGCGCGGCGCACCATCCTGGCCTCGCTGGCGGCGCTGCTGGCGCTCGGCCTCGGCGTGGTGCTGGCCGAGGACAAGGGCGTGTTCTGGGGCCTGGCGCTGGCGCTCGGGCTGTTCATCGGGCCGGCGCAATCGGCCTCGCGCAGCTACATGGCGCGGCTGGCCCCGCCCGACGAGGTGGCGGCGCATTTCGGGCTGTTCGCGCTGTCGGGGCGGATCACCGGCTTCATGGGGCCGGCGGTGCTGGCCTTCGTCACCAGCGTCACCGCCAGCCAGCGCGCCGGCATGGCCACGGTGCTGGCCTTCCTGGCGCTCGGCGGTGCCATCCTGCTGACGGTGCGGGAGCCCAAGCCGGGGAAGACCCGGCCGTGAGCCGCGTCTGGCTGCTGACCCACCCCGAGGTGGCGATCGACCCCGCCGTGCCGGTGACGGAATGGGGCCTCTCCCCGCGCGGAAGGGCACGGGCCGAGGCGGTGGCGCGGCAGGGATGGGTGCGCAACCTCCGCCACATCGCCAGCAGCGCCGAGCGCAAGGCGCGGGACACGGCGGAAGGCCTGTCCGCCGCCACCGGACTGCCGGTGCGGGTGCTGCACGAACTCGGCGAGAACGACCGCAGCGCCACCGGCTACCTGCCGCCCCCCGCCTTCGAGGCCATGGCGGACGCCTTCTTCGCCCGGCCGGAGGAAAGCGTGCGCGGCTGGGAGCGCGCGGCGGACGCCCAGGCGCGCATGGTGGCGGCGGTGGAGCGGGTGCTGGCGGAAAGCGAGGGGGCGACGGCCATCGTGGCGCATGGCGCAGTGGGGGCGCTGCTGCTCTGCCACCTGCAGGGCTGGCCGATCGGGCGCGGCGCGGACCAGCCGGGGCGTGGTGGGGGAAATCTCTATGTGTTCGAGAAGGACAGCAGGAAAGTCACTCAGGGCTGGACGGCGTTCGAGCACAACGAACAAGAATGAAGGCCAGGGGAATGAATTCCCCTGGACCCCTTCTTTTTCCTGTCAGTTCGCCGGGCTGCCTTCCACGGTCTCGCTGCCGGCGCGCCAGCGATGGGTGGAGGCGCCGAAGGCCACCATCTTCCCCGCCGCGTCGAACACCTCGGTGCGGGCGAAGAAGATGTTGCGGCCGCGCGAGACCACCTTGCCCTCGGCGACGATCTCCCCGCCCGAGACCTGGCCGGTGAAGCGGCAATCCAGGTCGATCGTCACCGCCTTGCGGATGTTGCCGGGCACGCTGCACCAGAGGCCGGCAAAGGCCGCCGCCTGGTCCAGCAGCGACAGGATGACGCCGCCATGGACGATGCCGCTGCGGTTGTGGTGGTGCGTGCCGGCATCGCAGGCGACGCGGGCGAAGCCGTCCCGCCACTCGATCAGGCGGATGCCGATCAGCTCGTGGTAGGGCGGCGCGGGCGAGGCGAGGTCTTGCTTGGACATGCGCGCTGGCGTGCCTGCTGCGGCGCAGCACGTCAAGGCGCCAGCTTCGCCGCCAGGGCGGGGGAAAGGCCGGTGGTGGGCGCGCGCCCCGGGCCGGGCGGCACCGGCAGCGCGGTGGCCGCATGGCGCAGCAGGCATTCCAGGCTGTCCAGCACCGGCACGGGCAGGCGCGGCGCGAGGCGCTGTTCCAGATGGGACGCCAGCCCCGCCAGCCCGGCGCCGCCCAGCACCACGCAGCCGGCGCCGGCGGCGATGGCGGCCTCCGCCGCCTCCGCCAGCAGGGAAAGGGCGCGCTCCGGCTCGCGGGCGATCATGTCGCCGGTCGGCGCCACGGCGCGCACCAGCACGCGCCCGCGCGGCCAGCCGCGGGAGATGGCGAACTCCTCCAGCATCGGCACCCAGGCGGCGCCGCCGGTGAGCAGCGCCACGCGCGGATGCGCGGCGAGCGCGATGGCGAGCGAGGCATCCGCCATGCCGGCGACGGGGATGCCGGCCAGCTCCCGCGCCGCGTCCAGCCCCGGATCGCCGAAGCAGGCGATGGCGATGGCGTCCACGCCGCCGGCATGCTCGGCCACCGCCTCCAGCACCGCATGCCCGGCGATGGCCGCCGCCACGCGGCTGGCGATGTAGCGCGCCCCGAAGCGCGCCGTGGCCGGCACGAGCGCGACATGCCCGAGCCCCAGTCTCGGCAGGGCCTCCTTGCCGAGACCGAGCATCCGCTCCGTCATCGCGCCGTCGGTGTTTCCGTTGAGCAGGAGGATGCGCATGCGGCGGCCCCTATCTGGAGAACCGGTAGGGTGCGGCGCTTTCCTCGTGCGGGTCGAGGTTGAGCCGGTGCTCCAGCGGGGGAAAGGCGCGGGAGCGGCATTCGGCCCTGTCGCACAGCCGGCAGGACAGCCCGATGCCGGTGCGGGCGCGCTGGAGGTCGAGCCCGTCCGCATACACCACCTCCTCCGCCCGCCCGATGTCGCAGCCCATGGCGACCACATGGAGGGGCGCCGGCTCGCCCCAGCGGCTCGGCCCGGTGACGGTGCGGGCGAAGCAGAGGAAGGCGGCGCCGTCCGGCAGCTCGGCCACCTGCACGCGCATGGCGCCCGGCGTCGCGAAGGCGGTGTGCACCACCCAGCGCGGGCAGGAGCCGCCGAAGCGCGCGAAGGGAAAGCCCGCGGCCGAGAAGCGCTTGTCCACGTTGCCGGCGGGATCGACGCGCAGGAAGAAGAAGGGCACGCCGCGCGCCCCTTCCCGCTGCAGCGTGGAAAGCCGGTGCGCCACCTGCTCGAAGCTGACGCCGAAGCGCGCGGCGAGCAGGTCGAGGTCGTGGCGCAGCGCGCGGGCGGCGGCGAGAAAGGCGGCATAGGGCATCAGCAGCGCGCCGGCGGCGTAGTTCAGCAGCCCGATGCGGATCAGCGCCGCCGCCTCCTGCGTGCTGGGCGCGGCGGGGGCGAGGATCTCCTCCACCGCCTCGCGCGCTTCCAGCAGCATGAGCTGGAAGGCCATCTGGAAGCCGCGGCTCTCGCGGGGGAGGGATTCGGACAGCTCCAGCAGCCGGGCTGCGGGGTCGTAGCGGCGCAGGCTGCCCTCCAGGGGGCCGACGCGCACGCGCAAGTCGTGCCGGTGGCGCAGCCGCTCGGCGAGGGCGTGGTTCAGCTCGGCCGGCGCCGCGCCAAGCTCGGCGCCGATGCCCTCCGCCACCGCCTCCAGCGCCGGAAAGACGTTGGCGCGCTCGTGGAAGAAGTCCCGCGCCTCCTCGGTGGGCAGCAGGATGCGGCGGCCGGAGGGCAGCGCGATGCCGCTGGCATCCTCCCGCGCCACGCGCAGCGCGCGGTAGAGGGCCAGCATGGCGCGCGCCGCGTTGGGGGCGCTGCCGGCCAGGGTGCGCAGCTCCTCCTCCGGCAACGCCTCCAGGCCCAGCAGCGGGTCGGCCAGCACCTCGCGCAGATGGCCTTCCAGCTGCCGCTCCTGCGTGCCGGACAGGGCGGCGAGATCGACCTGCAGGACCTGGCTCAGCTTGATCAGCAGGGCGGCCGTGATGGCGCGCTGGTCGTGCTCGATCAGGTTCAGGTAGCTGGCGGAGATGCCGAGGCGGGCGGCCAGGGCCTGCTGCGCCAGCCCCTGCTCCTGGCGCAGGCGCCGGACGGTGCGGCCGATCAGCGGGCGGGACATCTTTACAGTCTTTACAAATTTACGGCGGTTCCTGTGAAGGCTGCCACCCTGTTGCGTCTGCACAGGCAAGATGCCGGGTGAACTTCGCATCCGCAATGTGAATTATTGACGCACGGGCATCATGCCTCACGGCCAGCAGGAGATCCTGGAATGCGTCACCTCCCCACCCCCCTCCGCTCCCCCGATGGCGGCAGCCTCGGCGGCTCCTCCGGCGACCGCTTCGCCGGCATCCGCCGCGACTACACGCCAGCCGAGGTGGAGGCGCTGGCAGGCTCCTTCCGGGTGAAGCACACCCTGGCCGAGATGGGCGCGAAGCGCCTGTGGCAGCTGCTGCACAGCGAGCACCACGTCAACACGCTCGGCGCGCTCACCGGCAACCAGGCGCTGCAGCAGGTGAAGGCGGGGCTGAAGGCGATCTACCTTTCGGGCTGGCAGGTGGCGGCGGACGCCAACTCGGCCGGCGAGATGTATCCCGACCAGTCCCTCTACCCGGTGGACTCGGTGCCGAAGGTGATCAAGCGCATCAACGCCGCGCTGCGCCGCGCCGACCAGATCGCGCATATGGAACGCGCCCAGGGCAAGGCGCAGGACGACACGCAGTGGATGGCGCCGATCATCGCCGATGCCGAGGCCGGCTTCGGCGGCGCGCTGAACGCCTATGAGCTGACCCGCGCCATGATCGAGGCCGGCGCCGCCGGCGTGCATTTCGAGGACCAGCTCGCCAGCGAGAAGAAGTGCGGCCACCTGGGTGGCAAGGTGCTGGTGCCGATCAGCCAGCACATCCGCACGCTGAACGCGGCGCGCCTGGCCGCCGACGTGGAGGGCGTGCCCACCGTGCTGCTCTGCCGCACCGACGCCGAGAGCGCGCAGCTGCTGACCGCCGACATCGACGAGCGCGACCGCCCCTTCATCAGCGGCGAGCGCACGGCGGAGGGCTTCTTCCGCATCAGGCCCGGTGTCGGCAAGCAATACGCCATCGCGCGCGGCCTGGCCTACGCGCCCTATGCCGACCTGCTGTGGTGGGAAACCTCCGACCCCGACCTCGACGACGCCCGCGCCTTCGCGGAGGCCATCCACAAGGAGTTCCCGGGCAAGCTGCTGGCCTACAACTGCTCGCCCTCCTTCAACTGGAAGCGCAAGATGGGCGAGGAAGCGGCCGCCCGCTTCCAGCACGAGCTGGGCGAGATGGGCTACAAGTTCCAGTTCATCACGCTGGCCGGCTTCCACAGCCTGAACCACAGCATGTTCACCCTGGCGCGCGGCTACAAGGAGCGCGGCATGGCGGCCTATTCGGAGCTGCAGCAGGCCGAGTTCGCCTCCGAGGCGGAGGGCTACACCGCCACGCGCCACCAGCGCGAGGTGGGCGTCAGCTACTTCGACGCCGTCGCCACCGCCGCCTCGGGCGGCACCGCCAGCACCACCGCCATGGCGCACAGCACCGAGACGGCGCAGTTCCATGACGAGCAGCCCGGCGCGGGCCGCGCCATGCCGGCGATGGCGAAGTAGCCCGCGCGGCAATCACACGCACACGCACAGGAAGGAGACACGGCCATGACGCATGACGAGGATTTCGACGACGGCTTGGTGCACAGCCACAACTGGGCGACCGAGCCGGCCATCCCGCCCGCCCTGCACCGCCGGAAGGGGCCGCCCGAGGCCGCCTCCATCCCCACGCCGAGCACGGCCTTCCGCGACGACACGATGGGCCACTGAGGCGGGGAGGCGCCGGGAGGGAGGAGCGCATCCTCCCGGCGTCCTGCCCCCCTCCTCCCGGGCGCTACCCGCCCGCCAGGCCGGTGACGATGCCCACCGTGCCGGCGATGATCACCGCGTTGAAGAAGAACGCGATGATGCTGTGCAGCGTGGCGATGCGGCGGATCGCCGCCGAATGGGTGTCCACATCCGTCACGCCGTTGGTCGTGCCGATGCCCACGGAAAGGTAAAGGAATTCCGAGAAGGGCGGATGCCCGGCGGCGCCATGGAAGCGGATGCCGCCGCCGCTCAGGTAGAATTCCCGCGCGTAGTCCTGCGCGAAGAGCGCGTGGATGTAGAACCAGGACAGCGCCACCGTCACCACGCCAAAGGCCGGCACGCCGCCGGGCCGCATGGCCAGGTCCATCCCCACCCCGCCCACCGAGGCGGCGGCGGCCAGCAGCGAGAGCGTCAGCACCATGCCGCGTCTCTCGTCGGTCGCCGCGGCATGGCGGCGCATCGCCTCCGGCCCGGCGGACCAGAGGCGGTGGAACAGCAGCGCCAGATGCGCCAGCACCAGCACGCACCAGCCGGCCAGGGCGGCGTGCAGCCCTTGCAGCCCGAGGGCGAAGGCCGCGCCGCCGCCCAGCAGCCCCATCAGCAACGAGGCGGTGCTGATGCGGAACCGGCGCAGCGGCCCCCTCATGCCGCCAGGGCGCGGGCGCACCACCGCCGGACCGACATTGCCGCCCG
>NZ_PDNU01000032.1 GCF_002631185.1 Teichococcus rhizosphaerae | reverse complement strand
AGCAACGAGGCGGTGCTGATGCGGAACCGGCGCAGCGGCCCCCTCATGCCGCCAGGGCGCGGGCGAACACCGCCGGATCGACATTGCCGCCCGAGAGCACCAGCCCGACCGTGCGGCCGCGCGCCGGCACCTTGCCGGCCAGCACGGCGGCCAGCGCCACGGCGCCGCCCGGCTCCACCACGATCTTCAGCGCCTCGAAGGCCAGCCGCATGGCGCGGAACACCTCCGCCTCCGTCACCGCCACGCCGGCCTTCAGCCGCGCCTGGTTGATGGCGAAGGTGAGCGCGCCGGGCCGCATGGAAAGCAGCGCGTCGCACAGCGGCGCGCCCCGGCCGTCATTGGCCAGCCGCTCGCCGGCCGCGAGCGAGCGGGCGGTGTCGTCCCACCCTTCCGGCTCCACCGCCCACACCTCGGTGCCGGGCGAGGCGCCCTCGACGGCCAGCGCGCAGCCGGCGATCAGCCCGCCGCCGCCCGTGCAGACGGCCAGGGCGTCCAGCGCATGGCCGGCCGCGCGCGCATCCTCCACCAGCTCCAGCGCCAGCGTGCCCTGGCCGGCGATGACGTCCGGGTGGTCGAAGGGCGGCAGCACGGTGGCGCCGCGCTCCGCCGCCAGCCGCGCGGCCAGCGCCTCGCGGTCGGTGGTGGCGCGGTCGAAGAAGGTGATCTCGGGGGCCCAGCGGCGGGTGCTCTCCACCTTGATGGCGGGCGCGTCCTGCGGCATGGCGATCAGCGCCGCGATGCCCTCGGCGGCGGCGGCGCAGGCCACGGCCTGGCCGTGGTTGCCGGAGGAATGCGTCACCACCCCCGCCGCGCGCTGCGCGGGCGTCAGCCGCAGCACCGCGTTGGTGGCGCCGCGGAACTTGAAGCTGCCGGTGCGCTGCAGCGGCTCGGGCTTCACCAGCACGGTGCCGCCGGCGATCTCGTCGAGCAGCGGGTGGCGCAGCATGGGCGTGCGCACCACCCGGCCCCGCAGGCGCCCGGCGGCGGCCAGCACATCGGCATGGGCGGGCAGCGGCGCGGCGGAGGCAGGCGTGGGGCAGGCAGGCGCGGCGGGGGGCGGGAGGGGGGCGTTCATGCAATCACCTCGTGGAAGCGGCGGGGATCGACCAGCGGCAGGATGGCGGCCAGCGGCCCAGGCTCCTCGCCATTGACCAGGGCCGCCAGCAGCGCCCCCTGGGCCGGCGCGGTCTGGATGCCATAGCCGCCCTGGCCGACCATGTGGAAGAAGCCGGCCTCCTCGGCCGGGCCGATCGCCATGGAGCGGTCGGGCAGGAAGCTGCGCAGCCCCGCCCAGGCATGCTCCACCCGGCGCACCGCGACATCCAGCGCCCCCGCCAGGCGGTCCACGGCGATGGCGATGTCGAGCTCCTCCGGCCGGGCGTCGCAGGGCTCGCAATCGGTCTCGTCGGCGGGGGAGAGCATCAGGCGGCCGCGCGCCTCGGGGCGGGCATACCAGCTGCCGCCGATGTCGCCGAGCAGCGGCCAGTCCGCCACTGGCCAGGGCGCCGGGTCGATGATCAGCGCGGTGCGGCGCAGGGGCCGCAGGCCGAGCGGGCGCAGCCCGGCGGCGCGCGCCACCGCATCGCCCCAGGCGCCGGCGGCGTTGACCAGCACGGGCGCGGCGAGCACGGCGCCGGTGGAGGTCTCGGCCCGCCACAGCCCCGCCTGCTTCCAGATGCGCCCCGCCCGGTGGCGCAGCGCCAGCGCGCCGCCCGCCCGCCGGAACTGGCCGAGAAAGCCCTGGTGCAGCGCCGCCACGTCGATGTCCATCACCTCCGGCTCCCAGGCCGCGGCGGCGGCGTAGCCCGGGCGCAGGGCGGGGACCATGGCGCGCGCCGCCCCGGGCGCGATGGGCCGGAGGCCGGTCCAGCCGGCCAGGGCCTTCTCCAGCGCCGGAAGCTGCCCCTCCGGCGCCAGGTGCAGGGCGCCGCGCGGCCGCAGCAGCGGCACGGCGGAGAAGCCGGGCGGCGGCGCTTCCAGGAAGCCGCGCGCGGCGCGCGTCAGGGCGCGGGTGTCGGCATTGCCAGCATTCGGCTCCCACAGCGCGGCGGAGCGGCCGGTGGCGTGGTAGCCGGCGCTCTCCTCCGCCTCCAGCAGCGCCACGCGGCGGCTGGCGGCCAGATGCGCCGCGGCGGTGGCCCCGGCCATGCCGGCGCCGATGACGAGGGCCTCGAACGTCTCGGTCTGCATGGGCCGCATCCTGGGTGCGCGATGAAATGGCCGCAAGCCGTGCCGGGCCGTTGCGGGAAACGTTGCAAGGACGCGCGGCCAACGCCTAACCTCACCTCCGCAACGAGTGGCCATAAGGCCCGTGGCGGCGGATGCCGCCCGTGCAAGGAGGTTACGGAATGGAAGGCAACGGGATTTCCCGTCGTGGCGTGCTGCGCGCGGGCGCGCTGGGCGTCGCGGCCAGCACCCTGCCCCTGGTGAACGTGCATGGGCAAAGCTCCGGCGGCAGGCTGGCGCTCGGCCTGTGGGACCACTGGGTGCCCGCGGGCAATGACGAGATGCGCCGCATCGTCATGGACTGGGGGCAGAAGAACCGGGTCGAGATCCAGCTCGACTTCATCACCTCGGTCGGCAACAAGAACCTGCTGACCATCGCGGCCGAGAGCCAGGCGCGGCAGGGCCACGACATGCTCTCCTTCCCCACCTGGGAGGTGCATGCCAAGGCCGACCAGCTCGAGCCCATGGACGACATCATGGGCCGGCTCGGCGAGAAGTACGGCGCGCTGAACCCGATCGTCGAGTACCTGGCCAAGGTGGAGGGCAAGTGGCGCGCCGTGCCGGCCATCTCCGGCAGCCAGAACAAGCCGGCGCTCGGGCGGATGGACCTGCTGAAGCAGCATGCCGGCATCGACATCCAGCAGATGTTCCCGGCCAACGCCAATCCCGGCAGCGCCGCCGGCAACTGGAACTGGGACACCTTCCTGAAGGCGGCGGAGGCCAGCCACAAGGCGGGCTTCTCCTTCGGCCTGCCGATCGGCCAGTTCACCGACGCCACCGACTGGATCGGCAGCCTGTTCCGCTCCTTCGGCGCCGAGCTGGTGAACGGCAAGGGCGACATCACCGCCAAGTCCGACAATGTGCGCAAGGTGCTGGAATACGCCAAGCAGCTCTGCGCCTTCCTGCCGGGCGACGTGTTCTCCTGGGACGACGCCTCGAACAACCGGGCGCTGATCTCCGGCAAGTCGGCGCTGATCTTCAACCCGCCCTCCGCCTGGGCGGTGGCCAAGCGCGACGCGCCGCAGGTGGCGGAGCAGTGCTGGAGCTTCCCCGCCCCGGCCGGCGCGCAGGGGCGCTTCACCCCCTACCTGCCCTATTTCTGGGGCGTGTGGAGCTTCAGCCGCAACAAGGGCGCGGCCAAGGCGCTGGTGGAATACCTCAGCCAGCGCGAGCAGGCGGAGCTGATGGTCAAGGCCAGCAACGGCTACGACATCCCGCCCTTCACCAGCATGACCGACTTCAAGACCTGGGAAACGGAAGGCCCGCCGCCGGGCGTGGTGTTCAACTACCCGGTCAAGCCGCACCACAACGCGCAGCAGTTCATCGCCTGCTACCCGGCGCCGCCCGAGATCGCGGTGCAGATGTACAACCAGGGCATCCAGGCCAAGATGATCGCCCGCGTCGTGCAGAACAACGAGACGCCGGACCGCGCCATCGCCTGGGCGGAGCGCGAGATCGAAGGCTTCAAGCGCGGCTGATGGCCGCGCCGGCCATAGGCTGAAGGGGGGCGCACGGGCCGGCATCGGCCCGCGCGCCCCGCATCATCTCCCGCAACCGCGAGGGAGTCTGACATGTCCCAAGGCACGCTTTCCGCCCCGGCCGCGCCGGCCGCCGCCGCACCGCCGCGCGGCGGCGCGCTGAAGCGCCTGTCGCGCCGGAACTCCACCGTGGCCTTCCTGCTGACATTGCCGCTGATCCTGCTGATCCTCGGCCTGGTGGTGTATCCGTTCCTCTACGCGATCTACCTTTCCACGCTGAACCGGCGCATGACGCGCTTCATCGGCTGGGAGAACTTCACCTTCCTGCTGTCGCGCGAGACCTTCTGGAACGTGGTGTTCCAGTCGGTGCTGTTCGCCGTCTCGGCGGTGCTGCTGAAGGCGCTGATCGGCTTCATCCTGGCCCATGTGCTGCACGCGCTTCCCGCCAAGGGGCAGCGCAAGTGGCGCGGCATGCTGCTGGTGCCCTGGGTCATCCCGCCGGCGATCTCGACGCTGGCCTGGTGGTGGCTGTTCGACCCGTCCTACTCGGCCTTCAACTGGGCGCTGATGGGGATCGGCGTCGATCCGGTGCCCTGGCTCGGCCAGGCCGGCTGGGCGCGCTTCTCGGTGATCCTGGTGAATGTCTGGTACGGCTCGCCCTTCTTCATGATCATGTACCTCGCCGCGCTGAAGTCGGTGCCCGACCAGCTCTACGAGGCGGCGGCGATCGACGGCGCGAGCGGCTGGCAGAAGCTGCGCTACGTGACCTTCCCGATGATGCGCAACATCATCTCGATCACCGTGCTGTTCAGCCTGATCGTCACCTTCGCCAATTTCGATATCGTCCGCATCCTGACCAATGGCGGGCCGCAGGACACCACGCATGTCTTCGCGACATACGCCTTCCAGGTGGGCATCCAGTCGGGCGACATCCCGCTCGGCGCCTCGGTCAGCCTGTTCATGTTTCCGCTGCTGGCGGTGTTCGCCATCTTCACCCTGCGCGGGGTGAACCGGCGCTCGAAGGAGATGGCGTGAGATGAGCAGCACCACCGCGACGCCCTTCGTCCCCGCCGAGATCCGGCATGGCAGCCTGCGGCGGGAGCGGCGCTGGGCGCTGATCGGCGCCTATGTGGCGCTCGCCGTCTTTGTCGTCTTCTTCATGACGCCGCCCTTCCACATGCTGATGACGAGCCTGAAGAGCTCGGGCGAGATCGCCGACCTGTCCGGCAACCCGTGGATCGTCGCGGCGCCGACGCTGCAGAACTACTGGGAGCTGCTGACGGAAGGGAACTACCTGGTCCACTTCCGCAACTCGGTCATCGTCACCGCCTGCACCGTCGCCATCAGCATGGTGATCTCGGTGATGGCGGCCTTCGCACTCGCACGGATGAAGTTCTGGGGCAGCGCGACGCTCGCCACCGGCGTCTTCCTCACCTACCTGGTGCCGGAGACGCTGCTCTTCATCCCGATGTTCCAGATCATCGGCGGCCTCGGCCTCTACAACAACCTCTGGGCCATGGTGCTGATCTTCCCGACGCTGACGGTGCCCTTCTGCACCTGGATCATGATCGGCTACTTCGCCTCCATCCCGAAGGAGCTGGACGAGGCGGCGCTGATCGACGGCGCCAGCCACCTCCAGATGCTGTGGAAGATCTTCATCCCCGTGGCGCTGCCCGGCATCCTGGCGGCGATGATCTTCGCCTTCACCGTCTCCTGGGCCGCCTTCATCTACCCGATCGCCTTCCTGGTCTCCTCGGACCAGATGGTGCTGACGGTGGGCATCGTCTCCGACCTGATCCGGGCGGACACCTTCCAGTGGGGCAAGATCATGGCCGGCGCGCTGATGGCCGCGCTGCCGCCGCTGCTCGTCTACGCGTTCCTCATGGACTACTACATCGCGGGCCTGACGGCCGGCGCCACCAAGGGCTGACGCCGCGATCGCCGGAGGCCGGATGGCCGAGGGCGTGAATCGCGGCGCCGAAACTCAAGCGCGAGGAAACGAAAGAATGGCGCAGGTAACGCTCCGCAAGGTCGTCAAGGCCTATGAGGGCGGCGTGCAGGCCGTGAAGGGCATCGACCTCGATATCGCGGACCACGAGTTCGTCGTGCTGGTCGGCCCCTCCGGCTGCGGCAAGTCCACCACGCTGCGGATGATCGCGGGGCTCGAGGAGATCTCGGACGGCGAGATCGCCATCGGTGGCAAGGTGATCAACGACGTCCCGCCGCGCGACCGGGACATCGCCATGGTGTTCCAGAACTACGCGCTCTATCCGCACATGACGGTCTTCGACAACATGGCCTTCGGGCTGATGCTGCGGAAGTTCCCGAAGGACGAGATCAAGCGCCGCGTGGACAATGCCGCGCGCATCCTCGACATCACGCCGCTGCTGGCGCGCAAGCCCAAGGCGCTCTCGGGCGGGCAGCGGCAGCGCGTGGCCATGGGCCGCGCCATCGTGCGCGACCCCAAGGTGTTCCTGTTCGACGAGCCGCTCTCCAACCTCGACGCCAAGCTGCGCGTGCAGATGCGCACCGAGATCAAGAAGGTGCACCAGACGGTGCGCACCACCACCGTCTATGTCACGCACGACCAGGTGGAGGCGATGACGCTGGCCGACCGGGTGGTGGTGATGAATGGCGGCATCATCGAGCAGGTCGGCTCG
Source organism: Teichococcus rhizosphaerae (assembly GCF_002631185.1). Lineage (GTDB taxonomy): Bacteria > Pseudomonadota > Alphaproteobacteria > Acetobacterales > Acetobacteraceae > Pseudoroseomonas > Pseudoroseomonas rhizosphaerae. The sequence continues at coordinate 59,893 of NZ_PDNU01000032.1, read as the reverse complement.
CCGCAGGAACTCTACCACAACCCCAAGACCCGCTTCGTCGCCGGCTTCATCGGCAGCCCGGCGATGAACTTCATCCCCTGCCGGCTGGAGAACGGCGCCGGCGCGCTGCGTCTCCACCTGCCGGGCGACATCGTGCTGCCCGTGCCGGCCGAGCGCACCGCGCGCTACCAGGGGCTGGCCGGGCGGGAGGTGCTCCTCGGCATCCGCCCCGAGCACCTGACGGAAGCCAAGAACCTCGACCGCCCGCATTTCGCGCCGATGACCGCGACGCCCGAGGTGACCGAGCCGATGGGCATGGAAACGCTGGTCCACTTCAGGATGGCCGGCGCCGAGATCTGCGGCCGGGTCGACCCCCTGGCGCCCGCCATGCCGGGCCAGCCGTTGCCGATGGCGGTGGACATGAGCAACATGCACATCCTGGACCCGCAATCGGGGCGCGTCCTGTAGGCATGAAGCAAGGAAGGCAGGGGATGGACAAGACAGCCTGGGTGACGGGTGCCGGCACCGGCATCGGCCGCGCCGTCGCGGTGGCGCTGGCCGGCGCGGGCTGGCGCCTGGCGCTCACCGGCCGCCGCCGCGCGCCGCTGGAGGAGACGGCGGCGCTGCTGCCCGGAGGCGCGGAGGCGCATATCGTCACCGCCGACCTGACCGACGCCGCGGCGGTGGAGCGCGCCGCGGCCGAGGTGACGGAGGCGCTGGGCGGCATCGGCCTGCTGGTGAACAACGCCGGCGTCAACGTGCCGCGCCGCCACTGGCACCAGCTCTCGCCCGCCGATGTCGGCACGCTGGTCGATGGCAACCTGCGCGCCCCCTTCCTCACCAGCCTCGCCGTGCTGGCGGGGATGAAGGCGCGGGGCGGCGGGCTGATCGTGCAGATCGCCTCCATGGCGGGCAAGGGCGTCTCGGCGGTTTCCGGCCCCGGCTACATCGCGGCCAAGAGCGGCTTCGTCGCCCTCTCCGCCTCGCTCAACGCCGAGAACGGCATCCACAACATCCGCTCCACCTGCATCTGCCCGGGCGAGGTGGTGACCCCCATCCTCGATTTCCGCCCCGAGCCGGTGCCGGCGGAGGAGCGGGCGCGGATGCTGCAGCCGGAGGACATCGCGCAGGCGGTGCTGTTCGTCGCCAACATGCCGGAGCGGGTCTGCATCAACGAGATGCTGGTGACGCCCACCTGGAACCGCTTCCAGGCGGCCCACGCCCAGAAGGTGGCCGCGATCCCCTGAGAAGGGCGGGCCTGGGGGGCGCGGCATGGCTTGCCAAGCGCGCCCCGTGCGCCATGCTGCACGCATCAAGAAACGTGCAGGAAATGCCCCATGGACGCCCATCCCCCCGTGCTGATCGACGCCAAAACCCTGGAAACGCTGGTGCGCGACATCTTCGTCGCCGCCGGCAGCAGCGCCGACGAGGCGGCGGGCATCGCCCAGCACCTGCTCGGCGCCAACCTCGCCGGGCATGACAGCCACGGCGTGGTGCGGGTGCCGCGCTACATCGACTGGCACCGGGCCGGGCATGTGCATTTCGGCCGTACCGCGCGGGTCGTCACCGATGGCGGCGCCTTCGCCCTGCTGGACGCCGATTTCGGCTTCGGCCAGACCGTGGCGCGGCAGGCGGCGGAGCTCGGCATCGCCCGCGCGAAGCAGCACGGCGCCGCCGTCATCGCGCTGCGCAATGCCGGGCATGTGGGGCGCATCGGCCACTATGCCGAGATGGCGCTGGCGGAAGGGCTGATCTCCATCCACCTCGTCAACGTGGCGGGCTCGGTGCTGGTCGCGCCCTTCGGCGGCGTGGAGCGGCGCTTCTCCACCGCCCCCATCGCCATCGGCGCGCCGCTGGAAGGGCGGCCCGTGGTGCTGGACTTCGCCACCTCGCATGTGGCGGAAGGCAAGGTGCTGGTCGCCTCCAATGGCGGCAAGGCCCTGCCGAAGGACGCGCTGATCGAGCCGGACGGCACCCTCTCGGGCGACCCGCATACCCTGTATGGCGACTACCCGCCGATCGGCCCGCGCAACCCGGCGGGCGGCGCCGGCGCCATCCGCGCCTTCGGCGAGCACAAGGGCTCGGGCCTGGCGCTGATGTGCGAGCTGCTGGCCGGCGCCTTCACCGCGGGCGGCACCTCGGGGCCGGTGGAAGGGCGCGGGCGCATCGCCAACGGCATGCTCTCCATCTATCTCTCGCCGGCGCATTTCGGCACCGAGGCCGCCTTCCAGGAGATGGGACAGGCCTATGTGGAGTGGGTGGCCTCCAGCCGCCCCGCCAGGCCCGGCCAGCCCGTGCTGCTGCCCGGCGAGCCCGAGGCCCGCACCCGCGCCGAGCGCCTGGCCCATGGCGTGCCGCTGCAGCCCGACACCTGGACGGGCCTGCTGCAGACCGCCGCCTCGCTCGGCGTTCCCGCGCCCGCCTGAGGCGCGGGACGGCCGGGAAAGGCTGATGCCGCGCCGCATCTTTCATGAGGCCGGCGCAATCCCGCCACGATCCCCCGCCAGAAGCGGCGCGTGACCCCTCCCGCGCCGCTCCCCCCCCTGCCGCCCGAGCGGCCAGGCCTGCGCCGCCTGGCCTTCCTGCTTCTCTGCCTCGCGCTCGGCCTCGGCCTGCTGCTGCTGATGCTGCGGGTGCTGGCCCCGGGCGGCTGGACGGCCTGGGAATGGGTGCTGCTGGCCGCCTGGCTCGGCACCCTGCCCTGGAGCTGCCTTTGCGCGGGCAACGCGCTGCTGGGCCTCGCCCTGCGGCTGCGGGCGGCGGAGCCGGCGGCGCTGGTGGTGCCGCAGCTCCTGCGCGCCGCGCCGCCGCCGCCACGCGCCGCCACCGCCATCCTTGTCTGCCTGCGCAACGAGGCCATGGAGGCGGTGCTGCCGCCCCTCGCCCGGCTGCTGGACGGGCTGGAGGCGGCCGGGGCGGGCCACCGCTTCACCCTCTGGTTCCTGTCCGACACGCAGGAGCCCGGCCTCGCCGCGCGGGAGGAGGCGGGCATCGCCGGCTTCGCCCGGCTGCGGGCGGGGCGGCCCGTGGCGGTGCGCTACCGCCGCCGCACGCGCAACACCGGCTTCAAGGCCGGCAACGTGATGGACTTCCTGGACCACCATGCCGGCGACCAGGAGTTCTTCCTGTGCCTCGACGCCGATTCGGAGATGTCGGCCGAGGCGGTGCTGCGGCTGGTGGCGGCGATGGAGGCCGACCCGAGGCTGGCCATCCTGCAGCAGCTCATCGTCGGCCGCCCCGCGCGCAGCGCCTTCACCCGCCTGTTCCAGTTCGGCATGCGCGCCGGCATGCGGAGCTGGGCCACGGGCCAGGCCTGGTGGCAGCTCGACCAGGGCCCCTACTGGGGCCACAACGCCCTGCTGCGCGTGGCACCCTTCCGCGCCCATGCCCGGCTGGAGGCGCTGCCCGGTGGCAGCCCCATCCTCAGCCACGACCAGATCGAGGCGGTGCGGCTGCACGCCGCCGGCTGGAAGGTGCGCTGCCTGCCCATCGAGGAGGGCAGCCTGGAAGGCAACCCGCCCACTCTGCCGGACTTCATCCTCCGCGACCGGCGCTGGGGCGCGGGCAACATGCAGTACTGGCACCTGCTGCGGCTGCCGGGCCTGACGGCGATGGGCCGCTGGCAGCTCGTCCAGGCCATCCTGCTCTTCCTGTCCGCGCCGCTCTGGCTGCTGGTGCTGGTGGCGGCGGTGCTGAACGCCGCCACGGGCGGCGGCGCGGCCACGCCCGCCGGGCCGCTGGCGGCGCTGCTGCTGGCCAACGGGGCCGCGATCCACGCGCCGAAGCTCGCGGGCTACCTGGAGCTGATGCTGCGCCCGGAGCGCGCGGCGCCCTATGGCGGCCGCCGCGCCGTGCTGCGCGGGGCACTGGCCGAGATCGGCTTCACCACCCTGCTGGACCCGGTGAGCCTGGCCAGCAAGGCGCTGTTCCTGCTGGCGCTGCCCTTCGCCGGCCGCGCCGGCTGGCAGCCGCAGAACCGCGATGCGCTGGGCGTGCGCTGGGCGGATGCGGCGCGGCTGCTCCGGGCGCCCACGCTCCTCGGCGCGGTGCTGATGGCGGCGCTGGTGGCGGCGGGCGGCACGGCCTGGGCCTGGGGCCTGCCCTTCGTCGCGCCGCTGCTGCTGGGCATCCCCTTCGCCGTGCTGACGGCGGACCCGCGGCTTTCGTGCCGGCTGCGCCGGATCGGGCTGGCGCGCACGCCGGAGGAGGAGCCGCCCCGGCCGGATCAGCCGCCGGGGAAGCGGAAGCGCATCAGCACCTCGTCGTAGTAGCGGCCGCCCAGCTTGAGGGCGCGCGGCTCCAGCCCCCAGGCGGTGAAGCCCGCCCGCTCATAAAGCCGCCGGGCGCGGTCGTTCCCCGCCACCACGGACAGCCGCACCTCCTCCACCCGCCCCCGCGCCTCGGCCAGGACCGCCGAGAGCAGCGCCGGCGCCAGCCCATGGCCGCGCGCCTCCGGCCGCAGATAGACCGACCACAGCAGCCCCTTGTGCCGCGTCTTCTCCGCCCGCGGCAGCGCCAGCGCCATCAGCCCGGCCGGCGCCTCCATGCCCGGCAGCCATCCGGCCAGCACGATGCCCGCCTCCAGCCGCGCCGCGAACCAGGAATCGGGCTGCGCCGCCTCGTCCTCCAGGCTGGCGCCGAAGGCCTCCGGGTGGCGCTCCAGCGCCTCCAGCCGCAGCGCGCGGAACAGCGCCGCCTCGTCCGGCACGAGGCGGCGGATGGCGAAGCGGGGCCCGCCGGCAGCCGCCAGGGAAGCGGGGGAGGAGGCCCTCCCCCCGTCCCGCTCAGTCATCGTCGCTGCGGCGCGCCAGCACCTCGCGCTTGCCCACATGGTTGGCCGGGCCGACGACGCCCTCCTTCTCCATCTGCTCGATCAGCTTGGCGGCGCGGTTGTAGCCGATGGAGAGGTGCCGCTGGATGAAGGAGGTGGAAGCCTTGCCTTCCCGCGTCACCAGCGCCACGGCCTGGTCGAACAGCCCCTTCTCGCCATCCGAGGCGCCGGCGATGCCGGACAGGCCGGAATCGCCGCCCTCCTCGTCCTCGGTCTCGGTGACTTCCTCGATATAGGCGGGCTCGCCCTGCTCGCGCAGGAACTCCACCACCTTCTCCACCTCGGCATCCGAGACGAAGGGGCCGTGCACGCGGGCGACGCGCCCGCCGCCCGCCATGTGCAGCATGTCGCCCTGGCCGAGCAGCTGCTCGGCGCCCATCTCGCCCAGGATGGTGCGGCTGTCGATCTTGCTGGTCACCTGGAAGGAGATGCGCGTCGGGAAGTTGGCCTTGATGGTGCCGGTGATGACATCGACCGAGGGCCGCTGCGTCGCCATGATGACATGGATGCCGGCGGCGCGCGCCATCTGCGCCAGGCGCTGCACGGCGGCCTCGATCTCCTTGCCGGCGACGATCATCAGGTCGGCCATCTCGTCGATGACCACGACGATCATCGGCAGCGGCTGCAAGGCGAGCGGCTGGTCCTCGAAGGCCGGGCGGCCGGTGTCGGGGTCGAAGCCGGTCTGCACGCGGCGCGTCAGCACCTCGCCGCGGGCGAGTGCCGCCTGCACCTTCTCGTTGTAGCCGCCGATGTTGCGGACGCCGAGCTGGCTCATGGCGCGGTAGCGCCGCTCCATCTCGCGCACCGTCCACTTCAGCGCGCCGATCGCCTTGGGCGGCTCAGTGACGACGGGCGCCAGCAGATGCGGGATGCGGTCATAGACCGACAGCTCCAGCATCTTCGGGTCGATCATGATGAAGCGGCACTCGTCCGGGCTGAAGCGGTAGAGCAGCGACAGGATCATGGTGTTGATGCCGACCGACTTGCCCGAGCCGGTGGTGCCCGCGATCAGCAGGTGCGGCATGCGGGCGAGGTCGGCGATCACCGGCGCGCCGCCGATGTCCTTGCCCAGCGCCAGCGGCAGGCGGGCGTTGTGGCGCACCCAGTCCTCGGCCGCCATCATCTCGGAGAAGTAGACCATCTCCCGCTTGGCGTTGGGCAGCTCGATGCCGATGACGTTGCGGCCGGGAACGGTCGCGATGCGCACCGCCATCACGCTCATCGAGCGCGCAATGTCGTCGGCCAGGCCGATGACGCGGGCCGACTTGGTGCCGGGCGCCGGCTCCAGCTCGTAGAGCGTCACCACCGGGCCGGGGCGGATCTCGACGATGCGGCCGCGCACGCCGTAATCCTCCAGCACCGTTTCCAGCAGCCGCGCATTGGCCTGCAGCGCCGCCTCGTCCGGGCCGCTGGCGCGGCGCGCGGGGGGCGGCACCAGCAGGTCGAGCGGCGGCAGCTGGAACTGCGCCGCCGGCTGCGGCTCGGGGTGGACGGGGCGGCGGGGCGCCGCCGGCTCGGCCGGGCGCGGCGGCGGGGCCGCGCTGCGCACGGGCGGCGGGGGCGGCAGCTCCAGATCGCCACCCCGGGCGGCGATGGCACGCGGCTCGCCGCCCCGCTCGGAACCGCGCTCGGAACCGCGCTCGGGGCCGCGCTCCCCTCCGCGCGGAGCGCGCAGCTCGGGCGTGGCCTCGGGCATCAGGCGCGGCAGGGCCTCGTCGTCCTCGTCCTCCGCCTCGAAATGCGGCGCGGCGGCGCGGCGGCCGGGCGGCGGCACCACCGGCGCCTGGCGCGGCCCACGCAACCCGGCATGGGGCGGCGGCGAATCGGCGGCGGCGGCATCGGCCGCGCGCAGCATGGCCGCCAGCTGCGGCGAGGGCGCCTCCGCCCGGCGGCGGGCCAGCATGCCGCCCATGGCGCGGAACGGCGCCGCCAGCCGGGCGCCGAGGCCGGGGCCGCGCTCCGCCTCCTCATCCGTTTCCCAGGGTGCCGCGTAGTGGGGCGGCGGGGCGGCCGGGGCGGCCACGGTGCGGCGCAGCACGCGCCCAGTGATGCCCGCCCCGCTGCGGGCGGCATGGCCGGCGACGCGGCCGGCCTGGCGCCAGGCCAGCAGCGGCACGCCCAGCGCGGCGAAGGACAGGGAGCCGGCCAGCGCCACCGTGCCCACCTGCCCGATCACCGAGCCGAAGGGGCCGAACACCCCGCCCGCCAGCCCCAGCACCTTGCCCAGCAGCAGCTCGCCCGCGGCGCCGCCCGGCCCGGCCAGGGTGGGCGCGCCCTCGGGCAGCGGGGCCAGGGCGAAGGCGGCGGCCAGCAGCGGCGCCGCCGCCAGCACCGCCGCGACGCGGCCGACAAAGGGCGCCAGCCCGCGATGCGTCGCCAGCCGCCAGGACCAGCCCAGCATCACCCCCACCGGCAGGTAGCCGCCCCAGCCGAAGCCCTGCAGCAGCAGGTCGGAGACGATGGCGCCCCCGGGCCCGGCCAGGTTGGTGGGCGCCCGGGTGGCGGAGGTGTTCAGCGACGGGTCGGCGGGGTTGTAGCTGATCAGCGCCAGCAGCAGGCCGAGCCCGCCCAGCGCCAGCACCAGTCCCAGCAGCTCCGCGCCGCGCCGCCGCAGCGCGGCCTGCACGGCGGGGGAGGCGAAGCGGCGCGTGCTGGCGGCCAGGCGGCCCCCAGCGCTGCCGGAGGACGGGTCGGAGGAACGATCGGCAAGGGCGCGCGGCATGGCCTCAGTCGTCTGTTGCTGAGCGGGTGTCTCAGCCTACCACGACAAGGGCTTGCAATAGAAGGAAAGCGCTTGAAAAAGCTTGCTTGGCCGCCAGCCGGGCCGGTTTGGGCCCGGCACCGTGGCAAAGCGGCTATTCCCGCTTCGGCAGCACCCGGCTGGCCACCTGCCGCGCGGTGTTGGCCAGCACGCTGCCAAGCTCCGGCTCGCCGAACATGCTGCTCATGAAGGCGCGCGCCTGCTTCAGCGTGATGTGCGGCGGCAGCGGCGGCACGTTGGGGTCGGTGCGGAAGTCGAGCACCACGGGCCGGTCCATCGCCAGCGCCTCGTCCCAGGCGGCGCCGATCCGCTCCGGGTCGTCCACCGCGATGCCGCGCAGCCCGGCGAGCTCTGCGAAGGCGGCGTAGGAGAATTCCGGCAGGGTCTGCGAGCCGAGGAACTTGGGATCGCCGCCCATGGCGCGCTGTTCCCAGGTCACCTGGTTCAGGTCGCGGTTGTTCAGCACCAGCACCACGAGCTGCGGGTTGGCCCATTCCTTCCAGTAGCGCGACACGGTGAGCAGCTCGTTCATGCCGTTCATCTGCATGGCGCCGTCGCCCACGATGGCCACCACCGGCCGCTCGGGATGCGCGAACTTGGCGGCGATGGCATAGGGCATCCCCGACCCCATGCTGGCAAGCCCGCCCGAGAGCGTGGCCATCATCCCCCGCCGCAGCTTCACGTCGCGCGCGTACCAGTTGGTGGTGGAGCCTGAGTCGGCGGCGATGATCGCTCGCTCCGGCAGGCGGCGGGACAGCTCCCAGAAGACGCGCTGCGGGTTGATCGGCTCCGCCTTCTGCATGGCGCGCTTTTCCAGCAGCGCCCACCAGTCCTCCGTCCAGCCGGCGATGCGGCCGCGCCACCGGCCCGCCTCCTTGCGCCTCAGCAGCGGCAGCAGGGCGCGCAGCGTGGCGGCCGAGTCGCCCGCGAGGTTCACCTCCATCGGGTAGCGCAGGCTGAGCATGGAGGGATCGCGGTCGATCTGCACGCCGCGCGCCGCGCCCTCCTTGGGCAGGAACTCGGAATAGGGGAAGCCGCTGCCCACCATCAGCAGCGTGTCGCATTCCTGCATCATCTTCCAGGACGGCTCGGTGCCGAGCAGGCCGATCGAGCCCGTCACCCAGGGCAGGTCGTCCGGCACCGCGGCCTTGCCCAGCAGCGCCTTGGCGATGCCGGCCTGCGTCATGTCCGCCACCGCCAGCACCTCGTCCGTGGCGCCCAGCGCCCCGGCGCCGACCAGCATGGCCACCCGCTCGCCGGCGTTCAGCACCTCGGCCGCCTGTTGCAGCGCCTGCGGCTCCGGCACCACGCGCGGCGCGGCATAGCCCACGCCGCTGTGGATGGTGCCGTGCGCGTGCGGCGGCACCTCGACCGCCGGCAGCTCCTGGAGGTCGTTGGGCAGGATCAGGCAGGCGATCTTCCGCTCGCCCTGGGCGACGCGCATGGCGCGGTCGATCAGGTGGCGGATCTGCTCCGGCACGCTGGCCTGCTGCACATAGGCGCAGACATCGCCGAACAGCGCGGCGAGATCCACCTCCTGCTGGTAGTGCCCGCCCAGCGCCGCCCGCGCCTGCTGCCCGACGATGGCCAGCACCGGCATGTGGTCGGCCTTGGCGTCGTAAAGCCCGTTCAGCAGGTGGATGGCGCCGGGGCCGGAGGTGGCCAGGCACACCCCCACCTCGCCCGTGTACTTGGCATGGGCGGTGGCCATGAAGGCCGCCATCTCCTCGTGCCGCACCTGCACGAAGGGCATCTCCTCCTTCGCCCGGTCCAGCGCGCCGATCAGCCCGTTGATGCCATCGCCCGGATAGCCATAGACCCGCCTGACACCCCATTGCCCGAGGCGCTCCCAGACGAAATCCCCGACCGTCTTGGCCATGGCCGTTCCCCTTCCGCTGCGTGGCTTTCCGGAGGCCAACGCGAGAAAGGGATGGGTGTTGCCCACAAGGCCGGGGGAATGAATTCCCCCACGCGGACGTACACGTCCGCGCCCTTCTTCTTTCTGCAAGTTCAGAGGAGCGCCACGCCGCAGCGTTGCAGGTACGCGGCGACGGCATCGGCCTCGGAGGGCGGGCGGGTCGCATCCCCGGCATCGCCGCGCGGCACGAAGATCAGCGTGTCCTGGCGCGCGCGCGTCAGCAGCACGCGGTAGGTGTTGCGCAGGTGGCGCCGCGTCTCGGGCGAGGCCACGCGCTGCCAGGCGGTGCCGGCGAAGCGACGCGCCTGCCAGCCCTGCGCGCCGCGAATGAAGTCGCCGCCCCAGGCCAGGCCCACCGAATCCAGCTCCAGCCCCTGGCAGGCATATTCCGTGGCGCAGACCTCCAGCGCGTCGGAGGCCCGCACATCCGGCCAGCGGCACAGGAACCAGTTGACCACCTCGTCATCCGCGCCGTGCAGCTGCGCGCCCAACCCCTCGGCCCGCAGCCGCTTCGCCTTGGCGGAGCACACCAGCCCGACCCGCCGCAGGCCCCGCGCCCGCTCGCGCAGCGCCTGCCGCAACGCGCCCAGATCGCGCGTCAGGAAAAAGGGCAGCCCGCCGCCAGCGGCGATGGCGGCGGCCTCCTCCGGCCGCTCCTCCAGCACGGCGGCCACCCATTGCGCGCCGCGGTCGTGGTGGATGGAGCGGATCGGCACGACGAGGTCCAGATCCTCGTCCAGCGCCAGCCAGGGCGGATGGCCTTCCGCCAGCCTTTGCGCCGGCTCGGTGGCGGACAGCGCGCGCGGCGCCGCCACCGCCCGCCACGCCCCGCCGCCGGCCGCGATCGCCCTTCCCCACTCGGCCAGCCCCGCCTCGCCCGTGTTGATCTCCTGGCCCTGGCCGATCAGCGCCACGATCACCGACCAGCCCGGCACCCGCGCCATGATCTCCAGCATGTGCCCGGGCTCGGAGGTGGACAGGATGGAGCTGCGACGCTGCGTGTCCCGCCCCGCCTGGGCGGCGTCCCAGGCACGCTGGGCCTCGTCGAACACCACCACATGCTCTGGCGGCGCCTCGCCAGCGTGGCGCACATGGTGCTCCAGGAAGCGGTGCACGTTCTGCAGCACGGTGCGCGCCTCGCGCCGCGGCTGGCGGGCGCCGCGGCCCTGCCGGTCCCGCGCGTCCCGCTCCAGCGCGCCGCGCAGCACCGCCACCAGCGGCGCGTTGCCGGTGAGAAAGGCGGCGCCCGTTTCCGCCCCGGCATCCGGCCAGGGGCCGAAAGCCAGGTTCAGCCCGCACAGCGTCTTGCCCGCGCCGGGAATGCCGGTGACGAACACCACGCGCCGCTCCCCCGCCGCCCGCGCACCCCCGATGGCGTGGCGGATGGCATCGGTGGTGCGGGTGAGGTTGCGCGCACCGGCCCGCGCCGTGGCGATCGCCTCCACCCCGTGCCGGTCGAACAGCCGCCGCGCCGCCTCGATGATGGTGGGCACTGGCCGGTAGGGCGCCGCGCCCCAGGCCAGGGGGTCGAGCGGCGCGGCGGGCGCCGGGATGGCGGCCTGGATGTCGCGCAGCAGGGCGCCGAGGCTGGATGGATTGGCGCGCAGCACGGGCGTGACACCCTGGAAGAACAGCGGCCAGGCATTGGCCGGCGGCGCGGCACCGCTGGCCAGCAGCACCGGCACCACCGGATGCGCCCGGCTGGCGGCGTGGAAGTCGAACAGGTCGAGCGCGTAATCCTCCACCTGCGCCAGGTCGGGCGCGGCGAAGCCGGCGGCGCCGTGCTTGTATTCCAGCACCAGGATGGCGCGGTCGGTCAGCAGCACGGCGTCGATGCGCTTTTCCAGCCGCAGCAGGTCGAGCTCCAGCAGCACCTGCCAGGATTCGCCGCCCGCCTCGCGCAGCGCCGCCTGCAGGGTGACCACCAGGGCGCGCCAGCTTTCCCGCTGCGCCCGCTGCACCTCCGACATCTGCCCGGCCTGGGCATGGGCCAGCCGCGCCGCCCAGCCCGTGGCATCCCCGGCCAGCAGCGCCGCGCCGGTGCAGGAAACCCAGGCCCTCACGGGCGCCTCTCCCGGGGCCAGGTGGCCAGCCCGATGCTGGCCAGCATCAGGGCCAGCCCCGCCCCGTGCAGCGGCGTAAAGTGCTCGCCCAGCAGCGCCACCGCCACCAGCGCCGCGGTGGCGGGCAGGAACACGGTGAAGACGCCCGCCACCCCCGCCGGCGCGCGCCGCAGCCCGGCATACCAGAGCAGCAGGCACAGCACCGAGGCGGTGAGGCTGTGGAACACCAGCAGCGCGGACACTTCCGGGGAGGCCAGCGCCGCCACGCCGCCCAGCACCGGCAGCGCGAAGGGCAGCACCAGCGCCGCGCTCCATGCCTGCATCCAGAGGCTGGCGGTGATCACCGGCACGCGGCCGGACAGGCGCTTGGCCAGCAGCACATAGGCCGCCTCGCCGCAGACGCCGACGAAAACCAGCGCGTTGCCGAGCAGGCTGCCGCCGCCCCCGTCCCCGCCCGCCAGCCGCGCCAGGGTGATGGCCGCCATGCCGCCCATGGCGAGGCCGGACGCCGCCCACTGCCCGGGCGCCAGCGCCTCGCGCAGCCACAGCGCGGAACCCAGCGCGATCACCGCCGGCAGCGTGGCCAGCACCAGCCCCGCCTCCAGCGCCGAGGTGTGGCGGAGCCCCGTGAGCAGCGCCGCGTTGTAGAGCAGGGTGCCGAGCGCCGCCTGGAGCGCCAGGTTGCGCAGCGCCGCGCCGGAAGGCCGCGCGCCGCCCTCGCGCAGCCGCGCCAGCGGCCACAGCACCAGGCAGGCCAGCAGGCAGCGCAGCAGCACGATCAGCGCGATCGGCAGGGCGCCGGCCAGCAGCTTCGCCACCGCCACGTTGAGGCCGACCAGCGCCATGGAGGCGCCCAGTTGGAGGTAAGCGGTCAGCATGCGGCTCCGGCCCGGCGAGGAGGGGCGCGCAGGGTCGCAGGCTTCCGGGGCCCCGCCAAGCCGGAGGGCGGCCAGGCCCGGGAGCGGGGCGGCTCAGTCCTCCTGCCGGAAGGGCGAGGCCCCGGCCAGGGCGGCCATCTCCTCCAGCATGGCCGGGCGCTCGGCCTCCAGGAACTGGGCCACGGCGCGGCGCAGCCCGCCATGCCCGATCCAGTGCGCCGAATAGGTGGGCACCGGCAGGTAGCCGCGCTGGATCTTGTGCTGCCCCTGCGCCCCCGCCTCCACGCGCTTCAGCCCATGCGTGATGGCGAAGTCGATGGCCTGGTAGTAGCAGAGCTCGAAATGCAGGAAGGGCGCCTCCACCGTGGTGCCCCAGTTGCGGCCATAGAGCGCGTCCCGCCCCATCAGGTTCAGCGCGCCGGCCACGGGGCGGCCATCCTGCTCGGCCACCATCAGCACCACCCTGTCGCCGAGCCGCTCGGCGAGCAGCGGCCAGAAGCGCGCGGTGAGATAGGCGCTGCCCCATTTGCGGTCCACCGTGTCCATGTAGAAGCGGTGGAAGGCGGCCCAGTGGCGCGGCGTGATCTCGGCCCCGCGCAGGGTGCGGAAGGCGAGGCCGGCCGATTGCGCCTCCCGCCGCTCGCGCCGCAGCTGCTTGCGCTTGCGGCTGGACAGGGCACCGAGGAAGTCCTCGAAGCCGCCATAGCCCTCGTTGCTCCAGTGGAACTGGGTGCCGAGGCGCCGCAGCCAGCCCGCCTCGCCCAGCGCGTGCCACTCCGCCTCGGTGCAGAAGGTGACATGGGCGGAGGACAGGCCGAGCTGCTCCGTGGCCTGGGCCAGCGCCTGGGCCAGCGCGCCATGCGGCAGGCCGGCGCCGGGGCGGGTCAGCAGGCGGGGGCCGGGCACCGGGCTGAACGGCACCGCCACCTGGAGCTTGGGATAATAGCTTCCGCCGGCCCGCTCGAAGGCATTGGCCCAGGCATGGTCGAACACGTATTCGCCATAGGAGTGGCTCTTGGCATAGGCGGGCGCCACGGCGAGCAGGCGGCCGGCCGGGTCGCGCAACGCGGCGTGCTGCGGCAGCCAGCCGGTGCGGGCGGAAGCCGAGCCGCTCTCCTCCAGGGCCGACAGGAAGGCGTGGCTGACAAAGGGGTTCTCGTCGCCCGCGCAGGCATCCCACTCGGCGGGCGGGATCTCCGCGATGGCGGGATGCAGGTGCAGGGTCAGCTCTTGGGCACCGTCGGGCATGGCCCAGCATGTGCGCCGCGGCCGGAAAGCTGCAAGCAAGGCCAGGGGAAGGAATTCCCCTGGACCCCTTCTTTTTTCTGTCCGTTCAGAGCGGGCGGCAGGCCAGGGCGGTGGCGCCGGCCAGGCGCACCATGCGGCGGGCGGCCACCGCCGCTCCCGCCGCACCGCCCGCGAGCTTCGCCGCATGGCCCTCCACCAGCTGCTCGACACCGGCCTCCGTCACGACCTCCGCGCCCGCCGCGAGGCCGGCCGAGAGCGCCAGCCGCCGCAGCAGCCGGCCCAGCACCAGCGTGCCGGGGCGCACCCCGTGCAGCACCGCCACCTGCCGCATCAGCCGCAGGCCGAGCCAGCCCATGGCCAGCGCGTCCAGCACGGGCGAGGGGATGACGGCGGTGGCGAGGAACACCTGCCGCGCCGCCTGCCCGCCCAGGCTCCGGGTCCGCGCGTCCAGCACCGGCAGCAGCCCGGCGGCGAGCAGGCCGCGCGCCTCGGCCATGGTGGCGGCGCGGCGCAGCGTGGCCACGGCGGGCACCGCCTCGGGCAGGCGGCGCGCCACGGCCTCCGCCCAGTCCAGCAGGGCGGGCGGCGGCGGGGCGGCGTCCGGCGTCTCGCGCACGCGGGCGGCCAGCCGCTCCAGCGAGTCGAGCCGGCGCAGCGCGCGCCATTCCCGCCCCGCCGCCACCGCCAGCAACCCGCCCACGCCGAGGCCGAGCGCGCTGCCCAGCCAGCCCAGCACCGGCGAGGCGGCGAACAGGTCGTTCACCATCAGCCCCAGCCACAGGCCGAAGCTGCCCAGCACCAGCAGCGCCGCGGCCAGCCCCAGCGTGCCGAGCGAGGCGAGCCAGCCGGCGCTCCGCACCGCATCCGGCCCTTGCAGCGCCATGGGCTCGCCATGGCGGATCAGCCCGCCCTCGGTGGGCTGGCCGAGGCCGGGGCCCAGCGCCGCGCCCGGCATGGCATCGGGCATGACCCCGAGCCCGGAATCGGGCGCAAGCCCGGGCGGGCGCCGCGGATCCGGCGCGCGGGTGGGGGCGCGCACGGGGCGTTGGGGCTCGTCGTCCCAGCCGGGGCCGGCGTTCATCGGGCACTCCGGGGAAGCAGGACATCCAGGCAGGTCACAGCGCATCCTCCAGCAGCCAGGCGATCAGCCGGTCCATCTCCAGGTGCGGCAGGCCCTCCCGCCCGTCCGGGTCGATCACCGGCGGGCGGAACACGGGCAGCTCGAAATAGGGGCGGCGCCAGAAGGCATCGCCCGGGGCGGGCGGCTGCGGCGGGATCTGCCCCGGGCGGAAGGGCCGCCGCCGCGCCTCGCCCATCGGCACGCCATACACCACCGGCGCGCCCGAGGCGGGCGACTCGCCCTCCTCCGTGCAGCGCAGCGCGGCCAGCGCGGCATGCGTCACGGCCGGGTCTCCGGCGCCACCGCCCAGGCCCACCATGCCGCGGAACAGGCCGAGAAACGCCTCGCGCTGCGCCTGCGGCACATAGTCCGCCTTGGTGGCGACGAAGGCCACGCGCTTCAGCGTGCGCAGCCCGAGCCAGCGGGAGCGCGAGCGGGCGTCATAGGCCTGGGCGATCCGCGCCACCGCCTGCCGCGCATCGGTGAAGGCGCCCTCGCCCGCGCAGAGCGCGCCCAGCGCATCGACCAGCACCACCTGCCGGTCGAAGCGGGCGAACCAGGGGTCGAAGTAGCTGCGGCGCATATCGTCGCGATAGGCGTCGAACCGCTCGGCCAGGGCGGCGCGCAGGCTGCCCGCACCCGCGCTGCCCTGCCCCGCCAGCGGAAAGAACCACATCATCGGGCTCTCGCCCTTGGGGCCGGGCACCAGGAAGCGCCCCGGCTGCAGCCAGCGCAGCCCGTGCCGGTCCCGCGCCGCCGCCAGCAGGTCGCGGTAGAGCAGGAAGCCGCGCTTGGCCACGGCATCGTCGGCCGGCGCGTTGCGGTCCAGCCCGGCCAGGAAGGCCAGGAAATCCCCGGCCAGGGCGGCGCGCGGCGGCTGCCGGAGCTGCGCCAGGGTGGCGGCGGACCATTCCTCGTAGCTCTGGTCCAGCAGCGGCAGGTCCAGCAGCCATTCGCCCGGATAGTCCAGGATCTCGAGCCGCACCCGGCGCGCCGGCAGCCAGCGGCCCCATTCGCCGGGCCGCTCCACCACCAGGGTCAGGGTGGCGCTGGCCAGGTCGCTGGTGCGGGGCGGCCAGTGCGGGGTGGCGCCGGCCAGGTCGCGCAGCTTGTCGGCGGCGTCGAACCAGTCGAGCGCCTGGGTGCCGGCGGGCTCCAGCCGCACCGCCTGGATGCGCCGCCCCTCCTCCGCCATGCGGCGGCGCAGCGCCGGCAGCGTGTCCCGCCCCCGCCCCATGGCCAGCAGGTTGGCGATGAGGGAGGTGATGAACACCGTCTTGCCGGAGCGGCTGAGGCCGGTGATGGCGATCCGCAGCGTCGTCTCGTTGAGCGCCCGTTCCGCCTCGCTGGTGAGCCGGGTCAGCCCCTGCCCGAGCAGGTCCAACCCGGGCAGACCGAATCCTGCCGCCATCCGCCTCCGCCTTGTCTGTCATCGCTCCATGTGGGGAGGCCGGGCGGAAGATTGAACCGCCCCCGGCCGCCCCGCCCCCGGCCGCCCCGCCCCTGGCTGTTCCGTCCAGCCGGAGCCGCTCAGAACACCTTGCGGAAGAAGTGGCGCACATGGCCGGGCGGGTTGTCCGGCACATGGCCGAACTCGGTGTAGCCCTGCTTGCGGTAGAACTCCGGCGCCTGGAAGCTGTAGCTGTCCAGCCAGGCGCCGACGCAGCCGCGCGCCTTCGCCTCCGCTTCCGCCCGCGCGATCAGCTCGGCGCCGAGGCCGCCGCGGCGCAGGTCCTCGGGCAGGTAGAACAGCTCGATGAACAGCCACTTCTTGTCCGTGCGCCCGGTCAGGCCGCCGCGCACCGCGCCCGTTTCCGGGTCGCGCACCAGCACCGAGAGCGGGCGGCGGCCGGATGGGCCCACCGCCGCCTCGTTGAAGGCGAGGATGCCCTGGAGCACCACGCCCTGCGCATCCGCGTCGGCCGCGTCGCTGACCTCGATCGACGGCAGCGCCGTGCTCACGCCGCCACCTCGAACATCCCCTCGACCTCGACCGCCGCGTCCATCGGCAGGGAGGGCACGCCGATGGTGCTGCGGGCATGCCGCCCCGCCTCGCCGAACACCGCCACGGCGAGGTCGGAGGCGCCGTTCATCACCTGGGCGTGCTGGGTGAAGCCGGGGCCCGCGGCGATGAAGCCGCCGAGGCGCGCCACGCGCGTCACCCGGTCGAGGTCGCCCACCGCCGCCCGGAGCTGCGCCAGCACGTTGATCAGGCAGAGCTGCGCCGCCTGCTGCCCCGTCTCGATGTCGATCACCTCGCCCAGCTTGCCGGTGAAGGCCACCTTGCCCTCGCGCATCGGCACCTGGCCGGAAACCACCACCAGCGTGCCGCCCGCCAGCACGGTGAAGGGCACATAGTTGGCCACCGGCGCCGCTGGCACGGGCAGGGTGATGCCAAGCTCGGCGAGGCGCGACTCGATGCGTCCGGCCATGGGACAAACTCCTCTCAGATGCGTCGGAAGGAAGCGGCGCCGCTCAGCCCACCAGGCGGAGGGTGCGCCGCCGGGCGGCGGGCGAGGGCTGCGCCGGCAGGTCCAGCGGCAGCATCGGGCCCCGGTCGCCCGGCGTGAAGGCGGCCTCCGCCGCGCATTCCTCCGGCGAAGGATCGGGCCAGAGGCGCCGCGCCTCCTCGCCCCCCAGATGCGCGATGGCCAGCCGGCGGAAGGCCCAGTCCAGCACCGAGGTGGCGCAAAGGATCTCGGGATCGCCCTCCACCGCGCCGGCGGGGCCGAAGCGGGCATAGGCGAAGCTGCCGACATAGTCCGACAGCGGCACGCCGCGCGCGAGGCCGATGTTCACCGACCGGACCAGGCCTTCAAGCAGGCCGCGGGAGCCGCTGCCCTCCTTGCCGCCGGCGGAAAGCCCGATCTCGGCCAGCCCGCCCGTGGCCGCGTGGGTGGCGCGCAGCGTGACGCGGTGGCCGCCGACCACGACGCGCCACACCTGCCCGTGCCGGGCGAGGCCGGGAGCGGTCCCATGGGCGGCCCCATGGGCGGCAGCGGGGCGCGGCGGCGGCAACGGGCGCGCCGGCAGCGGCCGGGCCGCCGGCACCGGGCTCGCGGCGTGCAGGTAGGGGCGGATGGCGGCTTCCATCGCCTCGCGCGCCGAATCGGGCATGGGGGCCAGCAGCGCCATGGCCCGCTCGCCCTGCCAGGCCATGGCGCGGCGCGCGGCCAGGGTGGGCTGCTCCGCCACCCGGCCCGCTTCGTCGCGTGCCAGCCGGGTGGCGCCCTGGGCGGGGGCGAGGCCGCCCGTCTCGATGCCGAGCAGCGCCTCGGCCGCGTCGGGCACCGTCAGGGCGAAGCAGCCGGCATGGCGCAGCCCCTGTGTGGCGCCGGCGGCATCCAGCGCGCGGCGGGCGGCGGCGGCGAGGCCGGGCACGGCGCAGCGGGCGGGCGGCGCCGGCCACAGCAGCGCGGCGGGCTCCCGCGCGCCCAGGCGCTCGGCCAGGGCGGCGCTGGCCTGCTCGGCGGCGCCGCGCGTCAGGGCGGACAGGCAGGTGCCGACATCGCGCGCCTCGGCCGAGTCGTAGGCCAGGCCCAGCGCCGCCAGCAGCCCGGCGAGGTCGGCGAAGCCGACGCGCAGCCGCGTGGCCTTGCCGCCCGTTGCCACCTCCAGCGCCCGCACGGCGGTGCCGGTGGCCGCGGCATAGGCGGCGTGGTCGAAGCCGCCCGCCTCGTCCAGGAAGGCGGGCAGGTTCAGCACGAAGCGCGGCTCGGCCTTGGCGTCGTTGCGCCACAGGCTGGCGCCGGGGGCGCCGCGCCGGGCCAGCAGCAGGGCGCGCAGCGCCCGCGCCAGGGCCTCGGCCTCCGCCGCCTCCAGCAGCTTCAGCGACACGGCGCGGGCGGCGAGGCGGCCGATCCAGTCCTCGGCCAGGGCGGGCAGCGAGACGGGGCCGGAGCCGGGGGCCAGCGCCGCCAGGGCCTCGGCCGCGCCATCCTCCCAGCTCGCCGGGAGAGCGACGGCGCGCGGCGCGGAATCCGGGTCGGCCGCCGCGCGCGCGCGCCGCAGCGCGAGACCTTCCCAGGAGGTGCCGGAAACCCCGGCCATGATCCGTGCCATGCGTCCAGGCTACCGCTGCCCCGCCCCACGCGGAAGCCGCATATGGTGGTAAATCAGCAAACAGGCGGCCAATATGGTGCCGTGCCGGCGGTGGAGGGGAAGCCCCCTTCCGTGCCACCCTTCCCCCCGGCCGCCGCATGTGCGAAGGAAGCCGGCGGCGCACACCCCCCTCTCCCCCCGGGAGCGAGGCCGTAACCGCGATCCCCTCGCCCAGCCATGGAACCGACCGAGACATGTCCTTCCTGCAGCGGCTGACCACTGGCCTCACCGCCAGCAAGATCGGCACCGACCGCTTCGGAAACACCTATTACGAGAGCCGCAAGTCCTGGCTCGGCTATGGCCGCAAGCGCCGCTTCGTGCTCTATGCCGGCGAGCCGGACCCGACCACCGTGCCGCCCGAATGGCATTGCTGGCTGCACCACGTGACCGACGCGCCGCTTTCCGAGCAGAAGCGCTACCCCTGGCAGCGCGAGCACCAGCGCAACCTGACCGGCACCGCCCAGGCCTACCGCCCGCCGGGTCACGACTACGCCGGCGCCCGCCGCGCCCCCACGGCCGGCGACTACGAAGCCTGGACCCCGGGTGGCTGAGGCCGTGTCCGGGCAGGTCCTCCCAGGAAAGGTCGCGGGCAGCCGCATGCAGGGACGCAACATCGCCGAGATCCTCACCGGCGCCGTGGTGGTGCTGGTGGCGGCCGTCTTCCTGGCCTTCGCGCTGGGCCAGTCCGGGCGCAGCCTGGGCGGCGGCAGCGGCGGCATCACCCTCAGCGCCAAGTTCGACCGCATCGACGGGCTGACCCCCGGCGCCGACGTGCGCATCGGCGGCGTCAAGGTGGGCAGCGTGCTGGAGCAGCGCATCGACCCGCAGACCTATCTCGCGGTGCTGCGGCTGCGCGTCGATTCCGGCATCGCCATCCCCGAGGACAGCTCGGCCGAGATCACCTCGGAAAGCCTGCTGGGCGGCAAGTATGTCGCGCTGGTGCCGGGCGGCTCCGAGACCATGCTGCGGGACGGCCAGGAGATCGGCATCACCCAGTCCGCCGTCAGCCTCGAGTCGCTGCTCGGGCGCTTCATCTTCTCGGTGACCGAGCTGACCTCGAACACCGCGCGCCAGCAGGAGGGCGAGCAGCCCCAGGGCCCGGCGCCCGCGCCTTCCGGCCGGCCATGAGCCTGGAGCCGCCGGCCCGCTGGCCGGGCGCCAACGGCCAGCCCGTTTCCTGCCGCGAGAAGCTGAAGGTGCTGGCCGAGAACCACCGGGAAGCGGCGGCCATGCTGCGGGACCTGCTGGAGGACGCCGTGCTGATGGGCGTGGACGAGGCGGCGATGCGCCGCATCCTGGCCGAGCTGGTGCAGTCCCTGCCCAGCCCGCGCCGCGCCGGGGCCCCTTCTGGTCCTGCCCCTGGTCCTACCCCGGGCGCCGGGAGCGCCGGCTGATGCGCCGCCGCCTGCCGGCGCTGCTGCTCGGCCTGCTGCTGGGTGCCGCCGCCCTGCCGGCCCCGCCCGCCCGCGCCCAGCCGCAGGACCCGGGCTGGGTGCCTAAGCGCAACGCCCGGCTCCAGGCGCTGGACAAGGTGACGGCGCGCATCACCCTTCTCGACACGCCGGTCGGCCAGCCGGTCGGCTTCGGCACGCTGCGGGTGATCGTGCATGCCTGCAACGCCCGTCCCCCCGAGGAGGTGCCGGACGCCGCCGCCTGGCTGGAGGTGCTGGAAACCCGCAACGATTCGCGCGGCATCCCGGTGTTCCGCGGCTGGATGTTCGCCAACGCCCCGGGCGTGTCGATGCTGGAGCACCCGGTCTACGACCTGCGCGTGCTGGAATGCTCCTGAGGCCGGCCGGCTGATTCCGCCCCGGTGGTTCCCACCCGTTGGCGCCGGCCCGGGGGCGCCGGCCGGGGGGGGCAGCGACGGGTGGCGGAAGGCGGGCGGGCGGGTCACAATCCCGCCAGCGTGCTCCATCCTGCGGGCCGCCGCGGGATTTGGGGAAAGAGATCCCCGGCCCAGGGTTCCCCATCCCTCCGCATCCAGCCATATCGGAACACCATGGAGCATAACGCCTTTCCGGACAGCCCGCCCCTGCCCCAGCGCGACGCCGCGCTTTTCCTGGACCTCGACGGCACCCTGCTCGAGATCGCGCCCCGGCCGGATGCCGTGGTGGTGCCGCCGCAGCTGCCGCCGCTGCTGGCGCGGCTGTCGGCGGGCCTCGGCGGGGCGGTGGCCATCGTCACCGGACGCGGGCTGGAGGTGGCGCGGGCGCTGACCCGGGGAGGGCTGGCCGGCACCCCGCCCATCGCCTTCGCCGCCGAGCACGGCACCATCATCGACGCCTCCGCCCTGCCCGGCGCCGCCATCCCGCCCATGCCGCCGCCGCCCTTTCCGCCCGAGGCGTGGCGCGCCGCGGCGGAAGCCTTCGTGGAGGCCCGGCCCGGCCTGCTGCTGGAGGAGAAGAAGCATGGCTTCGTGCTGCATTTCCGCGCCGTGCCGGAGCGCGGCGAGGAGACGGCCGCCTTCCTGCACGGCCTTGCCGCCGGCAGCGAGTTCCAGGTGCTGCCCGCCCATGCCGCGGCCGAGCTGCGCCCGCGCGCCACGGACAAGGGCGTCGCCGTTTCCTGGCTGATGCGCCACCCGCCCTTTGCCGGCCGCGTGCCCATCTTCATCGGCGACGACGTGACCGACGAGTTCGGCATCGAGGCCTGCAAGGCGCTCGGCGGCACCGGCTACCGCATCCCGCGCGACTTTCCCGGCCCTGCGGCGGTGCTGCACTGGCTTGGCCGCATCGCCGAGAGGATGCCGGCATGAGCCAGCCGCTCGACCTCGCCCCTGTCGGCAACGGCATCATCGCGGGGCTGTTCGACCGCAAGGGGCGCTGCTCCTGGCTCTGCTGGCCGCGCTTCGACGGCGACCCGATCTTCTCCGCCCTGCTCGGCGGCGTGGAGCCGGAGGACGGGTTCATGGAATGCGAGCTGGTCGGGCTCAAGCAGACCCGGCAGGCCTATCGCCGCAACACCGCCGTGCTGGAAACGGAACTGGAGGACGAGCAGGGCGGGCGGCTGCGCATCATCGACGCGGCGCCGCGCTTCCGCCGCTTCGGCCGCAACTTCCGCCCCCCCATGCTGGTGCGGCGGATCGAGCCGCTGGCCGGCCAGCCGCTGATCCGGCTGCGCATCCGCCCCCGCGCCCACTGGGGCAAGGACAGGCCGGTGCGGCGCGCCGGCTCCAACCACCTGCGCTACTTCACCGACGATTCGGCGCTGCGCGTCACCACCGACGCGCCGCTGGCCTGCCTGGCCGAGGAGGCGCCCTTCCTGCTCGACCAGCCCGTCACGCTCATCCTGGGCCCGGACGAGACGGTGCCGGAAGGGGCGGAGGCGCTGGGCCAGGAGTTCATCCGCGAGACGGAAGCCTACTGGCTGGACTGGACGCGCGGCCTGCACCTGCCCTTCGAGTGGCAGGAGGCGGTGATCCGCGCCGCCATCACCCTCAAGCTCTGCACCTTCGAGGAGACGGGGGCGGTGGTGGCGGCGCTGACCACCTCCATCCCCGAGGCGGCAAACACCGAGCGCAACTGGGACTACCGCTACTGCTGGCTGCGCGACGCGCTGTTCACGGTGCAGGCGCTGAACCGGCTGGGCACCACGCGGACGATGGAGGAGTACATCCGCTACGTCACTAACGTGGTGGCGATCTCCCCGGGCGGGGTTTTGAAACCCTGCTATCCCCTGGTACCTTCCCTTCCCATGCCGGAACGGATCGAGGAATCGCTCCCCGGCTTCCTGGGCATGGGGCCGGTGCGGGTCGGCAACCAGGCGGCCGAGCAGGTGCAGAACGACGTCTACGGCTCGGTCATCATGGCCGCGGCGCAGATGTTCTTCGACCAGCGCCTGTCCCGCCCCGCCGGCGAGCCGCTGTTCCGGCTGCTGGAGAAGCTGGGCGAGCAGGCCGAGGCGCGGGCGCTGACGCCCGATGCCGGCATCTGGGAATATCGCGGGCGCGCGCGCATCCACACCTTCTCGGCCGCCATGTGCTGGGCGGGCATGGCGCGGCTTTCCGGCATCGCCAAGCATCTGGGCCTGCACGACCGGGCGGAGCGCTGGGCACGGTCGGCCCGCGAGCTGCACGCGGTGATCTGCGAGAAGGCCTTCCGCCCGCATCTGGGCAGCTTCGTGGAAAGCTTCGAGAGCGACGGCATGGACGCGGCGCTGCTGCTGCTGCCCGAGATCGGCTTCCTGCCGGCCACCGACCCGCGCTTCCTCGGCACCCTCGACATGGTCGGGCGCCGGCTGATGCATGACGGATTCCTCTACCGTTACGACATGTCGGACGATTTCGGGAAACCTGAAACCGCCTTCCTCGTTTGCTCGTTCTGGTACGTGGACGCCCTTGCAGCCGCCGGCCGGACGGAGGAAGCGCGTGCCATGTTCGGGAGCATCCTGTCGTGCCGGAATCACCTGGGGCTACTCGCCGAGGACCTGGACCCGAAACGGAACCAGCTCTGGGGGAACTTTCCTCAGACCTATTCCCATGTTGGCCTGATCCTGTCGGCAATGCGTTTGAGCCGTTCGTGGGAGCACGGTCTGTGGGGCGGGTAGTCGTCGTCTCCAATCGCGTGGCGGTGCCGCGGCGGGGCGAGCCCTCGGCCGGCGGCCTGGCCGTGGCGCTGAAGGACGTGCTCAAGGCCAGCGGCGGCCTCTGGTTCGGCTGGAGCGGCGAGACGCGCCGGAACCCCTCGCTCGAGCCCCGCCAGGTGCGCTCGGGCGGCATCGACTACGCCACGATCGACCTGTCGGACGAGGACCACAAGGGCTTCTACGCCGGCTATTCCAACAACACCCTCTGGCCGCTGTTCCATTTCCGCCTCGGCCTCATGGAGTATGACCGGGCCGAGGCCGCCTCCTACCGCAAGGTGAACCGGGATTTCGCGCAGGCCCTGCTCCCCCTGCTCACGCCCGAGGACACCGTCTGGATCCACGACTACCAGCTCATCCCCATGGCGGCGGAGCTGCGGGCGCTGGGTGCCAGGCAGCGCATCGGCTTCTTCCTGCACATCCCCTTCCCGCCCTTCGCGGTGCTCTCGGCGCTTCCCGACGCCGAGCAGCTGCTGCGCGACCTGCTGGCCTATGATCTCGTCGGCGTCCAGACCAAGCGCGACCTGGCGGGGATGATCAACTGCTTCCAGGACGGGCTCGGCCTCACCCCGGACGCCACCGGCGGCGTGCGCGGCGAGGTGGCGGGGGTGCAGCGCCGCACCCAGCTCTCGGCCCATCCCATCGGCATCGACACGCGCGGCTTCGCCACCCTGGCGCGCAAGGCCGCCTATGGCCCCGAGACGCAGCGCCTGATCGCCAGCATGGGCGACCGCTCGCTGATCGTCGGCGCCGAGCGGCTGGACTACACCAAGGGCCTGCCGCACCGGATGCGCGGCTTCGCCGCCCTGCTGGCCAAGTTCCCCGAGCACCTGAACCGCGTCACCTACCTCCAGGTGGCGGCGCGCAGCCGCAACGAGGTGGCGAGCTACCGCAACCTGCGGCGCGAGCTGGACACCCTTGCCGGCCGCATCAACGGCGACTACGCCGAGTTCGACTGGACGCCCGTGCGCTACGTCGCCCGCGCCGTGGCGCGCGAGACGCTCGCCGGCTTCTACCGCGCCGCGCGCGTCGGGCTGGTGACGCCGCTGCGCGACGGCATGAACCTCGTGGCCAAGGAGTATGTCGCGGCGCAGGACCCGGAGGATCCGGGCGTGCTGGTGCTGTCCTCCTTCGCCGGCGCCGCCGAAACCATGGAGGGCGCCCTGCTGGTGAACCCGCTGGACGCCGAGGCGATGGCCGAGACGCTGGACCGCGCGCTGAAGATGCCGCTGGCCGAGCGGCGCGAGCGGTGGGAGAGCATGATGCGCGGCCTGGAGGAGCAGACCGCCACGCGCTGGGCGGAAAGCTTCCTGGCCGAGCTGGAGGAGCTGCCCCTGCCCGAGCAGGACCTGCTCTCGGCGACCCCCACCCGCAACTGAGCCGCGGGGGGCTCAGGCCGCCGGCCCCGCCGCCTCCGCCCGCAGCGCCAGGATGGCCTCCTCCAGCCCCTCCGGCTGGCCGAGCCAGCGGGCCGGCGCCGCCATCGCCTCAGCGAGGCGCTGCCGGTAGACGGCGCGCGGCACCTCGGTCGCGCCGAACTGCTCCAGGTGCCCGGTGATGAACTGGGTGTCCAGCAGGGTGAAGCCGCCCAGCCGCAGCCGCGCCACCAGATGCACCAGCGCCACCTTCGAGGCGTCCCGCGCCCGGCTGAACATGCTCTCGCCAAAGAAGGCGCCGCCCAGGGACACGCCGTAGAGCCCCCCCACCAGCTCCCCGTCCCGCCAGGTCTCCACCGAATGGCCGTGCCCCATGCGGTGGAGGTCGTTGAACAGCGTCTCGATCTCGGGGTTGATCCAGCTGTCCTCCCGCCCCGGGGCGGGGGCGGCGCAGGCGGCGATCACCTGGGGGAAGGCGGTGTCGGCCGTCACGGTGTAGGGGCCGGACAGCACGGTGCGGCGCAGCCGGCGGGACAGGTGGAAGCCATCCAGCGGCAGGATGCCGCGCAGCTCCGGGTCCAGCCAGTAGAGGCGGTTGCCGGCGCGCGACTCCGCCATGGGAAAGAGGCCGGCGCGATAGGCGCGGAGCAGGAGGTCGGGGGTGATTTCCACCGGACGGCGGGACATGGCCCCCATCATGACGCCGCCCGGGCCAGGATGCCAGCCATGGCGTGGCCATCCGGCCCGGCGCGGGAAAGGGCGGCGCGGAAAAGGGCCCGGCGGCCGCGCGGCCTCAGCCGCGCAGGCCGACGAAGCGTTCGAGCCAGTGGATGGTGTAGTCCCCCGACTGGAACTGGGGGTCCTCCATGATGCGCTGGTGCAGCGGCAGCGTGGTGCGGATGCCGTCCACCACCATCTCGGAGAGCGCCCGGCGCATGCGGGAGATGGCCTCGGCGCGGCTCTTGCCGTGCACCACCAGCTTGGCCACCAGGCTGTCATAGTGCGGCGGCACGGCGTAGCCGGAATAGAGCGCGCTATCCACCCGCACGCCCAGGCCGCCCGGCGCGTGGTAGGTGTTCACCCGGCCCGGCGAGGGCGCGAAGCTTTCCGGGTCCTCGGCGGTGATGCGGCACTCGATGGCATGGCCGGTGAAGGAGATGTCCTCCTGGGCATAGCCCAGCCGCTCGCCCGCGGCGACGCGGAGCTGCTCCTTCACCAGATCGACGCCGCAGACCATCTCGGTGACGGGATGCTCGACCTGCAGGCGGGTGTTCATCTCGATGAAGGAGAACTGCCCGTCCTGCCACAGGAACTCCAGCGTGCCGGCATTGCGGTAGCCGAGCTTCGAGAGGCCCTGCGTCACCTGCGCGCCGATCGCCTCGCGCTCGGCGGCGGTGAGCGCGGGGGAGCCCGCCTCCTCCACCAGCTTCTGGTGGCGGCGCTGGAGGGAGCAGTCGCGCTCGCCGAAATGCACCACGTTGCCGTGCATGTCGGCCATCACCTGCAGCTCGATGTGCCGCGGGCGGTCGAGATACTTCTCCATGTACACGGCGTCGTTGCCGAAGGCGGCCTTGGCCTCGGTGCGGGCGACCCGCCAGGCCTCCTCCAGCTCGTCGGCCGAATGGGCCACCTTCATGCCGCGCCCGCCACCGCCGGCGGCGGCCTTGATCAGCACGGGGTACATGATCCGCTCGGCCACCGCGCGCG
This sequence comes from Teichococcus rhizosphaerae, assembly GCF_002631185.1. GTDB lineage: Bacteria > Pseudomonadota > Alphaproteobacteria > Acetobacterales > Acetobacteraceae > Pseudoroseomonas > Pseudoroseomonas rhizosphaerae. The sequence goes on along the minus strand of NZ_PDNU01000032.1, from coordinate 33,327 downwards.
CCTCCTCGAGGCTTTCCAGCGCGCCGTCGCTGCCGGGGACGAGCGGCACGCCCAGGCGCCGCATGGCGTCCTTGGCGGCGATCTTGTCGCCCATCATGCGGATATGCTCGGCCGTCGGGCCGATGAAGGCGAAGCCGTGTGCCTCCACCATCTCGGCGAAGGAGGCGTTCTCGGACAGGAAGCCGTAGCCGGGGTGGATGGCATCCGCCCCCGTGATGCTGGCCGCCGACAGGATGGCGGCCACGTTGAGGTAGCTGTCCCGCGCCGCGGGCGGCCCGATGCAGACGCTCTCATCGGCCAGCCGCACATGCATGGCGGTGGCGTCGGCGGTGGAATGCACCGCCACGGTGCGGATGGCCATCTCCTGGCAGGCGCGGTGGACGCGCAGCGCGATCTCGCCCCGGTTGGCGATCAGCACCTTCTTGAACATCCCGGGCTTGAACATCACGGGGTGCCTTTACTCGACCACCATCAGCGGCTCGCCATACTCGACCGGCGTGCCGCTCTCCACCAGGATGCGCGTGACCGTGCCGGCCTTGGGCGCCTTGATCTGGTTGAAGGTCTTCATCGCCTCGATCAGCAGCAGGGTCTGCCCCGCCGCCACCTTGGCGCCAAGCTGCACGAAGGGCGCGGCGCCCGGCTCCGGCGCGAGATAGGCGACGCCCACCATGGGCGAGGTGACGGCGCCCGGCGTGCTGCCCGTGACCTCGGCCGAGGCGGCGGCGGGGGCAGGCACGGGCGCGGCCAGGGCGGGGGCTGCGGGCGCCGGCGCGGGCGCCGCCACCGCCACCTGGGCGACGGTGATGCTGCGGGTGACGCGCAGGCGGCTCTCGCCGTCGGCCAGCTCGATCTCGCTCAGATCCGTCTCACGCAGGATCTGCGCGAGCGCCCGGATCGCCTCCGGAGTGAAGGAAATGCCGCTCATGACGTTTCTCAGCGAAGCCTTCTTCTCTGTGCCGGCGGCCTGGCGGTTCTCAGTCCTGCTCGGACTGGGCCAGGATGCCGGCGATGCCGCGCAGGGCCAGGGCGTAGCCATGCGGCCCGAGGCCGCAGATCACGCCCTGCGCCGCGCGCGACACATAGGACAGGTGCCGGAAGGACTCCCGGCGGTGGATGTTGCTCAGATGCACCTCGACCACCGGCAGATCGGAGGCCAGCAGCGCGTCCATCAGCGCGACCGAGGTGTGGGAATAGCCGGCGGGATTGATGACGATGCCCGCTGCGTGGCTGCGCGCCTCCTGCACCCAGGAGATCAGCTCGCCCTCCACGTTGGTCTGGCGGAAGTCGATCGCCAGGTCCAGCGCGTCCGCCGTCTCGGCGCAGAGCGCCTCGATGTCGTCCAGCGTCTCCGAACCGTAGATTTCCGGCTGGCGGGTGCCGAGCAGGTTCAGGTTGGGACCGTTCAGAACAAAGATCAGCGGCGGGTTCACGTGTGGCTTCCGTCCGGTGCGGTGCGGCGGCGCCTAACACGGGGGGTCCGAACACCGCAAGCATCCGGTTTCGGCCCGGCGGGCCGCGCGGTCAAGCCCCGCCGCGCCGCCTGTTACGCCACGACACATGCAGCACCAGGAAAGCCGGCCGCCCCGCTGGAGGGGCGGGCGCCGCCCGGTCGCGCCTCCGCCCTCAGGCGGCCATGGCGGCGCAGCTCTCGGCGCAGCGGCGGCAGGCGGCCACGCATTCCTCCATGCCGCCCACCCGCTCGCAGTCGGCGGCGCATTCGCGGCAGATCTCGGCGCATTCCGCGCAGGTGTGGCGGTGGTGCGGGGTGCCCAGCAGCATGAAGTGCGCCGAGGTGCGGCAGATCTCGGCGCAGGCCAGCATCAGCCGCGCATGGGCGGGGGCGATGTGCTCGCCGCCCGCCTCCAGGCAATGGCCGGAGAAGCTGGACAGGCAGATGCTGTAGCAGCGGAGGCAGTTCTCGATGCAGGCGCGCATCTCGGCGGAAAGATGGTGGCTCATGCACGCGCTCCTTGGCCCAGGGGTTGTGCCGGGACAACCCGCCCCGGCCGGCCGGGTTGCGCCCCCCGCCCCCGCTCAGACCGAGCGGACCGCGTGCAGGTACTGGAAGTGGCGGTCATACTGCGCCAGCACGTCCTGGATCAGCTCGTCCCGCGTCAGTCCCATCACGTCGTAATCCTGGCTGCCATCCTCCAGGAACACCTCGGCGCGCCAGTAGTGCTCGCGCTGGCCCTGCTCCGGGCCGCTCTCGAAATAGGAGAAGCTCGGCATGGCGTAGCGGCGCGAGCGGATGCCGTAGTGGAACTCCTCCGGCGCGCCGGGCATGGAAACCAGCCGGAGCCGGCCCTCGCGCATGTCGAGCGCGGCGGAAAGGCCGCGCCCGCGCAGCTCCTCCGCCACCGCCCGCAGGGCGGGCGCCGCCACATCCTCGAGGAAGCGCCGGACCTCGGCCTGGCCCGGATGGGACAGGATGCCCTGGAGCTGCCGCTGCCAGGAGCCGCCCTGGCGCGGCGGCAGGCTTTGCGCCAGCGCGTCGTGCCGCAGCCCCTCGCGCTGCAATCCGCGCAACAGGCCATGGCAGATCAGCAGCATCACCACCGCGAAGGGCAGCGCGCTGGCGATGGCGGCGGTCTGCAGCGCCCTCAGCCCCTCGCCCGAGGCCAGCAGCACCGCGGCGATGACGCCGGAGCCAATCGCCCAGAAGAGCCGCTGCCAGAGCGGCACCTCGCTCCGCCCGCCGGCGGTGATGGTGCTGACCACCAGGGCCGCGCTGTCGGCGGAGGTGATGAAGAAGGTGACGATCAGCACCATGGCCAGCCAGGAGGAGAGGGTGGCCAGCGGGTACTGCTCCAGGAACACGAACAGCGCCAGGGTGATGTCGCTCCGCACCGCCTGGGAGACGGCCTCCGTGGTGCCGCTGAGATGCAGCCAGAGGGCGCTGTCGCCGAACACGGTCATCCAGGCGAAGGTGAAGCCGGTGGGCACCAGCAGCACGCCGAGGACGAACTCCCGGATGGTGCGGCCGCGCGAGATGCGGGCGATGAACATGCCCACGAAGGGCGACCAGGCGATCCACCAGCCCCAGTAGAACAGCGTCCAGTCGCCCAGCCAGTCATTCGGGTCGTAGGCGTACATGTGGAAGGTGCGCAGCGCGAACTGGTCGATGTAGCCGCCCAGGTTCTGCACGAAGGTGCGCAGCAGGAAGGTGGTGGGGCCCACGACGAAGACGAACACCATCAGCGCCGCCGCCATCACCAGGTTGGCGTTGGAAAGGAACTTGATGCCCTTGTCGAGCCCCGTGGCCACCGAGAGCGTGGCCAGCGCGGTGATGCCGGCGATGAGGGCGAGCTGCGTGCCGAAGCCCACCGGCACGCCGAGCACGTGGGAAAGCCCGGCATTGACCTGCAACGCCCCGAAGCCCAGCGAGGTGGCGACGCCGAACATGGTGCCGATCACCGCGAAGATGTCCACCGCATGGCCGATGGGGCCATGGATCCGCTCGCCCACCAGCGGGTAGAGGGCGGAGCGGACGGTCAGCGGCAGGCCGTGGCGGAAGCTGAAATAGGCGAGCGCCAGGCCGATCACGGCATAGATGGCCCAGGCATGCAGCCCCCAGTGGAAGTAGCTCAGCCGCATGGCGGCGCGGGCGGCGGCGATGCTGGCGGGCTCGCCTTCCGGCGGCAGCATGAAGTGCGTCACCGGCTCGGCCACGCCGAAGAACACCAGCCCGATGCCCATGCCGGCGCTGAACAGCATGGCGAACCAGCTGCCATAGCTGAATTCGGGCTCCGAATGGTTGGGGCCCAGCCGCACCCGGCCATGGCGGCTGATGGCCAGGTAGACGACGAACAGCAGGAACACCGCCACCGCGAGCAGGTAGAACCAGCCCAGCTCGGCGGTGATCCAGCCCTGCAGCGCGGCGAAGGCGCTGCCGGCGACGCCCGGTGCCAGGGCGCCGAACAGCACGAAGGCCAGGATCAGCACGGCGGAGCCGATGAACACGGTGGGGTTCAGGCTGCGCGGCGGGGTGGCGGGGAGCGGGGGTGAACCGGGCACGGGCCGAACTCCTCGGGGACCGGGATGGGTCGTGGGACCGGCCCGGCGCGGCGGGCGGCGGGCCATCGCACGCCCAACCCGGGAGGTGCGGGAAAGTTACAGCCGGAGGCGGGGCGGACCCGCACGGCCCCGGCGGCGGCGCCCCGCAACACTTCGTATGGCAGAAGCGACACCGTCGCGGGATGACAGCGGGAGGCGGGCTTTCTAGGTTGCGCCGCAGCGTAAGCCGCGAAGGATGAAAGGGCCGCCATGACCCATGCCGCCAGGACCGGCCTGCTGGCCATCATGCTGGGCGGGCTCGCCGCCTGCAGCCCCAGCTACTCGCCCGACACCTATGCCAGCCGCGCCGTGCAGCAGGCCAACAAGGTGGAGCAGGGGGTGGTGGCCGGCCGCCGGCAGATCGAGATCTCGGCCGATGGCGCCACCGGCGCGGTGACCGGCGCGGCCGCCGGCGGCGTCGCCGGCACGCGGGTGGGGGGCGGCGACATCACCTCCGCCTTTGCCGGCATCGGCGGCGGGCTGCTCGGCGGCCTGCTCGGCACGGCGGTGGAACAGGGCGTCGGCTCCGCGCCCGGCTACGAATACATCGTGCGCAAGGCCAATGGCGACATGGTTTCCGTGGTGCAGCGCGACGAGACGCCGCTGGCGCTGGGGCAGAAGGTGCTGGTGATCGCCGGCGCGCAGGCGCGCATCGTGCCGGACTACACCGTGCAGAACGAGAACCTGCCCGGCCCGGCGCCGGCCCCCGCCTCTCCCGCGCCCGCCTCTCCGCCTTCCGCGGCGCCCCTGCCAGCGGCCCCCTTGCCGGCAGCGCCCCAGCCAGCAGCACCGGCCGAGGAGCCCCTGCCGCCCCTGCCCGAGGCCCCCGCCGGGGCGCCGGCCGCCGCCCCCGCGCCCGGCCCGGCCACCCTGCCGGCCGGCCCCGGCACGCCGCAGGCGCCGGCACCGCTCGCCATCTGAGCCGCGCCGGCTTTCCGGAAGGGGCCGCGCGGCGCCCTTCCCCCTTCCCCCCCGCGCCGCATCGGGCCACATTCCCCGGCATGGCGGACAGCATCGAGATCACCATCAACGGGGAGACCCGTTTCATCCAGCGGGACGCGACCGTGGCCGACCTGCTGGGCACGCTCAGCCTGGACGTGCGCAAGGTGGCGGTGGAGCGGAACCTGGAGATCGTGCCGCGCTCCGCCTATGCCGCGACCCATCTGGCGGCGGGCGACACGCTTGAGATCGTGCATTTCATCGGCGGGGGCTGAGCGCATGGACGGACACCAGAACCATCAGAACCAGGCCGACGATTCTTGGGAGGTGGCAGGGCACCGCTTCCGCTCGCGCCTCGTGGTCGGCACGGGGCGGTACAAGTCGCTGGAGGAGACGGCGGCGGCCATCGAGGCAAGCGGCGCCGAGATGGTGACGGTGGCGGTGCGCCGGGTGAACCTGGCCGACCGCAACGCGCCCATGCTGCAGGATTTCGTCAGCCCACAGCGCTACACCTACCTGCCCAACACGGCGGGCTGCCACACCGCGCAGGAGGCGGTGCGCACGCTGCGCCTGGCGCGGGAGGCGGGCGGCTGGAACCTGGTGAAGCTGGAGGTGCTGGGCCCCCCGCCCTTCCTCTACCCGGACATGCCCGCCACCTTCGAGGCGGCGCAGGCCCTCATCCGGGACGGGTTCCAGGTGATGGTCTACTGCGCCGACGACCCGCTGGCGGCGAAGCGGCTGGAGGAAATGGGATGCGTCGCGGTGATGCCGCTCGGCGCGCCGATCGGCTCCGGCCTTGGCCTCACCAACCCCTTCATGCTGCGCTCCATCATCGAGCAGGCCCGCGTGCCGGTGCTGGTCGATGCCGGGATCGGCACGGCGAGCGAGGCGGCGCAGGCGATGGAGCTGGGCTGCCACGCCGTGCTGCTGAACTCCGCCATCGCCCATGCGAAGGACCCGGTGCGCATGGCCCGCGCCATGAAGGCGGCGGTGGAGGCGGGGCGGCATGCCCATCTCGCCGGCCGCATGCCGCGCAACTACGCCGCCGACGCCTCCAGCCCGCTGGCGGGGATGATCCGTTAAGGGCGGCGCGCGCCGCCCCCTGCCTCGCCCCGGCCGCCCCGCCAGGGCGGGAAACCCGCCACAAGGTGCCCGGCGCCCCGCTCCAGGCGCCGCTCGACCCGAAGCGCGAGAACGCGCAGCCGCCGCCAGGGCAATGAATGGGGGGCAGCGGGGAAAAAGGGCCCGGCCTCTGGCCGTCAAGGGCGGGAGGCCGGCAGAGTGGAATCGGAGGGATTCGCCCCAGGCACAGCTTTCACGCGCGAGCCTTCCCGCCACTTCCATGGCCGCTCGGTAAGTTTCCGGCCGCGCAGGGGAGACATGCGGAAAAAACCCGGGCGGAGGCCCGAAAATGCTTTGCGCCCGGGGCAGAGATCTCTATATGCCCCCGCAGACGCAGTACGCACGTGCCTCTGGCCCCAGGCCGGTTCTTCCCGGCCAAAGGTTTACGCAACGACGTCAAGCGTTCTGGCAACCCCGGCAAAGGCGCGAGCCCGACACCGGTCCTTCTTTGGTCGCTGGTTCGTTCGACCGTTTCGTCAACTTGGGGCCGCGCCTCTTCTGGGGGCGGTCCTCCTATTGGAACTGGAGGGTGTGCGATGACCCCCAAGGTCTCCCGCTTCCTGCGCGACGCCGCCCCGGCGACGCCTTGCCTCGTCGTCGACGTGGACCGCGTCGCGGAGAACTATGGCCGCCTGAAGGCCGCCATGCCGCTGGCCCGCATCTACTACGCGGTGAAGGCGAACCCGGCCGCCCCCATCCTGGGCCGGCTGGTCGACCTGCAGTCCTGCTTCGACGCCGCCTCGCTGGAAGAGGTGCGCCTGTGCCTCGATGCCGGCGCGCGCCCGCAGGACATCTCCTTCGGCAACACGGTGAAGAAGGAGAGCGCCATCCAGGCCGCCTACGCGGCGGGCGTGCGCATGTTCGCCTTCGACTCCGAGCCGGAGCTGCGCAAGCTGGCCCGCTCCGCGCCGGGCGCCAAGGTGTATTGCCGCATCCTGGTGGGCAATGTCGGCGCCGAATGGCCGCTGTCGAAGAAGTTCGGCTGCGAGGTGGAGATGGCGCGCGACCTGATGGTGATGGCGCGCGACCTCGGCCTCGACCCCTATGGCATCTCCTTCCATGTCGGCAGCCAGCAGACCCGCACCGCCGCCTACGAGGCCGCGATCGCGCGTGTCGCCATGCTGTTCACCGACCTGAAGGAAGCCGGCATCAACCTCCGCATGGCCAATCTCGGCGGCGGCTATCCCGTGCGCTACCGCGCCGAGGTGCCGGAGATCGACGAGTTCGGCGCCGCCATCATGGGCGCCATGGTCGAGCATTTCGGCAATGCCCTGCCCGAGATCGTGGTGGAGCCGGGCCGCTTCATCGTGGGCGATGCGGGCGTGCTCTCCTCCGAGGTCGTGCTCGTCTCCCGCAAGGAGAAGGACGACCCGGTGCGCTGGGTGTATCTCGACATCGGCCGCTTCGGCGGCCTGGCCGAGACCGAGGGCGAGGCGATCAAGTACGCCTTCCGCACCCCGCATGACGGCGGCGCCGAGGGTCCGGTGACCATCGCCGGCCCCACCTGCGACAGCACCGACACGCTGTACGAGAAGTCCAACTACCGCCTGCCGCTGGCGCTGGAATGCGGCGACCGGGTGGAGCTGCTCTCCACCGGCGCCTATGTCACCACCTATGCCAGCCAGGGCTTCAACGGCTTCGCGCCGCTGGCCGAGCACTACATCTGATCCGGCCCGATCTGATCCAGCCTGATCTGATCCAGCCTGATCTGATCCAGCCTGGGCGGAGCGGAGGCGCGGAAATCGCCCTCCTCCGCCACGCCTTTCCCGAAATCGCGCGCCCGCACGTTTCCCCGGCGTAAAACGCCGGATAAACTCGCGGCATGGACGCCATCGACCGGAACATCCTCGTCGCCCTGCAGGACAATGGGGCGGCGGGCCTCGCCGAACTCGCCAAGGTGGCCGGCCTGTCGGTTTCCGCCACCGCCGAGCGGGTGAAGCGCCTCGAGGAACGCGGCACCATCCGCGGCTGGCGCGCCGACCTCGACCCCGCCGCCATCGGCTGCCCACTGCTCGCCTTCGTCTTCGTCTCCATCCGCCCCGGGCGGGAGGAGAACGCCTTCCGCACCGCCATGCGCGCGGCCGAGCCGGTGCTGGAATGCCACCACGTCACCGGCGCCTGGACCTTCCTGCTGAAGCTGCGCCTGCCCGACCTCGCCGCGCTGGAGCGCTTCGTGGCGGAGCAGGTGCGCGGGCAGGCCGGGGTGGAGCGGACGGAAACCATCCTCGCCATCACCTCCGCCAAGGAGACCGCCATCCTGCCGGTGGCGGAGGCGGAGGAGGAATAGCCTTTCCGCCTCACTCGGTGGGCGCCTCCGCGGGCGGGCCTGCCGGCGCGCCGAGGGGGCGGAGGCATTCCCGGATCAGCGGCGCGCAGACGGCGCCCGGCGCGGCCGGCACGTCCTTGTCGCCGGCGAAGCCCACCCGCGTCACACGGGCGTCGATCAGCTCGAAGGTGGCGTGGCAGTAGCCGCTGCCGCCGGTCAGGGTGAGGTCGCCCACCACGGGCAGCGTCACGTTCAGGCCGCTGCCCTGGTTGCCCTTCAGCTCGTAGGACAGCATCTCGCGCACCACGTCGATGCGCTCGCGCTTGCTGGGAAAGCCCGCGCAGACATAGAGATCCGCCCGGCTGAGGCCGACCAGGCTCCGCCGCGCCAGCTCCACCTCGCGAGAGGCGCTCATGGCGCAGGCGGGCAGGAGCAGGAGACAGGAAAGCAGGAGGCGTCGCATGCCCGCCTCCCTCGCAAGGAAAGGGCCGGGACCGCAAGGCCCCGGCCCCTCCTCCTCACGCCACCTTGTCGTTCAGGTGGCAGGCGCTCTTGTGGCCGGGCGCGATCTCCTTCAGCGCCGGCCGCTCCACCCGGCAGCGGTCGAAGGCGTGCGGGCAGCGCGGGTGGAAGTGGCAGCCCGGCGGCGGCGCCAGCGGCGACGGGATCTCCCCCTTGATGCCGGCGAAGCTCTTCTTGCGCGCCTCGATCCGCGGCACCTCGGCCAGCAGGGCCTGGGTGTAGGGGTGGTTGGCGCGGGCGAAGATCTCCTCGGCCGGCGCCTCCTCCACCACCCGGCCCAGATACATGATCACCACGCGGTCGGAGAGGTGCTCCACCACACCGAGATCATGGCTGATGAACAGGTAGGTGAGGTTCAGCTCCTGCCGCAGCTCCATGAACAGGTTCAGGATCTGCGCCTGGATGGAGACGTCGAGCGCCGCCACCGCCTCGTCGCAGACGATGAACTCGGGCTGCACGGCGAGCGCGCGCGCGATGCCGATGCGCTGCCGCTGGCCGCCCGAGAACTGGTGCGGGTAGCGGCGCTTGAAGGCCGGGTCGAGCCCGGCGCGGCGCATCTGGTTGTCGACATAGGCATCCCACTCGGCCCGGCGGGTCAGGCCGTGCACCAGCGGCGCCTCGCCCACGATGTCGGCCACCCGCATGCGCGGGTTCAGGCTGGCATAGGGGTCCTGGAAGATCATCTGGGTCTGCAGCTTGGCGTGGCGCGCCTCGGCGCCGCTCAGGCTGTTGAGCGGCCGGCCGTGCCAGAAGATCTCGCCGCCCGAGGCGGGCATGATGCCGGCCACCATGCGGCCCAGGGTGGACTTGCCGCAGCCGGACTCGCCCACCAGCCCGACCACCTCGCCCTTGCGCACCACGAGGTCGACGCCGTCCACGGCGTGGACGGTCTCGTCCTTCACCGGCGCGCCGAGCTTCTGGGCGATCTTGCCGGCGAAGTCGAGCTTCTTGGAGAAGCGCTTGGAAACGTTCCTCAGCTCGATGATGGGCGCGGCGGCCTCGCCGGCCGCCACGGAGGCGGCCGAACGGACGGTGCTGGTCGTGCTCATGCGGGGCTCCCCTGAGTGACCGAACCTTGGACGGCCGACCCATGGGTGGCCACATGCGGATGGAAGCAGCGCGCCAGCCGGCCGGGCAGCAGCTCGGACAGCGCCGGGTCGCGGGCGCAGTCCTCCTGGGCGCGGGGGCAGCGGGTGCGGAAGGCGCAGCCCGGCGGCAGGCTCAGCAGCGAGGGCGTCATGCCCGGGATCTGCCGCAGCTTCTCGCCGCGCTTGTTGCGGCTGGGCACGCTGCCGATCAGGCCATGGGTGTAGGGGTGCAGCGGCTGGTCCAGCACCTCGCTCACCGCGCCGCGCTCCACCACCCGGCCGGCATACATGACCGCGATGTCGTCGGCGAGACCGGCGACCACGGACAGGTCGTGCGTCACCCAGATCATCGCCGTGCCGGTCTCGGCGCAGAGCTTCTGCACCTCGGCCAGGATCTGCGCCTGGATGGTCACGTCGAGCGCGGTGGTCGGCTCGTCGGCCACGATCAGCTCGGGGCGGTGCAGCAGGGCGATGGCGATGGCCACGCGCTGGCGCATGCCGCCCGAGAACTGGTGCGGGTAGCTCTTGAGCCGCTCGTCCGGGGAGGGGATGCCCACCATGCCCAGCGTGTCGCGGGCGCGCTGGCGGGCCTCCTCCTTGCTGACCTTGGTGTGGGCCAGCACGGTCTCGATCATCTGCGTGTCGACCCGGAGCACCGGGTTCAGCGTCATCATCGGGTCCTGGAAGATCATGGCGATGCGGTTGCCGCGCAGCTGCCGCATCTCCTCCTCCTTGAGCCGGGCGAGGTTCTGCCCGTGGAACAGGATCTCGCCGCCGACGATGCGGCCCGGCGCGTCCACCAGGCCGAGGATGGAGAAGCCCGTCACCGTCTTGCCGGAGCCGGACTCGCCCACCAGGCCCAGCACCTTGCCGCGGCCGACGGTGAAGGAGACGCCGTCCACCGCCTTCACCACGCCGGCGCGGGTGAAGAAGTGGGTTTGCAGGTCGCGCACCTCGAGCGTGGGCGCGGCGGCGGTGGCGGCCGCCCGGGAGCTCGTCTGCATCTGGGTCTGAGACATACGGCCCCTTACTTCTTCAGTCGCGGATTGAGCACGTCGCGCATCTGGTCGCCCACCAGGTTGATCGAGACGATGGTGATGAGCAGCGCGATGCCGGGATAGAAGCTGATCCAGTACTTGCCGGACAGCATGTACTCGTAGCCGTTCGAGATCAGCAGGCCGAGCGAGGGCTCGGTGATCGGCACGCCGAGGCCGAGGAAGGAGAGCGTCGCCTCCAGCGCGATGGCGCGGGCGATCTGCATGGTGGCGACGACGATCAGCGGCGGCAGGCAGTTCGGCAGCAGGTGGCGGAAGATGACGCGGCGCGTCGGCAGCGCCAGGCACTGCGCCGCCTCGATGTATTCGCGCCGCCGCTCCACCAGCGCCGTGCCGCGCACGGTGCGGGCGTAGTAGGCCCATTCCACGATCACCAGCGCGATGACGACGTTGAAGATGCCCTTGCCCAGGAAGGCCAGGATCATCAGCGCCGCCAGGATGGTCGGGAAGGAGAGCTGCAGGTCGACGAGGCGCATGATGACGGTGTCGGTCCGCCCGCCCGCATAGGCGGCGAGCAGGCCGAGCGAGGCGCCGACGGCGCAGGCGATGATCGCCGAGCCCGCGCCCACCAGCAGCGAGATGCGCAGCCCGTACATGATGCCCGACAGCATGTCGCGCCCCTGGTCGTCCGTGCCGAGCCAGTAGGTCATGGTGTCCGCGCCGTCGCGCGCGCCCGGCTCCAGCCGGCCGTCCATGATGTCGAGCTGCGCCAGGTCGTAGGGGTTCTGCGGCGACAGCCAGGGCGCGAAGATGGCGATGAAGACGATGATCGCGAAGACGATCAGCCCGGCCAGCGCCAGCTTGCTCTCGCAGAACTCGGAAACGAAGCGGCGCCAGGGCGTCTCCACCTTGGGCGCCCGGGCGGGCGTCGTGGCGGCGGGGGAAGCGGTCGAGGCGCTCATCTCACTTGTTCTCCAGCCGCACCCGCGGGTCGAGCGCCGAATAGGCGAGGTCCACCAGCAGGTTGATGGTGATGAACATCAGCACGATGATCATCAGGTAGGCGACGATCACGGGGCGATCGAGCACGTTGATGCTGTCGATGATCAGCTTGCCCATGCCCGGCCAGGCGAAGACGCTCTCCGTCACCACCGAGAAGGCGATGGTGGAGCCGAGCTCCAGCCCGACCACGGTGACGACCGGGATCAGGATGTTCTTGAAGACGTGCACATAGGTGACGCGCGCGGGGCTGAGGCCCTTGGCGCGGGCGAACTTCACGTAGTCCATCAGCATCGTCTCGCGCACGCCCGCGCGGGTCAGGCGGATGACGAGGCTGATCTTGAACAAGGCCAGGTTCAGCGCCGGCATCGCCAGGTGGCGCAGCCCGTCCCAGGTCAGGAAGGACCAGCGCAGGCCGAGCACCTCGACCGTCGGGCCGCGCCCCGTGGAGGGCAGCCAGCCGAGCTGCACGGCGAACACCATGATCAGCATCAGCCCGACCCAGAAGGTGGGCAGCGAGAAGCCGAGGATGGAGCCGGCCATCACCACCTTGGCGCCGGCCGAGTGCGGCTTGAGCCCGGCGTAAAGGCCGAGCGGCAGGCCGATCAGCAGCGCGATGAACATGGCGCCGAAGGCCAGCTCCAGCGTCGCCGGCATGCGCTGCAGGATGAGCTGCAGCGCCGGCTCGTTGAAGACGAAGCTGCGGCCGAGGTCGCCGCGCAGCGCGTTGGCCAGGAAGGACAGGTATTGCTGCCACAGCGGCAGGTCGAGGCCGAGCGCCTTGATCGCGCGCTCGCGCTCCATCTGGTCCGCGTCCGGCGAGATCAGGATCTCGACCGGGTCGCCGATCGCATAGACGCCGATGAAGACGATGACCGACATCGCCAGCATGACGAGGGCGGATTGCAGCAGCCGCCGCAGGAGATAGACCGCCATCGCCGTCAGCGCGCCGCGGGCTGGGCGGGGGCCGGGCGCACGTCCTGCGCGCGGGTCAGCTCGTCGGCGCGGCTGTCGTGCCGCAGCGTCGGCCGCATGGCCCAGAGGTTCTTCTGAATGTGGATCGGGATGATGGCGACATCCTCCATGGCAAGCCGGGTCGCGTCGCGCAGCAGCGCCTCGCGCTTGGTGTCGTCGAGCTCGCGCAGCGCGGCCTCGAGCTTGGCGTCCACCTCGGGGTTGGAATAGCGTCCGCGATTGGAGGTGCCGAAGCCCTTGTCACGGTCGAAGCCGGCGACGAGCGAACGCAGCGGGTTCGACGCCTCGCCGGAGGAGCTGCCCCAGCCGACCAGGAAGGCGGACAGCTCCTGGCGGCCGGCGCGGCCGATGAAGGTGGTCCAGGGCTGCGCATCCACCTGGGTGCGCACGCCGATGCGGGTCCACATCTGGCCGATCGCCTGCACGATGCGGGCGTCGTTCATGTAGCGGTCGTTCGGGCCGCTCAGCGTGATGCGGAAGCCGTTCGGGTAGCCGGCCTCGGCCAGCAGCTTCTTCGCCGCATCGGGATCCGTCTTGGGCGCGGCGAGGTCGGGGATGGCGCCGAAGGCGGTGGGCGGCAGGAACTGGCCGGAGGGCATCGAGGTGCCCTCCATCACGCGGCTGGCGATGGCCGGCCGGTCGATGGCGATGGACAGGGCGCGGCGCACCCGCAGGTCGTGCAGCGGGTTCTTGCCGAGCGGCTTGCCCTCGGCATCCGCGATCTGCGGCGAGCCCTCGGGGTGCTGGTGGTCCAGCGCCAGGAAGATGATGCGCAGCCCGTCCTTCTCGGCGAGGTGGACCTTGTCGCTGCGGCGCAGGCTGGCGAGGTCGCTGGTCGGCACCTGGTCGATGAAGTCCACGTCGCCGGCCAGCAGCGCCGCGGTGCGCGAGGCGTCGTTGGGCAGGATGCGGTAGCTCACCTTCGCCCAGTGCGGCTTGTCGCCCCAGTAGGCGTCGTTGCGCTCCAGTTCCAGCCGGTCGCCCGAGCGGAAGTTCACGTAGCGGAACGGGCCGGTGCCCACCGCCACCTTGCCGCTGTTGAAGTCCTCGGTGGAGGCGCCCTCATGCGTCTCCTTGTCGAGGATCGCGACCTGGCCGAGATCGTTCGGCAGCACCGGATAGGGGGTGCGGGTGTGGAGGCGCACCGTCAGCGGATCGACGATCTCCACGCGCTCGATGGCGCGGGTGTAGATCGCGTAGGAGGACGGGCTGTTGGGCACCGTCGGCACGCGCGCGATGGTGAAGGCCACGTCCTCGGCGGTGAAGGCGTTGCCGTTGTGGAACTTGACGCCCGGGCGGAGCTTGAACTCCCACACCGTGGGCTCCACCACCCGCCAGCTCTCCGCCAGGCCGGGCTCGACCCGCGCCTCCGCGTCGAACGCCGTCAGGGTGTCGAAGAGCATCGTCGCCACCGCCAGGTTGGGCGACAGGGCGTGGTAGTGAGGGTCGAGCGAGGTGACCTGCGCCCCCACCGCCATGGTGAGGTTCTGCGCCGAGGCCACCGGCGCGGCGAGGCTCAGCCCAAACGCCGAAACGGCGGCCATCGCGGCCGCCCGCATGCTGATCATCATGATACCGTCCCCCGGGAGGTTTACCCTCTTTCACGGCCGAGTGTAGCAGGAGCGTCCCAGGGTCGCTAGGTTGGTGAATCTTCAGTGACCTCGGGAGAAGCTGGAAATGACAACGAGAATATCGCTGCGCGCTACTTTGCTGGCGGCCCCGCTGGCCCTGGCGGCCGCAGTCCAGCCGGTTGGCGCGCAGACGCTCAACATCGGCATCGGCGGCGCCATCACCTCGGCCGACCCGCATTTCTACAACGCCTCGCCGAATCACTCGCTGGCGATGCACATCTTCGACTATCTCGTGGGCCGCGACGCCAATGCGCAGCCCTACCCGATGCTGGCCGAGAGCTGGCGCGCGGTGGAGCCGACGCTGTGGGAGTTCAAGCTCCGCTCGGGCGTGAAGTGGCACGATGGCCGGGACTTCACCGCCGACGACGTGGCCTTCAGCATCGCCCGCGCCCCCAACGTGCCGAACAGCCCGGGCGGCATGGGCGGCTTCGTGCGCGCCATCACCAAGGTCGAGGTGGTCGATCCCCTCACCGTCCGCTTCCACACCGCGGCGCCCCACCCGCTGCTGCCGGTGGAGCTGGGCGCCATCTCCATCATCTCCCGCCACGCCGGCGAGAATGCCAGCACCGAGGACTACAATTCCGGCAAGGCCGCCATCGGCACCGGCCCCTACCGGCTGCAGGCCTACCGCCCCGGCGACCGCGCCGAGCTGGTGCGCAACGACGCCTACTGGGGCGAGAAGGAGCCCTGGGAGAAGGTCAATTTCCGCTTCATCGGCAATGATGGCGGGCGCAGCGCCGCCATCCTGGCGGGCGACGTGGATGTGATCGACCAGGTTCCCTCCACCGACATCGCCAAGCTCCGCCGCGACAGCCGCATCACCCTCTCCGAGATCCAGGGCGTGCGGCTGATCTACCTGATGGCCGACTTCTCGCGCAGCGGCGAGGTGCCCTTCGTCACCGACAACGCCGGCAAGCCGCTGCCCAGCAACCCCTTCCAGGACGTGCGCGTGCGCCGCGCCCTGTCCATGGCGATCCAGCGCGAGGCGCTGGCCGAGCGCATCATGGAGGGCACCGCCCAGCCCACCGGCCAGTGGCTGCCGCCCGGTACCTTCGGCTACAACCCCGACGTGAAGCCCCCCGCCTATGACCTGGACGGGGCGAAGAAGCTGCTGGCCGAGGCCGGCTTCCCGCAGGGCTTCAAGATGACCCTGCACAGCCCGAACGACCGCTACCCGAACGACGCCAAGACCGCCCAGGCCGTGGCGCAGATGTGGACCCGCATCGGCGTGCAGACCCAGGTGGAGGCGCTGCCCTGGACCACCTTCTCGGTCCGCTCCAACCGGCAGGAATTCGGCATGCGGCTTTCCGGCTGGGGCAGCACCACCGGCGAGGCCAGCTATCTGCTGGTCAACATCATCGGCACCTATGACCGCGAGAAGCGCACCGGCGCCAGCAACTCCGGCCGCTACTCCAACCCCGAGCTGGACGCGATGACGGCGCGGGCCGCCGCCACCATCGACGACGAGCAGCGCGAGAAGCTGCTCCAGGAGGCGGTGAAGTTCGCCATGGACGAGGTGGCCATCACGCCGCTCTACCAGCTGGTGAACACCTGGGCGGTGCGGAAGGGCCTCGCCTACACGCCGCGCATGGATGAGCGCACCGTCGCCATGGGCGTGCGGAAGGCCGACTGAGCGGAGCCCCCGGGGGAGGAGGCTCCCCCGGGGTGACCTTGCCGCCTGGCGCTCAGCCCATCGCCTGCGGCTCGATGCCGGCCTTGCGGGCGGCATCGCCCCATTTCCCGAGTTCCGCCCGCACGAAGGCGCGCGTCTCCTCCGGGGAGGAGGTCCCGATGGCGGCGCCGAGCGCGGCATGGCGCTCCGCCACGGCATGCTGGCGCAGCGCCTCCGCGCAGTCGGCCGAGAGCTTCGCCAGCAGGGCGGGCGGCAGCCCGGCGGGGCCGATCACCACGCCCCAGGTGCTCGCCTCGAAGCCCGGCATGGCCGCCTCGCCGAGGGTCGGCACCTCGGGCAGCTGCGGCGCGCGCCCGGCCCCGGTGGTGGCCAGCGCCTTCAGCTTGCCCGACCGGATATGCGCCAGCGCCGCCGGCACGGTGTCGAACATGATGTCCACCCGGCCCGACATCAGGTCCGGATGCGCCTAGGTGCTGCCGCGGTAGGGCACATAGGTGAACTCCACCCCTGCGCGCTGCGCGAACAGCACCGGCGCCAGCCGCACCACGCCGCTCGTGCCCGCGAAGGTGACCGCGCCCGGCGGCCTGCCCCGCGCGTGGCGCACCAGCTCCTCCGGCGTGGAGGGGGCGAAGCCCGGCGCCGCGCAGAGCACCAGCGGCGTGCGCGTGGTCAGGGTGACGAAGCTGAAATCGGCCATGGTGTCGTAGGGCAGCCTGTAGAAGGCCGCGTTCACCGGGTGCCCCACCGAGACCAGCGCCAGGGTGTGGCCATCCGGCGCCGCGCGCGCCACCGCCTCTGCCGATGATGCCGTCGGCGCCGGGGCGGTTCTCCACCGGCACGGGGAAGCCCCATTTCGCCGCCAGCGGCTCGGCCATCAGCCGCGCCGTGATGTCGGAAACGCCGCCCGGCGTGTAGGGGACGATGAGGCGCACGGGCCGGGCGGGAAAGCCGCCCTGCGCCCGGCCGGCCCGGCCCGCCGGCAGCGCGCCCAGCAGCAGCGCCGGCATGGCCAGGGCCAGGCGCCGCGAGATGATGTCCGACATTCCCGTCCCTCCCGGGGTTTCGTTGGAATGCCGTTACGATAGCGCCCGCGTGCCGGCCGCCGGAAGCGGCGCACCGGATCACACGGTGAACTGTTCCGCGATGATCCGCTCGGACAGGCCATGGTCGGGGTCAAACAGCATGGTCATGCGCAGGCCGCGATCCTCCCGCACCTCCACCGAGCGGATGTCGCGCACCTCCACATTGTCCGCCACCGCGGCCACGGGGCGCTTGGCGGGCTCCAGGATCTGCAGCAGCACCACGGCGTCCGAGGGCAGCAGCGCGCCCCGCCAGCGCCGGGGGCGGAAGGCGGAGATCGGCGTCATCGGCAGCAGGTTGGCGCCGAGCGGCACGATCGGGCCATAGGCCGAGAGGTTGTAGGCGGTGCTGCCGGCGGGCGTCGCCACCAGGATGCCGTCGCAGATCAGCTCCGGCATCCGCTCCTTGCCATCGACCAGGATGCGGATCTTGGCCGCCTGCCGCGTCTCGCGTAGCAGCGAGACCTCGTTGATGGCCAGCGCCTCGCGCATCGTGCCGGTGGCGTCCACCGCCCGCATCCGCAGCGGGTGCAGCGTGGCGGACTGCGCCACGGCCAGCCGCCCCGGCAGGTTCTCCGGGTGGAAGGCGTTCATCAGGAAGCCGACGCTGCCGCAGTTCATGCCATAGACGGGCAGGTTGCGGCCGAGGAAGCGGTGCTGCGTTTCCAGCATGAAGCCGTCGCCCCCCAGCGCCACGATCACCGCCGCCTCCTCCGGCGCGGCGTCGCCATGCAGCGCGGTGAAGTGGGCGCGGGCCGATTCCGCCACCTCGGTGGGGGCGGCGAGGAAGGCGATGCGACCGTGCAGGTCCCGCGGCAGGTCGGGCATGTCGCCGCCATGGCCGCCGCCCAGCAGCGCGGCGGTCATGGCCCGCGCATCCGCGCCGCGTCCCGGTGCTCCAGCACCGGCATGTCGCGGCGCAGCCGGGCGGTGAGCGCGGCGTCGAGCCGGGCCGTGGCCCAGCCTTTGCCGTCGCTGGCGCGGGCCACCACATGGCCCCAGGGGTCGACCACCAGGGAATGGCCATAGGTGCGGCGCGGCCCCGCCCGCTCCTGGTGCTGGCCCCAGGTGGCGGGGGCGGCCAGCCAGCACTGCGTCTCGATGGCGCGCGCCCGCAGCAGCGGCTCCCAATGGTCCTTGCCGGTTTCCAGCGTGAAGGCGGAAGGCAGCAGGATCAGCTCCGCTCCCTGCCGCCGCAGCGCCAGGAACAGCTCGGGAAAGCGGATGTCGTAGCAGATGGCGCAGCCGACGCGCACATCCCCCGCCTGGTAGGTGACGACCGCCTCCCCCGCCGCATAGGTGTTGCTTTCGCGGTGGCCGGTGCCGTCGGGGCGGGTGATGTCGAACAGGAAGATCTTGCGGTAGCGCGCCAGCTCCGTGCCATCCGGCCCGAAGGCCAGGGTGGTGTTGAACAGCCGCCCCCCCTCGGCGCCGCTTTCCGCCAGGCTCCCGCCATGGATGTGGATGCCGTGGCGCCGCGCCAGGCCGCGCAGGAACTCATAGGCCTCGCCACCCGGCGCGCCGGAGCCCTCGGGCGGCAGCGCCTCGGCCGCGGCGAGGCGGGTAGCGCGGTCGCCGCCGAGGCAGGTCCACATCTCCGGCAGCGCCACGAGGCCAGGGCGGTCCGCGGCGATGGCCGCCTCGATCAGCCGGCCGGCCTGGGCGATGTTTTCGGCCTTGTCGTGGCCGGGGTTCATCTGCACGACCGAGACACGCATGGCGGGGCGCTCCTTCCGCGGTGACGGGCCGCCGTGACGGGCCGCTCTGGCCAGTCGCTGTGGCCGGCATCAAGCCCTGCGCCGCGCCGCGCCGCAAGGGGCGGGGCCGGACGCAGAAAGGGCGGATGGTCGCCCATCCGCCCCCTCCGCTCAATCCTGCCGTGGCAGAAGCGGCTTACGCCGCGTCCTGCTGGCCCTCGGTCTCGACGACCTCGGGCTTCGGGCCGGAATCCTGGCCCTTGGCCGCGACGTCGCGCTCCACCAGCTCGATCACCGCCATGTCGGCGGCATCACCGTAGCGGATGCCGGCCTTCAGGACGCGGGTGTAGCCACCCTGGCGCGTCTTGTAGCGGTCGGCGATGGTGGTGAAGAGCTTGTCCACCACCTTCTTGTCCATGATCTGCGCGTAGGCCTGGCGGCGCGCGTGCAGGTCGCCGCGCTTGCCGAGGGTGATGATGCGCTCCACATAGGGGCGCAGCTCCTTGGCCTTCGGCAGCGTCGTGGTGATCTGCTCGTGCTTGAGCAGGCTGGTCGCCATATTGCGGAGCATCGCAATACGGTGGGTGGAGGTGACGCCGAGCTTCCGGCCGGCAACCCCGTGACGCATGGTCCTATTCCTTCAGGTGGCCGAAAATCAGAACGGCTCTTCGATCTTCTTCGCGAGGTCCTCGATGTTCTCCGGCGGCCAGCCCGGCACGGTCATGCCGAGCGAGAGCCCCATGGAGGCGAGGACTTCCTTGATTTCATTCAGCGACTTGCGGCCGAAGTTCGGCGTGCGCAGCATTTCCTGCTCGGTCTTCTGAACGAGATCGCCAATATAGACGATGTTGTCGTTCTTCAGGCAGTTCGCGCTGCGGACCGACAGCTCCAGCTCATCCACCTTGCGCAGCAGGTTGCGGTTGAAGGGCAGGTCGTCCTGCACCTCCTCCACCTTGCGCTCGCGCGGCTCATCGAAGTTGATGAAGAGCTGCAGCTGGTCCTGCAGGATGCGGGCGGCGAGCGCCACCGCGTCGTCGGGCGCCACCGTGCCGTCCGTCTCCACCGTCAGCACCAGCTTGTCGTAGTCGGTGCGCTGGCCGACGCGGGTCGGCTGCACCTGGTACGCCACGCGGCGGACGGGGGAATAGATGGCATCCACGGGGATCAGCCCGATGGGGGCGTCCTCGGGGCGGTTCTCGGAGGCGGGCACATAGCCCTTGCCCACATCGACGGTCAGCTCCATCGACAGCTTGGCGCCGTCGTCGAGCGTGCAGATGACCAGATCCGGGTTGGCGATCTCGATGTCGCCGGTGGTCTGGATCTGCCCCGCCGTCACCTCGCCGGGGCCGGAGGCGGTGAGCTGCAGGCGCTTGGCGCCCTCGCCCTGCATCCGGATGGCCAGGCGCTTGATGTTCAGGACGATGTCGGTGACATCCTCCCGCACACCCTGCAGGCTGGAGAACTCATGCAGCGCGCCATCGATGCGGATGGCGGTGACCGCCGCACCCTGCAGCGACGACAGCAGCACGCGCCGCAGCGCGTTGCCGAGGGTCATGCCGAAGCCGCGCTCGAGCGGCTCCGCCACCACCGTCGCGACGCGCGAAGGGTCGGCCCCAGGCTCGACGTCGAGCTTCTCGGGACGGATCAGGGAACGCCAGTTGCGCTCGAGCACTACGGTTTCTCCTGCAGCCTCGCCTCAGACCCGACGCCGCTTGCGCGGACGGCAGCCATTGTGCGGGATGGGGGTCACGTCCTTGATGGCCGTCACGTAGAAGCCGACGGCCTGCAGGGCGCGCAGGGCGGACTCACGCCCCGAGCCGGGCCCGGAGACCATGATCTCCAGCGTCTCCATGCCGTGCTCGCGCGCCTTGCGGCCCGCATCCTCGGCGGCCACCTGGGCGGCATACGGGGTCGACTTGCGGCTGCCCTTGAAGCCCTGGCTGCCGGCCGAGGACCACGCGATGGCGTTGCCCTGGCTGTCGGTGATGGTGACGATGGTGTTGTTGAAGGAGGCGAGGACGTGCGCCACGCCGGAGGCAATATTCTTGCGCTCCTTCTTGCGCGGACGACCGGTGGGCTGACGGGCCATCTTACTTCGTCACCTTCTTCTTGCCGGCAATCGCCACGGCCTTGCCCTTGCGCGTGCGGGCATTGGTATGGGTGCGCTGGCCACGGACCGGCAGGCCCTTGCGGTGACGCAGGCCACGGTAGCAGGCCATGTCCATCAGGCGCTTGATGTTCATCGCGTTCTCGCGACGCAGATCGCCCTCGACCCGGTATTCGCGGTCGATCAGCTCACGGATCTTGAGGATCTCCTCATCCGTCAGCTGGTTGACGCGGCGATCCTCGGGGATGCCGAGCTGCTCGCAGATCACCTTCGCGTTCGACGGACCGATGCCGTAGATGTAGCGAAGGGAAATGAGAACGCGCTTGTTGGTAGGAATGTTCACGCCTGCAATGCGTGCCATCGATGACCTGCTCCTGGAGCCCCGGGGGCTCCCGTTCGGTACCGGCAGAATGTGTCCGGCGAAGGTGATCAACCGGCCCGGGTTCAAGTGCCCCAGACACGGCCATCATCGCGGCCGGAGTTGCCTCCGTCCGCGAGAGCGGCGGGTTTAGCGAGGGCGCGCCCCAGGAGTCAAGCCGGAATGACCGCATGAAAAAGGGGCGGAAGAACCGCCCCTTTCCGTCTCCGCCGGCATGGCCGGGCCGCTCAGCGCGACAGGATCGCCTCGACCTGGCGGGCCACCTCGTCCATCGAGGCCATGCCGTCCACCTGGCTCAGCTTCCCCTGCGCCTCGTAATAGGGCAGCAGCGGCGCGGTCTGGCGGTGATAGGCCTCGAGCCGGGCGGCCACGGTTTCCGCCTTGTCGTCGGCGCGGCGGACGAACTCCGTGCCGCCGCAGCTGTCGCACACGCCGGGCTTCGCCGTGGGCTTGAAGCTGTCATGGTAGCCGGCGCCGCAGCTGGCGCAGGTGAAGCGGCCGGCGATGCGCTCGACCAGCGCCGCGTCATCCACCTTCAGCTCGATCACGTGGTCGAGCTGGAGGCCCTTGTCGCGCAGCATGATGTCCAGCGCCTCGGCCTGCGGCGTGGTGCGGGGGAAGCCGTCCAGGATGAAGCCGCGCGCCGCGTCGGGCTGCGAGACGCGATTGGCCAGCATGGCGGTGATGATGGCGTCGGGCACCAGGGCGCCCTGCTCCATGATCGCCTTGGCCTCGCGGCCGATCTCGCTGCCGCTCTTCACCTCGGCCCGCAGCATGTCCCCGGTGGAGATCTGCGCGATGCCGTGGCGCTCCTCCAGCCGCTTGGCCTGGGTGCCCTTGCCGGCCCCCGGGGGCCCCAGCAGAATCAGGTTCATCGGCACTCGGTTCCCGCCATCATCATGCTCCGTCCCCTTCCCTTCAGCGGATCCGCGGCGTGCCGCCGCGCCCGCCGCCCATGCGGGCCTTGCGGATCAGGCCCTCATACTGGTGGGCGAACAGGTGCGACTGGACCTGCGCCACCGTGTCCATGGTGACCGAAACGATGATCAGAAGGGAAGTGCCGCCGAAATAGAAGGGCACGCCATACTGGCTGATCAGGATCTCGGGCAGCAGGCAGACGATGCAGAGATAGATGGCGCCGACGCCGGTGAGGCGGGTCAGCACGCGGTCGAGGTAGTCGGCCGTGGCCTGGCCGGGGCGGATGCCGGGCACGAAGCCGCCATGCTTCTTCAGGTTGTCCGCCGTCTCGGTCGGGTTGAACACCACGGCCGTGTAGAAGAAGGCGAAGAAGACGATCAGCGCCACATAGAGCGCCATGTAGAGCGGCTGCCCGTGCGCCAGCGCGTTGGCCACCCGCAGCAGCCAGGAATCGGCCGTGGGATCGGCCGCCGCGAAGCCCGCGAAGGTGGCCGGCAGCAACAGCAGCGAGGAGGCGAAGATCGGCGGGATGACGCCGGCCGTGTTCAGCTTCAGCGGCAGATGCGTGTTCTCGCCGCCGAACATGCGGTTGCCGACCTGGCGCTTCGGGTACTGGATGGGGATGCGCCGCTGGGCGCGCTCCATGAACACCACGAAGGCGATGACGGCCAGCGCGATCAGCAGGAAGGCGATGATGAACACCGGCGACAGCGCGCCCGTGCGGCCCAGCTCCAGCGTCGCCACCAGCGCCGAGGGCAGGTTCGCCACGATGCCCGCGAAGATGATCAGGCTGATGCCGTTGCCGACGCCGCGGGCGGTGATCTGCTCGCCCAGCCACATCAGGAACATGGTGCCGCCCACCAGGGTCACCACGCAGGAGAGGCGGAAGAACAGGCCGGCATCATAGACCGCCGGACCGAAGCTGCCCTGCATCTGTTCCAGCCCGACGGCGATGCCGTAGGCCTGGAAGACGGCGATCAGCACCGTCAGGTAGCGCGTGTACTGGTTCAGCTTCTTCCGGCCCGACTCGCCCTCCTTCTTGAGGGCTTCCAGCGTCGGCACCGCCGCGCTCATGAGCTGGATGATGATGCTGGCCGAGATGTACGGCATGATGTTCAGCGCGAAGACCGTCATGCGGCCCAGCGCGCCACCCGTGAACATGTCGAACATGCCCAGGATGCTGCCGCCATGCTGGCGCAGGATGTCCGCCATCACGGCGGCGTCCACGCCCGGCACGGGCACATAGGTGCCGATGCGGTAAACGATCAGCGCGGCCAGCGTGAACCAGATGCGCTTCTTGAGCTCGGTGGCCTTGGACAGCACGCCGAGATTGAGGTTGGCCGCAAGCTGTTCGGCGGCGGACGCCATGATTTCGCCCTTCATTCTCACGCGGACAACATGACTGCGGCGCCGGGGGCAATTCCCGCGGCGCCGCTGCCAGCCCTGACGTGCATCACCTAGCCCCCCGGGGGCGGGGGGCGCAAGCGTTACGCCGCGGGCGCCTCTTCCTTGGCCGGCACCAGCACCGTGATGGTGCCGCCCGCCGCCTCGATCGCCGCGCGGGCGGCCGCCGAGGCGCCGGAAACCGTGATGGTCACCGCGCGCTTGATCTCGCCCTGCGCCAGGAGGCGGACGCCCGCCACCTTGGCCCCGGTGCGGACCAGGCCGGCCGCCTCCAGCGCCGCCTCGTCGATCGGCTGGTCCGCCGGCAGGCGGCCCGACTCGATCGCCGCGTCGAGCGAGCGGAGGTTCAGCGGCGCGTATTCCTTGCGGAACGGGTTGACGAAGCCCCGCTTCGGCAGCCGCCGGTAGATCGGGAGCTGACCGCCCTCGAACCCGTTCAGCGACACGCCGGTGCGCGCCTTCTGGCCCTTCACGCCGCGGCCCGAGGTCTTGCCCTTGCCCGACCCGATGCCACGGCCGACGCGCTTGAACTTCAGGCGGGCGCCCTCGTTGTCGCGCAGCTCGTTGAGCTTCATCTTACTTCTCCGTGGTCTCGCCCACCTGGATCAGGTGCGCGACCTTGCGGATCATGCCACGCACGGCCGGAGTGTCCTCCAGCTCGCGCGTACGGCGGATCTTGTTGAGCCCCAGCCCGATCAGCGTCTCGCGCTGGCCCGGCTTGCGGCCGATGGGGGACGCGACCTGCGTCACCCGAACGGTCTTCTTGGCCTCAGACACTGGCAGCCTCCTGCGCCGCCGGCTCCGCGTCCTTGCGCGGGCCCAGCAGGTCGGACACCTTCTTGCCACGGCGCGCGGCCACAGCCCGGGGGCTGGTGGAGCGCGTCAGGGCGGCGAAGGTCGCCTTGACCATGTTGTGCGGGTTCGTGGTGCCGGTGCACTTGGCGACGACGTCGCCCATGCCCAGCGTCTCGAACACCGCGCGCATCGGGCCGCCGGCGATGATGCCGGTACCGGCGGGCGCCGCGCGCAGGATCACGCGGCCGGCGCCGAACTCGCCGATCACGTCGTGATGCAGCGTGCGGCCCTCGCGCATCGGCACCCGGATCATCGTCCGCTTGGCGCGCTCGGTCGCCTTGCGGATCGCCTCCGGAACCTCGCGCGCCTTGCCGGCGCCCCAGCCCACGCGGCCCTTCTCGTCGCCCACCACGACCAGCGCGGCGAAGGAGAAGCGACGGCCACCCTTCACCACCTTGGCGACGCGGTTGATGGTGACCAGCTTGTCCTTCAGCTCGTCGCCCGGCTCGCGCTCGGTGTTGCGGTCCGGACCCCGGCCGCGGCGATCGCGGTCACCGCCGCCGCCGCTCCTCGGTTCACGTGCCATATTCTGTGCTCCTTAGAACGACAGCCCGCCCTCGCGGGCGCCGTCCGCCAGGGCTTTCACCCGGCCGTGATACAGATAGGGACCACGGTCGAACACGACCTCGGTCACGCCGGCCGCCAGAGCACGCTCCGCCAGCAGCTTGCCGATGGTCGTGGCCGCCGAACGGTCCGCGCCCGTGCGCAGGCTGTCGCGCTGGACCTTCTCCAGCGACGAGGCGGCGGCGAGGGTGCGGCCGGCCTTGTCGTCGATGACCTGGGCGTAGATGTGCTTCCCGGAGCGGAAGACCGAAAGACGGGGCCGACCACCGCTCTTGAGGCGCAGCTGGTAGCGCAGGCGCGCGCGCCGCCGCTCCAGCAGGTTGAGCTTGTTCGCCATCTTACTTCTTCTTCCCCTCCTTCCGGAGGATCACCTCGTCCGTGTACCGGACGCCCTTGCCCTTGTACGGCTCGGGGCCGCGGAAGGCGCGGATCTCAGCGGCGACCTGGCCGACCACCTGCTTGTTCACGCCCTCGACCTTGATGGCGGTCGGGCGCTCCGTGGTGATCTTGATGCCGTCCGGGATCGCGTAGCGGATCTCGTGGCTGTAGCCGAGGTTCAGCACCAGCTCCTTGCCCTGGACCGCGGCGCGGTAACCCGTGCCGGTGATCTCCATGGACTTGGAGTAGCCGGCGGAGACGCCGGTCACCATGCCGTTGATCAGGCTCCGCGTGGTGCCCCAGAGGGTGCGCGCACGGCGGTCGGAGCCCAGCGGCTTGACCGTGACCTTGTTGTCCTCGACGCTCACCTCGACCGCGTCCGTGACCAGCGGGAGCGAAAGCTCGCCCAGCTTGCCCTTGGCGGAGATGGTGCCGTCCTTCAGAGCGACCGTAACACCGGCGGGAACCGTGACGGGATACTTGCCGACGCGCGACATGACTATCCCTCCCTCAGAACACGCGGCACAGGACCTCGCCGCCGACATTGGCAGCGCGGGCCTCGTTGTCGCTCATCACGCCACGCGGCGTGGAGAGGATGGAGATGCCGAGCCCATTGTAGAACTTCGGCAGCTCCTTGATCTTGGAGTAGACGCGCCGGCCAGGCTTGGAGACGCGCATGATCTCCTTGATGGCGGGCTCACCCTCCGAGTACTTCAGCTCGATATCCAGCACGTTGACGCCCGGGCGGACCTGCTCGGCGCGGTAGGCGCGGATGAAGCCTTCACGCTTCAGGACTTCGAGCACATCGGCGCGAAGACGGCTGGCGGGAGACGAGACGCGCGCCTTACGGGCACGGTGCCCGTTGCGGATGCGCGTCAGCATATCGCCCAGCGGATCGGACAGCGACATGCGGCCCCCTTACCAGCTGGCCTTGACGAGCCCCGGGATCTGGCCGTTCGAGGCCAGGTCACGGAGCGCGTTACGGCTCAGCTTGAACTTGCGGTAGTTGCCGCGCGGGCGGCCAGTCAGCTCACAGCGCAGGCGGACGCGAACGCGCGAAGCATTGCGCGGCATCTCCGCCAGCTTCAGCGTCGCCTCGAAGCGCTCCTCCACCGGAAGCTCACGATCCATGATCGTGGCCTTCAGCGCGGCGCGCTTGGCGGAATGCAGCTTCGAGAGGCGCTCGCGGCGCTTGTTCTTCTCGACAGCCGAGGTCTTGGCCATGCGGTTTAAATCCTCCGGAACCTGCCCGGCACCCATGGCTCAGGGTACCAGGGCGGTTTTCCAAACTCAGTTGACGAAAGGAAGGTCGAAGCCCTTCAGCAGGGCCTTGGCCTCCTTGTCCGTCTTCGCCGTCGTGACGAACACGATGTCCATGCCGCGGATCGCGTCCACCTTGTCGTAGCTGATCTCGGGGAACACGATCTGCTCCTTCAGGCCGAGGGAATAGTTCCCCCGCCCGTCGAAGCCCCTATTACCAGGGATTCCGCGGAAGTCACGCATGCGCGGCAGCGCAATCGTCACCAGACGGTCGAGGAACTCGAACATCCGGGCGCGACGCAGCGTCACCTTGCAGCCGATGGCCTGGCCCTGGCGGATCTTGAAGCCGGCGATCGCCTTCTTCGCCAGGGTCTTCACCGGCTTCTGGCCGGCGATCATCGTCAGGTCGGCCAGGGCGGCGTCGAGCTTCTTCTGGTCGCCCGCGGCCTCGCCCACGCCCATGTTGATGACGATCTTGCTCAGCTTGGGAACCTCCATCGGGTTCTTGTAGCCGAACTCTTCCGCCAGGGCCTTGCGCACCGTCTCAGCATAATGCTGCTGGAGGCGGGGCAGTTCCTTCGCCTCGCTCATGCGTCGATCACCTCGCCCGAGGCCTTCGCGACCCGGACCTTCTTGCCGTCCTCAAGCACCTTGAAGCCGACGCGGGTCGGCTTGTCAGACTTGGGGTCGATCAGGGCAACGTTGGAGAGGTGCAGCGAGGCCTCCTTCTCTACGATGCCGCCCTGCTGGCCCATGCCCTTCGGCTTGGTATGGCGCTTCACCATGTTCAGGCCCTGCACCACGGCACGGCCCTCTTCCGGCAGCACGCGCAGCACTTCGCCGCGCTTGCCCTTGTCCTTCCCCGTCAGGATCTGGACGCGGTCGCCCTTCTTGATCTTCGCGGCCATGGATTACAGAACCTCCGGCGCCAGCGAGATGATCTTCATGAACTTCCGCGCGCGCAGCTCGCGCACGACGGGCCCGAAGATGCGGGTGCCGATCGGCTCGTTCTGCTTGTTCAGCAGCACGGCCGCGTTGCGATCGAAGCGGATGACGGTGCCGTCCTGACGGCGGACGGGATAGGCCGTCCGCACGATCACGGCGCGCTGCACGTCGCCCTTCTTCACCTTGCCGCGGGGAATCGCTTCCTTCACGGACACCACGATGATGTCGCCCACCGAGGCGGTGCGGCGCTTGGAGCCGCCTAGCACCTTGATGCACTGGACGCGGCGCGCGCCCGAGTTGTCGGCGACCTCGAGGTTGGACTCAACGATGATCATCGGTCAGTCTCGACTCTCAGGCCTGCGCGTCGGCAGCCGCGGGGGCGCCCACGGTGAAGCCGGCGGTCTCGACCGCAGCGCCATTGCGCTCGATCACCAGCCAGGTCTTGCGCTTGCTGATCGGGCGGCACTCCTCGATCGCCACGACGTCGCCTTCCTTGCACAGGTTGGCGTCGTCATGCGCGGCGTACTTCTTGGAGCGCCGGATGAACTTCTTGTAGAGCGGGTGCATCACGCGACGCTCGACCAAGACCGTGACGGTCTTGTCCATCTTGTCGCTGACCACCCGCCCGGTGAGGACGCGCTTCGGCATAGCCGGGGTCTCCTCGTCAGGCCTTGGCGGCCGAGCGGGACTGCTCGGCCAGGACGGTCTTAACACGGGCGATGTCGCGGCGCACCACCTTGATGCGGGAAACCGCCTCAAGCTGGCCTGTCGCGCGCTGGAAGCGCAGGTTGAACTGCTCCTTGCGGAGGTCCAGCAGCATCGCCTTGAGCTCGTCCGCGCTCTTGGCGCGGACATCCACGATCTTGGTCATAGGATCAGGCCTCCGCCGCGCCCAGGCGGGTCACGAGCTTGGTCTTGATCGGCAGCTTGGCCGCGCCGAGGGTCAGCGCCTCGCGCGCCGTCTCGAGCGAGACGCCGTCGATCTCGAACATGATGCGACCAGGCTTGACGCGGGCCGCCCAGTACTCCGGCGCGCCCTTGCCCGAACCCATGCGGACTTCCGCCGGCTTCGTGGAGACGGGAACGTCGGGGAAGATGCGGATCCACACCCGGCCCTGGCGCTTCATGGCGCGGGTGATGGCACGACGCGCGGCCTCGATCTGGCGCGCGGTGACGCGCTCCGGCTCGAGAGCCTTCAGGCCAAAGCCGCCGAAGGACAGCGTGAAGCCGCCCTTCGCCACGCCCTTGATGCGGCCCTTGTGCGCCTTACGGAACTTCGTGCGCTTCGGGGAAAGCATTGTCCGTTATCCTCAGCGCTGCGGCGCCTGCTCCGCCGCGCGCTTATCCTGCGCGAGCGGGTCGTGCGCCATGATCTCGCCCTTGAAGATCCAGACCTTCACACCGCAGGTGCCATAGGTCGTCTTCGCGGTCGCCGTGCCGTAGTCGATGTCCGCGCGGAGGGTGTGCAGGGGCACGCGGCCCTCGCGGTACCACTCCATCCGGGCAATCTCGGCGCCGCCCAGGCGGCCGCCGCAATTGATCCGGATGCCGCCCGCGCCGAGGCGCATGGCGGACTGCACGGCGCGCTTCATCGCGCGGCGGAACGCCACGCGGCGCTCCAGCTGCTGGGCGATGCTCTCGGCCACCAGCTGCGCCTCGATCTCCGGCTTGCGGATCTCGACGATGTTCAGCGCGACCTCGGCCCCGGCGAGCTTCGCCAGGTCCTTGCGCAGCACCTCGATGTCGGCGCCCTTCTTGCCGATCACGACGCCCGGACGGGCGGCGTGGATCGTCACGCGGGGCTTCTTCGCCGGACGCTCGATGATGACCTTCGACACGCCGGCGCCCTTCAGGCGCGACTTCAGCGTGTTACGAAGCTTCAGGTCATCGTGCAGCAGGCGGGAATAGTCGGCATCGGCGAACCAGCGGGAATCCCAGGTCCGGTTGATGCCGAGCCGCAGCCCGATCGGATTGACTTTGTGGCCCATGTTTACGCGGCCTCCTGCTGCGCCGGCTCGGCGTCCGCCTGCTTCTCGGCAACCACGATGGAGAGGTGGCTGAACCACTTCTCCACCCGCGCCGCCTTGCCGCGGCCGCGCGCATGGAAGCGCTTCATCACGATGGCGCGGCCCACCTCCACGCGCGACACGACCAGGCGGTCGACGTCGAGCTGGTGGTTGTTCTCCGCGTTCGCGATGGCGCTCTCCAGCGTCGCCTTCACCGTCTGGGCGATGCGGCGCTTGGAGAAGGTCAGGATCGCCACCGCGTCCTGCGCCTTCTTGCCACGGATCAGCCCGGCGGCCAGGTTGAGCTTGTAGGGCGAGACCCGGATGTTCCGGGTCACGGCCTTCGCCTCGGTCTCGGCGAGCGTGCGCTCGTGCTTTGGCTTGCTCATCGCTTAGCCCCGCTTCGCCTTCTTGTCCGAGGAATGCCCGGTGAAGGTGCGCGTCGGCGAGAACTCGCCGAACTTGTGGCCCACCATGTTCTCGGACACCTGGACGGGAATGAACTTCTTGCCGTTGTAGACACCGAAGGTCAGCCCGACGAACTGCGGCAGGATCGTGCTCCGGCGCGACCAGATCTTGATGATCTCGTTGCGGGTGGAGGCACGGGCCGCTTCCGCCTTGTTCAGCAGGTAGCCGTCAACGAACGGCCCCTTCCAGACACTGCGCGACATCGCGGTCAGCCCTTCGTCACGTTGCGGCGACGGACGATCAGCTTGTCCGTGCGCTTGTTGGTGCGGGTCTTGTAGCCCTTGGTGGGCTTGCCCCACGGCGTCACCGGGTGGCGGCCACCCGAGGTCCGGCCCTCGCCACCACCATGCGGGTGGTCGACCGGGTTCATGACGACGCCGCGCTGATGCGGCTTGCGGCCCAGCCAGCGCGAGCGGCCAGCCTTGCCGATGTGCTGGTTCTGGTTGTCCGGGTTGGACACCGCACCGATCGAGGCCATGCACTCGCCGCGCACCAGGCGCAGCTCGCCGGACATCAGCTTCACCTGGGCATAGCCGGCGTCCTTGCCGACGAGCTGCCCGTAGGTGCCGGCCGAGCGGGCGATCTTGCCGCCGGCGCCAGGCTTCATCTCGATGTTGTAGATGATCGTGCCGACCGGGATCGAGCCGAGCGGCATCGCGTTGCCGGGCTTGATGTCGACGCGCTCACCGGCCACGACCGTGTCGCCCACCTTCAGGCGCTGCGGCGCGAGGATGTAGGCGAGCTCGCCATCCTCGTACTTCAGCAGCGCGATGAAGGCGGTGCGGTTCGGGTCGTATTCCAGCCGCTCCACGGTGGCCGGCACATCGAACTTGCGGCGCTTGAAATCGACGACGCGGTAGCTCTGCTTGTGCCCGCCGCCCCGGAACCGGACGGTGATGCGGCCATGATTGTTGCGGCCGCCGGAGTGGCTCTTGCCCTCCGTCAGCTGCTTGACCGGCTTGCCCTTGTACAGCTCGGAGCGGTCGATCAGGACCGTGCCGCGCTGGCTGGGGGTGACCGGGTTAAAGTGCTTCAGCGCCATGGCGTTAAGCGAGCCCCGTGGTGAGGTCGATGCTCTGGCCCTCGGCCAGACGGACGACCGCCTTCTTCCAGTCGGAGCGCTGGCCCTCACGGCCACGCACCCGCTTGGTCTTGCCCTTCATGACAAGGGTGTTCACGGTGACGACCGTCACCCCGAACAGACCCTCGACCGAGGCCTTGATCTCCGGCTTGGAAGCGGTCAGCGGCACCTTGAAGGTGACCTGGTTCTGCTCCGCGAGGCCGGTGGCCTTCTCGGTGATGACCGGCGCGAGGATGGTCAGATACATCTTCTCGCGCGAGATCACGGGCTTCTTCTTGGTCGCGGTCTCGCTCATGCCAGCCGCTCCTTCAGAGCCTCGACGGCCTGGCGGGTCACCGCCAGCACGTCATGCTTCAGGATGTCGTAAACGTTGGCGCCCATGGTGGGCAGCACGTTCACATGCGGAAGGTTGCGCACGGCGCGGCCGAAGCCGTCCTCGACCGCGGCGTCCACCACCAGCGCGCTCTTCCAGCCCAGCGCCTTGACCTTGGAGGCCATGGCGGAGGTCTTGGCGGCGTCGCCCAGCGAGGCGGCGTCGAGCACGATCAGCTTGCCCTCGGCGGCCTTCTGGCTCAGCGCGCTGATCAGGCCCAGGCGGCGGACCTTCTTGTTCAGCGAGTAGCCATGGTCGCGCACGACGGGGCCGTGCACCACACCACCGGTGCGGAACTGCGGCGCGCGGAGCGAGCCCTGGCGGGCGTTACCGGTACCCTTCTGCCGATACGGCTTCTTGGTCGTCCCGGAAACCTCGCCCATCCCCTTCACCTTGTGGGTGCCGGCGCGGCGCTTGGCGAGCTGCCAGTGCACCACGCGCGCCATGATGTCGGCGCGGGGGGAGGCGGCGAACAGCGCGTCCGGCAGATCGATCTCGCCGGCCTGGCCGTTGTCCAGGGTGATGACAGGAACCTGCATGTCCTTACCCTCAGGCCACGGCCGCGGGGAACGGCGCGTCGGCGTGGCGGGCGGTCTTCACCGCGTCGCGCACGAGCACATACCCGCCCTTCGCACCAGGCACCGCGCCCTTGACCATCAGCAGCCCCTTGTCGAGGTCGAAGCCGGCGACCTCCAGGTTCTGCGTGGTCACGCGCTCAACGCCCAGATGGCCAGCCATCTTCTTGTTCTTGAAGGTCTTGCCAGGGTCCTGACGGTTGCCCGTCGAACCGTGGCTGCGGTGCGAGATCGACACGCCGTGCGAGGCCTCGAGGCCGGCGAAGTTCCAGCGCTTCATGGCGCCGGCAAACCCCTTGCCCTTCGAGGCGCCCGTCACGTCGACGATCTGGCCCTTCACGAAGTGATTCGCGGAGAGCTTCACGCCGGGCTCCAGCACGGCGTCAGCCGCCACGCGGAACTCCACGACCTTCTTCGGCGCCTCGACACCCGCCTTGGCGAAGTGACCCTTGTTGGGCTTCGAGACGTTCTTCGGCTTCGCCTGGCCGAAGCCAAGCTGAACCGCATTGTAACCGTCCTTCTCTTCCGTGCGGGTGGCCACCACGCGCACCTGGTCCAGGTGCAGCACGGTGACGGGCACGGTCGAGCCGTCGTCGTTGAACAGCCGGGTCATGCCCAGCTTCTTCGCGATCAGGCCGGTGCGACCATTCTTCGCGGCCATGGCAGATTGCTCCCCGGGCCTTAGAGCTTGATCTCGACGTCCACGCCGGCGGCCAGGTCGAGCTTCATCAGCGCGTCCACGGTCTGCGGGGTGGGGTCGACGATATCAAGCAGACGCCGATGAGTCCGGATCTCGAACTGCTCACGGCTCTTCTTGTCGACGTGCGGCGAGCGGTTCACGGTGAAACGCTCGATCTCCGTCGGCAGCGGGATGGGCCCACGCACGCGCGCGCCCGTCCGCTTCGCGGTGTTCACGATCTCCCGCGTGCTGCCATCCAGCACGCGGTGATCGAACGCCTTGAGGCGGATGCGGATGTTCTGGCTGTCCATGTCTGGCGCCTGTCTCTCTTCCGCT
>NZ_PDNU01000031.1 GCF_002631185.1 Teichococcus rhizosphaerae | reverse complement strand
CCGCGTTACGCTAACCCTAGGGGCGAAGTGTGCCACGCCTCGGCCGTTCGCAAGGGCAATTCGACATGGGTTCCGGAGAAGTCCGGGCGCCTGCGTTCGGCAGGCGCCCGATCGGCTCAGGGCGCCGGGACGCCCCTGGCGGCCAGCATCTCCAGGCACTCAGCGAGACGCCGGACAGTTGGCCGGATTGTCTGGCGCCCGTTCTCGAGCTTGCTGAGGTTGATCTCGTGCATGCCTAATTCCTGGGCCGCTCGGGGCTGGGACCAGCCCATACGCGTCCGCCAGGCACGCAGGTCCGCGCCGGTCCATCCGCTGCGGGGTGGGGGCGGCTGCGGCGTCTGCTCTGGTTCCGGCTCCGGCGCCACTACCGGTTCAGCGGCCCCGGACTCCGCGTGTCTCCGGGCCGCAGCACGCTCCGCCAGGCGGCGGCGGTGCATTTCGTTGAGGCGTGCGAGTTGCTCGGTTGCTGCGGCCACCACGGGGGGGCACTGGGCACACTTCACGAGCTGCTCGAGCATAGTCCCTTGCTCGTAGATGTCGGCCTCGACGCTTTCGATAACGGCATCGAACAGCCGCTGCAGCTCCTCGGGCTTCGCGGCGGCAAGCAAGGCGGCGCCCTTCACTAGGTCGTTCGCCGCGTTAAAACCTCGTTGCCCGCGGGTAGTCAGGCCACTCGTCAGTTGCTGGGTGGGATTATCGGGAACGTCCAGAATAGCCGCAAAGATATCCGCCAGAGAACTAGGCCCAATGGGGTGGAACTGCGCATTCCGTGCGCGTAGCCGGGGCGGGGCACCGCCTGCCATGGTGTCCTCGCCTTCGCTCGTGACGTCGCCTGGCGCCGCCTCAGGGACGGCGGGCAGACTAGCCGCGGTGGATGAGGAACCCGATGCCGCACCCACAACCTCGTCCGGCTCCAGCGGCTCCAACTCGCCGCACATCTCGCGGTATTCCCGCCACGCACGCCACCCGTCCGCATAGAAAGACGCCGTGATCTCCTCGCGGCTGCCGTCGGCGTAGTCGGCGTACACGACATCGAGGCCGTCCGGGCCGCGGGTGCCCTCGGGCACCCCCGCAGCGTGCAGCTCGACCATGCGCCGGTAGCGCTGCGCCGTGATGGTCTGCGAGCGGCGCCCGGTGACCTTGCTCTCGATGATCTCTTCCTCGGTGCCATCCGCGTAGCGCTCGTGGATGTAGAGCCGGACCATCTTGGGGGTCTTCATGCCACCTTCTCCTTCGCCTGCTGTTGCTGTTCCGCCCGGCGCCGCATCGCGGCGGCGCTGGCGCGGACGTCGTTGACCGCGCGCGACGTCATCCTGTCGGCATCTCGACGCATGGCGGCGAGGTCGGACGTCACCTCAACTTCGCCGTGCCCATCCAGGAGCCACGCCGTGCACTGGAAGCTTCGGCCGGTCCACTCCCGCAGCAGGCGCCGTCCGGCCAGCAATACGGCCCGTTTGCCGTCCGCCGGTCCGGACCAGATGACTGTGCCGGTGGGCGCCCTAATCTCCAGGGTGGTAGGCTGCGGGGGCGCGGCGGCCAGGTCTCCATGCGTCGCTTCGAGGCCACTGACTGGCTGGCCGGTGCGGCGCCAGCCGCCTTCCGCCCGCTCAAAGGCGCCACCGTCCAGGGCGGAGAAGCTGAACGAGTAATGGTCCCCGGGGTAGTTCGGGACGCCCACGTATGCCGTGGCGCGCCGCCCATCGAACATCTCGAGGTCGACCACGAGCGACCTTGCGGTCCATCTGGAGACGCGGCGGTAGGTCTCGTGGTGCACGGCCACCACCCGTCGGAAGAAGGGAGTGGCCTCAGTGCCCGTCCCCTTCGCAATGGCGTCAGCCGCCGCGTGAACGGGGTCCTCGTTGGCGTCACCTGCCGCGGCCGCCTCGGCGCGCGCGCGCAGTTCCTCGGCGAGGCCGCTCAGGCTCCCGGACATGCGGAAGGTGCGGCCAGTATGGGTGTGCACGACCAGCGCGACGTGACCGCTATCGTGCGTGTCAAGGAGCCGCACGCTCCACGACCGGGCACCACCGGCGTCGCAGAGCCAGACGGTGTCCTCGCGCTCGTGGAGCTCGACGCGCGCAGCGCCTTCGTGCCACAGCGCGCGAACGAGGCTGAGCACCGGCGCGGGGATGGCGGCGAAGGGGTCGGTGTCGGACATGGATGCTCTCCCTGGGGTGGGGGATGGTTAGCGTCGCGCTAACCCTTGGGCCTAGTGTGCCCACTGCCAACGCAAGGAAGCAACGATGTCAGGGACAGAAAGCGCCTAGAAAGCAGCTTTCTTTCGGCTTTCTAGGCGTTCTCGGGGCAGTGCTCCGAAGAGGCCTAGCAAGAGGCTGCGAACCGGGTCGTCAGAGAGGCGGCATCGGTCGACATTCGCGTCGAACAGTGGCTGGCGGCGTTCGACAGCGTAGCCGAGGGCGAGGCTGAGTTGTGTGTCGGTCACCGGCGCACCGCCCGTGCGGCACCCGCGACGAGCGTGCTGAATGCTGCCAGTAGTGCTGCGCCGCCGACGATCAGACCTAGGATGGGGGCGATCGTCCCCCAGGGCCATCGCTGGAGCCGCCGGGCGGGCGGGCCGGTTGTCGTTGGCAGGGTCCATGCGCGGCCTCTGAGCGGATGCCCGGGGCGCCTGCCCAGAGCCGCCGAGCCGCTCGCAAGTCAGGCCGTCAGACCGCTAGGCGGGCCACGAAGTCCGCCACGGGAACGCGGTAAAGGCGGCCGCGCAGGTCGGCTGTCTCGTTGAGCCACAGGATCGGCGTCTCGTACCCTGGCGCGATGCACCAGCTCGTCCGGCTGGTCGCGAACCACCACGGGGCGCCAACCGCGCCACCGGCCGCCAGCAGGCAACCGAGTGCCTGACGGACAGTCACGCGGACAACGCGGCACCCGGTTACGGCGACCTGCAGGGCCGCGCACTCGGCTTCGGCGGACGCGCGGTCGCTGAAGTGCATCAAAGGCCATCCGCCCATATGCGAGGGTTCGCAAAGCGCGTAGGCGTCGCCGTCGGCTCTGAGCGCCCCGACCCACTGGTCGGACTGGGCGCCGGGCTCACGCTGCTCCCATGCCTCGCAAGCGGTTCGGGTCCATTGCAGGATGTCCCGCCGGGTGCCTGCGGCGCTGTCGGTCAGCGGGCCGGTGAGAAGCCGGACGGTGTCGCTGGCGTGCTCGAGGCGATCGAACGCCACCGTTTCGCTCGTCGCGACGGCGACATGAGTCGGGGGGATGCTGCTGTACATGGGGTGTCTCCTGGGTTCCCCATGAGCGTCATCCAACCCTTTGCAAGACACCGGAAGTTGGCGGAATTGCGGGGGTAGAATGGGAGAGCGGCGCCTGGTTCCGGCGTCCCACCCTTCCATGCATTCTACCCCCGCCGTTCACTCAAAAACCGATCGCAATCAATCACTTGCCGATTCGGCTGGAGCCCGCTTCACTTCAATGCCGCTTCCTGAGCGAGTTATCCCCAGCCGGTTGCCCCGCGGAGACGTCTGTGATTCGTCTATTCAATAGAGTCTATGGGCGAAAAGCGCTTTCAAATCAAAGCTCTACATGGCCGTTTCTACCGGCGGCATTCCGCGATACTACCGGCGGCATTCCGCGACTACACCCCCAGCGTTCCCTTTTTGCGGACAGGCATCCACAAGCGTGCTAGTGCGAAGAGGGGGCGTAACCGCGGGGGTAGAATCATGGCCGAGCTGACAGCCGCGGAGCAAGCGCGGCTCGAGCGCCTGGAGCGCACCCGGCGCAACATGCGCGGGCGGCGCCTTCCCGCCGTCATGCCCAGCAAGCTGGCTCGCGCAGCGGCATTCTCACCCCGCAGCAACGGGCTCTCCGAAGAACGCACGACCCGCATCGTGGCGGTCCGGCCGTACGCGGTCATCGAAGTGCGCGGAAGGGAGTTGGGCACCAAGCACAGGGATATGCTGGTCGCGCTTTTCCGGCTCCGCGCGAGGAGATTCGAAATAGTTGGGCCGGATGGCAGGCCCGCCGGTGGCGTCTACCGCACCGAGACGACGTGGCGCGAGATCCTACGTGCGTCCGGCGTTTCCGTCCACGTGAACAACCTGCTCACGGCACTCCGCATCTGCGAGGAGCTGCGGGAGACGAGCCTGCGGGTGTTCACGGGCTCCTACGATGCCTACGAAACAGCGATGAAGGCGGGGCGCCTACCCGCCGCAGGCTGGTCGGACGGCATCATCGGGTCAATCGAGTGGGACGGCCCCAGCCTGGATGCCAGGGTGCGCGTAGCATATGGCGAGTGGGTGCGACGGGCCTTCGAGGCCAAGCACCTCGTCTCTCTGAATGCCGACGTCTACTTCCGTCTGCGGAGCGACTTCGCGCGGGCGTGGTGGCCGCACATCGACTCTCAGCCGAACCACAGCTGGGTCGGGCTGGACACACTCGGCGAGCTGGCCGGTCGCGACTTCGACGCCCTGCCCTCGAAGCAGCGGGCGAGGTTCCGCGAGGATCTCACCCACGCCTTCGATGACCTGATCGCCGCTGGCGGCCTCGAGAGCTGGCGCCTTGAAGCTCTCGGCGAGGGACGCAAGAAGACGTACCGGGTTCACTACAAGCACGCCCTGCCGAAGCAGGGCAGCCTGGACCTCGGCTCAACTTCAGGCGGCGACGCGCTCCCGCTGCCGGAACGGGCTGAACCTGACGGGGCGGGGTAGGGTGCCGGGAACTCGGCCGGGCGCCGCGCCGATAACGGGCGCCGGTGCACGCGGCGCGGCGGCCGGGACCAGCCGGAGCGCGGTGCGAGAGACGGCGGGCGCCGGTGGCGCGAACCGGCCGGGGGGCACCCATGGGGCAGGGCGCCGCGTCGCGGGAGCCATGCCCTTCACCACGGCGACGGTGGCATCCCAACTCAGCACAGCCGGGTCCGCGGCAGGGACGAGGGCGTAGGTCTTGGGGAAGCCACGGAGCCTGAAGTCGCGGCGCTTGAAGGCTTCGGCGCGGTCCAGAAATGTCCTGTCGAGGACGATGCCCCGGACCCGCCAGGGCGTGGCGCCCGTGCCGACGTCGGCAAGTAGGGCGATGGTCGTTCTGCCGGTGGCGAGGGCCGCGCGGGCGGCGGCGAGCTTGTCTGGCCGGAGCCAGAGGGGTGCGTGGGGCTTGGAGTGGGCCGGTGATCTCCACGTCCAGCGGCACCCCGACGATGGCGTAGTCCGCCTCTCCGGCCGGGCACCCATGGTCCCGGGAGTAGCCCTCTATCCTCTCCGCAGACCCGGCACCGATGCCCTGCGCCAAGAGGGTGAGGCCGGTGGCCGCCGCAAGCGCGGCGCTTATTCATGCTTCCCGCTTCGATGCGGCTTGCCAGTCGGCCGCGTAGGCCGCCTTGAAATCGTTCACGACGTTGCTCCCCCAGGGGTTTGGAGGCCGTGTCTATTGGTGCTTTCAACACGCCCAACATGGACGTGGACAATTCACACCCGCGATCGCAAGGCGCCGGAGCCACTTTATCCTTGACTACCCGGCGCTTCTTTTCATTGGCGACATGCTACCAAGGAATCTCCCGGTCTTCCGGGCCGTCCGGGTCGCACTGAAGCACCGGCGCCGCAGCGGCCTGCTCGGCCGCCTCGGCGCGGCTCCTGGCTTCGGCATCGCGGCGCACCCGCTCCACCTGCGCGGCCGCCTCTTCGGCCGCGACCCGCGCGGCGGCCTTGGCCCGGAGCCGCTCGACCTCGGCACGGCGTTCGGCGCGGACTTTCGCCGTGGTGGGCTTGCGCTTGGGCTCGTCATCTGCGGACGTGGCCCCGAGGCTGAACCCAAGCGCCCTGCCGCGCCCTGGAGCACGGCTCGTCGCCTGGTACACCGCCTCGGACCAAATCGACGCAACGTCGCCGAGGATGTCCCACACCCAGACGGTCTGGTTCTTATTGCGGCGGGTAATGCCACCCTCGGCCGAGTTCCAGGCGTCGGAGAGGGGGAGCAGCTCGTCCTCATGGATCTGCCATACCCACGAGATGGTGTCGCGCAGCGCGTAATCGTCGTAGAAGTCCCGCCGCGCGGTCGCCTGCAGGCGCGCGATATCTCCGTTGGGCGTGTCGTCCTCGGCCTTAATCGGCTGCCACAGGAGCTCCAGGACGCGGCGGATGAATGCGGTCGCCTCAGGGTATGCAGACGCATTCCGCCACTCGAGCCGGTCGCGGATGGCGCGCGCGATGTACGTGTCGTCGACGGTGGTGAGATGCCGGGTCGGGGCCACGTACGGCACCAGCACGACCGGCCCGACATCGACGCGCGGCTCGCCTTTGGCGCGCGCCAGGCGGGCCGCTGCAAGTGCCTTCGAATCCTTGCCGCTGACCATCCATGGCAGCGGCGCCGGTGCGCCGGGCTGGGCGCCCGCCAGCTTGACAAGGTGATCCACGAAGCCATCGAAGGCCTTGGTGGCCCCCACGCGTGCCAGCGCCGCACGGAGCTGGGTGGTGGAGTAGCCAGGGACAGGGCTCTCAATTCCTTCGTCGGCTGCGCTGACAACGGCCAGCCACAGCCCCTTCGCCGCGCCGAAGTGGCCCTTCAGTCCCTTCTCCTCGAGGGCGCCGAGCCACGCTCGCAGGCTCTCCGTCCTGCCCACGCCGACATCAAGGTGCCCAACCTTGCCATCGTAGACGCCGAACCTGCCGAGAACATGCGGCGGCATCCAGCGCGTCCGGAAGGCGGTACGCGGCGCCGCGATGACGACGCCATCCGGCGTCTCGGCCGTTAGCAGGCGATGGCCATTGAAAGCCGCCACCTCGGCGTCACCAAGCGCGGCGGCGGCCAAGCGTAGCACCGGCATCGGATCCATCTTGTCGCGCAGGGCGAGGGCCTTGCGGATCTCGACGGTCGTCAGGTGGAGCGTGAACTCTCTGCGCTTCGATGCGGCCGCTTGCGCGTACAAGAGCCAAGCGCGGGCGCCCTGTGCGCTCCGTGCCCGCGCCAGCATGTGGACGTCGAACCGCCAGAAGGCCGCCGGGGCGCGCAGGCCGAGGTCTGCGCGCTCGAGGACGACTTTATTCCCCTCGAGCCGCGCCATGGGATGGCCCGGGCCGCGAGCCGCGGTTGCCAGCGCGGCCTTCAGCTCCCGCTGCGGAACGGCGCAGCGGATGGCGAACCACCTTGCGGAGCAGTCGCGGGCGCCGAGGATCCACATCCCGGCCAGGGCCAGGTTCACGGCGAGCTGGGACGGCGTCCAGCTCGGCGGCGCCTCGAGCCACGTGCGAGGGTCGACGGGGACCTCGAAATCCTTGAGGGTCGCGGCGTCCGCCAAGGATGGGGACACCGTGCAGTCGGGGTATGTCGCGCCGGGCCACGCACCGGCGCCCTCGGGGGCGGTGCGTGCGCGTGGGCGCAGGTGGTACTGCTTTGGGGCGGTGGGCATCGGCCGGGACTGCTCTCGGTAGCGCCGGTGGGGGTTCACCGGTAGGGTGCCTTCAGTGTCCGGGAGCGGCGGGCAAGAAAGCAAGGATTCCGGCGCCAATCCTTGCCGAACAAGAAATCCTTCATCTATAGGCACTTAGCATTAAATCGGTCTTGATATCCTATATCCAAAGAAAGGGGCTGCGCCCCAGCACAGAGTCATGGCCCGGACCAGAACATGCTCCCTCGCACCTGAACGTACCCGTCGCGCGCGAGGGCTTCCTGGGACAAAAATCGTTATACGACCGGCACTTAGCCGTGATTCGGCCCTGATGTCCTATATCCGAGCAAGAAAAGGGGCTGTCGCCCCCGGCCCAGGTCGTGGCCCAGGGTGCTGGGTATGGCCCGGACCAAGGCACGTATCCCTGCACCTGCACCGTTACCGTGGCGCTCGGAGCAGTGCGTGGGGGGCGCGTAGGGTCGGGGCATGATTAGCGCGACCATCCGCATGTCCCCTTCGTCCGGCGCCCGCCTGAAGGCGTTCCGGACCGTGCTCCCGGCCGCCGCGGCGTCCGCGGCGAACGACGCCGCCTTCGAGGCGCGGGCGAAGGTCCAGGAGCATATGCGGATGGTCTTCGACCGACCGACGCCAGGCGTGCTCAGGGCCGTGCAGGTGAAGAAGGCGACCCCCGCGCCCACGGCCACCGCCACGGTCTTCCTGGGCCATTCCGACCCTGGTTTCCAGCGGCGCCTCAATGCCCTTGGCCAGAAGCAAGAGCGAGGCGGTGTGGCGCGCCCTTCCGACGTCGGCCGGAAGTCGTGGGCCGTTCCCATCCGCCAGCGGACCAACGGCTTCGGTGGATTGAACCGCGGCACCGTTCCCCGGCTGCTGCGGCAAAAGTTGGTCTTCGTCGGCCGCCCTGGGGGCCGATGGGGCGGCGGCCAGGGGCAGTACGGCGTCTATCGGCGTGCCCGAGGCAGGGCTGGCCGCGGGCGCCTCATCCTGCTCGTCGCACTGGAGCAGCAGGCCCGCTACCCCAAGCGGATGGCGTTCGTCCGCACCGGCCGCGAGGCCGCCGGGCGGGTTATTCCGCACCTCGTGCGCCGGGAGATGCTCCGCATCGTGGCCCGGGCACCCGTCCGCGGCTGAGGCATCAGTGCCGGGGCTGAGCGGCCTCAGCCTCGGCGGCGCCTTCGATGGCGCGCCGGACCAGCTTCGCCAAGCCGCGAGCGGACAGGCGCCCGGACCGGAACCCGCTCTCCAAAGCGTCGGCTACCTCGGGCATCAGCTCGGGCAGGACGTCCGTACCGGCGCCGCCGAACTCCTTGGCGAGATCGCGGCAGATGCCGTGGAGCAGCACCGCGTAGTCCTCGGGGCGCGGCAGAGGCACCTCGAGGAAACGAAGCCGGGCCCTGAGGACCGGGTCAATGCCCCGCCGGTCGTTGGCCGTGAACAGCCATGTGCACCGGCTGGTGTCGAGGACGGCGCCCAGCCCTTCGTCGGTGACCCGCTTCGCCGTGGACGGCTCCGTGAGGCTGATGAGGGTGTGCTGGGGCCGCCCGTTCATCTCGTTGCCGCCGACCTTGTCCAATTCATCGACAACCAGCGTTGGATTGGCGAACCGCGTTTCTGCGAGAGACTTGGCCACCCATCCAGGTTCCGCCGTTGCCCACCCCTTCGCAGTCCCGGCCAGGAAGCGATTGTCGCTCATGCCCGCGCCAGTCGCCGTGGTGTAGCGGGGGCCGTGCCCTGCTGACACCAGCTCCGCAAGCCGAAGCGCAAGCCTGCTCTTCCCGGCGCCCGGGCGCCCGATGAGCACCGTTGGTGCCAGTCGAACGGCTTGGCCGCCGATGCGCCGGGCCAGCGAAAGGTCGGAGCAGATGCGGTCCACTGCCTCGTGGCACCAAGGGAACTCGGCGAGGAGCTGCTCGCGCAGGCGCTCCGGGTCCGGCCACTCTCGCACCCGCAGCGGCTTCGCAAGGGCTTCGCCGTACCGGCGCAGGTGCGACGGGAGCGATGCAGGGTCGAAGGGGCCCACAATCACCCGCGCCCAGCCGGGACTGGCCGCGGCATCGTCCAACGCCGCCCGCAGCGCCTCGGCGCCGGTAGGGCGCGCAGGCGCCGAGCCAGGCTTCGCGCCGCCAACTGGATCGGGACGCGGCAGGCCGAGGGCAATTGCACCGGTGGTCGGGTCGGGTGTGTCCGGAAGCTCGGTCGCGAGCTGCGACAGCAGCTCGGCGTAGTGCTCCGGGCGGTCGGCATAGTCGACGTCGGCCAGCATGGAGAGCAGGGGGATACGGCTCCACGAGTCACCCTGCGCGATGGCCACCCAGAAGCACGTCGCGCGCAAGTCGACCGCCCGCTGGTGCGCCACCGGCCCACGATCGCCGCCACCCCCTTGGGTGACCTGCCGCGCCAACCGGGCGCAGCGGCGCCAACCGGTGGCGTCTCCCAGCCGCGCGACCGTCACCTCGCTCTCATACTCCCCACCGGG
Organism: Teichococcus rhizosphaerae; assembly: GCF_002631185.1. Lineage (GTDB taxonomy): Bacteria > Pseudomonadota > Alphaproteobacteria > Acetobacterales > Acetobacteraceae > Pseudoroseomonas > Pseudoroseomonas rhizosphaerae. Next base: position 78,851 of record NZ_PDNU01000031.1, on the reverse strand, counting down.
TTGCGCGGCCTCAGCCCGGGCGAGCAGGGCGGCCACACTCAGGCGCATCTCGTCGAGCACCGGCCGGAAGCGGTCCCACATTGCGCCAGGCGGCAGCAAGCGCCACAAGGTCAGTGGGTCCCGCGCCCGCACCTGGTCAGCCGTCCACGTGAGCCACGGCCGCCGCGCCACAGCCTCGGCTGCCGCCTCGGTCTCCCCGTCGTATGCCTCGACTTCGAGGCCCTCGCCGATGTCATCGCTCATCGCCATCCCCTTCCGAGCAAGCGAGGACGGCACCCGCCCTCGGTCAGTCCTGAGTGGCCCCTGCAGGGCAAGGGCATATGCGGGTTAGGGATGGCATTTGTCGTCCAATGTCGGATGCAGAACCCTACTTACCCAACAAAATGGGTGCCGTCGAGGTCAATTCCCTTGCGATCGGCGATTTCCTGTTCCTAGTGTTAGGAACAAGAGGGCGGTACCCCAGCCAACTGCCCTTGGGAGAGCAAGTGATGTCCAACACCTACACCGTCCGTGTTCCCGGCCAGGACTGCGGCGTCCACAAAGGCGACACCCCTGCCGAAGCCGTGCTGGCTCACCTGCGTGACATCGGCTACGGCCCAGGCACCGTGAACCTGGTCGACGGCGAGCTGGTCTACGCCGAGGGCGCCGAGAACTGGCTCCACGTGCTCGGCGATCTCGACCGATACACGGTCCGCGAAGTCGAGGTCTCGGTGGCCTGGGTCGTGTCCGAGTGCATCGATGGCGCTCTCGACCACATCGCCGTCACCGGCGGCGCGCTGAGGGTCGGCGACGGCGAGCTGCCCGGCACTGACGCCGCGGCCCTCATCGAGCTCTATGCCGAGGGCGTCTTCGACGAACTGAACGCCGATGATCGGGCCGAGGTGCGGGAGCGGCTCACTCGCTGGCGAGAGGAGAAGGTCGCCGAGCTCGAGGCCGCCAAGGCCGCCTTCGAGGTCTAAAGCCAACGATCCGGATGGGCGCCGAGAGTGCAGTCCTCGGCGCCAAGGGGAGAGCGATGATGACAGAGACGGACAACATGCTCACCGTCAGCATCGGTGGAAAACACCGCCGGACCTATCCTGTGACCATCCGTGGCCTGCGCGCGGCCCGCGCCTACATCGGTCGCAGCCTGCCCGGCAACGCCGAACTCATCTGCGTCTCGATGGGCGGCATGGACATGTGGGAAGCGCTGTACGACGCGCTCCGGTATCTGCCGTATGAGGGCAGAGTGTCGCCGAAGGATGCGGCTGTCTCGCTGCGGGGGTTCAATCGTGCCTTTGAGGCGCAGCGGGAGCAGCAGCGAATACGCCGGGGCCACAACCAGGGCTGACCAGCGCACGTCCGATGAATGCGGTGCCCGAGCGGGGATGGGGGAGACGATGGACGAAGGCGAGAACACCGACGACGGAAACGCCAAGCGCCTTGTTGAGGTCGGGCGGGCACTCTACGGCCGCGACTGGCAGACCCCGTTGGCTGTCGATCTCGACGTCACGCCGCGACTGGTGAGGATGTGGGTCCGCGGTGACCGGCGTATTCCGGACCGCGTCATGTCCGCCCTGCCGGACTTGCTCAGCGAGGCGGTGGAGCGCAGGCGTGCCGAGGCAGAGCAGATGGAGCAGATGGCGCGGATGATGCGCCCCGGCTGACCAGCACGTTACTAAGCTTCGAGGCAGACCAAGCGGCAGGAACAATCCCAGAGGTGTAGCCCTGGTTGTTGCAGTTGCCCCTCACAGCTTCGCCTCGGAAAGAGTGCCCGCTAGGTAACCGCTAGGTAGCTGGTTGGCGGGCCAGCTGCGATGAGCGTAGCGTAGAGGGAGGTGCGCCTGGCGCCGTCCCGGTGAACGTTGTGCATGGTCACCTCCTCGAGCCAGCGACACTGTCATGTTGGGGAAGCCAGAGAGCCCATTGCTATGGGCGGCGCGGGACAAGCCCGCGCCGGAATTGGTCAGGCGTGCCCACCGTCCATCGGGATGTTCGAGCCGTCCGGCCGAACGAGGGCGATGCTGCGCGTGCCGATGAGGGACAGGGCGAGAGCCAGCGCGAAGAGGTCGTGGAGGACGGCTTCCTCCGCCCACCGCTGGACGGCCGGAACCGTCAGGCGCTTGTCATGACAGGTCAGTCGCATGCTTGCCTCAGCCCACTTCCCCCAACGCTTACCATCGTCGAACAGCGGTTTGCCTGCCCAGAGCCGGTCCCAGCGGAAGACAGGCCTAGGGTCGGCGGGCGTCAGGTGAGTGGTGAACGGGCAATCCCGAACATTCACGCCGTCCGACTGGAGCCGGAACACGTCAACTGTGCCGTCCTCCCGCACCTCGGCGAACACGCCCAGGGCGCCAGTGCCCAGCGGGAGCTGCACGAGGATGCACTTTGTCGGCATCCAGATGCCTGCGACGGCCTTCAGCATGAAAGCCGTAGCTCCACGGGCCATCATGTTCGCCGGGAAGGTCGCGATGTCCTCCTTCAGCACGATGGGGAGAATGCGTTCCTGCTTGCGGAGCCGCATGGCGACCTCGGCGATGCGGCCAGTGCTGCGGGTAGTGAGGAGATGGTGGACGAGGTCGAAGGACTTCGTGCTTGCCTGGGATGCGGACATGGCTTCTCCTTCGCGCCTGAGAGGCGCGTTGCGAAATGTCGTGGAGGGGGATGGACCCGACCGGGCGATGCACCCGGCCGGAAGGCTCAGTAGCGGGCGGCGCCGACTACCGACGCCATGTCAGGCATGAACCTGGGGGACGTGGCGGCGGCCAGCACGATGAAGTCGGGGATGCCGGTGTCGCTGAGCAGCGCCGGGGCATCTTGCGGGTCGAATTCGGGGTCGAGCCGCACCATCACGAGCTTCCGCGTGACCCACCGAAGCCAGCGCTCGTCCGCCGCCGGGTCATCCACCCAGCGCCCGTCCAGGAGTGCCTGCCAGTCAGTCGGGACCCGACGTGCCTTGCCGACCCGATGCAATGCGATGGGGAGACAGGAGGCAGGACTGGCGCCGTTGCGTTGGACGAAGCGGGCCCAGACGCTGCCGTCACGCAGCGTGCCTCCGAGGACGCCGCAGCGCTGCTCCACGCCGACCCAGGTGAACTCGACCCAGACCTTGCTGAGCGGCTTCATTCCCGCCACCAGCGGCACGGTGACGCTCGGAGGCGCCTGGCACAGCCTGATGACGGCCGCCGTTGCCTGCGGCTTCAGGGCGACGTAGCCCACCATGCCCGCAGCAAGGCAGCGGGCGGTGTCGCCCAGCGGTCCTGTCTCGCCGGTGCGGCCGAGCAGCTCCTTGTGGAGCGGGAAGGAATCTTCGGGAACTTCGGAAACCATGCGCATGCGGCTCTCCTGTTCGCGGCGCAGCGTTCGACGTGCGCGAGGAGGGCGTGCGTCAGGCATGCATGAGCGTCCCCGGAAGGAGGACGACTATGATGGCCTGGATTTGGAAAAGCCCCTCTCGCGCGACAAAGAATGACGACGGGCACCCCGAAGGGATGCTGGTCGTCAGGCCGCGGTTATCGAAGGGGTCCGGTTCATGGCGCGGCAAATAGCTCAGCTTCACCTAGCTGTCGATCGGTTTTTCGTGCCGTGAGCGAACAATGTTTCGCGTAGCAAAGTTGGATGCCGAGGACGAATCCGCGCTATCCCCGGAACGGTCAGGCCGCGTCCTTCGTGCGGTCGACCTTCTTTTGCGTTCCCGCCTTCCGCTGCGCCAGGAAGGCGCTCTTGACCTCCTCGAAGAAGCTGGGCGGGAGGGTGCCGTAGCGTTTCTGGCCGCGTCTCCCGGGGATGGCGACAAGGCGGGGGCCATGGCGGTCGAAGTTGAACTCCGACACGACGACCCACTGCCTAGCCCCGTCCAACCCAGCGATGGTCCTGACCTCGGGAGGTATCTCGACGGCCACCTGGCCCTCGCGTGGCGGCTCGTGGCTGATGGCCAAGTACACGGCTTGGCCTGCGCCCAGAGCAAGGATGACGCAACTGGGGCGCTGTTTCAGCCCCCTGCGGTTGCCGCTCGCCTCCTCGCGGGCCCACAGGTAATCGTAACGGAACACACCACCCAGGATCTCCTGCGGATCAAAGGGTGGTTCCCCCGGCGCCGTCAGGAGGAGGTCGCGGCTGCCTTAGACCGGCGCGCGGCTTCCAGTTTGCGGTCCAGCTCGGCATGGCGAGGATGCATCGTCGCCGCGGACACCGCCTCGAACAGCCAGTCAGGAGCATCCGCGGTGGCCATCGCAACCTGCTTGGTCACCTTGGTTCTGCGCGGCTGCCTCACCACCTGTGCGGCGTCCTCCACCTTGGACACGCGCACGATCGCGGGCTGGCGGCGAAGAGCAGCCTTGGGCTGCTTCTTTCCCTCCTGGGTGGTCCGCGCTTCTTGCCTCGTGATGACCAAAGCTTCGCTCATGGCGCGGATTATCGGTCCTCCGGTGGCGGCTTGCAAGGGCTCCCTGGCGCCTCCCAGCCAGGGACACCCAGAGCGCCTGAATAGCGACGCCAGGGGTAACGCATTGATATGGAACAGGTTGCAGTGGGCTGAGGCCGCCTGCTTTGCCCGGAGCGTTCTCGAGGCCGGGCGCTGCCGCCGTGGTGCCGGAAACTGCCAATGGCCGCGCGTCGCCTTCCATGCCGATCCAGGCTCGCGGCCGCGTGGGCTGCCCATACGAGCACTAGCGCCCGCCATGAGTTGGCCGCCAGACCAGCCGCAGACACAACTTGTAAAACTGTGTCGGGCACCAGCCGCTAAACCTGCGCCACGTGTCTGAGGTCAGGCACAGTCACTTGCCGGAAGCATGTCAGCGTGGACCCCAAGCAACATCCCAGTGCCGTACGCACCGCCACTGTCGCCACTCAGGCAGAGCCTGCGCGCCCCCAGCGGTGGGACTTCCTGGACCAGCTCCGGGCCATCCTGATGCTGATCGGCATCCCGTACCATGTTGGCCTCGTCTACGCGGCGCACGCCGTCTGGATCGTGGAGTCGCCGGAGAAGTCACTCCCGGTGACCTGGGCGCTGCAGTTCAGCCATACCTTCCGCATGCCCGTGTTCTTCCTCATCGCGGGCTTCTTCGCCGCGCTGATGATCCGCAGGCGCGGCGTGGAGCACTGGCTGGCCGGGCGGGGACGGCGCATTGGCATCCCTCTGCTGACGTCCCTGGTCCTGGTCAGCCCGCTGATGGTGCTCGCCAGCGGCGTCGCCGCCGGAGGCGTGGGCAACGCCATTCCGGCTCTGCTGGCTGAAATGAGCAGCCCCGGCGCCGCCTGGACCGTCCACCTCTGGTTCCTCATCTACCTGCTCATCTACTGCGTGCTCTTCGCGGGGCTTTGGCTCCTGGGCAGCAGGTGCGGTCTCGGCGCCCTCGTCGGCCGGGCCCAGGACCGGCTGGAGCGGGAGCCATGGCTGGCATGGCTCGGCCTGGCGGGGCTGGGCCTGGTGGCCGTTGCCTGTGCCGTAGTGGCTGCGAAGCTGGAGGTTGCCTACCTGATGGGCGGCATCTTCGTGGCGGGCCAGTTCGTTGCCGACGGCCTGATGTTCCTGGTTGGGGCCCTGATAGCGTCCCGCCAGACGTGGTTCGAAGCCTTCATACGCCCACGCTGGCCGATCTGGGCAGCCGCCCTCGTCGCGGCCGCCACCATGGCCGTGTTCCAGGACGACGAGGGCGACATGAGTCGGGCCGTCACCTACTTCCTGATGCCTGCGGTGGGCGTTCTGTTCGCGCACCTGCTGCTGTCCGCCGCCCGGCTCTGGTTGGACCGCCGGACGCGGCTTTCAGCAGCGATGGTCGAAGCGGCTATGACCATGTACCTGGTTCACGTCCCCATTGTCCTCTGGCTTGCCGTCGGCTTCCTGGCCGTGGGATGGCCTGCCGAAGTCGAGTTCATGCTGATCACCGTCGTCTCGGTGGCCGCTTCCTACGGCTTTCACCGCTTCGTGGCCCGCCACCCGATCCTAACCACCCTCTTCAACGGTCAGGCCACTCCGGGACGCTCCCGGGCGTCCGCCATCGCCAACCCGGAGCCAAGCGGGACGCGGGCGTGAGCCGCCCCGCTCCAGCGGCCATGATGAGGCTGCCAGGCTGTCTCGACCCCTCACCGGCCTCGTTGGTCAGGCAGGCTACCGCGCTGGCTGGAGCACCGGCGCCGACGAGGCCGGAGGGGCCGCCTCGAGTTCGGCGATCAGCCGCTTCATCTCGCCGATCTCGCGCACCTGCGCCTCGATGATGCCGTCGGCCAGCTGCCGGACGCGCGGGTCGCGGATGCGGGCGCGCTCGCTCGTCATGATGGCGATGGAGTGGTGCGGGATCATCGCCTTCATGTAGGCCACGTCACCCACGGTCTGCTGGCTCCTGACCAGCCACAGTGCCCCCGCGAACACCAGGACGCTGGCGCCGAAGATGGCCATGTTGGCGGTCCGGTTGCGGTACATGCCCAGCATGAACAGCAGCATGATGACCGCCATGGCCGCCCCCATGACGAGGGCCATCCAGGTCCGGGTCTGGCTGTAGAAGACGTGCTCCAGGGCGTAGGTGTTCAGGTACATCAGGCCGAACATGACCACGGTCGACACCAGGATCATCAGGCCGAAACGCGCGTAGCTCATGGCGGAGTGCCTCTCTGCGAGGGCCGGGCATCTTCAGTCCCTGCAAGCCTCGAAATCAGGAATCGGTTGAGGGGCGGCCGACGCCCGCAGGCATCGGCCACGTGGGGAACCCGCCCGATTGGACGTTCGTCAGGCTCAGGCGATCGGGCCATCGCTCTCCGGGAAGACGTACCAGGAGCCGAAGTCGCCGATGCCCTCCACGAAACCTGGCACCTCGGCGAACATGAAGTCGCTCTGCCGCAGGTCGTCCTTGCCGACGCCCTCGAGGAGAATGGACCCCGCGAAGGTGCCGTCCGCCTCCATGCCCCAGCCGACCAGGGCGCCCTCGGCGGTGTCCCGGACCACGACATCCGCGGGCTGGATACCCTCCATGAAGGCGATGTGGTCGAAGGCGCCCTGGGCATCGCCGGTCGCCTCGAAGTCCAGGACCACGTCGTGGCCGCTGTCCATCGACACCATGAAGGCGTCAGCGCCGGTGCCGCCGACCAGGGTGTCGTCGCCCATGCCGCCGTTCAGCATGCCGTGCGCGGCGCCCTCGTCGAGGTAGTCGTCCCCGTCGCCGCCCATGAGCTCGTCGGACTCCGCCCCGCCTGAGAGCCGGTCGTCGCCCGCCTCGCCCATCAGGCGGTCCATGCCGTCGCCGCCCGCCATGGTGTCATTGCCGTCGCCACCCTGGAGATGGTCGTCCCCGGCCAGGCCCGAGATGGTGTCGTCCCCGGCCAGCCCGAAGACCGTGTCCGATTCCGACGACCCGGCCAGGGCGTCGTCACCGTCGGTGCCGCGGAGGATGGCGTTCCCCTCGATGTCGAAGCTCAGGGTGCGGCCGTCGAACAGGTGGTCGGCCAGGGCATCGAACACCGCGCCCGCTTGCGGCTCACCAACGATGTTGGGCCCGGCGACGCTGGGCGTCGGCGCCTCGTCGGATGGGCCCACGGGTTCCCGCAAGCCAGGCGGCAGTTCGGCCGCGTCGCCGAACATGAAGTCGTCCTGCGCCAGATCCGCCTTGGACACGCCTTCCAGCAGGACGGATCCGCCATCCCAACTGACCTGTACCCCGTCCGCGGTGTCGGCAAAGGCCAAATCCGTCCACTGGAGGCCGTCCATGACCGCCAGGTGGTCGAACATGCCGGGACCGGCGGTGAAGTCCTTGATGACGTCGTGGCCGCTCGTCCGGCCGATCATGAAGGCATCCGGGCCGCCGCCGCCGACCAGGGTGTCGTCGCCCATGCCGCCGTCCACGGTGCTGTGGCCCTCGCCCTCGTCGAGGTAGTCATTCCCGGCGCCACCCCGCACCGTGTCGGCGCCCGCGCCGCCGTACAGGGTGTCATTGCCGTCGCCACCCTCGACCTCGTCATCGCCCATGTTGCCGGAGACGAGGTCGGCGCCCGCACCGCCATGGAGGACGTCGTCCATGCCGCCCCCGCCGATGCGGTCGTCGCCGCCCAGGCCCCAGGTGAACTCGGCGCCGTCAGTGCCCCCCAAGGTGTCGGGGTTCTCACCGCCGAAGGTGACGTTATGAACGTGGCCACCGGCCGTGAAGTCAAAGTGAAGCCCATCCAGCGCACCGTGCAGAGTGTCGGCCACCCGGTCCGTCAGGTTTGCGAAAAGATTGTTGTGGTGCTGTTCCCGGCTCATGCCGAAGCTCCATCGAAACGGTTCTGATCTGCTCAGGAAGCGTTCGCTTCCCGGTTGAGGCGACAAGGACCAGGCCCGATGCCCGGTCCCTGTCTCGGCGTCAGGCGCTCATCTCGCGGCAGGACGCGGCACACTTGCGGCACTGCGCGACGCAGTCCTCCATGCCACCCACGGCCTCGCAGCTCTTGGCGCACTCCTCGCAGATCTCGGCGCATTCGGCGCAAGTATGCTTATGGTGGTGCGTGCCGATCAGCATCATGTCGGCGGAGGTCTGGCAGATGGTGGCGCAGGCCATCATCAGCCTGAAGTGCTGCGGCTCCACGTGCTTGCCGCCCACTTCCAGGCAGTGGTTCATGGCCATGCCGAGGCAGGTGGAGTGGCAACGCAGGCATTCCTCGATGCAGGCCTGCATGGCGGGGGTCATCTGGTGCATTTCTCTTCTCCGTTGGGGCGTCCGTGAGGGAAGGCTCGCCAGCCCGTGCGCCGGGCCGACGGCCGGTCCAGGTGGAGCGCTGGCTTGGTCCCGCGTCCTCTCGGCAGCGGTCAGGCCATGCTCCGCCTCCCGCGGGCCATGGGCTCCGCGGGTGGCCTGGTGCGCCCTATCGGGGTGGTGGAGAAGGAAGGTCCGGCGTGATGCCCACGACCGCCGCCGTTGGCGTGGCGAAGAAGCCGCCACGGCTGACCAGGAGCGCGGCCAGGGGCCGCGTCGTCGGCAGCAGCGCGGCGCCGCTCGCGCAATGCCCGGGGGTGCAGCAGCCGGGACGCATGCCCTTGTCGCCGCAGTTCGGACAGCACTTCTTCCCGGCCCCTCGGCCCTTCATGGCGGGGCCGGAGGAGCGCATGGCCTGGGACGCGGGTGCCGGACGGCCCGCATGGACGGAAGCCTGCATGGCGGCCGGGATGGCGGATGCCATGGGGACACCGCGATGGGCCGAAGCGGGCACGGCAAGCAGGGACACGCCCAGGGTGAGCGCCAGAACAACTACAGCTTGGATCGCGCTCGCCGCCAGGCGCATCGGTTCGTCCGCTCCACTGGTACCCCAGTAAGGCGTCAATTCGGGCCGGGTTGCGCTTCCAGCCGCACAAGGCGGCGAGCCGGGACACGTCGTCCCGGTCTGCGCCTCCAGGACGTCAGAGTGGCCGCCGGAGCCACCGCCGGGCTGCTTTGACCCGCGCGACGCCTGCGGCTGCCAAGGATCCTGTACGGCCGCCGTCAGCCGCGGCCAGGGCCGAACGAGGAACTCCCGCCGCGCTCCGCTCCCGGCCGGGCGTCGTCGCGCGCCTCCCCGTGACCGGCGTGCCCGCCGTGGCCATGATGCATGAACAGGTGCATCAGGGGGCAGGCCAGGATGAGGAGGTACGGCAGCACGCCGAAGACGTGCGCGTAGTGCTCCCGGAGGACGTAGAACGCGGCCACCAGGACGAAGCCGATGACGGCGATGCCGGTCCGGCTGCGCCACCAAGAGGATTCAGCATGGTCATGCATCTTGGATCTCCTTCCCACATCCGGATCATCGCCCTCCGGTCCGCGCCCGCGCCTTGATCTGGGACAAGGCACCGGGGAGCCTTCCGCGTCGGACGCCCGGCTGGATCCAGCGGACAGGTGGTTCACGCACGGAGCGCCGCGCCGACATGGCCAGCGCTCCACGTTGGCACTCTGCCGACTATACTCCCTCGGGACGCGGGCTGGTCGACGTCATCTCGGCGACGGCCCAGAAGACCAGCACCATCACGACGATCTCCCAGGCGATGGAAGCCGCCAGCCGCGCGCCGGAACCCGGGGCGCCAGCCGCCAGGGCCGGTGTCAGCCGGAAGCGGTGCCAGGCGGCGAAGCCCAGCAGGGCGCCGACCAGCGCGACCTTGGCGAGAAGGGCCCAGCCGTAGGCGGTGGTCACCAGCAGGTCCAGCTGCCCGACCAGCAGCCACGCAAGCGTCGCACCGGCCACCACGAGGCCAGCGACAACCCAGGAGGCGGCCCGCGCCCACCCCTCGACCATGCTGGCGGCCCGCGGACCCGCCCGCCTGGAGGCGATCGCGAGGGGCCACAGGCTACCAGCCCAGAAGGCCGCGGCGAGCAGGTGCACCACCAGCGCCGTCGCCAACAGCCACCGTGGCTGGTGCTGGGTCGTGTGGCCGACCTGCGTGAAGCTCGCGGCGACCGCCAGCACGCCAGCGGCGCCGAGCACCAGAGCCGCGCGCCCGATCCCGGTCGCCAGCGCCACGGCCAGCAGGCCCGCCCAGGCGACCAGCACGGAGATGCCGGGACGCGAGGCCAGCATCATGTCCCACACCTCGGCATCGAACGGGTCGCCGTCCGAGGCCAGGGCGACCTGGGCCGCCAGCCAGGCGAGGCTGGACCCCAGCCCCGCCGCCACCATGACCAGGGTCAGGCGGCGGCACGCGGCGACGTCACCAGCCTCCTGCAGGCGCCCGAAGCCCATGGCGAAGATGGCGAGGCCCGCCGCGCCGAGGCACGAGGCGTAGTGGGCGAGACGCAGCGCCACGGAGAGGGCGCGCAGCGGGTCCGGCTCCGCCCCCAGCAGCTCGAGAATCACCGGGCCGCGTTCACCGCGAAGCGCACCGCCCCGCTCATGACGTGCCCGTCGTCGCCCATCGCGCGCCACTCGAGCCGGTAGGCGCCAGGTCGCAGGGGGGCCGCCAGCGTGGCGGTCACTTGGCTGGACGCGGCCCGGCCACCCTCGCGGCGCACCTGGTGCTCCCGGCCGCCCTCGTCGACCAGGCGCAGCGACGTCACGCGGCAGTCCTCGGTGAAGGCCAGGTTGAGCGCGCGCGGGGACGCGTTCAGCGTCGCGCCGTCGGCCGGGTCGGACGAGTGCAGCATCGCGTGCGCGGAGGCGGCGCCGGGAACCAGGATGCTAAGGGCGGCGGCAAGGATGCCGTGGCGGAGGAAAGTGAAGCGAGAAAGCATGCGAATCTCCTGTCAGCGCTCGCCGCGGCCTGCCGCCCCGGCGAACGTCCGACCGCACCAATAAGCACGCAGTGGACGCGCCGCAGCCACGTTTTCCCACCATTTTGTTGCGGCTGGCCGCGGCTCACGCCGGGAGCGCGGCCCGGCTGGACCTCACCTCGCGGGCTGCCGGGACAGCCAGGTCCGCAGGTGGCCGATCTCCTGCTGCTGCTTCTGGATGACCTCCTCCGCCATCTTCCGCATTTCTGGGTCGCGGCCATGCTCGAGTTCCACGCGGGCCATGTCGATGGCGGCCTGGTGATGCTTGGCCATCATGCTCGCGAAGTCCCGGTCCGCGTTGCCGGAGGGCGCCTCGGCCGCCATCTCCCGGTTCATCTTCTCCATGGCCGCGTGGTACCCGGCCGTGGCGCCCTGGGCTGTCGTACCCTGGGCCGTCGTCGAGTGGCTGGCGCCCTGCGCCTGGGAGGGTGCGGCCCACAGCAGCGGGGCGGCAAGGATGGCCAGGGCGGCCACATGGGCCGCGCGGCGGTCGATTGTCATCGGCTTCGGTCCTTTCCTGGTCGGGAGCGACGCCCCGGGACCGCGCCGCACGGGACGCGGCCGTTGAACATCGTTCCCGACGCCTGCCTCAACGCTCGCCGCGGGCGCCCGGCCCGGCAGCCGATTACAACGTTTTATTGCAGCCCGTGCCGACGGCCGCAGCGGCAGCCCGGCGAGGAAGCCGCACCGTCACCACCGTGCCTCGCCCCATGGCGCTCTCGATGGCCAGCCTGCCGCCGTGGGCTTCGACGATGGCGCGCGCGGTCGAGAGGCCGAGGCCGCTCCCGCCGCCAGCCGTGCGCGTCCGGTCACCACGGAAGAACGGCTCGGTGACCCGCGGCAGGTCCTCCGGCGGAATGCCGGGGCCGTTGTCGCCGACCCGCACCAGCACCTCGTCAGCCAGGGCTTCGACCTCCACCCAGGGGTCGCGCCCGTGCCGCGCGGCGTTGGCCACCAGGTTCGTCACCGCCCGCTTGACGGCGACGCGGCGTCCCGGCGCGACGGCCTCCTCGTCCATGCGCCCCTCCCGGACAAGGATGCCCGCCTCGGCGAACTCGTCCACAACGGTGCGGAGGAGCGCGGTGAACGCCAGCGGCTGGACGGCCTCGCCCGCATGCCCCCCGCGCAGGTAGGCGAGCACGTCGGAGACCATGGTCTCCATCTCCGCGAGGTCGCGCCGGACCGGCTCCCGGACCTCGTCGGGCATCTCCTCGGCGCGCAGGCGCAGGCGGGCGATCGGCGACATCAGGTCGTGCGACAGCGCGCCCAGAGCCAGCGTCCGCTGCCGGAACGCGTCGCGCGTCCTGGCGGCCATCTCGTTCAGCGCCTCGGCCAGCTGCCTCACCTCGCGGGGGCCGGAGGCCGCCGGGAGCGGCGCCGCGCGCTCGACGTCCATGCCGGAGACGGTCCTCGCCAGGACGGCGACCGGCGCCGAGACCGAGCGGGCGGCGACGCCCACGGCCAGCAGCAGCGCGAGGCCGATGGCGGCCGCGTAGAGGTGCAGCGCACTCCGGTCGGCGGACAGGACGTTGAGGGAGGCGATCTCCACATCGAGCCAGGAGCCGTCCTGGAGGCGCGCCATGGCAGCGATGTCGACGATCCGGTCCAAGGCCGCGTCGTGGCGCCCGGGCCGGACCCGCACCTCGGTGGCGAGCCCGGACAAGGCCAGGGTGCGGGCCTCCAGAGTGCCCCACTCACCTCGAAGAGGGTGTTCGGGCGTGGCCGCCGGGTCGCGCCGCCAATGCACGCTCAGGTCTACCCGGGACAGGGCGTGCGCCACCTGGTCGCGGTCCGCCTCGGGCGCCGAGCCCACGGCGTCCATCAGCGTCGCGAGGCGGTGGGCCAGCAGCTCCTCGGTCCCGCGTTCCACCGCCTGGCGGAGGAGGATGTCGTGGATGCCCACCATGGCCGCGAAGAGGACGGCGAAGCCCACCGTCAACGCCGCGAGCGTGCGGGCGGCCAGGGACTGCGGGACGAGGCGCCTCACGCCGTCCATTCCACGGGGCTGGAGAGCAGGTAGCCGATGCCCCGCACGGTCTTGATGAGCCCCGGCTCGCCGTCCCCGTGCGGGCGCGGGCCCAGCTTGGCGCGCAACCGGCTGATCTGCACGTCCATGGAGCGGTCCAGCCCGCCGTAGGGGCGGTTCCGGGCGAGGTCCAGGAGCTGGTCCCGCGTCAGGATCCGCTGCGGCCGCTCGACGAAGGCGAGCAGGAGGTCGTACTCGCCGCTCGTCAGCTCGACGGCCACCCCATCCGGCCGGAGCAGCTCGCGCCGCCGGGTGTGCAGGGACCACCCGGCGAAGCGCGCCACCTCGCGTCCCCGGGCACCCGGGGAACCCTCCGCTCCCTCGGCCCGGCGCAGGACGGCGCGGATGCGCGCGACCAGTTCGCGGGGGTCGGCGGGCTTCACGACGAAGTCGTCGGCGCCCAGCTCCAGGCCGATGACCCGGTCCGAGGTCTCGGCCAGGGCCGTCAGGATGATCACCGGCACCCGCCCCTCGGTCCGGAGGTCGCGGCAGAGCTCGAACCCCGACCGGCCCGGCAGCATCACGTCGAGCAGGACGAGGTCCACAGGCGCCGCGGCGAGGAGGCGCCGCATCTCGACGCCGTCCCGGGCGCCGGTGGCCCGGAACCCGTTCCGGCGCAGCAGGGAGAGCAGGAGCTTGCGGAGATCCCCGTCGTCCTCGACGACCAGGACGTGCCGCCCCTCGCCGGACATCGGGGGCAGGTCCGCGGGCGACGTGCCCCGGAATCCGTCGGTGTCGGAGCGGTCCGTCAACTCAAGTTCCCCTCGACCGCGCCCGTCAGATGCGCGTGGCCCGCAGGCGCAGCGCGTTGCCGATCACCGAGACCGAGCTGAGCGCCATGGCCAGGGCCGCGACGATGGGGCTGAGCAGCAGGCCCAGCACCGGGTAGAGCACGCCCGCCGCCAGCGGCACCCCGGCGGTGTTGTAGACGAAGGCGAAGAACAGGTTCTGCCGGATGTTGCGCATCACCGCGTGCGACAGGAGCCGCGCCCGCGCGATGCCCGCGAGGTCGCCCTTCACCAGCGTCACCCCCGCGCTCTGCATGGCTACATCCGTGCCGGTGCCCATGGCGATGCCGACGTCGGCCTCCGCCAGCGCCGGGGCGTCGTTGACGCCGTCGCCCGCCATGGCGACGACCTTCCCCTGGGCGCGGAGCTCGCGGACGATGCGGTGCTTGTCCTCGGGCAGCACGTCGCCCTGGAACTCGTCGATGCCGAGCCTGCGGGCCACCGCCTCCGCAGTGGTGCGGTTGTCGCCGGTCAGCATGACGATGTGGATGCCGCTGGCGCGCAGGCTCTCCAGCGCGGCGGGCGTGCTCCGCTTCACGGGGTCGGCGACCGCGATGACACCCCCCGGCTTGCCGTCCACCGCCAGGAACAGCGCCGTGCCGCCCTCGCGCCGAAGCTCGTCGGCCCTGGCGGCAAGGTCGCCCAACTCTACGCTGAGCTCCTGCATCAGCCGCGCGTTGCCCAGCGCGACCCGGCGCCCGCCCACGGTGCCGGTGACGCCCTTGCCGGTGACGGAGGCGAAGTCGGCGGGCTCGCTGAAGGCCATGCCGCGCTCCCTGGCCGCCGCCACCACGGCGGCGGCCAGCGGGTGCTCGCTGGACCGCTCCAGGCTGGCGGCGAGCGGCAGCACCTCGGCCTCAGTCAGCCCGGGCGCCGGAACCACGGCCACCACCTTGGGCTTGCCCTCGGTCAGCGTGCCCGTCTTGTCCACCACCAGGGTGTCGACCTTCTCCATGCGCTCCAGCGCCTCGGCGTTCTTGATGAGCACGCCCGCGGACGCGCCCTTACCGACGCCGACCATGATGCTCATGGGCGTCGCCAGGCCGAGCGCGCAGGGACAGGCAATGATCAGCACCGAAACGGCGGCGATCAGCCCGTAGGAGAGCGCCGGGCTCGGGCCCCAGGCCGCCCAGGCGACGAAGGCCAGTGCCGCCACGGCGATAACCGCCGGGACGAACCAGCCCGCCACCGTGTCAGCCATGCGCTGGATGGGCGCCCGGCTGCGCTGCGCCTCAGCGACCATGGCGACGATGCGCGACAGCATGGTGTCGGAGCCGACCTTGTCCGCCCGCATCACCAGCGCGCCGGTGCCGTTCACGGTGCCGCCGATGACCTTGGACCCCGGCGCCTTCTCGACCGGCAGGGATTCGCCGGTGACCATGGACTCATCCACGGCGCCACTGCCTTCCAGCACCGCGCCGTCCACCGGCACGCTCTCGCCCGGGCGCACGCGCAGCCGGTCGCCCGCGTGCACCTCGGCCAGCGGGATCTCCTCGTCGGAGCCATCGGCACGGATGCGGCGCGCGGTCTTGGGCGCCATGTTGAGCAGGGCGCGGATGGCGCCGCCGGTCTGCTCGCGTGCGCGGAGTTCCAGCACCTGGCCCAGCAGCACCAAGACGGTGATGACGGCGGCCGCCTCGTAGTAGACGGCGACCGTGTCGCCGGGTCCACGGAAGCCCGCGGGGAAGGCACCGGGCGCGAAGGTTGCGACCAGGCTGTAGAGATAGGCGGCGCCGGTGCCGAGCGCGATCAGGCTGAACATGTTCAGGCTGCGCTTCACTACCGACTGCCAGCCGCGCAGGAAGAAGGGCCAGCCCGCCCAGAGCACGACCGGCGTCCCGAGCAGGAACTGAAGCCACACGGAGACCCTGGGCGGCACCAGGTGGTGCAGGTCGAGACCCGGGATGTGCGAGCCCATCTCCAGGACGAGGATCGGCAGGGTCAGCACGAGGCCGACCCAGAACCGCCGCGTCATGTCGGCGAGTTCCGCGTTGGGCGCGGCCTCGGCGGTGACCTCCAGCGGCTCCAGCGCCATGCCGCAGATCGGGCAGTTGCCCGGCCCCTGCTGCCGGATCTCCGGATGCATCGGGCAGGTGTAGATGGCGGCCTTCTCCGCCGCCGTCGGCGCGGCCGCCTTCTCCGGCTTCAGATACTTGCCCGGAGTGGCTTCGAACTTCGACTTGCAGCCCGCCGAGCAGAAGTGGAACGCGGCGCCGCCGTGATGCGCGTGGTGCGGCGTCCTGGCGGGGTCGACCTCCATCCCGCAAACGGGGTCTCGGACCTTGGGCGCGTTGTTGTTGGCCAGTGGCGCGTCGTGGCCGTGATGGTGGCCATGATGATGGTGGTGATCGTGATGACGCTCGTCCATCTGCGGCACTCCCTACGGCCGCCGTGGCCGTTCCATTGGGCTGAGATGGAGATTCCCAGTGTGGGAAGGTCAAGGCGCTGGCCGAACCCTTGCGGCGCCTTGACCTTCCCACAGGGGCAAGCCCCACCTGTGGCGCGGTCACTCGCGAGGAGAGCACGATGTACCGCTTCGAGGTTCCCGGCATGAAGTGCGGCGGCTGCGCCAAGAAGGTGGAGCGCGCCGTGAAGTTCAAGGACGCGTCGGCCGGGTTCAGCGCCGACGTCGAAAACAGGCGGGTGACCGTCACCTCCTCCGTGCCGCAGGCGGAACTCGCCGCAGCCATTGAGGAGGCGGGTTACGCGAACCAGTCCGTCGCGGTCTGAGCGTCCAACGAACGAACCTCGCCCTGAACACTCCCGCCGGAGCAGCCCGCTCCGGCGGGGGCGACGCCGTACCATTCCCGGTATCTGCGGCCAGCTACATGTGATGCCGGACATGCGGGTTGCTCATCATCTCGGCCGTTCTCTCGCCATAGTGGTGATCAGGCTGGATGTAGGCGATACCGCCCGACTCTCCGCCAGTCGGAACCGGAACGCCAGGTACGGGGTGCGCGGCGCCGGGATCCAGGTAGCGGATTCGCAGGTTCTCTCCGTTCCCGGCAACGGCGACACGCCCGCCACCCACGACGTTCTCGTCATGGCCGGGCGGGTAGACCACGGCGAAGTTCTCGCCCTGCCCAACAACCTCGATGGGCCCGTTGGCGTGCGCCACCGCGGCGGAGGCGCCGACCGCCGCAAATAGGGAGAGGGCGAAAAGGACGGATTGGAAGCGGGGTGTCATAGCGGGATCCTCAATCAGGTTTGCCGTTGCTTGTCCGGCACCTGGAGAGGATGGGCCGCTACTGTGTCCGCCCGCTTGCGCCATCTTATCAATTGATGTCAGCGGAACTGCACCCTGTACCTGCGTGGGTGCGAGGCGGGGCGCCCCAGGGAGGCCCCGCCTCCATCTCATCAGTGGTTCATCATCTGGCAGTGCTGCATCATCTGCTGCATCTGCGGCGACAGCGAGCCCTGCTGCGCCTGGGCCCGCATCTGCTGACAGTGCTGCATCATCTGCTGCATGTTCATGCCGCCCATATTGTGGCCCTGCATGCTGGACATGTCGTGGCCGGGCATGGAGCCCATGCTGCCCTGGGCGCCACTGGTGGCCGTGGCGGCGGATGAGCCCGGCGGGGCGATCGGCGCCGGGCTCAAGGACATCTGCGACGAGGTCGGGGTCGCCGCCGGGGGGCCTCCGGGCTGCGCGCAGGCGGCGACGCCCAACAGCAGCGTCGCGGCCAAGGCGACCTTGCCGATCGCCTTCGATGTGATGTGGACCATGTGTCCTCCTAGGGGTGGCAGGGGTTCTTCAGGCGCCCCGGCCCGCCGCGGCCAGCCGGGGTGACGACGCCGCATGGCGCGTCGTGGGCCAGGGGCCGCAACCAACGCGCCACGCAGGGCGTGGGGTGACGGCAGGCCCTTGGATGGCCTGCCATGAACGGGGATGGCGACCGCGCTCACACGGCCTCCAGGCCGCGAAAGCGCATCCACGGCCGCCAGGCGCCGTCGCGGCCGAAGGCGACGACCTCGTAGGTCGAGGGCTCCGCGCCCGGGACTTCCATGCCCGGCACGCCGACCGGCATGGCGGGCACGGACAGCCCGGCGACGCCGCTGGGCCTTTCCTTGAGCAGCCGCCGGATGGCGGCGGCCGGGACATGGCCTTCCAGGGCGTAGTTGCCGACCTTCCCGGCGTGGCAGGACATCAGGTCGGGAGGCGTCCCGAGCGCCTGCCGGTGCGGGCCGACGACGTCCACCACCTTGTCGTCCACCTCGAAGCCCTCGGCCCGCAGGTGTTCGACCCAGCCGCCGCAGCAGCCGCAGGTGCGGTCCCGCCAGGCTTCCACCTTGGGCGAACCGCCGCAGGCCGTGGGCAGCACGGCCAGGCCGAGCAGGCCAATGGTGAAGCTCCGGCGCGTGTTCCAGGCGGGCATCGTCATTCTCCTAGGCTGGCCTGGGCAGGCGGATGCTGGCGCGCAGGCCGCCGCCCGCGAGGTTCTGGAGCGTCACCGAGCCGCCGTGGTGGCCGACCGCCTGGCGGGCGATGGCCAGACCGAGCCCCGAGCCGCCGGTGCCGCGGTTGCGGGACTCCTCGAGGCGGTAGAAAGGCTGGAAGACGCTCTCCAGCTGCTCCTCCGGGACCCCCGGCCCCGCGTCGTCGACGTGGACGACGAGCTCCCGGCCCCGGTCATCCAGCACCACCCGGGCCGAGGCGCCGTACTTCACCGCGTTGTCGATGACGTTGGCGAAGGCGCGCTTGAGCGCGATGGCCCGGCAGCGCAGCCGCGCCTGCGGCGGTCCCTCGTAGGTCACCGGCTTGCCCATGTCCTCGGCGTCGCCGCAGAGCGTCTGGAGCATCGCCGCGATGTCGGCGGACCGCACCTCCTCCTGCTCCTCGTCGCCCCGCAGGTAGGCCAGCGTGGAGCCGATCATGGCGTCCATCTCGTCGAGGTCGGCGTCGATCTGCCGCTGCACCTCGGCGTCGTCCAGGAAGCCCGCGCGCAGGCGCAGGCGCGCCAGGGGCGTGCGGAGGTCGTGGCTGACCGCCGCCAGCGCCTGTGTCCGGTCGGCGATGAGGCGGTCGATGCGCGCCTGCATGCGGTTGAAGGCCTGCGCCGCCTGCCGGACCTCGCGGGGTCCCTCCTCGGGAACGGTGACCGTCTGCCCCGGCCTTCCGATCCGGTCGGCGGCGTTGGAGAGCTCCCGCAGCGGCCGCGCGATGAGGCGCACCACCAGCAGCCCCAGCACCAGGATGCCGACCGCCATAGCGGTGGTGGAGAGCAGCGTGGCGTGCTCCGGCTGCGCCTGCAGCGGGTCGGCGTGGTACCAGAGGGAGCCGCCCGGCAGGCCGACCGTGCCCTCGGCCTCCCGGTGGCCCGTGAGGGCGAGATCCTCGGCCGCGACGGCGCCCTCCGCGGCGCCGGGCCGCCAGCGCACCTGGAAGCCCGGCGAGGACAGGGCCTGCGCCACGGCCTCGCGGGCGTCCGGCGGCACCATGCCGACGGCGCGGGCGGCGGCGGCGACCCGCTCGGCGGTGACCCGCTGCTGCGTGCTGCCCAGCAGGATGTCGCTGCCCGTCTGATGCAGCCACAGGCTGCCGACGTGGAAGGCCATGAGGCCGACCAGCAGCACCAGGATGATGCGTCCGGCCAGGGTGCTGGGCAGCAGGCGCCTCACCGGCGGGTCACCGCGGGGACGAACATGTATCCGGCGCCCCGGACGGTCTTGATGATGGCGGGGCTGTCCGGCAGCGGCTCCAGCTTGCGCCGGAGACGGCTGACCATCACGTCCACCGAGCGGTCGATGCTGTCCGAGATCCGGTTGCGGGCCAGGTCCAGCAGCTGGTCCCGGGACAGGACGCGCTGCGGGTGCTCGCAGAAGGCCAGCAAGAGGTCGTACTCGCCGCTGGACAGATCGACCGCCGAGCCGTCCGGCGCCGCCAGTTCGCGCCGCCGGGTGTCGAGCACCCAGTCCGCGAAGACCATGCGGTCGCCGCTGACCATCCCAGTCCGGTTCGCGCCCGCCTGGGCGCGCCTCAGGACGGCACGGATGCGGGCCAGGAGCTCCGGGCGGCTGAAGGGCTTGGGGAGGTAGTCGTCGGCGCCGAGCTCGAGGCCCACGACACGGTCGGCCTCCTCGCCACGTGCGGTCACCATGATGATCGGAACCTCCGACCTGGCGCGGAGCATCCGGCACAGGTCAAGCCCCGACTGGCCCGGCAGCATCACGTCCAGCAGCACGAGGTCCACCGGGGCAAGGGCGATGGTGTCCCACATCTCCGCGCCGTTCCGCGCGCCCGTCACCCGGAAGCCATTCTGGCGCAGGAACTTGGCGATCAGCGTGCGCATCTCGCCGTCATCCTCGACGACGAGGATGTGGGCCTCGGGGGGAAGCGGGCTGGCGGCCCGCGCCTCCCGCTCGGTCTCAGGATCGACCGGCGGCATCGGCTGATGCGGTCTGCGCTGCGAGTTCGGTCATGTCGGCGTCTCCCATCACGGCGAGGTCCATGCCCGCCCACAGTGGGGTGTGCACCGCACGGGGTAAACGCCGGGACGGCCGAAGGTCACCACCGCGGCGGGGGCGTGCGGAGCATCGTGGCTGACCTCAGAAGAACAGCCGGATGCCGGTCAGGAAGGCCCAGCCGCCGACGTCCTCGCCCTCGTTGCGGGCGTAGCGGGCTGTGTCGCCGAGCTTCCGCTCGTAGCTGACGCCGATGTAGGGCGAGACCTCGCGGGTGAACTCGTAGCGCAGGCGCAGCCCGGCCTCGACGTCGTTGAAGCCGCTGCCGACGCCGAGTTCGGGCACCTTCTGGAGCGCGAGGTTCACCTCGACGTTGGGCTGCAGCACCAGCCGCTGCGTGATGTAGGCGTCGTAGGACACCTCGGCGCGCGCCGAGAGGTCGCCCTTCTCGCTGACGAAGCCCTGGACGTCGACCTCGAACATGCCGGGCGCCAGCCCCTGCAGGCCGATGACGCCGTAGAAGCGGTCGGGGCGCGGGCGGATGTCGTAGCGGATACCGGCCTGGAAGTCCCAGTAGTAGCCGAGCAGGCGGGAATAGAGCAGCTGGACCTCGGCGCCCTCCACCGTGCCGTTCCGGGACGTCTCGCCCTCGGTCTTCAGCCAGACGCGGTTGACGTCGCCGCCGTACCAGGCCTGGCCGTCCCAGCGGCCGATGTTGGGGCCGTCCAGCCCCCAGCCGTATTCCAGCTTCTCGAACAGCACCGCGCCGGTGAACACCTCGTGGCTGAAGGGTGGCTCGGTGCTGTGCTGCATGGCCTGCGCCTGCGCTGGGGTGGCCTGGAGGACGCCCAAGGTCAGGACGCCCAGGGAGGCGGCGGCGGCCAGGATGCTCTTGGTCTTCATGGCCGTCACCGCGCCGCAGCCGTGCGGGGCGCCGACACGACCGACACCTTGCGCATCATCCCAGTCTCCATGTGGTAGAGCATGTGGCAGTGGAAGGCCCAGCCGCCGGGCGCGTCGGCCTCGATGTCCACGTCGACCGTCGAGCCGGGCTTGATGTTGACCGTGTGCAGCAAGGGGTTCTCGGCCCCGTTGCCGACCTGCGGCATCATCCACATGCCGTGCAGGTGCATCGGGTGGTTCATCATGGTCTCGTTGACGAAGCGGAAGCGCGCCCGCTCGCCGAGGTGCAGCTGGATGGGCTGCGCCTGGCTGAAGCTGTTGCCGTTGATGGACCAGAAGTACCGCTCCATGTTGCCGGTCAGCCGGATCTCGATGATCCGGGTCGGCTCGCGCACCGGGTAGAGCGGCCTGGCGGCGCGCAGGTCGCGGTAGGACAGCACGCGGGCGCCCGGCGGCGCGCCGACGTCGTTCACCAGGGGGTCCGGCATCGCCATGCCGCCATGGCCCATGCCGCCATGGCCCATGGCGCCGTGGTCCATTCCGGCCATGGCACCGGCGCCCGCCGCGCCATGGTTCATGCCGGGCATGTTGCCGTGGTTCATCCCGGCCATGGACGAGTGGTCCATGCCCTGCATGCCGGAGTGGTCCATCCCGGACATCGCCGCGTGATTCATACCGGGCATCGCCGAGTGGTCCATGCCCGCCATGGAGGAGTGATCCATGCCAGCCATGCTGCCGTGGTTCATGCCGCCCGCGGCGCCGTGCTGCATGCCCTGGGAGCCTCCGGCGGGCATCGGCATGGCGGAGTGGTCCATGCCGCCCATGTCCATCGGCGCGACGTGGCCGGGCGCGTCCACCTCCGGCATCGGCGTGCCGCGGTCGAGGCCCTTGGGCCCGTAGTTCATGCCCATGTCAGCCATGGTCAGGACCGGGCGCGGGCGGTGCGGCGGCAGCGGCAGCGCGGGCAGTCCCTCCTGGGTGGCCAGGCTGAACTGCGCGAAACCCTGGCGGCCCATGGATTCCGCCAACACCTGGTACTGGCGCCCGTCGCGCGGGCGGACCAAGACGTCGAATGTCTCGGCCGGGGCGATGCGGAACTCATCCACGGTGACCGGGCGGACGTTGTTGCCGTGCGCCTGCACCACGGTCATCTCGAGGCCGGGCACGCGCACGTCGAAATGGGACATGGCGCCGCTGTTGATGAAGCGCAGGCGTACCGTCTCGCCCGGCCGGAACACTGCGGTGAAGTTCTGCGCCGGAGTGTGGCCGTTGACGAGATAAGTGTAGCCGCCGACATCCTCGATGTCGGTCGGGTCCATCCGCATATCGCCCCACATGATGCGGTCGGAGACGATCGCCGAGCGGGCCGCACCATCGGGTGCGCGGCGGAGCTCGCCGACCAGGCTGGCCAGGGTGCGCTTGTTGTAGTTGTAGTAGCCGGGATCGCGCTTCAGGTTGGCGATGACGTGGCTCGGCGTCTCGTCGGTCCAGTCCGACAACTGGATGATGTAGTCGCGGTCGTAGCCGAAGGGCTCCGGAGTCGCCGGGTCGATGACGATGGAGCCGTAGATCCCGGACTGCTCCTGCAGGCCCGAGTGGCTGTGGTACCAGTAGGTCCCGGCCTGGACGAGCGGGAAGCGGTACTGGTGCGTGCTGCCCGCGTCGATGCCCTGGAAGCCGTCGCTGATGCCGGGCACGCCGTCCTGGCCGCTCGGCAGGATCAGGCCGTGCCAGTGGATCGAGGTGTGCTCGCGCAGCCGGTTGGCGACGTTGATCACCACCTCCTCGCCCTCGCGGAAGCGCAGAGCGGGACCCGGAATTTGCCCGTTGATGGCCATGGCCGGGCGGCGGCGCCCGGTGATGTTGGCGGTCACGTGGGACAGGGTCAGGTTGAACTCGCGCGGCATAGCCCGGCCGACGGCGGGCTGGGCCAGGGCTGCGGGCGCGGCCGGGAACGCCAGGGCGGCGACCCCGAGGCCCAGCGCCTGCCGCCTGCTCAGCTTGTCATTGGTCATCGTTCGATCCTTGGCCGCGATGGCGCGGCATACCCTTGCTGGCTGGTCAGCGCGAGAAGACGACGTTGCCCACCATCCCAGCCTCGTAGTGGCCCGGGACGTTGCAGGCGAACTCCAGTTCGGCGGCCTTGGTGAACTTGAAGACCATCTCCTCGGTCTTGCCGGGCTCGACCAGGACGGCGTTCGGGTCGTCGTGGCGCATCGGCGCCGCGCCGTGGTTCATGCCGCCGTGGCCACCGGCGCCATGGTTCATGCCCGGCATGCTGGAATGGTCCATGCCTGCCATGGCGTCCTTGCTGGTCGCGGACATCATGCCGCTCTCGAACATGGCCCGCATCTCGCGCTGGTGCTGCTGGTGCATGGCTGCGGTGCCGATGTTGAACTCGTGCAGGAACTCGCCCGCGTTGCGCACCCGGAAGCGGACGGTCTCACCGGCCCGGACCTGGATGCGCTGCGTCTGGTAGCTGTTGTCGCGCATGACGATGTCGACCGTCCGCTTGGCGTCCACGGCGCGGCCGCGGGCGCCGAACTCCTGGTAGGACTGGTCCGCGGCGGCGGGCTGGATTTGGGCCACGATGGCGAGGAGGGCCAGGGCGGCGGCCGCGGCGGAGGTGACAAGACGCATCTCTGGGCTTCCCGGTCTGTGCAGGCGCGGGAAAGGCAAGGCCCACGCTCGATGTGACGGGGTCAGGATGGCGGCCGAGTGCGAGCCGAAGATTGCCCGAGTGTGACAAGATATTTCAGGCTGCGGCGCCGCCTGCGCCATGGAGCGGCACCAGCCGTCCGGCCCAGCGGTCCATGTTCCGCTCGACCTGGTCGACGCCTGGCGTTTTGACCGATACGCCTATCGGTCTGCACCAGGAACGACGGGAGACCATGGTTCCTACGTTCCTACGTGACCAGCGCGTGTCCGCTCTGGAGAGCTCGGCTTCGAAGTGTGGATGAACGCCACTGGCGCTGAGCGGTCATGGCTGGGTCTGACCGCAAGCTGCCTGTCCGCTCCTGGGGCAGCAGCATGCGGAAGCGGACATGAGCGAGGGCGACCCGGCAAAGGGTTCGCCGGAGCGTCTCGATCAACAATCCGGTGCGAGCAGCATGGTGGTTGATGCCGTACCAGCGGCACGCCCCGGAACGACCATCGCGCGCAGCTATCCCGGTGCCCCGCGCCGAACTGAGCGCCGGGGCAACGGCGAACTCATCGCGCGGCCAGGGCGCCGGACGGAGATGGCACCCACACGATCTCCGTGTTCTCCCCTTGCTGGGCGATGACCGGTGTCATGCCCGCTGGCGGCATCTGCGCCTTGGAGCGGTCGAAATAGGTGATGGTGAGGTTTTCGCCCGCCCCGCCGGTCAGTGCGACGGCGCCGCCTCCGGCGACGTTGTTCCTCGGACCTGGGCCATAGTCGATGATCGTGTTCTCGCCGTTGGCTACGACGCGCGGGTACGAGGGGGATTCATCCAGGCCCGCGCAGCCTGCCATGAGGAAAGAAAGGGTCGCCGCCCATATCAGTCGAGACTTCGGCATCATCGGTTCCTGCGTAAACAGCGCCTGGTGCGCTGGCCCGGTGATGTACGGATCCAATCGTGCGGTGGCCTGACCGGATTGCATCGAATTCTTACGGGAAGGTGGCTGGAGCGCCAATTGGCAGCAATGGCGGACGATCGCCCTAGGCTAGCCGTCAGGCCGCCCGGGCACTTGGGAGGGTGAGCTTCACGACAGTCCCGATGCCCTGGACGCTCTGCATCTCCAGGCGGCCGCCATGGGCCTCGGCGATGGCCTTGGCGGTGGGCAGCCCAAGTCCGCTTCCTTCACCCGCCGCCCGCGCCTCGTCCGCCCGGAAGAACGGCTCGAAGACCCGTTCGAGATCGACCGGCGCCACGCCCGGGCCGCTGTCGCCCACGGCCACGACGGCCTCATCCCCGCGTCGGAGCACCTCCACCCAGGGGGAGCGCCCGTACTTGATGGCGTTGCCGAGCACGTTGCGGATCGCACGCTTCAGGGCCGTCGGTTGCGCGAGGACAGTGGAGTCCTGGTAGTCACGCTCCTCGAGGAGGGCACCCTCCTCGGCGCACTCATCGACCACCACCTGAACCAGCGAGACCAACGAAATCCTCGTCGCGGCTTCCCCGCCATCCCCGCCACGCAGATAGGCCAAGACGTCCGTCACCATCTCGGCCATCTCGCGGACGTCCTGGAGCATCCGGCCTCTGGCATGGCCGTCGGCGATGTCCTCCGCCCTGAGGCGCATGCGGGCGAGTGGCGAGAGCAGGTCGTGCGAGAGCGCGCCAAGGGCCAGCGACCGCTGCTGCAGCAGTTCCCTGGTTCGGGACGTCGCGGCCTCCAGGGCTTCGGCGACCTCCCGCACCTCGGTGGGCGAAGCCAGCCCGTCCAGCTTGAGGACACCGTCGGCAGGCAGGTTCCGCGCACGCGTGGCCAGGAGGGCCATTGGCTTGGCGACCAGACGGGAGGCGAAGGCCGCAAGCGCCAGGAGCGTCACCGCCGTCAGGATGATGGCGATGCGGAAGGCCATGTCGTCGGCGCTGAGCAGCGAGACCGCGCGGAGCCGGGCGTTCACCCACGTGCTGTCCGCCAGTTGGACGCTGATCGCGACGTCCTGGACATTCCCGGAGGTGCCGGACGCATCCAGCCTGACACGGACGGCCCGCCACTCCGGCGGGCCGGACACGATGGCCCTGAGATCGTCGTCGAGGTCGCTGCCGTCGGGCACGGCCGTGCGCGCGGACCACTCCACCTCCATGTCGGGAGTGGAGTTGCGCCTGGCCGCGCCTGTCCGCTCGTCGGGTGGAAGCGAGGCGATCTGCCGGACCGTCGAGTAGATGCGGGACACCGCCACCTCCGCCGCGCCGCGCTCGGCGGCCCCACGGAGGATGTAGCCGTGCAGGGCGAGGCTGACCCCGAGGAGCACGACGAGCGCCAGCGCGCCGGGCGCGAGGATCAGCAGTGCGAAGGAGTTCAGCCACCGCGGGCGTCGAGACGCCGTCACCGCCAGCTCACTGGGGCGGCGAGCATGTACCCGGCGCCCCGGAGCGTCTTGATGATCTCCTCGCCGCGCCCGCCGAGCTTGGAGCGGAGCCTGCTGATCTGCGCGTCGACCGACCGCTCGAGGCCGCCCAGCGCCCGGCCGCGCGCGATGTCGAGCAGCTGCTCGCGCGAGAGGATGCGCTGGGGGCGCTCCACGAAGGCGAGGAGCAGGTCGTACTCGCCGCTGGTGAGCTCGATCCGGCTGCCGTCCGGGGCCGTCAGCTCGCGCTGCCGGGTGTCCAGCAGCCAGCCCCGGAACTCCGCCCGGTCGCGCCTGGCGTCCTGCTCCTCCGGGCTCATCCGCTGGCGCCTGCGGAGCACGGCGCGGATCCTCGCCACCAGTTCCCGCGAGTCCGGCGGCTTTACGATGTAGTCGTCCGCACCCAGTTCGAGCCCGATGACCCGATCGTGGGCCTCGCCGAGGGCGGTCAGCAGGATGATGGGCACCGCGCTCCTCGCCCTGATCTCCCGGCAGATCTCGAAGCCGGAGATGCCGGGGAGCATGACGTCGAGGAGGAGCAGGTCGACGTGGCTGCCTTCCATGATGTCCCGCATCTCCACGGCGTTCCTCGCCCCGTTGGCCCGGAAACCGCTCCGCCGCAGCATCTGGAGCAGCAGGGCGCGGAGGTCGCCGTTGTCCTCGACGAGGAGGATGCTGAAGCCCTCGCCGGACAGCACGGGCGGATCGTCGGTACTCGTTATAATATAACCTGGCTCCGGGTTCTTCATTCTTCTGGCGCTTGGTCCGGCTTTACTTCGAAGTGTTTCCGGGAGCCATCACCTGCGCTGCCGCCGGAAGCAAGTTACTGTCTATTGCCGCTGGTCACAAAGAAGGAGCTGCCCGCGCCCTGGTGGCGTCGGGCAGCTCCCGCCCTGTCCTCGGATGCGGTGGTCAGGAACCCGACGGGCGGGTGATCACCTCGGTGGCCTGCCAGCTGGTCACGTCGGGACTCATGGTGGCGTTCATGTGGTCCACGACGGACCTGACCGGCGTGCCGCTCGCCCGGTCGATCCACAGCGTCTCCGTGAAGACGTAGTTCGTCCCCACGATGGAGAAGATCCGGCGCACCTTCACCGCGTCGAAGGACCCGGCGTGCACGTCAACCCGCTCCTGGCCCAGGATCTGCCACTTCTCGTTGGCGGTGGTGCTGTTGCCGTAGCGGTCGCTGCCGAAGTAGTCGATGTTGACCACGCGGCTCGGGCCGCCCTTCCATTCCGCGAAGGTCGACAGGAGCTGCTTGCCCCCGGCGTTGAAGAAGGCCGACTGCGTGCTCCAGTAGCCCAGGAAGCGCGGCTGACGCGCCTGGTCGAGGCAGACGAGGGGGGACGCGGGGTCGGCGCCGCGGTAGGCGATCGTCGGCAGGTTGGTCCGCTCGACCTTGCTGCCCGGCGCCGGGCAGCGGAGGCTGGCTTCCTGGGCCGACAGGCCGGTGGAGACCACCATCAACGCGCCTGCCACGAGTGCGAACTTCAGCATCATAGGGATCCTTTCCAGGTGGCGGACAGGAGCGCTGCCCGTGCCGCTGACGAAAGGCTACCGGCGATTTTTCATGCCCCGCTGACGGAGGCGCATCGTTTTGTGACGGCGCCAGATGGCGGATAGTCCGGGCGGCGACGCGTGGTAGATGGCGGCCTCCCGAGGAGGAAGTTCCGGCCCGCATGCCCCCTGTCTCCGCTCCCCGCCCAAGGCCCGTGCTCCGGGCGAAGCCCATTCGCAAAGCGTGGGCTTGGGCTTCAGGTGATTCGGGGCCAGGAGCGGACATGCCCGTTTGCGTGACAGGCCCGATGAAATCGACTAGTCCGGCTCCTGGCATGTGGACCAAGGGCACATCGTCGGTCGTGTCGGCGCTTCGCGCGGGGATCATCGCGATCTTCTGCGCGCTGGCAATCCTGCTCGCCGTCATGCCCGCGCACGCGGCAGACGACGCGGCGGGTGGACCGATGGCCGCCATCGAGGCCGCCTTCTCCGAAGGCGTGGACGAGGAGCCCGCGGCCCGACCGGACACGCTGCCGGGTCACGGTAGCGGCCCGTTCTGCGGCCATGTCGCGCTGCTCCGCTCGTCCGCCGTCGCCATGTGTCCACCGGCCGACGAAGCCTCCCCAAGAAGTTCCTTTGCCCCGGCGCACGCCCTTGTGCCCGGACCGTCGGAACTGCTGACCAAACCCCCCCGCGCCTGAAGCCTGCCTGTTCCTGTCGGCCACGCACGGCCTCCTGAGGGAGCGCCTGCGTGGGCTGCTTACGGCTCGCTTTTCAGGTGCTTCGATGACAATCAAGGTCTTCTGCTTGGCGGCGGTCCTCGCCGTCGCCCCGGTCATGGCCCGCGCGCAAAACGCTCACCCGGCCGCGGCTCCGCTCACCATCACCTCGCCCCAGCAGGCGGTCGAGGCAGCGCTCAACGTATCCCCCACGCTCCGGGGTGCCGGGGCCGCCCGGCAGGCCGTGCAGGCGGACGCCCTGCAGGCGCGGCTGCGCCCAAACCCGGAGCTTAACAGTTCCTTCGAGAACTTCGGCGGCTTCGGCGGCCGCAACGAGAACCGGGGCTTCACGACGCTGGAGACCACGATTGGCCTGTCCCAGCGCATCGAGCTGGGTGGCAAGCGCGGCGCCCGGATGGACTACGCGGCCCGGAACACGGCCGTGGCCGAGCTCGACTTCAATGGGGTGCGGTTGGAGGTCGCGCGCGAGGTCGTCACCGCCCTGGCGGCGGCGGAGGCCGCGAGCCGGTTGGCCGAGGTGGAGCGTGGGCGCGCACGTCTCGCCGCCGAGACGCTGCGGGCCTCCCGTGGCCGGGTCGAGGCGGGCCGCGACCCGCTCCTGCAGGCCGAGCGGGCCGAAGTCGTGCGGGTCACCGCCGACATCGCCGCCGAACGGGCTCAGCGCGAGGTCGAGATCGCCCTGGCCGACCTGGCTGTCCTCATCGGCGTGCCGCGGGTCGCACTGGCGCCGCGCCAGCCCTGGTTCGAGGACATCGGGCCAGCCCCCACGCGCCCCGCGCAGGCCGATCCCCTGGCCCGGCTGGCGGCGAACCCCGAACTGGCCCGGCTGGACGCCGCCATCGCGCAGCAGCGCTCCAACCTCAATCTCCAGCGTTCCAACGCGGTGCCCGACCTGACCGTAAACGCCGACGTGCGCCGGTTCGGCGACACAGGCGAGACCGCCTTCGTCGCGGGCGCCTCCATCCCGCTTCCCTTCTTCGACCGCAACCAGGGTGGCATCGCCCGGGCCCACGCCGAGCTGACCCAGGCTGAGGTGGCGGCCGAGCGGGGGCGCAGCGCGCTCGTCGCCCAACTGGTGGCCGCGGAGGAGCGCCTGGCGCTCGCTTGGCGCACCGTGCAGAGCCTCCGCCGCACCGCCCTGCCGTCCGCCGAGCAGGCGGCCCGCTTCGCGTCGGGCGGGTTCAGCGAGGGCCGCTTCGGCTTCCTGGAAGTCCTGGACGCGCAACGCGCCCTCTCGGACACCCGCGCCCAGCTGGTCGAGGCCTACCGCGACTTCCACACCATCCGCGCGGCCGTGCAGCGCCTGCGGGGCGAGGCGCCCGCCGCGCCGCCCCAGCCCATGAACATCCAGACCAGGAGTGCGCGTTGATGCTCCGCATGACCTTGATGGCCGGGGCCGCCCTTGGCGGGCTCGCGGTCGCCACCGTCTTCCCCTCCATCCCCGAAGCCACCCGCAACCTCGTGGGCCTGCCCGTGCCGCCCGCCGTCGGGGCGTCACCGGCGTCCGCAGAAACCCCGAAAGGTGACGGGCACGGCCATGCCGAGGGCGGAGAGCACGCCGAAGGCGAGGAAGGTCACATCGAGATGACCGCCGAGCAGGTCGAGGCGGCCGGGATCCGCGTCGCCGCGGTTCAACCTGGCGTGCTGGTAAGCCGGGCGGCCGTGCCCGGCGTCCTGTCCGCCAGCCAGGACCGGCAGGCGCGGGTGACCGCCCGCCTCGGCGGCATCGTCTCCGAGGTGCGCAAGACCCTGGGCGACGAGGTCGCCAAGGGCGACGTGCTGGCGGTGCTCGAGAGCCGCGAGGTGGCCGACGCCAAGGGCGAGTTCCTGGCGGCCACCCGGGTCGCCGCCCTCGCCGAGACCACCCTGGCGCGGGAGGCCCGCCTCTGGCGCCAGCGCATCTCCGCCGAGCAGGAGTTCCTCCAGGCCCGCACCGCGGCCGAGGACGCCCGCATCAAGGTCGACCTTGGCCGTGCCCGGCTCGCGGCTTTCGGCCTGTCGGAGGCCGAGGTCGCGGCACTGGCCCGCCAGCCCGCCGCCACCCTGCGGCGCCTGGAGCTCCGCGCGCCCATCGCGGGCCGAGTGACGGCCCGCAACGCCGTCCTCGGCGCCGCCGTCGCCGCCGACGCGGAGGTCTTCTCGGTCGCTGACCTGTCCACCCTCTGGGTCGAGATGACCATCCCGCCGCGGGACGTCCCGATGGCCCGGCAGGGCCAGACCGTCCTCGTCACCGGCGAGGGGGACGCGCGCGCGGAAGGGAAGATCGTCTTCCTGAGCCCGGTCCTGGACCCCGAGACCCGCTCGGCGCGGGCCGTGGCCGAGATCCCCAACGCCGACGGTGCCTGGCGGGCCGGTGGCTTCGTCACGGCGCACCTCTCGACGGCCGAGCAGCCCGTGGACGTGCTCGTGCCCCGGGAGGCCGTTCAGGAGGTCGAGGGCAACAAGGTCGTCTTCGTCCGGAACGAGGAGGGCTTCGAGCTGCGCGAGGTGGCGCTCGGGCGCGAGGACGCGAACGGCTACGAGGTCGTCTTCGGGCTGGACGCCGGGACGGAGATCGCGGTCGGCAACGCCTTCTCGCTCCGGGCCGAACTCAGCAAGTCCGAAGCCGGTCATGCGCATTGAGAAGCATCACCTGACATGATCGGACCAATCCTCGACTTCTCCGTCCGCAACCGCTGGACGGTGGTGCTGCTGGCCGTCATCGCGGCCTGCATCGGCGCGTGGTCCCTCGCGCGCCTGCCCATCGACGCCACGCCGGACATCACCAACAACCAGGCGCAGATCAACACCGTCGCGCCCTCGCTCTCCCCCTACGAGATCGAGAAGCAGGTCACCTTTCCGATCGAGACCGCGCTGGCGGGCATCCCGGGGCTGGAGAGCACGCGCTCCATCTCCCGCAACGGCTTCAGCCAGGTCACGGCGGTGTTCGCCGAGAGCACCGACATCTACTTCGCCCGCCAGCAGGTGCTGGAGCGCCTGATCGAGGCGGGCGAGGCCATGCCCGAAGGCGTGGAACCCCGTCTTGGGCCGGTCTCCACCGGCCTCGGCGAGGTGACGATGTGGACGGTGCGCTTCGCCGACCGCACGCCGGGCGACGTCAAGCCGAACGGCACGCCGGGCTGGCAGGCCGACGGCAGCTACCTGACGCCGGAGCGCGAGCGCCTGGCCACGGAAGCGGACCGGGCGACCTACCTGCGGACCGTGCAGGACTGGATCATCCGGCCCCAGATCCGCAACGTGCCCGGCATCGCGGGCGTGGACGCCATCGGCGGCTACACCAAGCAGTACGTTGTCCAGCCCGACCCTGGACGCCTCATCGCCCTTGGCCTGAGCTTCGGCGACCTCGCGTCCGCGATCGAGCGCAACAACGTCTCGACCGGCGCGGGCTACGTGGAGCGCGGCGGCGAGGGCCTGGTGGTCCGCTCGGGCGGGCGTGTCGCCACGGTGGCGGAACTGGAGCAGGTGGTCGTCACCACCCGCGAGGGCACCCCGATCCTCCTCCGCGACGTCGCGCGGGTCTCCATCGGCCAGGCCCCGCGGACGGGCAGCGCCAGCGGCAACGGCCAGGAGATGGTGGTCGGCACCGCGCTGATGCTGATCGGCGAGAACAGCCGCACCGTGGCCGCCGCCGTCCACGCCAAGGTCGACGAGCTGAAGCGGACCCTGCCGGTCGGCATCGAGGCCACGGCCGTGCTGGACCGCGGCATCCTGGTGGACGCCACCATCAAGACCGTCGCCAAGAACCTCGGCGAGGGCGCGCTCCTCGTCGTCGTCATCCTGTTCCTGATGCTCGGCAACATCCGGGCCGCCATCATCACGGCGATGGTCATCCCCATCACCATGCTGCTGACCTCCTTCGGCATGGTGCGCGGCGGCATCTCGGCCAACCTGATGTCCCTCGGTGCCCTGGACTTCGGCCTGATCGTGGACGGTGCCGTCATCATCACCGAGAACAGCCTGCGCCACCTCTCCGAGCGCCAGCACGAGAAGGGGCGCCTGCTCACCCTGGGCGAGCGCCTCGAGACGGTCGCCGACAGCGCCAAGGAGATGATCCGGCCGTCGCTCTACGGCCAGGGCATCATCATCCTCGTCTACGCCCCGCTGCTCACCTTCACGGGCGTCGAGGGCAAGATGTTCATCCCGATGGCGCTGACCGTCATCATCGCCCTGGCCTTCGCCTTCGTCCTCTCCCTGACCCTGGTCCCGGCCCTCATCGCCATCTGGATCAGCGGGCGGGTGCAGGAGAAGGACGTCGCGATCGTGCGGGGCCTCAAGCGCGTCTACGCCCCCGTGCTCGGGCGCGCGCTGCGGGCGCCGCTGCCGGTGATCGCCGTGGGCGCGCTGCTGTTCGTGGGGTCGCTGAGCCTGTTCTCGCGGCTGGGGCAGGAGTTCATCCCGCAGCTGGACGAGGGCAACCTCGCCATGCAGGCCCTGCGCATCCCGAGCACCTCGCTGCAGCAGTCCCAGGCCATGCAGTCCGTTCTGGAGCGCCGCATCTCGCGCCTGCCCGAGGTTCAGATCATCTACTCCAAGACCGGCACGGCCGAGGTGGCCTCCGACCCGATGCCGCCCAACGCCTCGGACACCTTCATCATCCTCAAGCCGCGCGACCAGTGGCCCGACCCGTCGCTGCCCAAGGCGGAGCTGGTGCGCCGCATCGAGCAGTCGGTCGCGGGCATCCCGGGCAACGCGCTCGAGTTCACCCAGCCCATCCAGATGCGCTTCAACGAGCTGCTGGCGGGCGTGCGCGGCGACCTCGCCGTGAAGGTCTTCGGCGACGAGTACGGCCCCATGCTGCAGGTGGCCGGGCAGATCTCGCAGATCCTCAACGGCACCGAGGGCGCCGCGGACGTGAAGGTGGAGCAGGCGACGGGCCTGCCCTTCCTGGAGGTCACGGTGAACCGCGCGGAGGTCGCCCGCAGGGGCCTCAGCGTCGCCGACGTCCAGGCCGTGCTGGCGGCGGCGGTCGGCGGCCGGGAGTCGGGCATGGTCTACGAAGGCGACCGGCGCTTCGCCATCGTCGTCCGCCTGGGGGAAAGTCTGCGCAACAACCTCGAGGCGCTGCGGAACCTGCCGGTGCCGCTGCCGCCGGTGGCGGGCAGGCCCGCCGCCTCGGTGCCGCTGCAGCAGCTGGCGACCCTCAACGTGGTCGAGGGGCCGAACCAGATCAGCCGCGAGCAGGGGCGGCGCCGCGTGGTCATCCAGGCCAACGCCCGCGGACGCGACATCGGCTCCATCGTGGCCGAGGCGCAGGCGAAGGTGAACGAACAGGTCCAGCTGCCGCCCGGCTACACCATCACCTGGGGCGGCCAGTTCGAGAACCTCGCCAAGGCCCGCGACCGGCTGAGCGTCGTGGTGCCCGCCTGCTTCCTGCTCATCATCATCCTGCTCTTCGCGGCGCTCGGTTCGGTCCGCGACGCCCTCCTGGTCTTCAGCGGCGTGCCCCTGGCGCTGTCGGGCGGCCTGCTGGCGCTCTGGCTGCGGGACATGCCCTTCTCCGTCCCGGCGGCGGTGGGCTTCATCGCCCTCTCCGGCGTGGCGGTGCTGAACGGGCTGGTGATGGCGACCTCCATCAAGGGCCTCATGCAGCAGGGGCACCTGTCCCTGCGGGACGCGGTGTACCAGGGCGCCATGACCCGCCTGCGGCCCGTGGCCATGACGGCGCTGGTGGCGTCGCTCGGCTTCGTTCCCATGGCGCTCGCCACCGGCGCGGGCGCCGAGGTCCAGAAGCCGCTGGCCACTGTGGTCATCGGCGGCCTGATCAGCGCGACCCTGCTGACCCTGCTGGTGCTGCCCGCGCTCTACGTGCGCTTCGGCCGTGTCCAGAAGCCCGTGGCGGAGGACGCCGTCCCCGCCGGGGCGCGGCACGCCGCGGCCGAGTGAATCCGGCGGGAGGGGCGTCCCAGCCCCTCCCGGCGACAACAGTCCACCAACCAACGAGGACATCAAACGTGCGGACCATCCTTCTCGCGGCCCTGGCGGCCGCCTCCATCTCCACCGGCGCGCTGGCACAGGCGCATGGCCACAGTGACCAGGGCGCCCATGGCGGCCGCATGCAGGACGTCGTCGGCGTGCACGCCGAACTCATCGTCTCGGACCGGACCCTGACGGTCCACCTCTACGACGAGGCGGGGAAGCCGGTGCCGTCGGCGGGCTACACGGTGTCCGCGCTCGTCGGCTCCGGCCAGGCCCGCCAGGTCGTCCAGCTGGCGCCGGGGACGGACAACACCCTGGCCGGGACAGCTCCGAGCGCCCCCGCGCGAGGCGCCGCCGTGACCCTGCAGGTCAAGAACCCGGCCGGGCGCAGCGGCCAGGCGCGCTACTGAGCGTTGGATGCCGCCCCGCTCGCTTGGTGGGGCGGCTGCCTGACTTCACGGACAAGTGCCGGAGTGGAAGGGAGCCGAAGGGCTTTTAAGGGTTGAACCTCCAGCGGCTGGAGGTGCCAACGACCTGCCCGGATGGACCACGGTGGGTCCTTGCTGGAGGCTTGAATGGGACAGGGTCACGACCACGGTGCGGGCAACGCCAACTCGGCGGCCTTGGCCAAGGCTTTGGGACTGACGGGCGCGTTCCTGCTCGCCGAGGTGGCGGGCGCCTACATCTTTAACAGCCTGGCTCTCCTGTCCGACGCGGCGCACATGCTGACCGACGCGCTGGCCCTTGCAGTGGCCCTCGTCGCGATCCGGGTTGGCCGTCGCCCAGCCGACCGGCGGCGCACCTGGGGCTACCATCGCTTCGAGATCCTGGCGGCC
Organism: Teichococcus rhizosphaerae; assembly: GCF_002631185.1. Taxonomy (GTDB): domain Bacteria; phylum Pseudomonadota; class Alphaproteobacteria; order Acetobacterales; family Acetobacteraceae; genus Pseudoroseomonas; species Pseudoroseomonas rhizosphaerae. Next base: position 43,528 of record NZ_PDNU01000031.1, on the reverse strand, counting down.
GCGTTCAACGCTTCCCTGCTGTTCCTCGTCGCCCTGTACATCCTCTACGAGGCCTACCAGCGTTTCCGCGAGCCCGCGGAGATCGGCAGCCTCGGCACGCTCGCGGTGGCCGCCTTCGGGCTGCTGGTGAACTGGATCTCCATGCGCCTGCTGGCGGGGGGCAGCGAGAGCAGCCTCAACGTCAAGGGCGCCTACCTCGAGGTCTGGAGCGACCTCCTTGGCTCCGTCGCGGTCATCATCGGCGCCGCTGTCATCTGGGCCACCGGCTGGACCTGGGTGGACCCCGTGCTCGGCATCGCCATCGCCTTCTGGGTGCTCCCGCGGACCTGGACACTCCTGTCGGAAGCCATCGACGTCCTGCTGGAGAGCGTCCCGCGCGGCATCGACATCGACGCCGTCGAGCAGGCCATCAGTGAGACGGCCGGGGTCCGCGGCATTCATGACCTCCACATCTGGGCACTCACCAGCGGCAAGGTGGCCCTTTCGGCGCACATCGTTGTCGACGCCGCGCTGTCCAGGGAGGAGAGGCTGGAGGACGTGCTGGGAGCCATGCTCGCGGAGCGGTTCGGCATCACCCACGCGACCATCCAGACCGAGTTGGCGGGCGCCCATGGTGGTGTGACCGAAGACCTGTGGGGAAAGCCCGAAGCTGGGCATGCGCATGGATAGCTCCTCCCATGGCTGTCGCCGCCACACGCCAGCGGAAGTTTCCCGTGAACCTGATTCACCCCCTTGAACCTCCAGTGACTGGAGGTCGTATCTAGAGGACCATCAGCAGGAGATTGCTCGATGGACGGCACGCGCAGCGGCGGAGGTACCCCGGGACAGCCGGTGACATGGCGGGTGGAAGGCATGGATTGCGCTTCCTGTGTCGCCAAGGTCGAGAAAGCTGTCGGCCGTCTCCCGGGCGTCACCGACATCAAGATCAACCTGATGGCCGAGCGGCTCGGCGCCACGCTGGCGCCCGGTGGCGCGACGCCCGAGGCCGTCGAGAAGCAGATCGGCGCCCTGGGCTACAAGGTCACCCGCCTTGAGGCCCTGGCCGCCTCGCCGCCGCTGTCCTGGCGGGTGGAGGGCATGGACTGCGCCTCCTGTGTCGCTAAGGTGGAGAAGGCCGTCGGCCGCCTTCCCGGTGTGTCCGACGTCTCGGTGAACCTGATGACCGAGCGGCTGACCCTGCGCCTCGCGCCGGGCACCACGGATGCCGCGGCCGTGGAGAAGCAGATCGGGGCACTCGGCTACAAGGCCAAGGCCCTCGCGCCTCAGGAAGCCCCGGGCGCGCCGCCTGCCTCGGCAGTTGACCACGACCATGGCCACTGCCGCGGGCACGACCATGGCCATCATGACCATGATCACGGCCATGCCGGGCATGGACATGCCCAAGCCCAGCCTGCCGGTGCCCAGCCACACGCCGCCCATGACCATGACCATGGCCATGCCCATGGCGCCGCGTTCGGCCACTCGCATGCCGACCACGATGATCCGGCCGACGCGACCAAGCCCTGGTACGCGACGGGCAAGGCGCGCCTGGTCTGGCTGCTGGGCGCCCTCGTCATTGGCGCCTACGCGCTGTCGCTGGTGCTGCCCCGCAACCTGACCTATCCGCTCTTCCTGATCGCGACGCTGGTCGCCCTGGTGCCGTTCGGGCGGCGCGCCTTCAACCTGGCGCGGGCGGGTTCGCCCTTTTCCATCGAGACCCTGATGGTCACCGCCGCCGCGGGCGCCGCCGTCATCGGCGCGGCGGAGGAGGCGGCGGTCGTTGTCCTGCTCTTCGCCCTGGGCGAGCTGCTGGAGAACGTGGCGGCCGGGCGCGCCCGGGCGGGCATCAAGGCGCTGGCGAACCTCATGCCCCGCACGGCCCTGCGCCTGCGCGCGGACGGTTCGACCGAACAGGTGCCGTCCGACCGCCTGTCGGTCGGTGATCTCGTGCTGGTCCGCCCCGGCGACCGCGTGCCCGGCGACGGCACCATCGAGGAAGGGCAGTCCGCACTGGACGAGAGCCCGGTCACCGGCGAGAGCGTGCCGGTGACGCGCGGCCCCGGGGACGCGGTTGTGGCCGGTTCCATCAACGCCGACGGCGCGCTCCGCGTCCGGGTGAGCCGCGCGGCCACGGACAACACCATCGCCCGCATCATCCGCATGGTGGAGGAGGCCACCGCCTCCCGCGCGCCGACGCAGCGCTTCATCGAGCGGTTCTCGACCTACTGGACCCCGGGCGCGATGGTGGTGTCCGCGCTGGTCATCCTCCTGCCGCCCTTCCTGCTCGGCTGGGACTGGTGGACCAGCGTCTATCGCGGGCTGGCGGTGCTGCTGATCGCCTGCCCCTGCGCCCTCGTCATCTCCGTCCCCGCCGCCCTGGCCTCCGGCCTGTCGGCCGGTGCCCGGCGCGGCCTGCTGATCAAGGGCGGTGCGGCGCTGGAGGCGATCGGGGCGGCCCGGACGGTGGCCTTCGACAAGACCGGCACGCTGACGGCGGGCCACCCGAAGGTGACCGACGTGCTTCCGGTGGCAGGAACATCGGCCTGGGATCTCCTGGCCTATGCCGCGGCCGTGGAGCAGGGGTCCTCGCATCCCCTGGCCAAGGCCGTCCTGGCCGAGGCCAGTGAGCGTGGCATTGCGACTCCCCAGGCTTCCGACCAGGGAGCCGTGCCCGGCAAGGCGGTCACCGCCACGGTGGGCGGGCGGAAGGTCAGCATCGGCAGCCCGCGCCACGCGGCGGAGCTGGGCGCCAACATGGGTGCTCTCGCCGAACAGGTTTCCAAGCTGGAGACCGAGGGGAAGACCGCCGTCGTGGTGGTCGTGGACGGCGCCGCGGCGGGTGTCCTGGCCTTGCGCGACGAGCCGCGTGCGGATGCCGCCGCGGGCGTGGCCGCTCTGTCGAAGCTGGGCATCCGCTCTGTCATGCTGACCGGCGACAATGCCCGGACCGGCGCCGCCATCGCAGGTGGCCTTGGCCTGGATGTGAAGGCCGAACTGCTGCCCGAGGACAAGCTGCGCGAGATCGGCGCGCTCCGCGAAGCCGGTTCCGTGGTCATGGTGGGGGACGGCATCAACGACGCCCCGGCGCTGGCGGCCGCCTCGGTCGGCGTCGCCATGGGCGGCGGCACCGACGTGGCGCTGGAGACGGCCGACGCGGCGGTGCTGAAGGACCGCGTCTCCGGCGTCGCCGAACTCGTCGGCCTGTCGCGTTCCACCATGACCAACGTGAAGACCAACGTGGCCATCGCCGTCGGCCTCAAGGCCGTGTTCCTCGTGACGACGCTCATCGGCGTGACCGGCCTCTGGCCCGCCATCATGGCGGACACCGGCGCGACGGTGTTGGTCACCCTCAACGCGCTCCGGCTGCTGGCCTGGAAGCCCGGGGTGTAGCCCTGATGCGTGGAACCCGGGTGCCGGATGCCCGAAGGCGAGTTCCGCCGCAAGCAACCTGAACTCGGGAGCCGGTCATGGCCCACCACCATCATCACGGCGGCACGGAAGCCAAGGATTCGCCTGGACGCGGCAGGCGTCTTCTCGTCGCGCTGGCTTTGAACCTCGGGATCACGGCGGCCGAGGTGGTCGGGGGCGTCATCTCCGGATCGCTGGCGATGCTCGCCGACGCTGCCCACAACTTCTCGGACGCAGGCTCCGTGCTCGTGTCCTACGTCGCATGGCGCATCTCCCGGCGCGACGTGGATCGGAGGCGGACCTTCGGGTACGGGCGCTCGGAGACGGTCGGCGCGCTCATCAACCTGACGACGCTCTTCGTCATCGGCTTTTACCTGCTCTACGAGGCGGCAGACCGCTTCATGAATCCGGCGGAGGTCGCCGGGAAGACGATGCTGATCGTGGGCCTCATCGCCCTGGTGGAGGACGCCGCCTCCGCATGGGTGCTGCGGAAGGACATCGGCAGCCTGAACGTCAAGAGCACCTACCTGCACATGATCGCGGATGCCCTGGCGACGGTGGGTCTCATCGTGGGCGCCCTGGCCATCATGGTTTGGGGAGAGCGCGTCCAGTGGGTCGACCCGGCCATCACCGCGGCGATCTCGGTCTACATCTTCATCCACGCGTGGCACGAGATCCGGGAGGCGGTTGCGGTGCTGATGAACAGTGCTCCCCGGGACTTCGACTACGAAGCCGTTCTGGCCGAGTTGAGGGCGGCGCCGGGCGTGCGGGACGTTCACCACATCCACGTCTGGCAGCCGGAGGAGGGCAAGGTGGCACTGGAAGCGCACCTCGCCGTGGAGGATCTGCCCTTGGGGGAGGTGACCGACATCAAGGAGCGCCTCAAGGCGAAGCTACGCGACCGCTTCGAGATCGGGCACGCGACCCTCGAGTTCGAACTGGCGGGGCGTTTCCGCCATGGACGGCAGCTTCTCGGGGACCCCTGAGGCAGGGAAAGAAAGCTCCCGGCACCGAGCACCGGCTGCCCAGTGGGCGAGTCCCGGATTTCAGCGCGGGGCGACCAAGCGCCGGTGCGAACCTGCCGATGGATGCCTTCACGGCCGTCGGGGACCGCGCGGATTGCGCTTGAGATGCCTCTACTAATGATTGTAGCCTTGGGTTCACTCTGGGCCTCTGGCGGGAGCCGGTGGCAGGCGAGCACCCACTTGGCAGGCGTCGTCCATGACGGTTCCCCTGATTCCTTCCAGGCCTGAAAGCCTTCCCGAGGTCCATCGCTCCGTCCGGGTGCCGAACGCCGGAGGGTTCCTCCGCAAGCTGCTGGCCTTCGTCGGGCCCGGCTACCTGGTGGCGGTCGGCTACATGGATCCGGGTAACTGGGCGACGGCCTTGGCTGGCGGCTCGGCCTTCGGGTACACGCTGCTCTCCATCGCCCTGCTCTCGTCCCTGATGGCGATCCTCCTGCAGGCGCTCTGCGCCCGCGTCGGGATTGCGACGGGCCGCGACCTGGCGCAGCTGTGCCGCGAGCGTTTTCCGGCTCCCGTCGCCTATCCGCTCTGGCTCCTGGCGGAACTCGCGATCTGCGCGACGGATCTCGCGGAACTCATTGGCACCGCCATCGCCCTGCAGCTGCTGTTCGGCATTCCGCTACTCTTCGGCGTGATGCTGACGGCCCTGGACGCCTTCCTGATCCTGTGGCTCCAGAACAAGGGCATCCGCTGGCTGGAGGCCCTGATCTTCGGCTTCATCGCCCTGATCTTCGGTTGCTTCGCCATCCAGATCGCCTTGGCGGATCCGGACTGGGGCGCCGTGCTGCGCGGCTACATCCCGGCCGCCTCCATCGTCATGAACGAGACGCAGCTCTACATCGCCATGGGCATCCTCGGCGCCACCGTCATGCCGCACAACCTGTACCTGCACACGGCGCTGGTGCAGTCGCGGGACTACGGCAGGGACCTGGATGGCAAGCGGGAGGCCATCCGCTTCTCCAGCATCGACAGCACCGTGGCGCTGAGCCTGGCCCTGCTGGTGAACTCGGCCATCCTGATCACCGCGTCGGCGGTGTTCAACACCGCCGGGAGGACGGAAGTCGCCGAGATCCAGGAAGCCTACCAGTTGCTCTCGCCGCTGGTCGGAACCGGCGCGGCGGCAACGCTGTTCGCGGTCGCGCTGCTGCTGTGCGGCATCAACGCCACCGTCACGGCGACCTTGTCCGGCCAGATCGTGATGGAGGGCTTCCTCCGCTTCCGCCTGCCGCCGGTGCTGCGGCGCCTGATCACCCGCCTGGTGGCCATCATACCGGCCGTCCTGGTCACCTGGTTCTACGGCACGAGCGGCACGGCGCAGCTCCTGATCCTGAGCCAGGTGATCCTGTCGCTCCAGCTGCCCTTCGCCGTGGTGCCGCTGATGCTGTTCGCCGGGGACAAGGGGCGATTGGGAACCCTGACGGCGCCCCGCTGGCAACTGGCGCTCGGCTGGGCCAGCGCGGCGCTCATCATCGGCCTGAACGCCAAGGTGATCCTCGACCTCATCATCCAAGAATGAGGTCGCGCCGTCCGGGCGCGGCCTTCAGCGCGGGGCGTCCAGCTCGCTCAGGATGAGTTCGTAGAGCTGGCGCGGACCGAAGGAGAGCAGCGGCCGCGTGTTCACGAAGAAGGTCGGCGTCTGCCGCACCTGCAGGGACTGCAGGTCCGCCGTGTCGGCCTGCAGCACGCGGTCGACCTGCGGCTGCCGTCCGTCCTTCCTGGCCCGCTCGATGTCCAGCCCGGCAACCCCCGCGATCCGCCAGGCGGCCGCGAGGTTCGGCGCGCCGTGGGCCGCCCACTCCGGCTGCCGGGCGAAGAGGGCGTCCAGCACCTGCTCGAAGCGACCCTGCAGCCGGGCCGCCTCGAGGATGCGGACGGCCTCGTCCGACCCCTGGTGGAACGGCGCGTAGCGCAGCACCAGCCGGACGTCCTCCGGGTGGCGGGCCAGGATCTGCCCGAGGATCGGGTGGAACGCGCGGCAGGCCTCGCAGGACGGATCGAAGAACTCGACGAGGGTCACGCGCGCGTCGGCCTTGCCGATGACGGGCGAGTGCGGCCGCACGTAGGTGTCGTCCTGGCCGGTTACCGCCGGGCCAGCGAGTTCGCCGTGCGGGTACAGCCAGTATCCGAAGCCGAAGGCCGCGAGGGCCACGGCGCCGGTGCCAAGGGTGAGGACGCGCCGGTTCATGCCTTGCGCCCTCCCCGGGCGAGCAGTGTCAGCAGGATCAGCAGGGTGGTGAAGGCGAGGAACGAGAGCATGGGCAGCGGCGCCCAGCCCAGCAGCAGCATGCCTTCGCCGGAGCAGGACGGACCCGACGCGGCGCAGGGCTGTATGGCTTCCGGCACCACGCCGTAGAACATCAGCGTGTGCCACCCTGCGATCAGCCAGCCGACCAGCGCCAACGGCAGGGCGTAGCGCCAGGCGCCCGTGTCGGAGCGGTAGCAGGCCACGGCCAGCAGCACGGCGAGCGGGAACATGAAGGCGCGCTGATGCCAGCAGAGGGAGCACGGCGCCTGGCCCATGACCTCGCCGATGAACAGGGCGCCGAGGCTGGCGGCGAGCGCCACGGCCCAGGCCGCGAAGAGGATGGACCAAGCCTTGGCGTCGGCGCGGCCCTGTGTGGTCGACGTCACGGCGCTCATGGGCGCGTCCCCTTCTCCGTCATCAGTGTGCGGCTCCATGACCGGCCGCCGGTTCCCGCATCGCCACCTGCACCGGGACGGCAAAGGTCGCACCGTTCTCAAAGTTCAAGGTCAGGGTGAAGCCCTGCCCAGCCTTGAGGTCGGCGGCTGGCTTGATCAGCATCAGGTGCAGGCCGCTCGGCTCGAAGCGGATCACGCCACCCGGGGGCACGACCACGCCGCCCGGCCGTGCGCGCATCCTGGCCACCCTGCCTTCCACGACACTCTCGTGGATCTCGACCCTCTCGGCGACGGGCGTGCTGCCGCCGAGGAGGCGGACGGGTTGGCTGCCTCCGTTGCGGAGGCTGAGGTAGACGACCGCGGTGCCGATGCGCGCCAGCGCCGGTCGGGACCACGCGTTCTCGGCGAACAACCCGGGCTGCGCCTGCGCGGACGCCCCGCTCGCCACCATGCAAGGCAAGGCGGCCACGAAAGTACGGCGCTTCACGACGAGCGGTCCTCCGCCTTGGCGGCGCCGAGCGCCGCGCTGCCTAGGGCCAGCCGGATTTTGGCGACCGCCGTCGGCACGGGTTCGTGGGTGTCCAGGAAGCCGCGCAGCATATCGTCCGCACCGACCAAGTAGATGGAGGCGGTGTGCTCCATGACGTAGGAATCCCCGCCCGTGGGAACCTTGTTGTAATATGAGCGGAACGCCTTTGCGGCCTGCGCCACCTCCTCCTCGGTGCCGGTCAGGCCGATGAGGGTGGGATGGAAGTTGGTCACGTAGCTGGCCAGCAACTCCGGGGAGTCGCGCCCGGCGTCGACGCTGATGAACAGGGGCCGCACCGCCGCGGCCTCCTGCGGCGCCAAGCCATCCAAGACCTCCGCGATGTAGCCGAGGCCGGTCGGGCAGACGTCCGGGCAATGGGTGAAGCCGAAGAACACCAACCGCACTTGCCCGGCGTAGGTCGCGTCGGTGACGCGCTGGCCCGTATGGTCGACCAGCGCGAAGGGCGACCCGATGGGCTGCTGCATGCCGCTGGATCGCGGCGCGGAAGCCCTCTTGGAGCGCAGCATCCACTCGGACAGGCCCCACCCGAGCGCGCTCCCAGCCGGGACGCCAACGCCAAGGGCGAGCAGCAGGGTCCTGCGGTTCATCCCTGTGTCCTTTCTCAAGTCAGTCGTGGCCTGGAAATGGTCATCTGGCTGGAGTGGCGCCGCGGCGCCCGCGATGAAGCCGGTTCCCGGAACAGGCCGGGGGCACCTTCCCGATGCGCAGTGTCCGCTGTCAGCCATGGCTCCGCCATTCTTTACGCAGGGGCATAGCCGCTTGCGGCTACGGCCCAAGGCTCCCTAGATGCACCCTGTAGCCACTACAGGGTCAACGCCATGATTGCCGAACAGTCATTTAACATCGGCACGCTTGCCCGGGCCACCGGCACAAAGGTCGAGACCGTCCGCTGGTACGAGAAGGTCGGCCTGCTGCCCAAACCCGGTCGGAGCGCCGGAAACTACCGGACCTACGGGGAAGCCCATCTCGGGCGCCTGAGCTTCATCAGGCGGGCACGGGAACTCGGCTTCTCGCTGGAGCAGATTCGTGCCCTGCTTGGACTCGTCGGGCAGCCCGACCTGCCATGCGGCGCCGTGGACGCGATCGCCCGGGAGCATCTGGCGGAGGTCGAGCGGAAGATTGCGGACCTTCAGGCGCTTCGCCGCGAACTGGACGCCCTCATCAGCCAGTGCGGCTGCGGCACCGTGTCGGAATGCCGGATCGTCGAAGCCCTGGCGCCCACCCCTGAGGCACTCGGCGCGGCAGCCGGGCTCTAGCCATGCATGCGCGCCGCATCCAGGCGCCACCGGCCTGGGATCGGTGACCACACCCCTAGCTATTCGGCGGCGGCGGCAGGCTTGGCAGACACCAGCGTCGGCACCCAGCGGATGTAGACCAGCATGGCGACGAGCTCTACGAGCGTCTGCGTCACCACCGCGGCGGGCAGCAGGGCGCCAGCCTCCGGAACGGCGAAGGCCAGCGGCAGGACAACCAGGGAGTTGCGGGTGCTACCGCTGAAGGTGACGGCCCGCCCCGCGCCCGCCTCGAGGCCCGCGAACCTGGCCACCAGGCTGCCCACGACCGGCATGGCCACGGCGAACGCGGCGTAGACCGGCACCAGCATCGCGACGGACCTTGCCTGCGCCGCCACGTCCGGCGCGACCGCCGCGATGACCACCAGCAGCACCATGGCCATCAGAGGCACTGGCAGCCATCCCATGGCGTCGGCGACCGTCTTCCCAGCACCGGACCGTGCCGCCCAGGCCTGAGTCGCCGCCGACAGGGCCAGCGGGACGGCGATGAGCCAGACGAATGCCTCGATGAACGGGCCGGGCTGCATCATCGCCATGGCGCGCTCGCCGACGAACAGGCCGAGATAGACGGGCAGCAGCAGCATCTGCGCCACCAGCAGCACGGGGGTCGCCGCCACGATCAGCCGGGGATCGCCGCGGCCGAGGTGGGTGAACACGACCACGTAGTCGATGCAGGGCGCCAGCAGCACCATCAGGACGCCCAGGCGAAGCACCCATTCCTCGCTGGGTAGGAAGGAGGCCAGGACGAATGCCACCAGGGGCGCGGCGACGAAGTTCACGGCCAGCAGCGTTAGCAAGAACCGCCCGTTGGCCAGGCTCTTCCGGAGGTCCGCCAGGGGCACCTGGAGGAAGGTTACGTAGAGCAAGGCCGCGAGGGCCGGGTTGATGACCGCGCCCCAGGCTTCCCCAGGGGCGGCAACGGCCATGAGCGCGCCCGCGACGACCGCGGCGAAGTAGATGGCGACCTGGTTCTCCTCCAATCCGGTGCGGGTGACGGCCAAGCTGTCGGCTCCTTCGTGATGAGTGGGCAACCCCTGACCCAATGCCATTCACCTGCGGCTTGGGCAGGACCAATCCGCACCGCTCGGGGAGGAGATCTCCTGTCAGCGCGGCTGGAGGCGCAGGATGGTGTCGCTGTCGGCTTCTAGCACCCCGGCCGACTTGTCCACGGAGTACAAAGTGCCGCGCGGCCCCAGCAGGACGTGGTTGGCCAGCGGCGCCGGACCGAGGTTGGCCAGGATCTTGCCGTCCGCGTCCACCACGGTAACGGTGCCCGCCCCGCGGCTGGCCACGTAGCCGTGGCGTCGCGCCGGGTCGAATACGACGTTCAGCGCCCCGGCGCCCACAGGGGTGTCAGCCACCACCCTGCCGCTCTCGCCGTCCAACACCACCAGGTTGTCGCTGTCCTGCGACGCGACGTAGATGCGCCCGGTTTGCGGGTCGTGGGAAACACCGATGGCGCCACGCGCGCCGGGCACCGGCAGCACCTTCTCCACCGCGTTGGTGCGGGTGTTGATCACCGCCACCTCGTTGGTGACTTGGCTGACGACGTAGAGCCGGTTCGCGGCGGCATCCAGCGACAGGCTGGCGGCGGAGAAAGTGCCGCCGCGGACCCGGGACACGATCTCGATGCGCGCGGCGACCTCGTTGCTGCGGGTGTCGAACACCACCACTTCCGGCGCGAGCATGGCGCTGGCGAAGGCCTTGTTGAGCCGCGGATCGACCAGCACGTCGCGCGCGTGGCTCACCGTGCCGGGCGGGAACTGCTTCACCAGCGACAGGTCGGACTGGCGGTACACCGCCACGGTGTCCTGCCGCGTGTTGGTGACCCAGACCGTGTCGTTGCCGTCATCCACGCCTATGCCGTAGACGGCGTAGACGCCCGCATCCGCCGGGCCGCCAGGCCGCGCCGGGGCAGCCTGCGGCGTGATGCGCGCCAGCACCTCCAACGTCTCAGGGTTCAGCTTCAGCAGTTCCGACTGCTTCACCGGCGGGCGACCGATGGCGGAGGTGACGAACAGCGCATTGTTCTTGGCGCTGTAGGCGGACTGGTAGAGGCCGCGCGCCACCTTGGCTTCCCGCGTCACGTAGCCGTTCTGGCCAGACAGCGGGATGCTGGGCGACACCTTCAAGGGCGCCAGCGCCGCGCTGTAGGGGCCCTGCGCCACCACCACGATCGGGTGGCTGCCCACGGCGGCGTCGGCTGGGACCATGATCCGGCCCGCGATCTTGCCGTCCTTGTCCGCTTCCAGCGTGCCGTTGGGCAGTGCCGCCGTGCCATAGAGCAGCGCCACCTTCTGGCCTGGGCGGAAGCCCTGGCCGGACACGGCAACCTCGCTCCCGGGAAGGATGGGCTTGCCGCGCTCGGTGGCGGCGAAGCGTACCTGCGCGTTGGCCGCAGCGTCCACTGCGCCGAAGGAGGACTGCGCCAGCGCGTCACCCGTGGCCAGAAGCAGCGAACCGGCGGCCAACATGCCGATGGTGGCGAGGCGAGAGTGCGTGCGGAGGCGTCGCATGGTGCGGTGTCCTGCTGGTCGGGGTGGGCGAGGAGGTTGGTCAGGCTGACGTGAGAGCGCGTGGGACCGCCGCGTGCCAGGGGCCTAAGCTACGGCTTGCCTCCCTTGGAGGGACTTCGGCCGCGGTCGACCCGACAATCCTGGCGGGATGGAGTACGGCGTCGGGCACAGTAAGGCGTTGGTTCACGGCAGCACATGATAATCATTCGCATATCGCACTAAGATTAAGCAACTGCAACCGTTCCACTGGCCCACCACCCGGTGTCAGTGGCTCCCCCTGGGCGCCTCGACATCCTCGCGAAGGCTCCGGGCGGGCCTCAACGTGGGAGCGGCGCCCTTCAACGCGGCGGCCGAGGCAGGCCGACCGGCGGTCTGGGCCGCCGGTCGACTTGGCCAGGGCCGACTTCCCAAATCCGGTACAGGTCGGCCGCCGACAAGGGTCTTCCGTTGATGCTAGTGGCTACCCTCTGGGGCGCCTGGCTGGGCTGGCGGAGTCGGCATTCCTGCCCGCTCCTCAAGCTGGCGCAGGCGAGTCTCCAAAGAGGCCATCCGCTGCATCATCGGGCAGCCCATCATCATGCCGCCCTGCTGCCCCTGCTGCATCGGCATCATTCCGCCCTGGGTCTGGCTGCCCTGGGCAGAGGCGTCTGCCACGGCCAGAATTCCAGCCAGGGCGGCAATGGATACGACGAACTTCCGCATCGTTGACCTCCTCATGGTTGCCCGCAACGAAGACGCACTTCCCACATGGGAGGGTTTCGCTGCGGGAGAACGTCGTCAATCACGCGCCACCCTCAGGTCCGCCCGCGCGTCGCGAATGATCGACCAAGCCGACTGGAGGAACAGCCCGGCGATGACGAATGCCACGGCGAGATCGGGCCATGCCGTTTCGGTCCACCAGACGAGGCCCGCCGCGACCAGCACGGCAGCATTGCCGATGGCGTCGTTGCGGCTGAACAGCCAGACGGCCCGGACATTGGCGTCGCCCTCCCGATGCGGGATGAGCACCGCCGCGGAGGCGACGTTGACCACCAGCGCGACGGCGCCGAACAGGCCCATCAGCTCGGCCTCGGGCTGGTTCAGCACCAGCACCCGGTAGCCCGTGGTGGCGAGCACGCCCAGGCCGAGCACGGCGAGGAACAGTCCCTGGATGAGGGCAGAGCGGGCGCGCCAGGCGAGGCTCCAGCCGATGGCCAGCAGGCCGAGGAAGCTGATCAGGCCGTCACCCAGGAAGTCGAGAGCGTCCGCCTTCAGCGCCTGGCTGCCGGAGACGAAGCCGCCGACCATCTCCACGAGGCCATAGCCGACGTTGAGGCCGACCACGATCCAGAGCGCCCGGCGGTAGGCGGGCGTGATGTGGGCGAGGTCCTCGGGAAGGTCGTCGTCGTCGCTCATCCAATGTTCCCAAGCCAGGGAAAGAGCCGGAGCATCAGGATGGCGAAGTCGGTCAGGTGGCCCGTGATCATGGCCACCCCCATCGCCACCATGACGCCGCCCGCCACGATCTGAAGAGCACGGCCAAGGCGCCGCAGCCCGCGGAACGGGCCGCGCAGGAAGCTGTCCGCGAAGGCGGCGACCAGCAGGAAGGGCACGCCCAGCCCGGCCGCGTAGGTGGCCAGCAACACGATGCCGAGGTGGCTGATCTCGCTGGTGGCGGTCAGCGCCAGGATGGCGCCGAGCACCGGCCCGATGCAGGGCGTCCAGCCGAAGGCGAAGGCCAGCCCGAGCACGTAGGCGGAGAGCGGCGTGCCACCGCTGAGGGTCGGCATGAAGCGGAGGTCGCGTTGCAGCGGCATCAGCCGCAGGACGCCCGCGGTCATGAGGCCGAACAGGATGACCACCACGCCGCCCACGATCCCGGCCTCGTAGCGGTAGCGCAGCAGGGCTTGGCTCAGCGCCGAGGCGCCCGCGCCCATCGCCACGAAGACGGTCGCGAACCCCAGGACGAAGCAGAGGCCGAGGCCGACCGTGGCGAGGCGACCGGGCGCCGCGCGTTCGGCGGCGACCGAGCGACCGGCGACGTAGGAGACGTAGCCGGGCACCAGCGGCAGCACGCAGGGCGAGAGGAACGAGACCATCCCGGCCAGGAAGGCTGTCAGGAGGCCGGACATCTGGAGGAGCGGGTTCACGGCGGTCCCGCCCTCAGGGTCGCGCCGCGGAGGTCGGCGCGCCCGCCGGTTCGCGCCTCCCGCCGACGAGGAGCAGGAGCGCGACGCCGACGAAGATCGCGGTGTCGGCAAGGTTGAAGGCGGGCCAGTGGTAGCCAGCCACGTGGAAGTCCAGGAAGTCCGTCACGGCGCCGTGCCGCAGCCGGTCGACGACGTTGCCCAGGGCGCCTCCGGCGATGAACCCGACCGAGGCCGCCATCCCCGGCCGCCGGTCGCGCGTCGTCCAGACGACGAGGCCCACGACGACGGCGAGCGCGAGGGAGGACAGGAGCCAGGGCGTCGCGGGGTGGTCCGCCGACAGCAGACCGAAGCTGACGCCCCGGTTCCATCCCAGCACCAGGTTGAAGAACGGGGTGATGGGGATGACGCGGGGCGGATCCATGAGATGGGCCAGCACCCACCACTTCGTCGCTTGGTCCAGCGCGAAGGCCAGCGCGGCCGTCGCCGCGCTCCAGGTCCAGGCGAGGCGCGCCCTAGGCAGGACCTCAGTCATGCGCCACGCCCTTGAAGCGGTATCCGAGCAGGCGCAGGGCGTTGAGGGTCACCAGCACCGTCGCGCCGGTGTCGGCCAGCACGGCGGGCCAGAGGCCGGTGACGCCGACCACCGTCGTCACCAGGAAGACCGCCTTCAGACCGAGGGCGATGGCCACGTTCTGGTGGATATTGGAGAGCGTCGCGCGCGACAGCCCGACCAGGGCGGCCACATCCACGACGCGGCTGTTCAGCAGCGCCGCGTCGGCCGTCTCCAGGGCCACGTCGGTCCCGCCGCCCATGGCGATGCCGACTGAAGCGGCCGCGAGCGCGGGCGCGTCGTTGATGCCGTCGCCGACCATGGCCACGGGCGCCTTTTCCTTGAGGGCGCCGATCTCGCGCAGCTTGTCCTCGGGCAGCAGGCCCGCCTTCACCTTCAGGCCGAGCGCCCCGGCGATGGCCTGCCCGGTGCGGACGTTGTCGCCGGTGAGCATGACGGCCTCGACGCCCAGGGCGTCGAGCGCCCGGATGCCCGCGGCTGCGTCCGGCCGGGGCTCGTCGCGCACCGCGATCAGGCCGGTGTGGGCACCGTCCACGGAGACGACGACCACCGTCTTTCCTTGGTTCTCCCACTCGGCGACCGTCCGCGCCGCGTCGGCCGGAAGCGGTGCCCGTCCGGCGGCATGGGAGGGCGAGCCGACGGCCACCCGCTTGCCGGTGACAACCGCCTCGACGGCCTTGCCCGGGATGGCCCGCGAGTCCTTGGCGGGGCGGAGCGGGATGCCATCGGCGTCCGCCCGCTCCAGGATGGCGCGGCCGAGCGGGTGGCTGGAGCCGTTCTCCACCGCGGCGGCGAGGCCGAGCATGATGCGCTCCGGGCCGGACAAGGCGAGGACGTCCGTCACGCGGGGCCGCCCCTCGGTCAGGGTGCCGGTCTTGTCGAAGGCGACGGTGCGGATCCGGCCGATGGCCTCCAGGGCGCCGCCGCCTTTCACCAGCAGGCCGCGTCGGGTGCCGACGGCGAGGCCGGAGGCGATGGCCGCGGGCGTCGAGAGGACGAGGGCGCAGGGGCAGGCGACCAGCAGCAGCGCCAGGCCTCGATAGATCCAGGTGTCCCAGTCGGCACCGAGGAAAAGCGGCGGCACCACAGCCACCAGAGCCGCGACGGCGACCGCGATAGGTGTGTAGACGGCCGAGAACCGCTCGATGAAGCGGGCGGTGGGCGCCTTGGCGTCCTGCGCCTCCTCCACCAGGCGGATGATGCGGGCGATGGTGTTATCGGAGGCGGGCTTCGTCACCCGGACCTGCAGCGCGCCAGAGGCGTTGATGCTGCCCGCGAAGACGGAGGCGCCCTCGGCTTTGGGGACGGGGACGGACTCGCCGGTCACCGGGCTCTCGTCCACCTCGGACTCGCCCTCGGTCACCTCGCCGTCGGCCGAGACGCGATCGCCCGGGCGGACCAGGACGAGGTCGCCGACCTTCAGGCTGGCGGCGGGCACCTCCCGCGCCGTGCCATCCTCGATGCGCAGCGCAGTCCTCGGCACCAGGGCGCCGAGCGCCTCGATGCCAGCGCGCGCCCGTCCGGCCGCCATGCCCTCGAGCAGTTCGCCGACGGTGAACAGGAACACCACGACGGCCGCCTCGGAGGTCGCATCGATGGCGATGGCGCCGACCGTCGCGATCGACATCAGCATCTCGATGCTGAAGGGCGAACCGGCGCGTGCCGCAGCGATGGCCTTCCTGCCGAAGAAGGCAAGGCCAATCAGGGCGGCGGGAACATAAGCCCAGTGATCCAGCGACGGAGCGGCCAGGGAGACGGCAAACCCGGCGCCAGTAAGGGCGCCGATGAGGGCGGCCAGCCGGGCCTTGGCGCCGTTCCACCAGGCCTTGCCCGTGCGACCAGACGCCTCATTCCCGCCTGCGCCCTCCTCGCCGACAACGACCTGCGGTGCCTCGACAGGGGCGACACCGTAGCCGAGCTTGCGGATTTGCTCCTCCACGGCCGAGCGTGGCGTGGCCGCCTCGTCCAGCCGGAAGGCCAGCACCTGGCGGTGGTAGTTGATCCGGATGTCCGCGGCGCCTTCGAAACGACCGACAGCCGTCTCGATCTTGGAGGCGCAGGAGGGGCAGTCCATGCCCTCCACGTGGTACCGCAGGGCCGCCCTGGATCCAGGGTCGCGTGTAGCCGTTCCGCCGTCAGCCATGGCCGTTGTCCTGCTCCCTAGGTCACGCCAGAGGCGCCACACCGTAACCGAGACCGCGGATCTTCTCTTCGAGCGCCGTGCGGGGCGTGGTGGCCTCATCGAGACGCAGTTCGAGGGTCTGCGTCTTGTAATTGGCCTGGATGTCCTGGGCGCCGCCGAGCTGCTCGACGGCGTCCTCGATCTTCAGGGCGCAGCCGGAGCAATCCATGCCCTCGACCAGGTAACGCAGCTCCACCAGGGCCGCTGTGCCTTTGTGCATCGTTATCGATCGCCTTCCCATTTCAAGCATCCACGCGGGCCGCTGCGGGATGGAAGGCTTCCGATATGGACCCTGTAGTCACTACAGGGTCAATGCTATAGTCGACGGGAAGTCGCTCACGGTTGGCGAGCTTGCCCGGACCAGCGACACCGAGGTCGAGACCGCCTGGCGAAAGGAAGGTCGGTCCACCGCGCCGTTGGGGCGCTGTTCCATCGCTGAAACAAAATGATGCGAAGCGGTGGCTGCCGCGCACCGACGGGCTGGCTCATGATGGCGCCGGGCAATCGCAGGTGTGCCAAAGCGAGCCCGGGATAGGAGGTCCATGCTCCCGCGCTCCACGTCGGTTCGCCCGGACGGCCCCTCCCGTCCCGCCGTTCAAGCCCCGGATCTGTCCCGGGCCTCCGGGGTTCGCTGGGATTACCTGGACCAGCTCAGGGCCATCCTGATGCTGGCTGGCATCCCTTACCACGTCGGGCTGGTCTACGCGTCCCACGCCACTTGGATCGTGGCGTCCCCGGACAAGTCCGAGGCGGTGACCTGGATCATCCAGTTCAGCCACACCTTCAGGATGCCAGCCTTCTTCCTGATCGCTGGCCTCTTCGCCATGCTGCTCGTCTGTCGGCGCGGGCCAGGCACGTGGCTGAAAGGGCGCTTTCAGCGCCTCGGTGTGCCCCTGGTCACCTCGCTGCTCGTCATCAGCCCCTTGATGGTCATGGCGAGTGCTGTCGCCAGCGGTGGGGTGTCGAACGCGCTGCCCGGCTTGGTCGAGACCGCGCGCAACCTGTCTGACACCTGGACCGTGCACCTTTGGTTCCTGATCTACTTGCTGCTCTACTGTGGTGCGTTCGCGATGCTGTGGCGGATTGTCGGCGCCCGGCGGATCGAAGAAGGCAATCACGCCGTACAGAGGTGGGTAGCCCGCAATCCGATGTTGCCGTGGTTGGGACTGCTGTTCGCGGGACTGACCGCCTTGGCAACGGCGGTCGCCGCCAAGTTCTTCGACGCCATGTACCTCTTCGGCGGCATCCTGCTTCCCGCGCAACTTGCGGCTGACGGAATTGTCTTCCTGGTTGGAGCCTTGATCGCGTCGCGCCCGGCCTGGGTCGACGGGTTCTCGCGCCCGCGCTGGCCGAGTTGGGGACTGGCTTTCGCCTCCGCCTTCGCCATGGCGTACTTCCAGGAGAAGGGTGACGACTTCAGTCGCGCGCTGACCTTCTTCCTGATGCCGGTCGTCGGCATCCTCTTCTCGCACGTGCTGCTGTCCGCGGCACGCAAGTGGTTGGATCGCAGGAACAGGCTGTCGAACGCCATGGTCGAGGCGGCCATGACCATATACCTCGTGCATGTGGCGATCGTGCTCTGGCTTTCTGTCGCATTCCTCGAAGTGTCATGGCCAGCCGAGTTGGAAATCGCCCTGATCGTCGTGCTCTCGGCAGCCGCTTCCTATGCCTTCCATTGCCTCGTCAGGAGCAGTCCCGTGCTGACTTTCCTGTTCAACGGCACATGGGAAGTCCGTGGAGGAATGACTGCTTCAGCCGCACCAAGGCATGTCCCGGCCAGAGTGCTGGAGACGGCCAGGAGGATAGAGGAGTAGGCATGCCGGTGGCGCCTTGGCTGCCCACATAAGCAGGCCGAGCTTGTCGAGATTCGGGTGGTGGGTCTCGACCGGGAGACGGGATCGCCCGGTCGCGCCGTTCCGCTTGTGCCCGTCCAGCACGTCGTTCCTAGATCGGCGCCCCTCTGGCGCCGGGTTGCCGGGCGGCCTTGAATCGCGTCAGCTCCTCGAGGAACGTGGGGCAAGCGCGTTGCCCGGCCTCGAAGCCCGCGTCCTGCGGCGGGGGGCGAGGCCCGCCGTCCTCGGCGTGGAGCGCCTCCACGATGCCGAGCAGGCGCGGCCTCAACCATGCATTGAATGCCTGCGTCGCGGCGTCTTCACCGTTGGCAATGGCTGGCTGGAACTCGCCCAGGCGCTGGCTGAGCCTGGGCGTCACGCGCTGCCAGAACTCCCGCATGGAGACATGGATGCGGTCGTGGTCCTCGAGTGCGGCCACGAGCGCGCCGATGTACAGGCACGCGTTGTCCGCGAATTCCTCCGGCACTTCCAAGCGCGAGGCCTCTACCTCCAGCCGGATTTCCACGCGTGCGAGGCGCCAGCAGCCGTTGCCGTTTTCCGCCACGGAGCGCGCCTCGAGGACGGGGCGAAGGCGGGGCTTGATGATCTCGGGCGTGCCGTAGACGTTCTGAAGGCGGACCTCGCCGTTCACCTCGCGAGTCCGCAGGGGCACGCGCGCCACGGGCGGCGACGGCTCCGGGACGTCGAGGATGACGACTTCCGGCGGCGCCGAGGGACCCCCGGGGCATGCCGCGCTTACTACGGACGGCATGGCCACCACGCCTGCGGCCAGGATAAGCAGGCAGGCAACCAGGGTTCGTGAAGGCATGAACCTTGGAACTGCCGTTGCCGACGTTGAATGCATTGTGCCCCGCGATCCCTGTGCCTGCCCGGAGCGGCGGCTCCATGCGGAAGTGGCCGATCCTACGTCCCTCATCTTCGGAGCCGAAGGGTCATCCCCTCCCCGCAACAAAATGATGCAAACAGCTTGACTGCGAGCCTACATATCTTCATTCCTCGATATATGGAATTGGATGAAGCCCTGGCGTGCCTCGGAGCCCTGTCGCAATCCACCCGCCTGGAAAGCTTTCGGCTTCTGGTCCGGCATGAGCCGGACGGCCTGCCCGCCGGTGAGGTGGCCCGGCAACTCGACGTTCCCCAGAACACGATGTCCACGCACCTGGCGGTGCTGACGCGCGCTGGCCTGCTCCGCTCCGAGCGCCTCAGCCGCTCCATCGTCTATCGGGCCGACCTGGAGCGCCTGCGCGAGATGATGCTGTTCCTGGTCAGGGACTGCTGCGGCGGCCGCGCCGACCTGTGCCAGCCCCTGATCGCCGACCTGCTGCCCTGCTGCCCGCAAGAGAAGGCCGTCCGATGAGCGACGTCACCATCTACCACAACCCGGCCTGCGGGACGTCCCGCAACACCCTGGCCCTCATCCGCAACAGTGGCGAGGAGCCGCAGGTCATCGAGTACCTGAAGACGCCGCCGACGCGGGAGGAACTCAAGGGCCTCATCCAGCGCATGGGCGTGTCGGTGCGCGACGTGCTGCGTCAGAAGGGCACGCCTTACGAGGAGCTTGGCCTTGGCGACCCGTCTCTTACGGACGACCAGTTGCTCGACGCCATGATGGCGCACCCCATCCTCATCAACCGTCCCATCGTGGTGACCCCGCTCGGCGTGAAGCTGTGCAGGCCGTCCGAGGCGGTGCTCGACATCCTGCCGAACCCGCAGCAGGGCGCCTACGCGAAAGAGGATGGTGAGCCGGTGGTCGATGAGCAGGGCCGCCGCCTGATCTGAGCCGGGCGTCCGCGCCTTCTCCCCCCCTGACGACGACGTACTGCACCGCTGACCGTCCCAGGTCGGCGGGTATCCCGGCGCGCCCTGAAGTCTGAGAGCACCCTCTACATGCTGGCCTTGGCTATCTTCGTCTTCACCCTCGTCCTGGTCATCTGGCAGCCCCACGGCCTCGGCATCGGCTGGAGCGCCATGGGCGGCGCCGCGCTGGCCCTGCTGACCGGCGTCATCGGCTGGGCCGACGTGCCGGTGGTCTGGGGCATCGTCTGGGATGCCACCTTCACCTTCGTGGCGCTGATCATCATCTCGCTGCTGCTGGACGAGGCCGGGTTCTTCCAGTGGGCCGCGCTGCACGTGGCGCGCTGGGGCGGCGGCAACGGACGGCGGCTGTTCCCGCTGATCGTGGTGCTGGGCGCGCTCATCGCCGCCTTCTTCGCCAACGACGGCGCGGCCCTGCTGCTGACGCCCATCGTCATGGCCATCCTGCTCAGACTGAACTTCTCCGCGGGCGCCACGCTGGCCTTCATCGTGGCCTGCGGCTTCGTGGCCGACACCACCAGCCTGCCGCTAGTGATCTCGAACCTCGTCAACATCGTCTCGGCCAACTACTTCGGCATCGAGTTCGGCCGCTACGCCGCCGTCATGGTGCCGGTGAACCTGGTGGCCCTCGTCGCGACGCTGGCCGTGCTCTGGGCCTACTACGGGCGTCAGGTGCCCGCCGCTTACGCGCTGGACCAGTTGGAGCGGCCAGGCGCCGCGATCCGCGACCACCTCGTCTTCCGGGCGGCCTTTCCGCTGCTTGCCGTGCTGCTGCTGGCCTACTTCGTCCTGGCGCCGCTCGGCGTGCCGGTCGCGGCGGTGACCAGCGCGGCCGCCCTGGTGCTGCTGGTGCTGGCCGGGCGCTGGCACCGGGGCGGCAACGGCGCCGTGGTCTCCATCCGCAAGGTGCTGAGCGAGGCGCCATGGCAGATCGTTGTCTTCTCGCTGGGCATGTACCTGGTGGTCTATGGCCTGCGGAACGCTGGGCTGACGGACCACCTGGCTGGCGCGCTGGAGTGGCTGGCCGGGCATGGCCTATGGGCGGCGACTATCGGCACCGGCGTCGGCGCTGCGCTGATCTCCTCGGTGATGAACAACATGCCCAGCGTGCTGGTCGGCGCCCTGGCCATCGAGCAGGCCCAGGGTATCCCGCCCGCCATCCGCGAGGCCATGGTCTACGCCAACGTCATCGGTTGCGACCTTGGCCCCAAGTTCACGCCCATCGGCAGCCTGGCGACGCTGCTCTGGCTGCACGTGCTGGCGCGCAAGGGCACCACCATCACCTGGGGACAGTACATGAAGGTCGGCCTCGTCATCACGCCGCCGGTGCTGCTGGCCGTGCTGGCTGCCCTGGCGCTCTGGCTGCCGGTGGTCAGCGCGCCATGAGCGGTCGGGTCTTCCGCGACG
This sequence comes from Teichococcus rhizosphaerae, assembly GCF_002631185.1. GTDB lineage: Bacteria > Pseudomonadota > Alphaproteobacteria > Acetobacterales > Acetobacteraceae > Pseudoroseomonas > Pseudoroseomonas rhizosphaerae. The sequence goes on along the minus strand of NZ_PDNU01000031.1, from coordinate 22,161 downwards.
TCGTGGTCATCGGTGGCGGGCAGTCCGGCCTCGCCGCCGGGTACTTCCTGCGCCGCCAGGGCATCGACTTCGAGATCCTGGACGCCAACGACCGACCGGGCGGCGCCTGGCCGGACGCCTGGGACTCCCTCCGCCTGTTCTCGCCAGCGCAGATGAGTTCGCTGCCCGGCTGGCCCATGCCTCCATCTGCGGGTGGCTATCCCACCCGGGACCACGTGGTCGACTACCTGGAGCAGTACGAGCAGCGATACAGCCTGCCGATCCAGAGGCCGGTGCGCGTCAGGGACATCCTGAGCTCGCCGGACGGGCTGTCGGTGCGCACCGACCGCGGCACATGGCTGGCGAAGGCGGTCATCAGCGCGACCGGGGGCGCCAGCCAGCCCTACATTCCGCCCTACTCCGGCCGAGCGCTGTTCCAGGGCAGGCAGGTCCATTCCTCTGCCTACCGCTCCCCCGACGAGTTCGCAGGCCAGCGCGTGCTGGTGGTGGGTGGCGGCAACTCGGGCGCGCAGATCCTGGCCGAGGTCTCCAAGGTCGCGGAGACGGCCTGGGTCACATTGGAGCCGCCCCGCTTCCTGCCGGATAGCGTGGACGGCCGTGTGCTGTTCGAGCGCGCGACAGAGCGGGTGCGGGCGCAGATGGAAGGCCGGGAGGCGGATCTGCCGAAGGGTGGCCTGGGCGACATCGTCATGGTGCCGTCCGTGCGAGAGGCCCGGGACCTGGACGTGCTCTACACGGTCCGGCCGTTCTCCCGCTTTGTGGCGGATGGCGTCGTCTGGCCGGACGGCACGCGCACCGCCGTGGACGCCGTGATCTGGTGCACGGGCTTCCGGGCGAACCTGAGCCACCTGGCGCATCTGGGCGTGCTGACGGCGGAGGGTCACGTCGCCGTCGAACACGGCCGCGCCACCCGCGAGCGGCGCCTCTGGCTGCTCGGCTACGGCGACTGGACCGGCACCGCCTCCGCAACCCTGGCGGGCATCACCCGGTCCGCCCGCGACACCGTCCACGCCATCCAACACTTCCTGACGACGGGGAGACCCTGATGAAGTCCGACCTCGACCTCTCGCTGCCCAATGTGGCCGACGAACACATCCAGACGCCGGACCTGGGCAAGCTGGGCATCCCCGGTGCGAGCCAGCACCCGCCGCGCATCCTGCTGCTCTACGGCTCGCTGCGGGAGCGGTCCTACAGCCGGTTCCTGACGCTGGAGGCCGAGCGCATCCTCCGCCGCTTCGGCGCCGAGACGCGGGTCTTTGACCCTCGCGACCTGCCGATGGTCGACAGCGTTCCCGCCGACCACCCCAAGGTGTTGGAGCTCCGGGAGCTCTCGCTCTGGTCTGAGGGCCAAGTCTGGTGCAGCCCGGAGCGGCACGGTGCCGTCACGGGCATCCTCAAGAACCAGATCGACTGGCTGCCGCTGGAGAGCCGCGGCGTCCGGCCGACCCAGGGACGCACGCTGGCCGTCATGCAGGTCTCCGGCGGCAGCCAGAGCTTCAACGCCGTGAACACGCTGCGCCTGCTTGGCCGCTGGATGCGGATGATCACCATTCCCAACCAGTCCTCGGTGCCCAAGGCGTACGAGCAATTCGATGAGGCAGGCCGGATGCTGGCGGGCCCGCTCTACGATCGCGTCGTCGATGTCATGGAGGAACTGATGAAGTTCACCCTGCTGACGCGGGATGTCTCCACGTACCTGACCGACCGCTACAGCGAGCGCAAGGAGCGGGCGGAGAAGCAGGTCAGGGCTGACCTGGCCAAGCTCTCCGGCGCCGTCGGCTGAGGGCCGCCTACTCGACCGCCGGGTCGGTGCGGTCGCCGTCCCCCAGCGCCAACTGCATCAGCACGGTGTCCAGCCATCGCCCATGCTTGCGTCCGACCGAGCGCAGGGTGCCGATGGGCTCGAAGCCGAGCGCCCTGTGCAGCCGGATCGACGCCTCGTTCGCGCTATCGCCGATGACCGCCACCATCTGCCGGTAGCCGAGCGCGGCGCACTCCTGGATGAGAGCCTCTAGCAAGCGTCGGCCGATGCCCCGCCCACGTGCCTCCTCGCTGATGTAGACCGAGTTCTCGAGCGTGTTCCGGTAAGCAGGTCGGGGACGGTAAGCGCCCGCATAGGCGTAGCCGAGCACGCGGCCATCGGTGTCCTCGGCCACCAAGTAGGGTAGCCCGCGTTCGATGAGGGTGATGCGTCGCTGCCGCATGTCCTCGGCCGTTGGCGCCTCTGTTTCGAAGGTGGCGGTGCCGTGGAGCACGTGGTGCCGGTAGATGGCGGCTACGGCGTCCATGTCGGCCGCCGTAGCGGGCCGGATAGTTACTGCGGCAGGCTGTTTGGCGGGGGCGGCTTCATTCGCGTCAGGCACCGGGAGTTTCCTCTGGCTGGATTGAGAGCACTTGGTCTGGGTGTACGATTTAGCCGGTCATGCCCTCGCCGTTGCTGGCGGGGCCTTGCACGAGTTGAAGGAAGACGTCCTCCAGGTCCGGCTGCTTCGTGGTCACGCTGGCTATTTGCAGCCCTGCGACGCGAATGGCGCCGAGCATCTCGTCAACATTGCCGCTCGCCTGTGCGAACCGGAACACCAGCCGCTGTGGAGCCGCCAGGGTGGGGTTGAAGGGAAGAAGTTTGTCTGGGATGGCGCCGAGGGGCGCTGAGACATCGACCACGAGCTCCTGGTCTTCCACGCGCCGGAACAGGGCGTCTGTGGTGTCATGCGCGACGATCTGGCCGTCGGCCATAACGGCGATCTGATCGCACAGCGCCTCTGCCTCCTGGAGATAGTGGGTCGTGAGCAGGACGGTGGTGCCCTGGCGATTGAGCAGCCGGACGTAATCCCAAAGCTGCTGACGTAGAGCGACGTCTACGCCCGCCGTGGGTTCATCGAGCACGAGGACAGGCGGGCTGTGCACCAGCGCCTTCCCCACCATGAGCCGACGTCGCATGCCACCGGAAAGACTGCGCGCGGGAGCCGTGGCCTTGTCCGCCAACCCCAGGACCTCGAGGAGCTCGTCGGTGCGTCGGGCGGCCTTGGGGATGCCGAAGAGCCCTGCCTGGAGTTCGAGCGCGGCCCTGGCGGGGAAGTAGGGGTCCAGGGTGAGTTCCTGCGGCACGACGCCGATCGCCGCCCGGGCCGCCCGCGGTGCCTCGTCGATGTCGATGCCCCAGACCCGTGCCGTGCCTGCCGATTTCCTTACCAGCCCGGCCAGGATGTTGATGAGGGTCGACTTCCCGGCGCCGTTTGGCCCGAGCAGGCCAAAGATGCTGCCGCGGGGGATGACTAGGTTCACCCCCTTGAGGGCGTGCTTGGCGGCACGGCCGTTTGTACCCGGATAGACCTTCTGGAGGCCTTCTACCTCGATGGCCGCCGCGGGTTGGTCGTGCTTAGTCATCGCGGGACTCGTTCTCGATGGCGGCTGGATCACTGGCGCAGCCGCCAGCCCGACGCGAGCAGCCGGTGGCAGAGGACGCCGAGCAGGCCGTTTGCGACGAGCACCACGAGAATTCCGGCGAGGGGCGATGCTTCCGAGTGGCCCGTGATGCCGTGCCGGAAGCCATCCACGATGTAGAAGACGGGGTCGGCATAGGCGATGGAGCGGAATGGCTCAGACAGACTGCTGACGGCATAAAAGGTGCCGGACAGCAGCGTCAGCGGTGCGATGACGAAGTTCGTCACGGCGGCCTGATGGTCCATCTTCTGGGCCCACAACCCGCCCAGGACGCCCAGCAACGCGAACAGCAGAGACCCGCCGAAGGCGTAGAACAGGCAGAGGGCGAGATTCGCGAGCGGCAGGGGCACGAAGAGCGCGGCGGCCAGGGCGGTCAGCGCGCCTACCAGGACGCCTCGTGTGACACCCCCAAGCACCATGCCGGTCAGGAACTCCCCGGGCCCGAGCGGCGCCAGCAGGAGGTCGACAATGTTGCCTTGAACTTTCGCGACAAGGAGAGACGACGAGGTATTGGCGTAGGCGTTCTGGAGGACCGCCATCATGACGAGGCCCGGGGTGACGAAGACCAGGTAAGGAACGCCACCCGGCGCCGGAGCATGGCGGCCGAGCGCCACACCGAAGACGGCCAGGAAGAGCAGCGTGCTGACCACGGGGCCGCCGACCGTCTGGGCGGCGACCGCCAGGAATCTCTGGACCTCGCGCCGATAGAGAGTGGCCACCCCTATCCAGTTCACTCCACTGCCAAGCCGTGTAGCCGACAAACCACTCTCCATCACTTCGTCTGACCTGGCAGTCTGCTTCCTACTTCCGTGGGAAGGTCAAGGCGCCTGCCGGGCGTCGATGCGCTGCCGTCGGAGCGCATATGGCACGAGCGCCAGCACCATGAGGATGTTCAGGACGGCGGTAGCGCACAGCACGGCCAGCGTGGTGGAGGCGCCAAAGCTGTCCAGCAGCCAGGCGCCCAGGAAGGGCGAAGCTGCCTGCGCGATGAGGGTCGGCATCGCAATCTTCCCCATCAGCACGGCGTAACCCTCCTTGCCGAAGAGGGCCAAGGGCACCGTGCCGCGGGCGATGGAGCGAATGCCGCTGCCCATCCCGTACATGACGATGCCTGCGGCCACGACGCCCGGCGCGCCCACCAGCATGCCCAGGCCGACCGCCACCAGCACCGCCGAGGCCACCAAGCTCCAAATAGGATGCGCCGTCTTGCCGAAGAGCATCTCCAGCACACGGGCACCGACCTGTGCTGGGCCGATGAGCGTGCCCAGGGCAACGGCCGACGCCAGCGCCAGCCCCTGGGACTGGAGCAGAGTCAGCAAGTGGACGGAGAGCACGGTCATGATGACCGCCGCCAGGGTAAAGCCCGCAGCCAGCACGACGAAGGCATAGCGCTGGCCCGCCTGCACATGGCCCGGCGCCGCGGCAGCCTTGGCGGCTCTAGGTGCCGTGGCAGGTTTCGCTACCTCGCGCGGCACCCCGAAGAGGTATAGCGGCAGCACGACGGCCAAGTGGATGGCGGCATAGGTCAGGCAGGCGCCGCGCCAGCCCAGGTGGTCAACCAAGAAGGCGCTGAGCGGCCAGCAGACAGTGCTGGCGAAACCGCCGAACAAGGTGACGTGGGTGATGGCCGGGCGCGCGTGCTCGCCATAGAGCCGCCCCAGGGTCGAGAAGGCCGGGTCGTACAGCCCGGCACCCATGGCCAGCCCGAGGATGACCCAGGCCAGCACAAAGACCGGCAGGCTGGGCGCCAACCCGAGCAGCAGCAGGCCAGCGGAGAGCAAGACGGCGCTGGCTGCCAGAACTGGGCGGCCGCCACGCCGGTCAATCAGGTGGCCGATGCGCGGGGAGGCCAAGCCGGAGACCAGCATGCCGATGGACAGGGCGCCCATGATCCAGGTGAGCGGCCAGCCCGTGTCGGAGGCGATTGGCCCGGCCAGCACCGCCAGCAGGTAGTAGCTACTACCCCAGGCCAGGATCTGGCCGACACCAATGGCCGAGACGACTGTGAGACGGCTGCGGCTGGCCGCCGGACCTGTGGAGCCAGCCTGAGCCTGAATGGCGGCCTGGCTCATTCCGCAGGCTCGGCCGGGACGGACACTTTCTGGGCTGCGGTCCCGCAGCACGGAGCATCCTCTGCCAGTTCGGGCTTAGGCGCACAGCAGGCGCCCTGGGGCGTCTTGGGCGTGCAGCAGGAGGATGCCGCATCAGCGTCCGCAGGCAACACCCGGCTGCTGCTGCACACGCCTGTCTCTGGCAGGTCGAGTTCCACTCGGCGCGCGGCCTCGATGTCCCCCGCCAGGAAGGCGGTGATCGAGCGCACCTGTTCGTAGCCGGTGGCCAACAAGAAGGTCGGGGCCCGCCCGTAGGAGGTCATGCCCGCTAGGAAGAGCCCGGTGTCCGGCTGCTGGAGCTCGAAGGCGCCGTGAGGGCGGACGGTGCCGCAGGAATGCAGATTGGGGTCGATGAGGGGCGCCAGGACGCGGGGACATTCCAGCGCCGGATCCAGGTCGAGGCGGACCTCCCGCAGGATGGAGAGCTCAGGGCGCAGGCCGGTGGCCACCACCATCTCGTCTGCCTGAACCGACCGGCCGCTGCTGTCGAGGACATCCAGTGAGCCGTCCGTCTGGCGGCGGACCTCCTCCACAGCGAAGGGCGCCAGCAACTGCACCCGGCCACCCTCGACATAGGCCTTCAGCCGCTGCCCCAGAGCGCCACGCTCCGGCAACTGGTCGGCCGCGCCACCACCGTAGGCCCGCGTCAGATCAGGGCTGCGCGCCGCCCAGATGACGGTGGTGCCCGGCGCCTGGTCGGCCAGGGCGACGAGGTCGATGAGGCTGCCGATGGCCGAGTGGCCAGAGCCGACAACCAGCACGCGCTTGCCCGCGTACCGGCCTCGCTCGGCGCCCAGGACGTCCGGCATGCCGTAGCGGATCCGGTCGGCGGCTGATTGCTCACCGATGGCGGGCAGGCCAGAGGCGCCTGCCGGATTGGGATGTCCCCAGGTGCCGGTCGCCACGATAACGGCCCGCGCGAGCAGGCGGCCCTCTTGGCCCCCGGTCTGAAACCTGACCTCGAACGGCTGCTGCTCACGACCGTCATTGCGAACCTTGCCAGCCCGCAACCGTGCGACGCCCGTCACCCGGGTGTTCAGACGCAGGCAGGCGGCGAACTCCGGTAAGACGGCCAGAGGTGCCAGGTAGTCCTCGACGAGCTCGCGGCCGGTCGGGAAGACCTCGGCATCTGGCGCCGTCCACCCGTGCCGCTCCAGGAGCGCGCGGCAGGCCCGGTCTACATTGTACCGCCAGGGGGAGAAGGTATGGACATGGCCCCAGTCCAGAGGCGCCGTGCCGACCGAAGGTCCGGCCTCGAACACCACCGGCTCCAGGCCGCGCTCCAGCAGGTGCGCGGCGGCAGCCAGGCCGACCGGACCACCGCCGATGATGGCGACGGGCAGCGATCCGGGGCTCGCGGAGCGTTCAGGGGCCCTGTTCTGAGGGGCAGGCTTGGCGGAGCAGCAGGAGCTCATCTGACGTTCCCCTTTGTTATGCCTCGGTGGGCGATGCATACGAGTAAGCCAAGGGTCAGCATTGGCAGGTGCCCTTGGCCTTGCGGCGGGCCTTGGCGGCGCGGCCGGTTTCGGTCAGGGCGGCTGTGGCATCCATCCAGGCCTCCAGGCCAACCTTGAAGGCCTCCCGGCCCTTGTCGGTCAGGGTGTAGACCTTGCGCTCACGGCCGGAGACGACCTCGGCTTCCGAGGTCAGGTAACCGCCCTGCTCGAACTCCCGCAGCGTCGGATACAGGGCACCCTCGGACGGCGAGCAGCAGCCATTGGTGGTCCGCTCAACCGCTCGGGCGATGTCGTAGCCGTGCGCCGGGCCATCGTGCAGGACCTGGAGCACGAAGAAGCGGCTGAGGGCCATCTTGATGGTTCCGGCCCAGTAGCTCCGGTCCGTGAAGTCCGGAGAGGGACGAGGGACGGCTTGGAGAGTGGGCTGCTTGGGCATATCGGCAAGCTATGCCTTGGAGGGCGAGGTATCAAGAAGTACCGCACGTCGCTGTGGCAGTTGCGGAGGATTCTTGTCTCTTGGGGCGAAAACATGTACAGATCTATGTGTTAGCTGTACAGCTTGTGGGCCGGTGCCCCGCAGGCGAAGGAGGCTACATGTTTTTCCTGACCGCTCGAAGCGCCCGTCCCAGCCAGCCTCAAGGCAGGGGAGAGAACCGCATCTTTCGTATCCGTGGCCAGCAGCAGTTGGCGGGCTCGGCGGGTGACAAGGTATCTGTGGCCGAGTTCGTCCACATCCAAGCCAGCACGCCTAGCTCGCCCGATGAGTTGGCCCGCTCCCTGGCTGACCGCGTCCGCCAAGTGATCACAGGGCTGGCTGTACGGGTAGGTTTGGAGCCCGTCAGCGAGGAGAAAGACGCGACACCTTTGACTGAGGCCACAGTGGAGCGTGCCAGGGCTGCGCTTCCCAGACTGATGAATGGGACGCGGGAGAGTTTCGTGTCTGTCATCTCGAAGCAGGGGAAGGTGGACGAGGCTGTCGCGATGGTCGACTGGCGCGTCCTCGAGGTCATCATGGAACTGGCTGAAGAAGCCCTCAAGGCGAAGCCACGAGCCGGTGACCTGATGCCGGTTGAATTCTCGGCTTCGGAAGCCGCGCAACTGAGTGCCGGTGACTTCAACCGGCCCTTGCCGAAGCGGCAGAAGGCTGCGGATCGCGAGCGCGCCATCGCCGAACTGCTTGGCGAACCCGGCTGAACGGTTGTGGCTGGCTTTTTCCTGACGACTGCCGGGCTGCGTGTCAGCTTGCTGTGGGCGAACAGCCCCCTCGCCAAGTACATCCGCAATTCACCAACTGAGGAAATCTGGGTATCGCCGCTCTCCCACGCCATCATGAAAGATCAGTTCTTCGGAGAGAGTGGCGCGTCCCCGGAACTTAGAAAGCGGGGATACCAGGCGGTAGAGATGCATGCCCGCCAGATGGCGAGGATTAACCCTACCCAATACCCATATCCTGACGAACCAGCGCTGGACATCTGGGCGCAGATCCGATCCCTGGAGGTGAACATTGCCGCCTATGATGACGGGGTCGCCCAGCATGTCGCCCAGCAGTTAGGGCCTGACGAGCTTCTCGTCTTCGCCACGGCCGCCGCTCACCTCAAGCCGCTGATCGGACCAGCCCCCGACGACCCTGATACGCTCAGAGTACTCGATGGCCTTGGCATCCGCTTTGTCCCTGCATCGACTTGGCTAGGTGCACATGGCACCTGATGACGCGGCAGAAGCCCGCCAGACAATGCCACTGCTCCTTTGCCTGTCAGGCGGCGGCTTTCGTGGCTACTACAGCGCCCTCGTGCTTGCAGCCGTCGAAGAGGCGGTTGGTGCGCCTTGCAACCGGATCTTCGACCTTATCGCGGGAACATCGATCGGCGGCATCCTGGCGCTTGGCTTGGCCCACGGTGTGCCTGCGCGCACTTTGGCGGACATGATCAGGGAGCACGGCCCGGCGATCTTCCCACGATATCCCCTCCCAGGATTACGGCGCGCCTTTGGGCCGCCCTATCGCGGTGGGCGGGTCGGCGATGCCGTAAAGCGGATCCTCCCCGCTCAGGCTAACCTCTCACTCTCTGCGGCGCCGACTCCTGTCATGGTCGTCTCGGTGTCACCTGCAACGGCAAGACTGGTGGTGCTGTCGAGTTGGGACGGCGGCGCCACTGCGCTCATGTCTACCGCGGACGCCGCTATGGCGACCTCTGCTGCTCCGACCTACTTCCCCTCACATCGGGCAAGCCTGGGGTCTGGGGGCACCTCCATGGATCTCGTGGACGGGGGCATTGCGGCCAACGCGCCGGACGCTCTGGCCATCCGCGAGGCCACCTTCAGCCTCGGGTTGCCTGAGGAGCGGCTCGCCATCCTCTCAGTAGGAACCTGTGCCCCCGCACAGGGAGGGGTCGGCACCCTCACGCCAGCCGCTTTCGGTCTGGTGGGAACTCTCCGGCACCTGGGCGGCCGTGGCCTTGTCGACCTGATGATGGCTGTCCAGGAAGCTCATGGCCTCACAGAGGCCAGAGCCCGCCTCGGAGGCGATCGCTATCTGCGGCTTGATCGCGCTCCGAGCGGCGCCCAGGCCAAGTTGCTCCAGCTTGATAACGCCTCAGAGCAGGCGCGCCGGACGCTGGAGGATCTCGCCCGACAGACCCAGGCCGGTCTGCGCGATCATCACAGCCACGGAGTTTGGCGCAGGATGGTCGCACGAGCGCAGTTCGTCCGCCGCTGAGCACCCACCGTCCCATTCGGTCGTGTTCCTCTTCGGCGGCCGTGCCCTCCCGAATTCCGGCTCCCAAGGGTTCCGCCAGGTCACGTCCGTCCAGTTGCACCGGCATCCATTGCGGCGGATGCACTACGCTGACTTCCACACGGTCATGACTTGACCTTGCCACGATGGGAAACCCCACCTTCACGGCGAACGCACCACGAAGGAGATACCCATGCTGCGCTTCAAGATTCCGAACATGGCCTGCGGCGGCTGCGCCAAAGGCGTGACGGCCACCGTGCGTGAGGTGGACCCGAATGCTGTCGTCCAAGTCGATCTCGAGCAACGCGAAGTTGCCGTCGAGACCAAGGCCGCAGATGCCGACACTCTGGACCGCGCCCTCCGCGACGCGGGCTGGAAGAGCGAGCGCCTGGCGGCCTGACGCGTAGGTCCGGGCCTGCGGCAGGCTCCGCAAGCCCGGCACCGACGCACCGTAAGCCCCACCCCTCGGGGCGGCGACCAGATTCACAGAGGAAAAATGATGGCTCCGGACACCAATGTCGCGTCGCCGGTCCGCCGGGCTGGGGCGCAGGAGGCTGGCAGTGCCTTGTCATTACCCATCGAGGGGATGACCTGCGCCTCCTGTGTCGGCCGGGTGGAGCGTGCCCTGGCCAAGGTACCAGGAGTCACCCAGGCCACGGTCAATCTTGCTACCGAACGCGCGGATCTCCGCTTTGCCGGGCAGGCCGATCTCCCGGCGGTTCTCGCGGCAGTCGACCGTGCAGGCTACGCCGTGCCCGAGGGTACCACGGAACTTTCCATCGAGGGGATGACCTGCGCCTCTTGCGTAGGCCGGGTCGAGCGGGCGCTCAAGGTCGTTCCGGGAGTCCTGGAAGCCTCGGTGAACCTAGCGACCGAGCGCGCCCTCGTGCGTCATGCGGGCGGCGCCGTGGATGCCGCCACCCTGGAAGCGGCCGTGCGCCGCGCTGGCTATGAGGCACGTCGGACCACACTCGAGACTGCCGATGCCCGGGTGGACCGCGAGCGCGAGGCACGCGAGCGCGAACTCTCCTCCCTCTGGCGCGCCACGATGCTGGCCGCCGTGTTGACGGTGCCGCTCTTCCTTCTGGAGATGGGCAGCCACTTCGTTCCCGGGGTGCACGAATGGATCGCGGCCAGCATCGGCATGGAGGCCGCCTGGTATCTCCAGTTCGGGCTGGCGACGCTGGTGGTCTTCGGCCCGGGTCTGCGCTTCCACCGGAAGGGTTGGCCCAACCTGCTGCGCGGCGGCCCCGACATGAACTCCCTGGTGGCGCTCGGCACGGGTGCCGCCTGGATTTACTCGACGGTCGCCACCTTCACGCCCAGCCTGCTGCCAGCAGACGCGCGCAACGTCTACTACGAGGCATCGGCCGTCATCGTCACGCTCATCCTGCTCGGCCGCTTCCTCGAGGCCCGCAGCAAGGGCCGCACCTCGGAGGCGATCAAGCGCCTGATGGGCCTCCAGGCCAAGACTGCGCGGGTGGAGCGCGGCGGCCAGGCGGTGGAGCTTCCGGTGGCCGAAGTCGGAGCGGGCGACATCGTGCTGGTACGCCCCGGCGAGCGGCTGCCCGTGGATGGCGAGGTGCTGGATGGCGCCTCCTTTGTGGATGAGAGCATGGTCACCGGCGAGCCGGTGCCGGTCCGGAAGGAGGCGGGCGCGTCCGTCGTCGGAGGCACCGTGAACAAGACCGGCTCCTTCCGCTTCCGTGCGACCGCGGTCGGCGCCGACACGGTGCTGGCCCAGATCGTGCGCATGGTGGAATCCGCGCAGGGCTCCAAGCTGCCGATCCAGGCCATGGTGGACCGGGTGACTATGTGGTTCGTCCCGGCCGTCATGGCGGTGGCTGCCCTGACGTTCGCGGTCTGGCTCGTCTTCGGCCCCGATCCGGCGCTAACCTTTGCGCTCGTCAATGCCGTGGCGGTGCTGATCATCGCCTGCCCCTGCGCCATGGGCCTGGCCACGCCGACCTCCATCATGGTCGGAACAGGGCGGGCGGCCGAACTGGGTGTGCTGTTCCGCAAGGGCGAAGCTTTGCAGACCCTGCGGGACGCCCAGATCGTGGCGGTGGACAAGACCGGTACGCTCACCAAGGGCCGCCCCGAGTTGACCGACCTGGTGCCCGCTCCGGGCTTCGCTGAAGCCGAGGTTCTCGCGCTGGTCGCCGCCGTCGAGGCGCGCTCCGAGCATCCGGTGGCGGAGGCCATCGTTGAGGCGGCCCGGCAGCGCGGGCTGACGCTGTCCACGGTTGAGGCCTTCGAGGCCGTGCCGGGCTATGGCGTGGCCGCAACTGTCAACGGACGACGGGTCGAGGTCGGCGCCGACCGCTACATGGTCCGCCTCGGGCATGACCTGGCCACCTTCACCGAAGCGGCGGCACGTCTCGCCGACGACGGCAAGACGCCGCTCTATGCCGCCGTGGACGGACGGCTCGCGGCGGCCATCGCCGTTGCCGACCCGATCAAGGAGACGACGCCCGCGGCCGTGGAGGCGCTGCACCGGCTCGGCCTCAAGGTGGCGATGGTCACCGGCGACAACCGGCGCACCGCGGAAGCCATCGCCCGCCGCCTCGGCATCGACGAAGTGGAGGCGGAGGTGCTGCCGGACGGCAAGGTGGCCGTGGTGGAGCGCCTGAAGGCGGGTGGACAGCGCAAGGTCGCCTTCGTCGGCGATGGCATCAATGACGCGCCCGCGCTCGCCGCCGCGGATGTGGGGCTCGCCATCGGCACGGGCACGGACATCGCGATCGAGAGCGCGGACGTGGTTCTGATGTCGGGCGACCTGCGGGGCGTGCCGAACGCGATCGCCCTCTCGCAGGCGACGATGCGCAACATCCGGCAGAACCTGTTCTGGGCCTTCGCCTACAACACGGCGCTGATTCCGGTGGCGGCCGGTTTGCTCTACCCGGTGTCCGGCGTGCTGCTTTCACCCATGCTGGCGGCAGCGGCCATGGGTGTCTCCAGCGTCTTCGTGCTCACCAATGCGCTGCGCCTGCGGGGGTTCCGACCGCCTGCGGAGGCCGCGAGCCACCATGCTGAGCCGCCTGCCACCCACACTGCTTCCGCGGCGGCCTGACCGGCGCGGCAGCGAGCCGTACGGAAGGTCACGGTCCTGAACGATGTAGTGGCCGCATCGGGGATGCCTTGACCTTCCCATAATGGGAAACCCTACCTTCAGGATCAGGCACCACCCCTAGGGGCGGATTGAAAGGAGGCAGGCATGAACATCGGGCAGGCGTCGGCGGCCTCGGGCGTATCAGCGAAGATGCTCCGCTACTACGAGAGCATCGGGCTTCTCCCCAAGGCGGCGCGGACCGAGGCAGGCTACCGCGTCTACTCGGCCAAGGATGTGAACACACTCCGCTTCATCCGGCGGGCGCGTGACCTCGGCCTGTCCATCGAGCGCATCAAGCTGCTGGTCGGCCTGTGGAAGGACCGGGAGCGGTCGAGCGCGGACGTGAAGAGGGTTGCCCAAGAGCACGTCACCGAATTGGACGCCAGGATCCTGGAACTTACGGCCATGCGGGACACCCTCCAGGAACTGGCGGACGCCTGCCACGGCGACCACCGGCCGGAGTGCCCGATCCTGCGCGACCTTGAGGGTGGGGCGCAGGCAGCGGCGAGCAGAGCCGACCTGCCAAACCATGTCGGCACCCCGATGCGCGGCGCTGCTGAACAACAGCGTCGCGCCGGTGCGTGACGACGAGGGCCGCCTTCTGTCCGTGGCTGCCGTCTGCATGACGTGACGCACGGCCGAGGCCGCGCTGAATGATCACCGCGCCGAACTGGAGCATCTGATCGAAGCGCTTACAGCCGCCCTGCTACGCACAGCCGGGGAGCAGCGGCGAGTCGAGGAAGGAGCCCCGCGTTTTCCAGGGCCTCGGCCGGGAGGTGTTGGTGGTCGACGACACTGCGGAGGTGGCGGCTTTCGCCTGCGGCCCGCTCAATGAGATGGGCTATGCCACGCGGCGGGCAGGCAGAGCGGCCGAGGCGCTAGCGGCGCGGGAGGGCGGGCAGCCGGTGGACGCGTCATGTCGGGCTGGCTGAGTAGAGGTTCCAGCACAATGACCAACAATATCTGAAACTTAGGCGGGATACACCGGGAGAATCCTCGATTCTAAAGGAGGTGGCTCTCGTCACCTCACTGGACGCCCTGGCTGGGCATCGCCGACTAGGTCGGTTGGCGGCTCCTGCGGGACGAGGGCCAGGACAAAAGGCTGGTCACAGGCGGCAAGCAACGCTGGGCGCATCGTTGGAGAGCGGGAGCTGACCATGATGCGCTGGGGCATGCCGGGCCCAGAGCAGTACGGCGGGCATCCGGTGACCAACATCCGCAACACCCGCAGCCCGCACTGGCGCCGCTGGCTCGGCCCGGCGCACCGCTGCCTGGTGCCGGTGACGTCCTTCTCAGAGTGGGAAGACACCAAGCCGAAGAAGACGGCGGTGTGGTTTGCGCTGTCCGAGGAGCGGCCGCCCTTCGCCTTCGCGGGCATCTGGACCAATTGGACTGGCACGCGCGGCCCCAAGTCGAACCCGGTCGAGGGCGAGCACGAGCTCTACGGCTTCCTGACCTGCGGCCCGAACGAGACGGTGGGCGCCATCCACCCGAAGGCGATGCCCGTGCTGCTGTCCACCCCGGACGAGATGGACACTTAGCTAGAGGCGCCGTGGGAGGTCGCCCGCGAGCTGCAGCGCCCGCTGCCGGACGAGGACATGCTCATCGTGTCGAAGGGCAACCGGAAGGACCCGAACTGAGGACTAAGCCAAATACCAGCGCCTTAGATATCAACCGAAAGTTGTGACGCAAGCCCAAGTAAGCAATTATGTCACCCATTAAGCCAGCTCGGGGGACGGCGTGCAGATCCAGAGAGTTTGCATTAGGAACTACCGTTCCATCCGGGAATTGGATTTCTACCCAGGAAAACTCACCGCCCTGATAGGCCCGAACAACTCCGGCAAGACCAACATCCTGTCGGCTCTGGACTTCCTTTTGGGCGGCAAATGGCCGTCTGCTAACGGTCTGATGGATTCTGACTTCTTCGGAAAATCACGGCGCGGCGGCATGCAAGTTGGGGTTCAGTTCCGGCCCAATCCAAAGAATGTTGACTGGTTGTTTTACGAGTACGTCCATGGGGAACCCCGTGCCACTGGCGCCAGGTACACCACCACTTCCAACTCGACGCCTACCTTCCTGAGTAATGAGGTTAGAGCAGCCTTTCCGCTGGTCTACCTAGATGCGGATCGCAACTACGACCGACAGTTTGGCACCTCCCAGTGGTCCCTTTGGGGACAAGCCATCCGGCACCTCAATGACCATTACAAGTCCCAAGTTCCCCTCGATCAGCAGGAGCAGGCCAAGCAGAGCTTGCGGACAGCCCAAGAGATCCTGCGCACAGACAAATACACGAGCTTCGTCACAGAGATGGCCGAGGGCTTTAAAGCCCAGCTACGCCGAACCAGCCACGAGGTAAAAGTAGACTTCCGCACCTTCGATCCGCTGAACTTCTATAAGACGCTCCAACCCATCCTTGTCGAGGACGGGTTGGAGCGGAGCCCTGAGGAAGCAGGTTCTGGGATGAGGAACCTCATCGTACTGGCCCTCTTCCGCGCATACGCGAAGTGCTTTCGAGGAGATGCGGTTTTCGCGGTCGAAGAACCTGAGATCTATCTACACCCGCATGCCCAACGCAGCCTCGCCCTTCTGTTCCGTGAGATGGCCGACCAGGGCGCCCAAATCCTGTACTCCACACACTCGGCCGCCTTCGTATCGCCTGAGAACTTTGACGAAATCGCTGTAGTCGAGCGCTGCCTCGACGAGGACAATGAGGGAATGCTCTGCACGCGGATGCGCCGCCTATCTGCCGCGCATCTGATGGCATCGCCTGAAGCCAGTACGGGGACTGAAGCCCTGCTACGAGAGCGCCTCCGGCACGCCTGCGGCCAGGAGCATGCGGAAGCATTCTTTGGCCGTGCTGTTATCCTAGTGGAGGGGCCAACTGAACGTGCCGCACTGCCTATCTTTGCCGAGTACATGGAGATGAACCTCGACGCCCTGGGGGTGTCTGTAGTCAGCGCCAACGGCAAGAACAGCCTGCCGTTGCTTTACCGGCTCTACGAGGGCCTCGGCTTCCCTATCTACCTCGTCTTTGACAACGATGCTGGTTCTGGTGGCAATGAGAAAGAGACAAATCGCAAGCTGACCGGGATTGTAGGCATGACACCGGACGAACGACCGGCTGCTTGCGTCGCAGCGAACTGCGCCATTCTGGCAGGAGATTACGAGAAGTCACTTCGGGGGGAGCTAGAGGGCATCATTCCCGGCCTCTATGCCAGCTTGGAACAAGAGGCCCGAAGCGTTCTTGGCTCGCAGGTTGGCAAGCCCATCATGGCGCGCTTTATGGCTCGAAAGCTCGTCGAAAAGGGTATTGTTCCACCCACCATCGGTGCTCTCCTCGATAAGGTGCGTGAAATGGTAAACGCTCCGGTACTGGATCTCGAGGAAATGCTCCTCTGATTGGCGACCAGACGCCCAATTCTGACGGCTGTAGTTGCTGCCTGCATTTACGAGAGCGACCCTGGTGTTGCCTAGCACTACTTGGGCACTTCGAGGCTGGGTGACGGTTACCTCCCTGCTGAACGATGCAGCGGAGGCGAGGATGGCGATTGTGCATGGTGGCGGCGCTGACCTGGATCACTGGCTGGTGCCGTTCCTGGAGGTGCTCGGCCGCAGAACGCGCCGGACCTGGGCGCCGCTCTACCTGCGGGGCTTGCTGGGCCCTGGTGAGCGCAAGAGCCTGCAGCCGATGGCGGCCCGCCTGGGGCTGGGTGGTCACGATCAGCTGCAGCACTTCATCGCCAGTCCAGCCTGGGATGATGGCCCTTTGTGGTCTGTGCTGGCGCATGAGGCGGACAAGCTGGTCGGCGGTCCAGCAGCCTGGCTGGTGATCGACGACACGGCGCTGCCCAAGAAGGGCGAGATGTCTGTCGGCGTGGCGCCCCAGTATTGTGGCCAGCTCGGCAAGAAGGCGAACTGCCAGTCGCTGGTGTCGCTCACCCTGGCGCAGGGTGAGGTGCCTGTTCCGGTGGGCCTGCGGCTGTTCCTGCCCAAAGAGTGGACTGATGAACCAGGACGCTGTGCCCGAGCAGGTGTCCCTGAGACCGCGATGGTGCCGCAGAGCAAGGGCGAGATCGCGCTGGAGGAGATCGACCGGTTGCGTGCCGCGGGCGTGCGGTTCGGCACCGTGTTGGCGGATGCGGGCTACGGCGCCAGTGCAGCGTTCCGCCACGGCCTCGATGCGCGAGAGCTGCTCTGGGCCGTCGGCACTCCACGCAACCAGAAGGTCTACAGCGCCGCAGTGCAGTTGGTGCCGCCGCAGGGACGCGCGCGCAAGCCGGTGCCCGATGAGGAGCCAGTGGAGGCGGAGAAGGTGCTGGCTGGTCTGTCCTGGCGTCGCATCACCTGGCGGCAGGGCACCAGGGGTGCGCTGGCCGCCAAGTTCGCCGCCGCCCGCGTCCGAGTTGGCGATGGAGCCGTGTGGGCCAACAACCGGCACCTGCCGGGCGACGAGGTCTGGCTGGTGGGCGAATGGCGCTCCAGTGGCGAGCGGAAGTACTATCTCAGCAATCTGGATCCCGGCACGTCACTGCGCGCCCTGGCCGCCGCCATCAAGGCGCGCTGGGTCTGCGAGCAAGCGCACCAGCAACTCAAGCAAGAACTCGGTCTCGGGCACTTCGAGGGCCGATCTTGGACCGGTCTGCACCGACATGCGCTGATGGCCTGCATCGCCTGCGCTTATCTGCAGCACCTCCGCCTCGCCGAGCACCGTCGGATGAGCCGGGGAAAAAATGCCGACCCGAATGCCGGGTCCGCCACCCTCACCAAGTCTGCCTACCATCCGGCGTGCCATCCTCGACCGGCTGTTCGCCCACCTCGCAACACCTCTCCGATGCCCGCACTGTCGACGCAGGTTCCTGCCACCACCCAATAAACTGCCCAAGTAGTGCTAGCGCCAATTAGGAAAATGCTAGATGATGGGCGCCGAAGATTCCTTTAGATGCATTGAGCAAGTCGGCGATAGCATACTGAACATGTAGATTTTTGTTGAAAGCAGCGTCCTACGCCTACATTATCTCCTTGTAGGCCGGACACTGCGCTCCCGGCTGCTGGGGCTCTCACGGGCCGCGCAGGGGTGCGCGGCCCGTTTTCTGTTTTTAGGCCCTGGGCTTTCTCGTCGCCCACTGCCAGACCGCGACGAACCGGTGGCCACTGCCGCCGCCGCCGGTGGTTAGTGATGGCACCACGTCACCGTCCCCCATCACCTCTGCTTCAACCTCACGCTCGCCATCCTCGCCGCGCCCGCGCAGGCTGAAGACGATGGCGCCACCCTCTTCGCCGGACTCCGCCAGTTCCCGCAGCGCGGCTTCCACGACCGGGTTGGCTTCGTCGACGAGGCGGTTCGCTTTGTCGATGGCGGCCATGTAGAGCTGCTCAACGGCCCCGAGGGTTCCACGGTTTTCCGGGCGCATCGCTTCCGCCTTGCGGGCGGCACACTCCGCGCTCGCGGCGTTCAGTTCCTGCGCGAAGTGGATGATGAGTGCGGGTGGCTCGTTCCGAGCCTCGGCCAGCCTCACGGCACATGCCTCGTAATCCTGGACGGCGCGAAGCAGCGCCTCAGCAGCGGAAGGGGAGTCTTTGGCCATGGGCACCGCCGTAGCGTGCGGCGCCGCAGAGCGCGAATCCTATTTCAGCCGTCGGCCTCGAGGATCATCCGGTGCAGCCGGTCCAGCTCATAGACCGCCTGCCTGCACGCCTCGGCGCCGCGGATGCTCTCCGGGTGATGAAGCCAGTGCAGGTCCAGCTCGTCGCAGGCCCGCCCGGAGCGGTCCAGCCCCTGCAAGGCTTCGTCGAGTGTTGCAGTGACGTCCAACGGTAGGCGCCCGTCGATGAGGATGGCGCGGGAGCCGCGCAGCGCGCGCCGCGCGCGAGCCGCTTCCACCGACCCGATGGGCCCGACGCGGAAGCACCTCACCCGGCCCTCGCCGGGCAGAATGATCTCAATGCGGGGGAAAGGTTGGTCAGGCCAGCGGTCGATGTCGGAGAGGTCCTGGGTCAGCATGGGGCGCTCCTCTGGAGTTGCCTGGGGCCAGGATACCCGGGGCGGATGCAAGGAAAGGGCGCGGTCACCTTGCGGCGCCGCCCCCAGTTCATGTCCAGGCTCCGCTCGGGCTCACGCAGGCTCGTGCCGCAGCTCATCGGCCAGCGACGCCGTCTGACCGGCGCGGCGGGCCGCCTGCCGCTCCCGCAGCCGGTCGGCCAGGCCGGAGCCGGTGACACGCGGGTGGCGGGCTTCCGCCAGCCCCGCCTTGGCCTCGCGGGCGGCAGCCACCGCCTCGACGGCCGGAACGCCGTTCAGCAGGCGGGAGCCGTCCAGGTGCCCCACGACCCGCTCGCGAGTGATGCCGCCGATCGCCTCGAGCTGGCGCCGGTCCAGCGACTGGAGCCACTCGCGGTGCTCGGTGTGCACTCCGGACCAGTCGACGGCCTGGTCGCGCGCCATCCTCTTCGCGGCCGCGCGGACCTTCCCGGCGTAGACCTCGTCCTCGGAGACCTGCGGGGCGGCGGGCGCCGTCTTGATTTCGGCTTCGGTCTTCGGCGCACGGGCCTCGGCCGCGACAGCGCCGCCGCGGCCGAACAGACTCAGGGAGAAGCCGCTGCCGGAGCGCCCCGCCTTGGCAACGGCGACCTCGTGTGCGCGCTGCTCGGCAACGGCCCTGCGGTCCGCACGGGCTTCGCGAGCGGACGAGATGGCGCGTCCAAGGCCCGCGACCACCGGCGTTACGGCCGGTGCCACATTCTCCTGGACCCATTCGTAGGTGGTTTCGACTATCTTCCGGCCATTGCGGATGACGGTTCGGGACCGAGTGACGAACTTCCCGGTTGCGGCCTTGATGCCCTCGACGAGTGCCTTCAGGGCGGCAGCGATAACGGTGGTGACGGACATTGGGGTGATGCTCCTGCTCTCTGGAACCTTCCCAAGTTCTGCCGTCACCTTTGGCAAGGGAGGCGCGCCTTCAGCCCCCCGCAGCGCCGCGCAGCGTACGCAGCGCCTCGGCGGCTGCGGCCTGGTCCGGCGGCGGCCAGCCGGTCGCGGTGCGCCGGACCAGCCGATGACCATGCCGAGCCACGGCGGCCGCATGGCCAGACCGCGCCCCCTCGGTTCCGAACGCGACCTCGAGCAGCGCCGCCTGCCGCCGGGCCTCGGCGGCGTCCCCGCCCCGCAGCGCGGCCGCCAGGCGCCGCACGACATCGGCGCCCCAGAGCTCCAATCCAGCAGGCACGCCCGGCCGGGGCGGCGCCAGTTCCGGATCCGTCCGGGCTTCCTGCGTGTCGGCCTCAATGTCGAGGGCGAGTTCGTCCAGCCCAGCGGCGTCCGCAGCTTCCCAGGCGTCGCCGAGGGCAAGCAAAACGGTCTCACGGGCGGTGGTCGGGGCGGTGGCGGTCATCATGCGCTGCTCCTCTCCCGCAAGGCTGGGGTGGCGGGTCGTCTGGAATGTAGATAACGCCAATCGACATTGACGACAACAGAATTCAATGCCAGGTTGCAGCGACCCCGAGGAGACAGTCATGTTCGGCTCCGCCCCGCATCACCACGGCATCGACCCCGACGTCGCCTACGGCCTAATGATCGGGGCCGGTGCGAACGCGCGGGCTGCCAATGACCTGGCGACCGCGTCCATGCGTACCACGGCCGTGGCGATGGAAAGCATGGTCGGCGCCGTCCAACTCGCGAAGCGCCTACAGGCGCAGGTGGCGCAACTCCAGGCGCAGCTCGCGGCCGAGCGGGCTCTGACCCAGGCGCTGTCCGCACAGCACCCGGAATCTCCGATCCTGCCGCTAGCGGGCCTCATTCGCGAGGCCGCTGGTCACGCCTGAAGAGTTCGCGCGCGTATGCTCAGCGGTTAGAGCTGCCTGCTCATAACAGGTCGGTCGTTGGTTCGAATTCAACCGCGCGCACCACAACCAGAAGGGCGCCGAGGTCATCCTGGGCGCCCTTCTTGATTTCAGTTGCTCGGCTGCTCAGCGAAGAAGGCAGGCGCTGTTCGTCCACCCTGCCTCGCGCTCGGTTTCAACATCCAGTCTACCCTGCGCGTAGGCCCTGCGCAGCGCGTGGCCTACGCGCACCACGTCGGCGACCGCCATGCCCTCGGTTCGTCACTGGTCGAGCAGGCGCCCGTCCTCGGTAGAGAAGCTGGCGTAGGAGGTTCCGTCACCGATGGTCAGGGAGACGCCCGCCTCACGCAGTTGGCGCATGGTCTCGGCATAGATGTCGGAGATCTCGTCGGGGTGCATGGGGCTCTCCTGGGGCGCGGAAGGCGCCCTGCCCCCAGGCTCACCCGCTCGCTTGCAAGCGACCCGAGAGAGCCGCCATCGCTGGTCCGTACAGGCCGCGGCGGGCGAAGGCGGGCGGGGTAACCGGAGCCAGCCGGGCGCGCCGGTCCGGATCCGCGGGCACCGGTTCGGCGAGCGGCGCGAACTCGGGCCATTCTGTCCAGCCAGGCGCAGTCAGGCCGCCCAGCTCCGCCAGCGTCTCGGCCACCGCGGCGAGGTGCGCGCGGTGCATCGGATGCGCCAAGTGCGGGGGTGCGTCCTCAATCAACTCGCGCGTCACGCCGAACCGGGCGGCGTGGTCGAGGAATTCCTTGAGGGCCGAGGTGTAGTCGCAGCCGCCGAGAACATTCGACGCCGCGACGCGCAGGGATGTCGGGAACGGGAGCATGAATCCTTGTAGCCGACTGGGGACTCTGCCGGAGCCCCAAAAGAGAAGGGCGCCGGTGATGTTCCCGGCGCCCTGCCCTGCTCCGGCGCGCCGGTCAGGTGTGGTAACCCCAGTTCCCCGCTTCCTCGCCGGGATGGAAGCCGAGGCGGATGAGTTCCTGTCCGTCCTCGCTGTCTTCCGGCAGTTCCTCAAGGTCCACATAGACGTTGATGATGTCGTGCTCGCCGCCAAATGCGCCGCGCACCTGCAGGCCATTCCTCATGAGCTTGGATCAGATGGCGAGGCCCGCGACGAACCCTTCGACGGCCTTCGCCCGTGGGTCACTCCTGTAAGCAGCCATGCAGTTATAATCTGCGGACATTGCTCACCCTTCCTCTTGTGCCGGATTTCAATGCCGACGGCGGCGGCCATCTCGGCGGCGACGCTCTCCGCCGCGGCCACGCCGGTGTGCCCGCATTCGTCGTGGCAGTACTGTCCGATGAGGCGGCGCCCCAGACGGATGGTCAGCGTGTCAGTCTGACCATCCCACGTCAGCGTCAGGGCCGCAGGCTTCTTGTCCGCCATGGGGAGCTCCTCGGGGGCGCGATGCACCGGTCCCCTAGGTTCCGTGCCCTGCTTGCAAGGGACGTCAGGCGCGCAGCGCC
>NZ_PDNU01000030.1 GCF_002631185.1 Teichococcus rhizosphaerae | reverse complement strand
GCGGCGGAAGATCCGGGTTGTAGGCCCAGGATTCGCGCGGTGCGAAGGATTCGGTCGGCTTGTGCAGGCCGTAATAGATGACGTCGATGATGCCCTTCTTGTTGATGGCGTAGTAGAGCGCCTGCCGCACCGCCTTCTCGGAGAGCGCCGGAAGCTCGAGGTTCGGCATCAGCAGCTCGAGCGACGCGCTCGGGACGGTGGTCACCCTGCGCCCCGGCAGCTTCACCGCCTCGGCGTAGAAGTTGGCGGGAATGCCGGTGCCGATGATCAGGTCCACCTGCCCGGTGCGGAACTGCGCGTAGAGCGCCGTCTGGTCCGGGATGTATTTCAGGATGGCCCGCTCCAGATACGGGCCGGCGCCATGGTAGCGCTCATTGGCGGCGAGCTGGATGTGGTCGCCCGGCACGCGGCTGCTCCAGCGGAACGGGCCGGTGCCGACGGGGGTGGCGTTGAACGGCGCCGCGTTGGGATCGGCCGCCCTCTCCAGCAGGTGCCTGGGCACCATGTAGGTGTTGGAGAGCAGCGCCAGATAGGGCGCATAGGCCTTCTCCATCCGCCAGGCGATCTCGTGCGGTCCCTTCACCACGATGTCCTTCACCAGGCTGTGGCCCTGGCGGGTGCGGGTGCGGAAGGACGCGTTGTTGATCAGCTCCAGCGTGTAGCGCACATCCTCTGCCGTGAAGGGCGCGCCGTCATGCCAGACGACGCCCGGCCGCAGCTTCACGGTCCAGGTGAGGCCATCCTCGCTGATGCCGCCATTGGCGAGCGATGGCACCTCCACCGCCAGGTCCGGCACCAGCGTGCCATCGGGCTCCGGCCACCACAGGGTGCTGAACACGTTCATCCACACCGTCTCGTCCACCTCGATGCCCGGCATCAGCGGGTTGAAGACGGTGGGCTCCTGCGAGATGCCGACGACCACCTGCCCCTTGCGGGCTGAGGGTGGCGGCGGCACCGCGCGCTGCGCCCTGGCGGGCGCCCCGGCCAGGGCGGCACCCGCGCCCAGCGCCAGCAGGCCGCGCCGGCCGAGCGCCGGCCGCGACAGGAGTGTCCGGATGTCGTTCATGATGTTCAGCCCCCGCTTCGTTGGCCCCGGCCGGCCCGGCGATGGCGACCGGATGCGCCTTTGTTCTTGCCCTGTGCCCGGCGCCACGCCGCCTGCCCGGGCCCCGCGAAGGGCCGGGCGGGCACGCATGTCCCCGGCGGAGGCGCCCGGGCTTTCCGCCGGTTCCGCCTCCGCAACGCTGCCGATTGTGCGCCACGCGCGGGGCCAGGAACATGCCGATTGCGGCCGGCGCCCACGAAGAATGTGCCGATTCATGTGGCTGGCGCGGCAGGCCGTGCCGCTGCCTGGCCCTCAGGAAATCCGGTCCTGCACCCGGTAGTAGAGGCCCACCAGCGGCATGAACCAGGGCGGGCCGAAATGCCCCGGCACCGGCCGCCATTCCAATCCGCGGAACGGATTGGCCTCCACCCTGCCCTCCATCACCTCGGCCATCACGCCGCCCATGTGGACCGACATCTGCACGCCATGGCCGCTGTATCCGGTGGCGTAGAACAGCCCGTCCCGCTCGCCGGCACGGGGGAGGCGGTCCTGCGTCGCGTCGATGATGCCGCCCCAGCAATAGTCGATGCCGACGCGGCCAAGCTGGGGAAAGGTCTCGTGCAGCCCTCGCTCCAGCACGCGGCCGCTCCTGGCGTCCGAGGCGCGGGAGGGCAGGGCGAAGCGCGCCCGCCCGCCCCAGACGAGGCGCCGGTCCGGCGTGGTGCGGAAGTAGTTGCCGATGATGCGGGTGGTGGTGCCGTTGCGCGCCCTCGGCATGATGTCGGCCAGCACCGCCTCGCTCAGCGGCTCGGTGACGATGACGAAGGAGCCGAGCGGCACCAGGCGGCGGCGGAAGTAGAAGGGGCCGAGGCGGCTGGCGCCGGCCGCCAGCAGCACCTGCCGCGCCCGCAGCGTGCCGCGCGGGGTGGCGAGGCTGTGGCCCCCCCCAGGCTGGCGCCTCAGCGACAGCACCGGCGCGTTCTCGAAGATCCGCGCGCCCTGCCGCCGCGCCGCCTCGGCCAGCCCCATGCCAAAGCGGCCCACATGCATCTGCGCGCTCTTGCGGTAGACCAGCCCGCCGAAGAAGGCGTCCGAGCCGATCTCGGCGCGCAGCCTGTCGCGCGGCACCAACTCGGTCTCCGCGTCGGCCTCGCGGTGGAGCAGCTCGAAGCCGCGCGCGATCTTCTCGTAATGCGCGGGCTTCGCCGCCAGCTTGATCTTGCCGCAGCGGCGGAAGTCGCAGTCGATCCGCTCCTCGCGCGCGATCCGCTCCACCGTGTCCACCGCCGCGTCGAAGGCGTGGTAGAGGCGGCGGGCATGGTCGAGGCCGAGCGCCTGGACGAGGCCGGCGAAGTCGTGCGCCGTGCCGTTGTTGACGTGGCCGCCATTGCGCCCCGAGGCCGCGCCCATCACGCGCGCCGCCTCCAGCAGCGCCACGCTCGCCCCCTTGCGCGCCAGGTGCAGCGCCGCCGAGAGCCCGGTGAAGCCGCCGCCGATCACGGCGACATCGACGCTGCCCTCGGCCGGGCCGGGCTCCGCGCCGGCGAAGGGCGGGGCGGTGTCCAGCCAGTAGGGCAGCATCCTCACCGTCACATCATCCCCGGCTTCTGGATCGGCGAGCCATCCACCAGCCGCGCATAGCGGAAGGGCGAGGGATCGACGACCGGCGCACGGCCCATGACCAGGTCCGCCGCCAGCCGCCCGGCACCCGGCCCGATGCCGAAGCCGTGGCCGCTGTAGCCGGTGGACAGGAACAGCCCCGGCAGCGCGTCCACCGCGCCGATGACCGGCACCGCGTCCGGCGTGGAATCGATCCAGCCGCCCCACAGCTTCGCCATCTTGACCCCGGCCAGGGCGGGATAGGAGCGGCCGAGCTGCGCCAGCGCGGGCTCCACGATGGCGGCGTTCGGCGTGGGGTCGAGGGTGCGCATGTCCTCCGCCTCGAAGATGGTGGGGCGGTCCATGCGCCAGCGCCCGGTGATCGCCTGCGGGCCGCGGAAGAAGGACTCGCCGATGCCGAACTTCACCATCTTCCGCCGCGCCACCAGCGTCGGCCAGAACTTGCGCGCGTAGCGTATGCCCTGCGGCGTGATCTCGATCTGCCCGCGATTGTTGGCGGCGACGATGTAGCCGCCATCCTGCCGCCGCCCGATCGTCACGTCCGGCGTGTAGAGGCCGCCCGGCGTCACCTCCTCGGCCGGCTCGGTGACGAAGATGGTGGAGCGGATGCTCGATTGCGGCAGGTCGATGCCGTGCCGGCGCAGCAGCATGGAGGACCAGGCGCCCCCCGCCAGCAGCACCGCGCCGGCGCGCAGCGTGCCGCGCTCCGTGATGACGCCGGCGACGCGGCCGCCCTGGATGTCGAGCCCGCGCACCGCGCAGCGCTGGTGGATGGTGGCGCCGAGGCGCCGCGCCGCCGCCGCGATGGCGGGCGCCGCCTTGCGCGGCTCCGCCATGCCGTCGCGCGGGGAGAAGATGCCGCCGATCCAGTCCGCCGCGCCCGAATGTCCCGGCGTGCGGGCGCGCGCCTCCTCGGCGGTGAGGATCTGGTTGTGCACCTGGTAGCCGCGCGCCATCTCGATCCAGCGCCGCCAGCTTTCCAGCTCCGCCTCGCTGCGCGTGGCATAGACGAGGCCGGTGCGGCGGAAGCCCACGTCGATGCCCGCCTCGGCCGGCAGCGTGTCCCACAGCTCCATGCTCTTCAGCATGAGCGGGATCTCGCGCTCGTCGCGGTTCTGGATGCGGCACCAGCCCCAGTTGCGGCTGGACTGCTCGCCCGCCACCACGCCCTTCTCCAGCACCGCGACGCGCTGCCCGGCCTTGGCGATGAAGTAGGCCGCCGTGATGCCGGCGATGCCTCCGCCGATGATCGCGACGTCCACCTCCTGCGGCAGGGCGGGGTCACTGGCGACAGGATCGACGGGAGGCGACATGGGCTGGAACCGTTCTCATCTGCGAGGGTGAAAGGCCGCGGCGGCGGCGCGGCGCTACTCTGGCGGCTTTCTCAGAGGCCGAGAAGGCCGGGCAGGCCGCCGATGTCGGGGATCTCGTGGAAGCCGTAGAAGGCGTTGCCGCGCGGCTCGTGGCCGCGGTTCACCCAGGCCTTGTCGCGGATGCCGAGGTCGTGCGCCGTCATCAGGTCGTAGCGGAAGGAGGAGGAGACGTGCAGCAGCTCCTCCGGCCTCGCGCCGAGCTGGTCCAGCATGTGTTCGAAGGCCTGCATGCGCGGCTTGTAGGCCTGCGCCTGCTCGGCGGTGAACACGGCGTGGAACGGCGCCTCCAGCAGCGCCACGTTGCGGTGGATCTGCTCGTTGGCGGCGTTGGAGAGGATGACGAGCGGAAACTCCCGCGCCACCCGCGTCAGCGCCGCCGGCACGTCCGGGTGCGGGCCCCAGCCCGGCACGGCGTCGTAGAAGACGCGGCCATCGCCCTCCTGGCTGCTGATGCCGTGCTTGCGGCAGGTGCGGCGGATGGCGTTTTCCAGCACCTCGGCATAGGGCTTCCAGGCGCCCAGCACCTCGTCCATCCGGTAGGCGCTGAAGTCCTGCAGGAAGGCGTCCATGCGCCCGGCCGGCACGCGGCCGGCGAAGTGCTCGCGGGCCACCGGGCCCATGCGGAAGTTCGTCAGCGTGCCGTAGCAGTCGAAGGTGATGAATTTGGGCCGAAGGGGCATCAGGGGCATCCTTCCGATCCGGCGCCGCCGGCTTGTCCGATGCCCCCATGCTAGGAGGCGGCGCCTGGCAGGGAAGCACAGCCTTCGCCAGGCGGGACGAAGATCGTGCCGTTTCGGCCCGCCCCGCCGGCACATCGTGCGGCGCCCCCGCCGCCGCCTCAGGCCACGCTGATGTTCCGCTCCCGGATGAGGCGGCCATAGCTCGCATGGTCGTCCCGGATGAGGCGGCCGAACTCGTCGAGGCTCAGCGGGCCGAGCGTCATATCGGGCGTCGCGCGCTGGCGCACGAGCTCGCTGCCCACTGCCTTCCGCAAGGTGCCGGCCAGGATGCGGCACACCTCCGGCGGCGTGCCGGCGGGGGCGCAGATGCCGTGCCAGTAGCGCACCACGAGGTCGGGGTGGCCCTGCTCACGGAAGGTGGGCACCTCGGGCGTCGCGGGCAGCCGCTCGGGCGTGGAAAGGGCCAGCACGCGGAAGCTGCGGTTCTCCATGTGCGGCAGCAATGTGTTCAGCGAGCCGGCATAGAAGGGGATGCGCCCCGTCATCAGGTCCGCCAGCGCGGCCTGCTCGCCGCGATAGGCGACGTTGACCATCGACAGCCCGGTCCGCCCCTGCAGCATCTCCATCACCAGGTGCGGCGTGCTGCCATTGCCGACGCTGCCGAAGGGCTGGCCCGGATTGGCCTTCAGCCAGGCCAGCGTGCCGGCCAGGTCGCCCCCCGGCACGCTGGCCGCGGCGGCGAAGGCCACGGGCGCGCGGTAGACCAGGGTGAGGGGCGCGAAATTGGCCGGCTAGTAGGTGATGGCGGGATAGAGATTCGGGTTCAGCGCCAGGGTGCTGGTGGCCACCCAGCCCAGCGTGTAGCCGTCCTTCGGCGCCCGCGCCGCCGCCTCGGCGCCGATCATGGTGTTGGCGCCCGGCTTGTTCTCGACCACGATGGGCTGGCCCAGCGTCTCGCGCGCCACCTCGGCCACGGCGCGGGCCAGCCCGTCCCCCACGCCGGGGGCGAAGGGATAGATCAGCCGCACGGGGCGGCTGGGGAAGGGCGCCTCGGCCCTTGCGCGCGTGGCGGCCAGGGCGGGCAGGGCCAGGGCGCCGAGCAGCGCCCGGCGTGCCAGGGTGATGGACATGCTTCCTCCTCCTTGCCGGCCCTTTCCCGGCCATTGCCGGCGGGGCCTTTGTTCAGGCGGCCCGCTCTCAGGCGGCGGGGGCGCGGGCGCGGCGCTCGGAAACCGGGACCGCCTCCTGGCCGATCACCCGCATGGCCGCGAGCCGCTCCAGCTCGGCCGCGCCGAGGCCGAGCAGGCCGCCCAGCACCGCCGCGTTGTCCTGGCCCAGCGTCGGTGCCGGACGGCGGACGGGATAGGGCGCGCCCCCGGCCTCGCGGAACGGCGCGGAGGGCTGCTCGTGCGGGCCGAGAAAGGCGCGGTCCACCACCTGCCAGAAGCCGCGCGCGGCAAGGTGCGGGTCGCGCTTCAGCGCGCTTGGCCACAGCACGGCACCCGCAGCGACGCCAGCGGCCTGGAGCGCCCGCATCGCCCCATCCGGGCTGTGCCGCCGGGTCCAGGCGGACAGGGCCGCTTCCAGCTCCGCCTCCCTGGCGCGCCGTCCCTCCAGCGCCGCGAGTTCCGCATCCTCCGCCCATTCGGGGCGGCCGATGGTGCGTGCCAGGGCCTGCCAGGCGGCGTCGTCCTGCGCGGCCACCACCACCCAGCCCTCTCCCTCGCAGGGAAAGGCGCCATGCGGCACCTGGGCGGGGTGGCGGTTGCCGAGGCGCGGGCCGGGCGCGCCGGTGGCGGAGGTGGCGATGATCCAGGGCGCCACCAGCGGAAAGAGGCATTCCACCTGGGCGAGGTCGATCTGCTGGCCCTCGCCGGTGCGCCGGTGGTGCAGCAGCGCCACCAGCAGCGCCGCCGCGCCGTTCAGCCCGCCAATCGGGTCGCCATAGGCGAGCTGGTTGGTGGTGGGCGGCCAGTGCGCCTCGCCGGACACGGCGGGCAGGCCTGAGGCGTGCTCCAGCGTGGAGCCATAAGCACGCGCGTCGCGCCATGGCCCCTCCAGCCCGAAGGCGGGCATGGACAGCATCACCAGCCCCGGCCGCTCCGCCGAGAGCGCCGCGTAATCCAGCCCGAGCTTGGGCAGCACCTCGCGCGCGTAGTTCTCCACCACCGCGTCCACCTCGCGCACCAGGCGCTTCAGCAGCGCCTTGCCCTCGGCGGTGGTGAGGTCGAGCGTGATGCCGGCCTTGTTGCGGTTGAGGATGCCGAAGCGGACGTCCCGCTCGTAGCGCCGCTCGGCGAAGAAGGCGGGGCGCGGATCGACGCCGCGCCACCAGTCCGGATACTGGCAGGCCTCCACCTTGATCACCTCGGCGCCGAGGTCGGCGAGCTGGCGGGTGCAGAGCGGCCCGGCCCAGCCCATGGATAGGTCGAGGATGCGCAGGCCCGCGAGCGGCAGCGGCACCGGCTTCAGGGCGGGCGCGGGGCGCGGCGGCGGCGCGGGCAGCGCGTCATCCGCCCCGGCGGCGGGGGCGGGGCCGCCGGGCAGGGGGGGGGTCCGGGTCAGGCGCTGCGGCAGGGTCGGTCCCTCGAAGCGCGCCGTGCCACGCTCCACCGTGCCGAAGGCATCGCGCGCGCGGTGGGTGGGGATGGACAGCAACGCCTCCATCTCCGGCACCACGGCGAAGGGCAGGCGGCGGCGGATGGCCTCCTCGAACCATTCCCCGGCATCGCGCTCGCGCAGGCGGGGAACGAAGAGGGCCTCCAGCGCATCGGCATGGCGCAGCCGGTCGGGCCCCACGACGAAGCGCGGATCCGCCGCCAGTTCCGGCAGCCCCACCATCTCGCAGAAGGCGCGGAACTGCGCGGGCGTCACGATGGTGACGCCGAGCCACCCCTCGCGGCAGCGATAGACCCCGAGCGGCGAGGAGGGCGCGAAGCGGTTGACGCCATGGCGCCGCTCCACCTCCGGGTTGGTGACGCTCTGCGCGGCCTGGTATTCGGCGACGGCGACATTGGCCTCGTGCAGGCTGATCTCGAGCCGCCGCCCCGTGCCGGACCACAGCGCCGACGCCACGGCGTTGAACGCGGCCAGCGCCCCCGTCACCGCGCCCGCGATACCGCCCAGCAGGGAAGGCGGCCCTTCCGCCGGCCCGGTGCAGGCGAAGATGCCGGCCAGGGCGCGCATCACCGTGTCCGTGGCCGCGAAGTCCCGGTAGGGGCCGCTCTCGCCGAACCAGGAAAGCTCGGCCGCGACGAGGTGCGGCAGGTCCAGCCCCAGCCGCGCGCCTTCCCGCGCGGCGGGCGTGCGGCCATCGAGCAGCACGTCGCAGCCCGGCAGCAGGGCACGGGCGCGGTCCAGCCCGGCGGGGATGGCGAGGTCGGCGATGAGGCTGCGCTTGTTGGTGGAAAGTCAGGCGAAGAGCGCGGAGTCCGGCCCTTCCGCCGTTTCCACCAGCGGCGCCGCCCGGCGCAGCGCGTCGCCGCCCGGCGGCTCCAGCTTCAGCACCTCGGCCCCGAAATCGGCGAAGAGCTTGCCGAGATAGGACAGGGCGACGCCCTCGCCCAGTTCCAGCACGCGGAGATGCGCGAGCGGCAGGGGAGCGTCCGGCGGCCGGGGCATGGGCATCCTCCCTGGGCCGCCACGGGAAGGCGGCCAGCTTTGTGATTTGTGATAACAAAAACGCTGCTACTCCGCCGCGTCAAGCGCCGTGCGGGAACGGGGCAGGGCACCCACATTGATCTCCGGCAGGCGCCGCAGCAGCACCTCCGCATAGACGCTGATATCACGCTGGATGGCCAGCCGCGCCAGCGCGCCATCCCGGGTGCGCATGGCGCGGATGATGTCGTTGTGCGGATGCGCGTCCGGGTGGTGCAGGAAGCGCACCTCGCGCAGCCCGGCCACCAGCGGCCCGCATTGCAGCCAAAGGCCCTCGATGATGCGCGCCAGCACCGGCATGTTGGCGAGGGCGCAGATCTCCATGTGGAAGCGCTCGTTCTCCACCAGCATCGCGACACCTTCGCCGTCGAGCCGCGCCTGGGTCATCCGCGCATGGATGGCGGCCAGCCGCTCGGCATCGGCCGGGGTGGCGCGCTCGGCGGCGCGGGAGGCCGCCTTGCCCTCCAGCTCGCCGCGCAACTCGGCGATCTCGCGGAACCGCTCGTCGGACAGCACCGGCACCCGCACCGAGCGGTGGTCGAACTGCTCCAGCGCGCCCTCGCTCACCAGCCGCGCCAGCGCGTCCCGCACGGGCGTGGCGCTGACGCCCATTTCCTGCGCCAGGTCGCGCAGCTTCAGCTTCTCGCCGGGGCGGAAGCGGCTGCGCATCATGTCGGTGCGGAGCCGCTGATAGACCTTGGCACCGATGCTTTCTGCCGTGATGGGAAGGGACGAGGGGTCCGTGGTGTCGGGCATGCGCCGGTTCCTGCCATGCCAGGGTTCCGCTTGACACTCCCCCGGCCACGCTGTGATTTGTGACAACAGATAATTGCTTTCGGGGGAAACCACCATGGCGAGATGAAAATCGCCGCCGAGATCGCGGCTTCCGTCTGGCAGATCCAGGCGCGGCCAGGGGACACTCTGGCGGAGGGCGACACCGTCCTGCTGCTGGAATCGATGAAGATGGAGATCCCGGTCGCCGCCCCGCGCGCCGGGCGCCTGACCGCCCTGCTGGTGGCGGAGGGGGACCAGGTGGAGGAAGGCCAGACCGTCGCGCTGCTGGAGGCGTGACATGGCCGACGACGCCGTCCTGATCACCAACCGGGGCGAGATCGCCTGCCGCATCGCCACCACCTGCCGGCGCATGGGCCTCCCCACCGTCGCCGTCTATTCCGAGGCCGATGCGGGCGCGATGCACGTGGCCGCCGCCGACCGGGCGGAGCCGGTGGGGCCGGCGCAGCCGCGCCAGTCCTACCTCTCCATTCCCGCGCTGATCGAGGCGGCACGGCGCTCGGGCGCGCGCATGGTGCATCCGGGCTACGGCTTCCTCAGCGAGAACCCCGATTTCGCCCAGGCCTGCGCCGAGGCCGGGCTGCTGTTCATCGGGCCCTCGCCCGAGGCCATCCGCGCCATGGGCGGCAAGGCCGCCGCCAAGGCCGTGGCGCGGCGGGCGGGCGTGGCGGCCGTGCCGGGCTATGACGGCGAGGACCAGTCCGAGGCCCGGCTGCTGGCCGAGGCGGAGGCCATCGGCTTCCCCGTGCTGATCAAGGCCGTGGCGGGGGGTGGCGGGCGCGGCATGCGCGCCGTGGCCGAGGCCGCCGGCTTCCCCGCCGCGCTCGCCGCGGCGCGGCGCGAGGCCGGCGCCTTCGGCGACGACCGCGTGCTGGTGGAGAAGCTGGTGCCCCGCGCCCGGCACATCGAGGTGCAGATCCTGGCCGACAGCCACGGCACCGTGCTGCACCTGGGCGAGCGGGACTGCACCCTGCAACGGCGCAACCAGAAGCTTGTCGAGGAATCGCCCGCGCCGGGCGTCGGTGACGCGCTGCGCGAGGAACTGGGCCGCCGCGCCGCCGCCCTGGCGCGGGCGGTGGGCTATGTCGGCGCCGGCACGGTGGAGTTCGTGGCCGAGGCGGGCCCCGCCCCGCGCGCCGACCGGATCTGGTTCATCGAGATGAACACCCGCCTCCAGGTGGAGCACCCGGTGACGGAGATGGTCACGGGCCTCGACCTGGTGGAGTGGCAGATCCGCGTGGCGCGGGGCGAGAGGCTGCCCTGGCGGCAGGAGGACATCCGCCTCGGCGGCCACGCGGTGGAGGCGCGGCTCTGCGCCGAGGACCCGGCGCGCGGCTTCCTGCCCTCGCCGGGCCGGCTGGCGGAGCTGGTGCTGCCGGAGCCGGCGCCGGGCCTGCGCATCGACACCGGCGTGCGCCAGGGCGACACGCTGACACCGTTCTACGACCCGATGATCGCCAAGGTCATCGCCCACGGGGCCAGCCGGGCCGAGGCGCTGGCGAAGCTCGCCGTGGCGCTGGAGGGCTGCTCGGGGCGGGGGGTGGCGCTGAACGCCGCCTTCCTCGCCGCCGCGCTGCGCAGCCCCGCGATGCGCGCGGCCGAGATGGACACGCATTTCCTTGAACGCGCCCGCGCCGGGCTGCTGGCCGGCGACGCCGCCGCCTGAACCCCGACGCCCACAGGAGCGCCCCCATGCCCGACACCCACACCCCGCCCGCCACCAGCTGGCAACCCGAGCTGGACGAGCTGCGCCGCCGCGAGGCCATGGCGCGCGAGATGGGCGGCCCCGACAAGGTGCGCCGCCAGCACGAGGGCGGCCGCCTGACCGTGCGCGAGCGGGTGGACCGCCTGGCCGACCCCGGCAGCTTCCACGAGGTGGGCGCCATCGCCGGCCGCGCGGAATACGAGCCGGACGGCACGCTGCGCCAGCTCGTTCCCTCCAACTGCGTGTGGGGCCGCGCCCGGGTCGATGGCCGCCCCGTGGTGGTGGTGGGCGACGACTTCACCGTGCGCGGCGGCTCGGCGGACGCCACCATCCGCGAGAAGCCGCTGATGGCCGAGCGCATGGCCAACGAGTTCCGCCTGCCCATCATCCGCGTCATCGAGGGCTCGGGCGGCGGCGGCTCGGTCAAGACCATCGAGACCACGGGGCGGGCCAACCTGCCGGGCGGCGTCGGCGGCACGGGGCTGTTCAACTACACCACGCTCAACCTCAGCGCCGTGCCGGTTGTGGGGCTGGGGCTCGGCTCGGTGGCGGGCCTCGGCGCCGCGCGGCTGGCCGCCAGCCACTACTCGGTGATGACCAAGTCGGCGGCGATGTTCGTGGCCGGCCCCCCCGTGGTGGCGCGGCTGGGGCAGGACCTCAGCAAGCAGGAGCTGGGCGGCTGGGAGATCCAGACCAGGAGCGGCGGCGTGGACCATGCGGTGGACACGGAGGAGGAGGCCTTCGACTGCGCCCGCCGCTTCCTGTCCTACCTGCCTTCCTCGGTCCATGAGCTGCCGCCCGACATCCCCTGCGAGGACGACCCCGCGCGGCGCGAGGAGAAGCTGTTCTCCATCGTCCCGCGCGACAGGCGCCGCGTCTACCAGATGCGGCACATCATCGAGGCCGTGGTGGACAAGGGCAGCTTCTTCGAGCAGGGGAAGATGTTCGGCCGCTCGCTGATCACCGGCTTCGCCCGCTTCGGCGGCCGCGCCGTGGCGCTGATGGCGAGCGACCCGTATTTCTACGGCGGCTCCTGGACGGCCGATACCTGCCAGAAGGTCGTCCGCTTCCTCGACATGGCCGAGACCTTCCACCTCCCCGTGGTCTATCTGGTGGACTGCCCCGGCTTCATGATCGGGCTGGAGGCGGAGCGCGCCGCCACCATCCGCCACGGCGTGCGCGCCATGGCGGCGATGAACCAGACCACCGTGCCCTGGTGCAGCATCATCATCCGCAACGCCTTCGGCGTGGCGGGGGCGGCGCACCAGCCGGCGGGGCGGCTCTCGCTGCGCTATGCCTGGCTCTCGGCGCGCTGGGGCTCGCTGCCGCTGGAGGGCGGCATCGAGGCCGCCTACCGCGCGGAGATCGACGCGGCGCCGGATCCCAAGGCCAAGCTGGCCGAGATCGAGGAGCGGCTGAACCAGTTCCGCTCGCCCTTCCGCACTGCCGAGACCTTCTGGGTGGAGGAGATCATCGACCCGCGCGAGACGCGGCGGCTGCTGTGCGACTTCGCCGAACTCGCCGGCCCGCTGCGCGCCCCGCAGCCGGGGCGGTTGCAGATGCGGCCCTGAGCCGCCGCGCCCCAGCTCTCCGCGCTTCTCGGGGAGCCGGGGCGGCCTTGCCGGCAGCGCCGGGCGGAACAAGCGGGAAGTGGGGTGCCGCGGTTCGCGCCGTCGGCACCCGCATCGAACGAACAGGCTCCACCCAAAGGGGCCGAGGGAGGACATCCACCATGCTGCGATACCTGCTGCCGGCCACGCTGCTGGCCGCCTTCACCGCCACGCTGCCCGGCCGGGCCCAGGCCCAGCCCGAGGCTCCGGCCCTGCCGGACCAGCAGCTGCACATCATGGCCGGCTTCGCGGCCGGCGGCACCTCGGACCTCGTGGCGCGGCTGATCGCGGAGGGTGTCGGCAACGTCTCCGGCCGCCGCGTGGTGGTGGAGAACCGCACGGGCGCCAACGGCTTCCTCGCCGCCGAGGCGGTGGTGCGCAGCCCGCCGGACGGCTCCATGCTGTTCCAGTGCGCCATGGGCACCATGACCATCAGCTCCGAACTGCCCGGCATGATCATGCCGATCGATCCGCGCAAGGATCTGGTGCCGGTCGCCAATGTGGCGCTCTCCAGCTACGGCGCCGTGGTGCGGGCGCGCGGCTCCTACCAGGACATGGCCGATGTGCTGAAGGCGGCGAAGGCCAAGCCCAATGCCGTGAGCTACGCCAGCGCCGGCATCGGCACGGCGCAGCACCTGACGGGGGAGAGGCTGCAGCGCATGGCCTCCGTGCAGATGCTGCACGTGCCCTACCGGGGCGCCGCGCCCGCGGCGATGGACGTCATGGCGGGCCGCGCCGACTTCATGGTGACCAACCTCGGCGACGTGATGGGGCAGATCCGCGGCGGCGAGCTGCGCCTGGTGGCGTTGGGCGACGCCTCGATGAAGTCCGCCTTCCCCAAGACGCCGCTGCTCTCCGACACGGTGCCGGGGCTCGAGGTGGTGGGCTGGTTCGGGCTGTGCGGCTCCAGCAACATGCCCGACCCCGCCATCCGCGCCTGGGCCGCGGCGGTGGAGAAGGCGCTGCAGGACGAGACGTTGCAGAAGCGCCTGCGCGAGAACGGGCTGACGCCGCTCTACGAGGGCCCCGCCGCCTTCGCGGAACGGATGGAGAAGGACCGCCAGGCCTGGCGCGAGGTCATCACGGCGGCCAAGGTGCGGGTGGACTGAAGCGGCTTCCGCCCGGCCGACTTGGATGCATCCAGCACGCCGGGCGAAACCTCGCCCGGCGCGTGAGGCCTGCAATCC
Source organism: Teichococcus rhizosphaerae (assembly GCF_002631185.1). Classification (GTDB taxonomy): domain Bacteria; phylum Pseudomonadota; class Alphaproteobacteria; order Acetobacterales; family Acetobacteraceae; genus Pseudoroseomonas; species Pseudoroseomonas rhizosphaerae. The sequence continues at coordinate 78,491 of NZ_PDNU01000030.1, read as the reverse complement.
ATCACGCTGTTATTGAAGGAACTCCTCGGCCAGTCGTGGCGAGCGGCAGGGGGCCTGGCCGAAGCGGGCCAGGGCGGTGCCCACGGCCAGCGGCGTCACGCCGGCTCCTCCTCCGGCAGGTCGGCCAGCTCGCCCACCGTGATGGGCTTGTAGGGCGCGCGGGGGCGCAGCACCCCGGCCTCCCGCACGGGGATGCCCCGCGTCTCGGCGACCAGCGCGGCCACCGTGGCGCCGCACATCCGCCCCTGGCAAGGGCCCATGCCGGCACGCAGATAGGCCTTCACCTGGTTCGGCCCCGTGGCGCCGAGCCGCGCCGCCTGCCGCACCTGCCCGGCGGTGACCTCCTCGCAGCGGCAGACGAGGGTGGCATCCTCCGGCGGGGCCAGAACGGCGGGGGAAGGGGCGTGGAGCGCGTCGAGAAAGGGGCGGAGCGCCAGCGCGGCCCCGAGCGCCGCCCGGTGCGGTGCGGCGCGGCGGTCGCGCGCGGCGGCGTCCAGCCGGCCGGCGCGGTGCGCGGCATCCAGCGCCGCCAGGGCGCCGGCCTCCACCGCCGCCTGCCAGCCGCCAATGCCGCCCCCGTCGCCGGCGATGGCGATGCGCGGCGCGCTGCTGGCGCCCCATCCATCGAGCACGGGGCGCCAGCAGAGCTGGGCCTCGTCCCATTCATGCTCCAGGCCCAGGGCGCGCGAGACATGGGTGGACGGGATGACGCCCTCATGCAGCAGCAGCACGCCGCATTCCGTGGCGCCGCCCTCCCAGGCCACGCGCCGCACCCGGCCCTCGCCTTCCGCGCGGAGGCCGCGCACGCCGGAGACCACCTTCATGCCGGACCGGCGCGCTTCCCACAGCAGGGCCGCGCCCTTGGCCAGCATGGCGCGGCCCCGCCACAGCCCGCCCCTGGCCAGCGCCCGGCGCAGCGCGCCGCGCGGCGTGGTTTCCAGCAGCAGGGCGGGCGGCTTTCCGGCGCGGGCGAGCTGCGCCGCCAGCAGCCACATCAGCGGCCCCTGGCCCGCCAGCACGAGCCTGCCCTCCGGCACCGCGCCCGCCTGCTTGAGCATGATCTGCGCCGCACCCGCGCTCATCACCCCGGGAAGGGTCCAGCCGGGGACCGGCACGGGGCGCTCCTGCGCGCCGGTGGCCAGCAGGATGCGCGCGGCGCGCGCCATGCCGCCGCCCCGCGGGCCGCGCAGCGAGAGCAGGCCGGCCTCGGCGTCGATGTGCCACACCGTGGTTTCGGGCCGGTAGTCGATGTTCGGCATGGCACGGAAGCGGCGCGCCAGCAGGGCGCCGGCCACCGCGTATTCCCCCGCCAGGGCGGGATCGCCCGCGGCGCGCTCCACGCCGCGGAAGATCTGGCCGCCCGGGGCGGGCTGCTCGTCCAGCACCAGAACGGACAGGCCGAGGCCCGCCGCCTCCAGCGCCGCGCTCATGCCGGCCGGGCCGGCGCCGACAATGGCGAGGTCGAATTCCTTCATGCCGCCGTTCCCGCCAGCCGGGCGCCACACTGCGGCGCGATGCGCATCCCTGGCCGCACCGTGACCATGCAGGCCTGCCGGTTGGCGACGCCGTCGATCTCGGCCAGGCAATCGAAGCACACGCCCATCATGCAGTAGGGCAGGCGGGGGGCGCCGCTCACCGGCGTCTCGCGGCTGGCGGCGAGGCCGGCCAGCAGCAGGGCGGCGGCGGCGGAGGCGCCCTCGGGCACCGAAAGGGGCTGGCCGTCCACCAGCACCTCCACCGTGGCGGGGCGGAACTCAGGCCGCGTGGCGAACATCGAAGCGTCTCGCAGTGAAGGGGGCCATCTCGGGTTCCAGGGCGCCGGCGGCGATCATCGGCGCCAGGCGGTTGGCATGGGTGCCGGCCAGCGTCACGCCGGAATGGCAGTTGGCGGTGAAGGCGCCGGGGAAGCGCTCGGACTGGTCGTAGATGGGCAGCCCGTCGGGCGCCATGACGCGCAGCGCCGACCAGGCGCGGACGAGGTTCAGCTCGGCGATCCAGGGAAAGGAGAGCACGGCGCGGCGGGCGATCTGCTTCATCACCTCGGGGTTCTGGCCGAGGTCGAAGCCGGCATCCTCCTTGCTGTCGCCCAGCATCAGGGAGCCTTCCTCCGTTTGCCGGATGGTGGTGGTGGGCATGGGCAGCACCTGCCGCGTGCGCTCCGTCACCAGGATCTGCCCGCGTTCCGGCCGCACCGGCGCGGACAGGCCGAAGCGCGGCGCGAGTTCCGCATTGCCGAGCCCGGCGGCCAGCACGATGCGCGGCGCGCGGTGCAGCACGCCCTCCGCCTCCACCGCGAAGTCGTTGGCGGCGGCGGTGCCGCGCTCGACGCGCGCATTGGGCTGGTAGCGGCCACCGAGACCGGTGAAGCCGGTGTGCAAGGCCCGCAACAGGGAGAGCGGGCTGGCATGGCCGTCATAGGGCGTCCAGCTCACCCCGGCCACCTTGGGGCCGAGGCCCGGCAGCATCTCCCGCGCCTCGGCGCCGCGGATCATGCGGTATTCCATGCCGAAATTGCCGGCCTCGCGCCGCAGCCGCGCCATGGCGGCGCCGCGCTTCTCGAACTCCTCGTCCGAAAGGCAGATATGCACGCCCCCCGGCTGGTGCAGCCCGGTGCCGATGCCGGTCTTCTCCCTCAGCTCGGCGGCCAGCGCCGGCCATTCCTCGGCCGAGCCGCGCGTCCAGCGCTGGTAGTGCGGCGCGCCGAGGCCCTTGGACTGCACCCACACCAGCCCGAAATTGCCGCGGCTGGCACGGAAGGCGACATCCCCCTCATCCAGCAGCAGGGTGCGGAGCCCCTGGCGTTGCAGCCCATAGGCGATGGCGGCGCCCACCAGGCCGCCGCCCACCACCAGGGCATCGTGGTTCTCGGTTCTCATGCGCGGCGTTCTCCGCTCGGCAGGCGGTCGATGGGGTCAGATGCGGTCCAGCGCCGCCAGCACCCGCGCCGCCACCAGCATCGGCGCGGTGAAGGCGGAGGCGGCTAAGCGGCCCGGCCATCCGGTCGATAGAGGCGAAGAGCCGCACCGGCAACGGCGTCTCGGCAGGCGGGATCAGGAACAGGCTCGCCGTCAGCCCGAGATGCCGGGGCGAGCGGCGGCAGGGGTGATGCGGCGGAACGCGGTGAGGCCGCCCGCGCCAGGATTTTACGCCACGCCCCCGGCGGGCGGGCCAGGCCCCGTGGGCCGCCGCCACCAGGCGCGCCATGTGGGGCGGCACCGCCGCGAGGTGCGCGGCCGGCAGCGCCCTCAGGAAATCATGCCCGTTGAAGCGCATCCGCACGACAAGGGGGCGGCCCGATGGATTGACAGACAATTCCCGCGCGGCCGACAGTGGCGGGGCATGCGGGGCGTTCCCCGCCCAGGGAAAAGGGGAGGAGATGGTGGACGTACATGGCATGGACGTGGCTCCGGCGGCCACGGAGGAATGGCCCGGCGCGCTGTTCGCCCTGCTCAAGGCGCATGACATCCGGCAGGTCGCCTTCGTGCCGGATGCGGGGCACTCCCACCTCATCCGCCGTTGCGAGGAGGATCCGGACATCAAGGCCATCGCCCTCACCACCGAGGAGGAGGGCATCGGGCTGATGCTGGGCGCCTGGCTCGGCGGCGAGCGCGGCGTGCTGCTGATGCAGAGCTCGGGTGTCGGCAACTGCGTCAACATGCTCTCGCTCGCCACGCTGCACCGGACGCCGATGCCGATGATCGTGACGATGCGCGGCGATTTCGGCGAGTTCAACCCGGCCCAGGTGCCGATGGGCAATGCCACCCAGACCGTGCTCGAGGCGATGGGCACGCTGGTGCGCCGCGCCGACCGCAAGGAGGACGTGGTGCCCACCGCGGACGCCACGCTGCGCATGGCCTTCAACACCTTCCGCCCCACCGCGACGCTGATCGGCCAGCGGGTGCTCGGCGCCAAGACCTTCGGCAAGGAGTGAGCCCATGGCGATGATATCCTCCGGCACGCTGGACCGCCGCGCCGTCGTCAATGCCCTGCTGGCCGAGCGGGGCGAGCTGGCGGTGATCGCCGGGCTGGGCGCGCCGGCCTGGGACATCACGGCGGCGGGCGACCATCCGCGCAACCTGCCGCTCTGGGGCGGCATGGGCTCGGCCGCCAGCATCGGCCTCGGCCTCGCGCTGGCGCAGCCATCCCGCCCCGTGCTGGTCATCACCGGCGATGGCGAGATGCTGATGGGCCTCGGCACGCTGGCCACCATCGCCGTGGCGAGGCCGCCCAACCTCTCGGTCGTGGTGCTGGACAACGAACATTACGGCGAGACCGGCATGCAGCGCACCCACACGGGCGCGGGCGTGGACCTGGCGGCGATCGCGCGCGGCGCCGGCATTCCGCGCGTCCACACGGTGCGGGAGGAGGGTGAGGTGGCGCCCCTGCGGGCGGCCATCCACGCGGCCTCGGGGCCGCTCTTCGCGCAGGTGAAGATCAGGGCGGACGCGTTCAAGCTGGTGCTGCCACCGCGCGAGGGCGCCTATCTCCAGGCGCGAATGCGCGAGGCGATCCTCGGCCCGCAGGCGCATCTCGCCTGAGCGGCCGCCCCGCCGGATCGCTCCCCCGGCGGGGCGCCCATCCCCGCCCTGCCGCCGGGAGGAACGATGCCATGCCGGATGCCGCCGCGCCGCCCGCCAGCCCGCCTTCCTGCCGCGCCCTGTTCCTGGGCTTCCTCGCCCTCGGGCTGATGGGCTTCGGCGGCGTGCTGCCGATGGCGCGGCGCATGCTGGTGGAGGACCGGCGCTGGTTGCCCGCCGAGGCCTTCACCGAGCTGCTCGGCCTGTGCCAGTTCCTGCCTGGCGGCAACGTCATCAACCTGTCCGTCGCGGTGGGCATGGAGTTCCGCGGCGTCGCGGGCGCCGTCTCGGCGCTGCTGGGGCTGGTGCTGGGGCCGACGGCCATCGTGATCGGGCTCGGCGCGGTCTATGACCGCTTCCGCGACGACCCGATGCTGCAGCACATGTTCGCGGGCCTCGCCGCCGCCGCCGCCGGCCTGCTGGTGGCGACGGCGCTGAAGATGCTGGCGCCGCTGCGGCGGAACGCGCGGGGGCTGCTGGTGGTGGCGGCCACGCTCCTGGCCATCGGCGTGGCGCGCTGGCCGCTGCTGCCCTGCATGCTGGTCCTGGCGCCGCTCAGCATCCTGCTCTGCGGGCGGCGCGGCCAGTGACCGGCACCCTTGTCGCGCTGGCGGTCATCTTCACCCAGCTTTCCCTGCTCGCCTTCGGCGGCGGCAACACCATCCTGCCCGAGATGCAGCGGCAGGTGGTGGAGGTGCACCGCTGGATGTCGGCGCAGGAGTTCAGCGCGCTGTTCGCGCTGGCCCAGGCGGCGCCGGGGCCGAACATGATGGTGGTGCCCCTGGTGGGGTGGCACGTTGCGGGGCTGCCCGGGCTGCTGGTCTCGGCTTTGGCCAAGTTCGGCCCTTCCTCGGTGCTGACGGGGGTGGTGGTCGGGCTGTGGCGCCGTTTCCGGGAACGCCCCTGGCGCCGCGCGGCGCAGGCGGGGCTGGTGCCGCTGACGGTGGGGCTGGTCGCGGCCAGCGCGCTGCTGATCGGGGGCATCACGGCCCACAGCCTGGGACTGCTGGGAATATTGGCGGGGGTGGCCGGGCTTTCGCTGCTGACCCGGCTGCATCCGCTCTGGCTGCTGGCGGCGGGCGCCGTGGCGGGGCTGGCGGGCACCGGCGGCTGAAGGGTTGCGGGCCGGACAGGTTCCCAGGCGAGGCCAGGAACGCCTTCCAGCCCGTTGTTCCTGAAAATTAAGTGCCTGGCACGGCCGAGGCCGCGCCAGGCAGGGCATCGATCACGCCTGGGGCTGCGGGGTTTGCGGCCCGGGCGGCGAGAGCGGGGGGATCTCCGTGGGCTGGCTGGGGGCGGGCACCTCCGGGCCGGGCTGGCTGGGCTGATCGGGGACCGCGGGACCGGGCGGCAGGCCGGGAAGCTCCGGGACCGGCCCGGGCGATGGCGAGGACGGGGCCTCATCCGGGCCGCGGTAGGGCGGCAGGCCGGGCAGCTCGGGCGGCGCGGCGGGCTCATCGGCCGCGCCACGGGCCGGCGAGGGGAAGGGCGTGCTCATGGCAGGATCCATCGCTGACATGCCGGTGTAACGCCGCCCGGGGCCGGCCGTTTTCAGCCTTCCGGTGCTCCGCCCCCGGAAGGGTCAAGGCGCGGCCGCGCCCCGCCTCAGGGCGCCGGGAAGATCCGCGGGCGCAGCCCGGCATGGAGGTAGCTGATCATCGTGTAGATGTCGTGGACCGGCAGCCTCAACTCCTTCTGGAGCGCGGCGGCATAGGGCGGCATGTTGGTGCATTCCAGCACGATCGCGCCCACCTCCGGATGCCGCGCCACCAGGTCGCGCCCCGCATCGAGGATGTCCTGCTCCGCGAGGTCGATATCCATCTCCTCCTTCTCGGCCTTCACCAGCACGCGGAAGAACTCGCGGCCGTTCTCGGTGCCGGCCACGGGGGTGTCGGCCGGCGCGCCGGCGGCTTCCAGGTGCCGTGGCGTCAGCGCGGCGGCGGAGACGGTGATGACGCCCACGCGCCTGCCCGGCGGCAGCATCGCCTGCACCCAGGGCACCTGCATCAGGCTGCTGGTGGCGACCGGCACGCCCACATGCGCCGCGAGCTCCTTCTGGAACAGGGAGAGAAAGCCGCAGGTGGTGGTGATGGCCTCCGCGCCCTGGCGCACCAGCTCCTCGGCCGCGTCGAGGAAGTCGGGCAGCAGGCCCTCCGCGCCCTTCAGCACCACCTTCTCCGAGGTGGCGCCGCGGACCACGCGGTAGAGCACGGGAAAGGGCCAGGTGGCGCCATTGCCCACATCGCCGGGGATGCGCGGGAAGCGCGTCTCCAGCATCAGGATGCCGAGCGGCGCGCCATAGACGGCCTTGCCGCCTCGGGCGACGCCCCGGCGGGCGGGCGGGGAAAGCGTGATGTCCATGTCATCCCTCAACGGAAAGGGCGGGAAGCGGCATTGTGCCGCTCCCCGCCCGAGGCGTCGATCAGGGCGTCCGATCCGTCCGGGACCGTGGCGTGGCAGGCGCCCTCCCGCGGGGAGGGCGCCTGCCGCCGCTCAGCTGAACATGTAGTCGGAGGAGGCGAGGCCGCTGACGCCCTGGAGGGTGAGGCAGGTGTCGGACCCGTCGGCCGCGTGGATGGCGAAGAGGTTGCCGCCCTCGTGGCTGATGCTGGCGCCCTTGCCGAAGCCCTGGAACACCAGGGTGTCGCCGCCGGACTTGCCCGCGCCCTCGAAGTCCGTGATCAGGTCGTGGCCCAGGCCCTTGCCGATGACGAACTTGTCGGCGCCCTTGCCGCCGGTCAGCACGTCGTTGCCGGCGCCGCCGTTCAGCGTGTTGGGGCTGTCATTGCCGATGATGCGGTTGTCCAGCGCGTTGCCGGTGGCCGCGGTCCAGGACGTGCCGGTGACGACGAGGTTCTCGACATTGGCGGGCAGGGTGTAGCTGGAGAGCCAGGTCTCCACCGTGTCGATGCCCTGGCCGGCCAGCTCCACCACCTTATCGCCGGCGGTGTAGACGGTGTAGGTGTCGTCGCCCTTGCCGCCCTTCATGGTGTCGTTGCCGCCGCCGGACTTGAAGGCGTCATGGCCGTCGGTGCCGGTGAGCGTCTCGGTCTTGCTGCTGCCATAGAACCACTTGGCGGGCGTGGCGCTGGCGGGCAGCATCTTCGGCGCGGCGTCCGGCGCGGCGTCCGGCGCGGCCTGCTCGGGCGCGGTCACCACAGGGGTGCTCGGAGCGGGCGTGCTCGGAGCGGGCGTGCTCGGAGCGGGCGTACTGGGGGCAGGGGTGCTGGTGGCGGGCGGCGCGGCCACCGGCGGGGCGGCCTTGATGTTGACCAGCTGCACGTCGTCGGCCGCCAGGCTGGAGAGCTGCACGCCCTTCAGCGTCAGGGTCTGGCCATCGCCCAGGTTCAGCACCGCGTCCGCGCCGGACTGGCTGGCGGCAGCCTTGAGGGCGGCGAAGTCCTTGAAGGCGATGCCGTCGAGCTTGAGGACGTCGCTGGCGCCGGCGCCGCCCCGGAAGTCGGTGACGATGTCGTTGCCCTCGCCCTTGGCGATGACGAAGGTGTCGTTGCCGCCGCCGCCGGTGAGGATGTCGTTGCCACCCTTGCCGTTCAGCACGTTCGGGTTGAGGTTGCCCTCGAGGCGGTTGGCCAGGCCGTTGCCGGTCAGCGTGTTCCAGCCGGTGCCGGTGAGGATCAGGTTCTCGACGTTCTCGGGCAGGACGTAGTTGTTGATCCAGGTCTTGACCGTGTCGATGCCCTGGCCGCCCAGCTCCACCACCACGTCGCCGGTGGTGATGACATAGGTGTCATCGCCCGCGCCGCCCTTCAGCGTGTCGCCGCCGCCGCCGGTGATCTCGTCATGGCCGGTGGTGCCGGTCAGCGTCTCCTTGGCGGAGGTGCCCTTGATGGACTTGGTGGGCGCGGCGCTGGCCGCGGCCTCGCCCTTGGCGGGCTGGGGAGCCGGAGCAGGGGCCGGGGTGGAGGGCGCCGGGGCCGGAGCAGGGGCGGGAGCGCTCGGCGCGGTGGCGGCCTGGGGCGCCTCGTTCACCGGGTCATCCGCGCCCGGGGGCTTGCCCGCGGTCGCGTCGCCGCTGCCGTTCTCGGTCGGGATGTTGGGCGTGTTGCCGGGCTTGGGCGGCGGGGCGCTGTTCTTGCCGCCGAAGTCGGCCCAGGTCATCTCGCCATCGCCCGAGTTGCGGAACGCCTCCTTGAAGGCCGCGCCGGTCCTGGGGTCGGAGCCGTCGGACAGCTTGCCGGGATAGGCGGCGTCAGAGTCCCAGTAGCTCTGCAGCACGGGGTTGTGCTTCTCGAACCACTCCTTGGCCAGCTGCACGAACGGGCCGGCATTGTCGCCCTTCACGCCCCACTCGGAATAGGCGGTGGGCTTGTTGTGCTGCTTGGCGAAGTTCTCCAGCCACTGCAGGCCGTACTTCTCGTTGACGATCCGGTTGAACGCGGCCACCGGGTCGTTACCCTGGTATTCGGGCTTGTAGTAGAAATCCATGCCGATGACGTCGACATACTCGTCGCCCGGATAGATCGAGGCGGGGTCGATGCCGCCATTAGCGTGGTTGATGTTCCACTCGAACTGGAACCGGTCGGACACCTCCTTGAAGGTGCTGGACATCTGGCGGAAGGCGCCCTTGAACGCCTCCTCCTTGCCGATGGCGTTCCAGAAGAACCAGTCGCCATTCGCCTCCCAGCCGGTGCGGACCATGATCGGCCCGTCGCCCGGGGTGCCCTTCAGCAGCGTCTCGGCGACGCTCTTGTAGTACTGGTTGTAGGCGCCGCTCGCGGCCGTGCCGAGATTGCCTTCCCGGCTGATCAGCGGGATCGACCACTGGATGTCGACACCCGTCGGCTTCCACAGGTTCACCTGCCAGTTCGCGGAAGACGTGTAGTCCTTCCAGTTCGAGTAACCAACAACGCCATGAACATAGTCAGGCGTATCGCCAAGCCACCCGGAGAACTTGTTCAGCATGGAGGGATCGTTACCGACATAAACGCCGAGAGCGGTCATGGCTTTACTTCCTTTATAATGGAGCAAGCCGCGGGGGGATTGCTCACTCACATGTGAGTGATATCCGCAATGCCCCCTGGAAGGTCCAGAAAAAACAGCAATATCAAAGGTAAAGAGAAGTAAGCCTGCCATCGCAAATGGCCAAGCATGAGCTAGAAAGTTTCATGAGAATTTACTTTGTTGTTTAAAAATTTGATCCCTGTCTCGCGGAACGAGTTTGTGCCGCAGCCTCTTTGCTCACATTTATGTGAATTACTTTCCGCAGAAACGCACGGTTTCTTGAAGTGTGTCCTTCCTGGATGCCATACGCCGCGCGGGTTCATGTCCTACGGACCTTCAACTACGCGTCTTCTGAAAAGAAGAAACTTGTCCAGATTTTGGGATGGCCCCGCAGGGCGCTTTTAGCCTCTCGGAACTGGCAGGCGGCATGCTTCCAGGGCGGAAAATGACCGGCAGCGCCTCTCCAGCGGGCGCCGGTGCCGCTGCGCGCCACCCGGAGCGCCTCGACCTGGGCGGTTCAGGGCCGCGAAAGGCGCCGTGATTCGTCCTCGCGCTCTTCAGGATGCGGGGCGGTTTCTACTTCGCCGGCGGCACCGCGGCCCGGTCAGGAAGCGCCAACGGGCAACCACCTCGTCGCCGGCAGGAAACAGGGTGGCCGGCCACGCCCTGGCCTTCCTGCCGCGGTCTCATTTCCGAGACGCCGCGTTGCGCCCCTGGCCGTCCTGCGGCATCGTCGGGAAGGACCGGGAGGACAGGGGCATGGCCGAGGCGCCGCCGCGACGCACGCTGTTCGACAAGGTGTGGGACGCGCATGTCGTGCTCACCCGCGAGGACGGCCAAAGCCTCCTCTGGATCGATCGTCACTTCTTCCATGAAGGCTCGCACCACGCCTTTGCCCAGCTCCGCGCGCGGGGCGCGAAGGTGGCGCGGCCGGAACTCAACATCGGCGTGGCCGACCATTATGTGCCGACCCGCGCTCCGGGCCGCGGCATCCCCGACGCGGGCGTCGCCGGCATGGTGCGGGGGCTGGAGGCCAATGCACGGGCGCATGGCACGCGCCTCTTCGGCCTGCACGACCCGCGCCAGGGCATCGTGCATGTGGTGGGGCCGGAGCAGGGGCTGACCCTGCCGGGGCTCACGGTCGTCTGCGGCGACAGCCACACCTCGACGCATGGCGCCTTCGGCGCGCTGGCCTTCGGCATCGGCGCCTCGGAGGTCGCGCATGTGCTGATGACGCAGACCCTGTGGCAGCGGAAGCCGCGCCGCATGCGCATCACGGTGGAGGGCAGGCTGCCCCTCGGCACCGGCGCCAAGGACCTGGCGCTGGCCATCATCGCGCGCATCGGGGCGGATGGCGCGCAGGGCCACGCGGTGGAATATGCCGGGAGCGCCGTGCGCGGCCTGTCCATGGAAGGGCGGCTCACGCTGTGCAACATGGCCATCGAGAGCGGCGCGCGCTGCGGCATGGTGGCGCCGGACGAGACCACCGTGGCGTTTCTGCGCGGCCGGCCGCTGGCGCCCCAGGGTGCCGCCTTCGACGCCGCCGCCGAGGCCTGGCTCGCCCTGCCCGGCGATGAAGGCGCGGGCTTCGACCGCGAATTGTCCCTGGAGGCCGGGGAGATCGCGCCCATCGTCACCTGGGGCGTCAGCCCGGAGGACGCGCTGCCCGTCACCGCCAGCACCCCGGACCCTGCCCGCGCGGCCGACCCTTCCCGCGCCGCGCAGATCCGCGACGCGCTGGACTATATGGGCCTGCGCCCCGGCCAGCGCCTGGAGGATGTGCCGATCGACCGCGTCTTCATCGGCTCCTGCACCAACAGCCGCATCGAGGATTTGCGCGCGGCGGCGGCCGTGCTGGCGGGGCGGCGGGCGCGGGTGCCGGGGCTGGTCTCGCCCGGTTCCTCCCTGGTCAAGCGGCAAGCGGAGCAGGAGGGGCTGGACCGCATCTTCCAGGAGGCCGGGCTGGAATGGGCGGATTCCGGCTGCTCCATGTGCGTCGGCATGAACGGGGACCTGGTGCCCCCCGGTGAGCGCTGCGCCTCCACCACCAACCGCAACTTCAAGGGCCGGCAGGGCAAGGGCGCGCGGACGCATCTGATGTCCCCCGCCATGGTCGCGGCCGCCGCGCTGGCGGGCCGCATCGCCGATGTCCGGCCCCTGCTGGAAGGGCGCGGCTGATGCGGCCCTTCACCATCCTCGCCGCCGCCGCCTGCCCCCTGCCGCTGGCCAATGTGGACACCGACCAGCTCATCCCCGCCCGCTTCATGAAGCGGCCGCGCAGCGAGGGCTATGGCCAGTTCCTGCTGCACGACCTGCGCTTCGCCGAGGATGGCGCGGTGCGCCCGGATTCGCCCATCGACCGCCCGGAGCGCCGGTGCGCGCAGATCCTGGTCGCGCGGCGCAACTTCGGCAGCGGCTCCTCGCGCGAGGCGGCGGTCTATGCGCTGGTCGATGCCGGTTTCCGCTGCGTGCTGGCTCCGAGCTTCGGCGACATCTTCGCGAGCAACGCGGTGAACAACGGGCTGCTCCCGGCACAGCTGGAGGAGGCGGAGGCCGAGCGGCTGCTCGGCTGGCTGGACCAGGGCGGCCAGGAGATCACGGTGGACCTGCGGGAATGCGCCGTGCGCGCGGGCGGGCACCGCTTCGCCTTTCGGATCGACCCCGTCTGGCGCACCAAGCTGCTGAATGGCTGGAACGACATCGACCTGACGCTGAGCCATGCGGCGGCCATCGGCGCCTTTGCGGCGGCCGATGCGGCGCGCCGCCCCTGGGCCGGCCTGCCGCCGGCGGAAGGGGGCCAAGGATAGACAGCCCGGCGCGGGGCGCGCACAAGGGGCGGGCAAGAAGGCGGCGCCACGCCGCACCCGGAGGATAGATCCCATGAGCCTGCCGCCGCCGCGCTGGCGTTCCCTTCTCTTCGTGCCCGCGCATGTGGAGCGCTTCATCGCCCGCGCGCATGAGCGGGGCGCCGATGGCATCATCCTGGACATGGAGGATGCGGTGCCGGCGGCCGAGAAGCCGCAGGCGCGCCAGACGCTGGCCGGCTCCATCGCCGCCATCGGGTCGCGCGGGCCGGCGGTGCTGGTGCGGGTGAACCGCGGCCTGCGGGCGCTGGCGGCCGACCTGGAGGCGGCGGTGGTGCCGGGCCTCGCCGGCCTCGTGCTGCCCAAGGTGGAGGAGGCCGGCTATGTGCGCGACGTCTCGGCCGCCGTGGCCGAGCTGGAGGCCGAGCGCGGCATCGCCCCCGGCACGGTGCGGCTGCTGCTGCAGATCGAGACGCCGGCCGCCCTCTACGCGCTGCCCGCCATCGCCTCCGCCGACCCGCGCAGCGTGGCGATGATGCTGGGGCCGGAGGATTTCTGCGCGGCGCTCGGCGCGATCCCCGGCCCGGCGGCCCTGCTCGGCCCCAACCTCGCCGTGCTGATGGCGGCACGCGCGGCGGGGCTGATGCCCATGGGCTTCGTGGGCAGCATCGGCCAGTTCCAGGATCTGGACGCCTTCCGCCGGACCATCGCCGAGGCGCGCCAGCTCGGCTTCCGCGGCGCGCTCGCGGTGCATCCGGCGCAGGTGGCCATCATGAACGAGCTCTTCGCGCCCGATGCGGCGGAGATCGACTGGGCGCGGCGCGTGGTGGCGGGCGATGCCGAGGCGCGGGCCAGCGGCCGCGGCGCCTTCCAGATCGGCGGCAAGATGATCGACCCGCCCGTGGTGCGCCGGGCAGAGGAGATCCTGGCGCTCGCCGGGTGAGGGGTGGCGTGGCGGCCGATGCGGGGTTTCCATCCGGCGCGAAAGCCCACAAGCTCCGGACATGGCGGTAAAATGCTGATTTATTGACGCAATTCGGAGCGCGTGAAACAGTGTCCCCAACTCTGGCTGCACAGGTCAGGAGAAGGGGGACAGAATGGACGAGAAAGCGTGGGCCCCGCCCGCGTGGCCGAAGGCGTGCCGCGCATGACGGAATGGCTTTCCGAGAACGGGCTGCTGCTGGGGCTGGCGGTGCTGGACGGGCTCGCTTCCGCCGCCGCCATCTTCATGGTGGCGGTGGGGCTGAACCTGGTGTTCGGCGTGCTGCGCATCCTCAACGTGGCGCATGGCAGCCTCTACGCCATCGGCGCCTACACCGCCGCCTCGCTCACCGCGGCCCTCATCGCCGCCGGGCTGCCGGCCTGGCTCTCCTATCCGGTGCTGCTCATCGCCGCCGCGCTGGTGGGCGTCATCCTCGGCCCGCTGATCGAGCGCGTGCTGCTCAAGCGGGTGGAGACGCAGGAGCCGGTGCTGCAGCTGCTCGTCACCTTCGCCCTGTTCATGATCCTGGAGGATGTGCAGAAGCTGATCTGGGGCGTGCAGCCGGTGTCCAACGAGACGCCGATGCAGCTCCTCGGCACGGTGGACGTGCCCTTCGGCGCCGACGTCATCCCCTTCACCGCCTACCAGCTCTACGTGCTGCCGGGCATCGCGCTGCTGACGCTGGCGGGGCTGGCCTGGTTCATGCGCCGCACGCTCACCGGGCGCGTCATCGTGGCCGTCACCACCGACCGCGAGGCGGCCACCTCGCAGGGCATCGACGCGGCGAAGGTGACGATGCTCACCTTCACCTTCGGCGCCGCGCTGGCGGCGCTGGGCGGCGCTCTGGCCTCGCCCATGACCTCCATGGTGCCGGGCATCGGCGCCTCCACCATCGTCCTGTCCTTCGCCGTGGTGGCGACCGCCGGCCTCGGCCAGATCGAGGGCGCGGCGCTGGCGGCGCTGATGATCGGCCTCGGCCGCTCGGTCGCCGTCTATCTGGAGCCGGAGCTGGAGGTGGTGGTCCCCTATCTCATCATGGTGCTGGTGCTGCTGGTGCGGCCGCAGGGCCTGTTCGGCGTGACGGAGACGCGGCGGATATGAAGTCACGCCTGGAACTCCTCGCCGGCCTAGCCGGCGCGCTGCTGCTGGTGCTGCTCGCCTGGAGCGTGCCGTGGCTGCGCTTCGTGCTGACCATCGCGCTCGCCAAGGGCATCACCGTGCTCGGCATCCTGCTGCTGCTGCGGGCGGGGCAGGTGAGCTTCGGCCACGCCATGTATGTCGCGATCGCCGCCTACACGGTGGCCTTCGTGGCGCCGCGCATGCCGGAGGTGCTGCTGCTGCTGCCGCTGGCGGCGCTGGCCTCCGCCGCGGTCGGCCTCGTCGTCGGGCTGTTCGTGATGCGCTACCGCGAGATCTTCTTCGGCATGCTGAACCTGGCGCTCAGCATGGTGTTCTACTCGCTGCTGGAGAAGCTCTACACCATCACCCACGGCACGGACGGCATCCGCCTGCCCGTGCCCACCTTCGCCGGCATGACGCTTTCCGGCGTCACCTATGAATGGGCGGTGTTCTCCATCGCCCTGGCCCTGGCCATCGGCTTCGCGGTGCTGGTGCGGATCTACCTGAACGCCCCGCTGGGCCAGGCGCTCGCCGGCATCAAGACGCGCGAGGCGCGGCTGGAGTTCATGGGGGTGCCGGCGCGCTACGTGCTGCTCTCCGCCTATGCGCTCTCGGCGCTGATGGCGGGCTGCGGCGGCACCCTTATCGCGCTCACCAGCCGCCACGTGACGCCGGCGCTCGCCTACTGGACCGCCTCGGGCGAGCTGGTGTTCATCGCCATCCTGGGCGGCGCGGGCAGCGTGCTCGGCGCCTTCCTCGGCGCCGTGGTCTATGAGCTGACGCGGGTCTATGCCGCGGCCAACCTGGCCGATGCGTGGCAGCTCATCCTGGGCACGGTGCTGCTGCTGGTCATCCTGTTCGCGCCCGGCGGGCTGTTCGGCATCGCCCAGGGGCTGTTGCGCCGCAAGCCGGCGGGGAGGGAGGTGGCATGAGCGTGCTGCTCTCGGCGCAGGACCTGCAACTGGCCTTCGGCGGCGTCAAGGCGGCCGACGGCATCAACCTCGACGTGATGGAGCGGGAGTTCCTCGCCATCATCGGCCCGAACGGCGCCGGCAAGACCACCTTCATCAACATGAGCACCGGCCATCTGCGGCCGCAGGCCGGCTCCATCACCTACCAGGGCCGGCAGGTGCTGGGGATGAAGCCGCGCGCCATCGTGCGCATGGGCATCGCCCGCTCCTTCCAGCTGCCCCAGCTCTTCACCGAGCACACGGTGCTGGAGAACGCGGCCATGGCGGTGGCCGCGCGGGAGGGCACCTTCTCCGCCTTCCGCCCGCTGCTGCGCCCTGCCTTTCGCGCCGAGGCGGAGGAGCTGCTGGAGCGCTTCGGCCTCACCGCGGCCGCGCACCAGCGTGCCGACGCGCTGAACGAGGGCACCCGCAAGCTCACCGACATCGCCATGGCCGTGGCCATGAAGCCGCGCCTGCTGCTGATGGACGAGCCCACCAGCGGCGTCGCCGCCGCCGACAAGATGGCGGTGGTGGAGACGCTGGCGCGGGTGCTGCGCGAGGCCGGCGTCACGGCCGTCTTCGTCGAGCACGACATGGACGTGGTGGCGCGCATCGCCGACCGCGTGGCGGTGTGGGGGCAGGGCAGGATCGTGGCCCTCGGCCCGCCGGAGCAGGTGCTGGCCGACCCCACGGTGCAGCGCGACGTCATCGGCATCCAGACCGGCGAGGTTCCCCATGCCGCGGCTTGAGCCCATGCTGCAACTCGAGAATGTCTCGGTGGACATCGCCGGCGCGCCGGTGCTGCGCGGCGTGAACCTGGCGGTGCCGCCCGGTGGCCGGGTGGCGCTGATCGGCCGCAACGGCGCGGGCAAGACCACGACGCTGCGGGCGCTGATGGGGCTGCTGCCGGTGCGTGGCGGCAACATCATCATCGACGGCCAGTCCTGCGCCGGCGCGCCGGCGCACCGCCGCGCCGCGCTCGGCATCGGCTACGCGCCGGAGGAGCGGCGCCTGTTCGGCAGCTTCACCGTGCTGGAGAACCTGCGCCTGCCGGCGGAGGTGCTGGGCCTGCCGGCGGCCGAGATGTCGCGGCGGCTGGACCTGCTCTTCACCCTGCTGCCGGAGCTGCGCGACTTCGCGCCGCGCAAGGCCGCGGGGCTCTCGGGCGGGCAGGGCAAGATGGTGGCGCTCGGCCGCGCGCTGATGGTGGGCACCCGCGCCGTGCTGCTGGACGAGCCCTTCCAGGGCCTCGCCCCCGCCCTGGCGCTGCGCTACGCCGAGGCGCTGGCGCGGCTGCGGGATGCCCTGCCGGATGTCGCCATCCTGATCACCGAGAGCAGCCCCGGCCTGCTGCGGCAGCTGGTGGAGCGGACCTTCGTGATCGAGCGCGGCGAGATCCTCGAGACGGCCGACGCCCTGCCGGATTGACCGACAATCCGCTTTTCCGCAAGCTGCCGCCCATCATCAGGGAGGATGGGCGATGGCCGAGAGCGAGATGTTCGAGAAGGGCCTGGAGATGCGCCGCAAGGTGCTCGGCAGCGAGTACGTGGACGGCAGCATCGCCCGGGCCGACGACTTCATGATGGCCTTCCAGCGCATCACCACCGAATGGTGCTGGGGCTATGCCTGGAACCGCCCCGGGCTGGAGCCCCGGACGCGCAGCATGCTGAACCTCGCCATGCTGACCGCGCTCGGCAAGACGCCCGAGATCAAGCTGCATGTGAAGGGCGCGCTGAACAACGGCGTCACGGTCGAGGAGATCAAGGAGATCCTGCTGCACGCGACGGTCTATTGCGGCATCCCCGCGGGGCTCGACGCCTTCAAGGCGGCGCATGAGGTGCTGAAGGCCGAGGGCGCCCTGCCGGAGAAGAAGGCCGAATGAGCGGGGGCGCCATGCGCCGCATCGGCTTCGTGGGCATCGGCAACATGGGCTGGCCGATGGCGGCCAACCTGCTGAAAGCCGGCTTCGAGGTCACCGTGGCCGACGCGGTGCCCGGCCGGGCCCGGGACTTCGCGCGGGAGGTGGGCGGCCGCGCGGCCGATGATGCCGCCGGGGCGGCGGCGGGGGCGGATGCCGTCATCACCATCCTGCCCACCAGCAAGCATGTCGCGACGGTGGTGGAGGAGATGCTGGAGGCCCTGCCGGCCGGCGCGGTGGTGATCGAGATGTCCTCCGGCGTGCCCGGGGTCACCCGCGCCCTGGCGGAGCGGCTGGCGGAGAAGGGCTGCGCCATGGCGGACTGCCCCGTCTCGGGCGGCGTGCCGCGCGCCCGCACGGGGGAGCTCGCCATCATGGCCGGCGGCGAGGCGGCGGTGCTGGACCGGATCGGGCCGGTCCTGCAGGCGGTGGGCACCTCGGTGCATCGCTGCGGCGGCATCGGCAACGCCCAGGCGATGAAGGCGCTGAACAACCTGGTCTCGGCCGGCGGCTTCCTCATCGGCATCGAGGCGCTGCTGATCGGCCAGAAGTTCGGGCTGGACCCGGCGCTGATGGTCGATGTGCTGAACAGCTCCACCGGGATGAACAACAGCACGCAGAAGAAGTTCAAGCAGTTCGTGCTGTCGCGCCGCTTCGATTCCGGCTTCGGGCTGGACCTGATGGTGAAGGACCTCTCCATCGCCCTCGAAGTGGGGCGGGAGACCGGCACACCGACGCCCTTCTCGGCGCTGTGCCGCGAGATGTGGGCCAGCGCCGGCAGCCTGCTCGGCCCGGGGCAGGACCACACCGCCGTGGCGCAGCTCGTGGAACAGCTGGGCGGTGAGGCGCTCGGCGGCGGCAACAGCGGCGACTGAAGCTTCCGCCCGGCCACCGGCCCTGCCTTTTCCGCCCGGATGATCCCGCCCGGGCGGACCGCCCCCTCAGGGCGGCACCCCTTACCCTCGAAACGCCCCCGCAGCCGCCGCCCGCGGAACGAACCCGCCTGCCGCGGCGTTTGACTGACCGTCCAGGTGCGCTCCCATGTCCGCAGGGGAGAGGGCGCGGCATTGAGAATCAGGAGAGCAACGGTTAAAAAACTTGCAATTTTCGCACGCCTAGCAATCTATGTGCCTGATTTTGATCGAGCCTTCAAGTAAAATAACAGAACTACAGAAAACATCTTATTCATTGGCGGGGATTTTATTGGAAAAGGCCATGCCCATCAAAGAACTTTTCCATCAGGAGAACTCTGTTCTTTCCCTTTCCCCAAAGGACAAGAAAGAGCTTCTTGAGATGCTTGCGGATGAAGCCGCGGCCCGCCTTCAATATGACAGGCAGAAGGTGCTGGAAGCCCTCCAGGCGCGGGAAAAGCTGGGCTCCACGGCGCTGGGGCGCGGCATCGGGCTGCCGCATACCCGCCTGGAAGGGCTTGGCGCGCCCCTGGCGCTGCTCGCCCGGCTGGCGCGGCCCATCGAGTTCGACGCGCGCGATGGCGAGCCGGTGGACCTCGTCTTCATGGTGCTCTGGCCGGAGAACAGCGCGGAAGGCTTCCTGCCCGCGCTTTCGGGCATCTGCCGGGTGCTTCGCGGCAACCAGCTGGCGCGCCAGCTGCGCCAGGCGCAGTCCGGCACCGAGGCGCTCGCCATGCTGCAATCCTCAGAGGCGGAAAGCCCGGACGAGCCTGCCTGACCCGCTCCGCCCCCGCCCGCGGGGCGCCCGTCTTCCCGGCCTGAAGGAGAGAACCGCCGCTGATGCCCGATGCCCTTTATCTCTCGACGGCGATCGGCCTCCCCTATCTCGGGGCGCTGGTCACCGCGTTGCTGCCGGCCAATGCCCGAAGGCTCGAAGCCTGGCTGGCGGGCGCGGTCGCGCTGCTGACCCTCGTCATGGTGTGGCTCTGCTACTACCCCACCATCGCCGAGGGGGGCGTGGTCCGCAGCGAGATCGCCTGGGTGCCGCAGCTGGGCCTCAACCTCGTCCTGCGCATGGACGGCCTTGCCTCGGTCTTCTCGGTGATGGTGGCCGGCATTGGGCTGCTGGTCGTGCTCTACGCGCGCTACTACATGTCCTCGGACGATCCGATCCCGCGCTTCTTCGCCTTTCTGCTGGCCTTCATGGGCTCGATGATGGGGCTGGTCCTGTCGGGCAACCTGATCCAGCTCGTCTTCTTCTGGGAGATGACCAGCCTCTTCTCCTTCCTGCTGATCGGCTACTGGCAGCACTCCGCCCAGGCACGCGACGGCGCCCGCATGGCGCTCACCGTCACGGCCAGCGGCGGCCTGGCCCTGCTGGCGGGCGTGCTGCTGCTCGGCCACATGGTCGGCAGCTACGACCTCGACCGGGTGCTGGCCTCGGGCGACGTCATCCGCGACCATCCGCTCTACCTGCCGGCGCTGGTGCTGGTCCTGCTCGGCGCCCTGACCAAGAGCGCGCAGTTCCCCTTCCACTTCTGGCTGCCGCACGCCATGGCGGCGCCGACGCCGGTTTCCGCCTACCTGCACTCGGCCACGCTCGTGAAGGCCGGCATCTTCCTGATCACGCGGCTCTGGCCGGTGATGGCCGGCACCGATGCCTGGTTCTGGATCCTCGGCAGCGCCGGCATGATCACCCTGCTGGTCGGCGCCTATGTCGCGATCTTCCAGCACGACATGAAGGGCCTGCTGGCCTATTCGACCATCAGCCATCTCGGCCTGATCACGCTGCTGCTCAGCCTCAACAGCCCGCTGGCCATGGTGGCAGCGATCTTCCACACCATGAACCACGCCACCTTCAAGGCCTCGCTGTTCATGGCCGCCGGCATCATCGACCACGAGACCGGCACGCGCGACATCCGCAGGCTTTCCGGCCTCAACGCCACCATGCCCTTCACCGCGCGGCTGGCGATGGTGGCCGCCGCCGCCATGGCCGGCGTGCCGCTGCTGAACGGCTTCATCTCCAAGGAGATGTTCATCACCGAGACGCTGATGGCGGCCAACGCGCCCACCATCCTGCACAGCATGCTGCCCTGGGCCGCGGCGCTGGCGAGCATCTTCGCAGTGGCCTATTCGCTGCGCTTCATCCACGGCGCCTTCTTCGGCCCCGAGACGGGCGACATGCCGCGCACGCCGCACGAGCCGCCGCAATGGATGCGCCTGCCGGTCGAGGTGCTGGTCTTCGGCTGCATGGTGGTGGGCATCCTGCCCGCCGCCACCATCGGCCCGTTCCTCGACGTCGCGGCGCGCTCCGTGCTGGGGGAGGCCACGCCCTATTACAGCCTCGCGGTCTGGCACGGCTTCAACCTGCCGCTGGTGATGAGCCTCGTGGCGCTGGTGGGCGGCGCGCTGCTCTACCGCCTGCTGCAGCGCCATCTCAGCGCCGGCATCGAGGGCACCCCCCTGCTGCGCCGCTTCGACGGCCGCCGCGCCTTCGACCAGGTGATGGTGTTCCTGTCCTGGCGCTTCGCCCGCACCCTAGAGCGGCTGCTCGGCACCAGCCGGCTGCAGACCCAGCTCCGGCTGATGGTCTGCATCACCATCCTGGCCGCCGTGCTGGCGCTGTCGCCGCAAGGGCTGGGCCTGGGCGGGCTCGAGCTTTCCCCCGCCGATCCGGTGATCGGGCTGGTCTGGGTGGCGGGCGGCGCCTGCGCCATGGCGGCCGCCTACCAGGCCAAGTACCACCGGCTGGCGGCGCTGGCGCTGCTGGGCGGCGCCGGCCTCGCCGTCTGCATCACCTTCGTGTGGTTCTCGGCGCCCGACCTCGCCGTCACCCAGCTCCTGGTCGAGGTGGTGACGACGGTGCTGCTGCTGCTCGGCCTGCGCTGGATGCCCAAGCGGCTGGAATTCGCCAGCTCCGGCCAGCTCCTGCCACGGCTGCGGCGCTACCGCGACTTCGTCATCGCGGTGGCCGCCGGCCTCGGGCTGACGGCGATCTCCTATGCCACCATGACCCGCGTCTCGCCCGAGGGCATCTCCCGCTTCTTCCTGGAGCGCGCCTACACCGAGGGCGGCGGCACCAACGTGGTCAACGTCATCCTGGTGGATTTCCGCGGCTTCGACACCTTCGGTGAGATCACGGTGCTGGGCATCGTGGCGCTCACCGTCTTCGCGCTGCTGCGCCGCTTCCGCCCGGCGCCGGAGAGCATCGGCGTGCCGGAACAGCAGCAGGGCGACGCGCGCGACTGGATGGCGGTGCCGGCCGTCACCATGCGGCTGCTCTTTCCGCTGATCGGGGCCGTCGCGGTCTATCTGCTGCTGCGCGGCCACGACCTGCCGGGCGGCGGCTTCGCCGGCGGGCTGATGCTGGCCGTGGCCATCCTGCTGCAATACATGGCCGGCGGCACGCGCTGGGTGGAGGACCATCTCCGCGTCCATCCGCTGCGCTGGATGTCGGCGGGGCTGCTGCTGGCCGGTGGCACGGGCCTCGCCGCCATGGCGGTCGGCAAGCCCTTCCTGACCTCCTACTTCGCCTATGCCGATCTCGGCCTGCTCGGCCGGCTGCCGGTGGCCAGCGCTCTGATCTTCGACATCGGCGTGTTCGCCCTGGTGTTCGGCGCCACGGTGCTGATGCTCATCGCCATCGCCCACCAGTCGGTGCGCAGCCAGCGCGCGGCGCCGGTTCCGCCGCCATTGCCGGGCATGGCCCCGCCGGCTCTGCCGGCCGCGGGGAAGCCCGTTCCCCTGGAGGCCGCCCCCCATGGCCCCGCCGCGGATGGCCGCCCTGGCCGGGCCGCTCCCGTGCCGGCGGCTCCCGCCCTGGATGGCCCGCTGATGGACGGGCCGGAGATGGGCAACACTGGCCTGAAGGGAGACCGCTGATGGAACTCATCCTCGCCCTGAGCATCGGCGTGCTGGGAGGCTCGGGCGTCTGGCTGCTGATGCGGCCGCGCACCTTCCAGCTCATCATCGGCCTGTCGCTGCTCTCCTACGCCGTCAACCTGTTCATCTTCAGCATGGGCCGCTTTCCCGTGGGCCGCCCGCCCGTGCTGGAGCCCGGCACCATGGGCGACCCGGCGCAGTATGCCGACCCGCTGCCGCAATCCCTGGTGCTCACCGCCATCGTCATCGGCTTCGCCACCACGGCGCTGTTCCTGGTGGTGATGCTGGCCGCGCGCGGCCTGACCGGCGGCGACCATGTCGATGGCCGGAGGCAGGACCGGTGAGCGGCTGGATGCAACAGCTCGCCATCGCGCCGATCCTGCTGCCGCTGCTGGCGGGCGCCATCATGATCCCGATGGACGACCAGCGCGGCCGGCTGCGCGCGGCGCTCGGCGTCGCATCGGCGCTCGGGCTGCTCGCCGTGGCGCTCGCCCTCGCCTTCCTGGCGGATGCGGGTGACGCGGCGCCGGTCTTCGTCTACCGCCTCGGCAACTGGCCGGCGCTGTTCGGCATCGTCCTGGTGGTGGACCGGCTGGCCGCCATGCTGCTGGTGCTGACGGCGCTGCTCGGCCTCGCCGCGCTGCTCTTTTCGCTGGTGCGCTGGCAGCGCATGGGCGCGCATTTCCACGCCCTCTTCCAGTTCCAGCTGATGGGGCTGAACGGCGCCTTCCTGACCGGCGACCTGTTCAACCTCTTCGTCTTCTTCGAGGTGCTGCTGGCCGCCTCCTACGGGCTGGCGCTGCACGGCTCGGGCGTCGCGCGGGTCAAGGCGGGGCTGCACTACATCGCCATCAACCTCGCGGCCTCCCTGCTGTTCCTGATCGGCGTCAGCATGATCTATGGCGTGGCCGGCACGCTGAACATGGCCGACCTCGCCGCCCGCATCCCCGCCATGCCGGCCGAGGACCGGCCGCTGCTGGAGGCGGGCGCCGCCATCCTCGCCATGGCCTTCCTGGCCAAGGCGGCGATGTGGCCGATGGGCTTCTGGCTGGCGCCCACCTATTCGGCGGCAAGCCCGCCCGCCGCCGCCATCTTCTCGATGATGAGCAAAGTGGGCTTCTATGCCGTGCTGCGCCTTTCGCTGCTGCTGTTCGGGGCCGATGCGGGGGCTTCCGCCGGCTTCGGCGGCACCTGGCTGTTCCTGGGCGGCCTCGCCACCATCGCCTTCGGCGCCATCAGCGTGCTGGCGACGCAGGATCTCTCCCGCCTGGCGGGCGCCAGCGTGCTGATCTCCTCCGGCACGCTGCTGGCGGCGCTGGGGGCGGGGCAGGAGGCGGTGACCGGCGGGGCGCTGTTCTACCTGGCCAGCTCGGCGCTGGCGATCGGCGCCTTCTTCCTGCTGGTGGAGCTGCTGGAGCGCGGCCGGGAGGTCGGCGCCGACGTGCTGGCGGTGACGCAGGAGGCCTTCGGCGACAGGCCGGAGGCCGATGAGGAGGAGGTCGAGGTGGGCACGCCCATTCCGGCCACCATGGCGGTGCTGGGCGCCTGCTTCCTCTGCTGCGCCCTGCTGCTGGCGGGGCTGCCCCCGCTGTCCGGCTTCATCGCCAAGTTCGCCATGCTGGATGGCATCCTCAACCCGGCCGGGCTGGGGCGGAGCCCTTCCGCCGTGCCGCCCGGCGGCTGGGCCCTGCTGGCGGCGCTGATCCTCTCGGGCCTCGCCACGGTGCTGGCGATGACGCGCGCCGGCATCCGCAGCCTGTGGGCGGCCACGGACCGCTCGGTGCCGCGCGTCGGCGTGGTGGAGATCGCGCCGGTGCTGCTGCTGCTTGGCCTCTGCATCGGCATGACGGCGGGGGCGGGGCCGGTGCTGCGCTACATGCAGTCCACCGCCAGCGCCCTGCACGCCGCCCCCAGCTATGTCGGCAGCGTGGTGGATGTGAGCGGCCAGACGGAGGCCCGGCCATGAGGTGGCTTCTGCCGCATCCGGTCATCTCGGCCGGCCTGCTCGCCTTCTGGCTGATGGCCAGCCGCAGCGTCGCGCCGGGGCCGATGCTGGTGGGCGCCATCATCGCGCTGCTGGGCGGCTGGGCGCTGACGCTGCTCGACCCGCCCAAGGTGCGCATCCGCCGCCCCGGGCTGATCCTGCAGCTGGCGGGGCGGGTGTTCGTGGACATCATCCGCTCGAACCTGGCCGTGGCGCGCATCGTGCTCAGCCGGCGCCTGCCGCGGCGGACGGGCTTCCTGCACATCCCGCTGGCGCTGCGCGAGCCGCACGCCCTGGCCGTGCTGGCCTGCATCCTCACCGCCACGCCCGGCACCGCATGGCTGGAGTTCGACGCGGAGGAGGGCTGGCTGCTGATCCATGTCCTCGACCTGATCGACGAGGAGGAATGGGTGCGTATCGTCAAGGAGCGCTACGAGGCGCCGTTGCTGGAGATCTTCCGATGAGCCTTGCGGTGCTGAGCTGGTCGCTGCTGATCGCGCAGGTCATGCTGGCCCTCGCCTTCGGCTGCACCGCCTGGCGCGTGCTGCACGGGCCGCGCGCGCAGGACAGGGTGGTGGCGCTCGACATCCTCTACCTCAACGGCATGCTGCTGCTGCTGACCTTCGGCATCCGCACCGGCACCGACCTCTATTTCGAGGCGGCGCTGGTGGTGGCGCTGCTGGGCTTCGTCAGCACGGGCGCCTTCGCCAAGTTCCTGATGCGCGGCGAGGTGATCGAATGACCCACCTGGCGGAGCTTCCCGCGCCCCTGGCCCTGCTGGCCGCCGCGCTGGTCCTGGCGGGGGCGTTCCTGTCGCTGGCCGGCTCCTTCGGCCTGCTGCGGATGCGCACCTTCTACGACCGGCTGCACGCGCCCACCATCGCCACCTCCATGGGCATCAGCTGCGTGCTGTTGGCCTCCATGCTGGTGTTCACCGCGCTGCAGTCGCGGCTGGTGATCCATGAGCTGCTGGTGGGCGCGCTGGTGGTGCTGACCACGCCCGTGACGCTGATGCTGGTGGCGCGCGCCGCCCTGCACCGCGACAGGCTGGAGAAGAGCCCGGCGGTGCCGCGCGCCGCCCGGCCGGAACCGGCGGAGGAGCCGGCGGAATAGCGGGCGCGCCGCGCCTGGAGGCACCCGGCCCCGTGGCGGTGGCTCAGGCGCGCAGGAAGCCGATGCGGTCCTCTTCCAGCACGGCGCAGGTGAGGGGGCCGCCGGACCAGGCGGCGGTGTCCAGGTTGATGCGGTTGTGGCGGATCTCGGGCTCCGCCCGCGCGGTGTGGCCATGCACCACCACCGCGCCATGCGCCGCCTCGCTGGACAGGAAGGGCTGCCGGATGCGGATCAGGTCCTCCGGCGCCTGCGCCTCCAGCGGCAGGCCGGGCCGGATGCCGGCATGCACGAACAGGTATCCCCCCGCCTGGTGGAAGCGCGCGAGGCCGCGCATCCACCCCAGATGCGCGGGCGGGATGGCGGCGCGCCAGGCTTCCGCCCCCGCCTCGGCCGGCAGCCCGTAGCTGGCAAGGGTGGGGCGGCCGCCACACCACAGCCAGTCCGCCACGTCGCCCGGGGCGCCGTCCAGCGCCGCCAGCATCGCCGCCTCGTGGTTGCCGGCCAGGTCGATCCGCGCGGCGGGCAGGGGGTTGGGCCGGCTCATCCAGTCGAGCACGCCGGCGCTGTCCTCGCCCTTGTCCACATAGTCGCCGAGGTGCAGCAGCACCGCCCGCGCCGGGGGGCGGGCAGCCAGATCCTCGGCCACCAGCGCGTGCAGCCTTTGCAGCCGCTCGGCGCAGCCATGAACGTCGCCCACCGCGTAGATGCGCTCGCCGGGGGGAAGCCGCGCCGGGGCGGGCTGGAACGGGATCATGGCGCGCGGGGCGGGGGAGCGGTGATGTGCATGGCACCCGCATCATGGCCATCGCGAAGCGGGGCGCAAGCGCCCCTCCGGGCGAGCGGCCGAGTTGACGGCGGGGGCGCGCCGATGAAAGCTCGGCCCGGCGGCAGGAAGGAAGAGCGGGATGCGCCTGGTGGCAATCGAGCATGAGGGCGGCCCGGCGCTGGGCGCCCGGCTGGGAGAGGATGTGGTGCTGCTGGCCGATGCGGTGCCGGGCCTGCCGCGGGACCCGCTGCTGGCCCTGGCCGCGCTCGGCCTGCCGGAAGGCGCGCCCGCCCTGGCCGCCCGGCTGCACGGCGCGCCCCGCCGCCCGCTGGCCGGCATGAGGCTGCTGCCGGCGGTGCCGCGCCCCGGCAAGATCATCTGCATCGGCCTCAACTACGCGCTGCACGCCAAGGAAGGGAACAATCCCATCCCCGACTACCCGGCGGTGTTCTTCCGCGGCCCGACCTCGCTCGCCGCGCACGGGCAGGCGCTGCTGCGGTCGCGCGTGTCGGAGAAGTTCGACTACGAGGCGGAACTCGCCGTCGTCATCGGCCGGCGGGCGCGGCATCTGGGCGAGGCCGAGGCGCTGTCCTGCGTCGCCGGCTACAGCTGCATGAACGAGGGCTCGGTGCGCGACTACCAGCGCAAATCCACCCAGTGGGGCATGGGCAAGAACTTCGACCGCACCGGCGGCCTCGGCCCCGAGATCGTCACGCCGGACGAGCTGCCGCAAGGGCCGAACGCGCTGCGCATCACCGCCCGCCTCAATGGCGAGACCATGCAGGACAGCAACACCTCGGACATGATCTTCCCCGTCCCCCGCATCATCGCCATCCTGTCCGAGGCGATGACGCTGGAGCCGGGCGACGTGATCGCCACGGGAACGCCGAGCGGCGTGGGCTACGCCCGCAAGCCGCCCGTCTTCATGAAGGGCGGGGACCGGGTGGAGATCGAGATCGAGGGCATCGGCACCCTGGTCAACACCGTCGAGGACGAGGCCTGAGCCCGGCGCCGCCGCGCCAGCGAGGCGCGGCGGCGGCCCCCTTACTGCACGGTGATGTTGCGGCTCCTGATCACCGCGCGCCACTTGGCGTTCTCGGCGGCATGATAAGCGGGCCATTCCGCCGGGGTCTGGGTTTCCGGCGTCACGGCAAGCGCGGCCAGGCGCTCGCGCGTCTCGGGCGCGGTCATGGCAGCGCGGGTCAGGGCATGCAGGCGCGACACGATCTCGGGCGGCGTGCCGGCGGGCGCGAGCAGCGCGATGTGCTCCACCGCCTCGTAATCCGGGAAGCCCTGCTCGCGGAAGGTGGGGATCTCCGGCGCCACGGCGCTGCGCCCGGCGGAGGAAATGGCGAGCGGCCGCAGCTCCCCGGCCTGGATCAGCGGCAGCAGGCCGGAGGCGGCCTGGATGACCATGGAAACCTCGCCCTGCAGGGTGCCCTGCACCGCCTGGGCGCCGGAGCGGTAGCCGACATCGCCCAGCCGCAGCCCGGCCGCCTGCAGGAACAGCTCGGTGGCCAGGTGGGTGGAGCTGCCGGTGCCGGAATTGGCGTAGGTCATGGTGCTGCCCGGCTGCCTGGCCAGCGCCACGAACTCGGCGAGGCTGCGCGCCGGGGAGGTCTTCGGCACCACCAGGATCATCGGCTGCGCGGCGATCAGCCCGATGCCGGCGAAGGCCTGCTCGTGGTCATAGGGCAGGCTGTAGAGATGCGGCGCCATGGCATAGGTGCTGATGGTGCCGACCAGCAGCGTGTACCCGTCCGGGCGGGCGCGGGCCACGGAGGAGAAGCCGATCGTGCCGTTGGCGCCGGCGCGGTTGTCGATGACGAAGCTCCGGCCCGTGTCCTGGGTGAGGCGTGCCGCCAGGATGCGGGCCACCGCGTCGGTGGAGCCGCCCGCCGCCCAGGGCACCACCATCGTCACCGCATGGGCGGGAAAGCTGGCGCTTTCCTGGGCGGCCGTCAGGCGCGGGGCGGCAAGGGAAGGAAGGGACAGGGCGAGCGTGGCCCTGCCGAGAGCGCGGCGCGTGAACATCGGTCGTTTCCTCGCGGCCCGTTGCTGGCGGGCCTTGCGGCCGCATTGTCACGGGAGGGGCGGCGGAGGCAAGGGGGCTTCCGCCGCCCCAAGCGTCAGATCGCCACGGGGCGGATCTGCGCGGTCACCCATTGGGCGAGCGCGGTCAGCACGGCATCGGCGTGGCGCTGGCCGATCACCTGCACGCCCACCGGCAGCCCGTCCAGCGCGATGAGCGGCAGGGTGATGGCCGGCGAGCCCAGCACCGAGGTGGCGGCGTTGTAGGCCGGCAGCCCGGTGGTGTGGGTGACGCCGGAATCCTTCGCCTTGTTCTCCATCAGCGGCGCGGGGCCCACGGAGCTGAGGCTGACCAGCCCGTCGGCCAGCGGCGCGAGGGCGGCGAAGGCCTGCTGCGCCATCTCGCGCTTCTGGAGGGCCAGGCGGTAGTCGTCGATCGTCATGCCGCGCGCCAGCTCCAGCCGCGACATCATGCTGTCGCTGAGGCCGGTGGGGAAGCGCTCGACAAGGTTCTCCAGCGTCCAGCGCAGCTCATAGCCGCAAAGGTCGCGGCACAGGGCGAGGCTGTCGCCGATCGCCTGCTCGAAGGCCTCGATCAGCGGGCTGTCCTGGCGGCGCAGCAGCGTCACGCCGGCATCGCGCAGCTGGCGCAGCACGCGGTCGAAGGCCTCGGCGGTGCGCGGGTCGGTCTGCGCCCAGCCCTCGCTTTCCATGACGATGAGCCGGCCGGGCTTCAGCGGCGGGCGCGGCGCCGCCTCGCCGAACAGGCCCGGATGCCCCGGATCGCCGCCCGAGCGCTGCGCCATCTCGTAGGTGACGCGCCACATGTCCTCCAGGCAGCCGGCATGCACGCCGATATGGCTCTGGCTGAAGGCCAGCCGCTCGCCACGGTGGATGGCGCCGAAGGTCGGCTTGATGGCGGTGTTGGCGCAGAAGCCGGCGGGGCGGATGATGGAGCCCACCACCTGCGTGCCCAGCGCCGCCGGCACCATCGCCGCGCCGATCACCGCGGCCGAGCCGGAGGAGGAGCCGCCCGGCGTGTGGTCGGGGTTGAAGGGGTTGGTGGTGGGGCCGGGATGGGACATGCCCAGTTCCGTCGTCACCGTCTTGCCCAGGACCACCGCGCCCGCCTGCCGCAGCGCCACGACGCTGGCGCTGTCCATCTTCGTCTGCGCGCCCTTGAACAGGGGGGTGCCCTGCTCGGTCGGCATGTCCTTCGTCTGCAGCATGTCCTTGATGCCGACGGGCATGCCGTCGATCGGCGAAAGGGCACGGCCGGCCTTGTAGCGCGCCGTGGCGGCATCGGCGGCGGCGCGGGCGCCTTCCTCGTTCAGCGTCACCCAGGCGCGCACCACCGGCTCGCGCGCGGCGATCACCTCCAGGCAGCGCTCCAGATAGGCACGCGGGGTGTCGCGGCCTTCCAGGAAGCCCGGCACGGCATCGTGGAAGGTCATCGGCCGGAAGGTGGCGGGGTCGTAGGTGGAGGCGGTCATGGCGGTCTCGCGGTTGGTGTCAGGCGGCGTCATGCGCGGCGATCCAGGCCTCGGCCACCTCGGTGCCGGTGGCGAACCACACATCGGGGAAGCCCTTGATCCAGCCGATCATCTCGCGCAGCAGGGCGATGCGGCTGGGGCGGCCGATGATCTGCGGGTGCATGACCAGGTTGAACAGCCCGCCCCAGCGGTGGATCTCGCGGAACTCGTCCTGGAAGATCTCCAGCAGGTGGCTGTTGGGAAAGATCGGGCGCGGCGACTTGATGGAGAACAGCGCGTGCGGCGCGTCGTCCGTGCTCCAGTGCCAGGGCAGCTCCACCGGCCCGCTGCCGCCGCCGGGCAGGGTGAGGCGGTAGGGCACCACGTCGTCGAGCAGCGAGCTGTCGTAGAGGAAGTTGTGCTTCTGGAGCAGGTTCAGCATGTTGTCGCTGGACTCGCCCGCGGGCGAGCGGTAGCCGCGCGGCACCACGCCGAGCACGCGCTTCAGCGCCTCCAGCCCCTTCTCCATCTCCTCGACCTCCTTCTCGGGGAAGTCGGGATCGATCCAGGCGTGGGAATAGGAATGGTGCGCCACCTCGTGCCCGCCGGCGACGATCATCTCGGCGCGGCCGGCATGGTGCTCGGCCGTCCAGCCGGGGACGAAGAAGGTGCCCCTGACCTCCTCGTCGCGCAGCAGCTCGAGGATCTTCGGCACGCCCACCTTGGCGCCATAGGTGCCCTGGCTCAGCGTGCCGGGGCGCCGCGCATTGGCCGGGTCGCGCGAGAGCCACAGCGTTTCCGCGTCGAAGTCGAAGGTCAGCATCACGGCGATGCGCGCGCCGCCAGGCCAGCGGACGGATTTGTCGATCATGCCGGTTTCCTCTCGTTTTCCGTTGCCCGGTGGCGCGCGGCCGCCCGGCCGCCCATCCGCCGGCTCAGGCCAGCCGGCCCCCATCGACGGGCAGGCACACGCCGGTGGTGAAGCTGGCCGCGTCGCTGAGCAGGAACAGCACGCTTTCCGCCACCTCCTCCGCCCGGCCGAAGCGGCCCAGCGGGTGGCGGGCGCGGAACTCGGCCTCGCGCCGGGCACGGGCCTCGGACGTGCCGGCGCCGGCGAAGGTGCGCTCCAGCATCGGCGTCTCGATCGAGCCGGGACAGACGCAATTGACGCGGATGCCTTCCGCCGCATGGGCCAGGGCCATGCTGCGGCTCATCATCACCACCGCGCCCTTGCTGGCGGAGTAGGCGGGCATGGTGGCGGAGCCCGTGAGACCGGCGGCGGAGGCGAAGGTGACGACGGCGCCGCCCCCCGCTTCCCGCAGCAGCGGCAGCAGGCCGCGCAGGGTGAGCCAGGTGCCCTTCACGTTCACGTCGAAGAGCTGGTCCCACTCCGCCTCCTCCAGCTCGGTCACCGGCCTGGTGGGGCCCAGCATGCCGGCGGCGGTGGCCACCAGCGTGACCGGCCCGAGCGCCCGGGCCCGCCCGGCCAGGGCCTGCTGATCGGCGGCGCGGGTCACGTCCCCCGTCATCCATTCGGCGCCAGGGCAGGAGGCGGCGGTGCGGGCGACGCCATCCCCGTCGCGGTCGAACAGGAGCAGGCGCGCGCCCTCGCGGGCAAGGGCCTCGGCCGTGGCGCGGCCCAGCCCGGAGGCAGCCCCGGTGACGACGCCGATGCGCCCCGCGAAGCGGCCGGCGCTCATGCCGGAACGCCCGAACATCCTGCCATTGCCGCCGCCTCCGTATTGGTTAACGATACGACCGAATTATGTCGAAAAGCTAAGGGGAGTTTTCCGGCCATGTCAAAGGCAAAGGCGGCGCCGGCACAGGCCGCAGGGCCGGATCAGCGGCTCTACATCCAGGCGGTGGAGCGGGCCTTCCGCGTGCTGGAGGCCTTCGGCCGCAACCCGCAGCCGCTCTCCCTGGCGGAGATCGCGCATCATGCCGGGGTGGACAAAAGCGCGGCGCAGCGCCTGTGCCACACCCTGCGCCACCTCGGATACCTGGAGGCCGATCCGCGCGGGCGGGGGCTGCGCCCGGGCCTGCGGCTGATGGACCGCTCCTTCGATTTCCTGCGCATGCACCCGCTGGTGGAGCGCGCCACGCCGGCGCTGATGGAGCTGCGCCGCGCCACGCAGGAGCGTGTGGACCTCAGCCTGCTGGACGACCTCAGCATCGTCTATGCGGTGCGGCTGCAGAGCAAGCGGGAAACCTTCTTCGCCACGCTGGTGGGCCGCCGCCTGCCCGCCTTCTGCTCCTCCGGAGGCCGCGCGATGATGGCGCTGATGGCGGATGAGGCGGTGGAGGACATCCTGGCGCGCTCCGACCGCCGGCCGCTCACGCCCCGCACCGTCACGGACCTGCCGGGCCTGCGGGCGAAGATCGCGG
Source organism: Teichococcus rhizosphaerae (assembly GCF_002631185.1). Classification (GTDB taxonomy): domain Bacteria; phylum Pseudomonadota; class Alphaproteobacteria; order Acetobacterales; family Acetobacteraceae; genus Pseudoroseomonas; species Pseudoroseomonas rhizosphaerae. The sequence continues at coordinate 46,635 of NZ_PDNU01000030.1, read as the reverse complement.
AAGCGCGGGCGGATGGTCATGCCCTGGCCTGCGAGGAAGGTCTGCTCGGGGAGATCGTGCTGGCGGCGGCCATTCGCGACCGGGACGGACAGCCGGTGGCCGCCATCCACATCGCCGCCTCGCTGTCGGACTGGGACGAGGCATCCTTCCGCCGCCGCATGGCGCCGCTGGCAATGGAGGCGGCACGCGCACTCAGCGGTTGAGCGGCGCCACTTCACGAGGGGGCGATTCGGGAACCCGAGCCGCAATTTCAGGTTGTCAGGGGAGAAGGGCAGACACTGGAGATAGATTTACCCTCTTTCCTCAATGCCAAAAAGCATATAACCTAATTGTGAGATTTCAGAACAGATCGAAGAACAATGTCGGTCCTGCAAATGAAGCTCACAAAAGGCTTCGCCGCCAACCTGAACGCCTAGAGCCGGGTCAGAGAGATGGAATCTCGGACAAACATTCACCCGAACGATCTTCCTGATCCTCGCCGGGGAATCCTTCCCGTCCGGCTGAAGAGGCTGCGCGTCGCCAATCCCGAGAAGCTTTCGCCGGCGCGGGGATTGATGATCGGCTTTCTTTTCTCCTTCCTGATCTGGGCGGCCGTGATCGGCTTCTTCGTCACCTTCTGAGGGAACGCTTCGGAAGCCTCCCGCGCCTCCACGGCAGCGGCGATCCTATGGGTTGAGCCCCTCCTCGGCCAGCCTAGCCCCCCTTGAACAGCCCGCGCCGCACTTCGCGGCACCAGCCGCTCGCGCAGGGCAGGCAGCGTGGCGCCAGGGACGGACGCCCTGGCGCCCGTCCTTCAATCCGGCCGGACGTTGTTGTCGCGCGCCGCCTTACCCCAGCTGTCGATCTGGCCGCTCACGAAGCGGGCCAGCGCCGCCGGCTCGGAGAGCACCAGCTCCGCCTGGTTCACCTCGGCGAACTGCGTCGCGATGCGCGGCTCGCGGTAGGTTTCGACCAGCGCGGCACGGAAGCGCTCGATGACCGGCGCCGGCGTGCCGGCGGGCGCGAACACGCCCCACCAGGCCACGGCCGTCAGGCCAGGAAAGCCCGCCTCCGCCGCGGTGGGAACCTCGGGCAGCCCGGCCAGGCGCTGCTCGCCCAGTTGCAGCAGCGGCCGCAGCGAGCCCGCGGCGATGTGCGGGGCGAGCAGGGCGCTGCTGCCGATCATCATGTCGATATGGCCGGCCACGGCGTCGTTCACCGCGAGCCCGCCGCCGCGATAGGGCAGGTGGGTCATGGTCACGCCGGCGCGGCCGGACAGCATCAGCATGGCGAGATGGCCGATGGTGCCGTTGCCGGTGGAGCCGAAGGTGACGCCGCCGCGCTTCGCCGCCGCCAGCACGTCGGCCAGGTTGCGATAGGGCTTGCCCGGCTGGCAGGCGACGACATAGGGCGCGTGGCCGATCTGCGTGACGGGGGCGAGGTCGCGCTGGATGTCGAAGGGCAGGTTCGGCACCAGCACCGGCATCACCGCGTGGGAATCGAAGGTGAGCAGCCAGGTCTGGCCGTCGGGCCGCGCCTTGGCGGCGGCGTCGGTGCCGATGCTGCCCGCCGCGCCGCTGCGGTTCTCCACCACGATCGGCACGCCCAGGCGCTGCTGCAGCCCGGGCGCCGCCAGCCGCGCCACGGCATCGGTCGAGCCGCCGGGCGCGAAGGGCACGACGATGCGGATGGGGCCGGTGGGCCAGCTTTCGGCGGATGCGCGCATGGCGGGCAATGCCGCCAGCACGCCCATCACCGCGCGTCTCGACCAGTGCTGCATGCTTGAACCTCCCTCGCGGCGCCTGTGCCGGCACCCTGCCGGCCCATCATTCCGCCCATGGGGGAGGGACGCAAGCCTGCGCCTCAGGCGGGATGGAAATCCATCGCCACGCCGTTGATGCAGTAGCGCAGATGCGTGGGGGGCGGCCCATCGGGGAAGACATGGCCGAGGTGGCTGCCGCACCGCGCGCAATGCACCTCGGTGCGGATCATGCCATGGCTGGTGTCGCGGCTGGTGCCCACGGCGCCTTCCAGCGGCGCGCCGAAGCTCGGCCAGCCGGTGCCGCTCTCGAACTTGCCCTCCGTGCTGAACAGCGGCTGGTCGCAGCCCGCGCAGGTGAAGGTGCCGGCGCGCTTCTCGTGCAGCAGGGCGCAGCTGCCCGGGCGCTCGGTGCCATGGCCACGCATCACGCGGTACTGCTCGGGCGTCAGGCGGGCGCGCCACTCCGCCTCGGTCCGCGTCACCGGATAGGTGGGGGCGATGGTATCCATGCAGCGTCTCCCTCGAATGCGGGCGGCCCGAAGGGCCAGGCCATCGCGCCGGATATCGGGATGCGCCCGGTTGCTGTCGAGGGGCCCCCGCATGGCTTGACGGACCACACGGGGGGCGCATACTCGGTCGTCAATAAAATGGAACGTAATTCCGTTCAGCGGAATTTCAGCGCCAAGAGGAACGATCCCATGCCCCCTCCGGGCGCCGACATCTCCATGCCGGCTTCCGCCATTGACGCGGACGCCTTCGATCCCGCCGCCGCTGGCTGGAAGCCGCGGGGCAATTCGAGCTTCTCCAGCCTGGTGGGGCCGCTCTGGGCGCGGCGCGAGGGCGAGAGCTGGGCCTATGGCTTCCTGGCCGGGCCGCAGCACACCAATGCCCATGGCATCGTCCATGGCGGCATGCTGGTGACGCTCGCCGACAACGCGCTGGGCCTGGTCGTGCACGAGGCGTCCGGCGGCCAGTCGGCGGTGACGATGCAGCTCAACACCCACTTCCTGTCCGCCGCGCATCCGGGCGAGTTCGTCGAGGCGCGGGGCGAGGTGATGCGGCGGGGCCGCTCGGTGATGTTCGTGCGCGGCACGCTGATGGCGGGAGGCCGGATGGTGCTGGCGGCGGACGGCATCTGGAAGCTGCTCGGCCCGCGCTGAGCGGCGGCCGGACCAGAAGACGGCTATCGGGGCCGCGAACAAGGGGAGGATTGGCAGCGCAATGCTGGACAGGCGCGTCGCATCGTTCACGGAGGCCATCGCCGGCATCGGCCATGGCGCCACCATCATGCTGGGCGGCTTCGGCGGCGCCGGCACGCCGCTCGGCCTCGTCGCCGCGGTGCACCGCGCGGGGCTGCGCGACCTGACGGTGATCGCCAACAATGGCGGCAGCGCCGAGCCGGACCTGCGCATCTGGCTGGAGGCCGGGCAGGTGCGCAAGCTGGTCTGCTCCTATCCGAAGTCCAAGCTGCACACCACCGCGAGCTTCACCACCCTCTACCTGGCCGGCAAGATCGAGCTGGAGCTGGTGCCGCAGGGCACGCTGGTGGAGCGGATGCGCTGCGCGGGCGCGGGGCTCGGCGGCTTCTACACCCCGGTGGGCGCGGGCACCGCGCTGGCGGAGGGCAAGGAGACGCGGATGATCAACGGCCGCGAGCATGTGCTGGAGATGCCGCTCTCGGCCGATGTGGCGCTGCTGCGCGGCCGGCAGGCGGACCGGCTGGGCAACCTCACCTACAACAAGACCGCCCGCAACTTCGCCCCCGTGATGGCCACCGCCGCGAAGCTGGTGGTGGCCGAGGTGGAGGAGTTCGTCGAGCTTGGCGCGCTGGACCCGGAAACGGTGGTGACGCCGGGCATCTTCGTCGATCGCGTGGTGCAGAAGGGGGCGCCGCAATGAGCACGCCACTGAGCCGCGAGCAGATGGCCCGCCGCGTGGCCCGCGCCATTCCGGACGGTGCCTTCGTCAATCTCGGCATCGGCCTGCCGGACATGGTGCCGGACCACATCCCGGCCGGGAACGAGATCTTCCTGCACAGCGAGAACGGCATCCTGCATGTCGGGCCGCGCCCGCCGGCGGGGCGGGAGGACTGGGACCTGATCAACGCCGGCAAGCAGCCGGTGAGCCTGCGCACGGGCGGCAGCTTCTTCGACAGCGCGCTGAGCTTCGCGATGATGCGGGGCGGGCATCTCGACGTCTCGGTGCTGGGCGCGTTCCAGGTTTCCGAGGCGGGCGACCTGGCGAACTGGTCCACCGGCCTCGGCGAGGGCGTGCCGGCGGTGGGGGGCGCGATGGACCTCGCCGTCGGCGCGAAGCAGATCTGGGTGATGATGGAGCACACCGCGCGCGACGGCCGCCCGCGCATCCTGCGCCAGTGCAGCTACCCGCTGACGGCCACCGGCGTGGTGAAGCGCATCTTCACCAACATGGCGGTGATCGCGGTGCGGCCGGAGGGGCTGGAGGTGGAGGAGATCCTGCCCGGGCTCAGCCTGGAGGCGCTGCAGGCCAGCACCGATGCCACGCTGCGGCCTGGGGCCATGCGGCCGCTGGAGGCCTGAGGGATAGCCGGCAGTGGTGGAGGGCGCGTGTGCCACATGGCGGCGCGCCTTCCATCCCGTGCCGACGCTTATTTTTGTCATAATCCTGCTTATACGTCATGGCGCGATGGCATAGGCCAGTGGCGGCGCCCCGGAGCCGCCTCCGCTCCGGGGCAGGCGCGCCTCAGCCCGCGCTGGTCAGGTCCATCGGCTCCGGCACCCACACATAGCCCTGCCCCGCCTTGGCGACGTGGCCATGGCCCGGCCAGGGGAAGTGGTAGGAGAGCACCGCCTGCCGGTCCGCCGCCAGCCGGTCGAGCATGCGGCTGCGGGTCTGGGCGGAAAGCTTGGGGTCGGTGTCGAAGGAGAACTCCCACATCGGCCGCTGCAAGAGCAGGATGTGGTGGTGCGCCAGGTCGCCCGTGTAGACCATGCTCCTGCCATCGCTCTCGATGGTGTAGCAGGTATGGCCCACCGTGTGGCCGGGCGTGGAGATGGCGGTGACGCCGGGCGCCACATCCGCACCGTCCCGCACCATCACCATGCGGTCCTGGTAGGCGGACAGGTTCTTCTTCGCGCCATCGATGAAGCTGGTCATGAAGGCCGGGCCACGCTTGTTGCCGTCATCGGTCCAGTAGCGGAGGTCGGCCTCGCTCAGCGCCACCTGCGCGTTGGGGAAGACGCGGTTGCCGGCGGCATCGACCAGGCCCCAGCAATGGTCGCAATGCGCGTGGCTTAGCACCACAAGGTCGATCTGCTCGGGCTGGATGCCGGCGGCGCGCATGTTGGCCAGCATCCGCCCGGTGGTGGGACCGAACATCTTGCTGTCCGCGCCCATGCTCTCGCCCATGCCCGTGTCGAACAGGATGAGCTGGCGGCCGGTGTTCAGCACCAGCACGTTCTGTTCCAGCGTGGCCGCGTCGGGGGGAAGGAAGTTGCCGCGCAGCAGCCCCACGATCTCCTCCGGGGGCGAGGCGGGAAAGGCGGGCTCCGGCTTGCCGAGCGGCAGCCGTCCGTCGGAGATCACCGTGGCCTCGTAGCCGCCGAGGCGGAAGCGGTACCATGCGGGCGGCACGTCGTTGCGGAACGGCGCGGCCGCCCCGGCTTGCCGGGCTGTGGCGGGCAGCAGCGCCGCGCCGGCGGCGAAACCCGTGGCGGCGCGCAACAGGGTGCGGCGGTCCAGCGTCATGGTCGTAATCCTCCGGTGTTCTTGATGCCGAGGCATGTTCGTCTTGCGAGGCATGTATGCCTTGCGAGGCACCGGGCCGCGCACGCCGCGGGCCTGTCGCAGGGCGCGGAGGAGCGAGGCGCGAGACAGGAACCGGCGCCGCACCGGAAGCGTATCGAATTCATCCGGCGCTGACCAGGGCCTGCAAGGCTGCCCTCCCGCCTTCCCGGCCAGCCCCTGGCCGGGCACGCCGCGCCGCCGCAGAATGCCCGCCGGGCCCGGGCCACCGCGCGGGCCGAGGCTTCATGCCCACACTCCAGGAGACCGAGGAATGACCATCCAGCGCCATGGCCGCACCCCCATCATGCACCGCTTCGTCGAGCACAACGGCGTCCTTTATGTCGGCGGGCTGGTGGCGGAGGACCGCAGCCAGGGCATGAGGAGCCAGACCGAACAGGTGCTGGCCCGCTTCGAGAAGCTGCTGGCCGAGGTGGGCGGCGACAGGAGCAAGGTCCTCGCCGCCACCATCTACATCACCGACATGGCGCTGAAGGACGAGATGAACGCGGCCTGGACGGCCTTCTTCGGCAAGGACCTGCCGACCCGCGCCACCATCGGCGTCGCCGATCTCGGGCCGGGCACGCTGATCGAGGTGGTGTTCACCGCGGCGCGCTGAGCGGGAAGGCCGGGGAGGAGCGGCCTCCCCGGGCAGGCCACCCTTCCCCGCCATCCTTGCCGGTCAGGAAGCCGGCTCGGCCTGCGCCTCCAGCGCCAGCACCGTGTCGAGCAGGCCGGGGAAGCGCGCTCCGATCTCGTCGCGCAGCGTCACCACACAGCGCGTGCCTTCCCGCCGGTGCCGCACCAGCCCGGCCTGGCGCAGCACCTTCATGTGATGCGAGAGGGTGGAAGGCGAGACCCCCGCCGCGAACGCGCCCCAGCCCCGCTCCCCATCCGCCGCCAGGGTGGCGAGGATGCGCAGCCGCAGCGGGTCGCTCAGGGCGTGGAGCACCTCGGTCAACGGCACCGCCTCGATCTCGGGATGCGGATAGGGGTCTTGCATCCGGCCTGTCTCCTCCTAGCTGTTCGATATTCGACGATCATCGAACAACGGGGGTTCTTCCGGCCCCCGCCAGCCTGGAACGAGATATAGCGCAATGCCGACCCTGTTCGACCCCATCCGTCTCGGCGCCATCGAGGCGCCCAACCGCATCATCATGGCCCCCCTCACCCGTTCCCGCGCCACGCCGGACCGGGTGCCGACGCCCCTGATGCGCGACTACTACGCGCAGCGCGCCTCCGCCGGGCTGATCCTCAGCGAGGCCACCTCCGTCACGCCGATGGGCGTGGGCTATGCCAACACGCCCGGCATCTGGTCGGACGAGCAGGTGGCGGCATGGAAGACCATCACCGATGCCGTGCACGCGGCCGGCGGGCGGATCATGCTGCAGCTCTGGCATGTCGGCCGCATCTCGGACCCCTTCTTCCTGGACGGCGCGCTGCCCGTGGCGCCCAGCGCCATCGCGCCCAAGGGCCATGTCAGCCTGCTGCGGCCCCAGCGCCCCTATGTGACGCCCCGCGCCCTGGAGACGGACGAGATCCCCGGCGTCGTCTCCGCCTTCCGCAAGGGCGCCGAGAACGCGCAGAAGGCGGGCTTCGACGGCGTGGAGATCCACGGCGCCAATGGCTACCTGCTCGACCAGTTCCTGCAGGATTCCACCAACCGCCGCACGGACGAATATGGTGGCCCGGTGGAGAACCGCGCCCGGCTGCTGCTGGAGGTGACGGATGCCGCCATCGCCGTCTGGGGCGCCGACCGGGTGGGCATGCATCTCGCCCCGCGCGGCGACAGCCACGACATGGGCGACAGCGACCGGCTGGGCACCTTCAGCCATGTGGCCCGGGAGCTTGGCCGGCGGAAGATCGCCTTCATCTTCGCACGCGAGCACGAGGCGGCGGACCGCATCGGGCCTCAGCTGCGCGAGGCCTTTGGCGGCCCCTTCATCGCCAATGAGCGCTTCTCGCCCGAGCAGGCGGCGGCGGACCTGGCCGAGGGCCGGGCGGATGCCATCAGCTTCGGCCTGAAGTTCATCGCTAACCCCGACCTGCCGGAGCGGCTGCGCCAGGGCGCGCCGCTGAACGAGGTGAAGCGCGAGACCCTCTATGCCGGCGGGGCCGAGGGCTATGTGGACTACCCCGCCCTTTCCGACAGGGCGGCGGCCTGAGCGAAGCCGGGCCGGCGGGGAGATCCCCCCCGGCCCATCTCCGTGCTGGAACCCCCGCCACCCGTCCGTGCTAGGCTGCCCGCCATGAACCTCGCCTTTCGCAAGCCGATGAGCCTGGCGGAGTTCCTGGCCTGGGAGGAAGGGCAGGAACCGCGCTTCGAGTTCGACGGCGCCCGCCCCGTGGCCATGGTGGGCGGCACGCGGGCGCATGCCTTCATCCAGCGCAACCTGGCCATCTCGGTGGGCGGGCGGCTGCGCGGCGGCCCCTGCCAGTTCGCGGGCTCGGACCTCAAGGTGCTGGTGGCCGGCAGCATCCGCTACCCGGACGGGCTGGTGGTCTGCACGCCGGGGCCCAACGACAGCACCCTGGTGCGCGACCCGGTGGTGGTGTTCGAGGTGCTGAGCAACAGCACCGCCGGCACGGACCGCATCACCAAGAACCACGAATACGCCGCCACCCCCTCCATCCGGCGCTATGTGATGCTGGAGCAGGACCGCGTCGCCGCGACCGTCTTCGCCCGCGTGGAGGGCGACTGGGTCGGCCATGTGCTGCGGGAGGACGCGGTGCTGGAGATGCCCGAGATCGGCATCTCCGTGCCGCTGGCCGAGCTTTACGAGGGGCTCAGCTTCGGGGAGGCGGAGGAGGCGTAGCAATCCCCTCCCCGCGCGCTCAGCGGCCCCAGCGCAGCACCAGCGGGTCCAGCGCCCGCGCCGTCTCCAGCAGGCCCTCGCGCACCGCAGGGTGCATGGGCGCCACCGGATGGCGGGGCGCGTCGCAGGCGATGATGCCGCCGGCCCGCATCAGCGCCTTGGCCGCCAGCAGCCCCGCCTGCCGGTTCTCGTAGTTGATCAGCGGCAGCCAGCGGGCATAGCCGGCCATCGCCGCCTCGCGCCGCCCGGCGCGGTAATCCTCCAGGATGGGGCGGATGCCGTCCGGGTAGCCGCCGCCCGTCATGCTGCCCGTGGCCCCCGCCTCCAGGTCGGGAAAGAGGGTGATGGCCTCCTCCCCGTCCCACGGACCCTCGATGGCGTCGCCGCCGAGGGCGATCAGCTCGCGCAGCTTGGAGGCGGCGCCGGTGGTCTCGATCTTGAAGTAGGAGACCTGCTCGATCTCCCGCGCCATCCTCGCCAGGAAGGGCGCGGAAAGCGGCGTGCCGGCCACCGGCGCGTCCTGGATCATGATGGGGATGCCGATGGCGTCCGAGACGGCGCGGAAGAACGCCTCGATGCCCGCCTCGCCCACGCGGATGGTGGCGCCGTGGTAGGGCGGCATCACCATCACCATAGCGGCCCCCTGCGCCTCGGCGCGGCGGCTGCGCTCGGCGCAGACACGGGAGCTGAAATGCGTGGTGGTGACGATGACCGGCACGCGCCCCGCCACATGCGCCAGGATCGCCGCCGTCAGCACCTCGCGCTCCTCGTCGGACAGCACGAACTGCTCGGAGAAGTTGGCCAGGATGCACAGCCCGTCCGAGCCCGCGTCGATCATGAAATCGACGGCGCGGAGCTGGCCGGGCAGGTCCAGCGCGCCGGCCTCGTCGAAGATGGTGGGAACGACGGGGAACACGCCGCGATAGCGCGGGGGCTGGGGCATCTTGTCTTTCTCCCTGTCGGGAGGGGCGGAGAAGGAGCTTCTCCCGGACCCCCCCCGTCTTTTTCCTGCCACTGGTTGCCGAGCGGAACGGGACGCCGCCCCTGCCAGCCAGGAAGCCGAGGAGCGGCGCTCTGGCCGGGCCGGGGCACATGCTCCGACGAGGGCGCGCAGGGCCCGCGGCCCACCGGCGGCAGGGCGTGCCTGCCGTTGCCGCCGGGTGCAGGCGGCCGCTCAGGCCGGCTGCGCCACCCCGAACTCGGCGCGGATCGCGGCCGTGTGCTCGCCGATGGCCGGCACGGGGCCGAAGCTGGGGCTGGTCACCCCGTCATGGATGGCGGGCGGCGCGACGATGGAGGCCATGCCGCCCGGCGTGCCCACCTCGATCCGGCGCAGCGCCGGATGGTTCACCAGGTCCGCCACCTCGTTGACGAAGCCATAGGCGGTGCCGGCGGCATCCAGCCGCGCCGCCACCTCGGCACGGGTGAGCTGCCGGAACACGGCGGCGACGCGCCCGTCCACCGCCTCGCGGTTGGCCACGCGGGCATTGTTGCTCTCATAGCCCGGCTGCTTCGGCAGCTCCGGCTCCTGCATCACCGTGGCGCAGAATTTCTGCCATTCGCGCTCGTTCTGGATGGAGAAGAGCACCAGGGCGTTGTCGGCCGTCTCGAAGGCGCCATAGGGGCAGATGGAGGGGTGGGCGAGGCCCACGCGCTTCGGCGCCTTGCCGGTGCCCTCGAAATACAGCAGCGGCACGTTCATCCAGTCCGCCATGCCGTCGAACAGGCTGACCTCCAGCCGCCGCCCCTCGCCGGTGATGGAGCGGGCGATCAGCGCCTCCAGCACCGCCGCATAGGCCGACATGCCGCAGGCGATGTCGCAGGCCGAGACGCCGACGCGGCCGGGCCCGGCCGGATGGCCGGTGATGGCGGCGAGCCCGCTTTCCGCCTGCACCAGCAGGTCATAGGCCTTCATGTTGGCATAGGCGTTGCCGGTGCCGTAGCCGGAGATGTCCACTGTGACGAGGCGCGGGTAGCGCCGCCGCAGCTCCTCCGAGCCGAAGCCCGCGCGGGCGGCGGCGCCGGGGGCGAGGTTCTGGATGAACACATCCGCCTTTTCCAGCATCCGGTGCAGCAGCGCCGCGTCGTCGGCGGCCTTGATGTCGGCCACGAGGCTCTGCTTGCCGCGGTTGAGCCACACGAAGTAGCTCGACAGGCCATGCACGGCCGCGTCGTAGCCGCGCGCGAAATCGCCCTCCGGCCGCTCGATCTTGATCACCCGCGCCCCCGCATCGGCGAGGCGGGAGCTGCAATAGGGGGCGGCCACCGCCTGCTCCAGCGTCACCACCAGCAGGCCCTCGAGGGGCTTGCGTGAGGAGGCGCGGTCGGGTGCGGTCTGTGCAGTCATGACGGGGAGGGTTCCTGCTGTTGTCTCGAACGGTTCCGGGGGCGCGCCGCGCCCCCGGTGCTGCCTCAGCGGAAGGCGACGGGCTGCGGCATCTTCTCCAGCACGTCGGGCTTCAGCCCCTTCAGCCAGTCGGTGCTCTTCTGCCCCACCGGCGTCGTCACCGAGGCGGCGGGGAAGACCACCATGTCGGTCATCACCGCGAAGGGGTAGCGGTCGCTGTGCGTGGTGGTGCCGATGAGCTGGTCCTCCAGCCCCTGCCCGTCCTCGCGGATGGTGACGCTGCCGGTGAGCGAGGGGAAGGTGAGGCCGCGGAAGGCGGCGGTCAGCTCGGCATCGGTCGGCCACTGGCCGCCCTTGGCGGCGATCGCCTTCTCGTAGCCGGCCTTCATGGCGCTGACCGCCTGCGCCATGTGGTGCGTGGCGTAGATCGGGTAGCTGTTGAACCGCTTGCGGTAGTTCTCGGTGAAGTTCTTGAGCTTCTCCGCATCCGCCGGCGAGGGGTGCAGGAACCAGTGGTCGCCGCGCGCGCCGATGATGTGGCCGGCGGGCAGCGTCTTGCCCACGCGCTCCAGCGAGGATTCGGCCAGCGGCAGCACGAAGGTGCTGCGCTCGAACAGCTTCCGGTCCGCCGCCTGGCGGATGAAGGTGTCGAGGTCGCCGCCCCAGGAGGTGGAGAAGATCACGTCCGGCCGTAGCGCCAGCAGGCGGGTGATCTCGCTGGAGAAGTCCGTCGCGCCGAAGCGCGGGAACAGCTCGGCCGAGACGCGCACGCCGGGCTTCAGCGTGTTCATGCCGGTGCGCCAGATCTCCCAGGAATCGCGGCCCCAGGCATAGTCCTGGTTCACCACCGCGAGGCTGCGGAAGTCCGGCTTCATCTTCAGCAGGTAGAGCAGCGCCGCCAGAACTTCCGGCGTGGCGTTGGCCTGGGGGCGGTAGGCGTAGCTGTAGCTGCCATCCTCGAAGATGCGCTGGGTGCCGCAGTCCCACAGCAGGGTCGGGCGCTTCAGCTCGTCGGCGAGCGGCGCGCAGGCGAGGCAGTCCGCCGACGAGATGCCGGCGAAGATCATCTGCACGCCCTCGCTCTGCACCAGCCGCCGGTACTCGCCGACGAAGTGATCGACGCCCGGCCCCTCATCGACGAAGATCGGCCGCACCTTCACGCCGGCGATGCCGCCCGCGGCGTTCAGCTCGTCGAACAGCATGTCGGCCGCCTGGCGCGCCGGAACGCCGAACACGCTGGCCGGGCCCGACAGGTAGGTGGCGATGCCGAGCTTGATCTCCGCCGGCTTCTGCGCGGCGCCCTGGGCATGGACGGGGCGGCCGGCCAGCGCCAGGCCGCCGATGCCGAGCCCGCCCAGCAGCATGCCGCGCCGGGAAAGCGGGGCGGCCAGAGGGGCCGCGCCAGCGGCGGTAGCCGGGACAAAGTCCGTCCGGTCAGGCGATTTCCTCATGAACGATATCCTCCGGGTTCGGCCGTTTGATGGCTCTACCGCGACAGACTGGCATCAATCCGCCCTGCGGTCCATCGGATGGCGCGGCCGCACGGGGAGCTGGGGGCGGACCGTCAGGGCTAGCCTGAAGTGTCGACACAACGCGCATTTCATCTGTGACAGGCCGGCCCATCGTGCCATGATCGGCCGGAAATGGCCGGTTTTGTCGACACATTGGCGGAGGGCGCGCCGCCCCTGACGGAAGGGGCGCTGGCCCGGTCGCTGTTCCAGCGCCTCAGCGAGGCGATCATCCGCGGCGAGATCCCCCTCGGCGCCAAGCTGAGCGAGCCGGCGCTTTCCCGGCAATACGGCGTCAGCCGCGGCCCGCTGCGCGAGGCCCTGAACCGGCTGGAGGAGCGCCGGCTGGTGGAGCGCACGCCCCGGCTCGGCGCCCGCGTGGTCAGCCTCTCGGCCGAGACCTTCCGCCAGATCTATGGCGTGCGCGAGGCACTGGAGGGCCTGGCCGCGCGCGGCGCCGCCCTGGCCATGGGCGAGGCGGACCTCGCCCGGCTGCGCGCCATCCTCGCCCGCCAGGAGGCCAGCCTCGATGCCGGCGCCGGGCACGCCCCCAACGCGCTGGGGAGCATGGACGAGGATTTCCACGCCGCCATCGCCCGCGCGGCCGGCAACGGGCTGCTGATCGGCCTGCTGTGCGGCGACCTCTACCAGCAGCTCCGCCTTTACCGCTCGCAGCTCCGCAAGGTGGCGGGGCGCGGGCGCCGCGCCGTCACCGAGCACCGCCGCATCCTCGACGCCATCGAGGACCGCGACGCGGAGATGGCCGAGATGCAGATGCGCCGCCACATCGCCGCCTCCTATGCCGCGCTGGCGCCGCTGCTCGGCCCCCCGCCTGCCAACACCGCGCCTGCCAACACCGCCCCGGCCCCCTTCACTCCGGCCCCCGCCGCCCCTTCCGCGCCTGAGGACCCCTCGCGATGACCCCCTACCGCACCCTCCACGCGGACGGCCGCGCCCATGAGTATGTCGACCTGGTGGGCCGGGTGGGCGAGGCGAGGCTGCGCGCCCTGCCCTACAGCCTGCGCGTGCTGCTGGAGAACCTGCTGCGCCACGAGGATGGCGACACCGTCACCACGGCCGAGATCGACGCCGTGCTGGCCGCGGCCGATGGCGAGGCGCGCCCGGCCGACATCGCCTTCCGCCCCGCCCGCGTGCTGATGCAGGACTTCACCGGCATTCCCGGCCTGGTGGACCTCGCCGCGCTGCGCGATGTCTTTGCGGCGCGCGGCGGCGACCCGCGGCAGGTGAACCCCGGCATCCCCGTGGACCTGATCGTGGACCACTCGCTGATCGTCGACCACGCGGGGGCGCCGGACGCCATGGCGCGCAACGTGGCCAACGAATACCGCCGCAATGCCGAGCGCTACGCTTTTCTCCGCTGGGCGCAGGGGGCCTTCGCCAATCTGCGCGTGGCGCCGCCGGGGGGCGGCATCCTGCACCAGGTGAACCTGGAGCACCTGGCCCGCGTGGTCTGGACGCGGGAGGAGGCGGGCCGCACCCTCGCCTATCCGGACACGCTGGTGGGCACGGACAGCCACACCACCATGGTCAACGCGCTCGGCGTGCTGGGCTGGGGCGTGGGCGGCATCGAGGCGGAGGCGGCCATGCTGGGCCAGCCGCTGGTGTTCCGCCTGTCGGAGGTGGTGGGGGTGCGCCTTTCCGGCCGCCTGCCCGCCGGCACCACGGCCACCGACCTCGTGCTGGCGCTGACGGAGCGGCTGCGCGCCCTGGGCGTGGTGGAGAAGTTCGTCGAGTTCACCGGCCCGGCGCTGGAGGGCGCGCTGACGCTCGCCGACCGCGCCACCATCGCCAACATGGCGCCCGAATACGGCTCCACCTGCGGCTTCTTCCCCGTGGACCGCGTGACCATGGACTACCTCGCCGCCACGGGACGGGACGCGGCGCAGCTCGCGCTGGTGGAGGCCTGCTGCAAGGCGCAGGGGCTGTGGCGCGACCCGGAGGCGCCGGAGCCGCGCTTCGCGACGCTGGTGGAGTTCGACCTCGGCACGGTGGAGCCCTGCGCCGCCGGCCCGCGCCGCCCGCAGGACCGCGTGGCGCTGCCCGCCATTCCCGCCAGCCTCGCCGCCTTCTCGGACCGCGCGGCGGAGCATGGCTGGGAGGACGGCTTCGGCGATGGCGCGGTGGTGCTGGCCGCCATCACCTCCTGCACCAACACCTCCAACCCGGCGCTGATGGTGGGCGCCGGGCTGCTGGCGCGCCGCGCCGTGGCGCGCGGCCTCACGGTGCCGGGCTGGGTGAAGACCTCCCTCACCCCCGGCTCGCGCGTCGTCGCGCGCTACCTGGAAAGCAGCGGGCTGCAACGGGATCTCGACGCGCTGGGCTTCCACCTCACCGGCTTCGGCTGCGGCAGCTGCGGCGGCAATTCCGGCGCCCTGGCCGGGGAGGTGGCGGCGCGCATCCGCGACAAGGGGCTGGTGGCCTGCGCCGTGCTGTCCGGCAACCGCAACTTCGAGGGCCGCATCCACCCGCAGGCGCGGGCCGGCTACCTGATGTCGCCGCCGCTGGTGGTGGCCTACGCGCTCGCCGGCCGCGTGACGCGGGACCTGACGCGGGAGCCGCTGGGCCGGGACCGGGAGGGCCGCGCCGTCTTCCTGCACGAGTTGTGGCCGGAAGCGGCGGAGATCGAGGCCGTGCTGCGCGAGGCCGTCTCGCCCGGAACCTACCGGGCCGAATACGCCACGCTGTTCGCGGCCGATGCCGACTGGTCCGCCCTGCCCGGCCCGGCCGAGACCCGCTTCGCCTGGGATGCTGGCAGCACCTATATCCGCCGGCCCCCCTATTTCGACGCGCTGCCCGCCGCCGAGGCCGCGCCGCGCCTCGCCGGCGCGCGCCCGCTGCTGATCCTGGGGGATGGCATCACCACCGACCACATCTCGCCGGTCAGCGCCATTCCGCCGCACTCGCCCGCCGGGGAATTCCTGGCGGCGCACCAGGTGCCGCCGGGCGAGTTCAACGCCTATGGCGCGCGCCGCGCCAACCACGAGGTGATGATGCGCGGCGCCTTCGCCAACATCCGCCTCCGCAACGAGATGCTGCCGGGCCAGGAGGGCGGCCTGACCCGCCACGCGCCGAGCGGCGCGGTGCTGAGCGTCCATGACGCCGCGCTGCGCTACCGCGAGGAGGGCGTGCCGCTTGTGGTGGTGGCGGGGCGCGACTACGGCGCCGGCTCCTCGCGCGACTGGGCGGCGAAGGGGCCGGCGCTGCTCGGCGTGCGCGCCGTCATCGCCGAGAGCTTCGAGCGCATCCACCGCTCCAACCTCGTCAGCATGGGTATCCTGCCGCTGGAGTTCACCGGCGGCGCCACGCGCCTCAGCCTGGGGCTGGACGGCACGGAGCGCTTCGACATCGAGGCGCTGGACGAGCAGGCGCAGCCCGGTGCCCTGCTGCGCGCCACGCTGCACCGCGCCGACGGCCGGACGGAGATCCTGCCGCTGCGCTGCCGGCTGGACAGCGCCTACGACCGCCGGGTCTGGCGGGCGGGCGGCATATTGCCCTTCATGCTGCGTGCCCTGGTGGCGCGGGGGGTGGCGGCGTGAGGCGCCTGGCGCGCCTGCCGGCCGTCTACATGCGCGGCGGCACCAGCCGCGCCCTGTTCTTCCACCAGCGCGACCTGCCGGCCGACCGCGCCGCCTGGGACGCCATCTTCCTCGCCGCCCTCGGCAGCCCGGACCCCGGCGGGCGGCAGCTCGACGGCATGGGCGGCGGCATCTCCTCGCTCTCCAAGGTCGCGGTGGTCGGGCCTTCCAGCCGGCCGGACGCCGATGTGGACTACACCTTCGCCCAGGTGCAGGTGGATGCGCCGGTGGTGGGCTATCGCGGCAATTGCGGCAACATCTCCTCCGCCGTCGGCCCCTTCGCGGTGGAGGAAGGGCTGGTGCCCGCCACGGGCGGCGAAGCCACGGTGCGCATCCACAACACCAACACCGGCAAGATCATCGTCGCCAGCTTTCCGCTGGAGGACGGGCTGCCGAGGCTGGAGGGCGATTTCGCGCTGCAGGGCGTGGCCGGCACGGCGGCGCCCATCCGCCTCGCCTTCACCGCGCCGGGGGGCGCCGCCACGGGAAAGCTGCTGCCC
Organism: Teichococcus rhizosphaerae; assembly: GCF_002631185.1. Lineage (GTDB taxonomy): Bacteria > Pseudomonadota > Alphaproteobacteria > Acetobacterales > Acetobacteraceae > Pseudoroseomonas > Pseudoroseomonas rhizosphaerae. The sequence continues at coordinate 30,365 of NZ_PDNU01000030.1, read as the reverse complement.
ACCGGGCAGGCGCTGGACCGGCTGGAGGTGCCCGGCCTCGGCGCGCTGGAAGCCTCGCTGGTGGATGCCGCCAACCCCGTGGTGTTCGTCGCCGCCGAGGCGCTCGGGCTGGAGGGGACGGAACGCCCCGCCGCCCTTTCCACGCCCCACCACATCGCGCGCTTCGAGGCGATCCGCGCCGCCGCCGCCCTGGCCATGGGCCTGGTGCACGATCTGGAGGAGGCGCGCACCCGGCTGCGCAACCTGCCGCAGGTGGCCCTCCTCGCCGCGCCGCGCGACGCCCCCGCCGCCGACGGCACCATCCTGCCGGCCGGCGGGATGGACCTGCTGGTGCGCATGGTCTCGGCCGGGCAGCCGCACAAGGCCACGCCGCTCACCGGCGCCATGTGCCTGGCCGTGGCGGCGCGCATTCCCGGCAGCCTGCCCCACCGCCTGGCCCGCCCGCGCGGCGCGGCGGAGGACCTGCGCGTGGCGCACCCCTCCGGTATCCTGCCGGTGACGGCGCGGACGCGGATGGAGGATGGCGCGCTGGTGGCGGAGGAGACGGTCGTCTACCGCACCGCGCGCCGGCTGATGGAGGGGACGGTGCTCTACCCCGCCTCCGGCTGAGGGGCGCGCCAGCCCGCACAACAGAGCCCGCACAACAGAGCCCACGCAACAGGGGCCGCCGAAGGCCCCGGCAAACAAGGAACGTCCCGTCATGCAACGCCGCCCCCTGCTGGCCGCAGCGGCCGCCCTGCCCTTCCTGGGCCTGGGCGCCCGCGCCCATGCCGCCGAGGTCATCCCCAGCCTCGCCATGTTCATCCCCGCCGCGCCGGGCGGCGGATGGGACGGGCTGGGCCGCGCCATCGAGCATGTCGGCGTCGGGGCCGGGCTGGTCGGGCGCTGCCAGTTCGAGAACCTGCCGGGCGGCGCCGGCACGGTGGGGCTCGCGCGCTTCATCACCAGCCGGCGCGGCCGCGCGGACAGCCTGTTCGTCTGCGGCGCCAGCGTGGTGGGCTCGGCCATCGCCAGCAAGTCGCCGGTCAGCCTGAAGGACGTGGTGCCCGTGGCGCGGCTGACCGAGGAGGCCGCCGTGATCGTGGTGCCCGCCAGCAGCGAGTTCCGCGACATCCGCCACTTCGCCGAGGCGCTGCGGCAGGAGCCGCGCGGCATCCCGATCGCGGGGGCCGGCGGCGGCACGGTGGACCATGTGGCGCTCGGCCTGCTGCTCCAGGCGCTGGGGCGCAAGCCGCTGGAGGCGCAGTTCGTGTCCTTCCCCGGCGGCGGCGCCACCCAGTCGGCGGTGATCGGCGCGCAGGTGAAGGCCGCGGTCGCCGGCTGGGGCGAGTTCTCCGAGCAGGTGGCGGCGGGCCGGGTGCGGGCGCTGGCCACCACGGGCGCGCGCCGCCTGCACCCGGACGTGCCGACGCTCCGCGAAAGCGGCTACGACGTCACCGCCACCAACTGGCGCGGCCTGTTCGCCGCTCCCGGCGTGGCCGAGGAGGCGCGGCGGCGCCTGGTGGCCTTCGCCGAGGCGCTGCACGCCACGCCGGCCTGGACCGAGACGCTGCGCAAGCGCGGCTGGGACGATGCCTTCCTCACCGGCGAGGCCTTCTCGGCCTTCATCGCCAAGGACCAGGCGGACACGGAGGGCGTGCTGAAGGCGCTGGGCCTCGCCTGAGGCGCGCGGGCGGGGCCGGCGCGCCTGCCCCGCCACGAGCCCGCCCTCAGTTCCGGCCTCCCCTCAGCTCCAGCCGCCATCGACGACGAATTCCTGCGCCGAGCACATGGCCGAGGCCGCCGAGGCCAGGAACAGCGCCATGTCCGCGACATGCGCCGGCCGCACGCGGCCGGCCAGCACCTGCCCGGCCTCGATCTCGCGCTCCGCCTCCGGCGTCACCCAGAGGGCGAGCTGCCGCTCCGTCATCACCCAGCCCGGCACCAGCGTGTTCACGCGGATGCCCTGCTTGCCATAGTCCCGCGCCAGGCCGCGCGTCAGCCCGTGCACCGAGGCCTTGGCCATGGTGTAGGCGGGCATGCCGCCCTGCCGCAGCTTCCAGCTCACCGAGCCGAAATTGACGATGGAGCCGCCGCCCGCCCGGCGCATCTGCGGCAGGATGGCCTGCGCCGCGAAGAAGAGCGGCCGCTGGTTGATGGCCATGCGGTCGTCCCAGTATTCCGGCGTCACCTCCTCCGGGCTGTGGCGCTCGTCGTTGGCGGCGTTGTTCAGCAGCACCGTGATGTCGCCATGCGCCTCCGCCGCGCGCGCGATGGCGGCGCGCAGCGCGGCGATGTCGCGGATGTCGCAGGGCAGGAACAGCGGCGGCGCGGCGCCGTCCAGCGAGGCCACCCTTTCCGCCAGGGCGCGGCTTTCCCTTTCCGCGATGTCGACGAAGGCGACGCGGCAGCCCTGCAGCGCGAAGGCCTCGGTCAGCGCCGCGCCGATGCCGCTGCCGCCGCCGGTGATGAAGACGCTGCGGCCTCTCAGGTCAGGATAGATGGCGTTGCGCGTCACGGCGTTCGCTCCGGCCCCTCCACGCTTTGCAGGATGCGCTGCGCCAGCCGCAGGTGCAGCCCTTCCACCATCCGCCCTTCCAGCGAAAGCACGCCCTGGCCAGGGTTTGCCGCGAAGGCCTCCACCACCGCGCGGGCCCAGCGCTGCCGCCCGGCATCGGGCGTGAAGGCGGCGTTGACCGGTGCGATCTGCGCCGGATGGATGCAGAGCTTGCCGGCGAAGCCGTCGCGCGCCGCCTCGGCCGCCTCGCGCGCCAGCCCCTCGGCGTCGCGCGGGTCGGGGTGGGGGGTGTCCAGCGCCGGCAGGCCGGCGGCGGCGGCGGCCAGCAGCATCGCCGCCCGCGCCTGCCGCACCGGCGCCGCATAGCCGCCCGCCGCGTCGCGCGGGGTGACGCCGATGTCGGAAGACAGGTCCTCCGCGCCGAAGCACAGCGCCCGCAGCCTGGGCGAGGCGCCACGATAATCGAGCCCGTGCAGCGAGGCCGCCGTTTCCGTCACCAGCGCCAGCACGGCGGTGCGGCCGGGCGGCTGGCCCGCGGCCACCTCCAGCGCCTCCAGATGGTGGTCGAGCGCCGCGATGTCGGCCGGGCCGGCGCATTTCGGCAGCATGATGGCGGCGGGAGCGCCGCGCACCACCGCCGCGAGGTCAGGCAGGTACCAGGGCGTGCCGCGCGCATTCACCCGCACCACCACCGGCCGGCCCGCCAGTTCCGGCAGCATCCCGGCGATGGCGGCGCGGGCGCCTTCCTTCGCCTCGGGGGCGACGGCGTCCTCCAGGTCCAGCACCACGCCATCGGCCGGGCCTTCCAGCGCCTTGGCGACCTTGCGGGGTGAATCGCCGGGGGCGAAGAGCAGGCTGCGCAGCCTCATGCCGCGCCCTCCGCCGGGCGGCGGCGCATCAGCGCGGCGCGCTCGCAGCTCGCCACCACCTCGCCGCGCTGGTTGTAGGCCTCGTGGCGCAGCGTGACGATGCCGGCATCGTCGCGCGAGCGGCTGGGGCGGGCGGAAACCACCACGCTGCGCACCCCGAGCGTGTCGCCCGCGAAGACCGGCACGGGGAAGCGCACATCCGTCATGCCGAGATTGGCGATGGCGGTGCCGTTGGTGGTGTTGTGCACGCTCATGCCGATCATCAGCCCGAGCGTCAGCAGCGAGTTCATCAGCGGCCGGCCGAACTCGCTGTCCTTCATGTACTCGGCGTCCAGGTGCAGCCGCGCCACGTTCATCGTCATGCCGCAGAACAGCACGTTGTCCGCATCCGTCAGGGTGCGCCGCCAGCCGGCGTCGATCTCCAGCCCCTCGGTCAGCTCCTCGAACCACAATCCGCTCATCGGTATGCTCCCTGCGCGTCAATAGGATTTCGGCAGCCCCAGCACCTTCTCGGCGATGAAGCAGAGGATGAGCTGCGGGCTGACGGGCGCGATGCGCGGGATCATCACCTCCCGCAGGTAGCGCTCCACATGGTATTCGCGGGCGTAGCCGAAGCCGCCATGGGTCATCACCGCCTGCTGGCAGGCCTTGAAGCCGGCCTCGGCGGCGAGGTACTTGGCGGCGTTGGCCTCGGCGCCGCAGGAGAGGCCCTGATCGTAGCGCCAGGCGGCCTGCAGGATCATCAGCCGCGCCGCCTGGAGCTCCATCCAGTTCGCCGCCAGCGGGTGCTGGATGGCCTGGTTCTGCCCGATCGGCCGGCCGAACACCTTCCGCTCCCGCGCATAGGCCGTGGCGCGCTCCAGCGCGACGAGGCCGAGGCCCACCGCCTCCGCCGCGATCAGGATGCGCTCCGGGTTCAGCCCGTGCAGGATGTACTCGAAGCCGCGCCCTTCCTCGCCGATGCGGTCCTCCTCCGGCACTTCCAGCCCGTCGAAGAACACCTCGTTGGAGTCCACCGCCTTGCGGCCCATCTTCTCGATCTCGCGCACCGAGACGCGGGCGCGGTCGAGCGTGGTGTAGAACAGGCTCAAGCCCTCGGTGCGCCGCTTCACCTGCTCGATCGGCGTGGTACGGGCCAGGATCAGCGCCTTCTCCGCCACCTGCGCGGTGGAAATCCAGATCTTCTGGCCATGGATGACGTAGCGGTCGCCCCGGCGCTCGGCGCGGGTGCGCAGGCGGGTGGTGTCGAGCCCCGCATCCGGCTCGGTGACGGCGAAGCAGGCCCGCTCCCGGCCCGCGATCAGCGGCGGCAGCATGCGCCGCTTCTGCGCTTCCGTGCCGAACACCACCACCGGGTTGAGGCCGAAGATGTTCATGTGCACGGCCGAGGCGCCGCTCATGCCGGCGCCGGATTGCGAGATGGCCTGCATCATGATGGCCGCCTCGGTGATGCCGAGGCCGGCGCCGCCATATTCCTCCGGCATGCAGATGCCGAGCCAGCCATCCCGCGCCATGGCCTCGTAGAATTCCTGCGGGAAGCCGCCCTCGCGGTCATGCCTCAGCCAGTATTCGTCGCCGAAGCCGGCGCAGATGCGGGCGACGGCATCGCGCACCGCCTCCTGCGCCTCGGTCAGATTGAAGTCCATCACTCAGCCTTTCTTGGCGGATTCGGGGCGGGATGCAGCCAGGCGGCGGGCGCCGCGGGGTCCAAGGGCGGCGGCGGGCCGGGCGCGCGGGGCGGCGTTTCCGACCAGCGGCCGAGCGGCGCGGGGCTGCGCAGCACCCGCCCGTCCGGCATGTCCACGCGCCGCCAGAAGCCGGTGGCCTCCAGATGCGGGTCCGCCAGCAGGCCCTCGATGTCGTTGACCGGCGCGGCGGGAATGTCGGCGGCGGACAGGCGCTCCATCCATTCCGCCGTGCCGCCCTCGCGCAGCGCCTCGGCCACCCGGCCATAGGCGTGGTCGATATGGGCCTGCCGCGCCGCCGGGGTGGCGAGGCGCGGGTCCTCCGCCAGCTCCGCCTCGCGCCCCAGCAGGGCGAAGAAGCGGCGCCAGTGGGCATCGGTGTAGAGCAGCACCGCGATCCACCCGTCGGCGGTGCGGTAGGGGCGGCGCTGCGGCGACATCAGGCGCGCGTAATGCGGGCCGCCCTCGGGCGGGTCGAAGCTCAGCCCGCCCAGATGGTCGCCCGCCACGAGGTCGGCGAATGTCTCGAACATCGGCACCTCGACCTCCTGGGCGATGCCGGTGCGCTCGCGGCAGTTCAGCGCCGCCATCACGGCGAAGGCGAGGTGCGCGCCCACCACGCGGTCCGCCAGGGTCAGCGGCACATAGGCCGGGTCTCCCCCGCGCGCCGCGCCGATGGTGGCGGCGAGCCCACCCGCCGCCTGGATCAGGTCGTCATAGGCCGGGCGCGCGGCATAGGGGCCGCCCGCGCCATAGCCATAGGCGCAGGCGCAGGCGCAGGCGCAGGCGCAGGCGCAGGCGCAGGCGACGATCAGGCGGGGGTTGAGCGCCGCCAGGTCGCGCAGCGTCGCCCTGCCCGCGGCCGACTTCAGGTCCAGCACCACGCCGCGCTTGCCGCGGTTCAGGTGGGCGAACATGGCGCCCCCTGCCCCGCGCGGCGCAGCACGTCGCCTTCCGGCGGCTCGACCTTCAGCACCTCGGCGCCGAGATCGGCCAGCAGCCGCGTGGCATAGGGCCCCATCACCACGGTGCTGGCATCCAGCACCCGGAGCCCGGCGAGAGCCGTCATTCCTTCTCGATCCCCGCCGCCTCGATCATCTCGCGCCACTTCACCAGCTCGGCGCGCACAAAGGCGTCGAGCGTCTCGGGCGGGCCGGAGAAGGCCTCGAAGCCGATGGCGGCGAAGCGGCGCTGCACCTCCGGCCGCGCCAGCACGCCGCGGATGGCGGCGTTGAGGGTGGCCACCACCGGCCCCGGCAACCCCGCTGGGCCGAACACGCCGTTCCAGGAGGTGATGTCGAAGCCCTCCAGCCCGGCTTCCGCCATGGAGGGGATGCCAGGCATCAGCGCCGAGCGCTCCCGGGTGCTCATCGCCAGCGCGCGCAGCTTGCCGGACTGCACATGCGGCAGCCCGGCCGCGAGATCGACGAACATGCCGGTGACGCGGCCGGCCATCACGTCCGTCATGGCGGTGGGCGTGCTGCGGTAGGGGACGTGCAGCATCTCCACGCCCCCCATTCGCGCCATGGTGGCGCCGGCGACGATGCCGGTGCTGTTGCCGCTGGCATAGGAGAGCTGGCCGGGCTGGCGCCGCGCCAGCTCCAGCAGCTCCTTCACGCTGCGGGCCGGCACCTGCTCCCCCACCACCAGCATGAAGGGCAGGTTGCCCATGCGCGCGATGGGCGTGAAGTCGGCCACCGGATCGTAGTCGATCCGCTTCATCAGCGAGGGATTGGCGGAATGGGTGGTGTTGGTGGTCATGAACAGCGTGGTGCCGTCCGGCGCGGCGCGCGCTGCCACCATGGCGGCCAGGGTACCGTTGGCGCCGGCGCGGTTGTCCACCATCACCGGCACCTCCAGCACCGGCCCCAGCAGCTCGGCCAGGATGCGCGCCACGGCATCGGTGCCGCTGCCGCCGGCGAAGGGGACCACCAGCGTGACCGGGCGGGGCGGCTTCCATTCCGCCGCCCGGGCGGGGCGCAGGAGGGCGGGCAGCAGGGGCAGCGCCGCAGCGGCTGCGAGCAGCCCCCGCCGGCCGGTTTGGGGGCGGCCTGCCTTGGAGCGGCCTGCCTTGGGGCAACCCGTCGCGGGCGCGCCGCTCATGCGTGCCCCCCCGCGTGGCGGACCACCTTGGCCGGGTCCTCGCCATAGGGCGGCGAATAGATCACCAGAACCTTCACCGGCTCCTCGCTCACCACGGTGAAGACGTGCTCGGCGCCGGCGGGAAAGAAGCACATCTCGCCCGGCCCGATCTCGCGGCTCTGGCCGCCCACCTCGGCGCGGGCGCGGCCCGCCAGGATGTAGCAGGCCTGCTCCATGCCCGGATGCGCGTGCGGCAGCGCGCCCTGCCCGCCCTCGATGGTGCCGAGCAGCACCTCCATCGTCGTGGCGCCCACCGTCTCGGGGCAGATCAGCCGGCGGTTCAGCGTGCCGGTGTGGTTGGCGGGGCTGTAGCCGGGCACATCCTCCGGCCGCACGAAATAGCTGCGCTGCTGGATCTCGGACATCGCTTCCTCCTGGCGCCGGGCTTGCCGCCGGCTGCTGTGGCCGAAATTGCGGACCCGCGCCGCCCATAAATCAATTGAAATTTTTTGCGACCCCGATAGTGGATCCTTATGACCGTGACCCTGAAGGGCCTCCGCGCCTTCAGCAGCGTGGCGCGCCTCGGCAGCTTCACCCGGGCGGCCGGGTTGCTGCACATCACCCAGCCGGCGCTGACGGTGCAGATCCGCCAGCTCGAGGCGGCGCTCGGCCTGCGCCTGCTGGACCGCACGCCGCATGGCGCCGAGCCCACCGCCGCCGGGCGGGAGCTGGCGCGCAGCCTGGAGCCGCTGCTGCGCGAGCTGGACCAGACGGTGAGCAGCCTGCAGGACCTGGCCGCGCGCCGGCGCGGCGCGGCGCGGCTGGCGGCGCTGCCTTCCGTGGCCTCGGGCCTGCTGCCGCCCGCCATGGCGCGGCTGCGCGCCACCCATCCCGAGCTGCATGTGCGGCTGCACGAGGCGGTGACCGGGCAGATCTACGAGATGGTGCGCGCCGGGCAGGTGGATCTCGGCATCGCGACCGACCTGAAGCCGGGCGGGGAGCTGACCGTGGACCCGCTGTTCCGCGACCAGATCCTCGCCCTGCTGCCGCCCGATCATCCGCTGGCGGAGCGGAAGGCCATACCGCTGGCGCTGCTGGCGGGCGAGCGGCTGCTGCTGCTGGAGCCCGACAGCAGCATCCGCCGCCTGGTGGACGACGCCTTCGCCCGCGAGGGCCGGATGGTCACGCCCGCGCAGGAGGCGGTGCACAGCGGCACGCTGGTGGGCATGGCGCAGGCCGGCCTCGGCATCGCCCTGCTGCCCTCCACCGCGGCCGAGCTGCGCATGGCGCCGGAACTCGCGGCACGGCCCCTGGGGCCGCCCGGCATCCACCGCATGGTGGGGCTGGTGCGGCGCGGCGGCCGCTCCCTGCCGCCGGCGGCCGAGGCGCTGGCGGAGGCGCTCCGGGCCGAGGCCGCCCTGCTCGCGCCGCCGCCCCGCCGCCCTCCCAACCCGCCGCTCCGCCGCGCCGCCCGGCTCAGCCCGCCTCCGCGCCGCGCAGGCTGACGAGCTCCGCCCCTTCCTCCACCATCTCGCCCACCGCGCAGCGCACCGCCTCCACCACGCCATCCAGCGGGGCGCGCAGCACCAGCTCCATCTTCATCGCCTCGATCACCGCCAGTGGCGCGCCCTTCGCCACCCGCTCGCCCGGCCGCGCGAGGAGCTGCGCCACCCGGCCCGGGATGGGCGCGCGGAGATGGTCCTGGGCCCCGCCCTCCGCGCGCGGCGCGGCCAGCGGGTCCTCCCAGCTCAGCCGGTGGTCGCGCCCGTCCAGCGTCACGGTGAGCGCCCGGTCCTGGCGCAGCACCCGCAGGCGCCGCCACACCCCGTCCATCAGCAGGCGCTGGCCCGCCTCCGCATCCTCCGCCAGCGCGGCCCGGACGCTTCCGCCCACGGGCAGGAGGAGGCGGAAGCCCCCCTCCGGCAGCGGCGCCGCCCGCACCGTGGCGGGCGGCCCTTCCCCCGCCCGCAGGATCAGCGCCTGTTCCCCCGTGCCGTTCATCCGCCACGCATCGGCCACCGCCCAGGGCGAGCAGGGATCGGCCGAGGCGCGCGCCTGCGCGGCGGCCTCCTCCTCCAGCGCCCGCAGCACCGCGAGGGCGGCGGCGGCCCAGATGGCGGGGCCCGCCTCCTCCTCGGCCGCGGGCAGCAGCGCGGCGGCGTGGCGGGCGATGAAGCCCGTATCCAGCGCCGCGGCGGCGAAGGCGGGATGCGCGGCGATGGCGCGCAACAGGCCGAGATTGGTCCGCGGCCCGGACACCTCGTATTCCGCCAGGGCGGCCCGGAGCTGCCGCAGGGCGGCCGCGCGGTCCTCGCCCCAGACGACCAGCTTGGCGATCATCGGGTCGTAATGCGGGGTGATGGCGTCGCCCTCCCGCACGCCCGTGTCCACCCGCACGCGCCCGGGCACCGGCACGGGCTGCCGCAGGTGCCGCAGCACGCCCGTGGCGGGCAGGAAGCCCCGCGCGGGGTCCTCGGCGTAAAGCCGCGCCTCGATGGCGTGGCCCCGCAGGCCGGGCCGCATGGCGGGCAGGGGCTCGCCGGACGCCACGCGGATCTGCCACTCCACCAGGTCGAGCCCCGTGACCATCTCCGTCACCGGGTGCTCGACCTGCAGGCGGGTGTTCATCTCCATGAAGAAGAAGGCCCCGTCCTCGGCGATGAACTCCACCGTGCCGGCGCCGACATAGCCCACCGCCCGCGCGGCGGCGATGGCGGCCTCGCCCATGGCCTGCCGGCGCGCCGGGTCCATGCCGGGCGCCGGCGCCTCCTCGATCACCTTCTGGTGGCGCCGCTGGATCGAGCAGTCGCGCTCGAACAGGGAGACGGTGTTGCCGTGCCGGTCGGCGAAGACCTGGATCTCGATGTGGCGGGGGCGGGAGAGGTATCTCTCGATCAGCAGCCGGCCGTCGCCGAAGGCGGCCAGGGCCTCCCGCCTCGCGCCGCCGAGGGCATCGGCCAGCCCCTCCGGCGCCTCCACCACCCGCATCCCCTTGCCGCCGCCGCCGGCCGAGGCCTTGACCAGCACGGGGTAGCCGATCTCCGCCGCCGCCGCCGCCAGCCGCTCCAGCGACTGGTCCGCTCCGTGATAGCCGGGCACCAGCGGCACCCCCGCCCGTCCCATCAGCGCCTTGGCCCCGGCCTTGGAACCCATGGCGCGGATGGCCGCGGCCGGCGGGCCGATGAAGACGAGGCCCGCCGCCGCGCAGGCCGCCGCGAAGTCGGCGTTCTCCGACAGGAAGCCATAGCCGGGATGCACCGCCTCGGCGCCGGAGCGCCGGGCGGCGTCGAGGATCGCCGGCACGGAAAGGTAGCTCTCCCGCGCCGGCGCGGCACCGACCGGCCAGGCCTCGTCGGCCATTGACACGTGCCGCGCCCGGGCATCGGCCTCGGAATAGACGGCCACGGTGGCGATGCCCATGCGCCGGGCGGTGGCCATGACGCGGCAGGCGATCTCGCCCCGGTTGGCGACGAGGATCTTGCGGAATGGCGGGGTGGCGTCCATCGGCCCTTCCCTCACATCCGGAACAGGCCGAAGCGCGTCGGCGGAATGGGCGCGTTCAGGCTGGCGGACAGGGCCAGCGCCAGGACGCGCCGCGTGTCGGCCGGGTCGATCACCCCGTCGTCCCAGAGCCGGGCGCTGGCGTAGTAGGGATGGCCCTGCGCCTCGTAGCGCTCGCGGATGGGCGCCTTGAAGGCCTCCTCCTCCCCCGCCGTCCACTGGCCGCCCCGGGCCTCGATGCCGTCGCGCCGCACCGTGGCCAGCACGGCCGCCGCCTGCTCGCCGCCCATGACGCCGATGCGGGCATTGGGCCACATCCACAGGAAGCGGGGCGAATAGGCGCGGCCGCACATGCCGTAATTGCCGGCGCCGAAGCTGCCGCCGATGATGACGGTGAATTTCGGCACCGCCGCCGTGGCCACGGCGGTGACCATCTTGGCGCCGTCCCTGGCGATGCCGCCCGCCTCGTATTTCCGCCCGACCATGAAGCCGGTGATGTTCTGCAGGAAGATGAGCGGGATGCCGCGCTGCGCGCACAACTCGATGAAATGCGCGCCCTTGCGCGCGCTTTCCGAGAACAGGATGCCGTTGTTGGCGACGATGCCCACCGGATATCCCCAGAGATGCGCGAAGCCGCAGACCAGGGTGGGGCCATGGAGCCGCTTGAACTCGTCGAAGGCGCTGTCGTCCACCAGCCGCGCGATCACCTCGCGCACCTCGAAGGGCGTGCGGCGGTCGGCGGGGACCAGGGCGTGGAGCTCCTCCGCCGCATGGCGCGGCGGCAGGGGCGTGCGCAGCGGCAGCGGCGCGCGCGGCGCGTGGCCGAGGCCGGCGACGATCCGGCGGGCGATGCCCAGCGCATGCGCGTCGTTCTCCGCCAGGTGGTCGGTCACGCCGGAGACGCGGCTGTGCAGCTCGGCGCCCCCCAGCTCCTCGGCGGAGACCACCTCGCCCGTGGCCGCCTTCACCAGCGGCGGGCCGGCGAGGAAGATGGTGCCCTGCCCACGCACGATGATGCTCTCGTCGCACATCGCCGGCACATAGGCGCCGCCCGCGGTGCAGGAGCCCATGACCACGGCAATCTGCGCGATGCCCTGCGCCGACATGTTGGCCTGGTTGTAGAAGATGCGTCCGAAATGGTCACGCCCGGGAAACACCTCGTCCTGGCTCGGCAGGTGGGCGCCGCCCGAATCCACGAGGTACAGGCAGGGCAGGCGGTTCGCTTCCGCGATCTCCTGCGCCCGCAGGTGCTTCTGCACCGTCAGGGGGAAGTAGGTGCCGCCCTTCACCGTGGCGTCGTTGGCCACGACCATGCATTCGCGCCCCGCCACGCGGCCGATGCCGGCGACGAGCCCGGCCGCCGGGACCTCGCCGCCATACAGGCCATGCGCCGCGAGCTGGCCGATCTCCAGGAAGGGCGAAAGCGGGTCCAGCAGCGCGCGGACGCGGTCGCGCGGCAGCAGCTTGCCGCGCGCGAGGTGCCGTGCGCGCGCCGCCTCGCCGCCGCCCTGGCGTATCCGCTCCACGGTCGCCCGCAGATCGGCCACCAGGGCGCGCGAGGCCTCGGCGTTGCGCAGCGCGTCGGGCGCGCGGAGGTCCAGCTCCGTCTCGAGGATCGGCATGGCGGCGCCCTCAGGCCGTCTCGGCGAACAATTCGCGGCCGATCAGCATGCGGCGGATCTCGCTGGTGCCGGCGCCGATCTCGTAGAGCTTGGCGTCCCGCAGCAGCCGCCCCGTGGGATAGTCGTTGATGTAGCCATTGCCGCCGAGGCACTGGATCGCCTCCAGCGCCATCCAGGTCGCGCGCTCGGCGGCGAAGAGGATGGCGCCGGCGGCGTCCTTGCGCGTGGTCCGGCCCTGGTCGCAGGCGCGCGCCACGGCATAGACATAGGCGCGGGCGGCATTCGTCACCGTGTACATGTCGGCCAGCTTGCCCTGCATGAGCTGGAACTCGCCGATCGGGCGGCCGAACTGGCGCCGGTCATGCACATAGGGCAGCACGACGTCGAGGCAGGCGCGCATGATGCCGGTGGGGCCGGCGGCCAGCACGGCGCGCTCGTAGTCGAGGCCGCTCATCAGCACGTTCACGCCCCGTCCCTCGGCGCCCAGCACGTTCTCCGCCGGCACCGCGCAATCCTCGAAGACCAGCTCGCAGGTGTTGGAGCCGCGCATGCCGAGCTTGTCCAGCTTCCGCCCCGTGGAGAAGCCGGCGAAGCCCTTCTCGACAAGGAAGGCGGTGATGCCGCGCGGCCCGGCCTCGGGCTCCGTCCTGGCATAGACCACCAGCACGTCGGCATCCGGCCCGTTGGTGATCCACATCTTCCGGCCATCGAGGATGTAGCGGTCTCCCTGGCGCCGGGCGCGGCAGCGCATGCCCACCACGTCCGAGCCCGCCTCCGGCTCGCTCATCGCCAGCGCGCCGACATGCTCGCCCGCGATCAGGCGCGGCAGGTAGCGGCGCTTCTGCGCCTCGCTGCCGTTCCGGCTGATCTGGTTGACGCAGAGGTTGGAATGCGCGCCATAGGACAGCGCCACGCTGGCCGAGGCGCGGCTCAGCTCCTCCATCGCCACGCAATGCTCCAGATAGCCCATGGCGGCGCCGCCATATTCCTCCGGCGCGGTGATGCCGAGCAGCCCCAGCGCGCCCATCTTGCGCCAGAGATCCATCGGGAACGCGTTGCCGCGGTCGATCTCCGCGGCACGCGGGGCGACCTCCGCGGCGGCGAAGGCCACGACCTGCTCGCGCAGCGCGTCCGCCGTCTCGCCCAGGCCGAAATCCAGTCCGGTCATCATCTGCCCCTTCCCTGCCCCACTTCCTCAATGCGCCATGGCGCCGGCCGGCGCCGCCGCGCCCTGCGCGCCCTGCGCGCCAGGAGGCGCCGCATGGCCGCGCAGCGCCTCCAGCAAGGTGGCGCGGCGGCGTGTGGCGTGCTCGGCATGCCGCTTCCGCACCGGGCCGTAGCCGCGGATCAGCTCCGGCAGGGCGGCAAGCTCCACCGCCTCGGCATGGTTGGCGGCATCGAGAACCGCCAGGATTTCCTCGAGCGCGGCCTCGTAGTCGGCGAGCAGGCGCCGATCCAGCCGGCGGTCCTCGGAGAAGCGGAAGGGATCGAGCCAAGTGCCGCGCAGGCCGCGCAGCCGCGCCAGGAGCCGCAGCGCCGGCATGACCCAGCGCCCGTCGAAGGCCCGCTTCGCCGGCTCCCCCGTGCGCGGGTCGGGCCGCGACCAGAGGGGCGGCGCGAAGTGGAAGACCAGGCGGAAATCGCCCTCGAAGCGCTGCCTCAGGCGCGGCAGGAAGTCGGTCTCCGCGTGGAGGCGGGCCACCTCGTACTCGTCCTTGACCGCCAGCAGCTTGTGGTAGCCGCGCGCCACGGCCTCCGTCAGCGAGGCAGAGCCCGGCAGCACCGCCGCCTCGGCCTCGCGGATGCGCCGCACCATGCGCAGGTAGCGCTCCGCATAGGCGGCGTCCTGATAGGCGGCCAGCTCCGCCGCACGCCGCTCGATCACCGCCTCAAGAGTCGTGGACAGCCGGCGATGGGCCGGCTCCGCCTCCGGCGGCAGGGCGAGCCGCCCGACCGCCTCCGGGTCCAGCGCGCAGCGGCGGCCCCAGGTGAAGGCGCGCCGGTTCAGCTCGACCGCCGCGCCGTTCAGCTCGATGGTGCGGAGGATGGAGGCCGGCGAGACGGGCAGGAGCCCCTTCTGCGCGGCATAGCCCACGAGGAAGAGGTTGGCGGCGATGGAATCGCCCAGCAGCGCGGTTGCCAGCCGGGTGGCCGCCACGAAATGCGCGCGGCCCGGGCCGGTGCCATCGGCGATCCGCGTCTCCATCGCGCCGATGGGGAACAGCGGATCGGCGAGCCGCGCCGCGTCGCCCGTCCGCGCCTGGGCGGCGAAGCGGCGGACGGCATCGCTGGTGACGGAGACGTCGCGGTTGACCACGGCATGGGAATGCCCGGGCCGCAGCTTGGACAGCGAGTCCCGCGCCACGGCCACCACCATGTCGCAGCCCAGCAGGAGCCCCGCCTCGCCCGTCGCGATGCGCGCCGCGTGCAGCTCCTCCTGCCGCGCGCCGATGCGGACATGCGACCAGACCGGCCCGCCCTTCTGCGCCAGCCCGGCCATGTCGAGGGCGGTGACGCCCTTGCCCTCCAGCGCCGCCGCCGTGCCGAGCAGGGCGCCGATCGTCACCACGCCGGTGCCGCCGACGCCGGCCACCAGGATGCCATAGGGCGCGTCGAGCGCGACGAGGGGCGGCTCCGGCAGCAGCGCCTCGTCCTCCGCCGCTGCGCCGGCCAGCGCCCTCGCCTGGCGCGGCCTGCCGCCCTCCACCGTCACGAAGCTGGGGCAGAAGCCCTCCAGGCAGGAGAAGTCCTTGTTGCAGGAGGATTGGTCGATCTCCCGCTTGCGCCCGAACTCGGTTTCCACCGGCACCACGGACATGCAGTTCGACTTGGCACTGCAATCGCCGCAGCCCTCGCAGACGCGGTCGTTGATGAAGACGCGCCGGGCCGGGTCCGGCATGGCGCCGCGCTTGCGGCGGCGGCGCTTCTCGGCGGCGCAGGTCTGGTCGTAGATCAGCACGGAAACGCCCGGATGGTCGCGCAGCTCCCGCTGCACCGCGTCGAGCGCGCGGCGGTGATGCACCGGCACGCCCTCGGGCAGCGTGCCGGGCGGATGGCGCGCCGGATCGTCGGTGACGACGACGATGCGCGAAACGCCTTCCGCCGCCACCTGGCGGGCGATCTGCGGCACGGTGAGCGCGCCCTCCACGGGCTGCCCGCCCGTCATGGCGACCGCGTCGTTGAACAGGATCTTGTAGGTGATGGGCACCCGCGCCGCCACGGCTTGGCGGATGGCCAGCAGGCCGGAATGCGCGTAGGTGCCGTCGCCGAGATTGGCGAAGACGTGGCGGGTGGCAGTGAACGGCGCCTGCCCCACCCAGGCCACGCCTTCCCCGCCCATCTGGCTGAAGGTGCGCGTCTGCTCGGGGTTCAGCCACAGCGCCATGTAGTGGCAGCCGATGCCGGCCAGGGCGCGGCTGCCCTCGGGCACGCGGGTGGAGGTGTTGTGCGGGCAGCCCGGGCAGTAATGCGGCAGCCGCTGCGGCGTGCCGGCGCCCGGCGCGGCCGCGGCGCCCTCGCGCGCTTCCAGCAGCGCCAGCCGCGCCCCGATGCGCTCGCTCTGGTGGAAGCGGCCGATGCGGCGCGCCAGCACGCGGGCGATCAGCGCCGGGTTCAGCTCCCCGGCGGCAGGCAGTTGCCAGTCGTGGTCGGGGTGGTCCCATTCCCCCGTCTCGTCGTATTTCCCCGTCACGCGCGGGCGGACGTTCTCGTTCCAGTTGTAGAGCTGTTCCTTGAGCTGGTACTCGATGTTCTGCCGCTTCTCCTCGACGACCAGGATCTCCTCCAGCCCCTCGGCGAAGTGGCGGACGCAATCCGCGTCCAGCGGCCAGGTCATGCCGATCTTGAGCAGCCGCAGCCCGATGCGCGCGGCGCAGCCCTCGTCGATGCCGAGCGCGTCCAGCGCCTGCCGGACATCCAGATACGACTTGCCGGTGGTGACGATGCCGAGCCGCGCGCGCGGGCTGTCCATCACCACGCGGTTGAGGCCGTTGGCCCGCGCATAGGCCATGGCGGCATAGACCTTGTAGCGCTGCAACCGCCACTCCTGCTCCAGCGGCGGGTCCGGCCAGCGGATGGAAAGGCCGCCCGGCGGCAGGGTGAAGTCGTCCGGCAGGCGCGTCTCGACGCGGAACGGGTCGAGCGCCACGGCGGAGGATGTCTCCACCGTGTCGGCGATGGCGCGCATCGCCACCCAGCAGCCCGAGTAGCGCGACATGGCCCAGCCATGCAGGCCGAAATCGAGCAGCTCCGCCACGGTGGCCGGATTGAGCACCGGGATCATCGCCGCGGTGAAGATGTGGTCGCTCTGGTGCGGCAGGGAGGAGGATTTCGCGCCGTGGTCGTCGCCCACCACCACGAGCACGCCGCCATGCCGGGCCGTGCCGGCGGCGTTGGCGTGCTTGAAGGCATCGAGGCTGCGGTCGGCGCCGGGGCCCTTGCCGTACCATAGGGCGAAGACGCCGTCATACCTGCTGGCCGGGTCGAGGCTGTTCTGCTGCGTGCCCCAGACCGCCGTGGCGGCGAGCTCCTCGTTCACGCCGGGCTCGAAGTGGATGCGGTGCTCGGCCAGGCGTGCCTGCGCCCGCCACAGCGATTGGTCGAGGCTGCCGAGCGGCGATCCCCGGTAGCCCGAGATGAAGCCGGCGGTGTTCAGCCCGGCCCTGGCATCGCGCATCCGCTGCAGCATGGGCAGATGCACCAGCGCCTGGATGCCCGTCAGGAAGAAGCGGTTCGACTCAGCATGCACCAGAATGGGGTTGGCCATGGCGAGCGGCTCCGTCAGCGCCCGCGGCGCTGCTCATGAGGCGATGGCGGCAAGCGGGAGGACGGGCCCGGCGGCGCGTCAGCTCCCACCCGTTGCGGGCGGTGCCGCGGCACCGCCGGCGGAAGGCGGCACGCAGTGCCGCTGCGTGGAATGCGGTGCTGCCGGCTGGCCCATGCGCGTCCCTCCTTCCCTGGGCGCGCGCCATGCCGCACGCGCCTTCCAGGCCGGTTTTCCGGTCCTGCACGGAAAGCTTCCACCAGCTTTCCGGCGAAATCACGCGGAAAACGACAGGGCGCATTTTGCTGCGCGGCCACCGCCCCCGGCGCATTTCCGTTCCGGAACACCGCCCGGCTCCGAAACAATCTTCCGCGCCACGGTGATCTCGGCAACCCCGTGCCAGGCACGAGGCACCCGGAGGCGGCCGGCCGGGCGGGACGCGCTCCTTCCTCCGCCCCCGCACTGGACAGCCCCGGCCCCGCGATCGTATGAGGATTTCACGGAAATCTCATACACCCATGCTGCGAGGCCGGCCCGATGCGACGCCGCTCCCTGCTGCGGGCCCTGCCCGCGCTGTCCGGATTGCCAGTCCTGCCGCGCCCCGCGGCGGCGGCGTCCAGGCCCCTGCCCCGCACGCTGCGCTTCTCCTGGGCCGGCAATGCCGGCCCCCTGCACCCGCACCGCTACGCGCCGAACCAGATGTATGCCCAGGCCATGCTCTACGAGCCGCTGGTCCGCTACATGGAGGGCGGCCGGCTCGCCCCCGCCCTGGCCACCGCCTGGGAGCGCGAGGATGACGGGCGGGGCTACGTGTTCACCCTGCGCCCCGGCCTGCGCTTCACGGATGGGGCACCTTTCGATGCCGCGGCGGTGGTGGCCAATATCCGCGCCCTGCTGGCGCAGCCCAGCCGGCACAACTGGCTGGAGCTGGTGGCGCAGATCGAGGATGTCGAGGCCGTCGATCCCGGCACGGTGCGCCTCCGGCTGCGCGGCCCCTATCACCCGGCGCTGATGGAGCTGGCGCTGATCCGGCCGCTCCGCTTCGCCTCGCCGGCGGTGCTGCGGCCGGATGGCGGCGTCGACGCTCCCATCGGCACCGGCCCCTGGCTGCTGGCCGAGACGCACCCCGGGCAGCACGACCTGTTCCGCCGCAATCCCGGCTACTGGGGCGAGCCGCCGGCGCTGGAGCAGGTCATGGTGCGGGTGGTGAGCGACAGCAACACGCGCGCCCTGGCGCTGGAAGCCGGCGAGATCGACCTCGTCTACGGCACCGACCAGCTCGATGCCGACACCTTCCGCCGCTTCGCCGCCGACCGCCGCTTCACCACCGCCATCTCGCCGCCACTCGCCACGCGGCTGGTGGCGCTGAACTCGGCGCGCTTCCCGACCGACGATCCCGCGGTGCGCCGCGCCATCGCCCACGGCATAGACCGGGCGGCGCTGGTGCGGCATGTGCTGCTGGACACCGAGCCGGCGGCCGGAACGCTGTTCGCCGAGAACTTCCCCTATACCGGCCTCGGCCTCCGCGCCCCCGCCTTTGACCGCGCGGCGGCCGTGGCGCTGCTGGAGCAGGCCGGCTGGCACCTGCCTCCCGGGGCGCGGCTGCGCCAGCGGGAAGGGCGCGAGCTGGTCCTCGACCTCTGCTTCACCGGCGGCGACGCCCTGCAGAAGGCGCTGGCCGAGGCCATGCAGGGCGATCTCGCGCGCATCGGCATCGGGGCGCGGCTGCTGGGCGAGGACAGCGCCACTTATCTCGGCCGCCAGAAATCCGGCGAGTTCGGCATGATCTTCGCCGACACCTGGGGCGCGCCCTACGACCCGCACGCCTTTCTGGGCTCCATGCGCCAGCCCGCCCATGCCGACTACCAGGCACAGCGCGGCCTGCCGATGAAGGACGAGGTCGACCGCCGCATCGGCGCCGTGCTGGCCACCACCGACGAGGAGAAGCGCGCCGCGGAATATCGCTGGCTGCTGACCACCCTGCACGAGCAGGCGGTGTATTTCCCCATCTCCTTCCTCACCAACAAGCTCGTCCACCGCGCGGATCTGGGTGCCGTACCTTTTGGCGGCACGCGCTACGAGATTCCCTTCGACCGTATCCGGCCGCACGGCTGAGGCACGATGACGGGTTTCGCGCTGCGCCGCCTGCTGTCGCTGCCGCCGCTGCTGCTGGCGGTGTCCTTCGGCTTCTTCGCCATGCTGCGGCTGGGGCGGGGCGACCCGGCGCTGGACTACCTCCGCCTCGCCCAGGTCCCGCCCACCGATGCCGCCTTCGCCGCCGCCCGCGCCGAGCTGGGGCTCGACCGGCCGCTGCTGGCGCAGTACGGCGCCTGGCTGTGGGATGCCCTGCGGCTCGATCTCGGCACCTCCTGGTTCACCCGCCGCCCCGTGGCGGAGGAGATCGCGCAGTTCCTGCCGGCCACGCTGCAACTGGCCGGCACCGCCATGCTGGTGACGCTGGCGCTTGGCATCCCGCTCGGCCTGTGGGCGGCGCTGCGGCGCGACCGCTGGCCGGACCACGCGACGCGGCTGATCGCCTTCCTGGGCGTCTCGGTGCCGAATTTCTGGCTCGCCTTCCTGCTGGTGCTGCTCTTCGCCGTCACGCTGGGCTGGCTGCCGGCGATGGGTCGCGAGGGGCCGGCGAGCCTGGTGCTGCCGGCGCTGGCCACCGCCGCCATGTCGGCCTGCGTCATGCTGCGGCTGGTGCGCGCCTCGGTGCTCGGCGCGCTGGGGGAGCCGCATCTGCGCTTCGCCGCCGCGCGCGGCCTGCCGCGCCGCACACTGCTCGGCCGGCATGTGGTGCTGAACGCCATGCTGCCGCCGCTCACGGCCATGGGGCTGCACCTGGGCGAGCTGATCGGCGGCGCCATGGTGGTGGAGACGGTGTTCGGCTGGCCCGGCCTCGGCCGCTGGGCGCTGCTGGCCATCGCCAACCGCGACTACCCGGTGCTGCAGGGCTTCGTCATGGTGCTGACCCTGGTGTTCGTGCTCGGCAACCTGCTGGTCGATCTCGCCTATGCCTGGCTCGATCCGCGCATCCGGCTGGAGCGCGCGGCGTGAGGCGCATCCTGCTGCCGCTGGCCGTGGCGCTGGTTGCGCTGCTGCTGGGCGCCGCGCTGCTGGCGCCCTGGATCGCCCCGAACGACCCCGAGGCCACCGACATCGCCCGCCGCCTCCTGCCCCCCTCCGCCGGCAACTGGCTCGGCACGGACCATCTGGGGCGGGACCTGCTGTCCCGCCTGCTCTGGGGCGCGCGCGCCTCCTTCGGCGCCGTGGCCGCCATCCTGGTGCTGGTGCTGGCGCTGGGCTGCGCCGTGGGCACCCTGGCCGGCATGGCGGGCGGCGTGGTGGACGCCGTGCTGATGCGCGTCTGCGACGCCTTCATGACCGTCCCCACCCTGGTGCTGGCGCTGTTCATGATCGGCGCGCTGGGCACGGGGATTGCCAATGTGGTGGTGGCCATCGCCCTGTCCCACTGGGCCTGGTATGCGCGGCTGGTGCGCGGCCTCACCCTGTCGCTGCGCCAGCGGGAGCACATCCTCGCCGCCCGCGTGGCGGGGCTGTCGCGCCTCGCCATCCTGCGGCGGCACGTGCTGCCGGTGCTGGCCGGGCAGCTCGCCGTGCTGGCCAGCCTCGACCTCGGCCACTGGATGCTGCACCTGGCGGGGCTTTCCTTCCTTGGCCTTGGCCTCGCGCCGCCCGCGCCGGAATGGGGCATCATGATCAACGACGCCCGGCCCTTCTTCCGCACGGCGCCGATGCTGGTGCTGCTGCCGGGGGCCGCCATCCTGCTCACCGTCATGGCCTTCAACCTGCTGGGCGACGCGCTGCGCGACCGGCTGGACCCGGCGCTGCGGGGGCACGCGCATTGAGCGCCGGGTTCATGGCGGGAGGGCTGGCCCTGGAGGGGCTGCGGCTGGAAGCCGGCGGCCGGGTGCTGGTCGATGGCGTCTCGCTGGCGCTGCGCCGGGGCGAGGTGCTGGGCCTCGTCGGCACCAGCGGCGGCGGCAAGAGCCTGACGGCGCTGGCGCTGCTCGGCCTGCTGCCGGCGGGGGTGCGGCGCGCGGCCGGCGTGCTGCGGCTGGATGGCGCGGTGCTGGATGCCGCCGGGCAGGCGGCGCTGCGCGGCCGGCGCATCGGCTTCGTGCAGCAGGCGCCGCGCGGCGGCTTCAACCCGCTGGTCAGCATCGGCCGGCATTTCCGCGAGACGCTGGCCTGCGACGGGCTGCGCGGCGGCGCCGCCACGGCCAGGGCCGAAAGCCTGCTGCGGGAGGTGGGCTTCGCCGAGCCCGCCGCCCTGCTCGGCCTCTACCCCTCCCAGCTCAGCGGCGGCATGCTGCAGCGGGCCATGCTGGCCCTGGCCCTTGCGCGGGACCCTGGCTTCCTGCTGGTCGACGAGCCCACCACCGATCTCGACCTCATCGTCCAGGCGCAGATCCTCGGCCTGCTGGAGCGGCTGGTGGCGCGGCGCGGCCTCGGCCTGCTGCTGGTGACGCACGACCTTTCCGTGGTGGCGCGGCTGGCCGGGCGGGTGGCGGTGATGCAGGCGGGCCGCGTGGTCGAGGAGCAGCCGGTGCACGACTTCTTCGACGCCCCGCGCCACCCGCACAGCCAGAACCTGCTGGCCACGCACTTCGCCCTCTACGGCGAGGCGGCGCCGGCATGAGCCTGCTGCGCATGGAGGGCATCCACCACGCCTATCGCCAGGGCGGCCTGCTCGCCCGCCGCCGCCTGCCGGTGCTGGAGGCGGCGGCGCTCCGCATCGAGGCGGGCGAATGCGTGGCGCTGCTCGGGCCCACCGGCTCGGGCAAGAGCACGCTGGGCCGCCTGATGCTGGGCCTGGAGGCGCCCGATGCCGGCACGGTGCTGTTCGAGGGCCGCCCCCTGCGCGATGCGCGCGGCCGCGTGGCGCCGGCCGACCGGCGGGCCATCCAGGCGGTGTTCCAGGACCCGTTCGGTGCCACCAGCCCGCGCCTGTCCGCCTTCGCGGTGATGGCCGAGCCGCTGCTGGCCGCGCGCCTGCCGCGCGAGGCCCTGCGTGCGCGCGTCGCTGGCCTGATGCGGGCGGTGGGGCTCGATCCCGCCGTCATGGACCGCCTGGCGCACCGGATGAGCGGCGGGCAGTTGCAGCGCCTCTGCATCGCCCGCGCCCTCGCACCCGGCCCGCGCCTCGTGCTGCTGGACGAGGCGGTGAACAGCCTGGACCTCGAGACACAGGCGCGCATCCTGGCGCTGCTGGCCCGGCTGCGGCGGGAGACGGGCGTGGCCTACCTGTTCGTCACCCACGACCTGCGGCTGGTGCGCGGCTTCGCCGGCCGCTGCTACGTGATGCAGGACCGCCGGCCGGTGGAGGTGGCGGAGCCGTTCGGGGATGGCCCGCTGCCGCCCGCCATGGCGGCGCTGCGCGATGCCATCCTGCCCGCCCGGCCGGCGTGGCGCCCGGGCTGAGGCTCAGCCCGCCCCTTCCGGCGCGAAGGCCGGCAGCGCCCCCCGCCGCCCCGGCCAGGGCTGCTCGCCCAGGTCCCAGAACAGCCCGGCGCCGATCTCCAGCGCCTCGCGCATCAGCGGCAGCAGCGCGTGCTCGTTCGGCGCGTGCTGCGAGCAGCCGCTGTAGGAATGCGGGATGTAGACCGTGGGCAGGCCCAGCGTGAGGGCGAAGCTGTCATTCGGCAGCGAGCCGCCGGCATTGGGGACGATCATCGGCGCCTTGCCCAGGCTGCGCTCCACCGAGGCGGCGACGAGGGTGGGCCAGGGTCCCTCGGGGTCCATGCGGGTGGCGGCCCAGTCGGCGCCTTCCTTCACCTCCTCCACCACCACGTCGTCGAAGCCCTGGGCGGCGAGGTGGCGGCGGATGGCGGGCACGAAGCTTTCCACCGGCCGGTCCACCGTGTAGCGGATCTGGCAGCGGGCGAAGGCCTCGGGCGGCACGGCGTTGACGGGCGCCAGCGGGTTGCCGGTGCTGAAGGCCAGCACCTCGAAGGTGTTCCAGCTGAACACCTTCTCCGCCGCCGAGAGGCCCGGCTCGCCCCACCAGGGGTCGACCTTCGGCCCCGTCGGCCCGCCATCGACGCGGCATTTGGCCAGGGCGCGGCGGATGCTGTCGGAGATGCCCTCCGGTACCAGCTCGCGCACCAGCACCTTGCCGTCGCGGTCGATGATGCTGGCCAGCGCATGCGCCAGCCGCACGCCCGGATTGGCCAGGATGCCGCCCCAGTTGCCGGAATGGTGGCCGCCCTCGCGGTAGCGCACCCGCAGGTCGAAGCTGATGGCGCCGCGCGTGCCGAGGCTCAGCGTCGGCACCTCCGGCACCAGGCGCGGCCCGTCCGAGGCGATCAGCACATCCGCCGCCAGCGCCTCGCGATGCGCGCGGCAGAACGCGTCGATGCCGGGGGAGCCCACCTCCTCGCTGGTTTCCAGCAGCACCACCACGTTGAAGCCGAGGCGCCCGCGCACCCGGCGCACCGCGTCGAGCGCCACCAGGTTGCTGGTGAACTGGCCCTTGTTGTCGACGATACCGCGCCCGTAGAGCCGCTCCCCGCGCTGCGTCAGCACCCAAGGGGAAAGGCCCTCCAGCCATTGCCCCTCCATGCCCAGCACCGTGTCGCCATGGCCATAGGTGAGCAGCGTCGGCAGGGCCGGATCCTCGATGCGGCGGCCGATCAGGAAGGGGCCGCCCTCCCCGGCGGGGTTGGGGTGGATCGCGCAGGAGAAGCCCATCCGCTCCAGGTCCGGGGCGATCTCCCGCTCCAGATAGCCCCACAGGTGCGGGCCGCTCGCCGGGTCCTGGCTGGCGGTGGGGAAGGCCACGCGGCGCGCCAGGGTCTCCAGCAGGGAGCCGTCCTCCAGCGTCTGGCGGGCGGCGGCGATGGCGGCGTCTCGTGTCATGGGGTGCGGGGCCTCTCGGTCGTGGAGGGAGTGCTGGCCCGCATCCTTCCCCTGGATCGCGCGGAAGCGGAAGGGCCACGCGTCATCGCCATGGACGGATCGCGGCGGCGGCCGCAGATTTTCACCCGTGAGCGCCGCCTGGCCAGGGCCACGCCGTGGAGCCCGCCAGCCGGCGCGGAAGGAAAGACAGATGGAAGAATTCGACCTGGTGGTGCGTGGCGGCACCCTGGCCAGCGCGGCGGAAGTGTTCGAGGCCGATATCGGCATCCGGGGCGGGCGTATCGCCGCGCTCGGCCATGGCCTCGGCCGGGGGCGCGAGGAGATCCCGGCCAAGGGCATGATCGTGACGCCCGGCGGCCTCGACTCCCATTGCCACCTGGAGGAGATGGGCCAGGACGGCACGGTGCACGAGGAAAGCTTCGCCAGCGGCTCGGCGGCGGCGCTGGCGGGCGGCACCACCTCCTTCATCTGCTTCCTGCCGCAATGGAAGGGGCACAGCCTGGCCGCCTCGGCGCCCGGCTACGAGGCGCGCGCCGCCGCCTCCCGCGCCGACTACTCCTTCCACCAGATCATCACCGACCCGACGCCGGAGGTGATGGAGAAGGAGCTGCCCGCCCTTGTCGCGCGCGGCATCCGCAGCCTGAAGGTTTTCCTCACCTACGACCCGCTGCGCCTGACCGACGCGCAGTTCCTCGAGGTGCTGGCATCCGCGAGGCGCCTCGACGCCTTTGTCACCGTCCATTGCGAGAATTACGACGCCATCGGCTGGCGCATCCAGGCGCTGCTGAAGGCGGGGCTGACCGACCCGCTGCAGCATGCCTGGTCCCGCCCGCCCGTGGTGGAGCGCGAGGCAACGCACCGCGCCATCGCGCTGGCCGAGCTGGTGGACCAGCCGATCCAGGTGTTCCACGTCTCCTGCGAGGAGGCGGCGGCCGAGATCGCGCGCGCCAGGGCGCGCGGCCTGAAGGTGTGGGGCGAGACCTGCCCGCAATACTTCACCCTCAGCCACGAGGACCTGACGGGCGCGGATTTCGCCGGCGCCAAGGCGGTCTGCTCCCCCGCCCTGCGCGAGGCGGGCGAGAATGCGCGCATCTGGCGCCGCATCCAGGACGGCACGCTGGATGTCGTCACCTCCGACCATTGCGGCTTCTCCTTCGCCACGCAGAAGCGGGTGGCCGGCGGCAGCGCCTATGGCACCGGCGCGGCGGTGCGGCGGCCGGACGGCATGCCGGCCTTCAACGCCATCCCCAACGGCGTGCCCGGCATCGAGACGCGGCTTCCCGTGCTGTTCTCCGAGGGTGTCTCGAAGGGCCGCATCGACCTGCCGGCCTTTGTGCGGCTTTCCTCGGCCAACGCGGCGGCGCTGTTCGGCCTCGCCGGCCGCAAGGGCAGCCTCGCCCCCGGCGCCGACGCGGACCTCGTGCTGTGGGACCCGGACGCGGAGCGGGTCATCCGCAATGACGGGTTGCACCACGCCATCGACTACACGCCCTGGAAAGGGATGCCGGTGAAGGGCTGGCCAAGCGTCACCATCCGCCGTGGCGAGGTGGCGGTGCGGGAGGGCGAGGTGCTGGCGCCGCCCGGCTCCGGCCGGTTCCTCCCGCGCGGGCCCTATGCGCTGGCCAGGGGCCGTGGCGTGGTGCCGGACGGCTTCGACGCCGCCCTGGCCTGAGCGGAAGCCGCCGCGCCTCCACGCGGCGCGCGCCCGGCCGGCATGCCGGCCCGGGCGCCGTCGCGCATCGCTTCGTCGGACGCGCCGCGCATGGTAAGATGCTGTGATGCTTAAGCTCCTCGCCCCGCTTCCATTCCTTGCCCTGCTCGGCCTCGCCGGCTGCGACGACAGCGACCAGAAGGCGAGCGAGGCATCCGCCGGCCAGGACGCCAACCTCGCCGCCCTGCGCGGCGCCGCCGAGGAACAGGTGCGCGCCCGGCTGCGCGCCACGGGCGAGATGCGGCTGCGCGCCGTTCAGGTCTATGGCCAGCAGGTCGCCGGCACCTATGCCGTTTGCGGCCAGGTGAACCCGACCGGCGCGTTGAGCGACCCCTACATCCCCTGGGTCTCGGTGGTGACGGCGCAGGAGGGCAAGCCCCTCCGCGCCGACCTCGTCATCGGCCTGTCCAATGTCGAGGCCAGCCGCGTCTACATCGAGAGCACCGAGCGCTGCTTCGAGGGCGGCGGGCCCCGCCCCGGCCAGGGCCAGTCGCTGGGCGCCCTGCCCCCGCTGCCCTCCGACACGGCGCTGATGCGGCAGTCCGGCCCCGCCCCCATGCCGGCGGCGCCGGGGCAGCCCATGCCAGCAGGGGAACCCGCCCCGGCGGCGCCCCTCGCGGCCGCACCGCCCGCGGCGGCACCAGGCCCGCAAGCGCCGCCCGCTTCCCGCCCCCCCGCGGCGCAGGCGCCCGGCCGCACCGTCACCACCACCCCGGCGCATCCCGTCAACATCCGCAGCCACCCGGGCGGCGGGGGGGCGGTGGTGCGGGTGGTCCCCAGGTCCACCGCGCTGCGCGTCTTCGACGAGGCGCCGGGCGGCTGGCTCCAGGTGGGCGAGGACACCCCCCTTGGCTGGGTGCACCAATCCGTGCTGGGCCGCTGAGCCAGGCAGCGAGCGGGGCGGGCCTCCCCGCCGCGTCCGGCGGCGAAGCCTTGCGGGAGGCGGGCGGCGCCCCCATCCCTTGCTCTTTGTGGCTTGGTCCCCGCGCCGGCGGGGGCCCCGGCAGGGACCCTCCATGCTCGCCCTTCGTGTCTTCCTGTGGTTCTTCCTCCTGGCTTATCTTCTGCCGCTGGCCATCTCGGCAGCCCTCTACCTCAGCAGCGGCAGCGGCGCCGGCTGGCGCATCGCCGACCGCTCCAGCGCCGGCCTGCTGCCGCCCGCCGCCACGCACCGCCCCGCCCTGGTGCGCGTCTTCGCCGCCCAGACGGTGCGCTGGCGCGGCATCTTCGCCACCCATTGCTGGATCGTCTTCAAGCCGGAAGGCGCCGCCGGCTACACCCGCTACGACTACACCGCCTGGGGCGAGCCCATCCGCATGAACGGCTTCGAGGCCGATGGCCGCTGGTTCGGCCATGCGCCCGAGACGGTGTTCGCGCTTGATGGCGCGGAGGCGGCGGCGATGATCCCGGCGCTGCAACAGGCCATCGCCGGCTATGCCTGGCGCGAGCGCGGCCACTACCGCGCCTGGCCGGGGCCCAATTCCAACACCTTCGTCTCGGCGGTGATGGGCGCGGTGCCGGGGCTGGGGGTGGTGCTGCCGCCCACCGCCATCGGCAAGGACTTTCCCTGGGACGGGCGCTGGCTGCGCCGCACGGGCTCGGGCACCGGCGTTTCCCTGACGCTGGGCGGCTATGCGGGGATCACCCTGGGCTGGGTGGAAGGGATCGAGTTGAACCTGCTAGGCGCCGTGGCGGGGCTGGACCTGCGCCGGCCGGCCATCAAGCTGCCGGGGCTCGGGCGCTTCGGCATGCCGGGCCAGACGCTGGAAACGCCGGCCGCGCCGCACCGGACGGCCGCGGCCGGCTGAGGCGCCTGCCTGCCGGTCAGGGCAGCGGCAGCGGCAGCGAGGTCAGCTCGGCCTCCACGCCGGCCTCGGCGCTGCCCAGCACGGCCAGCGCGTCCAGCTCCGGCACCAGCCGCTCCAGCCGCAGCTCCGGGCGCGTGAGCGTGACGCGCAGCCCGCCGGTGTTGGCGGGGTCGGCGGCAAGCTCGCGCAGCGCCTCCAGCGCCCCGTCCATCACCTCGCGCAGGTCATAGACAGCGATGCCCTCCAGCCATTCGCGGATCTGCCGCTCGAACACCAGCGTCGCCAGCGACCAGACCCGGCTGTCCAGGTCGCGCACGAAACGCAGATCCTCCAGCCCGACCCTGGTGCCACCGGCGCCCAGCACCGGCCGGGCGGAGAACACCACCCGCCCCGTGGTGTCGGGCAGCAGGCCGGGCAGGCTGGCATCGAAGGTGACGGCCATCGCCAGCGCCGGATCGCTGGGATAGAGAAAGATCTCCCGCACCCGCAGGCGCACCGTCCCGAGCGGCGTCTCGAAGGGCATGTCCCGCCCGCCGAACTCCCGCATCAGCCAGTCGCGGATCATGTCGTAGCCGGCGCGGACGGGAATGGCCACGCGCAGCCGCCCGTCCCGCTCCTGCCAGCGCTCGGGCAGGGCGTGCAGCGGCGGCAGGAAGGCGGGCGGCGCCTCCGGCGGGCGTCGCGAGGTGATGGCGGTGACGGCGCGCAGGCCGAGCATCACGTTCAGCGCGCCGGGCGCCGCGGCGATCTCGGACAGGCCGATGGATTGCGGCCGCACCGTCAGGTGCAGCGGCGGCGCGGCGGGAAGCTGCACCGCGACGCTGCGCGGCTGCCACAGCGCCAGCGCCTGCTCCCGCACCGTCCGGCAGGGCAGCAGGGCGGCGAGCTGCGCCGGCAGGTCGCGCAGCGCCGCCTCCGCCTGGGCCCGCACCTGCTCCTCGATGCCCACCCAGACGCCGCCGATCACCTCCAGCCGCGGCATGCGCAGCCAGCGATAGGTGACCGCGACGCTCCAGGCCGGGCACCAGCCATCGTCCAGCGTCAGTCCGAGATCGGCCTGCACCTCGGCCGCCGCGTCGATGTTCTTGCGGCCGAGCGAGAGCAGGTCGGCCAGCGCGCCGCCCAGCCCCACATCGCCCTCCACGGCGAGGGCGGCCGTCACCCGCAGGCGGTTCCCGGCGGCCGAGAGGGCGAGGTCGCCCACCCGGCGGATGGTCACCTCGTGCCGCGTGGCGGCGCCGGGCGGGCTGCGCTGGGTGAAACTCTCCGGCACCGCCTCCAGCGCCGCCCGCCGCAGCAGGGCGAAGGGCAGGTCGAGCCGAAGCACGACGCGGCTCTCGCGCTCCGGCAGGGCCAGGGTGGAGGAGCGGCGCGGCGGCTCCTCGCCGAGCAGCCTTTCGCGCTCCTGCACCCAGAGCACGCCCATGCCGGCCGCGCCCAGCCCCAGCGCCCCGAGCAGCACGGCCACCCCCGCCCGCACGGCCCCGAGCCTCCGCCGGGCCTTCGCCATTCCCTCTCGCCTCCCTGCTTCAGGCCTCTGGCCCCGCCCCCGGCGCGCGCCTCCTTAGGAAAGCCGCGCGGCCGGCGCAATGCGGGAGGGCTTCGCATGGGCGCGGCGAGGCACGCCCCTGCCCCCGCCCCCGCTCAATCCCGCAATGCCTGGAACAGCCGGCCCCAGCCCTGCACCCGGCCCGGATCTGCACCCGCCATGACCAGGCTCTTCCAGACCACGGTTGCAATGGTGTCGTAGACGGGCAGGCCTGTCTCCGCCTCCCACTCCGCCACCAGCGGCGCGGCGCGCAGGTTGGTGCAGACCACGGCGATCGCCTCCGGACCGGCGGCCGCCACCTCGCGCACCATCCCGCGCAGCGTGGCGGCGGAAACCTCGGAGAAGGAGAAATTGTCGCGCAGGCCGAGATGCCGCTCCGCCGCGCAGGCGATGCCGAGCCCCTCATAGTTCGCGATGATGCGTGCCTGCACGTCGTCGAGATACGGCGTCACCACCCCGAGGCGCCTGACGCCGGTGCGGGCCAGGATCTCGTTCAGCGCCAGCATCGAGGTGGTGGCCGGGATGCCGGTGGCCCCGGTGATGCGGCGGCACAGCCGCTCATCCGCCTCGAAGCCGAGCCAGCCGGCGGAGGTGCCGTTCCAGGCGATGACGTTCACCCTGGCCTGCGCCAGCAGCTCGGCCGCGCGCAGGATCTCGCTGTCGTCGAACTGCCCGAGCGCCTGGTCGGAAAGGGCGATCTCCGTCACCCGGAAGCGGCCGAAATGCGCCGAGACCTCCGGCAGTGCGGCGGTCATGGTCTGCGTCACCGGCTCCAGGACCGTGTTGGAGGAAGGCGTCAGCATGCCCAGCAGGATGCGCTCGCTCACCGTCATCGCTTGTCCCCGGCTCTTGTCGCGGCAGAAGACAGGACAAAGCGCGCCCTGGCAATCCGCCGCCCTGCTCCGGCCACGGGGACGGAACCGGAAGGCTGGAACGCGACGACCGGCATCGCGCGGAGCCGGGGCAGGTGGTGCGCCATGCTGCCGCCGCGCGACACCACCCGCATTGGCGGGATCATGCGGGGGGAAAGCGTTTTGGCCCCTGCCCGATTTCAATCAGAGATTGAGGATCTTCCATGAGGCGTTAACCTGAGCGTGGAGAGCCGCAGAGACCTTTGTGGAGCCATGAAAAGAAGGCGGCAAGCTGCGCTTGGTAAAGGACGGACAGATGAGCGATAAATACACCAAGACCAAATATAACCCTATCATCGGAGAAGCTGTATACACTTAAATACCTTTTAAGAATAGACCGAGAGCCCAAGGGATAGTGGTGCCACTGTGCCAGTATGCGCGGCATCTTGTGCCGCGATACCATTCTCAAACGGGCTCTGAGCACGAAAGCACCAAGTTAGGGTAAGGCAGCAGGGCCTGGGAGAGGGCGGCATGCTGCCTGGT